>CAZTOG010000003.1:0-297583 GCA_964615135.1 uncultured Balneolaceae bacterium | reverse complement strand
AAAAAAAGCCTCACCAAAAAATGGTAAGGCTTTATCGTGCTCCCCGGGCTGGATTCGAACCAGCGACCGATCGGTTAACAGCCGATTGCTCTGCCGCTGAGCTACCGAGGAATATATGAGATTTAATCTCACTCAGGGGCGACAAATATAGCAAGGTTTATAGGCTATAGTCAAGTGTAAAATGAAATATATTTAATAAAAGACTCTTTCCAGTATTAAACCTTGTGCCGGAGCTGTAAAAGTATGGATTTTAGCACCGGGATTGTTCAATATTTCTTCAAATTCCTTTAAATTTAACTTGCCTTCGGCCACTTTAAACATGGTTCCCACAATTCTACGCACCATATTACGCAAAAATCGATTTGCCCGTATAACATATATTATTTTTTCGTCTATTTCTAGAATTTCCGACTTCAAAACAGTACATAATGTAGTATAATTTTCTACATTGTATTTGGAGAAACCCGCAAAATCAAATTCACCCTGCAACAATGCGGCAGCAGCGTAAAATAACTGCATATCGTACTCTCCCTGCAACTCCCATGCATAACGGCGCTGCAATGGCGATGGCTTTTTTAACATGGTATAGCTGTACTCTCTATATAATGCATCAAAACGGCAATGAAAATCGTCTTCCACTTGCTCAATGTCGCTTATATGGATTTCACGTCCCACCAAACCGTTCACCCCTACCAAAAAACTTTGTAGTTCTTCTAAAGTATGCGGTAAATCGACATGGGCTATCTGGTTACGGGCATGTACACCGGCATCGGTTCGCCCCTGCCCAATCAAATCGACCGGTTGTTGCAGTACTTTGGAAAATACACGCTCCAATTCGCCTTCAATAGTGCGGGCATCGGGTTGAATTTGCCATCCCGAAAAATCGGTTCCGTCAAACTCTATGGTCAATTTGTAACGCGGCATAAAAAGCGGATATTTAAACAATTACCGGATATTCCATCCCTTCGGGAATTTATCCATTAAACGCCGACAATTTACAAATTATAAGGATATGAATTGGTTTAAAATACCGAGGTATATTGCTTCATCACCATCCCCGATATCGACGATATAAATAGAGCATACATATAAATTAGCCCGATGCGTATATTGACCAATAACCCATGCTATAGGCGATGAAAATAAATTACCGATTGCACCCAGCACACCTCCTTCCTGTTTTCCGTGCTCTACCAATTCTCGTTTAATATGACCTTTAAAATCATCCATGGTTGGGTTTGTTGCAAAAAGAATTACAAAGAAGAACAAAAATATAAAAAAGGCGGAGAATCTCTTCGGCTTCTTATCACTGGTCATATCAAATACAATTTAATTTATTGTTATCCACCTATTAATACGTTTAAAATAAAAAGTAAGCTGCAAAATATTCGTTTAAATAACATTATTTTATGCAGAATATACTGAAAATTTACAAATTATAGGGATATGAATTGATTTAAAATACCAAGGTACTTCCTTTCCCCATCCCCAATATTGACCACATAAACAGAACACAGTAGAAAATTGGTGCGATGCGTATATTTGCCTACCCCTACAGCAACCGGATTTGAAAGAAGATCGCTGGCCATACCTACAACTTTTCCTTGTTCTTTGCCATATTCTACAAATTCTTGTTTAACATAATCTTCAAAATCGTCAGCCGTAGGATTTGTGATAAAAAGAACCACAAATAAGAGTAATAATATAAGAAAGACCAAAGATGATTTAGATTTTTTATTGTCTGACATGCCGAATACCATTTAATTTTTGTTATGTACCTGCTATTATGTCTAAAATAACAAGATGATTGCATAATATCTAACAAAATATTTAACTCCCACTTGACGGAGTAAAAGCAGAATAAATTAATAGCTTTGGGCGGATGGTAAAGAAAGCACAATAGTGCAGAGGTCGGCTGGGCTAAACCCAAGGTGCAGCATTATGTTCTTAAGCAGCAGCTCTGTTGAAGCAGACTATAATAACGTTTACGCCGCAAATTCTATATTTGCCAAGTAGCTATAAAGCGGTTGCTAATAATGTTCCATCAAATTAACCCGCCGGTACCCAGCACCATGTCTAAAACCCAACCGTCAATTTGGCGGTTATACCGGGGGTGCCAAATTCGTTTATGTAGCTCAGAGTAGCTTCCGGGGCTGCTTTCATATCACGTGCGCGGGTAAATGCGTTTATGCCACTCAATACCCTATTGACCACAAATAATGTAATCAGTGCCGGTATTTGGTTGTTCGATTTGGATATTCTATCCCTCGTATTTTGAAATATGTGGCGTTCGGCAGTGCTTTCCCATTGCCACGAAGTTTGACTGTTTTTGGGGATGACTTTGTCCCAATTCCGGGATCTCAATTGATAATCGTTGTACTCATCTATGCTGTTAAACTTAGAAACAGCCAGCTCTATCTGCCGGCTTTGACCTTTTAAATTTATACCCGCGCGAGCATTTGCCTGGGTAATAAGGCTGCTTTCTAAATTATTGATATTATTTAACAAACCAATATAGCTTACCAACATTACCACATCGGCACCAAGGTGTGCTTTCCCTCTGTTCCAGTTGCTTTTATCTATATAATGGTGTCCCCAGCCGGGAACCACCAACGAGCGTAGCAGCGCACCCCGTGGCGATGGCATATTGTTGATTTGCGCCTCGAATTCCGCATCACTTTCGGCAGGCATCAAATGTGGCTGATTGCTGACATTTTGAGCATTTATAGTACTGGGTGGCAATACAAACAGCATAACAAGAAACATAATCGTCCCGATAGTTTTGGGGATGCTATGTTTACCTTTAGAATTATGCATATTGGTTATAGATATAAATCTCCTCGAATCAGCCTTTTTTCTCTCTTACGGCATGCCTGAATATTGAAATTACAAATCCACCCATTATGAGAATGGTACCTAACCAAACTACCGATATAAACGGTTTGTGTTCTGCTACTATAAGCACCCACTCACTTTCATATTCTTCAGTCAATCCGGTTATTTCAATATCAATTTCGCCGGTCTCGGGATATACTTTGGTGAATTTAAAGCTTAAATCATATTGATTTAATTTAACTTCGGGTGCAAATATGAATGTTTTTCCATCATCATTGTACAGCGCAAATAATGGCTCTAATAAATGTCTCTCGCCACTGGCAATGTGCATAAACTCGATTTGAGCACGTACGCCAATATCGGTATTGGGAGGCAGTTTAGTGGTATCTTCCATGGCATAATCGATGAATTTCATCTCAAATCCATCTACATTTACCGTATTGCCTTTACTAAATTTTATGGTTTGGACTGGAGGTATATCATCCTTTTCACTTTCGTCGCTTACCGTTTGCATTTCCTGAGCTTTACGTTCCATGCTTTTGTTACGCTGCGAAACATACGAGCTACCCGCCACATATAAATATATATCGCGCATTGCACCACTGTGTACATCAGGATCTACCGACCATTGCACATTGCTATTATCCGAAGCATTGGCCAGCATAGGATA
The DNA here is from genome assembly GCA_964615135.1 of uncultured Balneolaceae bacterium. Classification (GTDB taxonomy): domain Bacteria; phylum Bacteroidota; class Rhodothermia; order Balneolales; family Balneolaceae; genus Balneola. Next base: position 294,078 of record CAZTOG010000003.1, on the reverse strand, counting down.
TACCTGAGGATATAAGTAGAACGGTTTGCCACCTTTTATAGATTCAAACTTGATTCTATAGGTTTGTTCGCCGGGACGTACACTGCTATCCAGTTTATACCCCTCGTAAGTGGCTAAATACTCGTTATTTACTATGGTTGGCTCGTTTAAATCCAGCTGAAACATGGTAATAGGATCGGTTATTTTAAAACCTTGTTCATCGGTTATAAGTCCTGCTTTTACCTGCCTGTTATAATCGGTTGTGCGCTTATCCAACAGTGGTTCGTTAAATGCCGATGATGCTAAAATTCCGAGTAATAGTGTACCAAAACCGATGTGGGTTACCGTACCACCAATCAAGGATGGTTTTTTTCGAATCAAATCTATCATTACCCACCCGTTGCCTATTACCGCAAACCAACCGGCAAATACGAACAGCATATAGTAGAAGTTTCGAACCTCTCCAAAAACAATACTTAAAACCGTGGCTGTAATTGCAATTAAAAATGGATATGCCAGCGCTTCGAATAAGCTTTTTGTGGTATATTTTTTCCAGAACAGAAACTGAGCCACAACCATAAATATGCCCATTATTATAGCAAAAGGCATACTCCAATTATTATAAAAACTTATTTCGGGTGGAGTGGGACGCTCATTAAACAGCAGGCCGATGATGGGCGAGCTTGTTCCCAAAATAATTACCAGTCCCAAAACCAATAACAAGGTTGCGCCGGTAAAAGTCATAAATTCCCGACTCAATATTTTTGATTCTTTCTTGGGCTTTGGCAGATCTTTATATCTCCATACAAACATGCCCAACCCTAAACCGGTAATTACTAACATAAATATGAGCAATTGACCATACAGCCCCAAATCAACAAAACTATGCACCGATGCATCAGATAAAATACCCGAACGTGTCAAAAATGTTTCGTAAACGATGCCCACATACGCTAAAAGAGCAAAAATTATGGACGATTTTTGAGCAATTGAACTTTTCCTCTGAATAATCATGGTATGAATGCCAGCCATACCGAACAGCCAAGGTACCAAAGCGGCATTTTCTACCGGGTCCCAAGCCCAGAAACCTCCGAACGAAAGAGTTACATAAGCCCAATAAGCTCCCAAACAAATAGCCGCCAAAAGAGCCAGGTTTGCGGCAATAGTCCAAGGAAGCGCCGGTCCTACCCATTCGTTGTATTTTCGCTTCCATAAAGCAGCCATAGCAAAACAATATGGAATGGTCATCATCGAAAAACCGGCAAACAATACCGGCGGATGAATCATCATCCATGGGCTTTTAAGTAAGTCGTTAAGGCCGGAGCCATCTGCCGGTACAAAATCTGGATTTGCCAATAAGAAAGGTGCGTTGGGCATTTCTTCGGCAATAGTTCTGAAGGGGGAAGCGCCAATGTGCAGGTCGCCAAAATTCCAACCCAATACCATGGAGAGTAAAAACACTTGGGTAAGCGTCATGAAAAACAGTGCCGGTGCTTTATACGGCTCTTTAGCCCATTTTATAATGCCTAGACTGAATATCCACGAAAATATTATCCACAGCAGAAAACTTCCCTCTTGCCCGCCATAGAAAGCCGACCATAAATATTTATTGGGCAGATCCAGGCTGGTATAGTTAAAAATATAATAATACTGGAATTGGTGGGTAAATAGCAGGTAAATTAAAATTACCGATGCGGCCAAAACAAACAAGCCTTGAAAACCAATCAGCCAGTTCCCGATTTTGAATGTTTTTTGGTCTTCTTTTCTTGCGCTGATGAAGTAAAATACGGCAGCTCCCACCGCAGTAACAAATGAGAGCGATACCAATACTTTACCAATAATTCCTATCATATTTTAATTATTTTCGACAGAGGTGTATTGAGACGGGTCGTTGTTGTTGTACTTGGAAGGACATTTCATCAGCATGTCTTTGGCGTAAAAAGTTTCGCCTCGCATTTCGCCAATTACAACTAAGCGGTCGGCTTCTTCAAAGTTGTTGGGTTTAGGCTTAGGAAAAACCACGCGATGGATATCACCCGATTCATCTTCCATATAAAAAGTAAATTGTTTGGTTTCCATCGAAAAACCATAATCCTGGCTGCTGTCCCATGCGCCGGCCACGTGTGCTGTTTTCATGGTTTTGGCGGCTTCAAAAGTGGTATAAGTGCTTATACTTTCGCCAAAATTGAACATCAATAAGGCGGTAAAACCGATAATGGCGGCAATGGCGAGAATTAATTTAGGCTTCATTCTTTTTTGTTCGAATTAAGTTGGTGTTCTATTTTAGTAACCTTCTTATCTACTTTAAATAAGAAGAAAAGGAGTATCAGCCAAATTATCAGCGTCACTCCCAAAACAACATATATCAAATCGTTTGAATACATAAACTGTATAAATGCGTTCGTTTGTTCCAGCTCGGTACCCATCCATTTGTCGGAATATACTTGCGTAAGGGTATCGTTAACGGCCGGTATGGTTTCTTGCAGTATCACAAAGGTTGTAAATTACAATTTTTCAGATTCATATTGTACTGTTTTATATCGATGCACTATATCATAAATCCAAAACGACAAAGCTACAAAACCAATAAATGCCGGATATAACACATAGCGCAATTCTGGTGCCGTAATCTCACTAAAAGCCGGGTTACCGTCTGCTCCGGGATGCAAACTTTCCAATTGGCGCGGCACTATATACAATAAAAACGGTATGGTGGTAATGGCAAAAACATTATAGACCGCAGCTAATTTTGCGCGTTTTTCTGCGTCATCAAAAGCCGATCTCAACACAAAATAAGCCACATAAATCATCAAAGCTAAAGCAGCCAGGTTCATTTTTGGTTCGGCAAAGGTCCACCACGTGCCCCAGGTAAAACGCGCCCATAACGAGCCGGTACATAGGCCGATTATGCCAAAAACAGTACCCACTAATGCGGCAGATTCGGCTTTAATGTCGCTTACTTGACTGGGTTTGTTCAAATATTTGATGCTGTAAACAAAGCTGATGCCAAACATGGCAAACATGGCCATCCACATGGGCACATGAAAGAAAAGATTACGTGAGGTTTGCTCCAAAATGGGAATCATCGGTACTTTAATAAGAATACCGCTAATTACAACGCTTGTCATCCAAATGGCAACAATGTATTTCCAAGGCTTCAAACGGGCACCTTTGTTGATTAAAATGAATTTTTTAAATACAGTTGCACAATATAACGATTCGTTAACTATTATGTGCTATTTTGAGCAAGAAATCTGAATTGAACGACAATTAATTTGAATGACGGATTTTTAAATCGAAAAACATTGTTTTTTCGGATATTCCGTTGCAACTTTTTGGTTTTTTTACATCTAAAAATAGTTTCTTTAGAACAACCAGTAACAATAAAATATTTACAAATGAAATACTCTCTTAAATGGCTTGCGGCTGGCGTACTGATTTTCACATTTTCGGGTCTTACCTATGCGCAAGAAAAAGCCAATTTTGAATTGGCCGAACGTTTTACAACCGAACAAATGTCAAAAATGGTCGGTTCAACCAGTGTTTACCCCACTTGGATAAAAAATACCAATCAATTTTGGTACTCTTATAATAATAAAGACGGGAAAAACTGGTACTTCGTAGATGCCGCGAAAGGCAACCAACGACTGCTTTTCGATCAAGAAGAAATGGCAGCGCAACTTTCGGAGGCTTTCTCAAAAGCATTTAATGCTAAAGATTTACCGCTTAAAGATTTTAAGTACGATACCGACAATAAACTATTTACATTTAATGTGGATAGCATCAAATTTACCTATAATATAAATGGCAATAAGTTGGTAAAGGGCGATTCCCTTAAAAAAGAAGAACGTGAATTTTGGGCAAGCTACTCACCCGACAGCACCTGGATTGCCTTCGCAAAAAATCACAATCTATTTGTAATGCGAGCCGACGACCCCGACAGCACTGAAATCCAGTTAACGGAAGACGGCGAACGCTGGTACAGCTATCAAGCGAGTGATGGCGATACCACCTCCAATAAAAGATTACGCTCGAGGGTGCGTTGGTTCGAAGATTCAGAGAAATTTTGGGTAAAACGCGAAGATAAACGCGAAGTGGGCGATTTATGGGTAATCAACTCACTTAAAAAACGTCCTGAGCTGGAATCGTACAAATACCCCATGCCTGGTGAAGAAAATATTTATATCGACCAAATAACGGTTTTTGACCCTGAAAAAGAGGAGTCTGTTGTTTTAGATACCGACAAATGGGAAGGGCAAGCCCTGGGCGGCGCATATTTTAATAAAGGGGGCATCTTCCAGACCGATAAATCGGACTATCTGTATATATTACGCCGCGACCGCACCTGGAGCAAAGTAGATGTATTGAAAGCCAATACCACTACAGGCGAGGCAGAAGTGTTGTTCTCGGAAGAAAGCAAGCCCTACCACAATACCCGATATATGGATTTGGCCATTATAAACGAAGGCAAAGAGTATATATGGTACAGTGAGCGCACCGGATGGGGGCAATTATACCGCTACGACAGCAACGGAAATCTTAAAAATGCCATTACAAAAGGCAGTTTTGTTGTGGGCGATATTGCACGAATAGATACTACCGCAAATACCATTTATTTTTCAGCATTTGGGCGCGAAGACGGCCAAAATCCATATTACGCCAATTTCTACTCCGTTAATTTTGATGGAAGCAACTTCAGGCGCTTGGCTGACGAAAATGCCAACCATGCTATTAATGCATCCGACAACGGCAACTATTTTGTTGACAACTACTCTCGGGTGGATTTGCCTACAAAATCGGTATTGCGCGATAGAAACGGAAAAATTATAGCCAACCTGCAAGAAACCGACATTTCTTTGATGGAAGAAAAAGGATGGAAAATGCCGGAAACCTTTTCGGTAAAAGCTGCCGATGGTGCAACCGATTTATATGGAGTAATGTGGAAGCCTTTTGATTTCGATTCCACAAAAACCTACCCTATTATTACTTACGTATATCCGGGTCCACAAACCGAGCCGTTCCCCATTGGTTTTACAACCGCTGGTTCGAGCGTTAAAACGGTAGGGCTCTCGCAAGTTGGATTTATTGTAGTTGCAATGGGTCAGCGCGGAGGCAGCCCAATGAGAAATAAATATTATCACAATTTTGGATACGACAACCTGCGCGACTATCCTTTAGCCGATAATAAATATGGATTGGAGCAACTGGCAGCACGCCATTCTTTTATAGATATCAGCAAAGTGGGTATTTATGGCCATTCCGGCGGTGGATTTATGAGTACGGCCGCCCTTTTAAGTTATCCCGAGTTTTATAAAGTAGCGGTATCTTCGGCCGGTAACCACGATAATAATGTTTATAATTTATGGTGGAGCGAGGTACATAATGGCGTTAAAGAAAAAAAGAAAACCATAACCGAAATGGATGCCGATAGCGTAGAAGTTAAAAAAGAAGTGAGCACGTTCAGCGCGCCCATAAAAACCAACGCCGAGCTGGCCGGAAATCTTCAAGGCAAGCTGTTACTGGTACACGGCGACATTGATAATAACGTGCACCCGGCAAATACCTTGCGCCTGGCAGATGCACTTATAAAAGCCGGTAAACGCTTTGATATGATGATGCTTCCGGGGCAACGCCATGGTTTCGGTTCAATGCAACCCTATTTCGATAGAATGTTATGGTACTATTTTGCAGAACATTTATTGGGCGATTACCGAACAAATGTAGATTTCAATCTACCCGAAGTAGAACGCTAAGCAGATAAATTCACATATTTAACCAATTAATTAACAAAGCCTTGTATTTATCAATTAATACAAGGCTTTTTATATTTTAACGCATTAATAGCGCAAAACACTAACCGTTAAAACAACTACTTTACGCCAGTACTGCCAAAACCGCCTTCTCCCCTTTCTGTGGCATCCAAACTATCCACTTGAACAATCTGCACCTGCGTAACCGGGGCAATTACCATTTGTGCAATTCTATCGCCGTGATTAATTTCAAAATCTTCGGCTCCATGATTTATGATAATTATTTTGACCTCTCCCCTATAGTCCGCATCAATGGTGCCCGGACTATTCACCAAACTGATTCCATTTTTGATAGCCAAACCGCTACGTGGCCTTATTTGTGCCTCGTAGCCATTGGGAATGGCCATTTTTAATCCGGTTGGAATAAGTGCTCTTTCACCTGCTTTTATAACAAAAGGCGTTTTTACGGCAGCCCGAATGTCTATGCCCGCGGCATTTCTCGATTCGTACACCGGCAGAGGTAAATCTTCGGCGTGCGGCATTTTCTTAAATCTTAATTGTTTCATAATTCTTTGCGTGTATATTCAGTTAATTTTACGGTTGCATTCCCAAAAAACACCCTCACCCGGGCTTCCAACGGCACTCTCAGGTTATCGGACAAAAACCAGGCTTTAAAATTACCTGAAAAACCAAAAGGTCCGTCTATATCTCTTGTGGTTCCGGTGGTTAAATATGCCTCTATGGGTTCATCAAAGGCTGCATACTTTCTTATTTCTTTTTCAGAGTTGCTGTTAAGTACCAAATCACCTTTTTTGCTAGAGGTGTAAACCGGCATAACCATGGTGGTATCTGCACCTGCAAAAAGCCTTGATAAATAGAAAACGATATGTCCGGCAGAGGCCGGCTCCACTAAATTTAGTGTATCACGCGAGCCATCTTTTTCGCGTGAATAAACCAACTGTTTTTCGCGATCGAAATGATATCTGATTTCATCAAGCCTACCCTCGTCAATATTGTCTTTCCAATAGGTAGAGGTAACGGGCAAACCATCGTTATTTACATAGAAAAATGAATTAAATCGGTCTATTTCCTTACCGATAAACGGTATTTTAGGATTAGAACGCATTTCGGTGAAAATATGCTTATGCACTTTGCCATTATAAAGCGTATCGCTGAGCAGCTCCACCTCTACCCACCCCAAAAGTATAAAGCTAAACCTGACCTCGTACTTAAAGGTCTCCTTAACCGTAAACATTTCTTCTAATGTAGGCTGTTTGTTACTGTCGGCCGGGTAGGGATGTTGTGCAAAACCGGCAATGGGCAAAGCAAGTAAAAATATCAACCAGTATTTCATATTCTAATTTTAAAACAAATAAACGATTATTTTGTTGCCCTACTCTTCGTTATTTTCCAATAAAAAAGAAGAATATGAGTCTTCATCAAAACCAACAATAACAGCTTGATTTTTGATGAGCACCGGGCGTTTAATCATCATTTGGTTTTTTAACAACTCTTGAAATAGCTCTTCATTGTTCAAATTTTTTTCTTTTAATCCCAACTTTCTATAAGTCATCCCTCTTTTGTTTACCAAAACATCCAATCCAACCTTCATTTCCAACTCTCTTAGTTCTGCCTCGGTCAGTGGCTCTTTTTTTAGGTCAATAAATTCATATTCAACTTCGTTATCTTTAAACCAACCGAGCGCTTTTCTAACAGTATTACAGTTTTTAATGCCTATTACGTGCAACATGGTATTTCAAATGTTTTGTTTTTGTATTTTAAACGGAAAGATACGGTTTGTCGCTTGAATTATGAATTTTAATATATTTTTTGAACACTTTTAACCATGCGATTTTTTATTTACTTACTGTTCATAGGTCTCTTTGCTACCGCTGCGTGCGATAGTAGCAACGAACAGAGAGATTTTGAGGCGGATGCATATAGAGCCCCTTCGGGAATTACAAAAACAAATATTCAGGGAGAGGTTTTGGAAAAAGATGACGACGATTGGAGGATATCTCCATACTTTCAAGGCTTAATAGAAATACAGCCGCTATACTCGCCGCCATATCCTAATCCTGCCCGGCTGGGCACTGCTTTGCATTTTGAAATTGGCGTTACCGGCATCCAAACTGTTAACGGACTGGACGTACAAATACGGTACAGCGATAATACCTGGAAAAATTTATACTCCACTTTAGGCAATTCGTTGCCGCCGGGCCTTACCACTTTTCAAATCGACCCCGTTACATTGGGGCAATTCAATACTCCCGAATCGGCAAAAGGTTTACATCGTATTTTTTTCTTCGATTTTAACCAACGCTTGATAAGTTATGGCGATATTCAGGTAGAATAAGGTTTAATTAACAAATAAATCTATGCATAATTATGCGTAAATTAACAGCATCCGAGAAACAAATAATAGCAAGCCTTATCTTTCCTGAACCCTACGGCGTTATAAAGGAAGAAACAGGTGCGCATGAAGGTGCTTTGCGCGATGATCTTATAAATTTGGTCAACTATCGGTTTATCGAAGTTATTAATATGGAGGAAGATAATTCTTCCAAAGCCATATATTTTGATACCGATAACATGCAAGACTGCACTTTCAGGGCCACCAAGTCAGGATTAAAGGCATTATCCAAAATTAAATGAAGTTTAAAGCGGAAATATCAGAAAAAACGATTGAGGTTGAAGTAAACCCAAGGGAAAGTACATTCCAAATTGGCAAAAAAACCGATGGCTATGAACTTATAAAACAAAACGGGCGCTATTTATTAAGAGTTGGCACAAAACTGTACAAAATTGATAATATCAGCCATGATGGAAGCATGATAGAATTTTCTATTAACGGCGAGTGGCATAATGTTACCGTAAAAGATGAGCAGGATTTATTACTGGATAAATTGGGCTTTAAAACCGGTAATGCAATAGCTGAAGGAATATTAAAAGCGCCCATGCCCGGCAAAATATTGGATATTTTGGTGCGCGAAGGCGATGAAGTTGAAGTTGGCCAATCGCTTGTAATTTTGGAAGCCATGAAAATGGAAAACGAGTTAAAATCACCCGTTAAAGGCAAAGTAATTGAAGTAAGTGCCGAAGTTGGACAATCTTTAGAGAAAAACACATTTATATTGGAGATAGAAAGCATTGGATAAATTTATAATTGAAGGAAACACCCCTTTAAAAGGAACCGTCCATATAAGTGGATCTAAAAATGCGGCTTTGCCACTAATTGCTGCCGCTCTTTTGGGCGATACACCATCAACCATTAAAAATATCCCTTGTTTGCAGGATATTTTTACTTTTAATAATGTGCTGCGCGTTGTAGGTGCCAAAGTCGATTTCCAAGAAAAAGAAAATACTTTAATTATAGACCCTACCACCATAAGCCATTTGGTTGCCCCTTACGATTTGGTACGTAAAATGCGCGCCTCGTTCTATATGCTGGGAGCATTGGCGGGTAAACATGGCTACGCAAAAGTATCGCTGCCGGGCGGTTGTGCCTGGGGACCAAGGCCGGTGGACCTGCACCTTAAAGGCATGGAAGCCATGGGAATTAAAATTAACCTGGATAAAGGCTATGTAATTGCCAAGGCTGATAAAAACCTGCCCGAGGCAGAATTTGAACTCAGCCCAAGCAGTGTTGGTGCTACTGTAAATTTGATTTTGGCAGCAGTGCTGCGAAGCCAAAAGTTCACCATTAAAAATGCAGCAAAAGAACCCGATGTAGTTCAACTTTGCGATGTTCTGAATAAAATGGGCGCTGATATTAAGGGGCAAGGCACCGACACCATAACCATTTATGGAGTCGATAATCTGAATGGCGTTACTATCTCGAACGACCCCGATCGGATTGAAGTAGGCACATTTATGATAGCAGCGGCCATGCACCCGGAATCAGATTTGACCTTGGTAGGCTGCAAGCCCGAGCATTTGGGTTCTTTTACGGAGCAATTCAAAAAAACAGGCGCAGAAATTACCATAAATGACAATACCATTCGGGTAAAAGCACCCAAAGTTTTAAAACCTGTTTCGATAGAAACGGCCATATACCCGGGTTTCCCAACCGACTTGCAGGCACAGTGGACCACCATGATGACGCAGGCCGAAGGAAACTCTACCGTTACCGATACTGTTTATTACGATAGATTCAGCTATGTACCGGAATTAACCCGTTTGGGCGCCGATATGTACGTAGAAGAAAATACTGTTTTTATAACAGGGAAAACCCCTTTACAGGGCGCATCTGTAATGAGCACCGACCTTAGGGCAAGCGTCAGCTTGGTGTTGGCAGGCATGGTTGCAGACAATACCACCGAAGTTCTCAGAGTTTACCACTTAGACCGCGGTTATGAAACCCTGGAAGATAAACTAGGCGCCATTGGTGCCAAAATAAAGCGAATGGAAGGAAATTAAATACAATTTCCAATTTTATTCCATCACTTTCTAGTGTATATTTAACTACACTGAGAATTCTATATTGATATAACAGTGAAAAGATATTTCATCAGGTATTTTGAATAAAATAAAAAATACATATCAAACAAATTTTTTAATAGAGAGGCTTAAATCGGTCTTGTGCAATATCTATATCAATATAACCGGTTTTTGCGCTCTTATTGCAGTACTTATACAACGGGAACTGTTTTTTGATTCCAAGTCGGAATCACATCCACACAAAATAAATTTTCAAGAAACTAAAATCGACAAGGTTGCTTTTCTGAGATCGGATATCCCAAAACTTAACAGCAGGGATATTTACCACCTAAAATATAATGAAAGGGGCCGGTCTGGTTATTTGATTGTTGTCGATTACCTAAAAAAGATTTTTAATGAAGAACCAAATTATAATACACTCTTCCGACAAACAAGATCGGATAGCTTTAATAGAAGATGGGGAGTTAGCCCAATTTTTTATAGAATCTGAAGAAAACCAACGCACCGTTGGTAATATTCACGTAGCCAAAGTACATAAGGTAATGAGCGGTATTCGCGCCGCCTTTATCGATATGGGCACACCCAAAGACGCTTTTCTGCACTTTTCCGATGCCGGCGACCATTTGGATGAATACATCATCAAATTAAATGGAAACAATGCTATACCTAATCATGTAAAAAAGGAAATTGAAGGAAAGGACAAACTTACTAATACAGAAAAACAGCTTTTAGCAGGTAAAATGCTTAAAAGTGGCCAACGGCTACTGGTTCAAATAGTAAAGGAACCCATCGGCTCCAAAGGTCCACGCATTTCTACGGATATTACCATTGCAGGCAGGTTTTTAGTGCTTATCCCCATGGGCGACTATATCGCCATTTCCAAAAAAATCAGTAATTTTAAAGAGAGAAGACGCCTCAAAACAATCCTCTCTAAAATGGTACCCGAAGGATTTGGCGTTATTGTAAGAACGGTAGCCAAAGACCAGGACGACAAAACCATTGAAGAAGACTTGAGAAGCGTGCTCAAAAAATGGGAGAATCTTCTGGATAAGTTAGAAAAATCCAAACCCCCTGCCCTGCTGCACCGAGATCTGGATATGACAGAAAGTCTAATCAGGGATTTATTTGCAAAAAACTACGATCGGGTTTTGATAGATGATCCCAAAAAATATCGTCTGATTAAATCGTATGTAGGCCAAATTGCGCCTAAAATGGTACCCAATGTTAAATTATACAAAGGGAAAAAACATATTTTTGACTATGCCAGAATTTCAGAAGACGTTAACTCCATTTTTAGTCCACGGGTGCGAATGAAATCGGGGGGATATCTGATATTTGAACAAACGGAAGCCATGTACGTAGTTGATGTTAACTCCGGGCCATACGCCGCCAAGGCACGTCAGGAAGATAACTCCCTTAAAACAAACTTGGAGGCTGCCAGAGAAATAGCAAAACAACTGCGCCTTAGAGATATTGGCGGTATAATTGTAGTTGATTTTATAGACCTGAAAGACGAGAAGAACAGAAAGAAAATTTACGATGAACTTAAAAAAGAGTTCAGAAAAGACCCTGCAAAAACCAATATACTGGGCATGAGCGATTTTGGACTGGGCCAAATAACCCGCCAAAGAATACGCCCAAGTGTGGTAAATTCAGTATCAAAAAACTGCCCTATGTGCGGTGGTACGGGCACCATCATCAGTAAAGATACCGTGCTTACGGATATTGAAAGCTGGCTGAGCAGATTTAAACACAGCTCGGAATATAGAGCAATAGAACTTTATGTGAATCCATATCTAAAATCGGTAATTTTGAAAGGCCTGTTCAATCGTAGATGGAAATGGATGACCAAATATCATTTAAAAATTACAGTAATTGCCGATGAAGCAACTTCTTTAAATGAATTTAAAGTAACTCTGCACGGCTCCGACCTGGATATTACTGATGTGGTTATAAGAGGAGATAATATCGACGATGTATTGAAAAAAGCCAACGAAATAGGCTATGAAAGCGCAAGTAAAGTAGATCCGGCAGGTCTGGAGATTTTAAAACGCGAAAGTAAAGGTAAAAAACACCAACATCATCACCACCATTAATTTTTTATTAAGGCTATGCCAATATGTACCGAACGATAATTTTTTCAGAGAATCTTCGTTCAAAAATACATATTGGCTTAATTTTTGTTTGTACATAGCAAAACAGATAAGCCATTCAATAAAATTGGAATTATATTATAATGAGCAGATTTAAACTACACGCTACTACGGTTGTTGGAGTAATACATAATGGCAAAGCCGCCATTGCAAGTGATGGACAGGCCACCATGGACAAAACCATTATGAAAGGGACCGTAAAGAAGGTCAGGAAATTATACAACGGTAAAATTCTGGCAGGCTTCGCTGGCTCAACAGCCGACGCGTTCACTTTATTTGAGCGCTACGAAGATAAACTAAACGAATACAATGGCAATATGCAGCGCGCGGCTGTAGAACTGGCAAAAAGTTGGCGCCAAGATAAATTTCTTCAAAAACTGGAAGCTCTGCTTATTGTGATGGATAACAAAAATGCATTGATAATATCCGGCCAGGGCGATGTTATAGAACCCGACGATAATATCGCAACTATAGGAAGCGGGGGTTCGTATGCTTTATCAGCGGCACGTGCTTTATTAAAACATGCCGCACATCTGTCGGCAAAAGAAATAGTTGAAGAGGCACTGAATATTACAGCCGATATAGATATTTATTCCAACCACAACCTCACTATACTGGAAATTGAAGATTAAATAAGAAAATGCTAGATAAAAATTTAACCCCTCAGCAAATAGTTCGTGAACTTGATAAATACATTGTTGGCCAAAAAGAAGCTAAACGCTCGGTAGCCATTGCACTGCGTAACAGATGGCGCCGAATGAATGCCGAAGAGGAATTAAGAGAAGAAATAATTCCGAATAATATTTTACTTATAGGCCCTACCGGCGTTGGTAAAACCGAAATTGCCAGACGATTGGCTAAACTGGCAATGGCACCTTTTATTAAAGTAGAAGCATCTAAATTTACCGAGGTTGGGTATGTGGGCCGCGATGTGGAATCTATGATTAGAGATTTGACCGACCTGGCCATAAATATGGTAAAAGTGGAAATGCAGGATCGCGTAAAAGAAAAAGCAGCCCAAGCAGTTGAAAACCGGATTATAGATATTTTAATACCACCTGTAAAAAACGTAGCTGCAAATGTTGGCTTCAAAAAAAGTGACGATACAGATTTTGATCCCGGTAACGCCAGCGAAACAGAATTAAATGAAAGAACCCGCGAGCGTTTCAGGGAAAAACTGCAAAATGGCGAGCTGGAAGAGCGCGAAATAGAAATTCAGGCACCTAGCAGCCGCAACCCCATGATGCAAATATTCGGACCGGGCGGAATGGAGGAAATGGGCGTAAACCTACAGGATATGTTTGGCGGCATGAGAAAAGGCAAAAGAACCAAGCGTAAACTTCCTATTTCGGAAGCACGAAAAATTTTACTCGAAGAAGAAGCCGATAAATTAATAGATCAAGAGGCAGCTATACAAGAAGCGCTTGAAAGAGTACAAAAGCAAGGAATTGTATTTATCGACGAAATAGATAAAATTGCGGATTCATCATCAAGCAATAAGGGCGGGCCAGACGTAAGTCGCCAAGGTGTACAACGCGATTTATTACCCATTGTTGAAGGAAGCACCGTAAACACCAAATACGGTATCGTAAAAACCGACCATATACTGTTTATCGGCTCGGGCGCATTTCATATTTCAAAACCATCCGACCTGATACCAGAATTACAGGGAAGGTTCCCTATCCGGGTTGAACTGTCTTCATTATCGGAAGAGGATTTCTATAAAATTCTTACCCAGCCGAAAAATGCCCTTACAAAGCAATATGCAGCAATGCTAAAAGCCGAAGGCGTGAATATTGAATACAGCGACGATGCCATCAAAGAAATTGCAAAAATAGCAGCACAGGTCAACGCCAGTGTAGAAAATATCGGCGCCCGACGTTTGCATACTATAATGTCGTCCGTTTTCGACGAATTACTGTTTGCCGTGCCCGATGATATCAGTTCGGGCGATATAACTATAGACAAAGCCTATGTTAACAAACAGCTAGACGCGCTTATAACAGATAAAGACCTGAGCCAATATATTCTGTAAAATTACCTTAATAGTGTTATTTTATTAAAATTAATTTTTAATATTTAAATATTATTCATCATCGTTAAATAAACGACTTATAAACAGCCAAAAATATTTATTATGGCCTATAAAAAAATACTTGCACCCTTACTAACAACCACAATCATTCTTTCTATTGTAGGTTTTATTGGCATCGACCCCATTATAAAACAAAAGAACGATGATTCGGTAAACGTAACCAAATATATGCAAGCTACGCGCTCCGTTGTAACCAATTATTACGGAGAACCCGATTTGAACGAAATGTATCATAATAGTATAAAAAGGGTACTAAAATCTCTTAAAGATTCAACCCTGATTGTAGAGGGAACCCCCTTAGATACCACTTTTACAGGCCTTAATATAAGCTCGTTGACCGATTCGTATAAAAATTTTGAAAAGGTTTATTATTACATATCCAATAATATGCCCGATCAGGATATGGATAAAATTACCGAAGAGGCTCTGAGAGGTTTATTTTCTACCCTCGACCCACACTCCGTATATATTGAAGCCGAAGACAGCGACCGGATTGAAGAAGAATTTGCCGGCAAATTTCAGGGAATAGGTATTCAATTTAATATTATAAAAGATTCTATTACCGTTATTACACCTATTGCAGGTGGCCCCAGCGAACAACTTGGTATCCGTTCCGGCGACAGAATTGTTGCAATTGAAGACAGCAGCGCCATCGGCTTGACTAACGAGGATGTTTTAAAAGTATTACGCGGTGAAAAAGGCACCAAAGTGCGTGTAACCATAGTACGCCCCGGCCTTGACACCCCATTAAATTTCACCATTACGCGAGACGATATACCGCTTCACACCATCGATACCGCATATATGCTGGACGAAAAAACGGGATATATCAAAATAAATCGATTTGCTGCAACCACACACGATGAATTCTTGGAAGCCGGCGAAAGTATGAAACAAAAAGGCATGGAACGCTTGGTGCTGGATTTAAGAGGAAATCCGGGTGGATATTTAGGGCAGGCCATCGCAATTTCGGAAGAATTTTTCCCTAAAGGCACCGCTATTGTAGGCACAAAAAGCAGGCATACCCGTTTTAACTCCGAATATTACTCAAGGCAAAACGGTAGATACAAAGATATTCATACCATTGTACTTGTAGATGAAGGCTCGGCATCGGCCAGTGAAATTGTATCCGGTGCGTTGCAAGATCATGATAGAGCCCTTATAGTTGGCCGCAGAACTTTTGGAAAAGGTTTGGTGCAGCAACAATACGAGCTGGTAGATAAAAGTAATATCCGTGTAACTATTTCGCATTATTATACTCCCTCCGGACGCTTAATACAAAAACCATTTACAGAAGGCGGCGGCGAAGAATATGCTTACGAAATATACAACAGAAACCATGACGCACACGCCGATGCATCCGATTTTCTTGAGCACGTGCCAGATTCGTTGAAGTACAGCACTTCTGCCGGTAGAAATGTATATGGCGGCGGCGGAATTGTACCGGATTACATTGTGGAAGAGGATACAACTCGTTCTGGGTATGTGGTAAACTTTGCTATTCGTAAAAATGCAGCATTCGATTACGTACGACAATACCTGGATAAACATAACGACGATTTTAGGGAAGAATGGGCGGACGATTTTGAAAGATTCAGAACCGATTTCAAATGGCCAGACAACGAAATAGAAAGCTTCAAGCAATCGTTGATGGAACAAGGTATGGCCATTGTGGATACCGTGGCACAACCTATTTTCAGAAGCGATTCCCTTTTCATTCCACAAGGCCATTTCGAGGAAGTTTCCTGGATGAGCGAGGGCAGAATGAAAGCCGAACTTGCCAGACAAATATGGGGGCTGCCATACTTCTACCCTATTGTAAACGATGCTTTTGATACTACTTTAAAAACAAGCATGACCCTCTGGAAAACGGTGGAGCAGCTTGAAGATTTAGCCATGAACGGCGCGAATAATTAGTTCGTTAACATATTTATTATGCATAAAGTCGAGTTGCAAACAGCTCGACTTTTTTATTTTCGGAAATCCGCGTTTTAAAGCATATGATATATCCTTCAAAAATCATTTTGGAAATAGACCAAAGCTATGATTAATTTAGGTGCCAATATATTAAACGTGCTGTTGCATAATAAAATTGATATGAAAAAAATATTTAAAATTAAAATTACGGTTGTTTTTGCATTTCTTTTTGTAATCTCCTGCTCTAACTACAAAAAGCCATTTAAATTTGCACACATTTCAGATGTACACTTGGGACAAACCACATCTGAAGAAGATTTGATGAGAACCATAAATGATATTAATGGTAATCCGGAAATTGAATTTACAGTAGTTACGGGCGATATTACAGAATTTGGCGCCGATGACGAAATAATCTTTGCCAAATCGGTATTCGATAAATTTAAACGCCCTGTTTATATCATACCGGGCAATCACGATGCAAATTGGTCGGAAAGCGGCGCTAATACTTTCAAACATATATTTGGAAGCGATCATTTTTCATTCGAAAAAAATGGATATTTATTTGTAGGCACAAGCAGTGGTCCAAATATGAGAATGGCGCCGGGATTAGTACCGCATGATGAAATTATTTGGCTTAAGAAGATTCTAAATCCCGATAAAATAGGCGACCAACCGGTAATATTTTTAAACCATTACCCGATGAACGAAGAAATGGCCAATTGGTACGAAATTTTAGAAATACTAAAACGAGTGAATATACAAGCCATTATAAATGGTCATGGCCATATTAACAAGGCATTTGATTATGAAGGGATACCCGGCATTATGGGGCGCTCAAACTTGAGGGGTAAGGATGAATATGGCGGATACAATATTGCTACCGTCAGAAACGATTCTATGTTCTATGCAGAAAGAACTCCCGGTGTAGAAACCAAGGAAATATGGGCAACAGTAGAGCTAAAAAATCATGATTTTATAAACGAAACCATAGAATATAAACGCCCATCCTACGCGGTTAACAAAACACACAGTAAAGTAATCCGAAAATGGGAAGTTCAGGAAAATAGCGATATAGCTG
Organism: uncultured Balneolaceae bacterium; assembly: GCA_964615135.1. Lineage (GTDB taxonomy): Bacteria > Bacteroidota > Rhodothermia > Balneolales > Balneolaceae > Balneola. The sequence goes on along the minus strand of CAZTOG010000003.1, from coordinate 276,663 downwards.
CGGGTATAATTGCCAACGATAAAATGGCTTTTCACCCAAATTCAAATGGCGATGTAGTTGGCAGGAATTTAGAAACCGGAGAGGAAATTTGGAGATATCACACCACAGGCATGATTTACTCCACGCCCGATATAAAAGGAGATAATCTTGTAATCGCATCTACAGACAGCACCATTTATAACCTCAATGCTGCCACAGGAGCATTAAACTGGAAAGTATTGACCGGAAAATCCATTGTGGCCTCGCCTACTATCGACGAAGACGTAATTTATATTGGTAGTTCAGAGGGTGTTTTTAGAGCTTTAGACCTGGAGACCGGCGAGATTTTATGGGAATACAAAGATGTAAACGGATTTGTAGAAACCAAGCCTTTGGTGGACGAAGATCATGTGTACTTTGGCTCGTGGGGCAATCAGTTTTATGCATTGAACAAAAAAACAGGCCAAAAAGCCTGGAGCTGGAGCAACGGTTCTGCAAATAGAATGCTTTCGCCTGCCGCGGTATTCCCGGTCAAAGCCAACGGTAAAATTTATATATCCGACCCTGACCGCGCCACCACTGCCTTCGATGCAAAAACAGGACAAGTATTGCAGCATGCTAACCATCATAAAGGCCGTGAATCGATTGGAGTATCGCAAGATGGTAAATACGTGTATGTGAAAGCTATGACCGACACCCTTTTTGTATATAATACCGCCAAAAACAGCGTAGAACCAGAGTGGCGCCTTGATGTTCAGTTTGGTTACGAGATTGGCCCCAGTCCGATGGTAGAGTTTGATAATCTGATTTTTATTCCCAGCGATAAAGGCGATATCTATGCCGTGAATCGTAAGGAAAGAATGGTGGAATGGGTTCATAAAATGTCGAACGCACTTGTCAATAATGTCTTTCCAATCAACGAAAATTCATTACTTACCACCACCATGGATGGAAAAGTAATTCGGTTAGAATATCCTGTTTCCAGAAAATAAGTGGCTTGTGAGTACCCTATTAATTAGTTAATTAAATCAATCAGCAATCTTTGGGGTACTCGCTGCAATATCTATCGCGGGCGGGTATTATCCCTTTATAAACCTCCACATTCTTAGAGGCGCGAGGACCAATAACTGGCCAGCTATATCCAGTCATAAAATCAGGTTTCATAACTTTATAATACGAGACATCGCTCAAAATAGAGTTTTTATAATCGTTTCTGTTCCATTGCACGTGTGTAATGCCCTCGGCATAGTAGTCTAAATTATCGCGGCTGTTTTTCAGGTACAGTTTGGCTTCATTTCCTAGAATATTTGAATAATCAGAATCATCTATTTTGAATTGCCTGTATTGACTGTGATTTCGCACAAAAGTGTTAAAATAACCATTGGTACCGTGATAACTATCGGCATGAATTCTATCTACCCAATTACCTTCAAACAGGTTTAAGAAGGGAAAATTACCATGGAGATTAATATCTGAAAGTACATTATTTACCGAGTCTTTCTGCTCGCGGGAATAGTTATAGCCAAACACATTTCGGTTGGCTCCCCTTGCAATAATCATGGCATGGCGTAAGCTCTGAAAGATATTATCTTCAACCAAAGAATTGGTGGTACGCCGTATAAATTCTATACCGTAACCATGCCCCCCAACACCGTAATTTTTTCCATGATGTATATAATTTCTTCTGAATTCGAGTTGGGTGGAATAGCTCACCTGAAAATGGGCATTTACTGCACTAAAGGTCTCTAGTTCACGAAACCAGACATCTTTGGCGTACAAAATTTCGAATATATTTCCGGGAGCTTCACTATCTGGGGTTAATGTCATTTTTTCAAAACCCAAGTTTTCTACCATCAAAAGTTTGTGCATATAGGGCACCAATTCTTCCGACTTTGCCAACTCCCAAACCAAAGCAAAATCATCTTTTAATTTATATTCTTTTGGCGATATTTTGGCTTCTATTTCCACTACATGTCCAAGTAAATCTTTTTCTTTTGAATGTATCGAATTATGCCAACTGCCATTAGGCACCTGTATATCCACAAAATCGCCAACTTCTAAGGCATCGGTAGAGTTTTTTAAAATAATTACATTTTCTTCTTCATTATAATCAACAACATGGAAACGCTCTTCTAGTCGTTTCCCTTCTATTTTAATTATTGTGCTGGAATTGGACTTTTCCCATTTTTTTATAGTTGTTTTGCCCGCACCACTCCCGGTTAAGATTATATTTTTAATACGTGGGCCTAATTCAATCGTTTTGTCAATTACATATTCGCCCGACTCGAACATAACATTGGTCAACCCAAAAAAATGACTTATTACGCCGGCAATTTGAATAGAATTATGGATATTTTCATAGTCTATTTTTGGATTTCCTGTAGGGGGTTTAACGGATATAACATAGTGCCTGCCTATGGGTAAGTTATCGAAAGAATTACGCATATAACCCGAATCTTCCCAGTTCGTTCTTCTGCTCTCCGGTATTATACTGCCGATTTGCGAATATACACTGCTTGTAGCGATAAAAAGTGTGGATAATATCAATATGCCGATAATTTTGTGAAATTTCATATCGCTGTGGTATTCATTGGATTTTTCTATCAATAAAATAAAAAATCGGCTCAGATTTATTGAGCCGATTTTTAAAAATTTGAACCATTTATTTTACATCGTTAAGCAATTCTTTAACTGCTTTTTCGAGTTGTTGGTCGCGACCGTTATCGATTATACCCGGCATATTTTTTACTTGGAATGTAGGTTCCGTTTGATTGTTTTCCATCCATTCGCCGGCTTTATTTTTAACACTTACAGGCACAACACCCCACATTCCGCCGCCCAGCAGGCCATCCCATCCTGCAAAGCTGCATGTTCCGGGTACAGGCATTCCAACGGTTTTACCTATTCCCAAATCGGTATAGCCTTGCGCAAAGCAATGTCCATCCGAGTAATTACTCTCGTTAAACATAACCAAAGTTGGTTTTGTATAACGTGATGATGGCTCACCGCCAACTTCTTTATCGGCTGTAGCATAGGTTAAAAATGGCACTCCGGTAAAAAACATAGCTAAATCGGAAACCAAGTCTCCGCCGCCGTTAAATCTTGTATCCACAATTACACCTTTTAAGTCGGCAAATTTGCCCAGCATGCCTTCGTATATAGTGCGGTATGGTCCGTCGCTCATGCCTGGAATGTGTACGTACCCTAGTTGACCATCGCTTAGTTTTAATACTTCTTCGACATTTTTATCCACAAAACGTTTATACAGAAGACCGCTTTCTTGCCCTAGTAAAATTGGCTTTACGGTTATTTGTTGCCTGTTCTTTTTATTAGCATCAACAACATCCAAAAGCACAAATTTGCCTGCTTTACGGTTTAAAAACTGGGCATAATCTTTATCTGCAGAGAGCAGTTCGCCGTCAATTTTTTCAATAATCATACCCGGCTTGATATCCAGTTTGGCTTTGTCGAGCGGACCACCCTTTAATATCTCTGTAATTTTAATGCCATCGCCTTTAAATTCATAATCAATGAAAACACCTAATGCTGCTGTGGCATCCCCATTTTCTATACTATTGCTATATCGTGCACCGGAGTGTGAAACATTGAGCTCGCCCAGCATTTCGGATAACATCTCTGTAAACTCAAAATTATTACCTATAGAGGGTAGATATTTTTTATAATCTTTATACAATTGGTCCCAATCGTTACCATGAAAGGTCGGCTCATAGAAAATATTTTTGGTTCTATTATAAACATGATCGAACATGTGTTCACGCTCTTTGATTTCGTCGTAATACATTTCTCCGGATATGCTGATGCCCTTAGTGTTACCCGCCGAAAGATTTACTTTTGAAATTCTGCCGTTGCTCAACAGGTATAAATTTTCCTGCTTTTTATCCCAAACAAGAGAGCTACCAAAACCGGCATTTAATCTAATGGCTATTTTTGTTTCACGGGTTTTGAGGTCAGTTTCCCAAAGGTTCATTCCTCCTTCAAAACTGGCCAAATAATAGAGTTTATCTGCATCTTTCGATAATATAGCATCGCCCATACTCGCAGAATGAATAGTCAGTCTCTTTTTTCTATCGTTTAGTCCGTCCCAATCGAATTTCAGGTCTTCAACCGTTTCTTTTTTATCGCTCTTGTCGTTTTTCTTGGAATCTTTGGAATCGTCATCCGCATCTTTTTTATTGACTTTTTCAATTTCCTTCATGAGTTCGTACTCCTCTTTGCTCATATTGAATTCATCGAAAGCATCCTGAGTGAAAAACAGTGTGTAAACATCACTTTGGGTTCTGCCACTCGATGCCTGACTTCTCATACCATCCCTATCGGAAAACCAAAGCACTTGTTTACCACCATTTACCCATTTTGCAGAACTATCATAATATCCACTTTCGGTTAAGTTGACTCTTTTACTACCATCGGCGGCTAATAAAAGTATCTCGCCGTTGCCTATTATTTTACGCCAATCTACCAGCAGCCATTTACTGTCCGGGCTCCAGGTAAAAGATTGATCGCCATCGCGCATGTGGAACAAATCTTCGGGCGTTAACAAATCGATGGTCTTTTTTGAGTCCAAATCCATAATACGCAGTGTACGCCGTCCGGCTATATATGCCATTTTTTTGCCATCCGGAGAGAATTCGGGCAGATAATTATCCTCATCATTGCCAATCAGCACTTCTTCCTTTATTAACGTGGAGGCATAAAAGAACGGTTCCTCGTCCCTTATTTTGGTGGTTTTATAGATACTCCATTTGCCATTTCTTTCGCTGGCATAAACTACACCTTTTCCATCGGCTGTAAAGCGCACAAATCGCTCCTGCTCGGGTGTATTCGTAATTCTTTTGGTAAAAGAGCCGTCGGTCGAAGTTACAAATACCTCACCTTGTGCAATAAATGCAATTTCTTTTCCATCGGGCGATATATCCATTTCGCGTACGCCTCCGTTTATAGAGATTATTTTATCGCTATTTGAGGTGGACAATTCATTAATCCGAACGTTTACTTTTCTAGGTTGTTCGCCTTCTTTCATGGTATATAGTTCGCCATTATAGCCAAAAGAAAGCAGGCCATTACCCATACTCAGAAAACGGACCGGAAACCCATCAAATTTTGTAATCTGGGTGTTAGTGGTCGGGTTATAGATATTCATTTTGTGAATATTAAAACTCCCGCTTTCCTCGCTCAAATAATAAATTGAGCGTTCGTCTTCGCTAAAAACAGGTTGTCTGTTTTCACCCTCGAACGATGTAAGTTGTACGTGTTTATTTTCCTTGGTATCAAATATCCAGATATCGCGCGTTACAGAAGAAGTATGATGTTTACGAAACTCGTTCTCGCCTCCTTTTTTATCATGATAAACTATTTTTGAACCATCTTTGCTTATTTGCACATACTCGGCCGGAATGGTAAAAACCTGGTCAACCCTGCCGCCCTGCGTCGAAACTTTATAAAGTTCGGGTTGTGATGCGGTTGGATACTGTCGATGCTCGGCAATATCCATTCTGACCCCGCCAAAAACCACATATTTGTCGTCTGGCGTAAAACTAAATGGCAATTCATTATTTGAATGATAAGTCAGCCTGTTAACTTTACCACCATCGGCGTTAATGGTAAACACGTCAAAATTCCCATAACGGTCGGATGCAAATGCCAAAGTTTTGCCATCATTACTCCAAACCGGCATGTAATCGTGTGCCTCGTGTGCCGTTAGCTGTTTGGCTGTGCCGCCATTGGCAGGCACCGTGTAAATGTCTCCTTTAAATGTAAAGGCTATGGTTTGCCCATCTGGTGAAATAGCGGGATATCTTAACCAATTGGGATTATCTTGGGCCGCCACCGCATAGCTAAAAGCAACCGCAAAAAAGATAGAAAAGAAAGTTTTCATAAAATCACTAAGTGTGTTAAAAAATTAATTCATAGTGTAATAAAGTTACATAAAAGAGTTGTATAAAATTAGATTATTTACGCGGTTCACAAACTATAACACTTTAAACAGGCCTAAAGTATTTTCGAGGGCGTGCCTTCTATTACAAAATCAGAGATAAAAAAGCGTAGTTATTCTAAATCTAATCACAGGCAACAAATAAACGAACCGGCATAATCTGAAAGTTAAATGCATTGGTAATACTTCGTACAAACATCACCCCCCATATTGCCCAAATGAAAACGAAAATATTAAGCCCTTTTTTATGGTAATATGGGTTGAAATTGCTGAAATTAAGTCGCAATCTAAATAATTATTCATTTTATAGAGTCTTATATATTTAATTTTATATCACTTATTAAAATAAAAAAAATTACGTAATACCACTATGATTTTACTATCTTATGGTTTTCAAAAATTAAATAGTTTGTGGTTCCAAACCTTATTGTAGCACAGTAAATTTCATAATAAATGTATAGAATAAAATATAAGGGCATTCTATTTATCGTAAATAAGTTTCAACTTATTAGCATTACATTATAAAACTACGACATGGATTTTGGATTTTTTAAGTTCCTCCAATTAGCCGGCTCACTCGGTTTTTTCATCTATGGTATGAAATTAATGAGCGAAAGCATTCAAAAAGTAGCCGGCTCGAAGATGAGGACTATTTTGAGTGCGATGACCTCAAACCGTTTTAAAGGGGTATTTACAGGGTTCACACTTACCACCCTAGTTCAATCCTCATCGGCTACTACAGTTTTAGTTGTTAGTTTTGTAAATGCCGGCCTGCTTACTTTAATAGAGGCCATCGGGGTTATCATGGGCGCCAATATTGGTACTACCGTAACAGCCTGGCTTATTTCTATAATTGGTTTTAAAGTAAATATCGAAATCTTTGCACTTCCACTTATAGCAGTAGGCTTTCCTCTGCTATTTACCAGTAATTCCAGGCTAAAATCTTGGGGAGAGGTTCTAATTGGGTTCGCTATTCTGTTCTTGGGTTTGGAGTTTTTAAAATCCAACTTTGCTAATTTAGGAGATAACCCTCAAGTACTTGAGTTTTTGAGCAATTACACGGATGCCGGCTTCTGGTCGGTGCTGTTATTTGTTGGAATAGGTACAATAATTACCATTATTGTCCAATCTTCTAGTGCTGCAATGGCAATTACACTAATTATGGCCAATAATGGCTGGATTACCTTCGATCTGGCAGCGGCAATGGTTTTGGGCGAAAATATAGGTACCACTATAACCGCTAATTTAGCCGCAATTGTGGCCAATGTACATGCCAAAAGGGCAGCCGTATCCCACCTTATTTTTAACATGTTTGGTGTGGTTTGGATACTGGCCGTACTGCCCCATTTCTTACAGGGAATAGATTTTTTGATGGTTCGATATAATGATGTCTCTCCCTATCAAGACCCGACGTCCATGCCTATCGCGCTTTCCATTTTTCATACTGCATTTAACATAGCCAACGTAATATTATTGATAGGCACCGTTAATCTAATAGCCAAAATAGTAACTAAAATAATACCATCTAAAGGCGACGATGAGCACTATCACCTGGAGTTTATTGGCGGAACGATGATGGGTACGGCTGAACTCGCTTTAAGCGAAGCAGCTAAAGAAATAGCTAAATTTGGCGATATTACTGCCAGAATGAATAAAATGTTGGAGGAGCTGGTTTTCAAAGAAAAAAACAACAACAGAGATAAGCAAATGGCTCGTATCAAAAAATACGAGGAAATAACCGATAGAATTGAAACTGAGGTAACCACTTATCTGATAAAAGTTTCCAAAGAACATTTGAGTGCAGAATCTAAAGAAAGAATTGCAGGATTTTTAAGCATTTGTAACGATTTAGAGCGCATCGGTGATATTATTTACCAAATGTCGAGAGAATATGGAAGAATGCTCGACGATAATATCAAATTTGATGATAAGCAGTTAAAAGGTATCAAACGTATGCTAAGCGCCACCGAAGAGGCTTTCATAGTTATGTTAGAGAACCTGAATGCCAATCCCAAAAAGGTAACCATGGTAGGTGCATTCGAAAAAGAGCATAAAATTAACTCCATTAAGAAGAAACTTTATAAAAAACATCTGAAGCAGATGAACAATGAAGATTATGATGTTCGAAGCGGTTCTGTTTACAAAGATTTCTTCTTCTCGGGCGAAAAAGTGGGCGACCATATCATAAACGTAACCGAAGCCATTACCGGCGAAAAAGAAAGGGATTTTGTTTCCTTTGATGAGTTAGATTTAGCCCAAAAATAAATACTGAGAGAGCAATGCGGCGACGGCGGTTTCGGCTCTGAGCCGATTTTTGCCAAGGGATACAAAATAACCGCCTCTATCTTCGTGCAATTTAAGTTCTCGGCTTGAAAATCCACCCTCCGGACCTACCATCAGCACAATATCGGTTTCCACATTTTCGGGCTTATGATGTATCGAAGTTTTTTCGTGCGCCATTATATACTTGTAGCCATTAAATTGGGTATATACTTCATCAAGTGAATCTAAAACTCTCAATTCTGGTAACCAAAATCGGCCGCTTTGTTTAAAAGCACTCAAAATTAATAGTCTTAACCGCTCTTTGTTTACCTTTGCTCGCTGGGTATTATCGGCATTGAATACAACTATTTCCGTAGCTCCCAGTTCTACCGCTTTTTCGATGGCAAACTCGAAGCGATCGCGTACTTTTATAATGCCAATGCAGATAATTTTGCGGTATTTCGGTTTTTCACCTTCTATTTTATCCAAAACACGGGTGTAAACTTTATTGCCGCTTATTTGATCTATGGCGCACTCGAATATACTGCCCCGGCCGTTTGCAATATGGATGGAATCGCCGGTTTTATGGCGTAACACTTTTATGATATGAATGGCTTCCTGCCCATCTATAACTACCGAGGTATCGTCCATCCACTGCTCCGGTGCGGCATAAAAGTAATTCATATCGTATTAAAACCTGTGTGTAGAATTGATTTACTGCTTGAAATGCTTGCCTAGTTTTAATCCCTGCCCTTGATAATTACTGGCCAATTTTTTTCCGTAAAGAATATCGGGTATTTCCGTATTTGGCTCAAATTGCATACTGAACAGAGTCTGTCCATCTTCTATCATAAATGGCACATCGTGCGAGCGTACTTCAAGCACTGCCCTTGCTCCTTTATCATCAACACTACCACCAAAACCACTGTCGAAAAATCCGGCATAATGGGTTCTCAATTCCCCGGCACCTGTGTCGTAAGCTATCATTTCACAGGCCAGATTATCGGGAATTCTGATTCTTTCTTTGGATGAAAATATATAAAATGCTTCGGGCTCCAATATATAGGCATTGCTTGCTTTCGCATAAATTGGCTCCCAGAATTCTTTTATCTCATAATGATTTATCTTTTCCAAGTCTATAAAATTACTGTGCTTTTTAGCTTTATAACCTATTACCTCGCCTTCTTTACCTTTTAACTGCACACTCATAAACAACCCCTTGTTTACATTAATTTGTTCCATGCTAACGGGCTTCACATTCTCATCGAACAAAAGCGGCTCTGAAGCATGAATGCGCAAAAGGTCTTGGTCGGTTACTACTTCCATTCCATGCCTTAAACGTAATTGATTTAATCTTTGCCCTGTTTTTACTTTGATGGAGAACGATTTTGGTACCACTTCCAAATATAGCTTGCCTTCGTATCCGGGCGAAATTTCCTCAAAACGGTGCGAATAATCGGTAATAACTCTGGTAAATACATCCAATCTGCCGGTAGAGCTTTTTGGATTGGCTTTACCCCATAAATTACTTTGGGTATTTAGTCTTACCTTGTTCTCGACACCTGTTTCGTCTATAATTTCATACTGCGAACGTAATAATTTTGGCAGATTCAAAGTTTCGAGCAAGGGTATAATATACACGCTGTTTTCTTCCAAAACGGCGCCTTCGGTTATGGGAAAAGAATACTGTTCCAGCCGCTCAATCTTTTGTTCTACCGTTTCATTTTCCGGCAAAAAACTACATCTTACCCTATAAGCTTTCTCTCCAAGCCTTAAATCCATAGAATTGGGCTGAAATTGGTCTTCCTGGATGGGATAATTGGGATGCGAGCCGATAATTCCCAATTCCGTTAATATTTTCAATCGCTGAATAGGCAGAACGCCGTCTGTCCGTAGGTTGATTTCCTTATAATTTTTGTTCATTTATAGTAATTATCGGCTTTAAATGGAAAATATAAGTTGCAATATATGCTTTTTTAAATTTTATTTACCGCCCGTTATTTTTCGGCCATTTTATTGATTATATCCCACTCTTTCTGCGTAACCGGGGTTATAGACAATCTATTTCTTTTGAAAATCCACATATCTTCCAGCTCGAGAACTTCTTTTAAGTCTTCACGGGTTACAGGTTTATCAAATTTCTCTACAAACTTTACATCAACCAGCATCCATCTTGGTTTGGATTCCGAGCTTTTTTCATCAAAATATTTTGACTTAGGATCGAACTGCGTGGGATCGGGATAAGGTGCGCTTGCTACCTCCATTATCCCTACAATAGCAATAGGTTTGGCGTTAGAATGATAGAAAAATATCTTATCACCTATACTCATTTTATCGCGCATAAAATTCCGAGCTTCATAATTTCGTACGCCGTCCCAAGGTTCTGTTTTATCGCGTTTTAAATCGTCAATGCTGTAATCGCCGGGTTCCGATTTCATCAGCCAAAACTTTTTGTTTTCACCCATATCGATAAATTATTTTTGCTATGAATTTGTATTGATGTTGTATTTTTTAACATACCATTTAATAGTAGTTCTGAGCATATCTTCAAACTGTTGCGAAGGCTCCCAGCCCAATTCGTTCTTAATTTTGGTAGCATCTATGGCATAACGGAAATCGTGGCCCAGGCGATCGGTTACAAATTCAACCAGATTATAATAATCCCCATCGGGGCCGTCTCCTACTTCTTCGTTCAAAATAGTGCAGATATTTCTTATCAATTCAATGTTTTGCCATTCGTTATTGCCGCCGATATTATAAACTTCTCCTTTTCTACCGGCCAAAAATACCTGTTCCAATGCATCGCAATGGTCGTGTACAAACAGCCAATCACGCACATTTTTACCATCGCCATAAACCGGTATGGCATTATGCTTCAGCGCATTTCGGATAACCGTTGGTATCAGTTTTTCGTCGTGCTGGTGCGGGCCGTAATTATTGGAGCAATTGGTTGTTACCACATTCATCCCAAAGGTGTGGAAATACGACCTGACAATCATATCGCTGCCCGCTTTTGAAGCCGAATATGGCGAATTAGGCGCGTATGGTGTTGTTTCTTTAAAGGCGCCGGTTTCTCCAAGCTGGCCATAAACTTCATCGGTTGAAACATGCAGAAAGCGATTGTTTTTCCATGCTTCTTCATCTTCCTGCCAAAATAAGCGACACTCTTCCAATAAGTTAAAAGTGCCCACCACATTAGATAATATAAATGGCTCGGGTCCTTTTATTGAATTGTCCACATGCGATTCTGCCGCTAAATGGATTACGCCGTCCGGCTTAAAGTTTTTGACGATTTCCTTGACATCATTTCTGTTAACCAGATCGGTTTTTTTAAAATAATATCTCTCAGAATCTTTCAGTGGGTTCAAATAAGCCGAATCGGAGGCATACGTGAGCTTATCTATGTTCATAATGGTCCATCCGGGCTGCCTTTCAAACAGCCTCAATATCAAATTTGAACCTATAAAACCCGATCCACCCGTTACAATAATTCTCTTCAAAATAAGTCTTCTCTTTTAATTGTTGATAAATTTGGCAAATTAGAATCTCTCTCATTTAACTGCGGATTTTGAACACTCCACGCAATGTTAAGCGATTCGTCATCCCATTTAATTCCCCTCTCGCCCGCCGGATTGTAATAATCGCTACATTTATAGCTTACAATGGCGTCATCGCTCAAAACGGCAAAACCGTGTGCAAAGCCTTTGGGTACCAATAATAAGTATTTATTCTCTTCCGATAGTTCGGCCTTTACGTATTTACCAAATGTTGGCGACTCTTTTCTGATATCTACGGCAATGTCCAAGATCCTTCCCCTCAGACAAGTTACAAGTTTATCCTGTGGATTAATAATCTGATAATGCAGCCCCCGGATAATATGCTTGTGCGATTTTGAAACATTGTCCTGCACAAATTCTATATCTATGCCGGCATCCTCGAATACGGTTTTACGATAAGCTTCGTAGAAATATCCTCTTTCGTCACCAAAAACTCTCGGTTGAATCAACTTTACGTCTTTTATTTCGCAATCAATTATTTTCATCTATCCCTGTTTCAAAGTTGATTTAATAACTTTCTCAATCCTTCTTTCCAATCGATTATAGCTATATTTTCTAATTTTTCTATTTTCTGAGTGTCCAGTTTTGAAAATCCCGGACGTTTGGCTTTACTTTTAAACTCGTTGGAACTTACAGAATTTACTTTAATATCCAACCCGGTTTGTTTAAATATTTGTTTTGCAAATTCGTACCAAGTGCACAAACCGGCCGAACTGATATTATAAATTCCTTTTTCTCCCATTTTTATAAGTTGCCATGTATTATAAACAATATTTTCGGTAAATGTCGGGCTTCCATATTGGTCGTCCACAACGTTTAACTCGTTTCTGGTTTGCGCTAACTTTAACATGGTTTTGACGAAATTATTGCCATTTTTACCGCACACCCATGATATCCGTAAAATCAAATGCTCGCAACCCGAGCCGATTATACCGTTTTCGCCATCCAATTTGCTCTCTCCATATACATTTATGGGGTTGGGCACGTGATTTTCGCTAAAACCACCTGGATATTTTTCCCTGTCTTCATCGGTGCCGCTAAAAATATAATCGGTGGAATAATGCACGAGTTTAATTTTTCTATCCGCACATAACTCCGATAATATCTTCGGTCCAACAGCATTGATTTGATACGCTCTGTCCGTTTCATCTTCGGCCAAATCCACTTTGGTATAGCCGGCACAGTTTATTACAATATCGGGAGCATAGGCATCCAGCACCTCTTCCATTTGGGGTTTATTAACAATATTAAAATCCGCAGAGCCCAAGCTTTTATGCTCAATTTTATTATTTAAACAAAATTCGGTCCACTCGCTGCCAAGCTGACCATTACCGCCGGATATTAAAACACGCAATTTTAGCCTTGTATTATATTTAAGTTACTTTCCAGTCAATATAGATTATTTAACCAAGGTGCCTGTTGAACACTGAATTAAGCGATTTGCACCACATTGGATTTTAAATATCAATAATATCGGATTTTTTCGATATTTTTAGGTTTATTATTTATAAATCAAGATAAATATAACGAACATAATCCATTACCGTTTTGAAATTTCTTATCAAATTATTTAAATACGCAGTTATAGCATTTATCAGCTTTATATTTCTTATATATGCGACTGTTTTTATTGGCCATAAATTAATATTTCCGGTACCCTTTTCGGATGTGCAATCCGTTGCTGATATTACAAACGATGAGTTTTGCTTTGGGGTTGGCTGCCAGCCTGTAATTTCCGGCGTAGAAGAATTTATGCCTATTTTTGCGAATCAGATAAAAATTTACAACGAAAACGCTCCCCTATACTGGCCCGACAATAACGTGGTCAATCAATATGCTTTGGTGCAAAGTATAGAAAAAAACAAGGCCTGGTTAGTAAGTCCGGATGGAAATCTTGAGCCAATTACAAAAAAGCGGGTTAAAGAATTATCCAGACTACGATCACCCTATGATACCGGTTTTAATTTATTCGAAAAAGACGATACTTCAGGAGTATATTTGGCGCTCTCCGAAAAAGAATTGAATAACTTCCTTAGTTTTGAAAAATATCCTTATTTGGGCACGTACGATTTGTTTTTAACCTATTCGCATGAGTTGTTCCATATTATTGAACAAGGGAAAAATTGGAAATATTCAAAAACCATCAGCAATATGGGCCGAAACGATCGATTGGATAATAAGGAAGCGCGTTTTAAAAGAAGTTTGATGTACCAGCAGGTATTAGCGGCCGTAGCCGAGAGCGATTCACAGGCAAAAGAAGAGTTGATATTGGATGTTATCTCAACATATAAAGATTATAAAGAGAACTATCCGGGTGATTTTGAAGACGGCAAATATTTCGACAGGGTTGAAGGCAGCGCGCATTATTTCGAGATCGTTACTTCGTTATATAGTGCGTACCCCGATCAGGTGAATTCTGAAGAAACCCTGGAGGCCTCTTTAATATTATTGGCCGGCAATATCGACCCTTATTCCGAAATTGGGCTGGTATTTGAATCTTATACCATTGGCGGCTGGACCGGCGTGCTATTGGACCAAATACAAGCAGACAAAACGAGTGGAAAAATGATTTAATCTATACTGCCGGCGTCACCCCTCTTGATATATTGGCCGAGGCTTATCAAAATGCGGAACTACCTGCACCAAAGCCAGTGAGTCAAGAAATAAAAGATAGGGTTGAACAGGGAATTCAAAAGAAGATAGACCAATCAACCTTGCCCAAAATATTTAGATTCCTATATCAACTGTTATTTTAAATGAGCAAGCAAACATCAAAATTGGATTTAAAAATCCATCCGCCTTACATAGCCGGGATATCCGTTGCCATCGCGTATCTGATGAACAGGATAGAAGCACTCAGAGTATTGGATTTTAAACTTGGCTACGTGCCCGTGGTCGTTTTGTTTGTGCTGGGCGGGCTTTCGGGATTGGCAGGTTTGGCATATTTTTATAAACACAAAACCACTTTCGATCCCGCCAATCCACATAAAAGCAAGAAATTAGTTACAAACGGAGTCTATAAAATAACCAGAAACCCTATGTATTTGGGGCTGCTTCTAATAATTATAGGATGTGTACTGTTTTTTGGCAATATAGCTTCTTTCTTAGGTCCTATATTTTTTGTTTGGTATATAACCAATTACCAGATAAAACCTGAAGAGCGGATTTTGAGCGATAAATTTGGTACCGATTATGCCGAATATTTGAATAAAACAAGGCGGTGGGTTTAATAGACCCAAAATACGAACTTATTAAGGGCCGTTTAGGTTCTACTACCGACCCCATAACCACATCGGTTTTTAATCTGAGGTTTTAACATGAGCAATTTGAAAATGAACGACAAAAAGGATCTGGAACAACCCCTCCAATTTATCGGTTTGGAAAACCTTTCCGATGGCGACACATTGAGCGCCGGCATGGTGTGCGATATTGAAACGGGTATATGCAGTATTCCCGATACCGAAAGTGCTGCATCCAAAAACAATGTGGACAATAAAACGGAAGAAGCCTAGGCTCCTTCCTTCTCTATTTATCTTATCTGTAACTCTTAGCCCTGCAATTAACCGTTCAGTTCTTCTTTTACAACAAGAATATCTTTATCTAATTTGGGATTGGTTGCGTAACTGTAAATTATATCTGCAATATCCTCGGGTTTTTCCCATTCACTATAATCGGCATTGGGCATAGCTTCTCTATTTTGAGGCGTATCTATGGTGCTGGGTACTATAATATGCGCAATAACGCCCGTATTTTTTGAATCGGCATTTATAATATTTGCCAGTTGGAACAATTGGGATTTTGCCAAACTGTATGCTACGGTATTTTTGCCGTTGGCCGTATTCATTCCCGGCAGGGAGCCTATCATAAATATCTTGCCGCCATCCGATTTTTTCATCGATTCCATCACCGATTTTACAGTGTTGAACGCTGTAATAAAATTCAATTTATACTGAAATTGCAAATCATCTACGGTGGTGTTTTCCAATTTACCCATTTTAAAACCGCCCGCCGTTAAAACTGCAACATCGATAGCGCCATTTGCCTCTATTATCCCTTCTATGGTTGTAGCAGAAGCGTTGCTGTCCATTAAATCGACTTCCAACTCTTTGTAATTTTTATGATTTTCAATATCATCGAACGATTTATGCACCAAACCGGTAACCGTGCCCCCTTCCTTCAAAAATCGTTTAACCGTTGCGCTGCCCAAATTTCCGTTTGCCCCCGTAATTAATACATTCAAATCTTCCATAATTATTTCTTTTTGTTGGTATTATACTTTTAAATTAAACTATTCAGAAATTAATTAAATTCCTTTATATAAATTAAATAAAATAATTTTATAGTAATATGAGTAAATACACCATCCCGTCCAATACCGGAATCGGGCATGTTCACTTAAAGGTTTCCGATTTGGAACGCTCGTTACAATTTTACCGCGATTTGTTGGGATTTGAGGTAACCATGCTATACGGCGACCAAGCTGCATTTTTATCGGCGGGCGGTTATCATCACCATATAGGGCTTAATACCTGGCACAGTAAAGGCCTTCCCAATGCCAAACCCAATTCCGTGGGGCTGTACCATACCGCAATATTATACCCTACAAGAAAAGATCTGGCTGCTATTTTCAAAAGGCTCTTGGATTCGGGATACCCTTTAACCGGTGCGAGCGATCATGGGGTTTCCGAAGCCATCTATTTGGACGACCCCGACGGAAACGGTGTAGAACTTTATTGGGACCGCCCCAGAGAAGACTGGCCGGCTACCGAAGACGGAAAACTGGAAATGTTTACCCATAGATTGGATTTGCAAGATTTATTGAGCGAGTTGGATCATTGATTATCACCAAATTATATCCCCTAAAACAAGTTATTATGTGTACCAGAGTTTTTAAATTACCATTTACCGTACTTTTTTTTATAGTGCTGAGCACTTCGGGTTTCGCTCAAACTTTTGATTTAATTCCATTGGGCGTTTATGGCGGCGGCGATGAAAGTAATTTAAGCGCTTATTTATTGGGCGAAAAAGGTAAAAACGAATTCATCAGTCTGGACGCGGGAACTATCAGAGCCGGCATAATAAAAGCAATAGACCATGGTGTTTTTGATGCAGAAGCCGAAACCGTACTGAAAAATTATATAAAAGGATATTTTATATCGCATGGGCATCTTGACCACCTTGCGGGATTGATAATAAACTCACCCGATGATTCCCCAAAAAATATTTACGGCATCCCTTATACCATCGATATTTTAATGAACCACTATTTCAGAAGCGGACCGTGGGATAATTTCACCAACGAAGGCGAACCGCCATATATCGGCACTTATACCTATCAAAGAAAAACCAATACCGATGAGTTTACTATAGAAAATACAGGCTTAAAAGGGCGGATATTTGAACTAAGCCATGTAAATCCAAACAAAAGTTCTGCAATTTTGGTAACCAACACCAGTGGAAACAGTGTTTTATATTTAGGCGATACCGGTGCTGACCGAGTGGAAAAAAGCGATAAACTAAACTTGTTATGGTCGGAAATTACACCTTTGGTAGCCAATAAAACACTAAAAGCCATCATGATTGAAGTATCTTTTCCAAATTCACGGGATGAAAACTTATTATTTGGCCATCTAACGCCAAAATTACTCACCGAAGAACTGAATATATTAGCTGAAAAAGCAGGACGAACAGAGCTGGCCGATTTAAAAATTATTGTAACCCATTTAAAACCTGGCGGCAATCAAGTTCAGGCCATAAAAAAAGAATTAGCCGACGACAACCCTTTAAAATTGGAATATATATTCCCAAAACAAGGCGTAAAAATTGAACTATAGCCTATTTAAAACCATTACCAATAAAAAATATTATTGAAAAAAACTCAATACTTGGCTTATATTTGTATTACAAAATCCAGATACGGATTTAGTTAATTTTTTGGTTTTAAAACTATGAGTACAGACAAATTATATTTAAAAACACCGTTCACTTTATTAATTCTGGTTTTGATCATATCTCTGACCGTACGTTTTGCACTTGGTTTTAAGTTAGAGTATGCGTTTGTAATTGGCCTGGGTATGGGGTTGGTCGGCCTGCCCGTATTTTATATGCTGATGAAAAGCGGGAATAAATCACAATAACTGCCCCTTATAGCTGACCCTCCAAATTCTTTATTCAAAAAAATGGACGATATTGATATCGTCCATTTTTAATTTCGCGATAATATTTTTTACTCTGCACTATCCATTATTTCCGTTTAACATACGGATATCATATTGCGGATAAGGCATTGCAATGCCGGCTTCTTTCAACGCTCCTTCAGCTTGTTCTAACACAGCCCAGTGTATTCTCCAAAAATCACCCACATCGGAAGTAAAACGTGCAGAAAGGCTGATGCAATCGTGCATCAATTCATCTACCACAACAACGGGGGCCGGGTCTTCGTAAACTCCTTCCATGCTTTTCATTAAGTTCACAAGCACTTCACGGGCTTTTTGTACATCTGTTCCATAAGCCACCCGAATTTTCATAAAATCGGTTCTTTTACCCTCTATAGTATAATTTGTAATTTTATTATTAGAAAGGTCGCCATTAGGCACCACGACCAATAATCCGCTTATATTTATAATTCGGGTATAAAATATCGAGACTTCCTTTACCGACCCTGAAACACCACCGGCTTCAATCCAATGCCCGATTTGAAACGGTTTTAGCAATATTATCATCACACCGCCTGCAAAATTGGCCAGAGAGCCTTGCAAAGCCATACCAATTGCCAATCCCGCTGCACCAAAAATGGCCACAAACGATGTGGTTTGGATGCCTAACTGCGCAATTACTGCTACCGTTAAAATTATGCGCAGGGATATATCAACAATATTGATGAAAAATTGTTTTAAAGTGGCTTCGTATTCTCTTTTGTCAAGCCCCTTTCTTAGATATTTAACTAAAATTTTTATTACCCAGAGCCCGATTAGATATATTACAATAGCGCCGATTATTTTGGGTAAATATTCAACAAATTGGGCAAAATATTTATCCGTTATAGCTGCCAGTGAATCTAAACTATCCTTTCCATCCATGTTTATTATCTAATATTTGATTTAACGTTTTTTCTTAAAATTTGTACGATGGTTATATTATCGTCAATTACAATTTTAAGTAAGTTACGGGTTATAAATATTTTATCGAAATGGAAAATTGGATTTAATAGCCGCTTTTCCTTTTTGGCGCGTTGGGTGTGATTTTTCCGGCGGCTTGATCAATCAGCATCGGCGAATTATCCAATATCAGAGTGTTTACAAAATTATTCTTCGACGACTCTCTTATATTGACCATTATTGAATATGCGCCCTGGCTATATACCGGTAAAACATCCCCGTAATGGTCGTATTGGTAGCTGTACGATCTGGGCACGATAAAAGATTTCCCCGAAACCATACTTGGATTATGGATAAACTTTGCATAATCTTCTTCGGCTCCCATTATGGGTACACCTCTCAAATTGGTTATAAAGGTTCCCAATAACTCATTGCTGTGCATTACCCCATCTGCCGTTAAATACGACGCCATAAACGATATCTCAATGTCCATATTGAGTTTATTTTCTTTATCGTCAGATATTTTAGCCTTGGCATAATCCAGTTTTAAATCGGTTAGTTTTAGCCTGAAAAAACCATCCCGGATTATACTCTCCAAATTTTCCATGTCCGGTTCAAAAGTGGCAGAAAATGCGGTGATCAGTGAATCGTTCTCGTCTTTGATAAACCTTTCTACCGTAAAACCGTTAAATTGCATACCAACGGGGTCAAACGGACTATTGAACGAGGGACTTTCGTAAAAATACAAGTCGTTTAATGCAAACCTGTAACCCGCCTGATATTTCTTTTTCTCATCGGCAATCATTTCTTTTATACCGTTAGTGGCCAGGCCAACCAGATGAGTGGTTATCCCAAGTCCGCGTGATGCCCCCTCCTGAGAGGCAGCAAATAAATCATCGGAGGATTCCAACATCATGGCACTAGTAATGAGATTATTGGACGGTAGCAGGTTCATTCTCCTTACTTCCCCTTTCGATTGTGAGCCCAATTTAGATCCCACACACGCATTTGTTGCCAAAAAAAGCGCACACAGTAATAATTTCCAATTCATGGCTATTGTACCATACTATTTGTTAAGGTTAGTTTA
Source organism: uncultured Balneolaceae bacterium (assembly GCA_964615135.1). Lineage (GTDB taxonomy): Bacteria > Bacteroidota > Rhodothermia > Balneolales > Balneolaceae > Balneola. The sequence goes on along the minus strand of CAZTOG010000003.1, from coordinate 256,728 downwards.
CTTTTATTTAAAAATATAATATATAAACTATAATTTTCTAATAATTATTGTTTAATAAATCCATTTCCATCAGATTTATCCGACGAATGATTTTGATATACCGAGAACCCAGACTTTTGGCCCAAAGAAAGCAATCCCGATAATACCCTTTCTTCCCCTTTTTGTGTGTTCCGTGTATTCAGTGGTTGTCTTTTTTAAACCACGGAAAACACCGAATACACGGAAGCAGATTTGCCACAAACTATTTATTGCGGAACTGTTTTAAATTTTAAAAATTCATTCTAATAGAGTTTGCAGCGTTATTTTATTTCCCAAGATTTCATTTCTGTCGGATTTACAACATTATTCGATTTCCAAAAATCCATTTCCATCAGATTTATCCGACGAATGATTTTGAAATACCAGGAATTAGGGCTTTAGCCCAAAGAAAGAGCCCAATAATGCCCACATCCTTCCCATTTCCGTATATTCAGTGGTTCCCTTTTTTTAACCACGGAATACACTGAATACACAGAAGTGGACTTATCGTAATCTATTTACCTCGAAGTTTTTATTTAGAATACAATTTCCACGTCTTCTTTGTAATGCTGTAAACTTGCATTGATACTCGCGGTCCAGCCGTCGATAAAAACTTTTCCGTTTGCGATGGCAGCAGCTAAATCTTCTTTGCTGATTTTCTCGGAATTGGTGATGTAATAATGATTTCCGATTTTATAGATACTGTCTTCCACTATGGTTTCAATGGGAGAAGTAGGATCGTCAATACCTACGGAAAACAGCATATTGTAAATTCTGGAAAGGCTGTCAGTATCTGTTTTTGGAAATGAAATTTTTCCGTCGATTAATTCTAATTCTGGAGCGGAAACGGTGTCGAAAACCTTAAAACCGATGTCGGGAATTTGTTTTTGGTCTTCTTTAAATAATCCTGCTTTTTTGTTTTCTTCTTCTATCTCGGTTTTGATTTTTTCTCCGGCACGACGTAAACGCTCAATGGTAATACTGGAAATCACAGGTTCTAAATTGTGGACTTTGCAAAATTGATAGGCCGGTTTGTTTTCTGCAATGGGTTCATCGATTTGACAGAGTATGAATTTTCGATTGCCGTTATCTTCACTGTTTAATTGCATTACGGCGTGACCGGTGGTTCCGGAACCGGCGAAGAAGTCGAGGATGATGTCAGTCTCCTCCGTTAGAAAATTTGCAAGAAAAGTTATTAAAGTAATAGGCTTTGTATAATCAAAAATTTCACCAACTTCCGTTTCAAAAAGTTTAGCTACTTCAGCTGATCCATCTTCATTTGTTCCCACATTAACAGATTTATCAATCAAAGTAGATGGTGTTTTAGTTTTGTTTTTTTGATCATGTCTTAAAACATTAAAGCCAAAACGAGATGATAAAAATACTTCTGAACCTAATTTTAACTCTTGTTTCAAAAAACTTTGAGTCCAAACATACCTTCCTTTGGTAATGAGATGAGAAACAACTAAGCCAGATCTCACTTCAAAATCATTTAGAAAAGAAACATCTGTTTGACCTTTACCTTCGAATCTTGAATAAAATCCGTCTTTCAAAGTTGTTCTCACAAGATTTTTCGGAAACTCTAATTGTTTAATAGAATTTGTTCGCTTTACAATAGGTTGTTTTTTATCACTATAAGCTTTTTCACCAACGAAAATTAAATTATTTTCTTGTTTCTGATAGCAAAGTACATACTCCGTCATCTTTCTAGTTTTTTTAGAAAGGAAAGCTCCTTTCTTTTTTCTTATCCAAACAAAGTTTCCAACAAAATTCTCCTCCCCAAAAATCTCATCACACAACAGTTTTAAATTCGCTTGTTCGTTGTCGTCTATGGAAATGAAAATCACCCCGTCTTCAGTCAGTAAATCCCGTGCCAAAACCAATCTTGGGTACATAAAGCTCAACCAACCGTTATGAGATTTTTTGGTTCCAAAACTGAACTCCAGGCGATCCATATCTTCTTGACTCAAGTTTGCCAAGCCTAAAACCTCTGCTTCTTCCTCGTCGAATTTATCAGGGTAAACAAACTCATCGGAAGTGGTATTATATGGCGGATCTATATAAATACATTTTATTTTTCCGCTGTAATAGGATTTTAGAATCTTCAACGTATCCAAATTATCGCCTTTTAGCACCAAATTTTGTGTGGTATCAAAGTTTTTGGAGAGTTTGCGATTTATTTTTAGTTCTTTATCTGTAGGCGCAGCATATTTGGAACGAGCTACATTTCTACCTATAAAATTTAATCCATAGCCATTTACTTTTTCATCAATAGGCAATCCTAAAACAGATTTTAATTCATCCAATTTCAATTCATTATCCCGAATGATTTGCGGATAATGTTCTTTGATGAATTCCATTAATTTATTCGGGATTTCTCCATTACCTATAATCGAAAAACCTTCTTCTTTAAAGGGATCTATTCGTGTTCTCATTTTTAAAATTCCGGGATTAAATTGGCTAATTCTTCTCGTTTTATGCGCTCGGTATATTTGACTTGGACATTGCTGTTATTAGCTTGATAGAAAGCGTTCAGTTTTTCAAAATATAGTTTCGCAAAATCGATCTTCAGTTTTTCATCCGGCGGTATATCGGCATTGGTGTTATATCCTTTGGCTTCTACTACCAAAATCAGTTGATTTCCATTTTTTCCTTGAATGGTATAGCAGAAATCGGGATTGTATTCGCCCAAAGGTGTTTGGATTTTCAACCTGGGCAGTTTTCCGAAGATCTCTATTTTGTCCATACTTGGATCTTTCTCAATAATTTCCACTTCAAATTCACTGTCATATTCAATGACCTCTTCAAAAATCCATTTCTCTTTTAGCGAAAATTCTTTATCAACAATATCTTTCTGATATTTTCCAACACTACCCTTTTTTAAATAATATCTCCCATTATCTTTTTGAAATACATTGGGTAAAACAGCTCCTGAAATCCCTTCGTAGTGAATATGTGCCCGGATGGAATTAACTAATTGTTTTTGAACGATTTTTACCATTTCAGCCAACGCTTGTTTGGGGTTATGCGTCAACATTTTCTGCGTAAAATCGGCAGATAAACCATTGAAAATATCAACAATAAAAGAAAGCGGCGTTCTGGTGTGGCTGGCTAAATCTTTGACCAATTCGATATAATTCACTTTGTTTTGATAGGGAATACTGTCAATCACTTCACCATAAATGGCATCTTCCTGTTCAATTCTATTGACATTAATTTCTTCGCGGTGTGTATGTAGAATGATGCGATTGATGTCCAATGCTTCAATTTCTAAGATAATATTTTGGATTAGCTGTTCTTTTTGTTTCGGACTTAAATCTTCAATAAAATAGGAACTCCGTCTATTGATTCGATTCCACAATTCTTGAAAGCTTTTCAGATGCTCGGGTTTGATATAAACTTTCTTTTTAATTTTCTTCTTATCTGCATTTTCTATATAAGATTTTGCATCAAATGCGAAAAGATTTTTTAACGCCTGTTTTTCTTCTTCCGGTAAATTTTGCTCGTTAATTAATTGCGAATAATCCGGTGATTTTTCAAAAATATCTTGCCCGTCTATAGTCTCTTTAAAAAGAATAATCTCCTGATTATCCAATAGCTTGAAAAGGCGCCTTACCGTGCGGTCATCAAAGTTATTTTTCTCCTTTAACAATCGTTTTAATTCCTGCTCGGTAAACACATCAGAAATAAAGAAGGAATTTGCCAGAATCTCTTTCTGAATACCTTCAACAAAACCTTGTTCCTGGCTGGAAACAACTACATCCAAATTGTTGATTTCCCAAAAAGCTTCTTGATCATTATCTAAAGTGGCAAGCGTAAACCGTTTCAAATCCTGGTTCACACAAATCCTTAATCCACGTCCTATTTGTTGTAATTTGGAGATTTCACTGCCTTGATTAGACAGTTTACAGATGGTAAATACATTGGGATTATCCCAGCCTTCTTGCAACGCCCAAATCGAGAAAATAAATCGGGTGGGGCTTTCAAACGAAAGTAGTTTTTTCTTGTCTTTCAAGATTTCATCGACACCCGCTTTTATTTTAGCGTCATTATTTCCTTTATCGCCCGAAAAATAGCCTTTGTGAACTTGCAGATTACCTTCATCATCAAAATCCCGGTTTAAATAAGCAATGTATTCGGAGTCTGATTCCGGATTTAATTTCCCGAAAAATGATTTTCTGGCTTTTAAATATTCTTCCTCAAAAGTGGTTTTGACCTTTGGATTTTCGCCACGGAAAAGTTGAGTATCGCTTTTAATAAAAAACAAGGTTAAGGCTTTAATTCCTTGTTCAAATAGCTCCTTTTCCTTTTCAAAATGAATTTTAATGGTGTTTTGAATCATTGCACGAATCGCATCATCCGAAAGTTCATAATCCACTTCCACTTTGCTTTCATCACTCAAATATATCGCTGATGTCAATATTTTTCGAATGCTTTTTCCATTGTACAAATCGCCGATGCCCAATTCTCGCCTGATAGATATATCGTTCCGCAAAGTTTGAACGATTGCTTTATTTTGACTTCGAACTTTTTTGATACCGATTAAGGTGTCTCTGTTTTCCAACACATCTTGGGTATAAACCACAATTTTTTTAACCAGATTTTGACGGAATGAGGAAATACTGTCCAAGGTATAAGCCACGTTGGAAAGCGGAATGTTTCCTTTTTTATTTTCCTTCGGAAAAGTGGCGCCAAACCGCAAATAATAGTTGGAAAAACCATCGAAATATTTTTTAAAAGCATCACCGTTAAACCGATGCGGTTCGTCCATAATGATAATTGGATTAAGACGCTTTAAAGCCTCTAAATAGGTCTTTGGTGCTGTTTTTTCTTTTATAAAAAGTTCCGGTGTGTGGATTTCCGTTTCTAAAGGTCGGTTTAGAATATTGGTCTTACTGCTGAACGAAGCGGGAGTTAAAATCAATACTGATAATCGGGATTCATTGATAAATTGTTTGACTTCTCCCGTATTTCCACCCTCATATACATAGGTTTGAATTTCTTTTTCGCGTTCGTTGGCATAGATAGATTTAAAATATTCCTTCGTGTCTTTTAAGTTGGTTTTGGTTCCCTCGCGAATGGGAACAGAAGGAATTAGAATGATGAATTTCTTATACGAATAGTGTTTACACAATTCCAACATGGTTTGGATAAAGGTAAAAGTCTTCCCTGTCCCCGTTTCCATCATAATATCGATGTTTTTACTTTCAGGGCGGATTGGAAAGGGATATCGGTTTACTTCATGGTGCTTTTGCATCACTTTTTCAAAAGATTGGCCTTGATGCAATGCCCTGAAAATCTCTACGATATTCTTTATGCAGTCTTCTTGGAAACTCTGTTTTTCGTATTGGAACTGTTTGGTCATACTACGGCATAAAAATAGCGTGAGCTAATTCCCAATACTCGCATCTGCGGTGGTCGAATACCGATAGCACGAAGTAAAAAGGAACGCCCACGCATACCGCATGAGCGTTTCCACTTTCACTTCCCCGTGCTATTGAAATTTTCGACCTTTCAGATGCGGGAAATTCTAAAGCGAAACGCTAAATTCTATATGTTAAATAGTTAAAATTTTATATCTATAAATATATTTTTAATCTGTTTGATTGTTTTTTAAATACCTAAGCAATGATAAATAATTCATTTATATATTGCTAAATCCAAAATTCATTTTTATCAAGTTTACCTAATAAAGTAATATAAATCTTACTTATTGGCCTCAGCCCCAAAGAAAGCAATCCCGATAATACCCTATCTTCCCCTTTCCGTGTATTTCGTGTATTCAGTGGTTGTCTTTTTTAACCCACGGAAAACACAGAATACACGGAAGCAGATTTAACGCCGTTTTAATAACATTTGATTCTTTTTAAATAATTATGCAATATTAATAATGCTTAATGCGTTTTTTAAGCGTTACAATAAAATTAGGGGAATAAGAATATTTATATAACTATTTTAATCGTGGTATGCCCTCAAGTTTATTCAAATAGTTAAAGGCTATTTTAACCTCTCTTAATAACTATTTTATTGTTATAAACAAACTTAAATTCAATTTACACATCATGAAAAATAAGATTATTAACTCTCTGTTCTTATTGTTGTTATTGTTTAGTTATAACTTAAATGCACAGGTTACAAAAGATATCAGCGATACCATAGAGGAGGCATTGACTGCTGTAGTTACCGTTGCTATTGAAAAGGAACAGCCCATTGCCAATGTTTTAATGGGTTTTCGGGGCGACATTACGGAAAAAGCATACGAGAAATCTCTCGAGCTTTCCAATGCCTTAACCACCGGCTCAGGATTCATCATTACGCGCAATGGTAAAAAGTATGTGGTTACCAATTCCCACGTTGTCGAATCGGCTTCGGATGAAGCAGAAAGCGTTTTTATATATTCGTATAACGGCGATAAATATGAGATGAAAGTGGTGGGCGGCGATTCGTTTTTTGATGTTGCCGTTTTGGAGTTTGTTACGCCACCCAAAAATAATTTAGGCAGCATGGAATTTGCCAAAGAAATGCCGAAAATAGCATCCAGCGTATATGCCATGGGAAATCCTCTGGGTGATTATCCAAACACTATAACCGATGGTATAATAAGCGCGTTAAATCGTATGCGTGGCAGCGCTACGGGGCGATTTGGATTCATTCAAAGTACTGCTACCGTAATCTGGGGCAACAGCGGCGGTCCGTTGGTAAACGTAAATGGAGAAGTGGTGGGCATAAACAGTCAAATTACTTTTGCGCCCGACGGTTCCCTACAGCAACAAATCAACCTGGCTTTGGATCCAATTATTTCCAACAGAATTGTAACCGATGTTATTAAAGATGGGAGATTAAATAGAGCACATATTGGGGTTGAAATACAGGAAAACCGACCAGTTTACAATACATTTTTTGGTACCAGAATGGGCGCTCCCTTAAACGATTTGCCCATCATTGGAGAGGTTTTTGTTGGTTCGGATGCAGCCGAAAAATTATTGCGCTATCGCGGATGGCAAATTAAAGCTATCAACAATAAACCGGTACGCAATATAGACGAAACTTTGGAGCAGTTTGAAAGGGTAAAACCTTACGAGCAAGTTGCATTTACCGTTACCAATGGCGTTGAAGAACACACTGTAAACGTAGCCACAACCTTGCTTGATACCGGAAAACTCGCAGGTATTGCGCTATATATACTGGACAGATATATGGATCTCGGTATTGATAATTCATCTGCTCAAGTTAGAGTATTTACTTCGCAGCTTGAAATTCCCAGTCCGGATAACGCATATTATATTTTGGCCGGTGGAGATGAATACGGCGATTTGTGGAGAATTACCACCTTATCCGACTTGGGTGGCCTGTTCAGGGTTTATGGCGTGCGCGGGGAGGTTGATTTAATACTCGGCTACGACGCAGACGACGATTACGACACCGAAGTGCTGTACAAAAGATTCACTGACGTGGACGACCAATTCCGTAAAGTACTCTGGTATTAATCCCATTAATATAATCTCTGTTAATTTTTATCCATTGCCATGAAAAATATCGCTGCGCTGATTTTCGCCCTGTTTTTTTTGACAATACAACCCGCTTTGGCCAACGACAAATATGCGCTGGTAATTACCATAAGCGAGTATAATGAGGAAACAGGTTGGAATAAAATAAACTCCGGAAATGATGCCGAACTGATAAAAAATGCTCTGATTTTGCAAGGTTTTAGCGAGGATAATATTTTTCTGTTCGGCGATGGCGATGAGTTGACAAAAGATAGAATACTCGAACTTTTTAAAGAAAAATTAATCCATAACGTGGAAGAAGGCGATGTCGTTTTCTTCCACTATTCGGGGCATGGGCAACAAATAGCCGACGATAACGGCGATGAACTCGATGGCCTGGATGAAGCACTGGTGCCTATAAACGCTCCTAAACTTAATTACATATTAGACGAAGTAACCGGAGAAAAAATACCCTATAATGGCGAATTGCACCTAAGAGATGATGAGCTGGGCGAAGTTTTAGAAAATTTAAGAAGAAAATTGGGACCTGCCGGCAACGTAATGGTTTCCATTGATGCCTGTCATTCGGGTACAGCAACTCGCGGTATTGGTGTGGGTCGGGGAACCAAAGATCCAAACGTACCAGACGATTGGGAGCCGCCAACCATAGATATAAACGAACATAACGCCAAAGTCGGATTTGGTTTGCATACCGTAGATAAAGATTTGGCAAGTATGGTCAGCTTTTTTGGCTCCGGACAACACGAAATTAATTACGAATATATCGATTACGAAACAAATACAAATTACGGCTCACTAAGCTATGCCCTTTCCAAAGCCCTTTCGGAGGCCGATAACAATACCAGCTACCGGGTACTCTTCGAAAAAGTAAAAAACATAATGGCTACTATTGCAACCAGGCAGACCCCACAGGTAGAAGGCGATTTGGACCAGGAAATAATGGGAGGTAAATTGTTGGGGGCGACAAATTATTTTACAGTAAAAAATTGGTATAACAACGAATTTGTTGAAATTAACGGCGGTGCTCTACAATCGTTGACCAAAGGCAGTCTGGTTGCGTTTTATCCATCCGATACCAGAGAAATCGAAAATGTAACTCCATTGGCAAGCGGAATTGTAGAAGATTCACAAATTTATCAATCGAGAGTAAAAATCACGGAAGGCAATTTGGATAGAGACGCTGCCATAGAAAGTTGGGTATATATTACAGAAACCAATTATAGCGAAAACACCATATACGTTAAAGTAAATGTTGGTGACGATAAAATAAACGAATCCATAAAAAATGAATTGAGCAAACACGCTATTATCACTTTAACGGAAGAAGATAATGTAGATATACTAATTGAAATCGAATCCGAAGAAAGCTCGCGTGGCGTAAACCTAAGGGCAATTACTTTTGACGATTTGGAAGTATATAACGAACCTTTTATCAACTCGGACAACCAGATTCACCAAAGGCAGCTAATGGATATCACCAAATCCATTTACAGATTTGCACAGGCACGTTTTTTACGCCAATTAGAACACTATAATCCACGTATGCAGGCAGATATATCTATTATTCCGCTGGAATTGGTTACGGCCGGCATACCATACAACCCCAGAAGCAGCGATTTTATAGAATTGGACCCAAAATCGTTGATAAATGAAGCGGGCCAGATGGTAATCAAAGACGGTACGTATATTAAAGTAAAGGTAAGGAACCACTCGCCGCGTACCATCTACTATACCTTAATGGACATTTCCCCCGATAATGAAATATTTATTATTTATCCTGACGAATACAACTCCCCCTCGGAATTTGTATTAAAAGGGTTTTCCGAAACCGAACACACTGCCATATTCCAAATTGGTGAACCTTATGGCACCGATATTTTAAAACTTATAGTGAGCGACCAGCCATTGAATCTTTCGCTGGTAGTACAAACAAGAGGTCAGGATGGCGGTGGCAACTCACCTTTGGAAAAACTACTGCAAGGCACTTACGAAACCAACGGCACGCGCGGCCCATCCCGCCAAAATGTATCAACCGAAAACATTGGCATTTATACTTTTAGCTATCAAATAACACCTTGATTATCTGAACTTAGCAGCTCCGATTGTTTACGCATCATAAATTTGATCCAATATAGTCCTATTCTTATTTTTTCTAACTATATTTGAGTTTAAACAGTCGGTTATACATATCCTATAAATTTTACATTATAAAAGTATGTCTTAATCGACTTCATACTATTTATGCAATGTTAAAAAGGTTGTGTAATGAGGAAAAAACCGGATTCGTCTATTTCGGACAGAACTTTTTATAAAGTAAAACACTTCGACTCCAAAATTAACCATAAACTCAAGGTAAAATGGATTGGTGATAAGATTTTATTGAATACCGAGAACACCAACTATTCGTACGGAACACTTCAAGAAGTATTGAATTACGGACTCGATTCAATTCCATTTACCAATATCAACAACGTGTTGGTTTTGGGCATGGGCGGCGGTTCGGTCATCGATTCGCTTCGCAACAGATATCGTTTTGAAGGCCCGGTAAGCGCTGTTGAAATAGACCCTGTAATTATCAAAATTGCAGAAAAGAAGTTTGATATAAAAGACAATCATCGCAAAAATGTTATCTCTGCCGATGCTTACGAATACGTTCAAAAATCAACAGAACTATTCGACCTAGCCATTATCGATATATTCATCGACCTGGAAGTGCCCGAAAAGTTTTACAGCGAGGTTTTTTGGCAACATCTATGCGGTTTGATTTCTGTCAACGGCTTCATAATGTTCAATGCCGGAATCAATCTGCCCGAAAAGAAATTAGAGCAATTCCTGAATGAGATTCCAGACAATTTTATCTACCAAGTCATCAATAACGTTCTGGTAACCAACACACTGGTTATATTACAAAGGATAACTTGATGCACCTCTAAATTATTCGGGGGACTTTAACCAAATACTATTATCTTTGGCATGATAAATTAAATTCAGATATGCAGACTACAGAAGACCCTCGTAAAAGAAATATTGTAGCAATTTGGTTATTGATTGGTGTTGCCATGATTGCCATACAAATTGCAATTGGCGGTATTACAAGACTAACTGGCTCTGGCCTATCCATTACCGAATGGAAGCCCATAATGGGGTCTCTGCCACCTCTTAACGAGAACGATTGGAACGATGCTTTTGAAAAATACCAGCAAATTGCGCAATACAAATATGTAAACAGTCATTTCACTCTGTCCGATTTCAAGTTTATCTATTTTTGGGAATGGTTTCACAGAATTTGGGCGAGAACCCTGGGAATTGTATTCGCAATACCGTTCGTTTATTTTATTGCAAAAAAATATTTCGACAAAAAGATGATTCTTCCCCTTGCCATATTGTTTGTACTGGGCGGGTTACAAGGCTTTATTGGCTGGTTTATGGTACAAAGCGGGTTGAATGAGTCGAGCCTTTTTTATGTAAGCCATATACGGCTGGCCGTGCATTTTATTTCTGCCCTAATATTATTGGTCTATACACTGTGGTTTGCACTAAAACTGCTAATTCCAAAGGAGCGGTTTTTGCCAAACCCCAAACTTAAAAATTATTTCTATCTGTTGATTGGGATTCTGACCATACAGCTGTTTTATGGTGCTTTTATGGCTGGATTGCATGCCGGTGCAGCAGCCCCGACATGGCCAAAGATGAACGGATTTTGGATTCCACCCAACATAATGAACATCAGCTGGATATATAATGCCACAGGGGTCCATTTTGTACACAGAATGTTGGCATATCTACTGTTCTTTATGGTCAACTATGGCGCATATAAAATTTGGAAATTTGGGGCGGAAAAACAGTCCGGTTTAATTAAAAAAAGTAGCATTTGGATTGCAATTTTTATAAATCTGCAATTATTATTGGGTATTTTTACCGTGTTGGCCGTTCCCTATATACAAAATGGGCACTTCGGACTTTACGAAACCCTGGCTCAAATCCATCAATTGGTGGCAATGGGGCTTTTATCGGTATTTGTTATTATAATATTCAAGTTGAGAGGCTCCAAAAACACCGCCGTACCAACAAATTGACAGCATCACTTTATTCAAATAAACAAGCATTATGAGCGAAAAAGAAACCGGAGATAACATACTCAGTTTTATAATTATTGTGTATTTCCTGGCAAGTCAGGTAATGGCCGTGCGTTTTTGGATAGAATGGTTTGCCGACCACACCTTAATTAACAGTATATTTTTAGGTACCTTAGTGGCCGAATTTAAAGGTTTACTTTGGGTTCTTTTTATCTGGTAGGCCATTTTTGGCGAAAAAAATATTTTATCCTTTACTGTTTACATTAATGAAATTAGTTTCTACATTCGGTTTGGATATTAAATTCCGAACTTTTATTTAATGAACAATAACAGCACCACATATACCAATCTTACAGAATTTGGCTCACAGCTAAATACTACTGCTGTTATTTCACCTACCCCCACACTTCCACTCCCGGCAAACCGACCGGCACCTCGGCATAGCTAAGATTTAGTTATTCATATAACTACCCGTTCTTTTAGCGTCCGATTTTACAGATAAAATACGTCTGTACCCTATTTACAACATCACTTTACTCACTCAACACTCAAATACCATGTTAAATAATACCATAAAATACAAAATTGCTCTGGCCGAAAAGTGCCATATTGGGTTGGCACAATCGATTGTGGACGAAATCAACTACTCTGCCAAAATAAGAGGCACCGGCATACCCGATAGAACCGTAGATTATATTATTGAAAAAATAGAAGCAGGCCTAGCTGTACTGGCTATCGATCAAGAAACTGGCAAATGGATAGGTTTTTGCTGCATTGATGTATGGAGCCATAAAAAATATATTGCAAGCACGGGCTTGATAATAAAACCTGAATTTAGAGGCATAGGAATTTCTAAGGCCATTAAATATAAAATTTTTGAGATATGCAGGGATAAATTTCCACACTCAAAGATTTTCAGCCTATCGGCCAATCCAGTTGTTATAAAAGTAAACATGGAGCTGGGTTTCAAATCCGTATCTTTTAATTCAGTTATGAACGATAGCGACTTTATTACGGGCAATAACTGTAAAGTTAATTTTGTAGAGATGATGAAAGAAAAATCGGAAGATTCCGGATATTTAGCATTGATTTATGAACCTGATCAAATATCCCCGGTAAATCATGTTTTTACAAAACCACAGACTGTTTCTATAAGTATTTAAATTTATATCAATTATATAAAATAAATCACCGTTTAGTAACTTTTGCTTGCTACAAATAAAAAACTGTGGTGTATTTATTATATTACGGCACTACTATACGAAACTTTAACTGCTTTGCGCCGTAAAGTGATAGTAACAATTGCCTGGTCATCTATTTAAAAAAACATCTGAAAAATGCTTAGAACCTTTTCTCTCTTTTTGCTTTTCACATTAAGTGCGAATTTTATCCACGCACAAGAATTAGAAACCACAACACTGAACCAATATTTTGACGCCATTGAACAGGCCGATCGATTTATGGGCAGTGTTGCCATTTCAAAAAACGGTGATTTAGTATATCAACGTAGTATTGGTTATTCGGACTTTGAAAACGAAGTTAAAATGGACGAAAACACTAAATTCAGAATTGGCTCTATTTCCAAAACATTTACTGCTACTCTGATAATGAAAGCTGTAGAAGAACAGAAACTATCTCTCGACATTACTCTGGATAAATACTTTAAAGACATACCAAACTCCGAAATAATCACCTTAAAACATCTGCTTCAACATCGCAGCGGCATTTATAACTTCACTTCAGCGGAAGATTACCTCGAATGGAACACACAGTTTATCACTAAAGAGAACTTATTGGCCAAGATAAAAAGTTACGACAGTGTTTTCGAACCGGGTAGTGCAATGGAATACAGTAATTCAAATTATGTTCTGTTAACTTTTATTCTGGAAGACGCTTTTGGCATGAGCTATTCGGATATATTAAACAAATACATAACTGAGCCCTTGAAATTGGGAAACACATATAATGGTGCAAAGATTAATGCCGAAAATAACGAGGCAAAATCTTATGTACGAAGTGGAAAAGCGTGGAAAATTGAAAACGAAACGGATATGTCGGTTCCATTAGGTGCCGGTTCAATTGCTTCCACCCCGACCGACATTCTTATTTTTGCCAATGCTTTGTTTAAAAATGAGCTGTTGACCGCAGAAAGTCTGCAATCTATGAAAACAACAACTGATGGCTTCGGATTGGGTCTGTTTCAAATTCCATTTTACGATAAAATCGGCTACGGTCACACCGGCGGCATTGACGGTTTTTCATCTTTGTTCTCCTACTTCGAAGACGGTGATATAGCCATTGCGTGGACATCCAACGCCTCCAACATAAATACAAACGATATCAGCATTGCTTTGCTAAGTGCTGCCTATGGCATGGATATTGTAATACCGGAATTCACTGATTTTACAGTCGATACGGAGTTGCTTGACCTATATGTCGGCGAATACGTTTCCGAACAGCTACCTATAGCCATTACCATTTCCAGGGATGGCGATGCATTGGTAGGTCAGGCCACAGGACAACCCTCATTTCCACTTGAAGCTACCGGCGAAAATAGATTTGGTTTCGAACAGGCGGGTTTGGTCTTGGAGTTTAATCCTGAGAAAAATGAAATGATACTCTTTCAAATGGGCGGTGAGTTTTTGTTTACAAAAAAATAGTGTTTTTATTCTCATAACCCTTTCGTGTCAAACAATTTACGCCTATTGGACCGGTCATAAATAAATGTCGATTATATTTACACGGCTTTTTGGGCACCCAATTTCTTGGCCAAACCACTATTACGTATTATTTTTCGGGAAATGGTGTATCTCAATATTTCTTTGGTTGCGATGATGGCGACTTTTTCCCGGGCCCTGGTTATTGCGGTGTATAAAAGCTCCTTCGATAAAACAGGATTTTCAAAATCGGTCAATATTATGGCCACATTTTTATATTCGGAACCCTGACTTTTGTGAACGGTAATGGCATAAGCCGGACGAAATTCCTGTACACGCCCGGCAGAAATTTGTCTGTCGGTCTTTCCTTCCACGTATAATCGGTAATTATCGCCATTTTCGGCCGCATAAATACCCGTTTCACCGTTTTGAACACCCAGTTGCCTATTATTGCTCGTAAATATGATATATCTACCATCATACCAATCGGTATTGTACGAAGCCTTGAGGCTTTTCTTAATTTTTTGCTCGGCCCGCAAGTTGATGTTTTCAATCCCAAACTGCCCCCTGTTTATAACACAAAGTATTTGCGAATCGCTATACCCATTAAAGCGTTTTTCAATCGGCAAATCCTTGTTCCTTAAATAAGTATCAACGCTGTATTTTTGGATAATACTGTCCAAAACAGCAGGGTCGCTTTCAATAAATTGAACATCTTTAAGCATTTCGTCTTCCAATAATTTAATTGCCAAATCTGCATTACCGTCATTTACGGCATCGGCCAGCATTTTTAAATCGGAGTCGCCTCTGAACCGGTGCGATTTCGTCAATAATACAATGCTGTCATCCAAAGCTATGGATTCTGTATTTTCTGTCTTAATCGGAATGTTATTATTGTTCAAAAATTCAACTAATTTCGGGGAAAATCTGTTCTTTGCGTTAAAACAAATATCGCCGAGTATGGCACCCGCCTCTACCGATGATAGCTGATCTTTATCGCCCAATAAAATAAGTTTTGTATCGTCTTTAATAGCACGTATCAACTGAATCCACAGGCGTATATCCAGCATGGAAGCCTCGTCAATCAGTATGACATCGTACGGTAATTTTTTACCGACTCCATATCTGAAAGTGCCGTCCATCTGCGCGCCCAGCAGCCGGTGCAATGTTTTGGCTTCCAGTTCTTTGTGGGCTCCGGTAGCCAGCGATTCACTTAAACGTTGTGCGGCTTTCCCTGTTGGTGCCGCCAATGCCAATTTTAGGTTTTCATCATTTTTGAGCAAACATTCTATGATTTTACTTACCGTAAACGTTTTTCCGGTTCCCGGTCCACCCGAAATAATGAGAAAATCTTTAACCAGAGCCATATAAACAGCCGCTTTTTGCCAATCAACCTCACCATCCGGCAACGGACGGAACAGGCTTTCCACAAACTTACTTTCATCTTCACCAATATCGTTTATTTCCCTGCTTACACGCTCGGTAATCCAGCCGGCCAATTCCGTTTCGTATTTCCAATATTTTTGCAGATAAACCCGATTATCTTCCAAAATCATGGGTTTGATTTCACCCGGCTTACCTACCAATTCCGACTGTTCCAAAGCCTCCAAAACGGCTTTTGAATTCGATTTTCCATCGGGTAACATTTCCATCAATCTTAAAGCACCGGGGTTATCGTTCGGCATCTGCAAATCGAAACATAAATTACCATTTAGTTGATAATTGGCACACAAAGCGGCTACAATCAGCACCGTTTCATTGGCATTTGGTTGCAAATAGAGCAAAGTTCTGACCCATTCAATCTCTACGTCGGAAATTTCCATTCCACCTTTTAAAAGCAGTAATTTATCTAAAATGAATTGACTCATGACTAAACTCCCTTTTTAAATAGCTGATTTAACGCCTCTATCTTAGCAAAATCGGGCTTTTCAAAATACACACCCTGACTTTCATCCGCGTCATTCAATCCACGTACAAAAAGATATATTACTCCTCCAAAATCCCTTTCGTAGGAATAGTCTTTAACCTTATTTTTCAAAAATCGGTGCGCTGCCACAGTATAGATATTATACTGTATATCGTAATTATCCGAAATAATGGCCTCTTTAAGCTGTCCCACGTCGTAATTTTGGTAGTTTTCTCCCAGATGGTTGGTTTTGTAATCGAGGATATAATACTTGCCTTTATGTTTAAAAAACAGATCTATAAATCCTTTCAAATAACCACGGATATGGTTTTCGCTCAGTTGTGGTGCTGAATTTTGTCGGTTTCTTATTATCCCCTCAACCTCCTCCACGTTTATACTTTCAATGGGGAAATAGAATTCCATTTCTTTCGTAAGATTATCGTTATTCAAGCCGTTCAAAGCGGTGCCATCGGTTAATATCGGGTGGCTGACTATTTTTTGAATCCAGCTCAATACAACTTCCTTTTGCCGTTCGTCCAGACCGAAGTAATCCACTTCTTTTGTGGCCTCGTCCACCATGGTTTCATCCGATTTAAAATCCACCAGTTCCAGTATATTATGGATTAAATTCCCGGTATCGGCTCCTTTCGGTAAATTGAAGATGGCATTATCACTTTCCGGTATTTTATCTTCTTTGTCTGGAGACGATACAGGTGTTTCATCCAAATCACGTGCTTCACTTTCATTCCGGACTTCATAAACCGTAGGTTCGGTCCGTTTATCGGTAAGAGCCGAGTAACTGGTAACTCTGGGATAATCAAAAGCATCCGTTCTGCTAAACTCTTTGGCTTTCGGATTGTAAGTCTCTTTTGGAGTTTCAAATCTTCTTAATTTAAAATCATCATATTCTGCCCCATCTCTGATTTCGATATTTTCCTTTTTAGAGAAATTTTCGAGCACATCGGCCATTTTTAAGTTAAAATCTCCTTTCGAATAAATTGCCCCTCTTAAATCCTCCAACAAATTATCGTTATGCCGGTGCAAGAGTATTTTAATAGGAGAAAAGTGCTCTTTTTTAGTTTCTAAAAATGGAATATAGGTAGCTACCGCCGCCCGCGTTAGTGACACATAAAAGAGGCGGATTTTCTCGGCCAAATCTTCAAAGCGTGATTGGGTGTAATGTTCAGGATCTGCCAGTGGCAGACTCAGGCTTTTATATGTATCACCACCCGAATGAAACGAAAATACTTCTGCCTTTTTGCCACTACCGGGTTTATTTGTATTTATTGATTCCCACGTAGAAGCTATAAATACAATAGGATATTCTAATCCCTTACTTGAATGCTGGGTAACTATGGAAATCAGCTCTTCATCACTTTCCAGCCTGATGATTTCATCGTCTTTACTATTTTGTTGAGTATCTGAACTGACTTTTTCGTTTAAATATCGTAGCAATACCGAAGGCGAAGCATGTTCTTCGGTTTCGTATCCGGATAGCAACTCAATCAGGTGATAATAGTTTGTAATTCGCCGTTCCCCATCAAAGTACCTAGAAATATTATTAACTAATTTAAAACTGCTATTCAGCTTGGAAATGCATTCCCTGACGCCTTTTTCCTTCCAGATTTTCAGAAGTTCACCAAATAATATCGAAATTTCGGTACGTTTTCTTTCGTTATCAATAAATTCGTGCAGATTTTTAACCGTGTAGCCTATTAATTCGGTTGTTAAGGCTGCTCTGACGTAACTTTCGGAACCACTACTCAGAATTGCCTTTAAAATGAGCAATAGATCTTGAGCTTCATCGGTATTAAATACCGATTCTTTAGAAATAATTACCGAAGGCAGGTCAAAAAGCGCCAGCAATACCTTAATATCCAAAGCCTCTGAGTTTTTATGCACCAGTACTGCAATATCCGACGCTTTTAGCGCTTTATCATCGATTTTATAGCTGCCCGATAATAGATTTTTAATTTCTGCTAACAAAGTGCTACGGATGTCATTGTTCATCATAGTTTTATTGGAATATACATCCTCCCCAACCTTGATGAATTGCAGAGCTGTAACTTCTACACCGTCATTATATAGCTTTTGAAAATCTTTTTTACCAATCGGGGGCTTTGCATTATTGAACTTCAATTCGTCCAGCAAAAATGCATTTTCTTTGTGATTGAAGAGCTGATTTACGGCATCTATCATGCTATCTGATGAGCGATAGTTGTGTAAAAGAGAATACCGTTGCTTTTGAGGAACATCATTCCTTGCCTTAAAATAAGTATATAAATCTGCCCCTCTGAAACTATAAATAGCCTGTTTGGGGTCGCCAATCATAAAAAGGCCGGTATTGGGCTGGTTCCAATAAATGGTTTTAAAAATTTTATACTGCTCCTCATCGGTATCCTGGAATTCGTCAATCAAGGCTAAGGGATACTTTGAAGCAATATTATATGCAATTGCGCCCGACTTATCCTCCCCAATTTTTTCAGCAATTATACCAATCAAATCGTCGAAAGTGAACAGATTTTTATTTCTTTTTTCTTCGATATAGGCGTTATTTATCGTCTGTATAGCATCTTTTAGAAAAGCGACCTCTATTTGCTCCAATAAATCCAAAAATCTATCAACCATACGGCATAAATTTGGAAATATGAACATGGACTTGAATTTTTTATAAACCTTATCCGTAAGATATTTATTGCTAAATACTTGCAAACTATCTATAAATCCAGGTGTTTTATTTTTACCACTAAACCAGACATCTAATTCTTTAGCATAGGCATTATATTGCCTGTAAACCTCAATACTGAATATTTGAATCTCGTCCAGATTCATTAATTTTCGCAGCTCTGCATTGTCGTTTGCATACTGTTTTTGCATTTCTACATAGAGCTCTCCCAATTCATCATAAAGCGATTTATTGCCGGCAGATATCTGAATATCGGGTAAAATTTGCGTATCACTTCTGGGATTAAACTCGCTTATATACTTTGCCAGTTTTTTCGGGTTATACTCTTGGTCGAGCAGATATCCTAAAACGATAGATTTTGCCGTATCATCTTCACTTTCTTTGATAAAATTATGCCAATAATTATCAATGCTTTCTTCAAATAGTTCATCCTTGGCGTCCACCAATTCAAAATTGGGCTGCACACCAAATTCTATATAATCTTCGCGCAGTAGATTGTTACAAAAACTGTGAAAAGTGGAAATCGTAGCTTCATCTAGCGAGTAAAGAGCTTGCTTTAATAAGTTATAATTTTCCTCATTTAAGCGTGCTGTCAATTCCTCTAAAAACGTATCGCCTTCGGTATTTCCGGTTTCATATACATTTATTGCCTGATTGATTCTTTGGCGGATTCGGCTTCTCAATTCGGCAGCCGCAGCATTGGTAAAAGTAAGAACCAATATATTTTTTGGCATTAATCCACGCTCTATAATTGCCCTTACATATATGGAAGTGATGTTATACGTTTTTCCGGTACCTGCGCCGGCTTCTACCAAACTAAATCCTGTCAGAGGCGCTTCAAAAATCTTTAATTCTTTCATTTTCCGGTCCTCTTTGCCAAAATCAATTTTTTGAATACAATTTTGCTCACTTCCTGAAAACTTTCCTCATCGGCGGGATTCGATTGCCAGATTAGCCTGTTGTATGGTTCGTCTTTTGGTGGCGTAAATTGGCTCCACGGACTACCCTCCCATTTTTCGGCCGCATCTTTTAAAGCTAAGACTGAATCATCCGGTTTTTTACTCAATTTATCGCAAAATTCAAATGCCATTTGGGGTTCATAAGCATATTTTTTGGGATTTTGACTTCCATTTATATATTGCTCTAGAAGCTGCTCAAGTTGTTCTTCGGCATCTTCTTTGTTTACCGGTGTAAAGAAATAGGATTCATAAGATTTTTTACTGTTATAGCAAATCAAGGCACTTCGTTTCAAATCAGGTTTTACCAAACTCAAAATCAGATGTCCAATCCACACTTCTATAAAATACTTTGCTTTAATGCCGGCTGCCGATATAAAAACGTATTCATCATCAAATACATCGCTTATAGTACCGGTTATTTGGTAATCTCCTATCGTTAAATCAATTTCTACGGCCGAGTTTTTATGTGCCGGATAATTTTGTATTTGCTGCTTAAAGCCACTCATTTTCTTTTCCTGCATATCCCACACAAACTTTCCAACGGCTTTTTGGGGCAATAACCCCGATAATTGCAAATTATTGGTCAAATTCTCTAAATCTACCTTTCCTAATACCCCATTTTTAATTCTATTGCGAATTTGATAATTCTCCAAATTATCTAGGTCAAAGGGTTCACGGTTTTCGAGTTCTTGGTAATCATCGTACAAAGAAATACCCAATAAATTTCTTGCAATAAATCGTGAGGGGTCTTTATAATAAGCAATCAAATCATCTAGCTTAATCTGGTTTTTATCTTCGAGCGAGAGTGCGACATCAACAAATTCTTTTGAGCCCAGTTTTTTATTATAAATAAAATCGGACAGCTGCGCATTTAATTTAGAGTACGATTGTTCACCATCTTTAAAATAAACCTTATTGAACGCGTGCATTTTGTGTGCAGTAAAGAAACTGTTCTCAGGCAACTTTTCTCTTTTCAGCAGGTCTATCAGCTGTTGCAGTAAAATGGAAGGTAATTTCAAATTCTTGGAATATAAATCCTGCCCCAAATAACTGATATGCAGAAAATCTTGGGCGCTTTGAACGGTTTGGTAAAACAAATAACTGTCGTCTTCTTTTAGTACCCTGTCGCCCGGTTGTGGTTTTTTATGAATCAAATCATATTCAGGCCTGCGCTCGCTCCTGGGAAACACCCCCTCATTAAAGCCCAAAATGGCAATAAATTTATAGGGAATCCCACGATTGGGTACATATGTGCTTACTGTAATTCCACCACCAAACCTCCCCGATGTGGCTTTATGCTCATTTATTTGCCTGTTTATCCATCCTATTATAAATGCATAGCTTACCTGGTCGGAATAATTCGATAATTCCAGCTTTTCCTTCAGCGTTTCCAGCTTCCTCACTATTCTTTTAAAACCAAATTTATCAGTGTTTTCTGGAAGCAACAGAGTTCGCGTCATTTCCGACAAAAATTCCAACCACTCCACAGGACTTCTATTCACTTTTACGGCTTCGGAATAAAATATCAGGGTATGCACAAATGCTTTGATTTTGGCTGCCAAGCCCACTTGTCCAGCACTTGTAATTTTATTAAATGGAATAAATCCGTCATAATCGGAAAATCCATCCAATTCCATGCCAAAGCCAAGCATTAAATTGGTGAGCCCGTGCAGCCAGGAATAAACATCCACGTCTTTGCCGCGTTTAATCTGCAAATCAATAAACCAGTCGCGTATGGTAGAAATATCGTTGTCTTCTAAATCTAACGTGTGCGAAACTGCCGGATTTTCGATAATTGCCAATAAATCAGTTACTTTAAAGCTTCCGTTCAGTTCATTTATAACCAGCTCAAACGCAACATTAGCCGGATTTTGTGAGGCAAATCCCGTAGAAATGGGCAAATCGGGATCTTCACTGTTATTTTTAAAGGTTTCTTCCAAAATGGTTTTATAATCGGCCATTTCTGGAACAAGAATCATGATATCATCCGATTTCAAGCTTTTGTCCCGCTCCATTGCCAATAAAATGGCATCTTTTAACTCCTCCACTTCCCTTTTGACACTATGGCAACTGTGTATGTGAAATGTGGCATCTGCATTCATATTGCCGTAACTATTTCCAGAAATGGCACGTTTTATATTGCCCAGTAAGGTTGTATTGGCTGTTTTTTTGATTTCAGCATCCAAATCAGTTTCAATAATCTCAATTCCCGATTGCTTTTTTAAACTATTAATAACGCTTTCATAATCGATTTCGGGGTACGTCAGATGGTTTGAAAATTCCTCCCATTCTTTTACAGGTTGCGCACCTTGCTTTGGTTCGTGTTTATTGAAGAATAAGAATACATTTATAGACTTGGATAACTCTGCCAATAACATGCCCAAGGGTTGGGTAATCTGGGTCACCGAAAATACATAAATCGCTTTAGGTAATTTCCCGATAGGATAGCTTCCGTTCTTCAGCAATTTTAAAAGATTATCATTAGCTTCAAACTTGCTTTTGATGCCTTCAGCAGAAGTACTTTTTACCAAAGAATTCCAAATTTCACCTTGCCATTCCTCTTCTTTTGTAAGTCTCTCGCTTGCTTCAAATCTTCTTAACAATTCCGGGCGATAGACCTGATATAAATCGAATATATCTGCTAAATTCTGGCTGATTTGAAAAAGCTGATTCTTGTTTAGGCTCTCTCCTTTAATGATGTTTTCGTCCAATAAATCGGATTTTTTTTGAAGCAATTCAAATATGGACCATTGCATGGGTATCAAATCTAGCGGAAGATTGTGGGCAACTTTATTATCATTAAGCCTGTAGATTTTCCAGGCTAGTTCCAGCGGAAACACATATTGGTTATGGGCAGAAATGCCCTGTTGCCTGGCTATATTGATGCTGAGCCACTCGCCCATTTCTTTATTTTGCACTACTATCCAGTTTGGTGCAAAAATATTTTTGTTATGGAGCGTGAGCAATTCTCCCAATTTATTTTGTAACCTGTCTAATGAAGTAGAATTAAAACTATAAAACATAAGCACTTGTTATTTATGCAACCATAATACCATACAAAAACCAAATTCGCCAACCCAAAAAAATGAAATGATAAGGCATCGACTAAAGTTATGATACCATAAACTAATATATTAGATAAAATTAATATATTCTTTTAAACAAAAACCTTTGATATATTGAGTACTGTGCAAAATTCGTTGCAAACGAAATCATAAATAGAATTTGTACATACATTTTTATGCAATATTACAGTAGAAAAATTATAAAACCGCAAGATCTAAACGCGCATGGTACACTTTTTGGCGGTGCCGTTTTAAGTTGGATTGACGAAGAGGCCGCGGTTTTTGTACTGGTACAGCTTGGTAAGGGCAATATAGTTACCAAATATATGTCGGAAATTAACTTTGTGAATTCAGCAGCGTTAGGCGAGGTTATTGAAATTGGAATGGAGTTAGTAAGTTTTGGAAGAACGTCAGTAACCGTAAAATGCGAAGTACGTACAAAATTTGAAAGAAAAGTTATCATTACCATCGATAAAATAGTATTTGTGCATGTTGACGAATTTGGAAAACCAACACCTCATTTTATAACCAAACCCGTACATTCTTAGGCAATAATTAGTTAAATAATAAGCAGTTGAGAAGTTCAGATAAAATATTGGATATTGGTGTAATACATAATATGCTTTATGGTAAGAAAGAATATATTGTTGAATTTACCGATGCCGCCATCGACTCTTTCGCAGAATTCAATCACGATTTCAACAAATACCTAACAGTAGGAGATTTAGAAGGTTTTAGAAGAGCCGGACATAAAATAAAACCCATATTGGAACTGCTGGGTATCGAAATTATGCTTGATTGTTACGAGAAAGGAAAAGAGATATTAAGGGAAGAAAACACCGAAATTGGTATAGAAAAAATCATAGATAAAGTTTCTAAAACCACACAACAAGTAATAAAAGAACTAAACGAGATATCGGCAGCTGATTAAATTAGAAACTGCCGGTACTTGCCAAATGCTAAAATAGAAAAGAATAATGGAGATATTGGTAACGGGAGGCGCGGGATACATTGGAAGCCACACTGTACTTGAATTGTTAGAGATTGGAAAAAAAGTAGTTGTTGTTGACAACCTGAACAACAGCAGTAAATTGGCTATAAAAAGAGTGGAGGAAATTACAGGAAAGAAGATTCCATTTTATGCCTACGATTTAAAAGATTACGATAAAATCGATGCCATATTTAAAAATCATGATATCGAATCGGTTATACACTTTGCCGGACATAAAGCTGTGGGCGAATCGGTTGAAAAACCACTGATGTACTATCAAAATAATATAGACAGCACTCTGGTTTTATGTGATTTGATGCAAAAACACGGCGTTAAAAATCTGGTATTTAGTTCATCGGCAACCGTATATGGCGACCCGCATACCGTACCCATAACCGAAGATTTTCCGCTGGCGGCAACCAATCCTTATGGCCGAACCAAATTATTTATCGAATATATGCTGAAAGATTTCCATACAGCCGATAAATCTTGGAATATTGCGCTACTTCGATATTTCAACCCGGCCGGTGCACATGAAAGTGGTTTGATTGGCGAAGATCCCAACGATATTCCCAATAATTTACTGCCTTATATTTCACAAGTAGCCGTGGGCAAATTAAAACAACTATCCGTTTTTGGCGACGATTATCCCACTGAAGACGGCACCGGAGTACGCGACTATATTCACGTTGTTGATTTAGCAATTGGCCACGTAAAAGCGTTAGAAAAATTAAACACCAATCCCGGCTTAGTAATATATAATCTGGGCACAGGCAAAGGAACCAGTGTTCTGGAAATGATAAAAGCCTTTGAAGAAGCCTCCCAACGCCCCGTTCCGTACAAAATAACTCCACGTCGCCCCGGCGATATAGCCACGTGCTACGCCGACCCCGCCAAAGCAGAAAAAGAACTCGGCTGGAAAGCCACCCGCAACATCACCCAAATGTGCAAAGACAGCTGGAACTGGCAGTCTAAGAACCCGGATGGGTATGGTGCATGAGTTTTTGGGTTGGAAACGTATAGTAGTAAATCTGTTATCTAGGTTTAAAACCTAAAATACAGATCAATAATCAAACGCACCTTACGGCAATACGGCTATCCTCCCGATATGCAAAAGTTGGCTACCGAAACGGTTCTCAAACAAGCAGAATTAATTGCAGAAGAATTAACTATTATTTAATTTATTATGAATGATATATTACTCAATAAATATTATATTAATACTTAATGAGTAATATATCATACGCATTTTTAATATCTATAAAAACTTTGTATATTGAATGAGAAATCATACATTAATACTAAATTAATATTTTATGTCTGATAAATCATACAATAGATGGGATTCTATGAGTGATAAAGCATTGGCAGAACAAATTGGTTCCTATGTTAGGCATCACCGTTTAGAGTTAAATAAAACTCAAGAAGAATTGGCTAAAGAAGCCGGTATCAGTCGTTCTACTCTAAGTTTATTAGAGCGCGGAGAACCGGTAACCACCCCTACTTTAATACAGGTTTTGCGTGTTTTAGACCAACTAATAATATTTGAAGAGTTTCAAGTTAATGAAACTTTTAGTCCACTTGCATTGGTCAAATTGCAAAAAGAAAAGCGCCAGCGTGCAAGGAGTAAATCCCAAAAAAGTGCCACTAAAAATGAATATAAATCAGATTGGTAGTTAAGCTTTGGAAGTTGCAGAAATTAAAATATGGGACAAATTGGTTGGAGCTGTTGCCTGGGATGAGGCAACCGGATTAGCCACGTTTGAATATGATACCAAGTTCAAACAATTGGAATGGGATTTAGCACCCATAAAAATGCCTATTCTTGGTAATCGTAACCTGTATTCATTTCCGGAACTTCGAGCAGACAGAGATTCTATTTACGACACATTTAATGGTCTGCCGGGCTTAGTAGCAGACTCACTGCCCGATAATTACGGAAACCAGTTAATAAACCTGTGGCTGGCACAGCAAGGCCGCCCTCCCGAGAGCATGAATCCGGTAGAAAAACTTTGTTTTATTGGCACACGGGGCATGGGAGCTCTTGAGTTTGAACCTGCATTACTTAAAGAAAATATACGCACATTCACCATCGAAATAGATAGTTTGGTTGCGGTTGCCGAAAAGATGCTCAATAAGCGTGAGGCTTTTGTTACCAACCTCAAAAAAAATGAAGAGCAGGCAGTTCTGGAAATTTTAAAAATAGGAACATCCGCGGGCGGTGCACGTCCCAAAGCGGTTATAGCCTTGAATGAAACAACCGGCGAGGTAAAATCCGGCCAAACCAAAGCACCAAAAGGATTTGAACATTGGCTAATTAAACTTGATGGCGTAAGCGATGTTCAGCTGGGCAGCACTCATGGTTATGGCAGGGTTGAAATGGCATATTATAATATGGCCAGAGCATGCGGCATCAAAATGATGCCCTCTCGTTTATTGGAGGAAAATAACAGAGCACATTTTATGACCAAACGATTTGATCGAGATACCGGCAATGCCAAACACCATGTGCAAACTTTTTGTGCCCTGAAGCATTTCGATTATAACCTGGTAGGTAGCTTTGGTTACGAACAGCTTTTCCAATGTATGAGAGAACTGAAACTTAGCTATGCCGATGCTGAGCAGATGTTCAGAAGAATGGCCTTTAATGTTATTGCAAGAAATTGCGACGACCATACCAAAAACTTCTCTTTCCTATTGAAGAAAAACAGTACCTGGGAATTGGCACCGGCTTACGACCTTTGTTATGCCTACCGCCCGGATAGCGTTTGGGTGAGCCAACATGCATTAAGTATAAACGGAAAAAGAAAAAATATTACCAAATCTGATTTACTTACCATTGGAAAATCTATCAATCTAAAAAGAGCTTCTGAAATTATTGATGAAATAAATGATACGGTGAACAACTGGAATCATTACGCCGACGAGGTACACGTTGAACCCACATTACGTGATGAAATAAACAGAAATTTATTAAATCTTAAATAAAGTTTTATTACCCTGTGCACCTAAACCCCACCCTACAATTAATTAAATTCCGGGTTGTGTTTTATTCATTTCTAGCCGTATATTTAAGCCCCCGTTTACACAGGCCAAAGTGGCGGAATTGGTAGACGCGCACGACTCAAAATCGTGTTCCTTATGGAGTGTGGGTTCGATTCCCACCTTTGGTACCAAAAAGGCATTTAATCTAACGATTAAGTGCCTTTTTTTATTAAGCATATCTAAATAATTGTATTAATGTACCGGCAGAATTTGCCTAACGATCGCTATTCAATTATAATAAAATCAGTATTCTATATTAGCCTTATGTTTTTACATAATTTTAGGAACTAAAAAACAACTATTTCAATTATTTAAGTGAAATTTGTACTAGCTGGAGCTTACATTTATAGTAATCCAGGTACATTACATACATTATTTACATTTATTTCACATCTTTTTGGAAATTTAAACCATCATCAATTAAAACCTAGAGTAAATTGAAATATGTCGAACAATAAGAAAAAATTATCATCGGTTTCCGGCCGTCCCATTGCCGAGAACCAAAATGTTAAAACAGCAGGAAAAAGAGGACCAATGTTATTGGAGGATTTTTGGTTTCTCGAAAAATTAGCGCACTTCGACCGTGAAGTTATTCCTGAGAGAAGAATGCATGCCAAGGGCACGGGGGCTTTCGGTACCTTTACCGTTACCAACGACATTACCAAATACACCAAAGCAAAACTGTTCTCCGAAGTTGGCAAAGAAACCGAAGTTTTTGCGCGGTTCTCTACCGTTGCCGGCGAAAGAGGTGCGGCCGATGCGGAGAGGGACATCCGAGGTTTCGCACTTAAATTTTACACCGAAGAAGGTAACTGGGATCTGGCCGGTAATAATACTCCGGTATTTTTTCTGCGCGACCCATACAAATTTACCGATTTGAACAAGGCTGTTAAAAGAGACCCTCGTTCAAATTTAAGAAGTGCAAATCATAACTGGGATTTCTGGACCTTGTTACCGGAATCGCTCCACCAAGTTACCATTACCATGAGCGAGCGCGGTATCCCAAAAACATACCGCCACATGAACGGTTATGGAAGTCATACTTTCAGCCTGATAAACGCCGATAACGAAAGGATTTGGGTGAAATTCCATTTTAAAACGGTACAAGGCATTGAGAATTTAACGGATGCCGAAGCTGCAACATTGATTGGTAAAGACCGTGAAAGCCACCAAAGAGATTTGGTGGACGCTATAGATCGCGGCGATTTCCCCAAATGGAACATGAAAATTCAGGTAATGACCGAAGAGCAAGCCAGAAATTGCGAATTCAATCCATTCGACTTAACAAAAGTATGGCCACATGGCGATTATCCACTAATTGATGTGGGCGTGCTTGAATTGAACCGAGTACCAGAAAACTATTTTGCCGATGTAGAACAAGCCGCTTTTAATCCGGCCAACGTAGTACCGGGAATTGGTTTTTCGCCGGATAAAATGCTTCAGGGTCGTTTATTCTCTTACGGCGATGCCCAGCGCTACCGTTTGGGAGTAAATCACTATCAAATCCCCGTTAACAAACCAAAATGTCCGTTCCACAATTACCACCGCGATGGTGCTATGCGTGTAGATGGCAACGAAGGCTCTACCCTTCATTACGAACCCAACAGTTATGGACAATGGCAGGAAAGCAAGGAATATGCCGAACCGGCCTCAGGTTTGGAAGGTGACGCCTATCATTACGATTTCAGGGAAGATGACAGTGATTATTTCACCCAGCCCGGAAACTTGTTCAGAATGATGAACGATACACAAAAAGAAGTCCTATTTGGCAACACAGCCAGAGCGATGGGCGATGCCGAGCAATTTATTAAAGAAAGACATATCAAAAATTGCTATAAAGCCGATCCGGCTTACGGAGAAGGCGTTGCCAAGGCGATGAATATCGATATTTCTAAGATAGATTTAGATTAGTCGTTATACTCTCTACGCTTTAAGAAGATAAAAAGCCGCATCTTAATAGGATGTGGCTTTTTTTATATTTGAAGCAGAATACGTTACTATTTTTAAAATAATTTGAAACTTATACCGGTATATTTCGAAAAAGTAAGCAAGCATAAATCCACGATTAACGGAGGCTGATATGTTTAAAGAAAAGAAAAATTACAAATATGAATTCGAAAAGAGCCGAAATACAGCTACAAGAAGCGATTTAGAAAAAGTCTTAGCTAACAGCGATAAAATTAGCAGAAAATTTCAGCTTAACTCAAAGCTCATAGAATTTTTTTACGAGTTTAAAGCAATGAAATCGATGTTGAAAGACTATAAAGATGGGGCTTATAAAGAAATTCCGTGGGCAACGATAGCAGCAGTTGTTGGTACGCTCATTTATGTACTTTCGCCCATAGACACTATACCAGATTTTATTCCGGGAATAGGTTATATCGATGATGCGGGCGTGGTGTTAATGTGCCTTAATTTTATAGGCGCTGATTTAGAAGACTATAAAAATTGGAAAGGAAATATAGTGTAACAAAATAAATTGACACAATTTTCGATAATAAAACCATAAAACTCCGGATTTTAAACATATTAGATGATAAAAATATTCATCAACCGACATGCGTCTTTCTGAGCGCAGCGAAGAATCGGTACCGTTGCTGCAAGCTTTGGGTAAAAAAAAAGAGATAAACTATAGCTCGATTTATTTCAACATTATTAGGCAATTCGACACTCCAGTTATTTCGCTCCGCTCAATATGACGTAAAGCCGCCTACCCTCAAAACAATGCGCCAAAGGCACGGAACCGCGTTCGCCCGCCGGCGAATCAACTATCCAGAATAAAGCCCGGAAATAGGTATATAAAAATCATTCCGCCTGATAAATCCGACGGAAATAAATTTTATATACTGCCGTAAACACACATTAATAAGGGATTCTTTGGGAACACTTCACTGGTTTAAGGATAAAATGCACATCAGCACGTCATAGAAATTCAGTGCACTCAAATATATGCCGATTTCCAAAGCCAGGGCCGATATTACCCTTTCATCACCGCCAAGGGTTGTAATTCTATCTGGATATCCACCAAATCTTTTTGGGAGGCCATAACTTTCTCAATATTTTTATATGAACTTGGCGCTTCATCTAAATCACCTCTATGGCGGATGGCGTGCAGTATCCCTTTATCGGTCAGGGCTTGCCTTTCTTTATTCAAATCGAGGGTTTTGCGGGCTCTGGCGCGACTCATTACCCTTCCCGCACCATGTGAACAAGATTCAAAAGACTCCGCATTACCTTTTCCTTTCACCAGAAAAGATTTCGTACCCTGCGAGCCGGGAATCATACCCCACTCGTCTTTACGCGCCCGGGTTGCGCCCTTTCGATGCACAATAACCTCTTCACCAAAATGTTTTTCTATTGCTGCAAAATTATGCGGTTTATTGATGAAGTTTGAAAATTCCACATTGGCAAAAACTTCCATAAAAGCGGATTTCACCCTTTCCATCATCAATTTTCGGTTAGATAATGCAAATTCGATGCAATAATTCATTTCATTCCAGTAATTTTCATAATCTTCACTTCCTTTGGGTAGTGCTGATAAATCTGCCGGAATATTTTTGTTCAATTCAGGATATTTAGTTTTCGCCAAATCGTGATAATGCTTTGCAACAGTGAAACCCAAATTTCGGGAACCTGAATGTATCATAATCCAGATATAACCATCTGATCCCTTCTGGATTTCAACAAAATGGTTGCCGCCGCCCAAAGTGCCAACCTGATACATTGCGTTAATGTATTCTTCTTCAACTATGGGCAATTTTGCTTTTAATTCGGGCATCCATTTCTCATCTTGTGCCTCTTTATGATGTTTAAATCCAACCGGAATCGTTTTTCTTGTAATACTGATTATTTTCTTTAAATCAGACGTTTCAATATCCTTTAAGTTGGTGCGTAACGAGCACATGCCGCAGCCAATATCCACGCCCACGGCATTTGGAACTATCACATCTTTTGTTGCCAATATCGCCCCGATGGG
This sequence comes from uncultured Balneolaceae bacterium, assembly GCA_964615135.1. GTDB lineage: Bacteria > Bacteroidota > Rhodothermia > Balneolales > Balneolaceae > Balneola. The sequence goes on along the minus strand of CAZTOG010000003.1, from coordinate 225,841 downwards.
CATTCCATATCCCAGGTGCGTATCGGGCATAATAGCAATATGTTTAAATGCAAAAGGTAAATTTGCCAAATCGCGTGCCTGCTGCAGGGTATCCGATTCTATTTCACTTAAATCAATCCAAAGTTTGATAGGGATTCTTTCCGAATCTATAACAGATCTCATGTTATAAAATATACTTTAATTATCTAATTTTATATTACTTACATACTTATAATATACGAAATGCACGGATAAGTTATTGCAAGGGAAAGTACTGGCCCAAATCGGCAGGAGAATCTATATTCCGCTCTATTTTCCTGCCGATTATTGATTTCTGTGGTTGCACCGGTGTTTTTATGAAAAAACATCAAATACCTGGTCTGGCTGCATGGCCAAAACCGAGGCGACCATAATGTCGATGAGTGCGTTTACATCGCTCATCGAGCAAATTTCTACGGGAGAATGCATATAACGCAGCGGCAGCGACACCAACGCGCTCGGAATTCCGGTTCTTTGATAGAAAATACTGTCGGCATCGGTTCCTGTTCTTACGCTGGTAGCTTCATGCTGTATTTCAATTCCTTCTTTTTCGCATATATCCTCGATGAATTTTACCAATCTGGGATGGTTTGCTCCCCCATGTTGCACCGAAGGTCCTTTACCCAATGCTACTGCCCCATGCTGCATTTGATTGATACCGGGCGTATCGGTAGCATGGGTTACATCGGTTACGATGGCGGCATCCGGCATATATCTAAAGCTCATCATTCGAGCGCCAAAACCGCCTACTTCTTCCTGCACCGAGTTTAGCGCAATAACGTTTACTTTCAATTTATCACGATTTTCACGGATTTTACGCATGGCTTCCGCAATAATATACCCACCAATTCGGTTGTCCAGTGCACGCGCGGTTAAAATATCATCGTTCAGAAATTCCAGATCGGATGCGTACGTAATAGGGTCGCCCACCTGCACCAGTTCCAGCGCTTCTTCTTTGTTGCTTACCCCAATATCTACATAAATTTCTTTCCATGACGGTTGTTTTCCCCCGCCATTTTTGGCATCCTGTAAATGTATGGCTGTATTACCAGTTACCCCTACCACTCTACCATTCTTGTTATGGATAAATACCTTCTTTGCGCGTGCTATGGTCGAGTCGCTCCCGCCCAGTTTGTTTATATAAATAAATCCATTTTCCGATATATATTGCACCACCATTCCAATTTCATCACAATGGGCTTCTAGCATAACGGTGGCAACATCGCCACTGGTGTTTATTTTTGCGGCACACGAACCATAAGCATCGGTTTCGACTTGATCGCTAAACTGGGATACGTATTCTTTCCATATTTTCACGCCTTCGTTTTCGTAGCCGGTGGGACTAGGTGTAATTAATAAATTCTTTAAAAATTCTTGATTCGCTGCTTCACTCATTATCGTAATTTTAGTTTTAATATTTTATAGGTATAATATCTTTAACATTAAACATAAGCACAATCCAAATTAAATTTTTGAACCTTTTTTGATGTAATAAACATACCAACCATGTAAGTTAAGGTAATATAAATATAGCTTCGATAAATGACTTAAAAAATGGTTACCATACCTGTCGTATTTGTTATAATTAATTATCATAAATTAGGCGTTATACGGAACTACTGTAACCGTACAAGAGTTTTGGGTAGAAATTCAAGAATTTTTTAAATTCAAAGAGATTATAAATATTAAGATTATCAAGAATGTTTAAACCACCATATAACCCGGATGCTTTTTACCATTGGAGCACATTGGAAGTACGATTTTCGGACCTTGACGCACTGAACCACGTTAACAATGCCGTATTTAACACCTATTTTGAAGAAGCCAGGCTTCGATTCTTGGGAGAAGCCACCAGTTTGGCCCGGGAATTTAAAAATGGAAAATCTTTTGTCCTGGTTCGCGCCGAAATTGAGTATCTGGGTCAGATTAAATTCCCTGAAACATTGCTTATCGGCTCCGGACTGGAAAAAATAGGACATTCCAGCGTAATTGGTGTCCAGGCTATTTATAGCGCAAAAACAAAACAGATACTAAGCGCGGCGCGTACCACCGGCGTTTGGTTCGATATTGCCAAGCAAAAGCCAACAAAACTACCGGAACTGGCCAATTTGGATGATTTAATGGTAAAGCCGGATTTATATGGAAAATAAAAATCGGTACAAAATATTTAACGACCCTGTGCACGGCTTCATATCTGTGCCAAAAGGGCTGGTATTGCAACTTATAGACCATCCCGCGGTGCAACGCCTGCGTAGAATACGGCAGCTTGGGCTGGGATATCTGGTTTTTCCGGCGGCAGAACACTCCCGTTTTTCACATGCGCTCGGCGCATTGGAACTGGCTCAACGTGTTTTAAATAATCTCAGGGAAAAAAATACGACCATAAGCGATAAAGAGTACGAATCGACATTGATTGCCATACTGCTGCACGATGTAGGCCACGGTCCCCTTTCCCATACATTAGAACATTCGCTAATTAAAGATTTTAACCACGAAATGATGAGTTTGGCCATCATGCACAAACTTAATCAGGAATTTGACGGCGAACTGCAGATGGCCATTGATATTTTTACCGACAAATATCCCAAGAAATTCCTGCACCAGCTTATTTCTTCGCAATTGGATTTGGACAGGCTCGATTATCTGAGGCGGGATAGCTTTTTTACGGGGGTTTCGGAAGGCGCTGTAGGTATCAATCGCATCCTTAAAACCATGCGCGTTTTAAACAACAATATCGTTATAGAGAAAAAGGGAATTTATGCTGTAGAAAACTACATACTTTCGCGCCGTTTAATGTATATGCAGGTTTATTTGCATAAAACAGTGCTGAGTGCCGATGCTTTATTGAGAAATATTTTTAAGAGGGTGCGCCATCTTATCGACAAAGGCGTGGAATTACCGTTCGCAACGGAAAGTTTGCACTATTTTTTAGTGGATCAGCCCAGTGCAAAAAGGTCTATTACCAATAAAATGATGAAATATTATTTCAATCTGGACGATCACGATATTTTCGTAAACATCAAAACATGGGCTAGCCACCGCGATAAAATCCTGGCCGATTTGAGCTACCGTTTTCTTAACCGTGTTCTTTTCAGAACTAGTTTTTTCGACACCAAATCCACCCCGGAACTGGAATCAAAAATCAGGGAACAAACACGCGAAGCACTCAAAAAAGCAGGTTTGCCTCATGGCGATAAAGATTTACAATATTACTACAGTTTTGATCAAAGTTATTCTGAAGCCTACAAATACAAAAATGAGAGCATCTGGATATTAGATGATGGCAGGGCGGTTGAGTTTTCGAAAGCTGCCGATACAAAAAATATTATAGCGTTGACCCAACCCGTAATTAAGCATTACTGCGTACATCTGAAAGAAATAGATATATAATTTACTGATTATATACTATTGTTTTTAGTGTATTTGTAAAATATGAGTTCGTCGGTTTCTCTGATAATATTTTCCTTCCAAGTGGTACCTATTTCGTCTCTGTATTCAGGGAAAAACACATCTCCCGCATAACTCTTTTTAATCAGTGTAATAATCAATTCATCGGCACGGGGCATCAGTTCTTTATAGATTTCCCCTCCCCCAATTACAAAAACCGTTTCATCATCGGCAATATTTTCAAATGCTTCGTCCAATGACGTATAGGTTTCGACGCCGGAAAAGATTTTTGTGCGTGACAGAACTATATTTCTACGTTTTGGGAGTGGTTGAACCCGCAAACTCTCATACACTTTCCTGCCCATAAGTACAATGCCACCCATGGTAGTTTCCTTAAAATGCTTCATATCCGCAGGGTAATTCCAGGGAAGATCTCCTTTATTACCTATAACCAGATTTGGATCGTGGGCGGCAACAAATACCAGTTTCAAACAGCTACCTCAAAACGAATTAACGGATCGGGGTGGTAATCCCGCAGTTCAAAATCCTCGTATGTCAATTCATCCAAAGGTTTTTGGGCAATGTGTAAAGTAGGTAGTTGTTTTGGAGTTCTTTTAAGCTGCTCTTTAAGCCCATCTACATGATTTACATATATATGAGCATCTACAATAGTGTGTGCAAAAACGCCGGGTTCCAGCCCCACTTCCTGCGCAATGGCCATAGTTAAGGCGGAGTAACAAGCCAGATTAAATGGAATTCCTAAAGCAATATCGCCCGAGCGTTGGGTAAGGTGGCAGTTTAATTTCCCATTACTTACGTTAAAAATGTACATAATATGACATGGAGGAAGTGACATTTCGCTTAACAGCCCCGGATGCCATGCACTGACTACGATTCTTCGGCTATTGGGATTGGTTTTCAGCATTTCAATAGCTCTTTGTACTTGATCAAATTCTTTTCTGACCCATGAGTTATGTTCAATTGTGCTTCCGTTTTTACCTTGCTCAACATTTTCTTTTTCCAGATATGGGAATCTACGCCACAAAACCGGATAAATGGGACCGACGTGACCGTCTTCTCCGGCCCAGGCATCCCAAATATGGCAATCTTTTTCGTCGCGCAACCACCGAATATGGTCTTCACCGCGTAAGTACCATAACAATTCCAATATTATAGATCTGAAAAATACTTTTTTTGTAGTCAGTAACGGAAAACCTTCGGATAGATCGACTTTATAAAACTCAGAAAATCCGGATATAGTATCGGTACCCGTTCTATTTTCTTTTCTGACACCATTTTCAAGTACGTTTTTTACAAGATTGAGGTACTGCTTCATCGTGGGTTGGAATTAAATATTATTATAATGTTATAGCAACAATATATTTAAAATAATACTAATAAATAACGTAATTACGGTTTTATAAAATGCTGCTCAGGCAATAATATCGGTGTCCGTTTATTCGATATTTAGTGTTTTTATTGCCTCTGCAGCGGCCAGTTGTTCAGCTTTTTTCTTAGTACTTCCCTCTCCCGTTCCCATTATCTCTCCGCTGATTACAACTTCAACCTCAAATGTTTTTTTATGTCCCGGGCCTCTTTCAGAAACTACATTATACACAGGCATACCTACTTTTTTCGCTTGAGTGTATTCCAATAAAACACTTTTATAATTATCTATAGTAGTGGTGAGCTCGTCGAAATTTACAAATTTATCTATTACCCTGTTAACAAAAGCATAGGTAACATCATAATTTTTGGTAAGATATATAGCAGCAACGAGCGACTCGAAAATATCGGAAAGGATTCCTTTGGCTATACTCTCGTTTTCATTCGTTTCGGTGTATTCCAACAGTTTATCGAGTTCCATTTTTTTGGAATATACATATAGCGCATCACCTTTTACTATTTTTGCCCTTATTTTGGTTAAAAAGCCTTCGTCTTTGTTGGGATATTTTTTGTAAAGGATTTCCGAAACTATTAAATCCAGTATGGCATCACCCAAAAATTCAAGTCTTTCGTACGAGTCTAAATCGGTATAATTATCGTTGGCAAGTACGGAGCGGTGGCGCAGGGCTCTATAAAATAATTTGGGATTATCGATTTCAAAACCGATAATCCCTTCTAATTCCGAAATTCTTTTATCACGTACGCGATTCTCTTTCTTATTTGCATTAAATAAGGTTTTGAACCAGCTCATACTATGATTTTAATCTTCGAACTTTTTAAAAACAATGGAAGTATTATGCCCACCAAATCCAAAGGCATTGTTTATGGCGTACTTCATTTTCCTTTCTACGGCTTTATTTGGAGTATAGTTTAAATCACACTCCGGATCCGGCGTATTCAGGTTTATAGTTGGCGGAATCACGTCGTTGTGCAGTGCCAGTATAACGGCAATCGATTCGATTGCTCCGGCGGCGCCCAAGGTGTGTCCCGTCATAGATTTGGTAGAGTTTAAGTTTAAATTTTTGGCATGTTCGCCAAATATCTTCTTAATTGCATTCGATTCTGCAATATCTCCCAATGGTGTAGATGTACCGTGCATATTAATATGATCAACATCTTCGGGTTTGATATTTGCATCTTCCAATGCTCTATTCATGGCCAACATAACTCCCCCACTTTCCGGGTCGGGTGCGGTAATATGATGTGCGTCTGCAGAATAACCATACCCAACCAACTCACCATAGATGGTTGCGTTACGTTTTTTGGCAGCTTCCAGTTCTTCAAGAACCAGAATACCAGAGCCCTCTCCCAGCACAAAACCATCACGTGTTTTATCGAAAGGCCTTGAAGCAGTTTCCGGACTATCGTTACGGGTTGACATTGCCCGCATGGCATTAAATCCGGTAATGCCTATGCTGTTTACGGGAGCTTCGGAGCCGCCTGTAATTGCAATATCGGCTTTGCCGTAACGAATTTCGTCGTATGCAGCGCCAATATTATTGGAGCCCGTTGCGCAGGCCGAAACCACACAATAATTAGGGCCTCTAAATCCATATTTTATTGAAATATGGCCGGCCAATATATCCGGTATAAGCATAGGAATGAAGAATGGTGATACGCCCCTTGGTCCGCGCTCGTGCAGCTTTATCGATTGTTCGTAAAAGGTTTGCATACCACCAATACCGGTTCCCACAATAACTGCCACCCGATCTTTGTCTATTTCTTCGAGGTTGAGTTTACTGTGCTGTATGGCTTCTTCGGTTGCAATTAATGCATAATGAGCTACTTTATCCAATCGTCTCGCTTCTTTTCGATCGAAATATTCGGCGGGGTCATAATCTGGTATTGTTGCTGCAAAAGTAGTGGAAAAATCGGTGGTGTCGAACTCGGTTATCGTTCTGGCCCCGCTCTTTCCATTAACCAGCCCATCCCAAAACTCCGGTGTGGTTTTGCCGATGGGTGTTATTGCGCCAATGCCGGTTATAACGACTCTGCGTGTAGTCATAGAATAGTTAAATAAATAATTTTATATATAATAACAGCTAAAATAGATATTGAGATTATTTATTGCTCTCAATGTATTTAATAGCGTCACCAACTGTAGCAATATTTTCTGCTTCTTCTTCGGGAATTTTAATATCAAAAGCTTCTTCAAAAGCCATGATCAATTCCAAAGTATCCAAAGAATCGGCGCCTAGATCGTTGGTAAAGTTTGCGTCGGAAGTAATATCTGCTTCTTCCACTCCTAGTTGATCTATAATAATATCTTTTACTTTTTCTTCAATATTTTGTGACATATCGTTTTCTTAAGGTTATTTGTAGTTAGATAATGTATTTTAATAAAAAATACTTAAAAATTCATTTCTGCTTTAAAATATAAATTACATAGCCATTCCGCCATCAACACGGATTGTTTCGCCGGTAATATAAGTACTTAAATCCGATGCTAAAAATGCAACCACATTGGCTACTTCATCTACGTTGCCGGCACGTTTTAAAGGTGTTTCGGCTTTAATGGCTTCCAGAACGCTTTCGTCAAGGCTGTCGGTCATATCGGTTAAAATATAACCCGGTGCTACAACATTTGCTCTTATATTTCTGGATGCAAATTCTTTCGCATACGATTTTGTAAAACCAATAATACCCGCTTTAGAAGCCGAGTAATTGCTTTGTCCGGCATTGCCCGACAAGCCTACAACGGAACTAATATTGATTATAGTTCCATTTCTTTTCCGCATCATAGGCCTTGCAACGGCCTTGGAATAATTAAAAATGCTTTTCAAATTGGTAGTAATAACGTCATCCCATTCGTCTTCACTCATTCTCAGAATCAGGTTATCTTTGGTGATGCCCGCATTGTTTACCAATACATCTATTTTGCCCCACTCTTCTACTATGGAATTGATAACGTTCTCGGCTTGCTCCAAATTAACGGCATCGGCTTGATATGCTTTTGCCTTGCGCCCCATTTTTTCTATTTCTGCAACCACCTCGTTGGCGGCATCTGCAGAACGCGCATACGTTATGGCAACGTCGGAACCCAACTCTGCCAATCTAAGTGCGATGGAGCGGCCAATACCACGGCTGCCCCCTGTTACTAAACTCGATTTTCCTTCTAAAGTTAAAAACATGGGTATATTTATTGATATCCTTTAATTTCGACTTTTCTATCGGTTCTTTTTACTAAACCTTGTAATACTTTGCCCGGTCCCACTTCTACAAAAGTAGTGGCTCCATCCATTATCATATTTTGGATTGTTTGGGTCCACAAAACGGGATTTAGCAGTTGGTTTAGTAAATTTGAACGGATTTCTTCAATATCTGTTGTGGGTTTCGCTGTAAAATTACTATAAATAGGGCAATTTGGCACGTTAATTTCCAAATTTACGAGCGATTTCTTGAGTCCGTCGTATGCAGGCCGCATTAAAGATGAATGAAAAGCACCGGATACAGGTAATAATACAGCCATTCTGGCTTTGTTTTCTTTAGCCAGCTCAACTGCTTTTTCAACGGCCACAATATCACCCGATATTACCAATTGGCCGGGGCAGTTATAATTTGCTGCTATTACTTCTTTGCCGGTCAGCTCGGATGCTTCTTCACATACCGCTTCTACTTGCTCGTCCGACATCCCAATAATCGCTGCCATTGTGCCCGGATTTTTGGACCCGGCAGTTTGCATAAGCTCGCCTCTTTTTCGCACTATTTGTAATGCATCCGAAAATTCAACCGCACCGGAGGCAACCAATGCCGAAAATTCGCCAAGGCTGTGACCGGCAACCATATCGGGGGCGGCTTCCAAAGTTTTAAATAGCGCTACAGAGTGCAGAAAAATAGCGGGTTGTGTAAACTCGGTCTGTTTTAATTTGTCTTCCGGCCCTTCAAATAAAATGGATTTTAAATCAAAACCCAATATATCGTTGGCTTGGTCGGCATATTGGGCAAACAGCTCATTATTTTCGTAATGTGCTTTGCCCATGCCCACAAATTGTGAGCCTTGACCGGGAAATACATAAGCCGTTTTCATTTCTTCACACCCCATTTAATATAGGTAGCGCCCCAGGTATATCCACCGCCAAATGCGGCCAATATCAAATTATCGCCAAAATTCAGTCTGTCTTGCCAATCGTAGAGGCATAATGGTATGGTTGCGGCGGTTGTATTGCCGTATTTATCTATATTTACCATTACCTTTTCTGATGAAACGCCCATTCTTTTTGCGGTTGCGTCAATTATTCGAAGGTTTGCCTGATGTGGAACCAACCAGGCCACATCATCGGCGGTAAGATTGTTTTTCTCCATAATTTCCAGAGAAACTTCGGCCATTCCAACAGTTGCCCTTCGGAATACAACCCTGCCTTCCTGGGATATAAAATGTTGACGGTTATCTACTGTTTCGTGTGATGCAGGATGCATGCTTCCGCCGGCATGTTGGTATAAGGTACATTCTTCGTCACCGTCGGTGTAATGAATATAATCTATCAGGCCTGTTCCATCGTTAGATTCTTCCAACAGAACCGCACCGGCACCATCACCAAATAAAATACATGTATTTCGGTCGGTATAATCTACAATGGCGCTCATTTTATCCGCACCGATAACCAAAACTTTTTTTGCGCGTCCCGACTCGATGTACATGGCACCCGTAGTAAGCGCAAATAAAAAACCCGAACAAGCAGCTGAAACATCAAACGCAAAGGCATTGACCGCGCCTATTTTCTTTTGCACAAGCGCAGCCGTTGCAGGAAAAATATAATCCGGGGTTACAGTCCCCACAACTATAACATCCACTTCTTCGGCTTTTACGCCTGCAGCATCCAGAGCTTCTTGTGCAGCTTTGGCCGCCATATAGGAAGTTGCCTTATCGGGGTCCTTTAAAATTCTTCTTTCCGATATTCCGGTTCGGGTTCTGATCCATTCGTCGTTCGTCTCGACCATTTTTTCCAGGTCGAAATTAGTTAATACGTCGTCGGGTAGATAATGACCTACTGCTGTAATTTTTGCTCTTTTTACGTCCATAAATAATTTAGTTTAACGCCTTTACAATTTGGCCATTTACGTCGTTATTTACACATTGTACTGCACTCTTAACCATGTTTTTAATAGCTTTGGCGCTACTTCCGCCATGGCCTACAATGCTTACGCCGTTAACCCCCAAGAAAGGAATTCCTCCCACCAGTTCCGGATTGAACGGTGAGAAAGCTTTGTATAATATTTTTTGTGTTGTTGCGAGATCCTGTTCGCTTACGTTGAGTTCTTTAACGGCCTGGATAACCATTTTTAAAAGTATTTCCGGTATCGACTCGCCAAATTTAAGAACTATGTTTCCAACCAAGCCATCGGTCAAATATACATCGGCTTTTCCCGAAAGAATATCGCCGCCTTCAACATTTCCTATAAACCCATCCAGTTCCTTGACAGTATTATAGATTTCCTTAAGATTTTCGGTGCCTTTTTCTTCCTCTTCGCCTACATTTAACAGCCCTACTTTTGGTTCTTTAATATTCATAACCTGTTTGCAGTAGATTTTGCCCATTTTGGCAAATTGGAGCGCCATATCGGGTTTTACTTTCAGGTTGGCGCCGGCATCGACGATAAGCCTGAACCCTTTTAGTGTCGGAAAAAAAGATGCGATGGTGGGCCTTGAAACTCCTTCCAATTTACCCAGAATAAAGGTGGATGCAGCCAGTAGTGCACCGGTATTTCCTGCGCTAACAAAAGCTTCGCATTTCCCGGCTTTGTGGAGTCCCAGGCCTATAACTATAGATGATTGTTGTTTAGTTTTAACGGCATAACCGGGCGATTCGTCCATGCCTATTATTTCCGGTGCGTGTTGTATAATTACCCGTTTGGCATCATATTTTTTGCCTTCTAATTCCTTTTTGATGGCCTCTTCGCGACCAACTAACAGTACTGTAATATTTGGAATTTCTTCTAGCGCCAACAGCGCACCTTCTACAGGTGCTTTTGGATAAAAATCGCCACCGGAAGCATCTATTGCAACAATCATCAATTATATATTTAAACTTATCTAGTTACCGGATCCATTATTTTACGGCCACGGTAGTATCCGCACTCTTCGCATACATGATGGAATCGGTGCAGTTCGCCACAGTTAGTGCATTTTACTAGATTAATATCTGCAATAGCTTGGTGTGAGCGTCTTTTATCTCTTCGAGTGCTTGAGGTTTTGCGTTTTGGTGTTGCCATTATTTATTAATGTATTGTTTATTTTTTTAATTCTTTTAAAGCTTCCCATCTGGGATCAATTTGTTCGGTTTCACCTTCGTCATCATTATTTCCAAATGTTTTTTGAAAATACTCCTTAGGATTACCATTTTCATCCAAGTACTTCGGATGTAATTTTTTAACCGGGAGTGCAAGAAAAATAGTATCTCTTACCTCATGTTCTATGTCTATTTCCTGTGCTTTGAAATTAATCATTCTGACGGCGTTGCCTTCGTCGGCCATTTCTTCAACCTCTTCTGCCTCAAACAATATGTTATAATCTTTTTCAATTTCATAATCAAAATTATCGAGAGAGCGGTCGCAAATCAGTTCAACGGTAGCATTGACATCCAATTTTGTTTGTATAAATTTGGATGTTTTATAAAACTCGATGTCGATTTTACCCTTTTTTAATGTATAGTCACCTAAATCGAGCTCCTTTTCCCCTAATATTAGAGTACGCTTGCTTTTACCATCAGGTATATCAAAGATCTTAAATTTAAACATAGAATATGTCTCCATTATAACTCGATAATATACGCAAAATTGAAATGTAGTACAATCAATTAAATAAACCGAACAACCTCGCCTCTATCAGTTCAATAATCCGGCCCAAATCCTCGGGGTTATTTACAAAATCCAAATCGTCTGTTTCAATAATTATTTTATCGTGCGGATACCGGTCTATCCAGTCTTCGTACAGGCGGTTCAAGCGCTCCAAATAGTCGATTCGTATTGTTGTTTCATAATCCCTGCCCCTTTGTTGAATTTGATGGACTAAAGTTGGCACTTGGGCACGTAAATATATTAGTAAGTCGGGCGGTCGCAGATAATAGCTCATCTCGCTGAACAAAGCCTGATAGTTTCTAAAATCTCTATCGCTCATTAAGTTCATTTCGTACAGGTTTTTGGCAAATATTTCCACATCCTCATAAATGGTACGGTCCTGAACCAGGCTGGATGTATTTTTCATCATCTCTTTTTGGTGGCGAAAGCGGCTGGATAAAAAATAGATCTGAAGATTAAAACTCCAACGCCTCATATCTTCATAAAAATCGGCTAAATACGGATTGTCTTCAACCGATTCGTAAAAAGCCTCCCACCCGAAATGTTTGGAGAGCAAACCGGTTAAGGAAGATTTACCCACCCCGATATTGCCCGCTATGGCTAAATACTTATTTTTATATTTACTGGAATCTGACATATTTTAATTTGTTATATGATTTTATTTTCCCAACAGTTGGTACATTGCTTTTTTGTAATCTTCTACACCGGGCTGGTCGAACGGATTGACCCCAAGACTATATACATAAATTGCGGTAAAATATTCAAAGAAATATATGAGTTCTCCAATATGCTGCTCATTTAATTTCTTGATCGATATATTTACAATTGGCACGCTTCCATCGCCGTGCGCACGTGTGGTTCCCAATCGGGCTTTGGTATTTATTTCGTGAAATGTTTTGCCCGCCAGGTAATTTAAACCGTCGTCATCGGCGGCCAAATTATTTACGGTCAAGTCGGATTTGGATTCTTCTACAACGATAAAAGTTTCCATTAAACTTCGTGTGCCTTGCTGTATAAATTGTCCCAAACTGTGCAAATCGGTTGAAAAAGCTGCTACAGTCGGTAACAGGCCTTTACCTTCCTTGCCTTCGCTTTCGCCCAACAGCTGTTGAATCCAACCGCCGAATGCATTTAATTCGGGCTCAAAACATGAGAACACATCTATGGTAATCCCTTTTTGCAATAATGCATGTCTCAGCGCCGCATATTGCACCACTTGGGTATTATCTTCGTTAAGTGATTTATATTCGGCCACTGCGCCGTAGTAAAGTGTTCCGATATCCAAACCTGCCACAGCAATGGGTAACAGACCTACCGGCGTAAGTACCGAAAACCTTCCGCCCACATCATCGGGAATGATGTACTTTTTATACCCATTTTGCTCGATTAATTTATTCAGCACTCCTCCCTCGGCGCTGGTAGTGCAGATAATACGGTGGCTGGAATCTGAATATAAATCATCCATCAGTTCTCTCAACAACCGAAAAGATAATGCCGTTTCCAATGTAGTACCCGATTTGGATATCACATTCAGATAAATGCTTTTTGTTGTGCCATCTGCTTTAGGGGCTTTCAGATATTTGATAAGTTCTTCTAAATACGTGCCGCTCATATGATGTCCGGCAAATAATATTTCAACATCGTTTGGACCTTTAAATGGGGATTTTAGTGCCTCAATTACTGCTTTAGATCCCAAGTAAGAGCCGCCAATACCGCAAACAATGAAAACATCGGCGTCTTTCCGGATGTTCTCGGCCAGTTGATTTATATCCTGCAATAAAGCATCGTTGGGATTGGCCATTAAATCTTGCCATCCCAACCATTCCGCACCTTTCCCGGTTTTTTCCTTTAGTTGAACCACTGCATTTTCAACTTTGTTCAAAGCAGTTTCAAACGCTGTTTTATCGGTAAAGTTTTGTGCTAAATCTATATTACAATTAACCATTATCTGAGTAGTTTTGCCAATTTGACCAAATTATAATCTAAGTCTTTCTTTTTGGATACCGCAACGCGTAATGGGGTCAATTTTAAATCGTTGTTCAAAATACCTACCATCACACCGGTATGTCCTTCCATTAATACTTTAACGGCTGCAGTACCTAATCTACTGGCCAACACTCTGTCTCTGGCCGATGGCGCTCCTCCCCTTTGGATATGCCCTAAAATACATACTCGCATATCGTATTTTGCAAAATCGGGACGCAGTTTTTCTGCCAATTTCAACGCTCCTCCGCTCTCATCCCCTTCCGAAACAACAATCAAACTGCTTCTTACCTGCGCACTGAGCATATTGGTCAATTGGGATTTAATGTCGTTGAAATCGGTTAATTCTTCGGGCAGCAGAACCAATTCGGCACCGCCTGCAATTCCGGTTTCCAGTGCTATAAAGCCTGTATCGCGGCCCATTACCTCCACCAAAAACATTCTTTCGTGGGCATCGGCTGTATCGCGTATTTTGTCGATGGCGTCCAGCGCCGTATTCAAGGCAGAATCGTATCCGATGGTTTCATCAGTACCTATAATATCATTGTCTATAGTTCCCGGTATCCCAACGGTATTGATGCCGTACTCTTTGCCTAAAATAGTGGCACCAGTAAACGAACCATCGCCTCCAATGGCCACCAAAGCGTCCAATTTGTACTTTTGGATATTTTTATATGCTTTTTCGCGACCTTCTGGCGTTTTAAACGATTCTGATCTGGCAGATTTTAAAATGGTGCCGCCACGCTGGATAATATTTGAGACCGAATGTGAAAATAATTCCTCAATCTCGCCTTTGATCAGGCCGTGATATCCTCGCATTATCCCATATACTTTAATATCATTTTTTATGGCTGTTCTAACAACAGCTCTAATTGCGGCGTTCATCCCGGGCGAGTCACCGCCGCTTGTAAGCACGCCAATAGTTTTTATTTCTTTAATTTCTTTTATCATATTATTTTATCGTAAATAGTGAGTGAAAGACACAAATAATTGTTAAAGATATTAGTTAAATTTAGTGTCGTTCAAGTTTAAGAAAAAATCAGAACATTTGATGAGTCTTTATACAAAGCTGCCAAAAATAAATAATACAACAATAATGAGGAAGTCTCTGAACGAGATTACGGCTCCTGTTTCTCCGAATTTACAGGAGTTCAGGGCTTTTTTTAAGGAAACCATCAAATCCGATGTTTTTTTGCTGGATCAAGTTATATCTTATTTGTTGCGCCAAAAGGGGAAAGAACTGCGTCCTACCCTTATTTTTATGGCTGCCAACCTATTTGGTAACATAAATAAGAGCACATACGTTGCAGCAACTATGATAGAACTTTTGCACACGGCAACGCTCATTCACGATGATGTTGTTGACGAGGCAAATTCGCGCAGGGACTTTGTAAGTATCAATAAAATATGGAAGAATAAAGCCGGGGTATTATTAGGCGATTACCTACTCTCGAAAGGCTTGTTGATTTCACTTGAAAATGAACAATACCAACTGCTTCAGGTGCTGTCCAAAGCGGTTCAGCTGATGAGCGAGGGAGAACTGCGTCAACTAAAAACTGCCGGTCTGTACAACATGACCGAAGAGCGCTATTTTCAAATTATTTCCGAAAAAACAGCCAGCTTGATTGCCACTTGTTGCGAAAGCGGAGCAATTTCCGTTACCGACGATAAAGAACATCATAAACTAATGCACGATTTGGGTATAAATATTGGCATCGCATTTCAAATACGCGACGATCTGTTTGATTATGGCAAATACGATATCGGCAAGCCCAAGCGTAACGATATCCAGGAAAGAAAAGTTACTTTGCCTTTAATTAAAGCATTGGAAAACGGCCCGAAAAATGAGGCAAAAAGAATACGTGCATTGATGAAAAAACGCAAAAAAACGAATTCGGATATCGATGCTATTGTTCATTTTGTGCATAACGAAGGCGGCATAGAATCGACCAAAGAAATGATGTATCTATACGCCAACAACGCTATAGAATTATTGGGCAACCTGCCCGACTCGCCTGCCCGTAACGATTTTGTTGATCTTATACATTATGTGATTACGCGCAAAAAATGAGCATAAAACCATCGCACTTATTTTTGGCCGACGTCCATTTTGGTGCAAAATATTTGGATAATAAAACCGTAGAATCAAAGCTCATCCAGTTAATCCAGTACTGCACTGAAAACGCTGTTAAGCTTTATATTTTGGGCGATTTATTCGACTATTGGATGGAGTACCCGAAAAATAATTTCGTACCTGATTTTGCAAATAATATTCTGGATGCTTTTGAAGAATACAACCATAAAGTTGGGGCAGCCATTTATATAACAGGCAATCATGATAATTGGACATACGGGCATTTTACCAACAGGGGATTTTTGGTGGAAAGCGAGTATAAAATCATCACTCTTGGTAAATATAAAGTATTGTTAATGCACGGAGAT
Source organism: uncultured Balneolaceae bacterium (assembly GCA_964615135.1). Taxonomy (GTDB): domain Bacteria; phylum Bacteroidota; class Rhodothermia; order Balneolales; family Balneolaceae; genus Balneola. Next base: position 209,770 of record CAZTOG010000003.1, on the reverse strand, counting down.
GGGCTGTTTAATAAAAACCAAATCATAAGCCGCCCTTTGGGACATCGTTTGTTAAGAAATAAAGCTTTTTTAAAAATCTTTCAATTCGTATTGCCACCCAAAGCAGGACTCTCGGTTATGAAAAACTTTTCTGCACTAACCGTGAAAAAACCAGGCAGAAGTTCGTCAAAACTGAGCAATAATGCGGCAACCATAATAAATGATGCTAATACTGATATCGATGTAGTATTTTCCGGCCACGACCATATAGAAAGAATAGAAAAAATCGGAAATGGGTATTATATTAATCCTGGTGCTTTTCATAAAAATAATACTGTAGCAATATATAACAATAACACCTTTAAACTCGTTAAGTGGTTATCCGAAAAAAAAGAACTTATATCTTTATAGCCCATTATTTATCATAAAGAATGAACGACTCAAATAAAAATATAGATCAACAGAAGTACTTTAACGACCCAGAGTACCGAAAGCAAATATTGGCAGAGCGTTCCAAGAAAAACAAACCTATCGAAGGCAATGATATAAGCCAAAATAAAAATTATTTTAAAAAATTCAGAAAATGGGTGTTTGCTTCCATAGGTGTTATAATTTTTATTGCAATAGGCTACCTGATATTTTTGATACAAGGGCTGCCAACCATTGATGAACTGGAAAATCCCGATACCAATATTGCTTCTGAAGTGCGCAGTAGAGATGGCGTTGTTCTTGATAAATATTTTACAGAGAACCGAACTTGGATTCCATACGACGAAATTTCACCTCATGCCGTTAATGCATTGGTTTCTGTAGAAGATCATCGCTTTTTTGAACATTGGGGCATGGATATGATAAGAACATTGGCCATTCCTGTAAACTTAGCAAGAGGGCGTGCGGAAGGTGGTTCTACCATAAGCCAGCAACTGGCACGAAATCTCTATAAAAAAATCGGCACAGCGTTTTCTATAACCAGAAAATTCCGTGAAATGATTACCGCCATTCAAATAGAGAAGAATTACACCAAGCGTGAAATCATTGAAATGTATCTTAATACGGTGGAATTCAGTAATAGTGCTTTTGGTATCGAAGCCGCCGCTCGAACACATTTCAATAAAACAGCCAAAGAACTAAATATATCCGAAGCCGCTACCTTAATCGGTTCACTGAATGCCGTTTCGGCGTATAACCCGCGCACCAACCCCGAAACTTCGGCGCGCCGCCGAAATATTGTGCTCATGATGATGAACAAGCGCGAGTTTATAGATGACGAAGCCTACGAACAATATAGAGCCAATCCCATCCAACTCGACTACCAACCTCCATCCAAAGCGGGACGTGTAAGCCGCTATTTTGGCGAATATGTGCGTGGTAAAGTATCTAGATGGGCTGAAGAAAATGGATACGATATTTATAAAGATGGTTTGGTTATTTACACCACTATAGATTCGAAATTGCAAAGAAATGCTGAGCAGGCACTGAAATCAAAGTTGGATTCGCTCCAAACCATATTTGAACAGGAATGGACCCGGGGCAGTGATGTTTTTATGGATCATCTCTGGAGGCAATATCCGTCGTTCAAAGACAGCTTTCTTGAAGACACCGACGAATATAAAAACGGTTTCAAAAATTTCGATACTAAATATAGAGTGGAAGTACTCGACAAGCTAAAAGAAAACGAAGCTTTTGTAGATTCGGTAATGCGGAGCCGGGCAAGACTGGAAGCAGGTTTTGTGGCCATAGACCCATCTAACGGTAATATCATGGCTTGGGTAGGCGGTTCCAACTATGGCGACGTTCAATTCGATCATGTATATCAATCCAAACGCCAGGCCGGTTCTACATTTAAGCCTTTTGTTTACACTTTGGCTATAGATAACGGATATATGCCCTATTTCAAGTTGTCGAAATATCCATCCATTTTCAGGGACAGAAGCGGCAGAACTTGGAACCCCAAAGACGCGGTGGTAGCCAGTGGTCCCGATATGCTGCCTTTGCGGCAGGGACTGGCACGCAGTTTAAATAATATTACCGTAGGACTTTTACCGGAGATTGCAGGCGTTCCGGGTACCAATAAATTGGAAGATTTACAGCCGGCAGCCAGAAAAATAAAAGAAATGGCATCCGATTTTGGTATAGATATGAGCAATACGGTAGCCTACCCATCCATAGCACTAGGTACGGCTGAGGTAAGTCTATTGGATTTAACATCGGCATACACCACTTTTGTAAACAGCGGCGTGCATATAGACCCCATCGCAATAACCCGTATTGAAGATAGCGAAGGCAATATATTGGTTGAATATTTCCCGGAATACAGAAAAGAGGTCATTAGCCCCGAAACAGCTTATTTAATGGTCGATATGATGAGGGGAGTTATTCGCGGCGGTGATGGTTATAGCGGAACCGGTGTACGTTTAAGAACCAACTTTGGCGTTACCCAAGATATTGCCGGCAAAACGGGAACCTCGCAAAATGCTGCCGATAACTGGTTCGTTGCCATGACGCCGCATCTGGTAATGGGTGCCTGGGTAGGCGGTGCCGACAGACGAATACGCTTTCCAACCGATTTGGGTTACAGCATTGGTCAGGGCGCCAGAACGGCCTTGCCCATTGTAGGTACATTCATAACCAATGTTAAATCGGATGCGGAGGCTTTCTGGGGAACCGATGCTTTTAATCCACCTCCCGGTTTTATAATGCCCGAAGAGCCACGCAAAGAATTAGAAGATAGCAAACCCAACAGTCAGGGAAGAATCGATTGGTAATATCCGTTCCAAATTGTGGATAACTGAAAATTAACTATCGTTTAAGTATCTATTATAAGATAATTTATGAAAAAAAATATTACTGTACTATTGGGTGCAATGGATATTGAAATAGAGGAGTATTTAAAGCATATTTCTTCTTTGGAAGAAGTGGTATGGAACGGGTTTTCGTTTTACGAGGGCATTTTAAATACACAGAAAGTTGTTGTGGCCAAATCGGGTGTCGGTAAGGTGTTTTCGGCAATGATTACCCAAAAGCTGATTGATTTATACTCGCCGACCCAAGTTATATTTACCGGTGTAGCCGGAGCGCTGAATCCAAATTATAAAGTCGGCGACGTAGTTATCTCAATAGACTGCGTGCACCACGATATGGACGCCACTTCGTTGGGGATTTCGCGGGGCACCATTCCATATACCAGTTATAGGTTTTTCGAAGCCGATAATAAATTAAGAGAATTGGCATTGAGCGCAAAAATTGGGCATCGTCTATATGAGGGCAGAATATTGACGGGCGATCAATTCATCACCGGCTCAAAGCTCAAAAATTACAGCTATTTTATTGATGAACTGCACGGAGACGCCATCGAAATGGAAGGTGCGGCCGTTGCACAGGTTTGTACCCTAAACTCAATCCCTTTTTTGATTGTTCGCACCATCTCCGATCTGGCCAACGAACAGGCATCGGTCGATTTTAATAATTTACTGCCCGAAATAGCAAATAACTCCTTCCTGATTGCCACGCACATCCTTAAAAACCAAAAATAGTGCATAAAATAAAAAAGCCGACTGGTTTTAATCCAATCGGCTTTTAAAATATTGTTTACAGGCTTACTTATGCTTCTTCTACGATGGATTCTGCCAATAATGTTAATTTATTATCGGCCATTTCAACAAATCCACCCGAGATTTTATAAGTCACATCCCCATCCTCTTTTCTGATAAGGATATTGCCTTCTTCCAAAGTAGAAACAATAGGTGCGTGATTATATTTCACTTCAAAACTACCCATTGTTCCGGGCATTTTAACACCGCTTACCTGCCCTTCGTACAAGGTGCCTTCCGGTGTTAGTATTTGTGCGTTAAAAGTTGCCATTATAATCTGATTTTATGCGACCGTTTCGGCCATCATTTTTTCGCCTTTTTCAATAGCTTCTTCGATGCTGCCCACCATGTAAAAAGCATTTTCCGGTAAATGATCCAATTCACCGTCAATAATCATACGCACGCCTTTTACCGTGTCTTCAATTTTCACATATTTACCGGGTGCTCCCGTAAACTGCTCGGCCACGAAGAACGGCTGCGACATGAAGCGTTGCAAACGTCTTGCACGGCTTACCACCAATTTGTCTTCGTCCGAAAGCTCGTCCATACCCAAAATTGCAATGATGTCCTGCAAATCTTTATAATTTTGCAGCAATTGAGTTGTACGTGTGGCGGCTGAATAATGATCGTCGCCAACTACTTTAGGATCCAATATACGTGAAGATGACTCCAGCGGATCTACCGCAGGATAAATACCGATTTGTGTCAACGCACGGCTTAGTGCTGTGGTTGCATCCAAGTGGCTAAATGTTGTTGCCGGAGCGGGGTCGGTCATGTCATCGGCAGGCACGTAAACCGCTTGCACCGATGTAATAGAACCTTTTTTGGTTGAAGTAATACGCTCTTGCATAGCACCCATTTCGGAAGCTAACGTAGGCTGATATCCTACAGCAGAAGGCATACGTCCCAGTAGCGCTGATACTTCAGAACCAGCCTGTGTAAATCGGAAAATATTATCGATAAAGAGCAGAATATCTCTGGATACTTCGTCGCGGAAATACTCGGCTACGGTCAGACCAGTCAATGCCACTCGTGCACGTGCCCCGGGAGGCTCGTTCATCTGGCCAAAAACCAGGGTAGCTTGAGATTCTTTTAATTTACTCTCATCCACTTTGGAAAGATCCCACTCTCCTGCTTCCATCGAAGCTTTAAATTCATCGCCATAATTGATTACGCCCGATTCGATAAACTCGCGCAGCAAGTCATTTCCTTCACGGGTACGCTCGCCAACACCGGCAAATACAGAAAGCCCGCCATGCTGCTTGGCAATATTGTTGATCAATTCCTGAATAAGTACCGTTTTACCTACACCGGCACCGCCAAACAACCCAATTTTACCACCTTTGGCATATGGACAAAGCAGGTCAACTACTTTAATACCGGTTTCCAACATTTCTGTTGAAGTGGCCAATTCTTCATAATTTGGCGCGGGACGGTGAATGGGATACGATCTTTTGCCTTCCGGTGCTTTAATACCGTCGATAGATTCGCCCACTACGTTAAATAACCTTCCCCTGATATCTTCGCCAACGGGCATAGATATGGGATTCCCGGTATCTTCTACCTCCATACCACGTACCAAACCATCGGTAGAGTCCATGGCAATAGTTCTTACACTGTTTTCGCCCAAGTGTTGAGCTACTTCCAAGTAAAGTTTTGAACCATCTTCTGTTTTTACTAATAATGCGTTGGGTACGGGAGGGGTGGTACCATTCGAAAAATCAACGTCAACTACAGGTCCGATTACCTGTGCAATTATTCCTTTATTCATTTAAAAAAATTGCGTTTTTATTAAATTTAAGCCGTATAGCTTTCTGTTTATATAAATTCCATTATAGAACGGTAAAGATAGTGAGATATGTTTACATTGGCAATGATTTTAATGATAATCTTTCGCCTTTTGCGGCTTAATTTCGTGTAATTTTAATTTATTTGGGAAATGTTGAAAATTTATCCATAAAAGTGTTCAAATTTTTGGTTCAAATATTAGCAACTCCACTCGTAAACATTTATATTAGTAAACTATGCAAAATAGCACCAAAAAATGCTGGCAAAACAATTTATAGTTCAAAAAGAAGGTGGGTAACTCACCTTTTTTATTAAATAAAACACAAATTTTTAAAATTTTAATTCTTTGGATACCGAATTTTCAGAACGATATATATGCGTTCAAATATTAAATAATTTCGACAAAGAAGGCGTATTGGATTATTCTTATACGTACGAACTTGACGCTTACGAGAGTGGTACGGTAAGAGATTATGTATTGAATATACTTCGTAGAAGAAGCTATATCGATTTTATTGTAGATCATTACTCAACCATTGCAGCCGATGATATGAAACCCGGTTTCAGAAATATATTGCGGCTTGCAATATATGAAATCGGTTTTGTCGGGCTTTCGAGCGATACCGAGGCCATCGATGAAATTCTTGAAATAGCCAAGATTATGCTCGGCAGCAATACGGCAGATATTTTAAACGCCATTATCAGAAATATACAGCGCGAATCGAAAACCCTGCCTAAACCCTCGTTCGAAGACCGAAATAAGTTAGTTGCCACTACTTTTTCGCACCCGGAATGGCTTGTGCAAAGATGGCGCGAACGATTTGGCGAACGCGAAGCTTTTCAGTTAATGCAAGCCAACAACGGTGCTTTGCCATATTATGTGAGGGTTAACACATTACGCACCACTACACAAAATTTTGAATTGAGAATGAAAAAAATGGGTATCCAGTTTGAAGCAAGCGACTGGCTCCCCAATTTCTACAAAGTGGATAGCGTTGAGGCATTTTTCGAAAAAGATTTAATAAACAAAGGTGTTTGCCATATCCACAACATTGCAGCAGGATTTTCGCCATACGTAATAGACCCGCAACCGGGCGAAATAATTTACGATTTATGCGCGCGCAAAGGCATAAAATCCATAATGCTTGCCGATTTGACCAACGCGGAAAGTTCCATTTTGGCTGTGGACGAATCGGAACATAAATTGGAGCGCATTGCCGAGCAGGCTCTGCATTTTAAAGCGGAAAACATCAAAATAAGAAGGGGCAAAGTTCAAGACCTGGCCTTGCCGCTGGCAGACGCCGTTTTACTGGAAGCCCCCAGTTCCGCCTCGGGCGTGTTATGCAATCATCCCGAAATCAGGTGGACACTTACCGAAGAGGATTTTAACAACACCGTAGAGCTGCAAGAGCTGCTATTGGAAGAAGCCGCGAACATGGTGAAATTGGGCGGCCGTTTGGTTTATACTACACGCTCGCTGGAGCCTGAAGAAAACATGGAGCAGGTAAAGAAATTGATGGACAAAATGGACGATAATTTTGAACTCGAAAAACTGGACGACTTTGTTCCCGAAGAAATTCTTGCTGAAGACGGCTTCGCTTTCCAAACCTATCCACACCTGCATAATTGCGACGGCTACTTTGGCGTTTTGTTAAAGCGAGTCAAATAATAAACTACTAATTTTCATTTTTAAAAAAGTGATGAATCTACCAACATCATCACTTTTTATATTTTAAATAAATTTTACGGTGCTTTGCTGTGAGCGAGACGAATAACAAGCATAAAGAAATACCTTCGCATTACAACCCTACCAAAGTAGAGGATAAATGGTATAAATATTGGTTAGAACAAAATTATTTCCACTCCACCCCTGATGATCGGGAGCCTTTTACCATTGTGATGCCGCCGCCCAACGTTACCGGTGTTCTGCACATGGGCCACATGCTCAATAATACCATTCAAGATGTGTTGGTGCGCCGCGCACGTATGCAAGGATTTAACGCATGTTGGGTGCCGGGAACAGATCATGCTTCTATCGCAACAGAAGCTAAGGTTGTGCGACGCTTGCGTGAGCAAGGAATTACCAAAAAAGACTTGACCCGCCCCGAATTTCTGGAGCACGCCTGGGATTGGACCCACGAGCATGGTGGAATTATCCTGGAGCAATTAAAAAAATTAGGTGCCAGTTGCGATTGGGAACGAACAACCTTTACCATGGACGAAGATTACTCGGAAAGCGTAATCGATACATTCATAGATTTATATAACAAAGGAAAAATTTACCGTGGTGTACGCATGGTAAACTGGGATCCGGCCGCTTTGACTGCCCTCAGCGATGAAGAAGTAATCCACAAAGAAGAGCAGTCCAAATTATATCACGTAAAATATAAAATAAAAGGCACTGACGACGAGTATGTAACCATAGCCACTACACGTCCCGAAACTATTTTGGGCGATACCGCCGTTTGTATCCATCCCGAAGACAAACGTTATAATCATCTACACGGTAAAACGGCCATAATACCGCTGGTAAATCGCGAAGTTCCGATAATACTGGACGAATACGTAGATATGGAATTTGGTACCGGGTGTTTAAAAATCACTCCCGCACACGACCTTAATGACTATGAATTGGGCATTAAACACAATCTGGAAGTCATAGATACATTAAATCCCGATGGCACCATTTCCGAAGAAGGAGTATTGTACGTTGGTATGGACAGATTTGATGTTAGAAAACAGATTGCCATCGACCTGGAAAAAGACGGTTATTTGCACAAAGTGGAAGATTATGCCAATAAAGTAGGTTATTCGGAGCGTACCGATGTGGTTATAGAGCCGCGATTATCGCTGCAATGGTGGGTTTCTATGAAGGAATTGAGCCAACCGGCTTTGGAAAACGTAATGAACGATAATATCCGCTTCCACCCTTCTAAATTCAAAAATACGTATCGCCATTGGATGGAAAACGTAAAAGATTGGTGCATAAGCAGGCAACTTTGGTGGGGGCATCAAATACCGGCTTACTTCTATGGTGAGGATGAAAATGAATATGTTGTAGCTAAAACTCTTGATGAAGCCGTAGAACTTGCTAAATCAAAATCTGGAAACGAAAATTTAAAGAAAGAAGACCTAAAGCAGGACGAAGATGTTCTGGATACTTGGTTTTCATCATGGTTGTGGCCCATATCGGTATTTAACGGATTCTACGAAAAGGATGAAGTGGACTACTATTACCCTACCAACGATCTTGTAACCGCGCCGGAAATTATGTTTTTCTGGGTTGCCCGAATGATAATATCCGGATATGAGTACAGAGGCGATCTGCCTTTCAAAAACGTGTACTATACCGGCATTGTGCGCGATAAACTAGGTCGAAAAATGAGCAAGAGCCTGGGCAATTCGCCCGACCCGCTTGATTTGATAGCACAATACGGCGCCGATGGTGTTAGAATGGGGATGTTATTTGCAACACCGGCCGGCAACGATTTGCCATTTGATGTGAAATTATGCGAACAGGGTTCCAAGTTTTCCAATAAAATATGGAACGCGTACCGCTTTTTGGCCATGAACATGCAAGATGACGTTAAATATGAGCCAACCACCAAGATTGACGATAATAATCTGGCCGATCGCTGGATGCTGGCACGTTTGCACCAAACCATTAAAGCTGTTAACGAAGATTTTGACAATTATAGGCTTAACGATGCCCTGAAAAAAGTGTATTCCCTGATTTGGGACGACTTCTGCGATTGGTACATCGAATTGGCCAAACCCGATAATTATGGCGACGCATTCGATACCCAAAAAATGAACGTAGCATTGGGTTTCTTTGAGCAGTTAATGAAGCTACTCCACCCTTTTATGCCATTTATCAGTGAGGAAATATGGCAACACATTACAAATCGTAGTAAAGAAGAAGCTCTTTGTATATCAAGTTGGCCTGACGCTGAAAAAAACGCTATAAATAGCGATGATATTGAGTTATTTGAAACATTTCAGCATTTGATTTCATCGTTACGGAACATAAGAGCAGAAATGGGCATCTCCCCGAAAAAGGATCTGGATATCATTATCAAACCATCCAAAAAGGAAATGGAAAACAAACTGGTTTCCAACCTGAGTATTCTGGAAAAATTGCAAGCACTGGAAAGCATTGAAGTAAATCCCGATGCTACAAAACCCAAAGCAAGTTCAGCCGCCTTGGTTGATGGTTTGGAGCTATACATACCCCTGGCCGATTTGATAGACGTTGATAAAGAAGTGGAGCGTTTACAAAAAGAAATTGATCGAATTGAAGGTTTCTTGATTGGCGTTAACAAAAAATTAAGCAACGAAAACTTTGTGAACGGAGCGCCCGAACAGGTAGTTCAAAACGAACGTAATAAAAAACGGGATGGTGAAGCCAATCTTGAAAAGCTGAAGCGCCAACTGAAAGATTTTATTTAAACCAACAGACAATACATTCGGGTTAAAAAGGTTAATTTTATTCAACAGCTCCAAAAAGCAATTATAAACCGTATTTCATTCTATAAAAATCTAAGTTATGACAAGTTCCGAGCTATTAAGCGGACTTAACGAACAACAACGAAAAGCAGCCGGTCACACCGACGGTCCCCTACTGGTAATTGCCGGGGCCGGTTCGGGTAAGACCCGAGTGCTTACTTATAGAATTGCGTATCTGCTACAAAAGGAAAAAGCAGCACCCAACGAAATACTGGCTCTTACATTTACCAATAAGGCTGCACGCGAAATGAAAGAACGCATCCAGTTGCTGATTGGCGATAAAGCCCAAAAATTGTGGATGGGTACTTTTCACTCTATCTTTTCAAAAATATTACGCTTCGAGGCCGATAAAATTGGCTATGGAAAGGACTTTTCAATATACGATACCGACGATTCGGATATGGTGATAAAGCAAATATTGCAGGAACTGAATCTCGACCCTAAGGCGATAAAACCACGAACTATACGCAATAAAATAAGCGATGCAAAAAACCAATTGATATCGTCAGATTTTTTTAAAGAGCGGTTTATTGGCAGTACCCTGGACGACATTACCTCTAAAGTTTACGAAATATATTTAAAGCGTTTGAAACAAAGCAACGCTATGGATTTTGATGACCTGCTGGTAAAACCTATAGAACTTTTCCAGCAACACCCCGATGTGCTCGAAAAATATCAAGACCGTTTTAAATATATTTTGATTGACGAGTATCAGGATACAAATCATGCCCAATATACCGTTACAAAATTACTGAGTGCAAAATATAACAATATATGTGTGGTTGGCGACGATGCCCAAAGTATATACTCGTTCAGAGGCGCGGATATTTCCAACATTCTGAATTTTCAGAACGATTTTAAGAATACCACGGTAATACCGTTAGAGCAAAACTACCGCTCCACAAAATCTATATTAATCTGTGCGGATTCCATCATCAAAAAGAATCCGAATCAACTCGAAAAAACACTCTGGACCAACCAATCCGATGGCGAGCCCATTATCGTGCTGGATAACTTCGACGACAGGGACGAGGCAAATCGTGTAGCCAAATATATCAACCAATTGAAGCTGACGCAGGGCTATAAAAACAACGATTTTGCTATTTTATACCGCACAAACTATCAATCCAGGGTTTTTGAAGAAGCTTTGCGTCGCAATGGCATCCATTATCAATTGGTGGGCGGATTATCGTTTTATCAGCGTAAAGAAGTAAAAGATATTCTGGCCTATTTAACCTTGTTGGTAAACCCGCACGACGAAACCAACCTGATTCGCATAATTAATGAACCGGCCAGAGGCATTGGTCAAAAATCGATTCAGGACTTGCGTATTTCTGCCCGAAACCAAGGCAAAACCATTTGGACAACATTACAGGATATAGAAAATACCGATGTCTATAAACCGGCCAAAACCCGCATCAGGGAGTTTGTGGACATGATAAACAGCCTCAAAAGTGAGTTGGAAAGCGGTAACACCACTATAACGGAGATAAGCAGAAAGATTTTGGATCGGTCGGGGTATATGAAAGCTTTGATCGAGGAGAGCTCGCATGAATCGTTGATGCGCCGAGAAAATATCCTGGAACTTCAAAATGCTATTTCCTATTACGAAAAAAGTACTCGAAATGCCTCATTAAGTGCATTTTTGCAAGAAATAAGCCTAATAACCGATGCCGATAAATTTGATGAAAACAAACCCGCGGTTACTTTAATGACCGTGCATTCATCCAAAGGTCTCGAATTCCCCGTTGTTTTTGTAGTGGGACTGGAAGAAAATCTGTTCCCCGTTGGCGGACGGGATGGTTTTGAAGTCAATTTAGAAGAAGAAAGGCGGCTATTTTACGTTGCCATTACCCGCGCAAAAGAACGGTTATTTTTCAGCCACTGTCGCACACGTTTTAAATATGGCGAAGAGCAAAGACAGCTAAGATCCCGCTTTTTGGACGAAGTAAACCCGGGTGTGGTGCGCACGGAAACGGGCGCTACCATCAACCAAAAAACGGCAACCTTCGATAATAATGGCTCCGGCACTGAAAAACGCCGGGTACAGACAAATACTGGCACAACCATAGAATACGACTGGGAAAGCCCATCGTACGCCAAAAAACCCTCTGCTTCCACTACTATACATTACGATTATTCCGATGGCGCCGACCCATTCCATGTGGGCACAAAGGTATATCATCCTAAATTTGGCCCGGGTAAAATATTAAACAGAACGGGCAGCGGAGAAAGCACAAACGTGATTATATTCTTTAAAGAAAGAGGCCAAAAAAAATTGAGATTAAAAGTAGCCCAGTTACAAGTATTGGAATAACTATTGCCGATTGAATTCTACCCAATGAAATTAAACATTTTCATATCTACCGTTCTGCTCTTTATAGCAAGCACTTTAAGCGCTCAACCCGTTTTAACACCAAAAAACATGGCTATGGGTGGTGGTGGAAGTACGTACATCACCGATTATAACTCAAACTTTTATAACCCTGCCAACTTATTTATTAAAGACAAACCTACTACGGTTGGGATAGGATTTTTGACATCAGGTGCGTATTTCAATCCCATCTTAAGTGATTACGAAATTAAAACGAGGCACGAGGATTTTCTTAAATATTTAAATCCATATGTAGAAAACGAGTTTATAATGCCGGTAATGGAAGATGCTGGCTTTATGGATTTTAATTATCCACGCAAGCGACTTTCATCCATCCACCAGGTACGCCTGGAGTCAACTTTATTCGGCATTTATTGGAAAAGGGAAAATAATGCAATGTCGTTAGCTATGCGTACCAGAACCGCTTCAAATTTTGAAATAGGAAGGCATTGGTTTTCCAATATGCCCGTCAAAGTAAATGAGACCGACTATGTAAATCGGTCTTTAAAACAAAGTTTTCAAACCCTTCACGAAATTTCGTTCGGCTATGCCGAGACCCTTTCGCTATTAAACGATTTAAACCCGCGCCTGCAAAATATAATTATCGGGATAGCACCTAAACTGGTACTGGCCGGTCCGTTTATGAACGCCAAATGGGATAACGAGTACACTAAAAACGAAAACGAAGATAATGTATATAGGATACAATCGTTTGAGTATGATGCTGTGGGTAGTTTCAGCAAGGCAACCATAGATTATTTAAATGGGAACAATCTGCAGAATGTAATCAACAATAATTTCTCTACCATAGAAAATTATTTATTCGATATTCATGGCATCGGTGCAGGAGTTGACGTTGGTTTAACCTATCTGCTTACCTTTGGCGACGATTTTTCTGTGCTCGACGGTAAAAGAAAAGAAACAAACAGCTCCTTACGTATTTCACTATCCGTTACCGATTTGGGGCTAGTCTCGTACAGCGACAAAGGAATAAGTTATGAAGCCGCCTCCGATACTTCATCTTCGCCCGTATTTAACACCCGTGCAGACCAGGAGCTTTTTGTAGGCTCTCAAGGCCAATACCTTTCATTCATAGATAAATATGGCGAGTCGAACCCATTCATGGATAATGAGTATAAAAATGAAAGTTTTTCCGTTTTGTTACCAACTGCATTACATGCGGGAATAATGCTAGAATTCAGCCGATTTAAATTGGCCGGCGATGTAAATTATGGTTTAAACGATACCGCTTTTAACATCAATAAACTGATAACATCGCTGGGAGTAGAAATCCGGCCCCTTAAATTTCTGCCCTTGCGCGGCGGTATTCAAATGGCAACAAAAATACCCGGTTATTTAAGTTTTGGTACGGGATTGGAAACAAAGCATTTCGAATTATCGCTTGCAACCCAGCTATCTATAACCACAAATGGCGACATTACACCATTAACCGGCTTTACGGTGGCAGCACTTCAGTTCCATTTATAAATAGTGTCAGTTTTCCTACTATTTATTGACTATTTTTAATTATTTACAACGGTTTTTCGATTCCTGCCGAGTTTGGCTCTGTATTTGCATTAGTAGAGATAAACAAAATATTATTTTCAACCATTACTATGAAAGAACGTTTTAACATTTTTGATGAAATCGAGGATTCTGACGATAATATAAGCGATTTTGAACAGGCAATTCCGCTTATGTCCGAGGAAGAAGAGAAAGCATTGAATGAATCCAAAGTGCCCGAAACTGTACCCATTCTACCTTTAAAAAACACTGTACTGTTTCCCGGCGTTGTTGTACCCATTACCGTGGGCAGGGATCGCTCGCTGGCCTTGGTTAAAGACGCTTACTCCAGCGATAAAATAATTGGCGTTGTTACCCAAAAAGATGAGGATATAGAAGAACCAAATAGCGACGACCTATATCAGGTTGGTACCATTGCCAAGATTATAAAATTAATAAAAATGCCCGATGGCTCCAGAACCATCGTTATTCAGGGTAAAACCGCATTTGAAATAGATGAATTTTTACAGGATCAGCCATATTTCAAGGCAAAAATAAAATCCTATCCTAAGGAAATGGATATTCAGGGTTTAGAACTGGATGCATCGATAAGAAATATTAAAGAAACATCCACGCGAATAATCGAACTCTCGCCCAACATTCCGAGCGAAGCCGCTATTGCCGTGAATAATATCAATAGTCCTACATTTTTGTTGAATTTTATCTCTTCGAACCTGAACGTAAATGCCGGGCAAAAGCAAGAGCTATTGGAAATCACCACTTTCTCCGAAAATCTTGCAGCTTTGATGAAGCACCTGGAAGAAGAAGTTCAAGTGCTGAACATGAGCGAAAAAATACGCTCGAAAGTAAAAACGGATATCGACAACCAACAGCGTGAGTTCTATCTGCGCCAGCAAATGAAGGCTATACAGGAAGAACTGGGCGAAGATGCCGAGCATCAGGAAGTTGAAAAGATGAGGGAGCGCCTGGCCAAAAAAAACCTACCCGAGCATGCAAGGGAAGAGGCCGAAAAAGAATTGCGCCGTTTGGAGATGACCCCTAATGCGTCACCAAATTATGGCATTATTCACAGTTATTTGGAATGGATTTTGGATTTGCCATGGGCCGATTATTCAGATGACAATCTGGACTTAAAATACGCCCAAAAAGTACTTGAAGAAGATCATTACGGCCTCGAAAAAGTTAAAAAACGTATTATTGAGTATCTGGCCGTGTTAAAGCTCAAAAAAGATATGAAAGCACCTATCCTATTGTTTTATGGACCTCCGGGCGTGGGTAAAACCTCACTTGGTAAATCCATTGCAAGAGCTTTGGGAAGGGAATTTGAGCGATTTAGCCTGGGCGGTATCAGAGACGAAGCTGAAATCAGGGGCCACCGCAGAACTTACATAGGTGCATTGCCCGGTAGAATTTTAAGAGCCATGAAAAAGGCTGGAAAAGGCAACCCGGTTATCATGCTTGACGAAATAGATAAAGTAGGAGCCGATTTCAGGGGCGACCCGACATCTGCTCTGCTTGAAGTGCTGGATCCCGAGCAAAACAACAGCTTCAGCGATAACTACCTGGAACTGGAATACGATTTATCGCGTGTTCTTTTCATCGCAACAGCCAACTCGCTGGATACCATCCCGGCTCCATTGCGCGACAGGATGGAAATCATCAATATCAGCGGTTATACCCTGGAAGAAAAGTCCGAGATTGCAAAAAATTACCTGATTCCACGCCAGATAAACGAAAATGGCTTAAAACCGGAACAAATTACTATTTCCAGTAAAGCCGTTGAGAAAGTTATAGACGAATATACGCGCGAATCTGGGGTTAGAAACCTGGAAAGAGAACTGGGCAGTATATGTCGCGGTGTAGCAGCTAAAGTTGCATCCGGCGATATAGAATCGGCTTCTATAGACGCAAAAGATGTTGAGGATTACCTCGGCAAGCAAAAATATTACAGCGATGTGGCCGAACGCACCAAAGTGCCCGGCGTAGCCACCGGTTTGGCATGGACACCATTCGGCGGCGATATTCTGTTCATTGAGGCCAGTGTATCGCGCGGTACCGGAAAATTGAACATAACCGGACAATTGGGCGATGTGATGAAAGAATCTGCCATATTGGCGGTTTCTTATCTAAAAGCACATGCCGAAGAAATTGGAATTCCGGAAGATGCATTCAAGTACTGGGATTTGCATATACACGTACCCGCCGGTGCGGTTCCAAAAGACGGACCATCGGCCGGAGTTTCGTTAATGTCGGCCATTGCCTCCATATTTACCCAGCGTAAAGTTAAAGGTTCTATTGCTTTAACCGGCGAAATTACCTTGCGTGGACTGGTTCTGCCTGTTGGTGGAATCAAAGAAAAAGTGTTGGCCGCAAAACGTGCCGGTATAAAGCATGTATTGTTACCCATAAAGAACGAAAAAGACGTTTCCGAAATCGAAAAAGAAGTGATTGGAAATCTAAAAGTTACCTATCTGGAAAGAATGGAAGACCTTTTGGATATCATTTTGCAAAAAACTGCCGAAAACGATCCCTTTAAATTCTTTAAAGTGGATGAAAAGCAAAAAGAAAAGGCAGAAAAGAACTAAATTGATAATAGAATAAAAAAAAGCCCGACAGATAACCATTTTGTCGGGCTTTTTTATTAAATACACGTTCACGACTACATGGGCGGAACTTCTCCCCCCTGCGGTTTTACCAGTATCTCTTCCACAACAGTTCTGGCGCTTAACTGCGAAAAACCAAGAATCAACCTGCCCACATCCAGCGGGTCAATCAGCCTATTGACGTCTATATCAACGCCGTCCCACGAGTGTGAAAATGTTTGCCCAAGATTTATAGCAGTAACCGCAATATGGGTAGCCAACAATTCTTTACGCAACGAGCGGGTATAGCCTAAAAGTGCATGCTTACTGGAAACATACGCCCCACTGTACGCTTTTCCTTCCAACGCATCCTCCGAACAAATATTGACAATCAGCGCTTTATCCTGTTTTTGCAAATACGGCAATACGGCTTGTGTTATGTTAAAAGCACTTAGGGTGTTTATTTCAAGCTGGTTTTTGAATTCCGTATATGTTGTTTTTTCAAGTGGCTTGAACAGAAAATAGCCGGCATTGTTTACAATAATACCGGGATTAAATCGCCCAAAATCTATTGCGGCAACTTCCTCTTCGTCGATCAAATCCACAGATATGCATTCAACCGATTTTGCACCCAAATTTAGCAGTTTTTCTTTAGCAGAAAGCAGGTTATCCATATTACGGGCTACCAATACGATTGGATGCGCCGTATTTTTTGCAAAAATCTCAGCAATTGAAAACCCGACCCCTTTACTGCCGCCGGTTATTATTATAGAACTATCTTCAAATTTCATTTAGGGAATATTTAAAAGTTTATATGATTGAAAGCGTTGCTCCGCCGGGAATTTATCTTCCTATAATCTGCCTATAATGGCATGGCTTTGGGAGTATCCTGTTTAGACTGCAAGAGTAACTTAATAGTTTATAAATGTCCGTCTTAGCATCCTCTAAATATCTTTATCGGTGTATTCTACCCAGCTGTTTTCCGTTTCCCATACGGTTACGGCCAGTTCAATCCCCTCGGGTATTCTTTTCATGGTTTCTTTGTGAATAAATTCGGCAACTCTTTCGGCCGTTGTGCTCCATTCCATCAAATCGTTTAAAACTGCATGATCCAATCCACCTTTTTCCGAATCACGCGCGGCCCATTTCAGCTCGTTAAAATCGCAAACCATATCGGCTGTTTTTAAATATTTGGAGGGATTCAATTTGTGCGATTTTGCAGTTACTTTTACCTTATAGGTATGCCCGTGCATTCTACCGCATTTGCCATCATAACCTTCAATGAAATGCGCGGCATCAAATTTGAATTCGGTATTTAAAATCCAGGTTGGCATTATATTTTTGTATTACAATATTAAAAATTATTCTGTTTTATAGCGGCTAAAAATACGGTTTTTTATTCAGAATAACCGTTGTTAATACTTTTGTCCTCTGTATAATGCGTAGTTTCCGCCGCGGCGGGCAAATTAAACTTAATGCTATAGGCTTAGTCTTTATTATCCAGATCAAATGGATTCCAGTAGTGTTTTTCCATGTCCACTTTGTAATCGTCCACAAATTCCACTCCCTCCTGCTGTAATCTTTCCCGCATGGTATCGTCTTCGAAGTGCACTCTACCGGTTAATTGGCCCAATCGATTTAACACACGGTGCGCCGGTATAAAAAACCCGTTTCTCTGGGTATTATAATTGTTCAGTGCATAGCCCACCATTCTGGCACCCGATTCCACCCCCAAATATTTGGCAATGGAGCCGTAATTCGTCACTTTACCATACGGTATCTCGGCAACCACTTCATAAACACGTTCGTAAAAGTCTTTTGTTTCGGGTTTCATTCTTTCAAAAGCTCCTTAATTTTGGATAAAACCTGTTTATCGGCCTTGGACAAACCCAAAGACTCCAACCCAAGCAATTTATAAATTTTGGTCAGTTCGGTGTCATCTTTTATACCATCCAGGTGCAGTTGAATGGTGGCTATATCTCCCCTTGCTATGGGGCCGGTCAGCGCATTTTCAATACCATTGTTTTTCATATTGTTCAACGATGATTGCATTAGCGATATCAGTGCATTTTCTATTTCATGTGGTTCAATCCCGCCCTTTGCAGCCATTTTTACTGCCAGGTTCATCAAAGCCACCGCATAATTAGATGCCATTACCGATGCTGCATGTAAATAAATTTTGGCCTCTTTTGGTATTTCCATAAAATGCGAGCCGAAATCTTCGCTTATTTCTTTGAGCGCTATTAAAGTTTCCAGGCCTCCTTCGGCATCAAAAGTGGTGTTTTCAAAGGATTTTGTTTTATCGGTAACCGCCTGCATGGGATGAAAAACCGCAATATCAGCGCCTTTGTCTTGCAATGGTAGTAATAAATCTGAGCCAAATGTCCCGGAGCAGTGCACTATATGTTTACCGGACAAATTTCCATATCGTTCGGCTAGTTGCTGCACAATACCTGATATTTCGCCATCGGGAACCGCAATAACTATTAAATCGCCAAGTTCATTATTATTCTGAGGCCATTTATCAGAGAATTCGGGTATAATATGGTTGCTTCTGGAATGAATGGTTTTTACGGTATAGCCCTTTTCTTTAAATACTTTATACAGCGCCTTTCCCAGTCTTCCAAAACCAATAATACTGATGGATATCTTTTTATTTGGGTCCATTTTTGTTTGAACTTTTAATTAGTAGGCTACCGAAACCTGATGGTTTATAAATTGGAAACTTTTGATATTAAATCGTTTCGAATCCTTATATTTGGCTACAAAAGTACCATCTCCAATTTTATTAATGGTTATTTCATTCAGATTGGTGCGCATACCGGTACCCAATCTTTTTACGGCTGCTTCTTTTAGTGTCCAAATCAATACCGGATTTTCATCGCCGATATCGGCTTTTTCTTCCTCATTCAAAACCCTATTTATCACCGAGGCTTTTATGTCCCGGTCAAGTTTTTCGATATCGATGCCCAGCTCAATTTCTTCGGAAATGGCACACATTACAAACTTACTGGAATGGCTGAAATTTACATTCAGGTAATTATTACCATTTACGCCAAAAGGTTTACCTAGCTCATCTTTTTTAAGTGAATAATTAACAATAATATCATGTCTTTTTAACATAAATTTGAAAAGATATCGTGCCGTTAAATATTCGTTTTTACGTATGTCGTTTTTAAATCCCTGCCATTCATTCAGCTCCTCCGGAGACAGAATTTGAGTATCCAAATCCGGCATAATTTCGGAATAGCCCAGTTTTATATGATCGGGAAAATCGGGAATATTTTTTGTATTTATTAATTTCAATGTTGTTTATAAAGATGTAAAGGTTAATGCAACAATTTTCTGTAAAATTCGGTATTTTTGAAGGTATTGAATTCTAAATTATTTTAATAAATATCTAAAATGTCTCAACAACAGTTATCACATACTGAACAAGAAGAAATACGCAGAGAAAAACTGGCACAATTGGTGGAAATGGGCGTTAATCCATATCCGCATACATTTGATGTTACTAAAAAAAGCAATGAGATTAAACAAAATCCCGATTTAATAAGAAGCGACGAAAATCCGGATACGGAAACGGTGTCGGTTGCCGGACGCATCATGACCCGCCGCATTATGGGAAAAGCCGCGTTTTTCAATCTGCAAGATTCGGAAGGTACCATTCAAGTTTATATCAGAAGAGACGATGTGGGTGTTGAAGAGTACAACACTATTTTCAAAAAATTGGTTGACCTGGGCGATATTGTTGGTATAAAGGGATTTGTATTCAAAACAAAAACCGGAGAAATTACCATACACGCAGAAGAATTTGTTTTGTTGACCAAAACACTGCGCCCCATCCCCGTACCTAAAGAAATTGAAAACGAAGATGGCGAAAAGGTGATTTTTGATGAATTTGCAGACAAAGAATTGCGCTACAGGCAGCGATATGTGGATTTAATTGTAAATCCGGAAGTAAAAGATGCTTTCTTCAAAAGAACGAAAATGGTGCAAACCATGCGCGATTTTATGAACGAGCGTGGCTATTTGGAGGTTGAAACACCTATTTTACAGCCCATTCACGGCGGTGCGGCCGCAAAACCTTTTGTAACCCATCACAACGCCCTGGATATGAAACTGTATCTGCGCATTGCAAACGAACTGTACCTAAAAAGATTGATTGTAGGTGGATTTGATGGCGTTTACGAGTTCAGTAAAGATTTTAGAAATGAAGGGCTCTCACGTTTCCACAATCCCGAATTTACTCAGGTAGAATTGTATGTTGCCTATAAAGATTACATCTGGATGATGGATTTTACCGAACACATGCTCGAAAAAGTGGCCTTGGCACTACACGGTACAACAAAAATAGAATACGACGGTAAAGAAATAGATTTTAAAGCCCCCTGGCCGCGACTTCCGATATTGGAAGCCATTAAAAACGAGACCGGCAAAGATTTGGAAGGCATGGATCTGGAAGAATTGAAAGCCGTAGCCAAAGAATTGAGAATCGAAGTGGACGAATCTTTCGGAAAAGGCAAAATTATTGATGAGATTTTTGGCGAATATGTAGAAGGAAAAATCATTCAGCCTACTTTTATTACCGATTATCCGATTGAAATGAGTCCGCTTACCAAAAAACACCGCTCTAAAGAAGGATTGGTAGAACGTTTTGAAGTGGTTTGCAACGGCAAGGAAATAGCGAATTGTTACACCGAGCTGAACGACCCCATAGATCAACGCGAACGTTTCGAGGAGCAATCCAAACTGAAAGCGGACGGCGATGACGAAGCCATGGAAGTGGATGAGGATTTTTTAAGGGCGCTGGAATACGGTATGCCGCCAACTGCGGGTATCGGGATTGGTATAGACCGACTTGCCATGATTATGACCAATACACAATCCATACGCGACGTGCTTTTCTTCCCGCTTATGAAACCAGAGTAACTTAATTTCGATCAAATCTGCCTGTCACATCCACCAATTGATAGGCAGATTTTTTTAAACCCCATAATGCAATATATCGGCCATGAAATTTGAATGGTACTTAGCGCTCAGATATTTTAAAGGTGTCCGCAAGGGTTCTAAGTTCCTTTCTTTTATAAAAATAATGGCTATTACGGGGGTTGCAATAGGCTCGGCCGGGTTGTTGATTGCATTTTCCATTGTACACGGTTTTAAATCTACCATCAACTCAAAAATTATGGGCTTTGCGCCCCATTACACGGTAGTAACCTATATAAATCCGCATATAGAAAAATCGGATACTTTAAAAAGCTACATAGAAACCATTCCCGGCATCGAAAAAGTAGCTCAAGCAGTAGAAGGCCAGGTAATGATACAGGCCAAAGACGCGGTTTATGGCACCATACTGAAAGGAATAGATGAATCGGGTGGTGTTACAAAAATTACGGATTATATAGATAACGGCCGTTTCGATATTGGCAAACAGGAAAGTAACCGGCCGGGTATTATTGTCGGGGCAAAACTGGCAAAAAAACTCAACGTCGATATCGGAAATCCAATAACGGTTTACACTATTGATGGTATTTCCGGACTGATAGCCTCTCCCGAAGTGCAACAATTTGAACTAACGGGCATTTATCATACAGGAATTGAACAATTTGATGATGTTTACGCACTGGCCGATTATACCCATGTAAGAAAATTACTTAATCTGAACGAGCAGCAAGCCGTTGGACTGGAAATACAACTTTCCGATATAGATAAAATCCATTCTTTTTTGCCCGAATTGAGCAATAAAATACAGTTCCCTTATTTTGTTGAATCCATTTACTCAAAATTTGGAAATATATTTGCCTGGGTGGAACTGCAAGAGAATATGATACCCTTGGTTATAAGCGTAATGGTTATTGTGGCAGCGTTTAACCTCATTGGCACTATATTAATGATGGTTTTGGAGAGAACACGGGATATTGGGATTTTAAAAACCATGGGTACCAAATCGCCCATTATACAAAGGATATTTCTTTTGGAAGGTTTTATGGTGGCGTTTATTGGGTTGGTCATTGGCATGGCTATAACTTTAATTTTTGTTTATTTACAGCTTAAATTCCAGATAATCCCACTATCGGAAGAAAATTATTATATGAGTTACGCACCAGTAGAACCCCATCTGATCGATTTTATAATAGTGGGCATTGTTACCATTGTTCTGTGCGCTTTCGCATCATGGATTCCATCCCGAGTGGCCGCCAAAACCGACCCATTGAAGGTAATTGCTTACGGGCGTTAGCAAATGGGCATAAAAAAAGCCGACATTTAATCGGCTTTTAAATTGGTATTAAAGTGCGTTTAAAGACTTAGCTCAATACGCCGGCTGCGGGCTCATATTCCAAGCCAAAAGCGTCGGCAACGTATTTATATACTATTTTACCATCGGCAATGTTAAGACCTTTTTGCAGTTCCAAATCGTCGTTCAGTGCTTTTTTCCAGCCTTTATTGGCAATGGCCAAGGCATAAGGCAAAGTTACGTTTGTAAGTCCCAAAGTTGAGGTTTGGGGAACGGCACCCGGCATATTTGCCACGCAGTAATGAAGCACATCGTCCACAAAGAAAACTGGATCCTCGTGGGTGGTGGGTTTTGATGTTTCTATACACCCGCCTTGGTCAATGGCCACGTCAACCAAAACGGTACCCGGACGCATGCTTTCGAGCATATCCTTACGGATTAATTTAGGGGCCTTTGCGCCCGGAATCAGCACCGCGCCAATTATCAAATCTATAGTGGGCAACATTTCCCTGATTGCAGCTTCGCTCGAAAACAAAGTGGTGATATTTTTTGGCAATATATCGTCCAAATGTCTCAATTTTGCAACATTAATATCCATAATGGTAGTATTTGCGCCCATGCCGGCTGCCATTTTAGCGGCATTTACACCTACAATACCGCCGCCCAAAACCAAAACATTGGCCGGTTTTACACCAGGAATACCGCCCATTAAAACGCCCAGACCTCCTTTTGGTTTCTCCAAATACGTTGCTCCTTCCTGGGCTGCCATTCGGCCGGCAACTTCACTCATAGGTATTAAAAGTGGTAGCGAGCCGTCTGCTTTTTCTACTGTTTCGTAGGCAATGGCAATAGATTTCGAATTTACTACCGCTTTTGTAAGTGTTTCATCCGCAGCAAAGTGAAAAAAGGTAAAAATAATCTGTCCCGGTCTCATACGGGGGTACTCTTCGGCGATGGGTTCTTTTACCTTCATTATCATACCGGCCTGTTGCCAGAGTTCATCAATATCGGTAATAATGGTTGCTCCCGCATCCTCGTACATTTGGTCGGTAAAGCCACTGCCCAGCCCGGCACCTTTTTGCACAAGTACCTGATGTCCATTTCTTTTAAAAGCCATTACACCGCCCGGTTGAACGGCCACACGGTTTTCTTGAGGTTTAATTTCCTTTGGAACGCCAATAATCATAATCTCATTTTTTATTAAATTTTTATTTATTAGAATTTAATTAATTCTTTGAATATATACGTGTTAAATATTCTTTTAAATGGTTACAAAAATGTAAATTTCATTGTAATTTGGTATAATGTCTTCTAATTCTTTCATTTCTGTAAAAAAGATATTAGCTTAAATTTATTTTGAAATAAATAGTAACAATACCTGTGAAAATAATAATTATCGGCGCCGGCGAAATCGGTTACGAACTGGCAAACGTACTCTCCGAGGAAAACCACGACGTAATAGTTTTGGATAACAGCAGGGAGCGCTTAACCGAGGTGGCCGAGAGCCTGGATGTTATGGTTTACGAGGGTAATGCCACTTCCGCTCAAGATCTCACAGCGGCAGGTACAAGTACTTCCGATATTTTGATTGCCGTAACCAGCATAGATGAGGTTAATATTATTGCCGCTATGATTGGCAAAAAACTGGGGGCTAAAACCGTAATTGCAAGGGTTAGAAACGATGAATATTCGCGTGCCGATGCACCGGTAAAACCCATCGATTTGGGTATTGACCTTATGATTAATCCCGAAATGAGTGCCGCCCAGGAAATTACCCGGCTGCTAATGCGGTCGGCTGCCAGCGATGTAGTGGAACTGGCCGACGGCAGAATGCAGGTAATAGGCATCCGTTTGGGAAGAAATTCAACCATCATCGGTAAATCGCTGATAGAACTGGCAAAAGAATACAGCCATATCGTTTTTCGGGTTATAGCCATTGGCAGAAGGAAAAAAACCATTACGCCCAAGGGCGATTTTAAATTTCAGGCGTACGATCAGGTATTTGTACTGGCTAAAACCGAAGATATACAGGAAGTAATAAAGACCACCGGCATAAAAGAATCCGATTTGCACCATGTTATGATTGCAGGTGGCACAAATATAGGTGCCATGGTTGCCCGAATTCTGACCAACGACACCAAAAAAGATTGGTCGATAAAACTGATAGAACCCAATTATGAAACGGCAGAAGAATTGGCCATCGAACTGGATAGAGTCATGGTTCTGCATGGCAAACCCACCGACCCCGATTTACTCGCGGAGGAAGGTATTATAGAAATGGACGCCTTTTTAGCGGTAAGCAACGACGAGGAAGCGAATATCATCGCATCGCTTATGGCAAAACATCTGGATGTTAAAAAAACAATAACTCTGGTGTCGAGACAGGATTTTATACCTTTGAGCCAGACCATAGGCCTCGAAACCGTTATTAATAAAAAAGTGGCCGCAACTAATGAGATTCACCGTTTTGTGCACAAAGGCCGACTGGTTTCCATTACAGAATTGCGCGACATCAAAACGGAAGTCATTGAACTGATTGCATCAAAAAAATCGAAAGTTGTGGGAAAACGAATAGACAAACTTAAATTGCCCGAAAACTGTATCATTGGTGGCATCGTTTGCAACGGAAATGTGCAAATTGTTACGGGTACAACCCAAATAAAAGCGAACGACCGGGTTATTGTGTTTTGCTTCCCGGAAACTATCGACAAAATAACTAAATTGTTCCAATAAATAGATGAAACGCCACGTAATACCCGCATTTAACCGTCCTACCATTGATTTTTTGGTAGTTTTGGGTATTTTGGGAGCCTTCGTTTTTTTTATGGGATTTGCCTTGTTGTTACCCATAATAATCGATTTGGTTTATGGCGAAGATACCTGGAAGTATTTCGCATTTTCCGCTTCCATTGCCTTTGTTTCGGGCGGAGCCCTTTGGGCATTATTCAAACCCAAAAAAGAACTGCGTATCCGCGAGGGATTTTTGGTAGTCAGTTTAACATGGCTGATTCTCTCTTTGGTCGGGGCGTTGCCTTATATATTTTCGGGCGTTATGGGCAGTTATACCGATGCCGTATTTGAGACCATGAACGGGCTTACCACCACCGGTTCTACCGTGCTGGGCGGTATATCTCCCAATGGCTTTACCAACCCCGATATTGAATCTATCCCGCATAGTTTGTTGTTCTGGCGTTCGTTGTCGCAGTGGCTGGGAGGCATGGGTATTATTGTATTATCCATAGCTTTATTGCCGCTTTTGGGTGTGGGCGGAATGCAGCTTTTCCATGCAGAATCGCCGGGCCCGCAGGCTGATAAAATTGCGCCGCGTGTGCAGGAAACAGCAAAATTGCTTTGGGGAGTTTACATGGCATTTACCGTAACCGAATTCCTGCTTTTATGGGTTCATCCTTCAATGAACTGGTACGATGCGCTAAACCACTCGATGACCACCATGGCCACGGGCGGATTTTCAACAAAAAATGCCAGTATAAGCGCATTTAATTCCTCATATATAGATTGGGTAATTACGTTTTTCATGTTTATGGGAGGTGTTAGCTTTGCCCTTCACTTTAGATTGCTTAGCGGCAACACAAAAGCATATTTTGAAAACCGTGAATTGCGCTTTTACACTTTGGTAACTGCACTTGCAACGGTTGGCGCTACTTTATCCCTGTTTTTATTTGATGGCTACAACATTCTGGATGCTTTGCGCAATGGTGCTTTTCAGGTGGTATCCATAATAACTACTACGGGTTTTGGTACCGATAATTATGAGATGTGGCACGCTTTTGGGGCATTTTTGATATTCCTGCTGTTTTTTACGGGCGGCAGCGCCGGCTCAACAAGTGGAGGTATTAAAATGATACGATGGATGATTTTAATACGAAATTCGGGGCGCGAAATCAGGCAGATTATTCACCCCAAAGCCGTTTTGCCCATTCGGATAGGCAACAAAACCATACATAGAAATACTCAACGTACCGTGCTCAGCTTTTTTATACTCTATATGCTGATATTTGCAATCGGCGCGCTGCTTATCAGTATGCTGGGTTACGATTTTAAGAGTGCAATCGGGGCAAGCATAACGGCTTTGGGCAATATTGGACCGGCTTTTGGTGAATTTGGTCCTGCCAACAATTTCGCAGCCATGCCTTATTTCGGCAAATGGGTGCTCATAGTTCTGATGATGACCGGCAGGTTGGAGATCATTACCATTCTGATCATATTCTCACCATCCTTCTGGAAGCAATAGAACTTTGCTCCCCCCATTCGGGTTTTAATTATAATGCTAAACAAATATAGGAGCTGAACATGAAAAAAAATCTGGGTAATATCGATAAAACACTACGTACGCTGTTTGCGTTGGTAGTTGCCGTGCTTTATTTCACCAATGTGATTACCGGCACACTTGGGTTGGTGCTATTAATTGTGGGCATTGTTTTACTACTGACCGCATTTGTTAGTTTTTGCCCCATTTATGCAATTTTTGGTATCAATACCTGTAAGGTACCTGAAAAAAAATAAGCCTCACGGTTACGGCGAGGCTTATAAAATAGGGTTTTACGGTTTATGGCGTTAAAGTGCCCAGCATACGTGGGAATGGAATAGTTTCGCGTACGTGATGCAGGCCGCAAAGCCAGGCAACCGTACGTTCCAGGCCCAAACCAAAGCCGGAATGCGGTACCGAACCGTATTTTCTTAAATCGAGGTACCAGCCAAATACCTCCATCGGCAGGTTATGCTTGTCGATATGGTTTTCTAAAAATTCCAAATCGTCTTCGCGTTGGCTGCCGCCTATTATTTCGCCATAACCTTCCGGTGCCAGCATATCCACCCCAAGTACCAGTCTATCGTCTTCGGGGTCACGTTTCATATAAAATGCTTTAATATCTGCGGGCCAGCGGTGCACCATTACCGGAACATCTTTTTGCATCATTAACACTGTTTCATCGGAGCCGCCAAAATCTTCGCCCCACTCAAAATTTTGAGCCGATTCTTTCCATTTTGGAATATTCCTGAGATCCTCCTCAATTTGGTCCTGCCTCATGGAAATCTCAACCTGACGTTTTTCAATCTGTTTTTTACGCCATTTCTTGGCAGAGCCGTGTTCTTTTTTTATCTCTTCCAATTCTTTCGATAGGGCTTCCTTTTCTGCATTTCTATCGGCCATCATTTTATCCAACATATCGGCGGATTCCTTACTTTTCAGGCGCTCAACCGCCTCTGTGTAAGTTATCCTTTCAAAAGTGTTGTTTACGATAGCTTCCAGCTTGTCGGTATCGCGTTCTAAAATCTCCAGCTCATTTTGGCAGTTTTCAAGCACTTTGCTAACTATGAACTTTATCATATCCTCGGCCAAGTCCATATTCATATCCAAATCGTAAAATGCCATTTCAGGTTCAATCATCCAAAATTCGGTCAAATGTCGCCTGGTTTTAGATTTTTCTGCCCTGAATGTTGGCCCAAAGGTATAAATTAGCCCATGTGCCATTGCCATGGCCTCTCCATAAAGCTGTCCGGTTTGTGCCAAATATGCTTTTTCGTCGAAATAGTCCGTTTCAAACAGAGTTGTACTACCTTCGGCCGCGTTACTGGTAAAAATGGGCGAATCCATCTGCACAAAATTCCGTCCCTGGAAAAAACGGTGAATTGCAAAAATAATTTCATTCCTGACCCGCATGGCAGCCCATTGGCGCCGGCTGCGCAACCATAAATGGCGGTTGTTCATTAAAAACTCGATACCGTGCTCTTTGGGTGTGATGGGATAATCTTCGGCAATCTGTATTATTTCCAGATTCTTTACATGGATTTCATAACCGCCTATGCTTCTTTCATCTGCATTTACCATGCCGGAAACATGCAGCGAACTTTCCTGCTTTAGCGAGTTTGCAGCATCCCATACTTCATCCGTTACATCATCTACGGCAACAACGCATTGGGCAATACCCGTGCCATCACGCAATTCTATAAATACCAGCGATTTACTTGTTCGTATATTATACACCCAACCACTGAGTGTAACCGTATCGTCTATTTTATTTTTTAATTGATTAATGTATATCATATTGTATGGAAATATCTAAATTAAACTTTAAATCTATGTAATCGGGTTAATAATTTTACCCATTTTTAGGCAATAATACCGCCTCCATAAAATCGTTTTTATCGAAGAAATAATTGGCAAAATTGAGCATATCATCCGCGGTTACTTCATCAATACGATTGGCCAATTCATCCAAGGTAATGAATCTATCGTAATACATTTCGCTTTGGGCCAACCTGCGCATTCTGCTGCTTGTATTTTCTTGCGAAAGCATCAGGCTTCCTTTAACCTGAGCTTTGGTTTCGCTCAATTCTTTGTCCGTTACTTTTTCGGTGGCCACTTTATCCAATTCGGCAACCACTATTTGGTGCACATGATCGACATATTCTTTATCGGTGCCAACGTAAACGCCCCACATACCCGAATCGGAAAATGATTGAGTAAACGCTTGCACCGAGTAGCAATAACCATATTTTTCTCTCACGTTTTGATGCAGCCTTGAGCTCATTCCGCCACTCAACAGTGTGTTTACCATAAGCAGGTTAAATCGGTCTTTATGCGACAAGCTCAGCCCTTGTTTTCCGTAAAGATAATGTGTTTGCTCTATATCTTTAGTCAGCTCCAAACGATGGGGTTTAATCTTTTCGATCGGGTTCAGGCTGTTTGTTGAATTCGATTTGGGTAGGTTGCCCATGTATTTGTCCACAAGTTCTACCACTTTGGCATGGTTTACGTTGCCGGCAACCGAAATCAATAAATTACCGGTAGTGTATCGGTCTTTCATATAATTGTAGAGGTCATCGCGTGTAAAAGCAGATACGGTGTCTTCGGTACCCAATATTGGCCGGCCCAGTTCATGGTTATGGAACAGTTTTGCAATAAACTGCTCTACCAGATAGCTGACAGGGGAATCGCGGTACATTTTCATTTCTTCTATTACTACCCTTTTTTCTTTTTCCATTTCCTCTTCCGGAAATGTGGGATTCAGCACCATATCGGTCAGCACTTCCAATGCCCTTTCCAATTCGCTGTCAACACAGCGTGCAAAATAATTGGTATATTCGTTTGATGTTGCCGCATTAAGAAAGCCGCCCACTACTTCCATACTTTGTGCTATTTCCAGGGCGGTTCTGTTTTTTGTGCCTTTAAACAGCATGTGTTCCAGAAAATGGGTAACTCCCGAAAGCTTTTCGTTTTCGTTTCGTGAGCCTGTTTTTACCCATATACCTGCCGAAATACTTTTTACCGAAGGAATGTGTTCCGTTAAAATTCGAATTCCGTTTGTGAGAGTGGTTTTTGTAACAAATTCGGTGATGTTTGTGGTTTTCATAGAGTTGATAAGAATTGGTTTATATAAAAAAGGCACCATAAATTATATTATGGCGCCAAATATACTGAGTAATAATGGGATTTTCAGTTATTAACTGGCAGTTATTAACTGATTCTAATTATTATCCTTATCCAACAATGCTTTTCTGGATAGGCGTAATTTTCCACCATGTTCAACTTTCAAAAGTTTTACCTCGATTTCGTCTCCCAGCTGCAAATAATCGGTTACTTTATTTACTCTTTCGTGGGCTATTTCCGAGATATGCAATAAGCCGTCTTTGCCAGGTGCGACTTCTACAAAAGCACCAAAATCTTTAATAGATCTTACGATACCTTTATACACTGCGCCTTCTTCCAAATGGCCTACAATCATTTTTATTCTTTTCTTGGCTTCTTCGGCCTTGTTCAAATCGTTTGCGGAGATGGTAATAATACCTTTTCCGTCATTCGATTCTTCAATAATAATCTCTGTGCCGGTTTCTTTTTGCAGTGCTTGCACCACTTTACCGCCAGGCCCGATTACTGCACCAATATCGTTGCCATCAATTTCCATTTTCAGGAATTGAGGGGCATATTCGGAGATGCTGTCTCTGGTAATCGAGATGGTTTTCGACATTTCGTTCAAAATATGCAATCTGCCTTCATGTGCCTGAGTGAGAGCTTCTTCCAAGGTTTCAAAACTGATTCCCTGTACTTTCATATCCATTTGGCAAGCGGTAATACCTTCGGTTGTTCCGGTTGTTTTGAAGTCCATGTCGCCCATGAAGTCTTCTTCACCGCGAATATCCGACAAAATTGCTGTGTTGCTTTCGCCCACAATCATGCCCATGGCTATACCGCCCACAGGTTTTTTGATTGGAACACCTGCATCCATTAACGCCATAGATCCACCACAAACAGAAGCCATGGAAGACGAACCGTTCGATTCAGTAATGTCCGAAACCACTCTGACCACATAACCAAACTCATCAAATGTAGGCATCATCATTTTAAGTGCTCTTTCTGCAAGGTTACCGTGACCAATTTCTCTCCTTCCGGGGCCGCGTAAAAAGCCTGCTTCGCCAACCGAGTACGGTGGGAAATTGTAGTGCAGATAAAATTGTTTTGCTTCCTGATCGAACAAAGTATCTACGCTCTGCTCATCTCTTCGTGTACCCAAGGTAGCGGTTACAATAGCCTGTGTTTCGCCTCTGGTAAAGATTGCCGAACCGTGAGTGCGTGGCAGATATCCAACTTGTGTCCAAATATCGCGAATATCGGTTGTTGACCTGCCGTCAATTCTGCGGCCTTGCTCCAGAATCAGGTTTCTTAATTCGTCTTTTTCGATATTGCCCAACACTTTTTGTACGTCGGCCATCTCTTCTTCATATTCTTCTTCAAGAGCTTCGACTACCCTGTTTTTGATTTCACGGATTTTGTCGTTGTACTCTTCTTTGCCCAGCCCGATGTTAA
This sequence comes from uncultured Balneolaceae bacterium, assembly GCA_964615135.1. Taxonomy (GTDB): domain Bacteria; phylum Bacteroidota; class Rhodothermia; order Balneolales; family Balneolaceae; genus Balneola. The sequence goes on along the minus strand of CAZTOG010000003.1, from coordinate 178,365 downwards.
CCACCTCTTTGATGTCGGCAGCGGCCATTTCGGTAACTTTATTTACTATTTCTTCCGAAATTTCGTGGGGCACAAATTCTCTTTTTTCTTTGCCCAGCTCTTCACGCAGTTCGTTTTGGAAAGCACAAAGCTTTTGTATTGCCAGATGCGCTTCTTTGATGGCAGCCAGCATTTCTGCTTCCGAAATCTCCTGCATTTCGCCTTCAATCATCAAAATGCTGCTTTCGGTACCACCCACAACCATATCGATATCGCTATTTAGCAGTTCAGCTTTGGTCGGGTTGATAATAAAATTACCATCTACTCGTCCAACTCTTACTTCTGCCATTGGGCCGTCAAAAGGGATATCCGAAAGGTGAATGGCCGTTGAAGCGCCAATAGCGCCCAGCATATCACCGTAATTTTCGTCATCGGATGATAACACATAAGCGATTACCTGTGTATCGTTAACATAACCCGATGGAAACAGCGGGCGCAAAACACGGTCGATTAAACGACTGGCCAAAATTTCGCCATCATTCGAACGACCTTCACGTTTTAAAAATCCACCCGGAAAACGGCCTGCCGCGGCAAAACTCTCTTTATAATCTACGGTCAATGGGAAAAAATCTTGTCCCGGCCTAGGTTCTTTTGCACTCACAACGGTACATAGCACCATGGTATCCCCCATTTTTACTACTACCGAACCGTCTGCTTGTTTTGCAATCCTTCCTGTTTCTATTGATAGCACCTTCCCCGGTGCAAACTCTATACTTCTAAAATCTTCTTTCATTTATTTATTTTCTTCTTTCTTCTTTGTTTTACTGCTTTTATTTAACCCGTTATACAAATACTTTGTGAACAGCAAAAATATGCCGGTTGCTCGTTTTAGTTACAGTACTATAGGCGGGCTAAATTAAAAAGGCTCCAATAATATTTCGGAGCCTCTAATAAACTATTTACGAATACCGAGTTCTTTAATTAACTCTCTGTATCTTTCAATGTCGTTTTTCATTAAATAGTTCAGTAAACGACGTCGTTTACCCACTAATTTCAACAAACCACGTCTATTTGCATGGTCTTTCTTGTTTCCTTTCAAATGACCGGTCAAATAATTGATACGATGTGTAAAAAGAGCTATTTGCCCCTCGGTAGAACCGGTATTGGCGGCGTCACCACCATATTTTTTGAAAATTTCTGCTTTATCTTGTGCTGTAATGCTCATTACAATTTTGTTATAACTTTTTTTTAATCGATTAATAAGTTGTGTAAGATACGACTTTTATAAATAATCAACAACGATATATTTCATCATTTATAATCAATAGTTAATGAGAAATTATAAATTTAATCTAACACTTCTATAGCTCAATTATTTTGTATTTATTCAGATTCAAACAACTACTATTAATTATATGTGTACCATTGTGTTAACGCACTTTATCCAATCCTTTTTATGGTTAGATTGAATGGTATAATTTCACTTAAATTATAATCTGCAATTTACTTTAAAACGAAATCATTTTAATTTCAAGGCAACATTTAAAAAAGGCCAAAAATGCAGCATACCATCTCAGTCATAATAGCAACATATAATAGAAATCACGTAATTAAAAATGCATTGGATTCTCTTATAGCTCAAAGTTTCAACAACTGGGAAGCCATTGTGGTAGATGATGGCAGCACAGATAACACCAAAAACACTATTAACGAATATATAGCCAAAGGCCTTCCTGTTAAATATCATTGGCAAACCAACTGTGGGGCTTATTGCGCCAAAAATAAAGGTGCTGAGCTGGCAAACGGAGATTATATTACTTTTTTAGACTCTGACGACCGATATAAACCAAACCATTTGGAGAGCCGGTTGGAAATATTAAACGCGCATCCCGATATCCAACTACTGCATGGTGGAGTAGAGATAATTGGCAATGAATACGTTCCCGACAGAAACAACATTGGCCGAATGATTCATTTATCCAAATGTGTAATCGGCGGAACCTTTTTTATAGAAAAAAGCAGTTTTTTTGCTCTGGATGGCTTTAGAAAAGTACCCATTGGTCTGGATGCCGATTTTCACGAGAGAGCTGTAAATAACGGGTTTATAATACATAAAACGGATATTCCAACTTATGTTTATGACAGAACTGAGGACGATACTATCACTAAGAATTTTCTAAAAAATAAGTAACCCGAATATTTATTGTAATTGCATGTTTTTTAGCTTTAGAATTAGTTTATATTTTAGCAATTGTAATTATAAAAAATAATTTTACTATTTGGGCCAATGACTACTCTATTAAACCTGGATTTTGAAATACTTAAATTCATTCATTTAAATCGCATAGAAGCATTAGATCCATTTTTCTTCTGGATTTCCAAAGCGACGTATTATATAGCAATAATTTTGGTAGTTGGGTTATTAGCCTGTTTCTTATTGCGAAAATGCAATAATATAACCACTGGGGCTTTTTTTAAGTTTTATACCCTGGTTATTGGCTCGGTTGGCACGGGATATGTTCTCAAAAAACTATTCACGCGTACCCGTCCATTTGTCGAGCATGCAGAAATTGTACAACTATACGATTCTACCACTTCCTCCTTCCCTTCGGGGCATACCGTAACCGCATTTGCCATTGCTTTTGGATTGATTTACTTAAAACCTAACAAGTATATAATAATTGCCGGCTTTATATGGGCGAGCGTAGTGGCTTATACGCGGATGGTACTGGGCAGCCACTACCCAACCGATGTATTTAGTTCAATTGCTATAGTAATCATTTACACCATTGTTATTAAACATCTTAATAAATGGATACAAAAACGAATTGGTGAACTGCCAACACAATAATCTTTAAAAATATTTGACTTTATTCCATATACATCTTTTTTTATAGGCATGCATTGTTAAAAAAATTGAATGCATTTTAATCTAAACTAAAAATAAAGAGAGTGTATTGTCATGAAAAAAGTTAATTTTTTAACGAGAATATTAATGGTCGTTATTACGGCTGGGATTTTGGGGCTGGCCTGTAAAAATGACCCCGCTTCGAACGAAAAGGGAGAATCTTTGGATAATGCGCCGGAGATTCCAGAACTACAGGAGGCCGAGCCGGATTTAATCTACTTCGAAGAAAACACGCCACCCGCCGAAAATAGCGAAAATTACACCACAGCATATTCTTATGCCATTTCCTTTGGTTCCATGTTATCGGTATTATCGAGCCATTTCCAAAGCTATTTTACCGGCTTCGATTATGATGAAGGTTATTACGAAAACGGAATCTGGATTTGGGAATGGAATTACAGCTATATGGGAATAAGTATGCAGATAAAATATACCGCCGAAGAAAAGACCGATAAAACACTTTGGAATCTGTATCTATCCTACAGCGATGGCGAGACCGAATTCGATAACCTGAATTACATTTCGGGAGATATTTCAAAAGACGAAAAGCATGCCCATTGGACCTACAGTTGGGTTGATGACGATGGCAGCGATATAGTCACCGCCTTCGAAACAGATTTCAACTCCGATTCCGATGGTATAATAACCATCAGCTCCACCCTTTTTGACAGCGACACGGGGCTACCCGAAATATTCACCGAATACACCAATGATGGTGCAGACTATAACATCAAAATTGAAGAACCGGGCGGCGATACTACGCACATATATTGGAATGCCGATACCAACGATGGTTATTATATCCTTAACACGGGCAATACAGCATACTGTTGGGACTCCTCGTTTAAAAACATAGAATGTGCATTCTAAAGTCATTCAAAAAAACTAATTATTAAGCCGATATATTTATTTAATATGTCGGCTTTTTTATGAACTCTATTTTTTCATATTTTATACCCCTATTCGTTGATTGAAATATTTAATACCACATATAAAGTTCGCAGCTTTCATAATTAGAATGAAATAACTTTTATAGACAATGTGATATTTGGCGATATAAAATTATTTAATCATAACTTTACGGAGCGTATTACTCCATAAAAAACAAAGGGTTTAAAAATGATTCAAGAAGAATTGGACATCCAAGGTCTTATCGAAAACAAGGAGTGGCGATCATTAAAAAATGCGGTAAGCAGTTATAACCCTAACGAAATTGCACTGTTTTTTGAGGAATTGGAAGAAAATGATGATAAAGTAATACTTTTCAGGTTATTACATAGAGATCAAGCTAAAGAGGTATTCCAGTTACTGCCCCACGACAAGCAAAAAGAAATTACTCTCAGTTTAGCCGAAAATTCGCATAAAATCTCCAATTTACTCAACGATATCGCGCCTGACGATAGAACAGCATTTTTTGAAGAACTGCCGGGTAAAATGACCCAGCGACTTATTCAAGTTCTTACTCCCGAACAAAGAACTATTACAAATCAATTATTGGGCTATCCAAAAGATAGTATCGGGCGTTTGATGACGCCAGAATATGTTGCCATAAAAACACATTTTACTGTAGAGCAAGCACTGAATCATATCCGAAAATTTGGTAAAGATTCAGAAACACTGAACATAATCTATATAGTTGATAACGATTGGAATCTGATAGACGACATTAAAATCAGTGAATTACTTTTGGCAGAATTGGACCAATCTATCGAAGAACTCATCGATAGGCGCTTTATATCGTTAAATGCCATGGACGACCAAGAAGTGGCCATTCAAGTATTTAAAGATTATGACAGGGTTGCTTTTCCGGTTATAAACGAGGAAGGTGAAATGTTGGGTATTGTAACATTTGATGATATTATGGACGTTGCGGAATCGGAATCATCGGAGGACTTCCATAAATTCGGAGCGGTTCAAAATACCATTGCAAACCCTTTAAAAGCACGACTATTCGATCTGTACAAAAACAGAATTTTCTGGCTGATGACCTTGGTTTTTATGAATATTTTTTCAGGCGCCGCACTTGCCAGCTTCGAAGATATTATCCAAAAATTTGTTGGTTTGGTATTTTTCCTACCACTACTTATAGATAGTGGCGGAAATGCCGGCTCCCAAACAGCTACGTTAATGGTGCGCTCGCTTGCCATGGGTGATGTAAAAATGTCGGATTGGGGCAAATTAATCGGCAAAGAGTTGATTGTGTCGTTATTATTGGGCGTAACAATGGCGATTGGGGTGTCGCTTGTTGCAAGTTTCAGAGCGCCTGAAGTGATACCCGTAGTAGCATTAACAATGGTTTTTACTGTACTGGTTGGCAGTGTAGTCGGCCTGATATTACCTTTCATCTTTACAAAAATAAAACTAGATCCAGCAACGGCCAGTGCGCCATTAATTACTACCATAGCAGATATAAGTGGAGTTATTATCTACTTTACCATCGCAAGTTGGCTATTATTTTAATTAAATTACCTCAAAAAGTATGCATAAATCAAAAATACACATCTTACTTGTTCTGTTTGCGTTTGCATTTTCAGTAGCAACGCAGGCTCAAAGCTTTCCCGATACCCTTACTCTAGAAGACATCTTCAATACCCCCTACTTACCCGGCGCGCGTGCATCGTTCAGTGGTTTTTCGCCCGACGGAAAATTGGTTTATTATAGATGGAGCGAGGAAGGAAACGATAAAACAAAGTTATTTAAAGTGCCGGTAGAAGGCGGTGAATCGGAAGAAGTAACCGATGATAGTCCGCGATTTTATGAGTTAAATCCATACGGCAACACCATTTTATACAATACATATAATGAAATAAAAATAGCTAAAAAAGATTTTACCCACGAGAGAACCGTTGTTGCGGCCAAAAAATCGGTTCGCTCACCAAAATGGAATTCTTATGGCAATAAATTTGCCTATGTAAATGATGGTAATATCTGGGTTTCAGGTAATTTAGAAGCTTATACCGCGCAACTAACCGATCTCGGCCACCATGCGCCCGGGTACTCACTTTTGGATTGGAAAGGCAGTCATCTCTTGATGCAACAATGGGATAGTCAAGACTCTAAAGAGTACTATTTTCCCGAATATGCCGGCAAATATGTTAAAACAGGAGCTACAAAAAGGGGGATTTCAAATACTATTATTTCTGTAGTTCACGAAGACTCTGCACAGGTTAAGCAAATAATAAATCATAAGGGCTCTGTCAGGGCGAGTTTAAACGATCGCGGCACCTATTTAGCATTGGATATAATCGACCCAGCACAAAAGAACCGTAAAATAATAGTTTACGATTTATTCAAAATGACAGCAAAAACGGTGTTTGAAGATTCTACCAAGGGCTGGTTATATAATACCAATATGACTTTTGCGCCAAAAGGCAACAAATTGATGTTCCAAAGCGAAAAAGACGGTTGGAATCATATTTATACAATAAACGCCAATGGTAGCGGGCTGAAACAACACACCTTCGGTGAATATGATATCCCTTGGGCCAATTGGCTTGACGAAAACACCATTGTTATGGCAAATTCAAAATACGACCCGGGTGAAATTCAACTTTATAAACTTGATTTAAATACAAATCAACCCACCGCATTAACCGTAACGGATGGATATCGACAGAACTTTGTATTGAGTAACGACAAAAAATACATTGTTTACAACAAAAGCTACTTTAACGAACCCTTCGATCTATATGCCGTAGCCATAGATAACCCAAAGAATGAAATTAAACTGACTAATACCGTTCCTGAATCGTTTTATGAATACAATTGGAAAAAAGAAGAGTATATACGTTTTACGGGCAGAGACGGAAAAACCAAACTATCTATGTCGGTATTGCCGCCTGCAAAAAGAAACCCGAATGGCAATCCGGTAATTGTGTTTGTGCATGGCGCAGGCTCGTTGCAAAACGTTTACCAAGGCTGGTCCAACAATTACTGGCGAGAGTACATGTTCCATCAATTACTGATAAACGAAGGTTACTATGTAATTGAAATAGACTATCGACACAGTACCGGTTATGGGCGTAAATTCCGCGAGGATGTCACCAACTGGATGGGTAAATATGAAACCGAAGATATCGAAGATGGTTTGGCATTTTTAGCGGATAATTTTGATATGGCCGATACATCAAAAGTTGGTATTTATGGTGGTAGCTATGGAGGCTTTATGGCACTTTATGCAGTCAGCGTTTCACCCGAACGATTTCATGCAGCTGCAGCCTTAAGAGCCGTAACTAATTGGGAAAATTATTATTACACAAATCCTCATTACACCCTGCCGCGCTTGGGTAGTCCTGATGAATTCCCCGAACATTATGAAAGAAGCAATCCTTTGAGCTATGCCGATTCGCTAAAAAGGCCTGTGTTGATATTGCATGGTCTGATTGATAATAATGTCGGTTTCCAAGATGCAGCACAATATGTGGAAAAACTTATAAAATCAGGCAACGAAAACTTTGAAATGATGATGTATCCAACCGAAAGGCACGGATTTACCGACCCTAAATCGTGGTATGATGAGTACAGAAGAATTTATGAGTTTTTTGATAAACACATAAAAGGTAAAACCAAATAATAAAATTAAGCCCATGTTGTTTTACCATATTGAGTAGGTACAAATATTCTTATTTAAAATTAAAATAGATTTTATATATATCATTTAAGAAACATTCATAAATATAGAAAATTTACGTATCTTTACTGATTGTGCCGTAATGGGTTATATATAGGCAAATTCACCCAGGCTTCGGCAATATAAATTAATAGTTTACTGCTCATAAATTTAATTATTTATACGCAGTATATTTAATAATAATATGAATTTAAGCTTAGGGCAAAACATAAACGGAATAAGTAGCGCTACCGCGGTAGCACATGCTAATATTGCGTTAGTAAAATATTGGGGGAAACGAGCAATTGGCGGTAACTTACCCGCGGTTGGCTCCATTTCTTTAACCCTCGACGCCTTAAAAACAGAAACTACCGTTACATTTGATTCAAATTTAAAGGAAGATTCTTTCGATTTGAACAATGCAAATGTTACAGGCATACCATTAAAAAGAGTTTCCAAATTTTTGGACTCCATTGCCGGCAACAGCAGGCCTTATGCCAGTATTATAAGCGAAAACAACTTCCCTACCGCTGCCGGGCTGGCCTCTTCCGCATCGGGGTTTGCAGCACTGGCACTTTCTGCCACCAATGCGTTGGATTTAAAACCGAACAGCAAGGAACTTTCAAAAATTGCACGTACGGGATCGGGCTCTGCAGCAAGATCCATTTATGGAGGCTTTGTGGAAATGAACCGTGGCAACTCCAATAACGACGATGCAGAGGATTTTGCTATAAACCTGTACGACCAAAATTATTGGGACGTACGAATGCTCATAGCCGTAACATCAACGGAAGAAAAGGCAACGGGTTCTACCGAGGGGATGAACAGAACTGCCACAACTTCACCTTTTTATGAGCAATGGGTAAATTCGCAACAAGCGGATTTAAAAGAAATGAAAATGGCACTTCAAAATAAAGACTTTGAAAAAGCCGGTGAGATAACAGAACACAGCTGTTTTAAAATGCATGGTTTGGCGATGTCTGCCCGTCCGCCTCTACTCTATTGGAACGCAACCACAATAGAAACCATACAAATTATCAAAGGGTTAAGAAAAAAAGGAGTTCCCGCATACATCACCATGGACGCAGGACCTCAAGTTAAAGTGTTCTGTTTGCCAGAAGCCGTAGAATCGGTAAAAAATGCTCTTAGCACAATAAACGGAATTAAGGGTATAATAGAGTGCCGACCAGGACCGGCAGCTGAAATAAAATCGTTAGCAAATGTATATTAATAAATAATGTCGAATTTGAATTATCAAGCATCAGCACCCGGAAAACTAATTTTGATGGGCGAATACGCCGTACTTGAGCAGGCACCATGCCTCGTTGTTTCAGTTGATAGAAGCTGTCATTCTACCATACAGCCAATGCATGGAGATGTTTCCAGAATCGAAGCATCTACAGACGAAATTCCACACATAGAATTTAACGTTATCAATGGGAAAATAAATTTTATCGAACACATTTCCGATATAAACAGAGAACGTTTGCGTTTTGTGATACACACACTGGAGCATATCATCAAGAAAAATGGTGGTTCGCTGCCAGCTGCTGTTATTAACATAAATAGCGAAAGCTTTTATCACCAAAAATCGGGTAGTAAACTTGGATTAGGAGCCAGTGCAGCCATTACCGTGTCATTATTATCGGCATTGAGCAAGTTTATTGGTCAACCTATATCAGGAAATGATTTATACAGAGAAGCCTTTCAGATACACAGAAAAGCACAGGGAAAATTAGGCAGTGGAGCCGATATTGCGGCAAGTGCAGTGGGCGGTGTTCTGGAATACCAAATGGCCGGTTACGGTGCAGAAGACGGAACTCTGGAACCAATTGCATGGCCTTCCAATCTGATTATGATACCAATCTGGGCGGGTTATTCTGCTTCAACACAAGATTTAGTACGTAAAGTTGAATACTTTCAGGAAAATAACCCCGAAGAGTTCAATGGCATTATGGATCCGCTAAAAGAACTTTCCGAATTAGGCTGCAAAACCTTCAAAAATGGGGATACAAAAGAATTTCTAAAAATTGTTGACCAATTCATCCTCCAAGAAATGAAACTTGGCACCGCCAGCAGCACCGAAATAATATCCGAAGCCCATAAAAACATTATGGATACCGTAAAAAGTGCCGGAGGTGTATATAAACCTTCAGGCGCCGGAAGTGGGGACATTGGCGTGGCTTTCTGCGATAACCAAGATACAGCCGATAGGATAATTGCTGCTTTAAAACAAAATAACTTTGACAAACTGGATATCTTACCCCAGTTTACAGAAAACGAAATTTTAGGATAAAACACTTACATACCTGTCGGAAATGCACAACAACGACAAATCCAGAATACCTAAATTCTACAAATACGAAGTAGAAGAGAGAATTCAGCTTCTATACGAACGCAAAATAATCAACCACGACGATTTATTGGCCTTAAAAAATCAACAGCTACTGCTTGATACCGATGCGGCCAATAAAATGATTGAAAATGTTGTCAGTGTTTTCGGCCTGCCTATGGGGCTAGGGCTCAACTTTCTTGTAAACAACAAATCTTACGTTGTTCCCATGGTGGTTGAAGAACCCTCCATTTTGGCAGCGGTCAGCTCGGCGGCCAAAGTGGTGCGAAATGCCGGTGGCTTTACCGCCGAATCGGACGAGCCCATTTTAATCGGACAGGTGCAGTTGGTAGATGTAAAAAACCCGGCAAAAACCAGAAGTGCCATTCTGCAAAGTAAGCAAGAAATACTGAATTTGGCTAATGGATTGCATCCCAATATGGTAAAAAGAGGTGGCGGTGCAGTAGATTTGGAAGTTTTTATCCACCAACAGATTAAAAGGCCGGGCAGTATGGTAGTAGTGCACCTGCTGGTAGATACACGCGATGCCATGGGCGCCAATTTGGTTAATAGTATGTGCGAAGGAATTGCGCCACTGCTCGAAAAAATAACCGAAAATAAAGTCTATCTAAGAATTTTATCCAACTTAACCGACCGCTCGATGGTTCGTGCCAGGTGTGAGATACCGCTAAAATATTTAGATTTTAACGAGTCTTCAGGCGAGGATGTATGCGAAGGTATTGTAAGGGCATACGAATTTGCAGCCGTTGATCCATACCGGGCATCTACCCACAATAAAGGCATTATGAACGGAATAGATCCGTTGGCCATTGCTTCCGGTAACGATTGGCGCGCTATTGAAGCTGCCGCACACTCTTTTGCTGCTCAAAGCGGGCATTATTCTCCGCTCACTAATTGGTACAAAAATGATAAAGGCAACTTAGTGGGCACCATAGAAATACCATTGAAGGTGGGGATTGTGGGCGGTTCCTTAAATTCGAATAAAATGGTAGCCCTGGCCCATAGAATTTTGGGTATCGAGTCTGCAACCGAACTGGCCGAAGTAATGGGCGCTGTTGGGCTGGCTCAAAACCTGTCCGCTTTGCGTTCGTTGGGAACCGAAGGAATCCAAAGAGGCCACATGACACTGCACGCCCGAAGTGTGGCAAGTACGGCAGGTGCACCGGCAGAGATATTTGATAAGGTTTTAGAAAGATTGATTGATAGCGGTGAAATCAAGGTCTGGAAAGCAAAAGAAATTATCGACAAGTTGAAGTCTGAAGGCATAAAAGCGGCAACACCTCATAAAATGGAGGAAGACGATAAAACCCTTTCCTATGGATATGGTAAAATTATTCTTACTGGCGAGCATTCCGTTGTTTATGGCAAAAAAGCAGTTGCCGCACCTATCAAACTGCGAATGGGAGCCAAAATTCGTGACAATAGCGACAATATAAAGGTACTCATTCCAAGATGGGGCGTTGAGCATACGTTAAAATTCGGTGCCACCCACCATTATTCCATTTACAACTCCCTGGAAATGATGCTGAAAGAATTGGGTTTGGAAAATGAAACCATGACCATAGAAATTATACCCGAAGTGCCGAGAGCTATGGGTATGGGCGGTTCTGCGGCGCTGGCGGTAGCCATAATCAGAGCTTTGAATAAATATTTCAATCTTAACTTAACCGAAAGCGATGTAAGCAATTTGTCGTTCAAATCGGAAAATATTGTACATGGCGGTGCTTCGGGAATAGATAATACCGTTTCCACTTATGGCAATTTAATTATGTACCAAAAAGGTACTCCCCCAACCATTAGCTCGATAAATTTAACCAAAGATATTCCCATAGTAATTGGTATAAGCGGCGTTGAAAGCATGACTTCTAAAATGGTGGATCAAGTTCGAAAAGCTCATGCCGCCCAACCCGAATGGTACGACCAAATTTTCGATAATATGGACAGATTGTCGGCCGATTCGAAAGTAGCAATAGAAAATTACGATTTGGAAAAATTGGGCATGATAATGAACCTAAATCACGGCTATTTGAATACATTATCCGTCTCTTATCCATCTGTAGAAGAACTTGTTAATATTGCACGTGCTAATGGCGCATTAGGAGCCAAACTAACCGGTGGCGGTGGCGGTGGTGCTATGATTGCCCTGTGCAATTCTGTTGAAAGCCAGCTTAAAATACAGAAAAAAATGCACGAGGCCGGCTACGATGCACTCGCTACCATGATAAAAGCTACCGGGCAATAATAGGTTATAATTTTCGGATTATTGTAACCCCATCACGAATGGGCAACAGTATTTTCTGTACCCTTTCATCCGCCTTGATTTTTTTATTGAAATCGTCAATTGCCTTGGCTTTATCATCGTCGGGATTTAGTACAGCCGCTTCCCAAAGTACATTATCAACTACAATAATGCCATTTGGTTTTAATCTTTCAATAACAGCATCATAATAAAGGGAATATGAATGCTTATCGGCATCGATATATGCAAAATCGAATTTCTCTTCCAGCTTTAAGATAGTTTTACGTGCATTGCCAACCACCAATTCAATTTTATGGCCAACCTCCGATTTTTCGAAGTGCTTTTTCGCCAAATTGGCAAATTTTGTTTTGTATTCTAATGTTACAACCTTACCATCCTCAGGCAAGGCTTCGGCCATGCTTATAGCAGAGTAACCGGTAAATGTACCCACTTCCAGCACATTTTTTGCATCGGAAATCTTTATTAATAGCTGCAACAGTTGGCCGACCATGTTTCCGCTCAGCATATCCAAATATTGTAATGCTTTTGCACTAGATTCGATCAGCTTCCGAATCTCTGGCGACTCGGCAGAAGAATGCTCTTCCGCGTATTGCTCCACCTGCGGATCTGTAATAACTGCGGTCGGTTTAATATTATGCCTTTTCATACCCCAAAATACAAAACAAAGGCATAAATTTTGCATATTTAACCGAACAACTTCATTTTAAATTTGTAAAGTTTACGTATAGTAGAACTAGCCAACTATAATATTATATTATATTGACTTGCTACCATAAACGGAATGGAATTATTTTCAGATAATATTATATTTAAGTTTCATTTTAACGAAGAGTTATCCATATTAATAAGGAATGAACGATATAATTAAAAAATACCTGAGATATCTCAAAATTGAACGGAATTTTTCCGATCATACTATATTAAGTTATGAGAATGATATAAGCTCGTTTATGGAATTTTGTGCGGATTACTATTCTAAAGAGCCAGGCAATATCGACATATCCGAAATTAATAGACTTACTATACGATTATGGCTAGGAGAATTATCGGAGCAAAATTATGCAAAAAGCTCGATAGCCCGTAAGGTTGCAGCCCTGCGTTCATTTTTTAAGTATGCGTTTAAACGCGGACATGTACAAACAAACCCGGCTCATTTGCTTGTAATTCCAAAAAAATCGACTACCCTGCCCAAAACGGTTACACCTGAAGAGATAAACCGCATGATGGAAGCCGTAAATATCGATTCTGCAACCGGTAAACAAGAACTGGCACTGTTGGAATTATTTTATGGTACTGGGATAAGACTTTCGGAGCTGATACAATTGAACCATGAGAATATTAATTTTCGTCAAAATCAAATAATCGTGTTGGGTAAGGGCAATAAACAGCGCATAATTCCATTAGGTAAAAAAGCACTTACAGCCCTAAAGCAACATTTGGAAAACAGAGACAAACTTTACGGAGAAAGAACAGATACTGATGCAAGAAAAGCAGTTTTTCTTGCTGCACACGGGCAAAGAATGTATCCAAAATTTGCACAACGCGTAGTTCACAAACATTTAATGAGCGCCAGCGAGGTAACACAAAAAAGTCCACACGTTTTAAGGCATAGTTTTGCTACACATTTACTGAATAACGGTGCAGATATTAGGATAATCAAAGAATTTCTGGGACATGCGAGTTTAGCGGCCACGCAACGATATACGCATACAAGTGTAGAACGCTTGAAAAACGTGTACGAGCTGGCGCACCCAAGAGCAAAAACATAAACCATTATTAAAGGAGAAAAATAATGAACATCACATTTACCGCTCGACGCTTCGAAGCAAGCCAATCATTAAAAGATTTTAGTATAGAAAGTGTTAAAAAATTAAATTTATTCTACGACAGAATAGTATCGTGCGATATCATTTTAGAACCATCAGCCAGTGATAAAACGCCTCAAAAAGTGGATTTAATAATTAAAGTTCCAAAAAAAACAATAACGGTTACCGAAAGGGCCGAAACTTATGAAAAAGCTATAAACACAGCCGTGGACGTTGCCAGCAGACAACTAAAAAAATACAAAGATAAAATGTTCGCTTCATAGTATATAAATATGTCGTTATCCATTTCAGAGCCCATACCGAGAAAAAAAGAAGTCTCAGTCGATTTCCTTGTCAAAAGTTTGATAGAGAAATTAAAACTGGACATTAAAAATTGTACAAAACCCGGCCTGGAAAAAAAGCGGTTTGTACGAGAATCGGAATTGCACCGCCCCGGTATGGCTCTGATGGGATATATCGAGCTGTTTACCTATCACAGGCTCCAGTTATTAGGAAATACGGAAACACAATATTTAGAGCGCTTAACTAAGCAGGAACAAATAAAAGCCATAAATAACCTCACCAAATTCGAAATACCTGCAATATTTCTAACAGCCGGTAACGCATTGCCCCAGTATTTAATAGATTTACTCGGTGATGCCGGCATACCCACCTTTTCGACCAAAATTGAAACTACCAAATTCATGTTTTTGATTGAAGATTTTTTGGAAGATCAGTTCGCAATTCAAACCATAGCACACGGCTCTATGGTAGATGTTTACGGCATAGGGGTTTTGGTCATTGGTAAGTCCGGTATTGGTAAAAGCGAGGTTGCATTAGATCTTATAGAGCGCGGCCACCGGTTAATAGCCGACGACGTAGTACTTATTACCAGAAAATATAATAACCTTATCTCAGCCTCAACAGAAATAAGCAAACATTTTATGGAAGTTAGAGGGCTTGGAATAATAGACGTATTGTCTATGTTTGGCATACGCTCCATCCGTTATCATAAAAAATTGGATGTCGTTTTAGAACTTAAACTTTGGAACGAGCACGATAATATAGAACGCACAGGACTGGGCAACGAAACCATTGATATTTTAGGTATAGAAGTACCACTTATACGTCTGCCCATAACACCCGGTAAAAATATTACGGTATTGGCAGAAGTTATTGCCATGAACCATTTATTAAAACATCACGGGTACGACCCCGCCGAAACTTTTCAGAATAGAATAAAGAATAGTATTGAAAGGAAACAAAAGGCAGAACAGGAAATAATCAAACGAGCTATCGATTATTTTGATGGCGGTTCGGAGTAATAATACTAAACAAGTATAATTGGTAAAAAGGCAGATTATTCTTATTTTGTCATGTTTTACAATAAAAAATAAGTTATGGCATTAGAAAACCACTACTATTATAACGAAGAAACATGTGAATTTATGCCTGTTCAGTACAGTAAAGCTGAACGGATTGTGTACAACTTCTCTATTTGGCTAATTACTGGGGTAATATTAGCCGGTGTAGGCATAATGTTGCTTTCCAAATATTTCGGAAGCCCTGCTGAACTGGCATTAAAAGCAGAAAATGAACTTTTATACAGCCAACTGGAAGCTACAAAATCAACAATTACCAAGCTTGATGAGGAGCTGAAGGCTATCGCCGAAACAGATAATGAATTGTATCGCTCGGTGCTGGGCATGGAAGATATTTCGTACGATGAAAGAGCAGCCGGTATCGGTGGTGCTGATACTTATAGTGACTTTGATTTGTATAGCGAACCTACCTCAAAAATTTTAAGATGGACCGCCGAAAAACTGGATAATTTGGAGCGAAGAATCCAAATACAAAAATTGAGTTTTGAAGAACTTAAAGACGCCTACAATACAAATAAAGAAAGCCTTAAACATTTACCAGCCATTAAACCTACCGCAGGAATTATAACCAGTGGCTTTGGTTTACGCGATCACCCCGTATTAGGGTTTAAGCGCAAGCACAATGGTCTGGATTTTCGCGCAGACGTCGGTACACCGGTTTATGCAACAGCAGATGGGAGTATCAGATATGCCGGTATTAAAGGTAACTTAGGTCGTGTGGTAATTGTTGAACATGGTTACGGCTACGAAACAGTTTATGCGCATTTATCCTCATACCCTAAAGAGATTAAGGTGGGTGCAAAAGTAATAAGAGGTCAAAATATTGCATTTTCGGGTGATACCGGTATGAGCAAAGGACCGCATTTACATTACGAGGTTTATTTTAACGGCCAACCGGTAGATCCACTCAATTATTTATTTGCAGATATATCGCCCGAAGAATATCTGATGTATATGGAAGTTGTTGAAAGAAATACAGAATCCATGGATTAAGCAATACTGCGATTGCTTAATCTTTATTTTTCGTTTCTAAATATTTTTCCACAATTTTATCACCCGCTTTAATAGATTTTAAAAGCCAGCTATAAAGCACTTCTTCCCTTTTGTTTGCATCCAATTTCCAAACCTCTTCATCAATACTTTCCCGCATTCTTTTGGTAACGTCGTACAAGCAAACAGCAGCACTGACTGAGATGTTGAAGCTTTCTGAGAAGCCATGCATAGGTATTTTAACAAACTCATCGGCATGATTATAAACGGTTTCACTTATCCCGTTCACTTCATTTCCAAAAACCAAGGCAACAGGCGTATCCAGCTGTAAATCGGCTATATTTTTGTCTGTTTCGTGTGGCGAAGTTGCTACAATCTTATACCCTTCTTTCCTCAATTTTTCAAAACAAGCCAAAGTATTGTTTTCCTCTGTTGAATTATATTTAATAATATCCAGCCATCTATCGGCGCCGATGGTAATCTCACCCGAAGCATCAAATTTGGTTTCCTCTTCGATTACGTGAATGGTTTGGACGCCAAAACCGTCGCAACTGCGTAAAACTGCACTAGCATTGTGCGGTTGATGTATATTTTCCAGCACAACGCTTATATAATCCGTCCTTTGTTCGAGCGATTGCAACAAGGTTTCCCATCGCTGAGTATGCACAAACTCCCGTAAATATTGTATTAATTCTTTTTTGTTCATAGTTGAAATATAAAAAAAGCCAACCAATGTATTGGCTGGCTCGATAAAATTTATTAATCAAATAAACTTAAATTAGATTGTATCAACAACGGAATATGAAACCTTTTCCTCTAACCGTTTCTATAAAGCTCCTTTCGGTAAACTCACCTATTTTTTTTCGTATATAACTAATATATACGTTGATATAATTTGTTTGAGTATCGAATTCGATTCCCCAGACCTTACTAGCAATCTCTTCCTGACTCAATATTTCGTTTCTATTGTTCATAAAGTACACTAGTAAATCAAATTCGTTATTGGTCAGCTGTATTGGATTCCCATTAACGGTACAGTTTCTGTCTATCAGGTTTATTTTTAATTCTTCACAAACCAGTTCCTGCGATTGCGAGGCATGGCTCCTTCTCGTAATTGCGGCAATACGCGCCAACAACTCACCATTATCAAATGGTTTTGTGATATAATCGTCGCCGCCTGCATTCAACAATTTCACTTTGATATCAATATCTTTTTCTCCTGAAAGAACCAGAATTGGGGTTACCAGCCCATTTTCTCTGATATAATTACAAACATCAAAGCCATTACCATCAGGCAGCCCCAAGTCGAGTATAATTACATCATGCTCGTTTGTTAAAGCTGCTTCTTTACCTTCTTTTGCAGTCCCCACACTGGTCACATCGTGCCCGTTGTGCTCGAGAACAACTTTGATGAGTGTTCGTACCGCTAGGTCGTCCTCTATTACTAAAATTCTCATCCGATGAATTTCCCTTTATTTACGTATTTCATTTAGAGCATACATATTAATAAATCGCAATGCAAGTATTATCTATGTTTTATTGTTCAAATATAATTATTTACAGTAGAAATTTAATAGCCATTATTTTTTAGCCAATTCATAGCAGTTAACATATAGTTTTCATTTATTTTATGACCTTCATCTAATCCAATAAATTCTGCATTTACATTATACCGTTTTAATGTCTCCACCGCTTTGATTTGTGGAGCGGACATTACCGTATCATCATTCAGCCCGTGCAGAGCCAAAAATTTAACATGTTTAAAATTATCGAAATTACCTTCAAACAGTTCGGTCTTAATTCTGGCACCTATTATTATGGCTTCCGTGACATGCCGCCACCTCGACATCGCAAAATAACCGGCTAAATATCCACCCATAGAGTAACCTAAAACACATACTCTGCTTACTTTGATTAAACTAAAAAGATTTTCAATAATTTCCTGAATAAATTCAGATGTTATTTCCAATGATTTTTCGAATTGTTTAGCTCTGCCATCATATAAATACCAAGAGCGTCCCCAGTCTTCAACTTTCTTTTTGGCACCCTTATCGTATATGGGATAAGGCCCTTGAATAAACAGATGGTATGCACTCAAATGGAGCGATTTACCGACCAGTCTTTCAAAAACTTTTATGTTTTGTTTGTAGCCGTGCAAGTATATTATTAATGGTTTTTTGCCTTTAGGTCCCGTTTCAATAAGGCGGTATGGCACCTCAATTTTAAACGAGCTTTTTCCCGAAAGCAAAACTTCTCTATTATCCAATTCTGATTTTTAGTTTAAATTTATTCAACTCTATTGCGGATTTTAAGGTCTGATTATCTTTTTCTATTAACAAGCAATTTTAACCTGTTAGTCCTTAAAACTGCTTGAAAAATGGTTATGCTATTTAGTTAAACATTTCTGCTACTTCAAGCATATTAGTCTTATCAGAGATATAACGCCTGGATTCCAAATATCGATTGTAATTGAACTCGCTGAAATTATCGGCGGCAGGATCCATGCTGTTTATCTGTACTCGCGATGAGGCATGGATAAATTCGCCATTCCCAATCCACATACCAACGTGCACTACACTTCTGGGTTTGTCTTCGGTGGCTTCGGTTCCGAAGAAAAGAAGATCACCCGGCTCCAGGTTATCGAAACTTTTATCGGTATCTATCAATTCGCCAGCGGTTATCTGTTGCGATGCATCTCGTGGTATAATTTCGCCATTCATCAAATAAATGGTTTTTGTAAACCCACTGCAATCCATGCCTTTGGTGGATGTTCCGCCCCACAGGTAAGGTACACCCATCAGTTCTTTGCCTACTTCAACCAAGCTGTTTTGGGTCATGGTTACGGAAGCGCGCCATTTATCAAACAACTGCGCCTCACTTTTATGCACAAATGCTTCTCTTCCGTCGGGATACCCTACTTTATAATAATCATTTACAGAACCGAGTAAACTCAAGGTATTACCCATTACCATGTCGCCTACTTTAGGCGAGTTTCTGTCTGCTTTTTCGTAACTAAAACCGTACGTTTCCATATAAATAATTTTATCAACTTCCTTCCATTCATCCAACTCCTCTTCTGTCATCAATTGGATGCCGCCGTGATCTATCCACGAAATATATTTATCGGGTGCTTGTACTAAAAACCATTCGCCTCTTCTTTTTAAAACCTTTAATGGCATACCCAACAACGCCTGGGTAGAAAGTTCGGACGAGTGCGAAGCACGTGATCTTAAATTCACTACCGAGTTATTGGCCGCACCGTAAATTTTATCTCCCAGTTCGGCTTCAGGTAGCCTATTCACCTCATCAACAATTTTAAAATCTTTATTTTTTTGCCTGAGCGAGTCCAGAAACTCATCAAATGCTTCAAGCTGATCTGTTTCTCCGGTAACAACCAAGTTTTTCCCGCTCGATTTAACTTCAATATCAAACAGAGCTACTCGTTTATCGGGTGCATATTCTGCTTTAAAATAACCGACAATTTCATTAGATTTGCTTACTATTTGGTTGTTGTTGCAACCGAGCACTAACAAAGACAACATTAATGCAAGGCTTACTGATAATATATTTTTCACGTGATTAAAATTTATTTTTAGGTTTACCTTAAACCTAACAAACTTTTAGGAAAGCCGCACATTCTCTTTATATTTTATTATGAAAAAAGTAGCATTTGAAACCTTGGGCTGTAAGTTGAATTTTGCCGAAACCTCGTCTATGCGCAGAGACTTTATGAACGAGGGATACGAAGTGGGCGATTTTAACGAAAAAGCAGATATCTATGTGATAAATACCTGCTCTGTAACCCAAGACGCAAACAGCACCTGCCGTAAAATTGTAAGACAGGCTTTAAGAAGAAATCCCGATGCTTTTGTTGCTGTTGTTGGTTGCTATGCACAGCTAGAACCGGAAGAAATTGCGGAAATTGAGGGCGTTGACGCCGTATTGGGGGCAAAAGAAAAATTTAAACTGCTGGAACTGTTCGATGATTTTGCCAAGCAAGAAAAAACCATTATCCACAGGACAGACGTTAATAAAGCAGTCGATTTTCATAATTCATTTTCATCGGACGACAGAACCCGGTCTTTTCTAAAAATCCAGGATGGCTGTAATTATAAATGCTCGTACTGTACTATTCCATTGGCTCGTGGGGTAAGCAGGAGCGCAAAAATCTCAACAGTGGTGCGGAATGCTGAGCAATTAATCGAAGAAGGTTTCAAAGAAATTATACTCACCGGCGTTAACTCCGGCGATTTTGGGTACGGCACGGATGAGGATTTCTTCCAATTGTTACAGGCACTGGAAAAAGTGGATGGCCTGAAAAGATTGCGTGTTTCGTCTATAGAACCCAATCTATTGCACGAGGATATTATCCATTTTGCGGCAGAGTCAAAAATAATGCAACCACATTTCCATCTTCCGCTGCAAAGCGGCTCCGACCACATGCTGGGGCTTATGCGCCGCCGGTATAAATCCGATTTGTACCGCGGCAGGGTCGAACTTATCAAATCACTAATGCCGGATGCCTGTATAGGCGTTGATGTTATCACGGGTCATCCCGGCGAGACCGATAAATACTTTCAGGAATCTTTTGAATTTATCGAATCGTTAAACGCATCTTATCTGCACGTATTTACTTATTCCGAGCGACCAAATACCCATGCTTTGACCATTCGTCCTATTATTCCAAAAACAATGCGCAAAAAACGCACCCATAAATTAAGAAGGCTGTCGGATGCAATGCGTTTCGAGTTTGACAGCCAATTTGAAGGTCATACCAGACCGGTGCTTTTTGAAGACAACGAAAGTGATGGCATGGTTTTGGGATGGTCGGATAATTACATCAAAGTTGCAGTTCCATATAACAAAAATTTGATTAATCAGGTTATTGATGTAAAAATAGGCGAACGCACCCGTGATGGTTATAATCTGGGAACCCTGCCTGACGAAGTAAACCATGAACTTAAAGTTATAGAGGAACTGATTGGTTAATGCCAGATAAGTTAGCACCAAATCAACTTTTGAAGCAGATTTCTTCATTTTTGGAGCAACAAAGAGAAGTTTATGGCGATTTTAGTACCGATTTGCCCCCATCAATAAATATTCGACCAAATATTGGTGGGCAAAAATCAAAAACAGACACAGATTTACAACCTCAACAAAATAATACGGATTCTATTTTGCCCTCAAAAGCTGAATTATTGGCCAACTGTAAAACACTGGACGAACTAAGAGCATTATGCGAGCAAGAAGAGGTATTAAAAACGGATTTGGAAGGTACAAATCTGGTATTTGGAGTTGGAAATCCCGATGCGGATTTAATGATAGTTGGCGAAGCGCCCGGTGTTAATGAAGACAGACAAGGAGAGCCTTTTGTGGGCAGAGCCGGCCAGTTATTAGACAAAATCATGGAGGCAATAAATCTGTCGAGGCAAGATATTTACATAGCAAATATATTAAAACACCGTCCACCCGAAAATAGAGATCCAAAACCAGAAGAACGCGAGCGTAGTTTACCCTATCTTTTGCGACAAATAGAAATTATTAATCCTAAATTAATACTTTGCGTTGGGCGTATATCGGCAGTTACTTTATTGAACAAAAATGAGGCGTTAAAAGATATGCGCCAAAAATTTCACAATTTTCACGGCAGGGAACTTATGGTGACCTACCACCCGGCAGCGCTGTTGCGCAACCCCAATTGGAAAAGGCCAACCTGGGAAGATGTGCAATTATTAAGAAAAAGATACGACGAGCTAGGCTGCAAACCTTAAAATATTTTATATATATGCTATTTTATAGTGTATATTTTCAAATATTTATAGATATTAAATTGATTCGTTTAGCATTCAATCTAAATTTGTTTTAAACAAAATTCATGGCAAAAAATAAAAATCAAACTAATAATTTTAATCAGTCCAATTTCTCCGGTTCTGCTGGTTCAGATAGCGCAAAAATACCTCCGCAAGCCGTTGAAGTTGAAGAAGCAGTGCTGGGTTCTATTTTAATAGATCCCAACATATCCGATGAGGTGTTTGGTCTGCTAAAAAAGGATGATTTTTATAAGCCGGCTCACCAGCATATCTATCAGTCGTTTATGAACCTCCGCGAAAGGGACAGCGCCATAGATTTGTTGACGGTAGAAAACGAACTGAGTGATTTGGGCTTGTTGGATATTTGTGGCGGCGCTACTTATTTGGCCGACCTTACCAAATCGGTTAGTTCTTCGGCAAATATTGTGCACCATATCGAAATTATCAACGAAAAGGCCATAAAACGCAATCTCATTACAAAATGTACGGATATTATAAATGAGGCCTACGATACTTCCAGCGATTCTTTTGAGCTTTTAGACACCGCCGAACAACGCATATTCGATTTGGCAAACCAGAAAAACAAAAATGAATCTCGTCCCGTTGGCGATGTTCTGAAAGAAACACTCGATTATCTGGTGGAAATGCGGGGGCAAAAATATGGTATTACGGGCGTCCCAACTGCGCTGGCCGTTGACCAAATGACCGCCGGATGGCAAAATGGCGATTTAATTATTATTGCTGCACGTCCATCTATGGGGAAAACAGCTTTCGTGCTTACAACGGCCAGAAATGCCGCCATGTACCCCGATGACGCACTTAGAAAACCAGTTGCTATTTTTTCGTTGGAGATGTCTAGCCAACAACTGGTGCAGCGTTTGATAACTATGGAAGCACGCGTAAGCGCTGATGATGCTCGTAAAGGCAAATTGAACGATGAAGGATTTCAGCAGCTTATAAACGCCGCCGGACGCCTTTTCGAGGCTCCCATCTTTATTGATGACACTCCGGCCATTTCGCTCATGGAACTGCGTGCTAAATGCAGGCGTCTCAAAAGCAAACACGATATTGGGCTGATTGTAATTGACTATATGCAACTTATGCAAGGCAACACCAGAGATGGCGGTAATAGGGAGCAGGAAATTGCCTCCATTTCGCGTGGACTAAAAGCCTTAGCCAAAGAGTTGGATGTTCCCGTTATAGCGCTATCGCAGCTGAGCCGTGCCGTAGAACAACGCGGTGGCGATAAACGTCCACAACTGAGTGATTTACGTGAGTCGGGTTCTATTGAGCAAGATGCGGACGTGGTCATATTCTTGTACAGACCGGAATATTATGGCATTAATACAACAGCAGATGGACAAAGCACGGCCGGTTTGGCAGAAGTTATCATCGGTAAGCAGAGGAACGGTCCTGTGGGTACCCGAATGCTGCATTTTATCAAAGATTATGCACGGTTCGAGAATTTAACAACGGCAGATCCGTTTCACGATGGCAATTTCAATACTTCTTTTGAGGCAGAAACTTCATCCGCACCAACTTTGCCGCATAATCCCGTTCCGGATGATGACGCACCATTTTAAAATTTAATGCGCTAAGAAATAAAAAGAGCCCCTTATTTTATTTAAGGATATATAATTATTTTGCTCATATCGGGGAAATGGCGCTCCAATTTTGGGGGTATGCGGTCTAAGGTGCTAAAATGCGAAACGCTTCCCCTTCTTGCGGAAACCATCATTATAAAATCGGTTTCTTTTAAATCCCGGGCTATTATAAAGAAATCTTCCCACTCGTCAAATTCGTTATAGTCAATTTCGACGGTAAATTTCTGCGCTTTTATGTATTCCATAAAAGCTTCGTAAGTATTGGCTTTGCAATGCAATTTTATGGGCAGCGATAGTTCGGTAGAAAGTTTTACGACCTTTTCAATCCAAACCGTAAATCTATCCTCAAATTGGGCACCCGGAGGTATTACCAAAAACAATCTTTTATGGTTAATCAATGGCATCTGGAAATCGCAAATAAAAATCGTTTTATTTGTCAATTTGAGTATAATCCCCATCTTATCGCCTATCAGTTTATCGATAAAACCGGTTTTTTGCGGCCAACCCAGCAGTATAATATCGGCCATCACTTCCCTAACCGTGCGGGCAATACCACTTGCCGGGTTATGGTCGATGGTTGCCGTTACACTGACTTCTGTTTCTGAAGCCGTAGTTTCTTTAATAAAACTTTCCAGCTCCTGATTTACCTTTAGAATCTGTTTCTCTGCTTCGTTGTTGTTTTGAACAACTGTCAAAATAGTAACCGGTTGCGATGATGTTTTTTCGCGTATCAACACCGCAAAGTCCAGAACCTTTTCGATATTCAGCGTGTTGGCAATAGGTATCAAAATGCGTTCATCGTTCATATCCGTTGCATCCATATTATCGTCTTCTTCCGACGATTTTACCATAGCTATCCCCGCATTTTCGGTTATAAACGAGGCAAACAAGCAGGTTACTAAAATAATGATAACCGTTGCGTTCAAAATACTGTCGTCAACTATACCGGCATCGTAGCCTACTTTGATTACAGCAAGGGTTGCTGCTGCGTGTGCACTACTCAGGCCAAATATCAAATTTCCCTGATTTTTTGTAAACCTGAATGTTATTTGTGTCAATTTGGCGGCGGCCCATTTACCAAATATTGCAGCTACCGTTAATGTACCCGCAATAACTAAGGCTGTCCATCCGCTAAATATTACGCGCACATCTACCAACATACCTACACTGATGAGGAAAAACGGTATAAACAGCGAGTTCCCTATAAAATCTATTCGGTTCATCAAAACCGATGAACTGGGTATGAGTTTGTTGAGTGCCAAGCCCGCGGCAAACGCACCAATTATCGACTCTAAGCCGGCAATTTCAGCCAGAAACGCCGAGAAAAATACCACCGAAAGCACAAAGATATAATGCGAAAATTTTTCACTCTCAAGCTTTTGAAAAAACCACCTTGCTATCCTTGGAATCACTATAAACATAAAAGCTGAATACAACACCAATGAAATGCCTAGTTTAATCCAGAACTCTTGGGTGAGTCCGCCCATGTGTGAGCCTAGAATTACAGCTAATAATATAAGCACGGCGGTGTCTGTTAAAATGGTACCGCCAACGGTAACCGCAACTGATTTATCTTTGGCTATGCCCAAATTACTTACTATAGGGTAGGTAAGTAAAGTGTGGGTTGCAAACATACTGGCTACCAGCAAACTGGCCGCAAAATCAAACTCGGGATCCCAAATGCTCAGTACATAGTAACAGAGCGGAAAACCTATGGCAAGAGGGATTATAAAAGTATAAGCACCAAATATTATACTCTTGTTTTTATGCGCTTTAAACTGATTCATATCCAGTTCAAGCCCGGCTATAAACATGATATACAGCAATCCTATTGTGGAAAATATCTTGACAAAATCGGTTTCTTCAAGTATTCCAAGTCCTTCCGGCCCAATGATAATACCCGAAATTATAAGACCAATAATACCCGGCACCCGGAGCCTTTGAAGCAGCAAGGGCGCCAGTAATATGATGAACAGAATGAGAGAAAATATTGCTACTTCATTTTCAAGCGGAAAATTGAACTGTTCCAGAAGTGTTTTAAAAAAATCAATCATTTATTTAAGTTTTTATCAGCATTCATCCACAATATTACTGTAAAAGAGCTTGTTTAAATTTCACAATCGCAAAAATATACCTTTGATTGTATAATATTATTTTGAAACCAAGATAAGTTTAAAGCTATTACGATAAAAAATAAAATTTCACTTTTTTCTTATTTTACAAGCGCGTTATAAATATCAGACTTTTGTAAAGCGTCGTGGAAATTTGATTTTCCTTTAAATTCCGCTTCTAACACCCCTTTCAATATACTTTTGGAAATGCCTGTTTTTGCAAATCCCCGATACCCAAAGTCACTTTTTTGACTTTTACTTTCCATAATGGCTGCGTTTTGCGACACTTTGTTGCCTGCATTTCTGAGCAAAATAATGAATTCCCTGTTATTGGATATATCGGAATCGCTTTTTTCCAGGTCGGCTCTGAGCTTCTCCAATCTTGTAGATATGTAATTTTCCAGTTGGGTTTTACTTTCCTTTTCAGCGCGCTCTTTGGCCAATACAGAATCAGATGCTACGGCAGTTGCGCTCATATTTATATGCAAGGAATCTAATTCAAATCCAACTTCATTATACCAAACGGGGTAAATAGAGGCTTCTTTTTTTTGGGCGTCTATATTTGGCTTTACTGTTGTTTTTTCGCTCCCCGAGCAAGCGATCAGCAATGAAATTACAATTAAACTGAGCGCGGGTATAAATTTGTTCATATTATTTTGTCATTTTGATGTAGCCTGTAGCATCATCTTTATTTTTTATTTCCAGTATTATTGTTCTGTTTTTCTGCAGATTAGCGCTGACTATATCTCTCATTTCCTGCAATGTAGATACGGGCACATCATCAACGGCGGTAATTCTTTGCTCGTCTCTTAAGCCTCGATTCCATGCTTCCGAATATTTATACACTTTTGTTACCATCAACGAGCTGCGAGAAGTTTCCCGGTTTTCCTTCAGCTCTCTGACCACAAAACCTAAATCGAACTCGAACATACTATTATCCGGTATCTCATAGCGTGGGATATCATTCAAATCGAGAGGTTCATCATCGAATGTCAGCAATTCGGCGGGTTCTTCCCTAAACTCATCTAGTTTAACGTTTTTGGTTATTATCTCGCCTCTTCTGAATACTTCCAAAGTAATAGCGTCGCCCGGGCGCATAACCGCAATCTTTTCCTGCAACTGATTCGATTCGTTTACCGGCTGGCCATTTACCTTTAAAACTACATCTTCCGATTTTAAACCCGCTTTATACGCTGCCCCGGTACTTGAAGTTGAAACAATTTCTACTCCTTTTACTTCATTCATTCCAAGCATCAACGCTCTTTCGTAGTCCACACTGGCTATAGTTACGCCCAACAATACTCGTTTTACGCTACCGTATTCTATAATATCGCTTGCCACTTTCAGCGCCAGATTACTGGGTACGGCAAAACCATAGCCCTGATAATTTCCACTTCTCGATGCAATGGCCGTATTTATACCTATTAACTGTGCGCTCGTATTAACCAAGGCACCCCCGCTATTTCCGCTGTTTATAGCTGCATCGGTTTGTATAAAGCTTTCTATTCTGTAGGTATCGTTTATAATGCGCACATCGCGGCTCAAGGCACTTACAATGCCGGCCGTAACGGTAGATTTTAAGCGAAATGGATTACCAACGGCCAGCACCCATTCGCCCACATCAACGCTTTCCGAATTCCCAATTATAACCGGCGGTAAATTCTCTGCTTTTATTTTTAACACGGCCAAATCGGTACTGGGGTCCTGCCCTACTAATTTAGCGTTATATTCTCGTTTATCGTCTAATGTAACTTTGATACCATTACTAATAGCGCCTTCTATTACATGATGGTTTGTAAGTATATAGCCATCTTCGGTTATAATAACGCCGGAGCCTACCGTTCGTGCACGTCGAGGCATTATCTTTTCCCAAAATTCATCGTCAAATTTATGGTTTTGGTCATCTGGCAGCGAGGGTTTTATAGGTACGATGGTTTCTATATATACCACTGAAGGGATTACCTTTTCTGCAACCGATTTGAATAAGAAACGGGCATCCATGCCTGCCAGGTCCTGTTCTTCGAACAATGGTTTATCGTTTTTTGTGATATCCGTAAACCTGACCTCGGCCAACGGTGCCAATTCGTCATTTATAGTATATAAAGCGGCCAGGGTGCCGATGGTTACCCCAATCAGAACCAACAATATTGCCGTAAGATATATGTCTCGTTTTCTTAGTGTCATTATAAAATTTGCTCAAATATGGAATCTGAACGTCTTTCTTTGAATCCTTCTATATGATATTTAAAATAAATATCAAAATGATGAATTAATTGTTTTAATTCGTAACCTTCCAATCTGGCTGTTAAAATACTATTACTTCTTGAATTTAAAGCTTTTACAACAAATTCGGATTGTTTTTGTGTTAATTTTATAGACAATTCGGTATCGGGACTGTTCGAAACCGTACCGCTGCTTATGTTCAAAAAAGCGTAACTATTTTCGGGTATAGGCTCATAAAACAAACCAATACCTATTAACTGTGCCATGCGGATTTGTACATACGGAAATATCAAAAGATTTACATTGTCCAAATTGCCCAGCCATCTTATAAAAGAATCGGCAAAGTTAAAGATATCGGTATTTTTCTGATTTTCATGCGTAAGTTGGGTAATCAGCTCCAACGTAGAATATAGAACGGATGCTTTTTCAAAATCTTGCCTGAAACTTAACGACTGGTAGGCAACGGAGGCTTCGCTTAAAGTGTGCAAGCTTCGCGTTTCTTTATAGTAATATACTACATCCAAAATATTACCGACCTCTATCAATCCTGCTAACTTACTTTTTAAGCGCCTGGCCCCTCTTGCTATGAGCGATATTTTACCATGTTCTTTACTAAGAACGGTGATAATTTTGCTAGATTCTTGGTAATCTATGCTGCGAAGGATGATGATTTGGGTGGTTTTGGTCATTTGAAGAACTTAATCAATCAAATGGACATAAATAAGGATTGTTTGCTAAAATTTAATTTAACGCTGCTTCTAATCCATTAGAATTTCATCAATCACCTTGCATAGTTCGTCACTAACCACCGGTTTGGACAGCATCGATCTTTTGCTTAATCGAGCCGCGGTTTCTATGTCTTCTCTCTTATTGGACGATGATATATATATAAACGGAATGGCGTTGAAAGGATAATCTTTTTCCAAAGCTTTAAAAAACTCAAAACCATCCATCAAGGGCATTTGGATATCGGAGATTATAATCTTGGGCATATAATTCGTAACATGTTTTAAAGCTTCAATAGCACATGAAAACTGAACTACTTTATACCCTATATGCATGAGAATATTGCTAATCAGTATTCTATAAGCATCGTTATCTTCGACTACAAAAACCACCTGTTTACTAGATAATGGCCATTTCATATAACCAAACTTATTTTACTTTTATTATAATATACTTTGTTTTATTAGCATAGCTAAAATAAGGCTAAAAATGCTCTATAAACATTAATTAAAATTAATATTCAGTTAGCAACACCCCTTTAAAGCCGTTTAAAGGGCTATAATTTAGGCAACCGGCGCTGTGCCCTGGTTTTCTGTTCTAACTTTAACCGAATAACACAATTTTGTATTGGCAAAAATTATATATTTAAGCACTTTTTATGAAATAAACACATTGGCCAATTGGTTTCCAAAGAGATTCTCAAAAAAATAAGAAAGCTTGAAATTCAGACAAAAGGTTTGGTAAACTCCATGTTTGGAGGAGAATACCAATCCGCTTTTAAAGGTAGAGGAATGGAATTTTCGGAAGTAAGAGCATATTCTTACGGCGATGATATCCGCCAAATTGATTGGAACGTAACTGCCCGGACAGGCGACCCTTTTATAAAAGTATTTGAAGAAGAACGCGAACAAACCTTGATGCTATGCGTAGATATTTCGGCCAGTGGCAATTTCGGCAGTTCCAACCAATCGAAGATGAATCTGGCAATAGAAATTTGTGCCGTTCTGGCGTTTAGTGCAATAAAAAATAGCGACAAAGTCGGACTTGTGCTCTTTAGTGATGAGGTTGAAAAAGTAGTGCCGCCTAAAAAAGGGAAAACGCATGTTCTGCGTCTAATTCGTGAGTTATACACAACCCAACCAAAAGGCAAAGGAACGGATATCGGTAATGCGCTGTCATATATTAACCGTTTGCTGAATAGACGCTCTATTGTAGTTCTGGCATCCGATTTTCAAGATTCTAATTTCGATATAGAACTCCGAATCACCAACCAGAAGCACGATTTAGTAAGCGTGATTATTAACGACAGCATGGAGGAAGATCTGCCTAATCTGGGCGTATTACCTTTACGCGATGCGGAAACAGGGAGGCAGGTATTGGTGGATACGAGCAGTAAAAAAGTCCGCAATGCGTATAAAAACCGCCAAATGGAGCATAGAAAAGAACTAGCCGATAAATTGCGGAAAATGAAAATCGATTCAATTTCCGTTTATACCAATCAATCGTATGTGCAATCGCTTATGGGTTTCTTTACCAGGCGAGTAAACAGAAGGTAACCAAAAATACGGCGCGACTCATTTCGAAACCATTATCTCGCCACCTTCCGGTATATTAAGGAGCTGCTCTTTTAAATCTCTGATGAAATTTTGATAATCATTCATTGCATCGTCCGAGATTCCTTCTGCCGGAGGCAATACCAAAGTTAAGGGATTTACAGGATTGCCGTCTTTATATACCCTATAATCCAAATGTACACCTGTAACGCGTCCTGTCCTTCCAACATAACCTATTGTTTGGCCTTGTGTTACCCTAACTCCTTTTCGAATGCCCTTGGCAAACCCGTTTAGGTGTAAGTAGGCCGTTGTATAGGTACTGTTATGTCTTATCTTCACAATATTGCCATTTGCGCCACGATATTGAGCCTCCAGAACTTCGCCATCTCCCACTGCCAAAACGGGGGTACCCAATGGTGCAGCATAATCCACTCCATAATGCGGTCGGTTTTCGCCCAGTACGGGATGAAATCTATTGTGCGAAAACCCCGAACTGATGCGATGCGAATAAGTAAACGGCGCTTTTAACAATGCTTTTTGCACGCTTTTTCCTTCCTTATCAAAGTAACCTTCTTTTTCGCCGTTATCGTATAAAAACGCGGTGTAGGTTTCGTTACGATGGGTAAACTCTGCGGCCAAAACTTTACCGATACCGTAAGGCTTTCCTTCTATATATTGCTTTTCGTATATCACTTTAAATTTGTCGCCCTCGTAAAGACGGAAAAAATCTACCTGCCAACCAAATATTTCACTCAATCTATTGGCAATTAATATATTTATATTTTTTGCTACCAAAGCATTATATAGTGATGACTTAACCGTACCTTTTGCCGCTGTAATTTCTTTTTGTAATTCTTTGCTACCGTCCAGAATCTGTATTTCGTTTTCCCAATCAAAAACCACATATTCCAAAGCATTAATATGATAGACCATACGAATTACTTCGCCCGACTCCACATCTTTATATAAAAAATAAGGTTGATTCAACTGAATTCTGTTCATCCTAAAAACCCCTTTGGATGCTTGTTCGAGCTCGCTAATCATTTGCGGCGATACATCATACCCCCTTAAAATAATATAAAAGCTTTCATTCTTTTTAACTTTGCCTTCGATTCTCTCATACTCGTCTTCCAAAAATCCATAGGTATCGAGCCTGGGTTGCTCTTTGATTTCCTTTATTTCGAAGTTTTCAATATCGATGTCTAAAACGCTGGGACTGTTCGTGCTTTTACTATCCTTTTTATTACAATTTGTTGTTACCAACAGGGATATAATAAATAATAAAACGATTTTGTAACGGCTTATAGACATATAATCCACAATAATTTGTTATAAATTTTATTTAATGTGTAAAACTAAGGGTTTTTATCTAAAATTCACATTTTTAAAGTTATAAAATATTCGATTAATCTCGTTATTCGTTATATTTCCAAACTTTAATGAATGGCACTTTATTATATACCATCATCTGATTATTTTCAGACCGGTTTCGGTTCTATACCGAATGCACAATAACATCTATTTTAAAACTTCTTGAAGAAACAGATTTTATTATTTTCAAGCGTAGTACTTTTTGTTTGGCCATTAATGGTCGGGGCACAAAATGTGGCAGTAAGTACTTCTACCGATTCACTCACTGTTGGTGAAGTATTCGATTATTCCATCAAAATTGCCGGTAACGAACAATACAACAAAGTAATTTTTCCCGATTCCACCCATTTTCGAAACGATAACTTAGAATTTATGGGTCAAAGTCGTTTTAAATTATCCAATTATGCGGATAGTATAAATTATTCACTTCAATTTTTTGCCAATAAAGATATTCATATTGCGCCACTGCCTGTAAAAGTTATAACCGGTTTAGACACCGCTACTGTTTTTACGCCGGCCAAATTACTGCATTTCAAATCGGTTCTTTCGGCAGAAAATGACGAAGACCTTGCTCCCATTAAGCCTATTTTCAATTTCAAGTCTTCGTGGTTCAAGTACCTGCTTATTCTTCTGATATTTGCGGCCATTGCTTACTTTTTGTACCGTAAATTTAAAAACAGACCCGAACCCGTAGAAGCCAAACCCAAAACCATACCCAAATTTATCAACCCCCTAAAAGAATTAGGGAATAGTCTAGAATACATTAAAAAAAGCCACTCATCTACAGTTAACCGTGATTTTAAGCAATTTTATAGCGATTTAAGTGATGCCATTCGCCTTTATTATGAGCAGACCTATAATATTCCTGCAATGGAAAGCACCACCAGAGAGGTTATCCGTTTTGTAGATGCTTTTGCGGTAAATATTGATATGGCTGACGAAACCCGATTTATTTTATTAGAAGCTGATATGGTAAAATTTGCAAACGTAAAGCCATCGCTCGATCAATCCAACCAAGCTATGGGCAGAGCTGAAAAATTTTATGAATTGGCCAAAATGTACGACTTAATACGTATAAACCGCTTAAAGCAGAAGTTTGATGAAGAACATGCAATAGAAACGGAGTCGCCCCAAAATGAAAACGGAGAATTGGAATGACTTGGGCTAATCCGGAATGGTTTTGGGCTTTATTGATTATACCCGTTTTTATTGCCGTGCATTTGCTCCGATATTTTGGCAAACGCGTACCTTCATTAACAACTTCGCAAACGGGCACACTGAAAAATATCCCCGGCAACTGGAAAGTACATTTGCAATGGGTGCCACCTATATTTACCTGGATTGCACTCAGTTTATTGATTATTGCACTGGCCAGACCGCAAAAAACGCTCACTACAATAGAAAGAAGTGCGGAAGGAATCGATATCGTTCTTGTAATCGACTTGTCCACTTCCATGCTGGCAGAAGATTTAAAACCAAATCGTTTCGAAGCGGTCAAAGAAGTGGCCAAATCTTTTGTGGATATGCGCACTTCCGACCGAATTGGGGTGGTTGCCTTTGCCAGAAAAAGTTACACTGTGGTGCCGCCAACTCTTGATTATAAGCTGGTAAAAGATTTAATCGGAGAATTGAGAATGGGTATTGTAGAAGACGGCACTGCCATTGGGATGGGTATGGCAACCGCTATAAACCGCCTAAAGGATACCGATACCAAAAGCAAGGTTATTGTTTTGCTGACAGACGGGCAAAATAACGCGGGAGAAATAGACCCTGTAACCGCAGCCGATTTGGCCGTTGCATATAATATCAAAATCTACGCTGTTGGTGCAGGCAGCCGAGGTACAGCACCCTACCCTGTGCACAATCCAATTTTTGGCACACAATATCAAAATATTGAGGCCGATATTGACGAAGAGATGCTGAACGCAATTGTAGATATGACCGGCGGAAAATATTACAGAGCTACAAATACCGAAGAATTAAGGGGTATTTATGAAGAAATCGACGCCCTCGAAAAAACAGAAGTGGAGGAAATAATTTATACCGATTACAAAGATTTATATGCCGGTTATTTATTGGCTGCGCTTCTCATATTCGCAGCTGCATTTGCAATAGAAACGCTGTATTTAAGAAGCATTGTCTATTCATAAAAACAAATATTTATCGTAAATTGTCAGGCTTTGCATTAAAGTATTGAGCAGTTTACAAATCGTTTATGAGTACCGACTTTCTGAGTAAAATAATATTGGATTCTAAATCCATAAAACAGGTTTTAGAGCAACTTGAGGTATGCTCAAAATTAAATATTAAAGAAAGCGTAGGCTCATCAAAAGCTTTTGTTATTGAAAAACTTAAGCAACAGTATAAAAATATACTGGTAATTACCGACTCGTTCGAAAACGAGCGCTTTTTAATGGCCGATCTGGAAACCATTACCGGGAATAAGCACATCAATTTCCCGCCAACCAACCAGAAACCATATAATGAAGAACAAATTATAGACTCTTCTCGTCTGGTACAACGAGCCGAGGCTTTGGAGTTTATAAATAACACCAATGGAAAACTGGTTTTTACCTCTGCCGAAGCTATATTCGAAAAAGTTGCGCAGCCCCGGGCACTAGACGATATCAGCATTGTGCTGAATAAAGGCGACGAAATTAATTTAAATACGCTTAAAGAGCAATTAGTCGATCAAAATTATCGTCCCGTACGTTTTGTGGACGAACCCGGAGAATTTGCGGTGCGCGGCGGTATTGTTGACGTGTATCCTTTCACAGGCGAATATCCCATCCGCTTGGAATTTTTTGGTGATGAACTCGACACCATTCGGGAATTTGACCCCGATTCACAGCGTTCCATCGCATTTTTGAATCAAACCCGATTGATACCAAATCTGAACAAACTGGATAACGGTGTAAAAGAAAATTTCCTCACTTATTTCGATGAAAACACGCTCATTGTTCTGGTAAATCCCGAGTTAATCTATGCCAACATCGATGATAAATTCAATCAGGCCGTAAACACATTTAAATCGCTGGCTGATGATGACTTACCCCCACCGGAAACGCTTTATCTAAACAAAGAAAATACTTTTGATGCCATTAAAAGGTTCAAAAATGTTATCAGTTTCGGAAGTGTCGGCTCCGATAGCGCGCACGAATCAAAAAACTTGGCCATAGGTACCAAACCCCAACCTGATTTTCACGGTAATTTTGAATTACTTCGTGAAAACATAACCGATAACAGCGAAAAAGGTATTCAAACCGTTATTTGCTGCGATAATAACGGACAATTGGAGCGTTTTGAGGAATTATTGGGCAGTCCCTCACCCACTTTCAATTATTTATTGCAGATTAGTTCATTTCATGAGGGCTTTATTCTTGAACAAGCATCGGTTGCACTTTATACCGATCATCAAATTTTCAATAGGTACTATCAACCAAAAATAAAGAAACGAAGACATACCGGCGGGATTTCGTTCAAAGAGCTGAAGGATCTCAAAATTGGCGATTATGTAGTTCATGTAGATTATGGAATCGGGAAATTTGCCGGTTTTAAGCGTATAACCGTTAAGGATAATGAGCAGGAAGTTGTTGTTCTGAGATACCAGGAAGATTCGTTGCTTTATGTGAATGTAACCAGCCTGTTCAAGCTCCAGAAATATTCCGGTAAAGAAGGCACGGAACCGCGAATTACCAAGCTCGGTTCGGGCGAATGGGCACGGAAAAAAGCACAGACAAAAAAACGTGTCAAAAATATAGCGCGCGAACTTATTGCACTCTATGCCAAACGAAAATCCCAAAAAGCGTACTCATTCTCGCCCGATAATACCTGGCAAATCGAGATGGAAGCCAATTTCCGTTACGAAGAAACCCCCGATCAAAACGACGCCATAATTGCCGTAAAAAATGATATGCAAAGCATCCAACCCATGGACCGGTTAGTATGCGGTGATGTGGGTTTCGGTAAAACTGAAGTGGCAGTACGCGCAGCATTCAAAGCTGTGATGGACAACAAACAGGTGGGTATTTTAGTACCAACCACCATTTTAGCCGAGCAGCATACCAAAACATTTCAGGAAAGAATGGGCAAGTTTCCTGTAAAAATTGAAACACTGTCACGGTTTAGAGCCAAAGCAGAACAAACCAAAATTTTGAAAGGGCTAGAAAACGGAGATGTCAATATAGTTATAGGTACCCATCGTTTACTCTCTAAAGATGTACAATTTAAGGATTTGGGACTTATAATTGTTGATGAGGAGCAGCGCTTTGGCGTTACAGCTAAAGAGAAGTTGAAGCAGTTCAGAGCCGCTGTTGACGTTCTCACACTAACTGCCACGCCTATTCCCCGAACCCTGCAATTTTCGCTGATGGGGGCTCGGGATCTGAGCGTAATCAACACACCACCGCCGAACAGGCAGCCCATATATACCGAAATTCACAGCTTTAACGAAGAATTGATACGGGATGCGCTGCTACAAGAAATGAGTCGTGGCGGACAGGTATTTTTTATCCATAACAGGGTAAATAATATTGAAGAAATGGCAGATATGATTAGAAACTTAGTGCCCGATATCAGGGTGAGGCACGCACACGGACAGATGACGGGCTCCCAACTGGAAAAAATAATCACCGATTTCTACAATCATAAATTCGACGTGCTGGTTTCTACCACAATTATCGAAAACGGCATTGATATAGCCAATGCGAATACCATAATTATCAATAATGCGGAAAGATTTGGGCTGGCGGAATTGCATCAACTGCGGGGACGTGTTGGTCGGTCGAACCGAAAAGCCTTTTGCTACCTATTTACTCCGCCCATAGAAACCCTGACCGAAGAAGCACGAAAAAGACTTTTGGCATTGGAGGAGTTTTCGGATCTGGGTTCCGGTTTCAATATTGCCATGCGTGATTTGGATATTCGTGGCGCCGGAGATATTCTGGGAGCCGAGCAAAGCGGTTTTATCAACGATATCGGCTTCGATTTATACACAAAAATAGTTAACGATGCTGTAAGAGAACTTAAAGAATCGGAATTTAGTGATTTGTTCGAAGGCATCGAACCCGAAATAGACCTCCCGGAAACCACCATCGAATTTGACGAAACTGCACTGCTACCGAAGCACTATGTAAGCGATGATGTTGAACGTCTGAATTTGTACAGAAAGCTATCACGGGCAAATAATGCTGCCGAAATAGACGATTGGAAAGATGAAATTACCGACCGATTCGGGGCGCTTCCCAAAGAGGCAAAATATTTGATAGAAGCGGCCAAAATCAAACTTTTTGCTTCAAAATGCCTTTTTACGAAAGTAACAATTCGCTCTAACAGAATGTGGATTATTTGTCCTAAATCCGATTCCGATCTGGGCAAACATTTCTATGATACCGGTAAATTTCAAAAAATAATCCAAAAATTGGCGCAACTGCGTCCCGATAAATACCGATTGGTACAAAAAAAAGATACGGTAAGGTTTGCCATCCAGGATATTAAAGATATTTTTGCAGCAACTGAATTTATTGAAAAATTGGCCGGTGACGAATGAAAATAGAGCAATTTTATATAGACCAAATCAAACAGGGCAATATTGTGGCCTTCCCCACCGAAACAGTTTACGGCTTGGGAGCCAATGCATGGGATGCGTCCGCAATTTCCAAAATATTTACCGTTAAAGGCCGCCCGTCCGACAATCCCTTGATTGTTCACATTTCAAACAGCGGGCAACTTGGAGATTTTACCGAAGAAATTCCTGAAACGGCACGCATTCTAACCCAAAAATTCTGGCCGGGACCATTAACCCTGGTTTTCAAGAAAAAACCCGAAGTTCTGGATGCTATTACGGCCGGATTAGACACCGTTGCTATAAGAATGCCCAGCCATCCTTTGGCGTTGGAATTTATTGGGCAAACGGGACCGTTGGTAGCTCCTTCTGCCAATAAATCGGGCCGACCAAGCCCCACTAAAGCAAAACATGTGTATAACGATTTTGGCGATTTGGTCCCTATTATTGATGGTGGAAGCACCAAAATTGGGCTAGAATCGACTGTTTTGGATCTTACGGCTGCTGTTCCCACCATTTTACGCCCCGGTTTTGTGAGTAAAAGCGAAATTGAAGAATGTTTGGGCAAAGAAATAAAAGTAGCCGAAGCATCCGTACAGGCGCCACGAAGTCCCGGACAGAAATATTCGCATTACCAGCCATCGGCAAAGGTTGCATGGTTGGCGGAGAGGCAAACGGGTTTTATAGAGAGTAATTTATACTTGTTACAATCCGGTGCACCGGCAAAAAACAAGATTGTTTATAATGGTGATTTGAATTTATTGGCAAAGGAATTATACGACCGTTTCAGGCAGGCGGATATTGATGGTTACGCAGAAATTTATATAGAAAATCTATCAAATTTCAAAAATCAAGCGGTATATGCCGCACTGCAAAATCGAATTGAAAAGGCGGTGGGTAAATAAGGGTATATACGGGGTTAATCGTTATAGAATATCGCTTTTTTAGCTCTTTATCATTATAAAAAGAGCAAGTTTTTTTGTAAACTTAGAGCTGTGAATTAATTCAATTATCAATAACAACAACGGGATGGTTTTATTAGCTAATCTGTCCGGTTGTTTTCAAAATTATCTATACATGGCCACTGATAAACCAAAAATTATTTATACAAAAACTGACGAAGCGCCTGCTTTGGCAACCTATTCTTTTTTGCCCATCGTTCAGGCATTTACCAAAGCGGCAAATGTACCCGTAGAAACCAGAGATATTTCGCTGGCGGGTAGAATTATTTCCCAATTTCCGGAATATTTAAAAGAAGAGCAGAGAATATCAGATGATTTAAAAGAATTGGGCGAATTAACACAGTTTGAAGAGGCAAATATTATAAAATTGCCAAATATCAGTGCTTCAATCCCACAGTTAATGGCCGCAATCAAAGAATTACAGAATAAAGGATATGCCTTGCCCGATTATCCTGTTAATCTGGGGAGCGATGAGGAGAAAGAAATAAGATCGCGTTACGATAAAGTGAAAGGAAGTGCGGTAAACCCTGTATTGCGTGAAGGCAACTCAGACCGTAGAGCGCCCAACGCCGTAAAAGAATATGCCAAAAATAATCCACATTCCATGGGCGAGTGGTCTTCCAGTTCAAAGACAGAAGTTGGAACCATGAGCAGCGGCAATTTCTACGCCAACGAAAAATCCGTTACGCTAAACGGCGCTGATACGGTTCGCATTGAGCATGTCGATAATAACGGAAACACCACTGTTTTGAAAGAAAAAACAGTTTTGTTGGACAAAGAAGTTATAGATGCTACCAAAATGAGCAAAAAAGCTTTGATGGAGTTCGTAAACAAGCAAATAGACAAAGCCAAGGCTGACGGCACATTATTCTCGTTGCACATGAAGGCAACTATGATGAAGGTTTCCGATCCAATAATATTCGGTCATGCCGTAGAGGCATTTTTCGCCCCGGTTTTTGAAAAACATGCCGATACACTGAAAGATTTGGGAGTGGATGTTAGAAATGGATTTGGGGATTTGGTCTCAAAGATAGAAAATCTTCCAGCTGATAAAAAAGCCGAGATTGAAGCGGATATTGAGGCCTGTTATGCCATGCGCCCCGATTTGGCGATGGTAAACTCCGATAAGGGAATAACCAATTTACACGTGCCCAGCGACGTAATTATTGACGCTTCCATGCCTGCAATGATACGAACCGGTGGCAAAATGTGGAACAAAGACGGAAATACACAAGATACACTGGCCGTAATTCCCGATAGCAGCTATGCTACCATGTACCAAATAGTAATTGAAGATTGCAAAGCGAACGGTGCTTACAATCCGGCTACTATGGGTTCAGTGCCAAATGTGGGATTAATGGCTCAAAAAGCGGAAGAATATGGCTCGCACGATAAAACTTTCGAATCTCCGGCCGATGGAACAATCAGAGTAGTTGGTGAGAACGGAAAAGTTTATTTGGAGCACGAAGTTGACGAAGGCGATATATGGAGAATGTGCCAGGCCAAAGATGCGCCCATAAAAGATTGGGTAAAATTAGCAGTAAACCGCGCCAGAGCAACCGGAGTGCCGGCTGTATTTTGGCTGGACGAAAACCGGGCACATGATGCGGAAATAATCAAAAAAGTGAACGAGTATTTACCGGAGTTTGATACCGAAGGATTGGATCTTCGCATTATGACACCCGATGATGCTATGAGATTTTCGCTAAAACGCATACGTGAAGGTAAAAACACCATTTCGGTAACCGGAAATGTGCTGCGTGACTATTTAACTGACTTATTTCCCATTTTAGAATTGGGTACCAGCGCCAAAATGCTTTCCATAGTGCCGCTTATGAAAGGCGGCGGATTATTTGAGACAGGCGCGGGCGGTTCTGCACCTAAGCATGTACAGCAATTTGTAGAGCAAAACTATTTGCGCTGGGATTCGTTGGGTGAGTTTCTAGCTCTTGCAGTATCTCTTGAACATCTTGGAGATTTATTCAATAACCCAAAAGCTAAAGTATTGGCAACGGCATTGGATAAAGCAACTTCTAAATTTTTGCAAAATGATAAATCGCCGGCCCGTAAACTGGGTAAAATAGATAATAGAGGCAGTCACTTTTATTTGGCCATGTATTGGGCCGAAGCACTTGCAAACCAAAATGATGATGCGGAGTTAAAAGCACGTTTCGAACCGATTGCAAAGGAGCTGGTGGAAAATGAAGATACCATTAATAAGGAATTGATTGCCGTACAGGGCAATGCAGTAGATATTGACGGTTACTATATGCCCGATGCAGAGCTAGTTTCCGGCGCAATGCGTCCCAGTAAAACCTTAAACAACATTGTGGATAATATCTAGCATCCCGTTTGCGTAAATGCATTTAAACAAAAAAAGCCTGAACAAATGTTCGGGCTTTTTTATTTTCAGCAATAAAATGTTGATTTGACGATTTAAAACTTAATCCAGTTTTTATCTTCTAAAAATTGAATAAATGCGGGCAGGAACAATAACGATGACAATAAAGTCATGCCAATTCCAATGGTGGCAATTACGCCCAGAGATTGCAACCCGGGGTGGGCTGTAAATATCAATCCGCCAAAACCCAACATAGTTGTCAAAGATGCCATGCTTATATGTTGACCGGTGCTGGACAATACGGTCCACATGGAGTTTTTGCCTTCCTCTCTATAGCGGTGTGCCAAGTGAACTCCGCTATCCTCACCAATGCCAAGAATGGCCGGTAATACCACCAAGTTATAGAAGTTAAATTCCATACCGAATATTATCATAATGCCGAACAGCCACAGCAGCCCAACTATTAACGGGAGCATGGCAATGGCGGACCATCTAACCGAGCGGAACATAAACAGCATCAGTAAGTAGATGAATATAAATGTAGCTCCCACCATATACGGACTTTCTTTTTGCATCAATTCCAGCATATTTGCCGCCACTATCGAGGTGCTTGCAGCGTAGTAGGTTTTTCCATTATCGAGTGTTATTTCGCCGATGGAGTTTTTAAAGGCCATCGATCTTCTTCCATCAGCCAGACTGCCTTCCGGATATATAATTACAAAACGGCCAATTTCGCCATCTTTGGTTATAAATTGCGAGGTCAGATACTCCGGAATATCGTTAATATCGAGAGGTTTTGTTACTTGCGCCGCCCTTCGCAACTTATCCAGGTCTTCATCTTTTTGCCCGGCTATGAACGGATCGTTAAGTAATTTACGAATGTGTGCTATACTCTCAAGTTTCGAATCCTGTTTTTCTTTGGTAGTTGGAAATCTTTCCTGCAGCGCTTCTACACTTAAAACAGTTCTTTGGCCGGATTCTTTCTCTTCAGCTATTATTTCATTGATTTTTACCAGCAGTTCTTCCACTTCTTCGTCGGTATCTGCAATAATATAAGCTGGATTTCTTTTTTTGGACTCCCCTACCTGACCCGAAAACTTTCTAAACTCCTCATACTTTGGGAACCTGGGTTCTAATTTACCAAAGTCGTACTGAAAAGTTAATTTACCACTATAAGCCACAGCCAATATGGCAAAAGCCAAACTTGTAAAAGCAATGCTCCTTGCAAAAGGATAGCGCTTATTCGCAATGGATGAATCGTCCTCTTTGGTTATAATAATCATGTTCCATTTTTCGAATATTACCAATAAAGAAGGCAGCACATAAAGCATGGATAAAAACGACAATATTATACCCGTGCCGGAGATAAATCCAAATTCCGAAAACCCTCTGAATTCAGCGAACATAAGTATATAGAAAGCTGATGCTGTTGTAACGGCACTAACAGAAATCGCCCCGCCTTTTATCTCGTTGGAACGGTATATGGCTTCTTGCACACTATAGCCTTCCGAGCGAAGTTCTATGTACATTGCATAAAAGTGTATTCCATAATCGATGCCCAAACCGAATAAAATCACAAAAAGAACGGATGTCATGGTATTTAACATACCCAGGTAGAAATAGGTAAGACCGAATGTCCATAGCAAAGCAATAATCAATGGAATGCCGATAATCAGAATAGGTACCGGCATTCTTATTATATGATGCCAAAGTGTATATTCACTATCGCTCCCTCTGCGATAATGCAAATACTTCTTAACAAAAAAGTAAAGCATAACCAGTAAAATCATGCTTCCAATCCCGGAAGCAAAACTGCCCAAAACGTCGTCCATAATGGAAGTCAGTTCTTCAACATGACGTTCCAGCCTTCCACCAAATTTAACTTCCATTTGCGGATGATAGCTTGCTGGCGACATTGCCGTTAAAAGCGAATCATAGCTGGCAAACATATCCTCCAAATACTTAATATCGCTTTTTGAGCCGCTCGGAAAGAATTTAAGTACCATTATGGTGCTGTCTTTATTTACGGGATATTCTGTCGGTACCAGTTGTTCGTAGCTTTCTTTGAATTTTTGGGCTTTATCTTCCCGCTCACTGTCCAAATCATCATCATCATCGTCGAAGTCGTCAAAGTCGATAAGAAAAGGATTTGCAGCTTCTTTGGCGGCATTAATTTCTTCTTTAAGCCATGACGAAATTTCATCAAGTTCGTCTAAACTGGCTAAATAAAGTGCATTATCTTTTAAAATCTCGGTGTCTTTTCTGTATTCGGCGCCTTTAAAATAATTATCTTTATAGCGTGGATAATATAATTCCAATGTTTTTGGAATTAAGTCTTCGGCAAATGCCTTATTAGCTTCGAAACTCGGAGAATGAATTACCACCTGCATATCTGTCTCGCCGCCAACCGTATTTTTGAGTTTTTCCAGCGCCAAAACACTTGGGGTATTTTCGGGCAAAAGGTTTGCAATATCGGTGTCTATTTTTAATTTACTGGCATAATAACCAGCTAACACAGCCGATGATATGGCCACCAACAGTACTAAATAAGGGTATTTAATGTTAAGCTTTAAAAGCGGCCTAAGTAGTTTTAATAATTTTTCCATCGTTTTTAATATACCCCGCCAGAGGTGTTAGAGAAAATATTTGAACCTTTAAGTTAATTAGATTTTAGATAAATATCGTCATAATCGGCTTTTGCTGCTTTCCCAGTGCTTATACCGTCACTCAGCATTAGAATAGCAATAGGTTGTTTTGGGGGCGTGTCACCGAATAATCGTTTATAGTCTTGCACAATATTTCTTTCAAATGTTTGCCATTCACCAATATTATTCTCTCCGGTGCCTACTACAACAATCCTTTGGTTGCCAAAAAACTTTGTTAATTCTTTGCCTTCCGGCAACGTGCTACTCCATGTATAACGAATAGATTTTGGTACTTTTTTGAATAACACACGGCCCATATCAAAAACCACATAAATACTCGCTGCTACGTCGTTTGTTGAGTC
This sequence comes from uncultured Balneolaceae bacterium, assembly GCA_964615135.1. Lineage (GTDB taxonomy): Bacteria > Bacteroidota > Rhodothermia > Balneolales > Balneolaceae > Balneola. Next base: position 134,808 of record CAZTOG010000003.1, on the reverse strand, counting down.
ATTTTTTTCATTTGCCCCTTCCGGTATGGTATGAATACGCCATTTCCAATTTAGCAAAGGGGTTTCATGAATATTTATATCGTTCTTATCTGCCAAAGGATAGTTCAAATGCTTGCCTTTAATTCCGTCAAAACGTAGAAATTTATTCCCATTTTCTTCCATAATTTCATAATTGTAAGATTTCCGTAATTGCTCCGAAAACTCATACGTTTTTTTATCGGCTAACTGATTATACCAGTTCAAAGGTAAACCACCTACGGCTTCATCTTCAAAATCTTCTATATAGTATATTTTGGTGTCCGTATTTTGGCTAAAGCCATTTATGGATGTAATAATAGATATTACAAGTAATGCTGTTATATATTTAAATTCAATGTTCATTGTTCGAATCTGTTACTTAAATCGGTGTATATATTATTTGCAACGGTATTCCAGTTTGCTTTTTCTTCTACAAATTTCAGGCCGTTTTCTCCCATTTTTTGGGCAAGCTCACTATCGCTCAAAACTTTTAATATGGCCACCGTTAATTGCTCAACATTATTTTCTTCAACAATCAGCCCATTGTAGTTGTGTTTGATTGCGCTAGGAATTCCGCCGGAGTTTGAGCCTATAACCGGCTTTCCACAGGCATTTGCTTCCAAAAAAACGATTCCAAAGCCTTCTACATCCGGAATTTCTGTTTTTGATGGCATCACAAATACATCGGCCATATTATAGTAGTCTATCAACTCCTCGTATTTAACACGACCTTCCAACTTAACATTCCTGCCCAAGTTTTTACTATCTATCATTTTCTGGAGTTTATCTTTTATTTGCCCTTCTCCTACTATCAAATAAAACGCATCGGGGACGTTTTTTAGTATATCTTCCATAGCATTTATTACCAAATCCACCCCTTTTCGTTCAACCAACCGGGTTACGGTAAGTATTACCTTTTTACTTTTACCTACAGTTTTTTCTTTAAATGCTTCTACATTTTTTGGATAATACTGGCTTGGATTTGTGCCGTTTATCATTACTTTGATTTTTGTGCTGTCAACGCCCTCTTTCATCAACAACCCGGCCGTGAAATCGCTGACCGGGTACCAAATATCCACCTGCCGCAGCATCTTTCGTTTGTATTGTTCGTACCGCCGGCCAAAAAATCCTTTACCAAACGGATTGAACAGTAACTCGCGGGCATGTGCAGCTGCAGCAATCATTTTTATTTTACCTTTTCTTTTGGCACGTACACTGGCCCATAATGTTTGCCACTGCGCATGAAATACGGTATCTATGGATTTTTCTTTTATTATTCGCGGCAGTCTAATTAACAAAATCAGGAAAAGAAGAGTATTTGGGATATTGAATCTTCTTATATTAAAAGTCGATTTTTCATCAAAGTTGGTTGAGCCTTTATTATTAGGTGCCAATACACAAAAATAATCGGCTTTGTTCGCTATTCTTTTACTTAATTCGTAAGAATAGGTTTGGATACCGCCGGTTTGGGGTGGGAAATCTTGTGTAATAAATAATAATCGCATCAATAAGACGTAAAAAAATCTAATTGGCTGTTAAATAAATTATAAATGTCGAGCCAAAATTTAATTTCAAAAATATCCGATTTTTTTGAATCTACCAAAGGTAAGGCTATTGTTAAATGGTTACAACGCTTTCTTTTTGTAGTTATTATTGCATGGATGGGTTATGAGCTTACAAAAGTAGGCTGGCTCAAAGTTTGGCGATCGTTGCCAACGACCTGGTTATTTTATTTGATATTTCTGTTCACCTATTTTCAACTCCCGCTTTTTGAGGTTTGGATATATAGAGTAACCTGGGTTTTTGATGCTTTTAAGAGCATACCTACCTTTATAATAAAACGAGTTTATAATAAAGATGTGATTGGCTACTCGGGCGAGGTCTATTTCTTTGTATGGGCAAAGCAAAACCTTCAAATGAAAGACAAGGAAATACTTGTTACCATTAAAGATAACAATATTATTTCGTCCATCGCCTCTACTCTTGTATCCATTGGACTGTTATCTATCTTTGTTTTTACCGGGCAAGTTCCGATAGACCGTATAGTCAGTTTTGACCAAGTTATTTATTGGGTTCTGGGAGTTGTTGCGGTGCTGGTTTTAGGTATTTTGGCATATAGATTCCGTAAATATGTAATCCACATGCCGGCCAAAAAAGCTTTCGGTATTTTTGGCATACAAATTTTCAGATTGGTGCTGGTGCAGGCTTTCAATTTATTGATGTTTTATGTTGTTATGCCCGAAACACCCATGTACGTGTGGTTTACCTATTTATCTATAGAAATAATACTTTCCAGAATACCATTTTTGCCAAATAAAGATTTTGTGTTTGTTTCGCTAAGTATTGGCCTCGCCGCCTCTTTAGCAGTAAGCGAAGCGGAAATTGCCGGACTCATGCTCGCCAGAAGTGCACTCGGAAAAATTCTCAACTTTCTGTTTTTTGGCATCTTTAGCTTTTATAAACCAAAAAGCGTTCAAGAAGCTCATAGAAAAGAAAATGATTTAAGCGAAACTTCTAGCCAGTCTTGACCCCCGCATCTAATTTTGCTTTATGCACCCGAATGGATAATTTTTCCAATAAAATATCCCAGGGATAGCCAATTATCAGTAATAGATATACATAGTCTGAAAAGTAAATATTCATGGTCCATAAAATACCAAAATGCATTGAAAGCAGCAGTGTAGTTTGAATCCATCTTGTTTTTCTAAACCATAGCAGGAAACCAAAAAACTCAACAAGCAGCCCAAAAGACAGGGTTAAAGTGGCTGCCCATGTGTGTTTTAACAGAAATTCTTGCAGAAAATTTAACTTAAAATAACCAAATTGAGATAATTTGTCTGTTCCACGTTCTGCAATCCACATTCTTAGATGATCGCCGTGTGACCAATAAAACCCGGTACCAATTAACTTAGATAAGGCCGCGGATACATATCCAAGCCCAACAAAAAAATAAATCAGACCAAAACTTGATTTAATAGCGTCTTCATCCGACTTAAAAAAAGCGAAAGATATTCCCATGCTCAAAAGCATCATAGCGCCCATATTGGCTCCATGTGATATTTCTCCCTGCGAAAAACGCGCCGCATACTGAAAATGATATAATATCAAGGCTATCAAATAGCTGTAACGCCATTTTCGGGTAAAACCAATAACCAGAAATAAAGTAATCAAGGTGGCATTAATCAGAGATAAACTATTGCCAAAAAAGAGGGTCATATCTATATAATTAGCAATACCCAATGGTAGAATGACTTCTGTTAAATCATAAATATAAACGGACCAATCCCAGGCTTTTATGATGATTTGCCCGGCTAATATAATTTCTAATAAGCGAAATAAATAATTTTTCCCTTCTTTTAAGGGTCTTTCCCATTCAAAAATATTTTCGACGAGTTTGTACATATCTCAATCCATATAAATTAATGTGGTATCGGCATCCAAATATATTACAGGCTTATAACTTATAGCAACTTCACTACCTTCCAATCTGCCATTAATCTTGTAAATAAGGAATTTTTGGGTGTCCAGCTCGTCTTTAAAATAGCTTCGTACTGCGTTTTTCCTGCTTTCGGACCAATCCTTATTCTTGCTTATAAAATTGGATAAATCGTTTTGATGCACTTCCACTGAATTTAGTATAAACGGATCTCCATACAATTCATCCATTGTTTGGGTTTTAAATTCAATTTTTCGTGTTTCATCGGTTACATCACGCACAAAAGAGCGGGTCCACGGATGACCGGCTTGCGAAAACATAGGGTATATACTGAAGGGCCAAAATTCTCCTTCGTGTGTGGCAACCAACCCGGCATAAGCGATGAATATGCCAAGTAATAACAATAATGATTTTCGTTTTTGCTTAACCATAAGTATAGTAGTTTTGTATATTAGTACTATTATAATATTAAACTTTCAATTTTGAAACACAGGATCATTCTTACGTCAAATTTTTCGCCATGGTCGGCATATTCTGGTGGCGGCCAGCGTTCAACACATCATATTGCAGAAGAATTGGCAAGGCGGGGTTTTGATGTTAAGGTTATTTATACTTCAACTTATTTTGAGAGCATTAGCGTTCCAGAGAATCTGCCGTACGAAATAAGTTGGGCCAAATTTCCAGGTGTGAAGTCTTCCCGAAAGAATATTTTTCGGTTTCTAAGTCCATTTGCAGTAAAAAAAGCCGTACAAAAACTTATTACCGAAAATACCATTGTGCACAGCAATGGCGAAGAAGGGGCTTTAATTGGTAGTTTGCGTAATGAACATTCATTCAGATGGATTATAACGCCACGATATCCTCATATTCCCCATCGTGCTTCGGAGATAAAACCAACCATGTTCAATGCGCTGATAAACAACACCCTATCGAAGTATATTTTATTGCACAAAAGCCTGTTGGAAGCAGATATTATATGCCCCACCAGCCAGTCATCGTTAGACGAGTTAACACATTTATTTGACTTGGATGTCGATAATACTTGTATTATACCAAATGGCATAGCACCCGAGTTTTTAAAAGATAGCGATAAAAGAAAAGGTCAAATTAAGAGAATTATATTCTTTGGACGTCTCTCAAAACCTAAAGGAATCGATATTTTACTTGAAGCATGTGCACTTAAAGCCGATTTGTTCGACGAGTTACTGATAATTGGCAGGGGCGAATTTGAGAATATAATCGAAAAAGAGAACAAATCAGGCAAACTGGCCGGAAAAATAAAGCTATTACCATGGCTTTCTGTGAGCGAATTGGCGAAGCAGCTGAGAAACTCAACTATTGCTGTTTTACCCTCTCGCGAAGAAAGTTTTGGTAATTCCATTGCAGAGGCTATGGCCTGTGGCGTGCCCGTAATTACAACAAATGCCGGCTCCATTCCGGAGGTTGTAGGCAGCCCCGAAAATGGCATAATCACGCATGTAAACGATATTCAAAGCCTAGCCGATAATATCGAAATGGTACTAACCAACAGCGATTTAAGAAATAAACTGGCAAAAAATGGGAGAGAAAGGATTCTGGATAATTTCAGCTGGAAGCACACCGTAGATAGTTTTCTCAAGGTTTATTTTGATGCCGAATAAATATTGAATAAATCAGCTTAATTGGCTTTACCGGTGTTTGCTGTGTATTTAAAGCCTATCAGCACGCCTAAATTTGCCTTTTGGTTTCCAGTAAAATCAAATCCATGAACATCATACCCTATTGCGGTATTTATCTTTAAACCTTCTATAGATTTCAGGGCAACTTCAAGCTCGGCTGCCATCAAAAAATAATCTTTACGCACAGTATGGCGCTGCACCACATCCAGGGGGATGTCCTTTTCGATAGAACCTCGGCAGCCATACCCTTCAGGGCTTCTTAATCCTCTGCATGTTCCATAATTACGTGAATACAGGAACGATCCACCCAGTAAAATCCGCTCATTCAAATAAAATTGAGAGGCTATAGATTGTGCAACCATCATATTATTAGTAGTAATGCTTTGTCCATTTTCCTGAAAATTTAATGTAATTAATGGTACGCCCAACACTTTATTAAAATAACTCCATCCACTTCTATATATACCATGCCCATAATAATTAGCCCGGCCGCCCGGTTGGTTGGCAAAAGCATCTTGCCGTATGGTGAATAAGTAGTCGTATCTAAAATGCTTTAAATATTTACTTTTTGCGGGTTCAACGTCTAAAGTCCATTGGCCGTCCCACGCACTTCTAAATAATAATGCCGATTTATCCTCTAAAAAGAATAAACGAGTGGCTTGAATTCTTCCAAAATCCGATATCCATAAAATCCCCGTATCATAGGCTGCCACGGTATTACCCAAGGCTGTTAATTGTTCTCCCATACTGAAGTGATCTTCGCCAGCGCCTCTTCCGGTGACAACTCGTATAAAATCATCAAAAGAACGCCCTAAACTTGTCCCATCCGGCCTTACTCCGCCCCAAACCACATTATGTATCATACCTGCACTAAGCTTTAATCTACCCAAGTCTATACGCAGATAAAATTCTTTACTGTGCAAATATGCATCTTTAATATATCTATCGTTTTCAAACCAATGATGGCTGAAGTTAGCTTTAAACTTTACATATCCCTGGCTGAACGGTATCGAGATAAAATCGTCGGTATAAAATTCAATTCCCGGCATTGCGCTCGCATGTCTGCCAATAACCATAGAACCCAACCCAATAGGGCTGTCGTTAAAGGCTTGTTGCCTATAGTACCTTCCGGCAGTTAATTTAAATCCTTTATATTTTCCTGTCAGATATGCCTGAGAGAGGCTTAGCGAGTTCTTTTTGGCAATGATGCCCGTTAAATCCACACCCCACTCTAAATAAAAATCACCATTTTGAAACCGATCGGATTTATAATAGACATCCACAACCTGGTTATTCGCAAATCGATCGAATTTACCTCGTTTATTGGCCCATAACCAAAAAGGCATACTATGCTGGCTGGAAATGGATGTGCGGCTTTGGTAGGTTAATTGATTTAAAAAGTCTTGAGCCGCTACATTTTGTTTATCTACAATTAAGAAAATAATAAGTGCCGAAATAGTTACTATTTTTTTAAACATTTCAGACTAATTATTGGACTTTATTCTATCTTTTTTTACTTCAACCGGATTATTTACGGCAATTAGTTTACGCCATACATTTTCTGCAAACAAATAAAACGGTTGTTTTTGGTGCAGCCATCCAAAATGCAGGCAATATGGCGTAGTAATTAAATAGTCTCCTTTGCCTGGTATTAGCGAAAAAAGGCCAATAAGAAGTTTTCTTAAAGTAACCGACTTTAGGCCGCGGAACCCATACACAAAATCATCACAATAATATTTACAGGTTACATATTCAAAACGGTCGTCGTGTTCGGTCATATCGGCGATATAATCCAACTGTGGGCTATTATGCCCTTGCAGCCAGGGATACACCGGAATGTTCAGTTTAGACATAGCCATTGCCAAACTCCATTCACACGATTCTTCCGTTCTCCCTTGCTCCATTTTTCTGCTTTGAAAATGGGTTTCGTGCTTACGATCCAACATTTCGGAAGCGAGTTCACACACTTTTTTCGTTACCGAATAATCGGCGGCATACATTACCCCGGATTGCACTCTGCTTAGATAGGTAATTCCAAATTTATTTAATGTTTTTCGCCTTCTGCCCAGTAAAATGTCTTTCAATATCCCTATACCTTTGGTTGAGCCAAAAAAATTATCTGAAATCAACCGTCCGGTAATAGTATAGTCAAAGATTGAGAACGATGGCCAGAGTTTATCCGGGTTTTTGCACCATACAATATCGCTATCCAAATAAATATTTTTATCGAAGGGCATATACTGGTGTACGTTGTGCTTAAAACCTACAATGGAGCAGTGCTCTTCCGGCAGTATTTGAATGATATCGAAGTAAGATTGCAGATTTTCGTTTTTTAGTATATCCTTTTGTTTTTTACTGCAAAGCAATGCAACCGGGCGTTTTTTATCGTACCGCCTTAATGTGTTAACCGAGGCCAAAGTGTGTTTTAAATACTTTACATGACCGTAGCTAACATATACGTACCCTTCTTCTGCGTATTTCTTTTTATTAATCGATTTTAGCAACTTTCGGTATTTAATTGAATGTGATGCATTAAATATAATATAAGCGCGTAATATACAAAAATTAAGTTCTTTCTGCTCTTTTACGCAAACTTTGCATCAATGCATCAAAGCCATTCTTGCTTAAAATCCTTTGAAATTGGCGGTGATATGTTTCCGCAGTTGACACATCATCTAATACCATATCGGTTATTACCCATTTATTGTTTTTGAGCAACATATCGTAATTTACGGGCGTTCTGACATCTTCCAGTTCTGCCATGGTATTTACCTCGGCCTGCGTGCCATTTACTTTTATAGAGTTATACGAAACACTTGCCCTGTAAATATCTAACTTGTTTAGAGATTGGTCCCTTACGATGGAAGCAAATAAATCGACGAATTCGTTTTTTTCCGCTTCACTTATATCATTATAGTATTCATCGAGTGCATATTTAGCCATTTCTTCAAAATCAATAATACCATTGACAATGTTTTTTAATTCGTCCCTCTTGGAATTATCAACTTTTGAGTTCTTAACTCCTACAATGCTTTTTATTTCAGCATCTCTCTGCTGGAGCATCGTTTTTATTTCACTTTCAATGTTCTGGGCATTCAAAAATGCGTTGAACCCAAATAAAAACATTGATATAAATATAATTTTCAGTATTCTCATAGTTAATTTTTTAATTTTCGATACTATTTAATAACGGCAAACCAGCCGCAATATTGAGTTTTACTATAGAATTATTATAGTCAAATATAGATTCTTTTTCTTTAAGGCGTAATTCCAGTTCTTTTTTCACGGCATCTACCAAATCTTTGACCCTGCCAAAACCAAAATCATAGTCTAGCTGTTCCATGGCAAGCCATTCTTTGGCCGTAACCAGGGCTTCTTTTGTTTTTTCCACCTTAATTTCATCCACCGATGCCTTTCTGTAGGCTTCCAGTACTTCCAACGTTATACCATCTTCTGCTGCATCTCGCAGGGTAGTTATGTTTTTTAACTCAATTTGTTTCTTTTCAATGCTATTTTTGCTTTGAAAAATGTTGAGATTTTGACGAATAGCGAACCCAAGTGCGGTATTAAAGGTGTTTTCGGGTGTACTGATAAAAGGGTTGGGTTGGCGCGGCCTGATGGGTGTTGAAGCAAAAGTGGTTGTAAAACCGAAATACAGACCAGGCATGTTTTGAGCCTTTTCAGAGGAAATCATCTTCAACATGGCCTCTCTTCCATAGTCTAGTCCTTTAAATTCGGGTCTGTTTATCGCTGCACTTCTCTGGTAGTATTGCATTTCGTAAAGCTGTATTTGCAGAGGATCCAAAAATCTATCCACCGGCTCATAAATGATGCCTTGTTCATCTCTCAGCGCATAAGCCCATGCTGCTTTTACAAATTCCAGGCTTTCATAAACCTCAGCTTTTTTTATATCAAACTCAGATTTAAAAATCTTAAACTTAAAAAGCTCTGTTTCGCTTATGTCAAAATCGGCATCTTCTTTTGTTATTGCCCTTTCCACCTGTTCAATTTTATTTACGGCATCGTTTACCAAGCGCTCTATTTCTAAAGCAAATACATAACTATTATACAACTGGTAGAGCTGTATTTGGAGTTCGTTTTGCGATATTTTAACTTCTTCCTCTGCCGCTTTAACCGCAAAACTCGCTGCGCCTATAGCCTTATTAATTGCTCCCCAGGTAAAAACGGGCTGTACGCCAACCATTCTTAGTCTTGTAAATACACCAAAATGTTCCCAATCGTTGTAAGCATCGGGATCTAAATAAATCTGTTCTTCGGGAAATCCATTGGGAGATGTTGTGCCCGGCACCAATGAGTGCTCAGACTCGTACCTGAGTCCGGGTACAAAACGCATATATTTGGCCTTATCAAGTTGATTGCGTGCCATTGATACTTTTGTTTGCTCGTGTTTAATCAAGCCCGAATTGCTCATTGCTTTTTGGAGGAAATCGTCGAGACTGATTTTTGTTGTATCCTGTGCTTTTATGTTACCAAAGCTTGCAAAGAGTAAAATTATGAGGGTTGCTTTAATGTATTTCATCGAATCGGATGGTGTTCTAAAAAAAGATAACGCAAGTGAAGCTAATTTATTCAAAAAAAAATAAAAGCCCCAATGCGGGGCTATTTATTAACTGCGGAGAGCGAGGGATTCGAACCCCCGGAGACTTGCGCCTCAACGGTTTTCAAGACCGCCGCATTCGACCGCTCTGCCAGCTCTCCTAATCTTTTAATTGTCGCTCAGAGCCTGCGCTCCGGAAACAATTTCAGAAATCTCGGTAGTAATAGCACTTTGTCGTGCTTGATTATACTTTAATTTCAATTCGCGCTCCAATTCTTTGGCATTTTCGGTAGCACTTTCCATTGCCGTCATTCTTGCTCCTTGTTCCGAAGCGTTGGATTCCAGCGCTGCTTTCCAAAGTTGCATATTCAGGTGCAATGGTAGTAACATATCGAGTATAGCCTTCGAATCGGGCTCGTAAATATACTCATTTACAATATGAGTGTCATCCCCTTCATCCAAAGAAATTAAATTGTTTGGATCTATAGGAAGAACTTTATCAATTCTGCGTACCTGCGAAATTACGGTTTTGAATTCGTTATAAGCTACATAAACTTCATCGTATTTATTGGTTATAAAGTCTTCAATCGCCTGGTTCATGATTGACGAAGATTCTTTATAATCCAACCGGTCAAAAAAGCCAGGATGTGTTTCTATAACGTTGTAATTTCTTTTGGTAAAGTGTGCGCCCGCTTTTTTACCAATGGTAATAATGGATATGGTTCCGGCATCGAGCTGTTCTTTGAATGTATGCTCGATTTCCTTCTCCACATCTCTAAACAAGTTATTGTTAAAACCACCGCACAAACCTCTGTCGGAACCTAAAATAATAAGCAATAGGTTCTTGTTTTCTTCAGAGATGTGCATTACAGGATTTTGAACGGAATCACTGCTCGACAAACGGCCTACTACTTCGCGTATTTTAGCGGTGTATGGTCTGGTTTGTGTAATTCTGTCCTGCGCTTTTCTAAGCTTAGCAGCAGCTACCATTTTCATGGCGTTAGTAATCTGCTGCGTATTGTTAACAGAGGTGATTCTATTTCGTATATCTCGTAAATTAGCCATGGTTTTGCTTATTCAGAGGCTGTCATTTGTTTAATTATCGTGTTCGCAATCTCCAGGGTAGCATCTGCAAGCGAGTCGCCGATAACCCCTGATTTCGCCAATTCTTTCATTTCGTCGGCATGTTTTATACCAACAGTTTCTAAAAATTGATCTTGAAAATCGCTAATTGCATTTACCGATAAATTATCCAAAAGGCCTGCAGCGTTAACATTAAGCAAAACTATTTGTTGCTCAACCGGTAAAGGTTGGTAAACATCTTGTTTTAACAATTCAGCGGTTCTTTCACCACGTCTCAATTGGGCCTGTGTTGCGGCATCCAAATCGGAACCGAATTTGGCAAATGCTTCAAGTTCGCGATACTGCGCCAAGTCCAATTTAAGTGTACCGGATAATTTTTTCATCGATTTAACCTGAGCCGAGCCCCCAACACGCGATACCGAAATACCTACGTCGATTGCCGGTCTGGTACCGGAGTGGAACAGGTCTGTATCCAAGAATATCTGCCCGTCGGTAATGGAAATTACGTTGGTTGGAATATATGCGGATACGTCGCCGGCTTGAGTTTCAATAACGGGAAGTGCCGTTAACGACCCACCGCCTTTAACCATTGGTTTAAGCTCATCGGGTACGTTGTTCATCGAACGCGCAACTTTATCGTCGTTAATAATCTTTGCAGATCTTTCCAACAAACGGCTATGCAGGTAGAAAACGTCACCCGGATATGCTTCACGTCCCGGCGGGCGTTTCAGCAATAGCGACATCTCACGGTATGCTACAGCTTGTTTTGAAAGGTCATCATAAATTACAAGTGCATGGCGGCCGGTGTCGCGGATATATTCGCCTATGGCAGCGCCGGCAAAAGGTGCAACATAACGCATTGGTGCAGTAGAACTTGCGGGTGCAGATACTATAACGGTATAATCCATTGCGCCGTTATCTTCCAAAGCTTTTTGGATAGTTGCAACGGTAGAACCTTTTTGGCCAATAGCCACATAAATACAAAATACCGGTTTATCGCTATTTTGTGTTGCTTTTTGGTTGATAATAGTATCTACCGCAACAGAGGTTTTACCGGTCTGTCTGTCGCCAATAATCAATTCACGCTGTCCTCTTCCGATTGGAATTAGAGCGTCTATTGCTTTGATGCCGGTTTGAAGTGGTTCTGTAACGGGTTCTCTGTAAATAACGCCCGGTGCTTTACGCTCTAGCGGTAATTTGATGGTGTCGCCGGCAATGGCACCTTTGCCATCTAGAGGAACACCAAGCGGGTCGATTACGCGCCCGAAAAGCCCTTCGCCAACATTGATTGAGGCGATATCTTTTGTACGTTTTACGGTGTGCCCTTCTTCAACAGCATTTGAAGATCCAAATAACACAATACCGACGTTATCCTCTTCGAGGTTAAGAACCATACCGTTGACCGGCCTTCCATTTTCGTCTTTAGAATCGGGCAGTACCACAAGTTCTCCGGCTTGTACTTTAGAAAGTCCGTAAACACGTGCAATACCGTCTCCCACTTCTAAAACGGTTCCTACATCATAAACGTCAGCTTCGTTATCAAAACCTGCAAGTTGTTTGCGGAGAATTGCTGAAACTTCGTCTGGTCTGACTTGGCTCATTATATAAATTAATTTAAAACTGTTTTTTGTCTAGTTAATCGATGACTCGACAAACTGATTTTCTAATAGATTTAATTTGTGCTTTACGGTGGCATCATATACAGTGTCTTCTATCTGTATGGATATTCCGCCTATTAAATCTTTATTTACATTTGTTGTTAGCACAACTTTTTTGGACGTGGTTTTTTCCAAAATGTTGGTAATATTTTGCAACTGTTCTTCATTAAGATTTCGCGCTGTATTAACGGAAACCGAAATTATACCGACATGTTTGTTATATCGGTCGATAAAGGCGTTTGTGATTTCCAAAAGAATATCTTCTCTTCCTTTATCGGAAATAAGTGTGATAAAATCGGTAGTACTCTTAGCTACATTCTCGTTGAAAAGGGAATGTAGTGCTGCTTTTTTATCCTCTTTTTTTACAATCGGACTTTTAAGAAACAGTTTTAATTCCCTTGAATTATCAATCGTATCTTTAACGAAAAGAATATCGTTAAGAGTATTTTCGATATTATTGTCTGCTATCGCCATGTCCAATAATGCTTTGGCATAACGGCGCGCTGCTTTAGATACCAACATCAACCCAGTTTAATTTTTAGCAAAGTCTTTAATAAAATTATCGACCAGCTTATTATTTTTATCTTCATCCAACTCGGCATCAATCACTATTGATGCTGCTTTAATAGCTAGTTGTGCAACTTCGTTTCTAAGCTCTACAAGCGCTTGTTTTTTCTCCTGTTCTATAGTGGCTTTTGCCTGTTCTATCAACTGGGATGCGTCTTCTTTGGCTTTTGATATTCTTTCATTGCGAAGCGATTCTGCGTCTTCCAATGCTTTTTTACGAATATCTTGAGCTACCGATTCGGCCTCGCGTAGGGCTTTTTCGTTATTTTTCGATATTTCCTCTGCCTTTTGTATTGCTTTTTCGGCTGCTTCGAGCGACTCTGTAATTTTAGTCTCTCGTTCGTCTAACGCTTTCATAATGGGTGGCACAGCAAATTTAGCCATGATGATAATAAATACCACCATGCTGATGAGTACCCACCAAGCAAAACCTGTATTAAATGACAGAAGACCTCCGCCGCCGGCTAAAAGAAAAATCATTTTTTGAAACTACTATTTATTAAGATTTAAGAGCCAGGATGATACAGATAATAGCACCAAACAAAGCCACACCTTCAATAAAAGCGGCAGTAAGAATCATCGCACCTCGGATATCTCCGGAAGCCTCCGGTTGACGTGCAATACTTTCTGTAGAAGCTTTACCAATCATACCAATACCCAAAGCGGCGGCAATTGCTACGATTCCGGCACCAATGCCTGCTGCGAAATATGCGTATTCCATAATATTATTATATTTTTAAGTTATTAATATTTAGTTATTTATGCTGAATGTTCAGCGTAGTAATGTTCTTCGTTTTTTTCGTCGCTTTCAACTGCCATTCCAATAAACACGGCAGAGAGCAACGTAAATATGTACGCCTGTAGCAGAGAAACAAAAAGTTTCAGAGCGTATAATATTGCAGTCAGTATTACCGAGAACACGCTAATACCATAAGCTGCAACATTGCCATACATATCGTTAAAAATAAATATCAAGCCCAGTATGGCAATAATCATAATCTTGCCCGACATCATATTGGCAAACAGACGTATAGCCAGGGCAAAAGGCTTGGTAAAAAGCCCGATTATTTCTACCGGTATCATCAAAAACTTGACCCCTGTTGGCACACCCGGGAACCAAAACACATGTTCCCAGTGGCTTTTGGAACCATTAAATTGTGTAATAAAAAACGTTATTATAGCTAAAACCGCGGTTACCGTAATATCTGCTGTAGCTGTAGCTGCCCACGGTAAAAGCCCAAACGAGTTCATAAAAGAGATGCCCATAAATGTGGTGAACAAAAACGGCACAAATTTCTTGTATTTTGAACTATCAATATTCTGTTTTGCCACATCGTCGCGTATAAACACAAATAGCACTTCAAATATGTTTTGCAACACTCCTTTTGGAGCCGTTTCCCTGCCAACGCCTTTTAAATATAATTTTCTGGCATAAAGTGTAAATAACAGTACCAGACCCAAACTCAACCAAAAGAAAATAAGATGCGAGGTGATGGAAAGATCAACAATCATTGTACCAAGTGCCGGTACTACTTCACCTTCCACTTCAACAAAATCTCCCGATGCTATTGCGGATGATGTACTTAAATAAGCATTAAAACTCCTTCCTCCATCGGCTTTTTCCCAAAAAAACAAACGAGGTAAATTTATATCTCCAAAAGGTGTGGATAAATGGTCGTGGTCGGCAACTGTACCCAAAATATCGATCGGTGAATCGTTGGCTGCCTGCTCATCTTGTGCAAAAACTGCGGTCGTGCTCGCCGATAGCAACAAAAGCATGACGAATAAACGACGAAGCATCTGAATCATTTTTTAATTTTACTTTTTTTACTAAGAATTTTGTTGAATAAAATCATTTCTGCTACAGAATTGTAAATATATGAAATTAAAAAACTAACTGTAAAGTATATTTCATTTATTTTTGACAAACTTAAAAAGATGGTTAAAACAATTACCACCAGGAGAAGTCTTAAGAAAAAAGAGCGATAGAACAGCTTTATAAAGCGATTTTCGTCTATTTTGAAGAATTTATTATGTATCCACGCAGCCGATAAAACAAATAAAAATGCAATAAAATAGCCGGATATAATTGAAAACCCAATTTCGAAAGGCAAAAGCAGCGCTAAAATAACTACTATAGCTGCTAAAATGAGATTAATTTTTATTAGTAATTTCATTTCGGAAAATTAATTTTCAGTTAATATCCCTGGATATCCGAAGTACTAGCGACATAAATAATAGCATACCGAAAACAGCCCCAACAATAATGCCGATGGGTTCTGTGCCAAAATAATAATCCACACCATAGCCTATACCAATGGGAATGGCGATGGATGCCGCGATTTCGGCACCTAAACCAAGATATTTAGCGTATTCTTTCTTGATAAAAGATAAATTAAGAGCCTTGACTATTTAACCAAGTGTGTATTCTTATTATCTATTATTTTATTTCCATTTTTAGCTGTATCCATATTTGGCGGAACCAGTTTATCAAGCTGAATCTTCTCTTCAAACTTCATTTTGACGTTACCGGTTATAATCGCACCTTCTTCTACTAATAGCTTTTGTACAATTACATCGCCATCAATTACGGCACCATTTCTTAGAATAAGCTTATTATTTACAGTTATTTCGCCTTCTATTCTACCTGTAATATCGGCATTTTCACTAATAGATTTGCCTTGTACTATTCCTGATTCTGTAATTATTATTTTACCTTTAGATATAGCGTTGCCTATTATTTTACCACTAACTCTTATATCGGAATTAGCTATATAATCTCCCTCTACAACGGTATCGCTACTTACAATATTAATTGTAGGCACATTGTTTACAGAAGATATTTTGTCGTTTTGATTTTTACTTTTTAGCATAGTTTAGTTAATTATTTAAGTATAATATTGGATTTTGTGGAATGCCATCTTTCCAGATTTCAAAATGCAGATGCGAACCGGAGCTCGACGTTCCAACATTGCCCACCAGACCCAATATATCACCCTTGTGTACGCTGTCTCCTTCCTTTTTATGGAGTTTGGTTGCGTGTTTATATGTTGAAATAATTGCATTTTTATGTTGAATTGAGATTACGTACCCATAGCTTATCGTCCAAGTAGCCGCAATAACTGTACCATTGCCAACACTTGTAAAAAGTTCGTCTTTTTTCGTGGCTATATCGATGCCATAGTGTTTATTTTTTATATCAAAAACTCGTGTAAGACTGCCTTTAATAGGATATGGTGCCGGAAAATCCGAACCGTCCAGCAACACATTCGCCAAAGCTAAATCCGAAGCCGTAATACTGTTTAGTACCGATTTATATTTAAATGGCGAATATCGGTCAATTAACAAATCATCACTAGTAGTAGATATCAGCGCGCTTTCGTCGATGGCTAATATAGTATCGGTATTTGTTCTTATTACGGTTTTAATAACTTCCAACTGAGTATCTCGTGCATCTAATGTATCTTGCAAAGCACTGATGCGCTCAATAATATTGGCCATTGTACGCTTCGATTCTACGTCAGTTCTACTGTATATATATTCGCCCATTGGTGTGGCCATAAATACCGTTACTAATATAATAGAAATAATAAGTATTATAAATCCAATAAAATTAAACAATTTTGATGGTTTAAAAGCAAAATCTTCATCTTCACCCGGCCTGTTTTCGTCGAGTATGATGATTATTAACTTTTTCGAACGGTTCTTATATAATTTTTTTAAAAATTCTTTCATTGATTTGAATTTAAAAAAATTAATCGATTTTATTGTTATTTATACTATTAAGGATATCCACCAATTTACCTGTAATATATCTACGGTCATATTTTTTAATAAACTCTTCGTTTGGAATCGGAAGCTTATTATACTCAAAATCCTCTATTATTAGCTTTAATGCTTCCGTTACCCCATTTTTATCGTATGGTTCTGCATGATAATACGCCCCATATTTTTCTAATAAATTAGTGGTCGCCCCTATTGGAGTTAATGCAAGTATAGGCTTTTTTGAACCAATATATTCAAACATTTTACCAACTGTTACGAATTCGGCATTTTTTTTGTGGCCTACAATCAACCAGAGGACATCTGCTTTCGCTATATTTTTTACTGCATTTTTATGATTTACGTACCCATAATCTACCAATAATCCACCTAATTGTAGTTCTCGTATTAATTTTTGCGTATCCTTATTGAGTCCTCCCTGGAAGTGTAATTTGATTTTATTTTTCAATTCAGGCCTTTCTTTTACAAGTTGCGCTATACTTTCCAAAAACACCCCCGGATTACGATCCCCGTAAAATAATCCACTGTACAAGAATATAATTTTATCTTTTTCGACTGCTTTTTGATCTATCTCCTTAAAATCATCGGAATCATATCCCTGTTTGAGTACAATGATGTCTTTATTTGGATATCTCCGACCAAAAGATTGCTTATACGCCTCGTTGATTACCGTAATAACATCTGCTTTCTGTAGAGTTTGGCTTTCTATGGCGTGCATTTTCCTTTTATGCCACTTAGTTGGATATTTTATTAAGTGACTTTCCAACCATTCATCACGCAAATCCATAACTACCGGCACATTGGTTTTATCTTTTAAATTTGCCGCTAGAATCAAATTACTGTATGGAGCCGCTGTCGCAAATATTGCTTCTATATCTTTTTCTTTAATCAATTCGAGCGCTTTCGTCTCAGCTTGTTTTATCCAGGCCTTTTTATTGTCGGGCAGCCAAAAGAACGTTGATATTTTACGAAGGCCATTTTCTATAAATGCCGGTAATTTAACTCTTCTCTTACTTCCGGCTGTGTGCAATGGCGTACCTCCTTTTACCCTGATTACTTCCACATCCAATGTTTGCAGCTCTTTATCCAAAGATTCATCAAAGGTGTGATAAGCGCCGGGTTCGGGGCATAAAACTATAGGATTCCAACCATACTGCCTTAAGTATTTGACAAATTTGAGCGGCCTCTGCACTCCACTACCTCCCATTGGGGGGAAATAATATACAATGATGAGTACATTCTTAAAGATATGGTCTTTTTGAGCCATTATGCAGGATAATTGGGTGCCTTTTCGGTAATCTGCACACTATGTGGATGGGATTCGTAATATGCTGCTGTCGATATTTTAACGAATTCGGCTGTTTTTAACTCCTTGCAATTTTTGGCGCCCACATAGCCCATAGCTGCCCTTAATCCTCCCACCATCTGATGTACAACTTGTTTTAAAGGTCCTTTACTTTCAACGCGGCCTTCAATTCCTTCGGGCACCAGTTTTTTTATATCGTCTTCTGTATCCTGAAAATATCTGTCTTTCGATCCCTTTTGCATAGCGCCCAGACTGCCCATTCCACGGTATTGCTTATATTTTTTACCCCCTTCTATAATAAAATCTCCCGGGCTTTCGTCCACTCCTGCAAACATAGAGCCCAACATCACCACATCGGCGCCACCGGCCAGAGCTTTGGGGATATCGCCGGTCAATTTAATTCCCCCATCGGCAATCAGTCCAATATTTTCAGCCATACAATACTCTGCCACTTCCATAACCGCACTTAATTGGGGTACGCCAACTCCGGTTACCACACGAGTTGTACAAATGGAACCCGGACCCACTCCCACTTTTACCACATTTGCACCGGCACTGACCAATGCTTTGGCCGCCGCTTTGGTTGCTATATTACCTCCAATAATATTTAAGCTATTATATTGTTTTCTTATCTCAGCAATCATATCCAAAACACCTTTTGAATGTCCATGCGCTGTATCAACTGCAATGATGTCCACCCCGGCATCTACCAATGCTTTTACACGTTGCATAGTGTCGTGGGTAACGCCCACAGCAGCACCGACAACTGCCTTTCCCGAGGCATCCAAAGCGGTATTTGGATTTATGGATAAATCTATTTTGGCGTTTTTCACCCATTCAACGTGTTTGGCCTGTTCGTTAATGTCCATATTTTTATGAATGATAGACATCCCCCCCGTCAAAGCCAGTGCAAGTGCCAGTTCTTTTTCAGATACCGTGTCCATGGCCGCACTCAAAATGGGGAGATTGAGCTTTAAATCGGGAGCTAATTTCACACTTAAATCAACGTCACGGGGCAGAACCTCCGAGTAACCGGGCACCAATAAAACATCATCGTAGGTTAGGCCTGTTCTGGAAATACGTTCAAAAGGTGACGGTGCGCTCATAGTGGGATTGTTTTTTCGAATTAGCTTAAAGTCTCAATAAGATAAGAACTTTCTGCTAAGCATTATAACATAAGTTTACCAAGTGCAAGCATTGGTGAGAGGGATTTGGTAATCTTATTTTTGCTACAATGGTTATTACAATCCCACTATACGCGCACCGCTTAAATACAATTTCATTAATATTTTAGGACACTTATGGCAGTTTGAAGTGAACAAATACCGTCTTGGTAGCAAGAAACCCAATAATGGACGGAATTTCTACGTTTTTTAACAAATGGGTCGCAAGTTGAGTAATACCCGTTTAATTCCTGAACCATAAATTTTACATCGCTGTAAATCTCAATCTTCAGTTCAAAGGGCAAATCGTTCCACCCCATTACTTCGAATGCAGCATTTATTTCAGCAATTTCTTTTGCGCTTTCGGCATCTATATAGTTTAAAACCGAGTTTACAAAAGTATCGCTGTTTTGATTCTTTTTTAATCTTCTGGAGTTGATTGTTTTTGGTGTCATAATTCTGTGCTTTAATTTTTGATTTACACAAATTTAAACACCAGGAGTGACAGCATAGTGTCACTCATTTTCAATATTAGTTATTTTTTTGAAGCGCCCCGATTGATACAACATAGGTTATTTATAATCAGTAGTTTATTTCTGATTATTCGTTATAATTACCTATATTTTATTGGCTTATTTATCGGGGTAAATACTTTTTTTGGCTGCAAGGAGTGTATTTTTCATGAGCATAGCAACGGTCATCGGCCCAACACCGCCCGGAACGGGTGTAATCCAACTTGCTTTTTTTCTAACCGACTCAAAATCTACATCACCGATAAGTTTATAGCCTTTCTCGCTGGTCTCGTCTGCCACCCTATTTATACCAACATCAATAACCACAGCGCCCTCTTTTACCATTTCTGCTTTAACCAAATGCGGTTGGCCTGCCGCAGCAATTAATATATCGGCGTTGATGGTATGCAGGGTCAGATCTTTAGTGTATTTATGGCAAATAGTTGTAGTTGCCTTGCCGGCATCGTTCTCTCTCGACAGCATAATGGCCATGGGCGAGCCGACGATATTGCTTGCGCCTATTACCACCGCGTGTTTTGCCTTGGTTTGGATACTATAATGTTTAAATAGCTCTAAAATACCGGCCGGTGTACAACTTCTAAAACAAGGTTGTGAGAGCGCAAGACGCCCCACATTCATTGGATGAAAACCGTCCACATCTTTTCGGTAATCTATGGCTTCTATAACATCGTGCGAAGACAGGTGCAAAGGCAGGGGCAACTGTACCAGTATGCCATCCACATTATCGTTTTTGTTTAAATCGCGTATTATCCCCTTTAATTCCCTTGCCGAAATGGTATCCTGCAAAACCAAAGTATCAGTTTCTATACCCACCTCTTTACAAGCTTTGGTTTTTGCATCGGTATAAACTATAGATGCCGGATCGTCTCCCACTAAAACTACTTGTAGAAAAGGCGGACGATTACCTTTCGATACCCAATCTTTAACATCTTCGGTAACCGACTCTCTCAGAAGTCCGGCCACGTATTTACCATCTATTATTTGTGCACTCATATTTTATTGCTGAATTTGAAAAAGCACAATTTAATCAATTATTCCGTAACCATTAATATTTATCGTAAATGTATAGCAAAACCTCTTGATGGGTGCTATCTACGTTGCTGATATAGCCATTAAAATTATTTGTAACTATACTGTAGGTTATGGTATTGCCCGATTTCGTACTCATGTAACCGGTAATGCTTCTAACGCCATTAATAAATCCTGTTTTTCCCCTTAAATTATTTGCCAAAAAAGTATTTTTAAATCTGAATTCAAGCGAACCATCCACCGCTGCTATGGGAAAACTATTATAATAATACTCAAACTGTGGGTGTTCTTTCATTTTATGCATCAATAAAGACAAATCTCTAGTGGTTAGCTTATCACTTGCCGAAAGCCCGGAGCCGTCGTACATCACTACCGAGTTGGTATCTATAGTTTGCTCGCTTAAAAACTTTTTTACTTCCCAAATCCCGTTATCAAACGAGCCGGGCAAGTTCTGCTTCTCGGCGCCAAGTGTTTTAAGAACCATTTCGGTATAAAAATTATCGCTTTCTTTGTTTATGCGTTCAATTATTTCCGATAGCGGTTTCGAGGTATGCGAAGCCAGTACCGTAAACTCATCCCTATTGCCTGTCTTGCCAAGAGCGCTGCTAAAATCCTGTACGTTCAATTTAAAATTATTGTTTTTCAGAAAAAGCTCAAAAGCTTCCAAGAAGAATAGGTGCGAACTTTCTATGGCTAAATCCTCATCTTCATAATATCCTTTAGGCAAAAAACTGGCCAGGTTATACTCGTTGAACCCCATTCTTTTTCTGTAATGCTCATCATATTTTTTATCAGCTTCTACGATGGTCTGGTTATTGTGAATTACTATAGATTCTACTATGGGGTACCATTCTATCCGAGGTCTCTCTCCCACTTCACCCTCTGCAAAAACTTCCAAAAAGAAGGTATTATTATTAAAGGCCAATGGTCCAATAGGTACGGAGTAATAAAAGCTCATATCGTACCAATCCCAGCCTATAGGATAGTCCTCGGTATCAAAATAGCTTATATCGGCCAAAAGTTTTCCTTTAATTTCGTTGATACCCGCTTCTTTTAACTGTTTTAAGAACGATTTGAATACATATTCCCGGTCATCCGAATAAAAAACACCGCTAATGGTAGGGTCGCCGCTTCCTTTTATAATCAAATCTCCTATCCAAACCGAATCTTTCAATTCACCCTTACTATATATATAGGTGGTATAAGTATAATCGTGCCCCAGCCTGTCCAATGCCGCTGCTGTGGTGTATAATTTCAGGTTTGAGGCGGGTGTAACCAATTTATTAGCATTGTGCCCTTCTAAAACCTCACCGTTTTGGCCACGAACGGTAACGCTCCAAAAAGCATCCGAATTTCTCGAGTTTTCAACTATATTTTCAATACTGTTTGGCTGTACGCCTGTTACTCCCTGTGCTTTTGAAGTGAAATTAATAGAAAGTTGTATTAAAATGGTTAATAATATTGGTTTTATAAATTTCATGTCTGTTATTTTAGCTCTTTATTTTCAATTGTTTCGAGTAAATCGGATGCTATTTTGGCTTTAAGTATATCCTGCCGTGTTTGCCCATCATTTAATAACCTGGAAACACTGCTGAGCAATTTAATATGGGTGCTATTACTGTTTTTGGGGCTTACTAATAATACCACAATACGCACCGGGTTACCATCCACCCCCTCGTAATCCAAATTCTTATTTATGGTAGCCAATGCTGCATAATGCCTATCAACAACGTCTGTTTTACAATGCGGAATGCCCACACCTTTGCCCAATCCGGTTGGCATAATGGCTTCCCTTTCCATAACCGACGAAATTATTGCTTCTATTTCTTGTTCTTTTAACTTGTCCCCGAAAGTTCCAACCAGTGCGGTAAAAAGTTCTTTTTTATTACTAATATTGGGCTCTATAAGTATATTGTCGGGTCTTAAAAGTGTATGCAAAAACATATTTATCAAAAATTTATTTAGCCAGGTAGAATATACGTATGGAAGTATAAAAATGTTTATGGGTAAAAATTTTATTTTATCGCTGTTGGCTGTACCTTTGTACTGGCCTGATTTTAATAAAATATTAATAATAAACTTATAGAAAAGGCTTCATTTTAATCAAACCTCTTTATGCGCTGGATGAACAGAACCATTGCGGTAATAAAAAAAGATTTGCGTATCGAATTGCGTACAAAATTTGCCATCAACATGGTATTTGCGTTTGTTGTGGCTTCATTATTACTGATTATGTTCACTCTTAAAGCCCAAGACCTGGAGCCGACGCCAAAGAGCGGTTTGATTTGGATAATTATCCTATTTTCGGCACTTTCGTCGCTAGGGCGCAGTTTTATCCAGGAAACGGATAAAAACACCTACAATATTTTACGTATTTATGGTAGCTCATCAGCGGTTTTTATGGGAAAAATGGTGTTCAATATATTGTTCAGTTTGGGAATCAATATTATTACTTTTGGGCTTTATATTATACTGGCCAATATAATTGTGGCCTCGTGGTGGGCGTTTTCCATTATACTTATTGCGGGCACCATCGGCTTGTCGAGTGTTTCAACTATGATTGCAGCAATAGTATCGCAAGCAGACCGTAAAGGTGCTATTTTTTCGGTTTTGACCATTCCGCTTTTTATACCTTTTATACTGTTATTGACAAATTTAACAAAATCTGCTTTTGTAGATGGTTTATCGTCGAACATCACAAACGATATGGCTGCAATTATTGGTTTTATTGGTGTAACCATAACGGCCGGAGTAATTTTATTTGATTTTATTTGGGAAGAGTAATGAACATTGATTTTGGCAACAGAAGAATAGTAGGACAATCGCGTGCAAAAAAACAGGTGGAGCGTATTCTAGCGTCTGGGCGCATCAGTCATGCCTATTTAATTTCCGGGCCGGAAGGTTCGGGTAAAACCGCATTTGCGTTGGCCATGGCCGAAGCTATAAACGGAATCGGTAATTTAAGCGATTTGGGCGATGCACAAAGTTCAAAAAAATCGTCGTGGTTTACCCATCCCGATATTCATGTTTTTATACCCAAGCCCACAACCGCAAAATATGCAGAGGTAGTAGAACGGTTGGATTTATTGGCCAAAGACCCTTATGAGATCGTTGATTTTTCGGTAAGGCCTTCGTTAACCAGCCAAAGTGCAACAAAAAATGCACGCGCATTCTACCCTATCGACTATTACCGCGAAAATATATTGCCTACCACCATTTTAAAGCCAAATGAGGGAGTAAATACGGTTGTAATAATGACCAATATTGAAACCATGCGAAAAGAAACGGCAAACGCATTCCTTAAACTATTGGAAGAACCTTCGGATCGGCTGATGTTTATTTTAACTACCGAGAATTATGAGAGTTTACTGCCCACTATTACATCGCGTTGCCAGCATATACCTTTGGGGGCTTTAAAAACCCAAGAAGTTGAGAAAGGTCTGATTGAAATTGACGGCATTGAGGCTGAAGAAGCTAAATATTTGGCAAGAATATCGGGCGGAAATTATGCGAAAACAAGGTTTTTTGATATAAAACGCCTTAAGCAGAACCGGGAAGAGATTGTTCAATTTCTGCGTTTATCCTACTCACAAGATGCAATACAATTGCCAAAACTGATTCAGGATTGGCAATCGGAAAATAATGTAGAGGGCTTGATTTCCATAATTGATATGTTGCAGGTATATATCAGAGATTTATACATATTCCGTGAAACACAGAACAATGCATTAATCACCAATATAGACCAGATCAGCTCCATCCAAAAATTTGTAGATGGCCTGGAAAATGCAAAATTAGAAGCTATGCTTGAATATTTAGAGGAAATACGCGCTCTATTTTTCCAGAATGTGTCTGCCAAGCTGATTTTTACGGTATTGTCGTTTAAATTTTCTTCATTAATGCGCGGCGAGGCGCCGAATATAGAAAAATCTGACAGTTGGAAACATATACCGGCATTTGAAGCAAACGTTTAAATCAAAATTTAGGCATAAAATAAAAACCGCTTTAAATTGATTAAAAAAACTAAATTTTCTTTACTTTATTTCTTTGCCTTATATTTTTTGGTCAATGCCTGTTCAAGTTCGGTTAGCCAGCAAAACCATACTATTCCCAGCGTCGATTTTAGTTTATATAGCCCGCTATTGGTAAAAAACCAGTTGCCTGCGCCACAATCCATTAAATCGATTGAGTTATACAGAAAAGGAAACCGCAAAAATCCGCCAATTATCAAGTTAAACGGTGGTGATAAATTGGTTCTGGAATTTGATGAGTTAAGTTCGCTAAGCGGGCAATATTCTTTACAGTTTACGCATCACAACCAAGATTGGAGTTACAGCAATATACCCGATTTTTGGTTTTTAGATGGCATTAACGACATTGTAATACAAAACGGTGAGGCAAATCAACTCTCAAAGCCAAATTATTTCCATTATTCGATAGAATTTCCCAACCGACAGGTGGAGTTTTTGACAAGCGGAAACTATATGCTGCATGTGTTTGATTATGCTTCCAATATCAAGCTTTTCAGCCTGCCTTTTTTTGTATCGGAGGGAAAGGGCAGCATTAAAAGCAATATTGAAACTTTATACGCCGGCAGCGGTAACCACGGCACTACCGATCAACTGTTTTCTGTTTACGAACAGCCCAAAGAGGTAATGTTTCCTCAATTTGATTTAACGTTTTCCTATGTACAAAACCGGTTATGGAACAATTATATAATACCAACAGAAATTGACATCTCATCTTCTGCACAAATTCGTTTTTACAGCTCCCGAAGCCAGTCTTTTAATGCCAATTTCGATTATATATATTTGGATTTGACCAATTTAAATATCGATAGCCGGAAAATAATGGATTGGCAACCCGAGTTTACGCCACCAAGAATAATTTTGAAAGAAGATGTGTTGAATTTCTCTGCCATACCATCACGCGGGTTCGAAAGTTCGGCAGGTTATCCTTCGGGTGGAAGCAGCGCTCGGTACGCCATGGTATATTTCAGCCTTGATGCCGGCGATTTGGCCAATAACAATCTTGAGCTTTATCTAGTGGGCGATTTCAATCAATGGAATGTTAGCGAAAACAATAAATTACATTATAATAAAGAAACCGGCTTATTTGAGGTTTCGTTAATCGTCAAAGAAGGAAAATACCGCTATAAGTACTTTCTGAAATCGAGTTATACCGACTCTGATTTCGTCCCATTAAACGACGCCATAACCGGTATTCGGCAAGAATACACCGGGTTTATTTACTACCGGGATCCTGATTACAATTATCAGCGCCTTTTGCAGGTTACAAATTTCG
The DNA here is from genome assembly GCA_964615135.1 of uncultured Balneolaceae bacterium. Taxonomy (GTDB): domain Bacteria; phylum Bacteroidota; class Rhodothermia; order Balneolales; family Balneolaceae; genus Balneola. Next base: position 108,712 of record CAZTOG010000003.1, on the reverse strand, counting down.
ACTCGCAAAATTAGAGTTAGAAATCAATTCCAATGGTAAAATAGTGCATTGCTTTCTTTTTGAACCCATTTCTATCGTAAGCCCAGCCCACATCATAACCTATGGGCAGGCCAAATGCGATGGTACGAAGTCCAAAACCGGCACCCATAAGTATATCTCCTTCAATATATGATACAGGTATAGGATTTCCACCTTGTATGGGTACATATCCTGTTTTTTCTTTACCCATTCTAAAATCAAGACCTGCGTCACGTTTTATGGGATTGCCATTTATATCGAATAAACCGTAATCTACACTTTTGCCCCATGCAGAGCCTACATCCAAAAATGCAACCCCTGTAATATTGTATAGCGGTAATATGGGTACGGCACCGGGTACTATGGCAGCAAATAATGGAAATCTAAATTCTGCATTAATCAAGCTGAAATTATTTCCAGTAATGGCGTTATATTTATAGCCTCTTAGTGGTAATGCAGGAACTGTAAAGATAGTATCGGCAAGTCTATCAAAAGAAAGTCCAATTTGTTCCCACTTTTGATTAATCCATCCTAATTTACCACCCATAAAGTAATTTTGTGCGTCCTTACCGAAGGAAATTCCGCCCGAATACCTGAGCGCAATGGAGTAGTTGTAGCCCATGTTGAAATATTTTCTAAAATCGCCCAGTAAAGATATAAATTGCGGCGATGTTGACGATATGGCCGGGCTGCCACTTATACCAACGGAATATCGTGTACCTCCTGCCGGTGTTAATATTCCGGGCAAAGTTCTGTCGTTTGTATATACTAATCCCGGATAAAAGAATTGGCTGGTTTCATTCGGATTGTCGCTAGATGTAACTGGCATAAAATTAGGTGAGAAATAAGTATAAACTCGATTGTAGTCGCGTGCAACCCCAATCATTGAGAGGCTCAAATCCAATCTTTTGAATTTATCGAATGGATATTGAATCGTAGCACCTAATCCGTACGTTCTATATCTCATTAACTCGCCGTAATAGCTTTGATAATTTCTAGCCGAATGGTAATAGCTGAACAGAACATTGGTTCTTCTTTTAAAATATCCGTATTGGATACTGTAATCACTATCTCGCAGATCGAATACGAAGTTTGAACCCAATGCCAGCTGATGGTCGCCTAATAAATCGCTGATCAAAAATTGTGCTATTGCGGAAGAACCCTGTGTGGAAGCTACCAAAGTAGGGCTATAGGCTATATCAAGATCAAATTTCAAACGATATTCTTCGGGTATAAAACGGCCGTCATCTGTGATATTGTCTCTTATATCGAAGGTGTCTATATCTTTCAAAAACAATGTAGAATCTTGAATTACATCTTCTGCAAACACATAATTTCTGAAATCAATAACCCCTTCTTCCTGTACGATTACCTCTTCCGAAATCTCCTTTTCCTCTTCTTGTATTCTTTCAATTTCATCAATACTTAGCAAACCGGATCCATACATATCTATTGCATACGAGGTTGCAGGTACGCGTTGTCCCTCGGTTTCGCTGGCGCGCCTGGTTGCCCAATAATTTGGTTTCAGCCCCTCCTCAATTCTTCTGTCAAACGGCGACCTCAATACAAACACATCAATATAACCTTCGTTGATGGAACTGAATGCAGCACGGCTGCCGTCCGGGCTTATAGAAAGTTGTGATGCGCCGGATTGTAGGTTAGTAAGTGGTGTTGCGGTTCTTGTAGCCTGATCCAGTTCGTAAATATTTTGAATTCCGTTTTCGTCGGATAAAAACACCAGGCGGCCATCCAGAGTTTCGTTGGGTTGGGTTTCGCTCCATGGAGTATTGGTCAACTGAACTGCCTGATTAGATCCTAGCTGGACTTTATATATATCGGTTTGGTAAATACTTTCTTGCAGTAGTAAGTTCTCTTTTACCGAAAACTCGCCCAACTTTGTTTTGCTTCCCCTATCCGATATAAAATAAATATATTGTGAGTCGGATGACCATGCCGGCTCGCGGTCGGAAAAAATATCTTGGGTAACGTCTATGAGCTTCTGTGTATCAAAATCGTAAACAAATATGTCCTGATACGGCCCTACATTCCCATCAAATGCAATATATCTGCCATTGGGCGACCATGCCACCGATCCAATCGCATCAATATCCCGAAATTTTATCTTTTGAACCGCTTTGGTTTCGTAATCTATTATAGCGATATCGTGCCGGCCTTTCGATTTTGTAGAGAGCGCCACTTTTCTGCCATCGGGCGACCAAGTCAGGTTTGGTTTGAGTATGTTCAGCTCCTCGAATTCAGGATTATCCTCCCCTTTTATGAGCGTTTTTAGCTTTCTCCCATCTATTGCACTGATAACCACAATGTCGAAGTATCCTCTTTTGTTAGTAATCAAAGCAACTTTATCGCCCTGCGGTGAGATTGCCGGACTGGTATTATAGGTTCCGAACAGATTTCTTTTTGTTAATAAAGTAGCTATTGTTTTTGAATTTTCTCTTTCCGCAACTTCAGGATAATAACGTTTTTTCAGCGCCTCCATCCACTTGTTCGATAGTTCCTCCAAACTGTATCCCAGCGAAGCAGACATTCCGAACTCTACACTTCTACTTGTTTTAATGCGCTGTAAAATTTCGCCTATTTTTTCGCGACCATATTCTTCTACTATAAAGTTCCACATAGATTGCCCGCCTCTGTAAGCGTAGTAACCGCTTAAGTATGGTATTGGTGGAAGGTAATTATTGATAACGGCGTCGCGTATAAACATATCGGTGTTGCTGTCCCAACCCAAAGCGCTATATTCGGCCAATCCTTCCTCAAACCAAAGTGGGAACGACAATTGTATATTATTTTGAACAATAGACTGGATAGTGCCTCCGTAAAACATATCGTTAAAAACGGCGTGTACCAATTCGTGATGGAGTGTTCTTCTAAAATCGGCGTAATCGCCCATAAAAGGAACAGTCATCCTGTTTTTCATTTTATCGGTAACTCCGCCAATGCCTTCTGCGCTTACCGGCAGCGGCACCACATTAGTTTGCGAAAAGTCGTTGTGCGAGTCGTAAATAATGAGGGGTATTCTATCAAATATTTCGTGTTCAAAATCTTCCGCTATTTGCTTGTATGCACTTTCAATGCTCATGGCAGCAAACTCAGCCAGTTTATAATTCTGTTCGGAGTAATAGTACACATCAAAGTGTTTCGATTTAATTATTCTCCATTCAAAGTCTTCGTATTGTACTCTGTTTTGCCCAAATGGGAAGTATTGGGCCTGTGCCGTATTTGGTAGAAAAAATGTTATAAACAGTGATATGAATAATATTTCTCTCATAAAATCTCCAAGGTTGTTAAACGGGTACAAAATCAATTTGTCGGCGTTGTAAGTTCGTGCTGTGTACGCGTACTTTCATGTCATCGCCCAGCTGAAAGGTTTTTCCGGATTTCCTGCCAACCAGACCATGAATCTGTTCGTTATAAATATAATAATCGCCCTTTACATCGGCAATCCTAACCATGCCTTCGCAATATACATCTTTTAGAGTTACATATAACCCATGATCGGTTACGCCACTTATTACCCCATCATAAATTTTACCTATTTTATCGCTCAAAAACTCGACCTGTTTCAATTTTACTGAGTCTCTTTCTGCGTCTATCGCATTCCGTTCTCTTTCACTGGTGTGTTTGCCCTTTTCGACCAGATCTTCGTATGTGGTGTAAAACTTACCGTTGCTGTAGGCCTTCAATAACCGATGAGCGATAATATCGGGATAGCGCCTTATTGGGCTGGTAAAATGGGAATAATATTTAAAACCCAGTCCAAAATGCCCAATATTACCGGGTGCATACTCAGCTTTAGCCATTGCCCGTAGCATTAACTCGTTAACAATGGTTTCTACCGACGAATTTTTGACTTGTTTTAGCAAATCGTTAATCTTTTTGGGCGATATGTTATCATCTACTTTAAATTTAATTCCAAGCGGTGAAACCTGTTTTACTATATTCCCAAGCTTTTCATAATCGGGTTTATCGTGTATTCTATAGATGAAAGGATAGGTATTTTTCGATTTTTTCTGGCCCGAATTATCTCGCATTTTCTCGATATGAAAAGCAACGGTTCTGTTGGCCATCAGCATACATTCTTCTATCAATTTATGCGTAAAATGCGACTCGCGGACAACTACATCCAATGGTTTTCCGTTTTCGTCGAGTACAAATTCGGCTTCACGTGTTTCAAAATTGATGGCTCCTTCCTCAAAACGTTTGTCCAATAGAATCTGAGCTAGTTTAGAAAGTGTTTTTAATTCTTTATCCAGTTCGTGCTTCTCGCCGGTATCCAAAATTTCCTGGGCTCTTTTATAGCTTAATTTTTGCGATGAACGTATGATGGTTTCCTCGATGGTATAGTCAATTAACTTCCCGCTACTGTCTATTTCCATAAAACAACTGTACGTCAGCTTATCGGTACTTGGCAGAAGGCTGCACACTCCGTTGCTCAGTTTTTCGGGCAGCATGGGTATTACTCTGTCCACCAAATATATGGTTACTCCCCGGTTATAGGCCTCTTCGTCCAGCAGGCTTCCGGGCGTTACGTAATGTGAAACATCTGCAATATGCACGCCTAAATAAAAATTACCGTTGGGCAAAATTTCAATACTCAGGGCATCATCAAAGTCTTTAGCGTCGGCCGGGTCTATAGAAAAAGTAACTATATCGCGACAATCTTTCCTTCTTTTGTATTCCGCTTTCGGGATTTCCAGTGGTATTTCATCGGCATACTTCTCCACTTCTGGTGGAAACTCGGCAATCAGTCCATTTTCTGCCAAAATTGAAAGGATATTTGCATCGTTTGTTCCCACTTTGCCCAGAATTGAAGTGATTTCAGCTTCCGGTAGCGCCATTGGATGTACCCAATTCAGTAATTTAAAGATTACTTTATCGTCGTGTTTGGCACCGTTTAAATTTTCTTCCAAAACGAAGAAATCGGTATGTGCCGATTTTAAATCCGTTTCTATCAAATAAGTATCGGCTTTCGATTTTTTGAGCGTGCCCACATAAAACTCTCTGCCTCTGCTTATTACTTTCAGCACTTTTCCTTTGGGTTGCCCACTCGATTTTTGACCTATAATTTCAACGGCTACTGTATCGTCTTCCAAAGCCAGGCCAGTTTTTTCGGGAGGAATCATAATATCCTCATCCAATTCATCCACTATCACATATCCGGCGCCTCTCTGCGTTATCGTAATTTTGCCGGTTATAGCTTGTTTCTCTGTCGTTTTTCTATCGTTTTTATTGATATATATAATTTTATTCCCTTGTTTTTGCAGTACGTTTTTATTTATAAGCCTATTTATAGCTTTATTTAGGCGTTTTCTTTCTTTCCCACTATTAATAGCCAGCGTTTCTTCAATTATTTTTATGGGTACTATTTGATTGTCGCTGTATTTAACCAGTTCTTTTATAACTTTTTCTATGCTACTCAGTCTAGCGTTTCTACTCATCGGTTTCCTTTAACTTATTGGTTCGTCAGACTCTTCCGATGCGGGGTTCGTTTCTTCATCCTTTACACCAAATAATTTCTTTAATGGGGATGTTATTCTTCTATAAAAATCCTTCCAAGTATCGAAACCATAAACTGCTTCAATACCTACACCGTTAATATCCTGTGCTTGTTGTGTTTGTTGTGCATTATCTACGTTACTAAAAGTGGGGTCGCGCCGGTGAAAGGCCGATACAGAAAACACTCTATTGATTCTGTATGTAGCGCCCAAATCGCCAATTGACGAATTTGCTCCGGTAATTTGACCGTCTCTACGCAGTATAATTTTGTCGTTATATAACCTAAGCGCTACGCCCAGATCTATTTGATTATATGCATTTAAACTAAAATCTACATCTAAGGTACTCAAATCGCTCCTTAATAGTGAATTTATCTGATTTGAAAGCAGCGGGCTTATAACTTGGCTCGATAAAAGTGGGTTAAACACCGCTGCACCGGCCGTTGTGGACAGGTTATCGGTTAACATACCGGCGCCGCCCATGGATGTATTACTGGGTATAAAACTTTCCAGTAGCAAAAAACTTGTTGCCTGGAGCAGTTTTTCGTCTTCATTTTGGTTCAGAGCGTTGATTTGGGTTGCCAGCGTAGTTGCCTGAAGCGATTCAAAAGTATTTGGCAGCCTAAAGAAGAAATCATTTTGAATATTATCGAAAGTCCCATTAATATCAAGCACTAAGTCTATGGGCACCCTTTGGGTCATATTCGGGTCTCTGTCTGCCTGGATGGAAGTTAACGACTGAATATCGGGTCTGGCCGAAAATACGGCACTAATATTCAACCGTGCATTTAGCGGGTCGCCATCCCAAACAATATTGCTGCCCGATTCCAGCTGGAACCTTCGGGTAAATATATCGCCACTTACAAATTGATACGAACCACTGTTCATATCAAAACGGCCAAAAATGCTCAAATCCTGGTCTTGTAGCCGGATTCTTATCCTTCCCGATCCGTCGCCTTTTATAACTTCGCCCGTCACCGGATCGAAGATCAGACGCACGGTTATTTCATCGTCAACTTCAAACTGCAGGTCGAGGGTAAATAGCTCTACAAAAGTCATTGTAGAAGTATCTATCTCATTATTTTCCGATAATCTATCGGTTCTGCCTTTAAAACTCACATCCTCAAAACTTTCTACAAAGCGTATAAAAGTGTCGTCGGTTTCAAAATCTGTTTCTTCCTCAATGGGCAAACTTAAATCGGTGTCGGCCAGTAGAATTAGCGGTTTTGGGGTTTCTAAAACTGGTTTTAGACTGGTACCCACCATTCTAATTTCTCCATTGCCATAAACCTGGCCATAAAATGGTAATTCGGGATTATATTCGTTGTTCAAAAGATGTAATTTATCTGTCCGCAGCAGCAGGTCCATGCTGTGGTTATCCGAAAAATTGTTGAAATTATAAAACCCGGTTACTATGCCTTTACCGCCCGAATTATCTCTTAAATCCAATCCGTTTGTTACCAGGCCGTTCGTTTTTGAAAACTCTACCGGTCCGGTTATATCATAACTTGTTCCCATAAAAGCCGGCTGCATTAGTACAGGTTTTTCAGTGCCGGCTTCGGCCATTAAGGTAAAATCGTAATAATCGGCGTTGCCCCAGAACTTACCGATACCGTTGACGCTACCCTCCATTTTTTGGAATACTTCCGGTGCTAATAGCGTAACAAACCATAAATCGGCCGATTTAACATCAACGTCAAAATTATAGAGTGTATCGTGCCTAGCAATATTTTCTTTGGTGGGTGTAAAAATATATCCTTCTATATCTATAAATTGCCCGCTTCTCCTCTCGTTATCGTAGTAATTTTGGTATTTTTCTTTATCTGTTCTAATGCTTATTTGGGTGTCAAAGCGATCTAATTGGTGGTTGAAGTTACTTTTGAGGTCTAAATCGCCTATAATATCCGCGCCCAATATAAATTTATCCAGCAATATTTCGCCTTCTATACTGGGTATGGTAGTTAAGGTTCGTGTTGAAAATGAGCCGTTCATCTGGCCATCAAACGTCAGTTCTCCATTTATCAAATCCGAAATTTTACCTAAATCCAGGCTTCTTATCCGAAAATTCAGCGAGTCTGCGGCATCTTCGCTATAAACACCCGAAATATTGAGGTATTGTTCTTCGCTTTGAAATATAAAATCGTCAATGATCCATTTTTGTTGATTATTGTAATAAATAGTAGGTGTTCGGAGATTTTGCCACGTATATTGTTCACTACCCACATAAAAATCGTTTACCCTGAGTTCTAACTGTTCTTCATCCAATTTTATTTGAGCTAGCAGATTATGGGAAGCATCCTTTCCTATTTTCTCTACTTTCTGGGCTATCAAAATACTGTCTTTTATAAAAGAGGCATCTAAATCGTAATTCTCAAACTCTATAGAGGAAGTAAGAAATTTTTTGGCATTACCTTTTATTTTGAAATTTGCCGATTCTTTGAGTTTTTCGTTATATCTGAAGTTTCCCGTTATTTGTGTCCTGACAGAATCGAACACCATGGTGTTGAATTGCAAGTGCTTGTCAAATAAGTCCAAATTAAATAGCAGTCTATTGCCATCGGCAGAAATATTTGAACTCAAACGGGCGCCACTATTTTGCAGGGCAATGTTCGGCAAGTATTTATTTATTAGCTCATAATCTTTTATTTGTGCGCTAAGATTAAACTCCTGATGTGCCAATCCCTGGGTCTTATTCAAATATATTTTTTTAGGACTGAAGTATATCTCTTCATCAATTTGTCCTTCAAAGTAATTTCTCCAATGTGCCACCAGCTCCGGTATTTGCGACAGGTAATAAACGCCGTCTATTTCTGCATCCAGCACCGTAGATGTTAGCCTGAATTGTTTACCCCCGTTTGGCTTATTGGCTATATCGGCATAAAAAAGATGGGGTTCCAAAACTTCGTCATCTATTTTTGTTGCCGGCAATTCTATGCTTATTTTACCCGCAATATCATCCAGGTTTGAAGCAGAAAGATCCATTTCATACTTTAAACGTCCTTGTATTTCGGGTAAATCTTCGTTTTTCACCAGTGGGTTTAAATGAATATCATACCCATCCCCTTTAATTTTGAATATCTTTACATCATTGCCTATATCTATGGTGCCATTTCCATTTAGAGAAGTACTGTCAGAAAGCAGCGTAAAATTTGTAAGCAACACGCCATTTCTTGAAGCAACATTCATATTTAGCATATCAACCTTAATATCATTGATGCTGCTTTTACGAACATTAATCTGAGCCGCTTCTAGCGTACTTAGGTTGTTGTAGTCTGCTATTTTTATACTTCCACTTGAATTGATAAGGGTTTTAATGGAATTATCGCCTAATAAAGAATATAAATCGATTGAATCTGTTGTAAAACTTGCGTTTAAATAATGTCTGTCACTAAGCCCCACTTGCCCCTTAAAACTTAGGCTCCCTTGCGTGCTGTTGCCGGTAAGTTCGCCGTTAATTTCTTTTAGATCTCCTTCAAGCCTCGCATCAATTATTAACGACGCCAAGGTATTTATTTGAATATCGGAACCATTTACAAATAGCGTTTCTAAATCTTCTTTGTCAAATACTGTTTCTTCGAGCAACACATCATAATTCAGTTTATCGGTATCCAGCAGCTCATTTATATTTCCGGAAGCTTTAATAAAAGTATTTCCATATTGCAACATCAGGCTTTCTAAATTGAGATTTTGTAGTGTTCCTGTCACTTTAAATGAAGATATAATCGATTTATCCAGTTCAAAGGCGTCGGGGAAGGCAGTTTTAAAGCGTTGTGGGGTAATGGCCAGTTCTTCCAATTCAAGGTCAAATTCGGCTTTCAACAGCTGCTCCAACGCCTTGCCATCAAAAAGATTTACACCATCGGCATATCCATTGGCTATTAAAAAAGCATCGTCCACGTTCATATTAAAAGAGTTCAGCTCCAAAAATCGATGATCATTATATATCTGACCATATATTTCCACTTTATCTATTTCCATTTCCGGCACACGCACCGATAAATAGTCTATATCCAAAAATCGCTGGTCTGTTTTATACTCAAAAAACATATCCAGGTTTAAATCCAACAAAGATAGATTATTATTTATGGAAATATTATTGTCGTCATCTAAAATGTCTGTCATATAAACATTTCCCGACCTGATTTTCACCCTTGGCGCTAATATCTCGAATGGTGCGTTCTCTCGAAGTTCGGGTTGCATGGCCAGCGTATCTAGTTCAGCCTCATCATTCCATTTTTCGCGAAATGCACTTGCCAAATTGTTGCCTTCTTTTTGCAACCATAACTCGGGCTTATCCAAGCTTAGCCTGTTAATTATAAATTCTCTTTTCAGCAAAGCGAGCAAATCGAAACCGGCATTTAATTCTTCAACCTGCAAAACGGTTTCGGTTCGGTTGGAATCGGGAAATATATTCACATTTTTAAATGTAATATTAAGCGGTACTATGCCCGAAATTTCTTCTATGGTGAGCACACCTTCATATTTCTGCGCAAAACTATCTTCAATCTGAGTGGCTATATAATTTTTGGTCGATTTTAGCTGAAGAATACCAAAAACCGTAACACCAATTAAAAACACAGTGATTACCACAACCCAAAAAGTTGCCCATAAAAATTTGAATAATTTATGTATCCAGCGGAGTAGTGCCATTAACTAAATTCTTTTAGAATATAATCCCATGCTTCTTTGATTACAGTGGTATCATCAAAATTTTTGGTATAGGGTTTTTCGGTTTCTTTTAACAAAACCAATCTTATTTCTTTATTTTTTGTTTTTTTATCGAGGAGCATTAAATCTGTTAAACTCGAACTATCTAACGTTTGTTCGACCTTCAAATTATATAAATATTTGTAACGTAGCAGTAAATTTTCATCAACACCGGCGCCCAATTTATTGGATACGAATATCGCCGCCAACATCCCCATAAATACGGCTTCGCCGTGCGTGTATTTTTTATAGTTTCCAACGCGCTCCAACACGTGTGCAAAAGTGTGTCCAAAGTTAAGAAATTCCCTTAGGCCGTTTTCCTTAACGTCTTTAGCTACAATATCTGCTTTAATCGACATGCTGCTTTTTACTACATTTAGCCACTCTTCGGTATTTTTAAAATCTTTGTCTTGCTCAATTAATTTGGTGGTCGTTTCAAAAATAGTTTTATCGCTGATAAACCCGTATTTCAATATTTCACTTAGTCCGCCTACCCATTCTTTCTTAGGCAGTGAATCCAAAAATTTCAGATCTGCAAATACTGCTTTTGGCTGATAAAATGCGCCAATAAGATTTTTTCCGGCTTTATGATTTATACCCGTTTTGCCGCCTATAGAGCTATCTACCATGGCCAGCAGGGTTGTAGGCAGGTGTATTAAAGGGATTCCCCGTAGCGCCGATGCCGCAACAAAGCCCGCCAAATCTCCGGTAACTCCTCCGCCAACTGCAATCAGCGGGGTTTTTCTTTCTATATGTTGACTTAGAACAAAATCCAGAATTGCAGAAAACTCCCCAATACTTTTACTTTCTTCGCCCGATTTTACAACATAAAACGGCACTTTATCATACACCTGTTCAAGTGATTTGATGAGTTCCTTGCCATGCAAGTTATACACATTTTGGTCGATTACAACCAGTGCTTTATTATGGTTATAGTTACGCTGTAAAAATCCAATAATATCGTTACCTATATTATAGCCCGCCTGAATCTGGTATGTATCCGTGTATTGAGTTGTTAATTCCAAACTATTGTTCATTAGCGGTCATTTTTTTGATAATCTTTTGCGCAACTTTTGAGTGTGTCAGATTTCCCTCACTAAATATTTTAATATCAGCTTGGTTATAAAATTTCTTTCGGGTTTCAAAAAGTGTGTCCAATTCTTTTTTCAAAACCTCTTTTGGTTTTAATTTGCCATTTTTGTCTAACACTATGGGTCTTTTAGTATTGCGTAAAACCCTTTCTAAAGTTACATCCGTTGGAGTTTCAATATACACTAAAATCCCCGTTTCTTTTAGCAGATTTACGATATTTTGATTTTGGAGAGAACCACCGCCCAAGGCTAATATTCCTTTATAACTCCTGGCCAATTCCTTCAGATATTGGCGTTCTTTTTCCCTGAAATAGGCTTCTCCATTTTTTTGAAATATCTGGGTAATTCTTCTATTCTCTTTTTCTTCCAAATACTTATCTAAATCGAGGAATGGTAAATTGAGTTCGTTTGCCAATGCACGCCCTACACTGCTTTTTCCTGCGGCCATAAATCCTGTTAAATAAATTCTTTGTATTTCCATTTTTAATTATAAATTTTCATTTTCAGGGTTTAAGGGAGTAACAAATTCCACATTTTCTTTTTCAACAACCACCGCGCCCGGAGCTGCATTTTTAGGCTTACGCACAAATTTTTTCTTCGTATAGATTACCGGTACCAAATCGGAACCTTTAGCTTTTGAATTAAATGCCGCAAATGCGGCGGCCTTATTGATTACTGCCGCTGGCGGTAAATCTCTGTTATTATTCATACGTATCAATACATGAGAGCCCGGTACCCCGCGCGCATGCAGCCAAACATCTTCTTTATGCCCCATTTTAACTAATAAATCGTTGTTTTTGGCATTTTTTCCTATCCAGATAGTATAGTTATTCAATTCATACGTATGGAAAAGCGAATCAGATTGTTTAATCTTGGTTTTTTGATTCAACCCAAAACGTTCCAATACGCTTTTATTTTCCTTCTCCCAGTCGCGCAATTCATAAAGTTCTTCTATTTCATCCATCGCAGTCAATAATTTTGTCAGCTCTTCCCGCCGGTTTTCCAAAATGGGTATTCTTTCTACCGCTTCTTCGAAGGATATGGCAGAATTTTTTGCTCTTTCGTAATAATGTTCTGCATTTTGTATCAAATTCTTGGTTTCGTCAAGTGGGATTTGGATTTCTTTGCCTTCTTCGTATAAATCGGCAACTGTTATCGTTTTCTCCCCTTTTAAATTTAAATGCCCATTGGCCATCAATAGATGCCCATATTTCTCATATAGCTCAGCTCTTTCTAAACCAATATCGGCATTTTCCAGGTTTTTCAGGCTTGAATAGGTTCGCCGGAGCAATCTCTGTATCGCTTTTTCATATTTAGCTTTATCCTGCCGGAAAAGCTGAAAATAAATATGATTCTTATATCTATACTCTACTAAATCATTAATTCCATCAAAATACTGTTTTGTTTTGAGCGGCAAGATTTCTTCGTTGAATAATGTAGTATTGTTTCCCTTGACAAGCCTGAATTTTGGATGATTACGTAATTGATTGTCCAAATTACCTACAAACAGCCTTATATCGTTAACAGATAAATCTTCTAAATCATTTAGAGCTATCAAATCGTCCAAATGTGTTCTTGGCAGCCTGGGATTCAGTAAATTAATTTTCTTTTTAACGGGCAGATTCTCTTCCATCTCTTTTAGAGGTTCGCCCCCTCTCGGAATAGGCAATTCTGTATCCCCATCTTTAAAAGCCGAAATTAATTTATCATTCGAAGTAAGAAATACGTTTGCGTTGTTACCATATATTTTAAAAATCAGCTTATACTCATCTTCTAATTTAAAGCTCAGTATCCGATCGTGAGGGTCTAGCCAAACATCAATAATGTGGTATTGATAGATTTCTTCAAAGAAACGAATTTGATTGCTCTTTTTTATGGATATCTGAGAATTTGCAAATAAAGCCAAATTTCCCGGTGCAGTACTAAAGGTGAGTTTGTGGTCGTTGCCATTTTTAGAAACAATAAAATCGACCACATTTTTGAAGGCTGTGGTAACAAGAATAACTTTTGAGCCTTTAAAATTGTTTTTTACAAATTTCTTTAGATATATTAATTCGTAATAATTCATTCAAAAAATATGAGAGAAACTTATTATTTATGCATTATCCAATTTTTAGTTCAATTGTAGAAACTATTAAAACACAGTTAAAGAAACATGGGGTCCCGGTAAATAAAAACAATACCTGGGATAACAGTGAGATAAATGCTACAGGCCTTGAATTAGAAATCGACCTGTCAAATTTATCAAAATATATGAACAAGCTCTCCATCAATTTTGATTGGGACAGTTTTAGAGAGCGTGCCATGGCAAATCAGATGGTGGGTATGGATACGCACCCATTTTTAAAAATGGCGCACCTTGATAATATTAAAGTACAACCTATCATAGATGTAGAAGTGACTTGGGCATTCGACGTGAAATCGTGTCAGCCTATTTTACCCGATTTATCGGGCAATTATAGAATTGACCGGGCCGGCGAATGGATGGAAATGGTTAGTAAACGCGCCAATCTGCTTTTAGCCAAAGACGACATCATAACGCGATGGCATATAGAAATTGATGGCGACAGCCAGGGAAGATACCTATCGGCCATTAACCTGATTTCTTACTTTCAGCATAAATTGGAAAATTTAAACAACCAAGAAGAAGTGTCCACTTTTGTGAGCAGAAGATTGCAGGAGTTATTGCTTAAGTCTAATCGGGTAATCAGTATTTCTGACGAAATATTATCCAGCACCATTGCCGCATAGTTCCGGCTTTGTAAATATGCGGCTCATTTCTGTGCTTTTAATTGATTAAGATTTTGCGCCGGATAAAAAAATAAAATACAGAGCAAAAAAAAAGGTTTCGATCTTTATCGAAACCTTAAATTCTACTTTTTCTTTTTATGTCTGTTTTTTCTCAGACGTTTTTTACGCTTGTGTTTAGCAATCTTTGCGCGTTTTCTTTTTTTACCACTCGGCATTTATTATCACCAAAAATTCTAGTTATAATTATATTTTCATACCCGCTAAAAATAAGAACTTTTTTTGAGGTTATCTAAATCAATTTTCAATCATCATTTTTATATTGACGACCTCTTTAAATTCCTTAGACATTTTTAAAATCGGCACATACTGCTCTGGTACAATCAACTCTTCGTTTGTTTTAGGATTTCGAGCCACTCGTTGCGCTCTTTTTACTACTTTAAAAGTACCAAATCCTCGCAGTTCTATTGCCTCACCTCTTTTCATCGATTCGATTACCGTTTCCAAAAAGCCGTTAACAACCGCTTCCGTTTCAACTTTGGTTAAACCCGTTGACGTTGCAATTACATCAACAATATCTGCTTTAGTCATTCTCGTATTATTTTTTTAAATGAAATTAAATGATAGTTAAACCATTTTTATAGTACTATTAATAGCACAATATAGCCAAAAATACACATTTTAATTCATTCCGTTGGCCACCAAATTAAGATTAATTTAAAATGTTAACGATATTTATTGCCAATTCTTTTTTAGTTTCCTTATCATAACCTCGATTTATAATATCAATAAACAAAATATTCGCATGGAAGTTCTACAAAATCTCGTCAACTGGCTAAACGATTTAATTTGGTCACAACCTAAAAATTTCCCCTTTATGGTTGTGGTTTTATTAAGCTTCGGAATATTTATAACTTTAAGATTGGGCTTTATTCAATTAAGAAAATTTAAACACGGCGTGCTTTCCGTAATGGGTAAATTTGATGACCCCGATGCTGTAGGCGATGTCAATCACTTCCAGGCACTTACTACAGCACTCTCTGCTACTGTTGGCATTGGTAACATCGCCGGAGTTGCCATTGCCATTCATTATGGCGGGCCGGGGGCATTATTTTGGATGTGGGTAACTGCATTTTTTGGTATGGCAATTAAATACGCCGAGTGTACTTTGGCAGTTAAATATAGAATCCAAAACGCAGACGGCTCCGTATCGGGCGGTCCAATGTATTATATTGAGCGTGGTTTAGGCCCAAATTGGAAGTGGTTAGCTGTATTTTTTGCATCAATGGCAGTTTTGTCTTCGTTCCTTACGGGTAATGCAGTACAAGCAAACACCGTATCCGATACTTTATTTAATACTCTCTCCGTGCCGGTATGGGTATCCGGTATAATAACGGCGTCTATTGTTGCCGTTGTGATTATTGGTGGTATTAAAAGAATTGGAAATGTTACGGCACGTCTGATGCCCATAATGGCAATTATTTATGTACTGGGCGCATTGGTTATATTATTTATTAATGCTGGGGATGTTATTCCGGCATTCAAATTGATTTTTACAAGCGCGTTTAACCCCAAAGCAGGAATATATGGAGTTGTTACCGGCTCATTTCTTACAACATTGGTTTGGGGAATCAAACGTGGGCTGTTTTCTAACGAAGCAGGCCAAGGTTCTGCGCCCATTGCCCATGGTGCTGCACGTACAAAAGAACCCGTCAGAGAAGGCGTTGTAGCCTTATTGGAGCCATTTATAGATACTTTGGTAGTATGTACGATGACTGGATTGGTAATTGTGAGCACTGGCGCGCATGAAAACCGCAATAATGCGCCATTCAACCCAAATAGTAATGAGGTTAGTTATGTGATGCAGGAAAGCACTAACTCTATTATTATAGAAAACGGTGAAGTTATAAATGGGCAAATAATTGTAAACGATGCACTTATTGGTACTATATTTGAAAGACAAAATAGCAACGATTTACCGCTAACCGCAACTGTTACACTAACGCAAGAGGGCAAATATGAAATTAAAAAACCGGATGGCGATATTCCGAAATCCTTACGTGCAGAAATAGTCGAAAATGGCGCGCCCCTCACCTCGTTTGCATTTGAAAGAGGCTTGGCACCCATTATGCCCGGTGGTAAATATATTGTAACATTAGGAGTATTTTTATTCGCAGTGTCAACCGCAATAAGTTGGAGTTACTACGGCGACCGATCTATACAATATCTTGCGGGCGATAAATCCATAATTTATTATAAATTCGTGTATGTAATAATGCATTTTATCGGTGCGGTACTTACATTGGAAACAGTATGGACCATCGGCGATATTGCACTTGGTTTAATGACCTTCCCGAATATTATTGCGTTATTCGCTCTATCGGGAGTTGTAGCGGCATCTTCTAAAGCATATTTCAAAAAAATGGAGGCTAAATCTTAATCCATGGATAATTTATTAGTAGTTAAACACCCGGTAATTGATAGTTATTTAACCGTTTTAAGGAACAAAACTACTAATACTGCCGCATTTCGACGTGCCATGGCCACTATTGGTAATATTTTGGCATACCATGCACTTAGCGAGTTGCCTTTAAAAGAATTTGAAATTGAAACTCCAATCCAAAAAACAGTCGGATATTCGCCATCCACCGATGTTATTGTTATTCCAATCCTTAGAGCCGGACTAATATTGGTTGATGGCATCATAGATTTTATTCCCGACGCAAAAGTGGGACATATAGGCGTATATCGCCACGAGAAAACTTTGGAACCCGTAAACTATTACGAAAACCTACCGGACGGGATTTCAAGCGGTTATACACTTGTGGTAGATCCTATGCTTGCAACCGGCGGCAGTGCATCGCATGCATTAAAGCATCTTAAAAAATCGGGAGCTTCAAATATTCGCTTTGTGTGTCTTATAGCCGCCCCGGATGGCGTTAAAAGGATACAAACCGACCATCCCGATGTGCCCATCATAACAGCATCGATAGACAAATCCCTGAACGATCAAGCGTTCATTGTGCCCGGTCTGGGCGATGCGGGAGACCGTTATTTTGGCACGGAATAAATCCATATTGTTTTTTGCGGTGCTTTTGTTCGTATCATGCGCAAAGCTTACCGAAGCAGACAATCAAAAAATTAAAGAAGCACTTAACGAGTCTGCCTTCACTACTTCTTACAGTAAAAATATTGATATGGATATTTTGGAAGATGGCACCCTGAAGTTGAACCTTAAAGGCAGTGCCGCTAAATCATATACTGCAGATAATACAGAATTCACAGCGCTTACCGGCCCCATCCACATCTCCATTTATGAGGCTGAAGAATTACAAAGCGAAGTATATTCAGATAGTGCTTTTTATAATAGCAGCAGCTCTATATTTGAATTATTTGGTAGTGTGAAAGTATTTACCCAAAATGGTAAAAGGCTACGGACCGACAACCTTATTTGGGAACGGAATACCGACCAAATCAGCACCGAAGACGCTGTAATTATAATTACAAAAACCGATAGTATCAATGCAAAAGGGCTAACAGGCGCTTCCGATTTATCGGAATATACTTTACACGAAGTAACCGGGCAAACCATTATAAATTGACCAATATAAAATCAATATTACCCCTAGTAATAACTGCCATATTGATGAGTATGTGCCAATCTTTGTATGCCCAAAGCATTATCAACATAGAATCTTCTAGTAAAGTGGTGCAGGCAGAAATTAATGGCGAACCCGTTCGTAAAATTTACGATGCCAAATTAAGTTCCGGATTTATAAGTCTGGTTTGCGACAGTGCGTGGCAATTTCTGGAACGAAACGAGATAAAAGCATTTGGCAATATTCAAATAGACACCGACACTGAAAATATTTGGACCGATACCCTCACTTATTTTACAGATATGGAATTAAGTAAATTAAACGGCAGGGTTATCATTAAACAAGACAGCACTTTACTGTTCGGCAATCAGGTAGATTATAATTTTATTACAAAAGAAGCTTTTTTCCGCGATGATGTACGGCTAGAAGATAATCAGGGAATTCTCACAGCCGAATCGGGTATATATTATCAAAGGCTGGATAGTGCCGAATTTAGAGGTAACGTACAATTATCAGACACTGGAAAATACGCCGAAAGTGATAGTTTGTTCACAAATAGAAATGCTAATATGGTAAGATTTTATAGCAATGTTTTTGTGGCAGATAGCACCAATAATGCAATTTTGGAGGGCGATTATCTGGAGGCCGATTCAACCGGGCGACGATATGTAGAAGGCTACGCCTATTTAAGAAAAATAGAAGAAGAGAAAAACGACACTACGCATATACATGCTCATGAAATTTTAATGACCTCGCAAGATAGCGTATCCTATATAAATGCTTATAAAAACGTTGAGGTTTGGTCAGAAAAATTCACATCATTATCCGATACCCTTCTATATAACTCAGAAACAGAGATTTTCAACCTAATTTCAAACCCAAAAGCCTGGCATAAAAACATACAACTTACGGGGCCTTTTATAGATGTGGAGATGGACAGTAGCCGGGTTAAACAACTTACGGCATACCCGCAACCCATTGCCGTTCAAGAAGATTCGTTGACCGGGCGTCTGCACCAAATTCGTGGCGATACGCTGATTGCAAACTTCAAAAATAACGAAATATCGGACATAATCATTTATCCCGATAGCAAAGTTCTGTACCATACCGTTAACGACTCCAATCAACCCGATGGTGCGATAGAAAGCATATCGCCCAAAACTATACTTTATTTTGAAGGTGGGGAATTGGCAAAAGTATGGATGGAAAAAAACCAAGGCTTGTTCTTGCCCGAGTATGATGGCTTATCGGAACGTAAAATTGAGGGCTTTATATGGACGCCACATCTAAAACCCGAAAAACCTACAAAACAAATTGAAGCAAAACTAGAGCCGATATCGGATAAACGGCCTTTTGAACTACCCAAAAGATTTAAAGCCTTTATGGACAGTTTAGATTAATGAAATAGCACTATTTTACAGATTATAAAATAAATTTTTCCCAACTTCATTGAATATCAATAAATTCAAACATCCTTATATATGAAAAATATTATTTCTTCTTTTGTACTGGTACTTATTTTCAGCCTAAGCGGGCTAGCGCAGGATGCCAAGCGCACTATTGCCAGCGATACAAAGGTAACAACAGACCATGAAGTTGTAATTGGCGGCAAAAAAGTTGCCTATACTGCTACCGCAGGCACACAGCCCGTGTGGGATAACAACGGAAACGTAACAGCCACCTTATTTTATACTTTTTACGAAAAAAAAGGTGTTTCGGATCGCGACAAACGGCCGCTGCTCATTTCTTTTAATGGCGGACCGGGCTCTGCTTCCGTTTGGATGCACATTGCCTACACGGGGCCGAAACTTTTAAAAATAGACGACGAAGGATATCCTGTTCAACCCTATGGCATCAGAGACAACCCACACTCTGTTCTGGATGTTGCCGATATTGTTTATGTGAACCCGGTAAATACCGGATACTCCAGAATATTGGATAAAGATGCCAAAAGAACCGACTTTTTTGGCGTAAATGCCGATATACAGTACCTTTCCGAATGGATAAATACATTTGTTACCAGAAATAACAGGTGGAATTCACCAAAATATTTAATTGGTGAAAGCTACGGAACTACCAGAGTATCGGGCTTAGCAAGAGCACTTCAAGGTTCTCAATGGATGTATTTGAACGGGGTTATTTTGGTTTCTCCAACCGATTTGGGCATAAAAAGAGATGGTCCGGTTGCTCAGGCAAATCGCTTGCCATATTATGCAGCAACTGCCTGGTACCATAATAAATTAGCGCCTGCACTGCAAAATAAAGATTTAAACGAGTTATTGGATGAAGTGGAAGATTACACGGTAAATCGCTTATTGCCCGTAATAACAAAAGGCGCTTGGGCAGCGGATGATGAAAAAGCGGATGCCATTAAAAATTACAGCTACTACTCAGGCTTGAAAGAAATCGATATAAAACAACATAACCTGGATGTACCTACCGGATTTTTCTGGAAAGAATTGCTGCGAGATGATGGCTATACCGTGGGACGCTTAGATTCGCGTTATAAAGGCATTGACAGGCAGGATGCGGGAACAAGACCCGATTATAATGCAGAATTAGATTCCTGGTTGCATTCATTCACTCCCGCAATCAACTCTTATTTCTGGAACGAATTGAATTTTAAAACCGATGTTAAGTACAACATGTTCGGATCGGTACACCCATGGGATAACTCCAGGGACCAAACGGGAGAGAATTTAAGGCACGCTATGGCTCAAAACCCCTATTTGCATACAATGATCCAATCCGGTTACTATGATGGTGCCACCACGTATTATAATGCAAAGTATTCTATGTGGCACCTCGACCCATCGGGAAAACTTAAAGACAGACTTAGCTTTAAGGGCTATAGAAGCGGACACATGATGTATTTACGCGCAGAAGACCTGGAGGCGGCGAATAACGATATACGCGAGTTCATTAAAAACACGTTGCCAAAAGAGGATGAGCCTGCAAAATATTGATTAAATGCCATTCATTTGTAAAGAATAAACCACCCTTATATAAAAAAGCCCGCAATTGCGGGCTTTATATTAAAGTTTAAGCTAGCTGATTACAAATTAAGTAATTTATTCCTCAGCATTTTCTTTCATTACCCTATCTTGCACGTCAAATGGCGCTGATGCGTAATGAGAATATTCCCTCGAATAGGTTGCGCTGCCTTGCGTCATGGATTTTAAACTTGTTGAGTAATAGTCCAACTCTTCTAACGGTACCTGCGCCCTAATTTTCTGTAGTGAGCCTTCTGCATCCATTCCTTGAATTTGCCCGCGTCTGGTTCCCAAATCACCCATCACATCGCCCATATATTCAGCCGGCACGGTTACTTCTACGTTATATATAGGCTCGAGAAGTTGCGGCGCTGCATCCAAAAAACCATCCCTAAAAGCCATTAAACCGGCAGTTTTAAAGGCAGCTTCGTTAGAATCAACCGCATGCATGGAGCCATCATAAATGGATATTCTAATATCGCGCGCGTAACTCCCGCTTAATGGTCCATTCTCCATTTTTTCCATCACGCCTTTTAGTATGGCAGGCATAAAACGGGTATCGATAACTCCGCCAACTATGCAGTTATTAAATACGAGCTTACCGCCCCAAGGCAAATCATAAACATCAGAACTTCGTACTTTCATATCCTCCGGATCGGGCATTCCTTCTACATAAGGCTCTATCAGCATATAAACCTCGGCATATTGTCCCGCGCCGCCCGATTGTTTTCTGTGCCTGTATTTAGATTTTACTGCTTTTGTAATGGTTTCGCGATACGGAATTTTTGGAGTGATATACTCCACATCTAATTTAAATCTGTTTTTTAGTAAATGCTCAATTTCACTTAAATGTTCTTCGCCCTGTCCGTGAATTATAATTTGGCGTAGTTCCTGGCTGTGTTCTATCGTTACGGATGGGTCTTCCCTTTGAATTTGATTCAACGCACCGCCCAACTTATCCTCTTCACCCTCAACTTTTAGTTTAACGGCCGTTCGTATAATTGGCGAAGGGAAATTAATTTTTTCCAGCTCCACTCCTTTCCCTTTTACCGATAAGGTATCATTTACAGAACCATCCTTTAACTTCACAACGGCACCGAT
This sequence comes from uncultured Balneolaceae bacterium, assembly GCA_964615135.1. Lineage (GTDB taxonomy): Bacteria > Bacteroidota > Rhodothermia > Balneolales > Balneolaceae > Balneola. Next base: position 86,942 of record CAZTOG010000003.1, on the reverse strand, counting down.
ATCACCCGTTTTAACTTCATCTATTTCCACTCTGGTTCTGCCATTGGTTAAATATAAATTACCCAATCTTACCGATGAGGAAGATGAATTATTTACCAAATCCTGCCCGGCTTCAACGGTTCCACCATAGTTTTTAAAATATATCAATTCACCAACATGCGATTCCGACTGAGTTTTAAATAAAAACAACGTAGTATCGCCATCAACCTCTAGTTTAAATTCGTTGCCATCCATATCTTTTGGTGGTTTTGCATCTAGTGGACTGGGAGCTACGTCATCCAAAAAGCCCATCACACGTCCTGTGCCCATATTTCTGATTGAAGAGACACAAAATACGGGGAATATTTGGCGGTTCACTAACGATAAGTGCAGCCCATTCTGCATTTGTTCTTCATCCAAAGTGCCGATTTCAAAGTAAATATCCATCAAAGTTTCGTCATTCTCGGCGATGGTTTCTACCAATTCCTGGTGTAATTTATCTGCTTGCACCTTCAACGAATCGGGTATTGGCAATTTAGCCGGTTTACCTCCACCCTCCGGAAATTCATACATCGTCATTCTCAGCACATCCACTATGGCATGAAAATCCTCCCCCTCGCTATATGGAAATTGGATAACTGTAACATTTGTACCAAAACGCTCTTTCAACTCTTCCACCGATTTCCAAAAATCGGAACGCTCACCATCTAGTTTATTAACAACAAATAACGATGGTATATTGAATTTCTCTGTTTGTTTCCACAAGGTATCTGTGCCAACTTCCACACCATTTTCTGCATTAATTGTAAATAATGCTGTATCAGCAACTCTTAAAGGCCCCATAATCTCGCCAACAAAATCTGAGGTGCCGGGCGTATCAATAACATTTATTTTATGTCCTCTCCACTCTAAATTTAATACCGAAGCATAAATTGATTTCTCTCTGTCCTTCTCATATTCGTTGAAATCCGAAACGGTGTTTTTATCTTCTATATTGCCCCTTCGTTTTATGGTACCCGATTCAAATAACATGGTTTCTGCTAAAGTTGTTTTGCCCGAACCGGAGTGGCCTAGCAGTACAATGTTACGTATTTGGTCAGAATTATATACTTTCATGTGATATCTCCTCGTAAAATTAAAATAAAATGGTATTTATAGCTGAAAATAGAAGCGCTTCCATTTATTATTGTTAAATTTGCCATAAATTTGGGACTATAAAGTAAAAATAATATGAAGTTATAATTTAAGCTACTCTAGCTAATAATCAAGATGAAAAAAATATTTATTATTCAAACCGGCGGAACCATTGCAATGAGCAGTATAAATGGTAAAACCGAGCTCGATGCAGAGGCTTGGAATGCAATTTTAGGTAACCAGTTTAACAAACTTTCCAATATCGCTGAGATTGATACACAGCAACTATTTTTTGAAAACAGTTTTGATTTAAACCACTCCCATTGGCTGCAAATTATTCGTTGCATTGAAACAAACTATGGCAAATACGATGGCTTTGTGGTGCTTCATGGCACCGATACTATGGCTTACACCGCTTCTGCCGTATCTTTTGCGTTGCATAATTTACAAAAAACCGTTGTTTTTACGGGCAGTCAGGTCCCCATGAGTAACCCTAACACCGATGCAAAAAATAATATTTTCAATGCTATAAAAACGGCTCTTTTGCCTTTGAATGAAGTAGTTATTTGTTTTAACAGTAATGTATATCGTGCTAATAGAGCATCCAAAATAAAAACAACCGATTTTGATGCATTTCACTCTTTTAATTTTCCAGTGCTAGGTACTTTTAACCCGGAGTTTGAGGCAAACAATTATAATCGAATTGTGTCAAAAGGTGATTTTTCGGCAATAGCCTCTTTTTCCGATGCTTTGCAAGTGATTTTCTGCCATCCTTCCGTGAATACTGATTATTTAAATTATCTGGATTTGAATTCAATACGAGCAGTGCTTTTAATTGGCTATGGAAGTGGTAATATGCCCACAAAATTTAAAGAAAATCTTTTGCCATACTTAGAGCGCTGTATAGAAAACAACATTCTGGTAGCTATAACTTCACAGGCAAATTATAATGCGGTAAATCTAACAAAATATCCGGCAGGCAGAAAAGCGGCCGAAATTGGTGCTATAGGCTGCGTTGATATGACATTTGAGGCCTCGTTAACAAAGTTGATGTATTTACTGGCACAATACGAAGATAGAACTAAAATAGAGGCGCTGATGCAAACTTCTTTGAAAGGCGAACTAAGTGCTGGTTAAGCATAAATATTTTTTTTCAAAATTTCTATTTTAGTCAATAAATTGCGATTATGAGACCATATGATTCATAAAAGTTTATAATATTATGTTTTTTGTATTTGACCTGGAAACCGTACCCGATTTCGATTTTGTAAGAAGTGTTTTAAACGATTTTGATAGTGACGAAGATACTTTATTAGAGGTTGCATCCGAAGAATTAGCGAGAAATAAAGCGGGGTTTTTGCCCCCTATGTATCACAGAATAGTGGCTTGGGTGGGACTTTGGATTGAAAACACCGGGCAGCCACGCCAAAAACTATCATGGAACGGCGAAAACGAGAAAGAAGGATTAAATAAAATATTTGATGCATTACACGTTTATAAAGATTTTGGCCTTATTCACCATAATGGTAAAGGCTTCGATCTTCCGGTGTTACTATATAGATCTATGAAACATGGGCTGCAAATGCCTTTACGATTAAATAACCACGATATACGCTATAGATTTAGCAAGCATAATGTAGATTTAGTTGACGAATTCAGTAACTACGGTGCCAGCTCCTGGCCTAAACTGAAACACCTTGGCCAGCTGATTGGTATCCCATTTAAGCAAACCGGCGAAGGAAACGAAGTCCTGGCCATGTACAGAAATAAGGAACTCAACCTCATAGAACATTATTGCTACGAAGATGTAATGGCAACTTATATAATTTGGCTATTCCAACAATACACGGTTGGCGATATCGCTGAGAATACCTTCCAAAACCTGAAAGAGCGCGCATTGGCCAAATTGAAGGAAATTCAAAGCGGCCCGGCATAACAGAAAACATTGTCACATTTGTAATACTCTGTAATAATAGAATTCTCAATTGAATTAAAGTCTGCAAATGACATATCTTTATTTATACCAAATAAAAGTATAGTTGTTTAAAATAAAAAGCCATACCATCGTTCTGCTGAAAGTACTGACCGTACTCGGGCTTTTTATGTCCGTATTTCATTATCACAGCGAAACATTAAAGTGTTTAAATCACCCCGATGGTGTTCACTATTCGCAAGATGTGGATGTCTGTAATATCTGTTTAATTAACGTAAGCACCGATTATCCTCCCGCTGTTCTTAATGAAATCGATATTATAGCAAGCGAGTATATTATACTACCCGATTCATTTGGTATAATTAAAGGATTTTCTTTTACCCTAACCGGACGCTCCCCTCCTTTTTTGGTTAAATACCCCCGTTTTTTTAAACCAATATTACTAAATCAAATTTAATCTTATGAAAATCCCATTTTATAAATGGAGTGCTAAAGGAGTAGCTCCATTAATCATTATATATTTAATCTTTACCTCTTGTGTTACCAATTCACATGACGACCATGATCACGATCATGACGAAGCCTATGGCCTTGTGATTTACGATATAACCGACGATGCTTCAAACCAACCCGTTGTCACTCAAACTTTGGATGGAGTAAACGGCACCATAACTCTGGATGCCAACCCCCATTTATACGAGTTATTCTTTTTGGATGACCATGACCATGAATTCATACCTGATTTATCCGAACATACCATTGAAATCACATCAAAGGATGAGAATACGTTGATAAAAATAGAACATGTTGATGAAAAATTTCAGGATAATCAATTTAAATTAACCGGCCTGGAAAGCGGCTCTGCGGAAATAACGGTTGTTTTAAAACACCAAGGATCCAAGGAATTTGTTTCTAATTCACTTCCGGTAGAAATCACATTACAGGAATAAAAATGAAAAACGGATTTATTTTAATATTCTTTATTGTTATTGCATTGTTTGCCCAACCAGCTATGGGTCAAGCAAAATCATACTCTATTAAAGGAGTGATTTTAGACGAACAAACAAGCCACTCAGCACCATTTGTATATGTACATCTGGAAGAGCTTAATCGTACTGCAGTAACTTCTAGCACCGGTGAGTTTGAGCTAAACAACATACCCAATGGCGTTTACACCTTAACAGTACACCATATAGGTTATAATGATTATTCCAAAAAGGTTGAAATTAAAAATGATGACCTGGAACTAATTATCAAACTTAATGCATCTGTTTACACCGGACAAGAAATTGAAATTACAGGGCTTAAAAGCCCTGTATCCGGTTCAAATCTGGAGCATGCCTCAAAAAATATTTATGGTGAAGAGTTGCGTAGATCTTTAAACAGCACACTATCGCAAACACTAAGTTCGCTTCCGGGGTTTGATCAAAGAACCCAGGGCGCTGCTCCGGGCAGGCCGGTAATCAGAGGTTTGGGCGGCGAAAGAGTTGTTATTTTGCAAGATGGCATGAGCTCCGGAGATGTTTCTGCGCAAGCAGCAGATCATGCAGTAACCATAGACCCCGCATCGGCAGAGGAAATTGAAATTGCAAGAGGTCCGGCAGCCTTTGCATTTGGCGCTAATGCCATAGGCGGCGTTATTAACGTGGTTAAAAACCAAATCCCAACCAATGTACCGAGTAAAGTAAATGGTAGCGTTACCTTAAGTGGAAAATCTGTAAATAAAGGGGTTTCAGGCGCAATAAACACTCAGATTCCAATGGGTAGTTTTGCGCTGTTGGCCGATTTATCGGGCAGCACTTCAGGCGATACTCAAACACCAATCGGAGCGTTGGAAAATTCTGCTTACCAAACCTTAAACGGCACCATTGGTCTCAGTTATGTTAAACCATGGGGCTATACCGGCATTTCGGCAACATTGTATGACAATAAATACGGTATTCCGCCCGATCCTTACGGCCATACAAATGGTGTGGATATTGAAATATCTAAATCCCAAATCGATTTTAAATCTGAAATTATTTTTAATAAAAATTTCTTAAAACTGTTAGAAATCGAAGGGTCTTACAAAGATTATATGCATAAAGAAATGGAGGGGCTGGATGTGCATGGCCACCCGGTAGTTGGCACAGCATATAATCTAAAAACCACTAACGCAAATCTGCGTTTTAAACACAATAATATAGGTGGGCTAAAAAATGGCTTGTTTGGAATAACCGGCCAATTTGAAGATTATACAGTTGATGGAACCGGAATGCCGCCGGCACAAAATTTAAACCTGGGTGCTTATATAATAGAAGAGCTAGATTTTAATAATTTACACCTTGAACTTGGTGCACGATACGATTTTGTGGGTAGTTTTACAGGTTCAAGCGATCTGTTTTACCGGGTTGGCATACTAACAGGCGCAATCGATTCTACTAATTATAAAAACAGATATTTCAATAGCTTATCTGGAGCTCTAACAGCAATTTATTCTTTGGGAAACAATTTTGCTGTAGGCGGTAGTGTACTACGTTCTTTCAGGGCGCCATCTATGGAAGAACTATATTCCGAAGGCCCTCACCTTGCATCATATTCTTACGAAATTGGAAATCCGGATCTTAAAGCCGAACGGGCATGGGCTAAAGAGATTTTCTTTCAATTCTCTAAGAGCAATATTAATTTAGAAACGGCGGTATTCCATAATAGCTTTGACAATTATTTATTTGCCGAAAATACGGGACGTCCAAACGTCCAACGTAGCGATTTATTCGACTATCAATACACGGGTACAAAGGCAAATCTATATGGAATCGAAATCTCAGGTGTTTATAAATTCCTCAGATATCTAAAAACCCAATTTTCTGTTAGTTACACCGAGGCCAAACAAAAATCCAAAGACATATCGGGTAATACCGAATGGATTCCTTTGCCACAAATTCCACCGTTGAAAGCGCAAGCATTGCTTGGTTTTACCAAAAATAAATTCGAGTTTGGCGCCAATATCGTTCATGCTTTCGAACAAAGTAGAATCGGTGCTTTCGAAACAAAAACTCCCGAGTACACCACGGTGGATTTATTTGGGCAAATCAGACTAGAAAGCAAAAAAAATGTGCATTCAATCTCCGTAAATGTGAATAATCTATTTAACACAGAATTTTATAATCATCTCTCGCGCATTAAAGAGATAACACCTGAACCCGGCATAAACCTGAATATCCTGTATAGATTGTATTTTTAAAAATAAAATAATATCCGTGGCAATTTGTTTTTATATTGTAATATATAAATAGCCGGATTTATTATTAAAATTATATTCTATGAAGTTAAATAGATTTTTAATAGCGGTCGCTGTATTGGCTGCTATTTCTTTCACGTATAGTTGCGCAGCTTTGCAAGATTTGGCCAAAACCCAAAAGCCAAAGCTATCCATTGTAGATTTTAACCTGACCAATCTCAGCTTACAGGATATTGAACTTACATTTGGTGTTGAAATAGACAACCCTAATCCTTTTGCCGTAGATTTAAACAGTTATGATTACGATTTGAAATTTAATTCCTTAAGCTTTATCAAAGGCGATCAAACTCAGAATTCGAGCATAGGTGCAAACTCAAAAAGTATAATACATATTCCGGTAAGTTTTAATTTTAACGATTTGTTTAATTTAGTAAGCGATATAAAAGATAAAGACGAAACTAATTTTTCTTTTGAAGCAACTGCCGGCATCCAAGCACCTCTTCTAGGATTGATAAACATACCTTTTAGTAAGCAGGGTACCCTCCCCGTAATTAAAATGCCGAAAATTAACCTAGGCAGCCTGAAACTAGCAAATTTATCGCTAACAAAAGCAGATTTTGAAGTGGAATTAGGCATAGAAAATCCGAATAGTTTTGGGCTGAATTTAAACAACTTTAATTATAATCTGGAATTAAATGGCTTAACAGCAATTGGCGGTAAATTAGCACAAGAAGTTGATATCTCGGATAAATCAAGCTCCAAAGTTGTATTGCCTTTCAGCGTGAATCTGTTACAGTTGGGTGCTGCTGCAAAAAAAGCTATTGTAGATGGAGAATCTTTTGAATATAGCTTAAATGGAAACGCCAACGTCGGGTCTTCTCTCCCACTCTTCAAACCTTCCAATTTCTCGTTTGATAGAGACGGATTGATATCCCTGCTCAAATAAATTTTTAATTATCAGCTTAATTCAACCCATGTTTACCGGTTATATCGAATCGCCTATCGGCACCGTTAAAATAGTTTCTAACGGCAAAGGTATAACTCATGTAGAATTTGTCAATAAATCAGAGGAAGAAAATGAAGATAAATTTGTTAAAATTGCCAAACAGCAATTGTCGGAATATTTTGATAATAAAAGAGAAACCTTTGATGTTAATCTAATTCCGGAAGGAACCAGTTTCGAAAAGGACGTTTGGAACCAACTTCTAAAAATACCTTATGGTTTTACAACAAATTATGGCAATATTGCGGCACGTTTGGGTGATAAGAAATTAGCTCAAGCCGTAGGCCATGCTAATGGTAAAAACCCCATTTCCATAATCATACCCTGCCACCGGGTAATTGGAAAAAATAATAAACTTGTCGGTTATTCCGGCGGAATATTTCGTAAAGAGTGGCTACTTATGCACGAAGGTGCTATTTTAATATGATTAATAGTTCAGTTAAGAGAAATAATAAAATAAAAATAAATATGAAGTTTAAAAATATTATCGCTGTTGTTTTTATAATGGCATTCGCAGTAAACGTAAACGCACAAAGCAACCAATTCTCACTGGGTGCTAATATATTAACCTCAACCGGTTTAAGTGCAAAATACGGATTGACCAATAATACCGCATTGACGGGTATGCTGGGTTTTTCGTTATATAGCAATAGCGGAGCCGTGTATTTACAGGGAAATTATAATAAATATGGCAGCATTGACGCCTTTGATGTAGAATCAGGATTATTGAGATACTATTATGGCGGAGGCGTTAACGTAACCATGGGAAATAACGGAAACGCTGGTATTGGAGGTAGAATACCATTAGGTTTAGAATATATATTGGAAGGAGCGCCATTAGAAATTTATATGGACTTGGCACCCACATTGGATGTTTTACCTAATACACATTTTTATTTGGGCGGTTCGCTCGGATTAAGATATATATTCTGATTTTTTAAATAAATAGGAATTATTTACTATTGGGGAGTGATTTTTTTCATTCCCTTTTTTTATATATATGAAATCCTTTAGTAAATAATTCGTATGAATAAAATTTCTGATATCCCAACGCTACGAGATATACACGATGCCCACATTAGAATTGAGAATTATATAAATGATACTCCAATTTTAACCTCTGGTACCTTGAATGAATCTATAGGGGGACAGATATTTTTAAAGTGTGAAAACTTTCAAAAAGTGGGCGCATTCAAATTTCGGGGTGCTTGTAATGCCATAATGAGCCTGAACGGCAGTCAAGTTAAAAATGGTATAATTACGCACTCATCTGGTAACCATGCGCAAGCTGTTGCTTTGGCCGCCAAATTAAGGGGAATAAAGGCATATATCGTCATGCCAAACGATTCACCCAAGGTGAAAATTAATGCCGTTAAAGGATATGGTGCCGAAATGACATTCTGCCGACCAATTGTAGAAGAACGGGAAAGCACCATGATGGAGATACAAAGCAAAACGGGTGCCGTTTTCATTCATCCCTACGATAATAATCTGATTATTGCGGGGCAAGCTACAGCCACTGTAGAGTTACTTAACCAACAATCTAACTTGGATATAATTATTGCACCAGTTGGCGGTGGCGGGCTGTTGAGCGGTACTGCACTGGCTGCTAAAAACCTGAATAAAAACATAAAGGTTTTTGGTGCCGAGCCAAGAATGGTGGATGATGCCTACCGTTCCAATAAAACCGGCAAACTACAAAAGGCAACAAATAACCCGACGATTGCCGATGGCCTGAAAACAGCTTTGAGCAAGCTCACTTTTCATATCATTAAAAATAATGTGGATGATATACTATTGGTGGATGAAGACGAAATCATATCTGCCATGAGATTTATATGGGAAAGATTTAAAATAATTATAGAGCCTTCGTCGGCCGTAGCCATTGCATGTATTTTTAAATACGCCGAACTGTTTAAAAACAAAAATACCGGTGTACTTATAAGTGGCGGGAATGTAGATTTGAACCAACTGCCCTGGCAACAATAAAAAAAAGGATTTTTAAACTATTTAAAAACCCTTTTTCGATAAAATAACTTTAATTAATATCGGTTACTCTACTGATTTTGCTTCTGCTAACGCATCTTTTTTAAATAATACATGGTCTAAAGAATACTTACCGGGACCGGTCAAAATTAGAGCCAAATATGTAAATAAGTACATATATCTCATTTCCAGTACATTAAAAGCGTCACCAGCCATAAATGCGTGAAACGAGAATATGACTACAAAGTTCAAGGTGAGTATTAACGAGGCCGGACGTGCTAATAAACCAAGAATCAAAAGGATGGAACAAATACCTTCTGCAAAAGCAGCAAGATAGAAGGAAAGTTTAGGCCCTATTCCTATCGGATCCATAAATCTAATTTCCTCACCAGAAAATATTACGGATAATTTTTCAAATCCATGGCCGTAGAATAGCACAAATCCAAAGATAATACGGATAATTAACAACCCGACATCCTTACTTACCTTGCACTCCTTAGTTAAAATATCAATTAGTTTTGAACTCATAGTACAAATAAATTAATTTTAGTTAAATGTTAAAATAATTTCATCTATGATACTAAAAAGAATGCTACAGTCAAAACAGCAATGAAAATAATTCTCAATGGCCAGAAACCTCCCAAATAATTTATTTACATACCAATAATTACATAATTTGGTATATTTTATAAAGTGATGAACGTTTGTAACGGCATTGTCGCTCTAGTTATAGTATATTGTGCCTATGGATATTGAGTTTTTAAAATGGCTTTTCCTTATTGGCGGTATTTTATTGGTACTGCTAGAACTGGTATTACCATCTGGTGTGGCCATTACATTGGGCGCAAGCGGTATTATTATAGGCCTTCTTCAATTCTTAGGACTTTTTACCGAGCCGCTTAATGCTGCCATTGCGTGGTTAGTACTATCATCCATTCTTATACTTATGTTACACCCGCTAAGCAAACGATTTTTCCGGGGCGAATCTTCCTTCAAGATTGCGGACGAAGATTTCGAGGCCATGGACGAAATTGTAGAAGTGCTGGAGCCTTTAAACGAATTCGATAACACAGGAAGGATAAAATATCAGGGTATTTCGTGGCAGGCACGTACAATGGAGGGTGAAATACCGGCAGGCAGCAAAGTAAAAATCAAATACAGAGATAATACCACTTGGATTGTAGAAGCCGTGGATACTCCTGAACCACCCGCATCCGAAAGATTAAAAAATTAATCCTGCACTCTTCATTCGTTGTTTGTGAAGCGGTACAATAGATAAAACGCCTTCGCACTGTAAATAAAACTGCTTTATATCGTACATTTAATGAAACATTAATATTTATATTCCGTAAATATTACTATATAAAATCCGATTATTAATTAATAACAGAAAGGAGCATCGCTATGTTTTGGACATCCTTGGTTATATTTATTGTGCTTTCTTACTTCATTTTAACTCGATTGTTTATCATTGTCGAATTCAGGGAGGAAGTAATCCAGGAACGACTGGGAAAATTCAAGAAAAATCTGAAACCCGGTTTTCATTTTTTAATCCCATTTATAGACCGTCCCGCCTATCGGCGCGAAATGCGCGAACAGGTATTGGATATCCCGTTACAAACTTGTATCACTAAAGATAACATCGAAGTGGCCGTTGACGGTTTAGTTTACCTGAAAGTGATGAACGCCTACAAAGCCAGCTACGGCATTGCAGACTATCAAGCGGCTGCCGTGAACCTTGCCCAAACGACCATGCGAAGCGAGATTGGAAAAATTACGCTGGACGATACCTTTTCCGAGCGGGAAGCCATGAATGAAAGCATCGTACGCGAAATAGACAAAGCAGCCGACCCCTGGGGAATTAAAGTTTTACGCTACGAACTGAAAAATATCCGCCCTTCCAACCTGGTAGTCGATACCATGGAAAAACAAATGGAAGCAGAACGCGAAAAACGAGCCGAAATTAAACATTCTGAAGGATTCAGGCAGTCTAAGATTAATGAATCGGAAGGCGAACAAAAAAGTAAAGTGCTCATTTCAGAAGGAGAACGCCAAAAACGTATAAATGAAGCCGAAGGAAAAGCCCGGGAAATAGAACTGATTGCAGTGGCAACGGCCAAAGGCCTTCAGCGCGTAGCAGATGCAATGCAAAAACCCGGCGGCGAACTGGCTGTAAAAACAAAACTGGTAGAACAGTATATAGAGGAATTCGGGAAAATTATCAAAAAATCCAATATTTCGGTTCTCCCTACCGAAACGGCCAACCTAAAAACATTCTTCGAAGGCGTTAAAACCATAAGCGAACATACCGGAACTGACACCGCAAAAAACCAAAACAGGAGTTAATCATGGAAACTATTGAATTAATCAGCCAAATAATTATAAGTCTATTTGCACTCTTTTTTGTTTTTAAACTGATACAGTCGGTACGTTTGGTGCCCAATCAATTTGCCTTTATTGTAGAGCGGCTGGGAAATTACCAAAAAACACTGGGACCCGGTTTTCATGTACTTATACCCTTCTTAGATAAAGTTGAATACAAACAAGATTTACGCGAAGAAACCATTGAGGTTGAACCGCAGGAATGCTTTACCCAAGATAACGTTAAGGTAGAAGTAGATGGTGTTATTTATTTAAGCGTTGTGGATGCTGTAAATGCCAGTTACGGCATAACAGACTACCGTTACGCAGCCATACAACTAGCCCAAACTACTACGCGGTCGGTAATAGGCATCATGGATTTGGACGAAACATTTGAAGAACGTGCAAAAATGAGCAAAGAAGTGGTTAACGTTCTCAGCGAAATGGAAAAATCTTGGGGCATTAAAGTACATCGGTATGAAATAAAAAATATTGTTACTCCTAAAACGGTTCAAAATGCCATGGAAAGACAAATGACTGCCGAACGCGACAGGCGCGCCCTGATTGCTAAATCGGAAGGTGTAAAAGGCTCTACAATTAATGAAGCCGAAGGCATAAAAGCGGAAATAATAAATCTTTCAGAAGCAGAAAAACAACGTCGAATTAACGAAGCCGAAGGTTTGGCAAAAGAAATAGAGGCGATTGCAGAGGCCACAGCCCTATCCATAGAAAAAATAGCCGACGCTCTTAACCAACCTATGGGCGTGCAAGCCATGAAATTACGACTATCCGAAAAATATATCGAAACTTTGGAAGGATTAGGCAGAAAAGAGAACGAAATCATCCTTCCAAAGGATATTTCCAGCTACGATGCTATCATGGAAGGACTGGCATTAAAAGAATTAGAGAAAAAATAAATCTTAAACATTTATAGATACCAGTAAATCTAATCATTCTAAAATTTGCCAATAATTTAAGATATCGTTGTCTTTTATTTAGCATTTCTTTGTACATTTCATAATAGAACTTTTACTTCTTTATATAGTGTTAGTTTATTATGGTGGCTAAAAGCATCATATAACACAAATTATAAATGTAAGACGAAACATTATGAAAACAATAAAATTATTCCTCCGTATCGCTTTATCAGCAGCTTTTTTTTCGGCCGTGGCCGACCGTTTAGGATTTTGGCCCGCAGAAGTTTCGGCATGGGGAAATTGGGGGGCTTTTGTAGAATATACTGCTACTTTAAACCCCTGGTCACCCGATTTCCTTATCCCGACCCTTGCCTTTATTGCCACTGCGGCGGAAGCTTTGTTGGCAATAACATTGCTTATTGGCTTCAAAACCAAGTGGTCTGCCCTCCTATCGGGATATTTATTGCTGATATTTGCCCTTTCAATGACCTTTACTTTGGGCATTAAACCTGTATTTGATTTTTCCGTTTTCAGTGCTGCGGCCGCTGCTTTTGCATTAAGTCTCATTAACGAAAAATTTTTAGAAGTAGATAGTTTAATAGAAAAGGAACCCAATTTAAGTGTTTAAAAATAATAAACTATGAACGCATATACTCTGGCCCGAATAATCCATATTGTAGGTGTTGTTTTGTGGATTGGCGGCGTAGCTATGGTAACAACAATTATAATCCCGATGGCAAGAAAAGCCAAAAATAGCACTTCGGGTGTGGAAGTGATGAAGCAGGTGGAACATCGCTTTGCTGCACAGGCGCGAATAACCACTTTAGTTACGGGATTATCCGGGTTTTATATGCTTTATGTAATAAATGGCTGGGCACGATATCTTGAATTAAAATATTGGTGGATTCATGCCATGACCCTGGTATGGTTATTTTTTACGCTAATGCTATTTGTACTGGAACCGTTGGTACTACACAAAATGTTTGACAAAAAAGCGAAAGAAAACCCACAGTCTGCGCTCAATTTTATGTACAGATTTCACTGGGTTGCTTTGATTATAAGCATTATTACCATTGTCGGTGCAGCCGCCGGCGCCCATGGCTGGTTGTTCTTTAGCTAGGCAGTACTCTTATAAATACAGTCTATAGATTAAATAAAAATAAACTATCCAAATATATTAGTTTAACATTGAACTATATTTTAAAAAGCCGTATATTTATATCAGATTAAAAAACACACAACTCTACAGCGAGTTATAAACATTTTAAAATTAAACGATATACATATAATGGCAACAAAAAGTACTTGGACAATAGATAACGTCCACTCTGATATCACATTCAAAATCAAACACATGATGATTTCAACCGTAACGGGAGAATTTGATGATTTCACTGCTACAATTAAAACCGATGACGATACTTTTGCAAATGCAGAGATAGATTTTTCCGCAAAAGTTGCATCAATCAACACTAAAAATGAAACAAGGGACAATCACTTAAAATCGGATGATTTTTTCAACGCCGAAAAATTCCCGGAGTTGACATTCAAATCAAAATCGTTTGATGGAGAAACCTTAGTTGGCGATTTGACCATACGTGATTTCACCAAAGAAATTGAATTAGATGTAGAATTTAACGGAACCGCAGTTGACGCTTATGGCCAACTCAAAGCGGGTTTCGAACTTAAAGGCGCAATTAATCGTAAAGAGTTTGGCTTAAGCTGGGATGCCGTTACCGAAATGGGTAACGTGGTAGTATCCGATAAAGTTAGGCTTGTAGTTGACGTACAGTTTGTGAAACAAGCCTAATCCTTGTTTTAAAGCTATGCTTATTTATAAGGCGATATATTTTACATATCGCCTTTTTTTATTCCCCATCCCAAAAAATGGATAGTAACCATTTAAATTCTTTAATAAAATCATATATTGGCAGCATCAACACAAAATCTGTTATAATAAAGTGTGAAATAGGTATTTTACTGCTATGAAAATATATTTTTTCTTGCTTTCGCTGCTAATGATTTTTGCACCGGGTCTATCGGCCCAAAACAGCGATAAGCCGGAAATTAAAATCGGGTTGGCCTTAAGCGGTGGCGGGGCAAAAGGCTTTGCGCATATTGGAGTATTAAAAGTTTTGGAAGAAGAAGGTATTCCAATTCATCTGATAACCGGCACTAGTATGGGCAGTATCGTGGGTGGCTTATATGCCCTTGGTTACGATTCTAAGATGTTGGAAGAAATTGCGATTAAGGACGATTGGATGGATTTTTTCAGTTCCAATCCAGCCAAAAGACCCTATGCCATTTCGCAGCAATCTTTTGAGCAACAACATGTTTTTTCAGTGCAGTTAAACGAGGGTGATTTCAGCCTGCCTCGGGGGATATTTGAAGCACAGATGTTTTCGTTAATGTTAAGCCAGCTTACCTTGCCCTACCATAACATAAAAGATTTTACAAAATTTCCTATCCCTTTTGGGGCAGTTGCAACCAATTTAAAAACGGGAGAAGGCAAATTATTTAATGAGGGTGATTTAGCAACCGTTATCCGTGCAAGTTCGGCTTTCCCAAGTGCTTTTAAACCCATGGAAATAGATGGTAGTTTTTATGTTGATGGAGGTTTGTCCAGGAATATACCCGTGCAGGATGCCATAGAAATGGGTGCCGACTTTGTTATTGCCGTTGATGTAACCAGCACATTAAAAGAACCTGAGGAATTGAAATCTTTTATCGATATAATGGATCAGTCGATAGCATTTTCGATGAAACAATCGGACAGGGAACAAATTGCTATGTCTGATTTTTATCTACGTCCCAATGTTGATGGCTACGCGATGTACGAGGTTGATAAAGTGAAGGAAATCATAGCAATGGGCGAAACCATAGCGCGTTCCAGAATTGACGATTTAAAAGAGGAACTGGACAAATATCAATTTTCCCAAAAAGAACCGGTTTATGAAGAAATTAAGATACCCGATTTTATAGAGTATGATGATATAGTTATTTATGGCATTAAAGGCGGCGATAGATTACTGGCCATGCAAATATTGGATTTTGAGGCGCATCCACAGTTAACGTATCAGATGCTGGAGGATGCCGTAAACCGACTTTACAAAACCGGTTTATTTAATATGATTACCTATAGGCTGATAACATCAGACGAAAACAACCTTAGAAGTCTGGTTTTTAATATTTCAGGTTACGAAAGAAATCAATTTTCATTTGGTGCCAGATTTGATACCGAGCATAAAGCCTCCCTGTTGTTTAGTTGGGATAAAAGTTCATTTCTTTATAAAAACGACCTCTTATTTACAAATTTACGAATTGGCAATCAATTTCAGCTGAAGGCCAACTACTTTAAGCCTTACTCTTTTTTTAGAAGATCGGGAATAAATATAGTTACCCAAATACGAAGAAGTCCCTTCGATATTTATCAAAACGGAAATCTTAGTTCTACCATCAACGTTGAGGTGCTTTCGTTGAATATACTGAGCGGCGTTCAATTTTTTGAGAAAATAAATATGTTTGGCGGCATTTATACCGAGTTTTATAACTTAAACAAACGTGTTGGCGAAACACTGCTGTTCGAGAGTACAAGTGCGAATGTTTTTGGGGAATTGGCTATTTACAGTAATACTTATTTAAGCGATAAAATTGACGGCTATAATTCCAGTTATCTGTTTAAAGTAGTGGCTGCCAATAGAAGATTCAATTTTAATAAGCATTTATTACGATTTAACTTGCGTTGGAATCAAATTATACCTGTTTACGATAATCTGAGCTTATTTACCAAAACTATATTGGGTGCAACCGTAACCAATAAATATAATATTCCATTGCATCATAATTATTATGCCGGCGGTGCTTTACCCATAACTTTGTTTCCCGACTATCAGTATAGCTTTTATGGTTACTCGACGCACGAACTGAGCGGAAGCAATATTCAACTCTTGCATATTGGTGCACAAAGCTTTTTTAAAAATAAATTCTACTTTAAAGGCATTTTTAATATTGCAAATCTCAGCAACCAATGGGATTGGGACTTCAATTACAGTGAGTTAAAATCTGGTTATGGCTTGGTGTTTGGAATGCCCACGGTAGTAGGACCGGTGGAATTATCTTTGGATTTCAGGACACTCAAAGGCCCATACAACCTGATGCTCAACATTGGATATACTTTTTAATATCAGGTATATATAAATAAAAAAACCTACCTGATTTAACATCAGGCAGGTTTAATAATTTAATTATATTCCTTATAATTTTAGTGTAGCAATAGTATGCTTACCGCCGCAACTAGGATTTTCTAAATGTTGCTTTCACATAATCGCTGCGCATCTCTGCAA
The DNA here is from genome assembly GCA_964615135.1 of uncultured Balneolaceae bacterium. Classification (GTDB taxonomy): domain Bacteria; phylum Bacteroidota; class Rhodothermia; order Balneolales; family Balneolaceae; genus Balneola. Next base: position 70,066 of record CAZTOG010000003.1, on the reverse strand, counting down.
TAGCTGCAATAGATATTTCTTGTGGACAAACGGCCTCGCACTCACCAAAGTTTGAGCAGTCGCCAAAGCCTTCTTCTTCCATTTGTTCCACCATTGCAATTACGCGATTGTCGCGTTCAACCTGGCCTTGCGGGAATTTGTTTAGATGCGCAATTTTAGCACCGGTAAACAGCGATGCCGAAGCATTTGGGCAGGCCGCAACACACGCACCGCAACCTATACAAGCGGCATAATTAAATGCCATATCCGATTTTTCTTTTTCAACAGGTATTGAGTTTGCTTCTTGCGCCGAGCCTGTTTTCGTAGAAACATAGCCACCTGCCGCAATAATACGGTCGAATGCGCCACGATCTACTACCAAATCTTTAATTATCGGGAAGGCAGATGCTCTAAACGGCTCAATAGTGATACTATCACCATCTTTATAAGATCGCATAAATACCTGGCAACTGGGCGTTCCCAGATGCGGGCCGTGTGCTTTACCGTCTATTACCAGATGGCAGGCACCACAAATTCCCTCACGGCAATCGTAATCGAATTCAAGCGGGTCTTGTCCTTCCAGCTGTAAATCTTCGTTAAGAACATCAAGCATTTCCAAAAAGGACATATGCTCGTCTATTCCGTGTATGGTTCTTTCCTCAAAGTGGCCGGGTACATTAGGTCCGGCTTGTTTCCAATATTTTAAATGTATGGTCATATCTTTACTCATGGTACTTCCTTATTTGTAACTACGTTGAGTAAGTTCAACAAATTCAAATTCAAGATTTTCTTTATGCATTTCTTCTTCCAGCTCGTCTTGTAATTTTTTAAACTCCCAAGCTGCTACATAAGCATATTCCTCGTCGTTACGGAGCGCCTCACCCTCTTCGGTTTGATATTCTTCCCTTAGGTGGCAACCGCACGATTCGTTACGATGCAATGCATCTTTAGCCATCAACTCTGCCAGTTCAAAGAAGTCGGCAACTCTACCGGCAAATTCTAAATATTTATTATAGTTGTTTTGTTCGCCCGGAACGTGAACATCGCTCCAGAACTCTTTTCTCAATGCCTGGATTTCTTTTATTGCCTCTTCCAAACTTTCTTTGGTTCTGGCAATACCAACTTTATCCCAAACAATTTTACCTAAACTTCTGTGGAAATCGATTATAGTTCGTTTACCTTTTACGTTAAAAAGCTTGTCGATTTGAGCTTGCGAATCGCCCGCAGCCTGCTCAAATGCTTCGTGATCGGTTCCGTATCTATGCCCGGGTTTTTCATCGGCCAAGTAATTACCAATAGTATAAGGCAATACAAAGTAGCCATCTGCCAAGCCCTGCATCAACGCGCTTGCACCCAATCTGTTTGCGCCGTGATCCGAGAAGTTTGCCTCTCCGGCAACAAATAGTCCGGGAATGTTCGACATCAGGTTATAATCTACCCAAAGTCCACCCATTGTGTAGTGCACTGCCGGATATATTCTCATCGGCACCTCATAAGGGTCTTCGGCGGTAATGTTTTTGTACATTTCAAACAGGTTACCGTATTTGGCACTAATAACATCTTTTCCGTCACGTTTAATGGCATCGGCAAAGTCCAGATAAACAGCCAGACCTGTACTTCCAACTCCCAAGCCATCATCGCACACCATTTTAGCATTACGTGAGGCAACGTCGCGTGGAACCAGGTTTCCGAATGCCGGATATCTTTCTTCCAAATAGTAATATCTTTCTTCTTTCGGTATATCGTTCGGTTTACGCTTATCGCCTTTCTTACGCGGAACCCAAACCCTTCCGTCATTCCTCAAACTCTCGCTCATTAATGTAAGTTTGGATTGATAATCGCCACTTACTGGAATACATGTTGGGTGAACTTGCACATAGCAGGGATTTGCAAACAAAGCACCGCGTCTATGCGCACGCCAAGCAGCGGTTACGTTCGAATTTTTTGCATTTGTGGACAGATAAAAAACGTTACCATAACCACCGGTACATAGAACAACCGCATCAGCTTCCCATCGCATTAATTCGCCCGATACTAAATCGCGGGTTATAATACCACGTGCTTTTCCGTCAATAACTACTAAATCCAGCATTTCGTGGCGGGGGAAATATTCAACAGAGCCTTTATGAATCTGACGCATTAATGCCTGATATGCGCCCAACAACAGTTGCTGGCCGGTTTGTCCACGTGCATAAAATGTTCTTGATACCTGGGCACCGCCAAACGAACGGTTGGCTAAATATCCACTATACTCCCGGGCAAATGGTACGCCTTGTGCAACAGCTTGGTCTATGATATTGTTGGCAACCTCGGCCAAGCGATATACGTTTCCTTCACGGGCACGGTAGTCGCCGCCTTTGATGGTATCGTAAAACAGGCCCCATACGCTGTCACCATCGTTTGGGTAGTTTTTTGCCGCATTGATACCGCCTTGAGCCGCAATACTGTGCGCTCTTCGGGCCGAATCGGATATACAAAAAGATTTAACTTTATAGCCCATTTCGCCAAAACTGGCTGCTGCCGAAGCTCCGGCCAACCCGGTTCCTACAACAAGTATCTCGTACTTTCGCTTATTGTTTGGAGAAACAAGCTTGATATTCTGTTTATGTTTTGTCCATTTTTGCTCTAATGGACCTTCTGGTATTTTTGAATCTAATTTCATAAATATATTTCGCTTAATAAGATATCAGTGAACCTTGTCCGCCGGTTAAATAAATGTATAGCGGTATAAAAATAAAGCCTAACATTAGTAAAATCGAAAAGCCATAGGCAATCATTTGCATGGTATGCGAGGTTGATTTTTTACGCATACCCAATGATGTAAATGCACTCCAGAACCCATGTGCCAGGTGCAAAATAAATAATCCCAAAATTATTACGTAACTGAATGTATAAAATGGCGACAGAAACGTCTCAATCAACAATTTGCGTAAATCGCGTGCTTCGGCGCCGTCTAGCATGATTGTTTCGGTTGGGGCAAATTTAAATGTTATCAAGTGCCAAACCAAAAAAATCAAGATAATCAGACCGGTCAGAGCCATACTCTTTGATGCAAGATTCATATGGCTGGGGCCGCCCTTACTTTTATACATTTTATTGGAAATCGGGCGTCTTTTCCTTCTTTTTCTGGCAATGGAAATTCCAATAAGCGCATGGTATATAAATAGGAACAAGAGTCCAAGCTCGGCTATGTATAATAGCGGACCCAAACTTTCAAGGCCTTTTGTATATATATTAAATGCATCGGAACTGCCAAAAACGGTAAGATTGCCCAACAAGTGCAATACGAGGAAAAGCATAAGTGCAATGCCGGTTATTCCCGTTACTATTTTACGACCAACCTGCGAGTTTAACGCTTTAAAAAATGAAGGCATGAGCGTATATAATTTTTTTGTTTATAATATAGTTAATTAGTTTGAACGGTAATGTAGTTTAAGTTTCTCTATTTTAACGAGAGAGTTTTACATACTATCTTAATTACAGTAAAATCGCTTATTTTAGCCTGCTTATCAAGTTAGACTGAATCTAAATACGGTTACCTACTGTTCAATAAATACTTAAATTTATTTATAACCAACGTAATTTCAATCAACTGAAAACTACTGCCGATAAAATATCAATTAACTACCGCGATCGCGGCTCAAAGTTCATAGGCCACCTTGTACCCTGCGCCACTATTGAGGAATTTGAAGACGAATTATCCGTTTTGATTTCAAAATTTCCCGACGCCACCCATCATTGCTATGCATACCGCATCGATCCTTTAAATTTAAACGAGTTTAGCCACGACGATGGCGAACCTTCCGGTACAGCGGGACTGCCGATATTGAATAAATTGAAATCTTTTAATGCCGTAAATGTTGGTATAATAGTAGTCCGCTATTATGGTGGCACAAATCTGGGCAAATCCGGTTTGATAGAGGCATACGGAACCAGCGCCGAAGAATGTTTGAATCAAGCCACGTTCAGGGAGATTGCGCCAGTCAGAATTGTTGAAGTACATTACCCATATAATCAACAAAATGTTATCACTAAATTAGAGCTTGATTATAATTTAAAGGAGCAGGAAGCCGAATACCTGGCCTCCGTTAAAAAGTCTTACGCCTGTAAAGAAGATCTGGCGCAACAATTTATAGATGAACTGAAAAATCTCGAACATTTATCCATTGATCATAAGGTTATCGGGCATAGTTTCTTACCTATATAAAATAATATTTAATAAATACCTATCTACATTAATAGTGTAAATAACGTGTAACTATTAACATAAATTCTTTTATAAAAGTTATCCGCAGAAAATCAGGATAAATAAACGCTTTTATGCCCTAAATTTCGATTTTTTTAGAAACTAAAGTCCCGATTGCCTCGTTGTATCTTCATATAATCTTCATATACATTAAAGATATTGAAGTCTTACAACTATTTAACATTTTATGAACTATTATGAATATTCTAATAACACTTTTATCATTTTTATTTATCCTGAACCCAAACTTTGAAAATACAGTGGAAGCAACCGAAGCTGATAACGCCAACGTTGTTGAAATTGTAATCGAAAGCACCGATCAAATGACATTTGACCTCAAGGAAATCAAAGTTAAAGAAGGCGACAAAATCAAATTAACCTTAAAGCACGTAGGTAAATTGCCTAAACAAGCTATGGGGCACAACTGGGTACTTCTTAAAGCGGGTAAAGATGTTAAAAAATTTGCTGAGAGCGCAATGGTAGCTCGCGATAACGACTACATTCCAAACAATAACAGCGATTATATCGTACATACCGACCTAATTGGCGGCGGCGAAGAAACTACAATAGAGTTTGATGCACCTGCAAAAGGCAGCTATCCTTTCTTGTGCAGTTTCCCCGGCCACTACGGTTTGATGCAAGGAACATTTATTGTACAATAACCGCGTAAGCGCCCTTAGTAGATTACTAAAGATAAATTAATAAGACCTGTTTAAAGTAAATTTAAACAGGTTTTTTTATAGGCTGTTCCGGCCAATTTTATGCGCAAATTTACCGAATTGCCTTTTGAATGGCCTGACTTACGTATTTAACACCCGGATTGTTCTTTAGCATGGGCACTATAGCATTATTAAATCCCAGCTTTGCCGCTTCATTTTTTCTTCTGTCGATATGCGGTACGGTCCTCACCTCTCCTCCCAGCCCCACTTCTCCAATAAAAACCGTATTCTGGTTTATTGCCTTATCCAACAAGCTTGAAACCAATGCGCAACAAACACCCAAATCACCTGCAGGGTCGCTCAAACGAAATCCACCGGCTATATTTAAATATACATCATGGTTCGAAAAACTGTATCCCGCTCTTTTTTCCAAAACGGCCAACAATAAAACCAACCGGCTCCTGTCAAAGCCATTAGATGTGCGTTGCGGGGTTCCATACGAGGCCGGCGTTACAAGTGCCTGCACTTCTATAAGTAGAGGACGTGTTCCTTCCATGGTGCACACTATTGCGTTGCCACTCACTCCGTCCGTCAGGTCTGACACAAACAATTCGGAAGGATTATCAACTTCTCTCAATCCATATTCCAACATTTCAAAAACACCGACTTCTTGCGCCGCTCCGAACCTGTTTTTTAAGCTCCTCAGCAATCTATAGGTATAATTTTTATCCCCTTCAAATTGCAAAACAGTATCAACCATGTGCTCCAGTACTCTGGGACCTGCTATATCTCCCTCTTTTGTAACGTGGCCTACAATTAATGTAGTTATATTCTTCTTTTTTGCGAGTTGTTGCAGCAATGCAGCGCATTCTTTTACCTGCTGTATGCTGCCGGGCATGCTTTGCAGTTCGGTTCTATATACGGTTTGGATGGAATCAACTATTAATAAATCGGGATTTAATTTTTGAGCCGTCTGAATGATTTTATCAACTTGGGTTTCGTTATAAATCTTCAGTTTTTTGGATTCTATTTTAAGCCGATCTGCCCGTTGCTTTATTTGCGATGCAGATTCTTCGCCCGCACAATACAGAATACTCAACTCTGGATTAGCTTTCGCAATTTGGAGGGTTAGTGTGCTTTTTCCTACCCCGGGCTCCCCGCCAATCAAAATATAGGCACCGGGCAAAAAACCTCCGCCCAAAACTCTGTCCAGCTCGCTAATTTTACTGTAAAACCTGTTGTTTTTAGTAACCTCGACTTCATTTATGGCTATCGGGACTATATTTTCTTCAATACCTGCTATTTGTACCTTATGTTCGGTTTGTTTATCAAACTTTTGAACTTCTACAAAGGTATTCCACTCGTTACAACTGGGGCAACTTCCCAACCATTTTGGTGAAGTGTATCCACAACTTACGCATTCGAATTGGGATTTTTGTTTGGCCATTATTTATCCACACTTTTGTGATCGGACACCGTTTTATTGATATACCAGGTAACGGCAAACATACCCAATGCTATGCTCAGATAATAACTTATTATTCTCCAAAGAAACACGGCCAGCCCAATAAATGCTTTAGTTTGAATCAATGGGCCTTGGAACAGCACAAACAATGCTTCTATTCCGCCGCTGCCACCGGGCGTAGGGACTACCAGAAATGCCAAGTTCATGGCCAGACTTCTCAGAATAGATAAAATTTCGGGTGCGGGCAACAGACTCAGAATTACAATTGGAATAAGCGCAACCCGGCACAACCATGAAAGCGTTGATAAGGCGAAAGCTTTCAGCAGAAAGCCGAAAGGTTTGCTCCGCAATTGAAGTGCATATTCTTCAAGATTATCCGTTTCTGCATTGATTTTATCTTGAAAGCGCCTCAAAAAAGGCAGCTTAAAAAGGAAATTTACTACTTTTTTAATTGCAGCCGGATTTATTAGCACCCCATAAGCCAGTAAGGTGGCGTAGCTGAGCAAACCTATATAAAGTATAATCATAGAGGTCTCGCCAATAAGCCCGATATCTGAGGGCACAATATCATAATAAATACCCGATATCAGCAAAATGGGTATGGCCAAAGCGAACCACAGTTGATCCAAAAGAACGCCATATAAAACTATAGCGGTTGACTCCCCCAGTTTGATGCCCTCTTTGGTCATAGTGTAAGTGGCAATAGGTGCCCCGCCAATAGTGGAAGGCGTTACAGCAGAGGCAAAATCCCATGCTAAAATAGTTCGGAAAGCACCGGCCCACGAAAGCATTTTACCCGATAAAAAACGGATTTTTGCGGCTGAGAGCCAAACACGCAAAAAAGAAACAAATAAAGCCAAAAACAGGCCGGGCAGACGTTTTGGTACCAATTTTTCCAAAACTCCCGGTGTATAAGTGTACCAAATAACGGCCGCCATGGTTAAAACACTTAACCCAATCGATATCGTCAAATACTTTTTGGATATTAGGTTATTTGGCGTGTTGACTGTATTTGCTTGCTTATCCAATTAAGTTTAAATCTGAATTTTGAACAAAAAAAGCCCCAGAATCTCCAGGGCTTTTCAATAATACAAAATATAATTATGCAATAGTAATATCGTCGTTCAAATAAACGTCTTGAATCATGTTCAATAGCTTAACGCCTTCTTCAAACGGACGTTGGAATGCTTTTCTACCGCTTATCAAGCCCATTCCTCCGGCTCTTTTATTTATAACAGCGGTTTTCACGGCATCAGCAAAATCATCGTCGCCGGAAGGACCGCCCGAGTTGATTAGCCCGGCACGCCCCATATAAGTATTTGCCACTTGGTATCTTGTCAAATCTATGGGATGATCCGAAGTTAATTCGGTATAAATACGCTCATCTAATTTGCCATAGCTGGAATCGCCTGTATTTAGCGCTTTAAAACCACCGTTATTGGTTGGTAATTTTTGTTTGATAATATCGGCGCCAATAGTTGTACCGATGTGGTTTGCCTGGCCGGTCAGGTCGGCAGATGTATGATAATCAACACCATCCACTTTAAATCCGCTGTTTCTGGTATAACACCATAATATGGTAGCCATTCCCAATTCGTGAGCATACGCAAAAGCATCGGCTACTTCCTGAATCTGACGATTGGATTCTTCCGAGCCAAAATAAATAGTTGCACCAACGGCTGCAGCACCCATATTATACGCTTGTTCTATGGTTCCAAACATAATTTGGTCGTACGTATTCGGGTATGTCAACAATTCGTTATGATTGATTTTTACTACGAAAGGTATTTTATGCGCATATTTTCTGGAAACAGTTGCAAGCACGCCAAATGTAGATGCCACAGCATTACAACCTGCTTCAATACTGAGTTTTACTATATTTTCAGGGTCAAAATAATCGGGATTTTTGGCAAATGATGCGCCGGCCGAATGCTCAATACCCTGATCCACCGGTAAAATAGAAACGTAGCCGGTACCACCCAATCTGCCGTGGCCAAATAGCCATTGCAAGTTTCCTAAAACCCGGTTATTTCTATCCGATAAACTCCAAACATCATCAACAAAAGTTGGCGATGGCAACGATAACCGATCTTTACTAATGGTTTTGCTAACGTGATCTAATAAATAAGAAGACTCGTCTCCTAAAAGTTCTTCAATTTTTTTAATATCAAGTGACATTTTTCTCTATATTTTAGAAATTATATTTGTTCTCTTAATATAACGTTTATTACACGTTTTGACTAACATTTTTGATTTAAAAAACTTAATAAAGCTTCCTTACCTTTCTATAAATAACTATCTTTTACCAAAGATATAATCACATGAAAATAGATTCTTTACAATTACCCAAAAAACCGCTTTTCCTTGCTCCAATGGAAGACGTAACCGACACGGCTTTTCGTCAGATTTGTAGAAAAAAGGGCGCAGATATAGTATTTACCGAATTTGTAAGCTCTGAAGCTTTGATACGCGATTCGGATAAAGCGTTGCATAAATTGGAGTTTTCTGAGAGCGAACGGCCTTTTGGAATACAAATTTTTGGCGGGCGGGAAGACGCAATGGAAGGTGCCGCAAAAGTAGCTGTTGAGCATAATCCCGATGTTGTTGACATTAATTTTGGCTGCCCTGTTTATAAAGTGGTAAATAAAGGCGCGGGCGCGGCATGTTTAAAGGATATGGGTTTAATGGAGCGAATGGCCGGCACCGTTGTGGACGCTGTAACCGACAGACCCGTAACCGCCAAAACAAGACTGGGCTGGGACGACGACACCATACGAATTCAAGAAGTGGCCCTAATGCTGCAAAGTGTGGGCATTAAAGCATTAAGTGTACACGCCAGAACACGCCAACAAAAATATAAGGGCGAAGCCCGATGGGAATGGCTAAAAAAGCTGCGAAATACCCCGGGGCTGGAAATTCCAATTATAGGAAATGGCGACGTAATCGATCCGGAATCGGCCAAAAAAATGTTCGACGAAACCGGCGTAGATGGTGTAATGATTGGCCGTGGTGCTATTGGCAATCCCTGGATATTCGGGCGCACAAAACATTATTTGGAAACCGGAGAGCTTTTACCTGAACCTTCTGTAGAAGAGCGTCTAAAAATTTGTGCAGATCAGTTGCGCTTATCCGTTGCGCACCATGGAGAAAGATATGGCGTAATTATTATGAAAAAACACTACGGACAGTACCTAAAAGGCATCCGAAACGCCAAAAAACTACGCATGGAATTAATGAAACACACCGAGCCTGCATCCATCCTGGAAATACTGCTGAATTTTAAGGAAGAAGATATTTACGCTTTAACCTAGTCTGGCTCTATAAATAAAAAGCACATCCAAATTAAATTGAATGTGCTTATAATTTATGCAAAGTTTGATTTTATGGCGTACAAACTTCGAGTGGCTACAAATAATCGCGTCCAAAAAATGGTTTTAATACGTCAGGTATTCTAACCCTTCCGTCTTCTTCCTGATAAGCTTCCAAAACCGCGGCCATTACGCGTGGCAGTGCCAGACCCGAACCGTTTAAAGTATGCACCATTTCTATATCCTTGCCATCTTTTCTATAACGTAACTGCATTCTTCTGGCTTGAAAACTCTCAAAATTAGAACACGAACTAACTTCCAACCAACGCTTTTGGCCCGAGCTCCAAACCTCAAGATCGTATTTTTTTGATTGGGTAAATCCCATGTCGCCCGTACACATCAGCAAGGTTCTGTACGGCAGCTTTAATGCACGCAAAAGATTTTCTGCCTGGCCTTTTAAATCCTCCAGCGCCTGATAAGACTCTTCCGGTTTTACAATTTTCACCAGTTCTACTTTATCAAATTGATGCAAACGGTTTAAACCCCGCACATCCTTTCCATAAGACCCCGCTTCGCGACGCCAACATGGTGTGTAGCAAACATACTTAATGGGCAGGTTTTCTTCATTTAAAATCTCATCACGGTGGTAATTGGTTACGGGAACTTCTGCCGTCGGAATCAGGTAAAATTCATCACGGGGTATTTCATACATCATATCTTCCTTATCCGGAATTTGCCCCGTTCCGCGCGCAGAGTCTTCGTTTACAAAATATGGCGCTTGCAGTTCTGTATATCCGGCCTTAACTCCTTCATTTAAAAAGAAATTAATCAACGCTCTTTGCAACTGCGCGCCTGCACCTACATAAAACGGAAAACCTGCACCGGTAACCTTCACTCCCCGCTCAAAGTCCACCCATCCGTGGCGGTCCAACAACTCCCAATGCGGTTTTCTCCATTCGTCCATATTCTGTTCGCCCCAAGTATCGTGCACCACATTATCGCTTTCGTTGGTACCAACAGGTACATCGGGATGCGGAACGTTTGGAATTCGTAACAACAGGCCGTCTCTCTCTTCTTTCAACTGCTTTAAATTGTCTTCCAAATCTTTAATACGAGTTTTGTCCTCAGAAGTGGATGCTATAATCTTTTGTGCTTCTTCTTTTTTGCCCTGCCCCATTAAAATACCAATTTTTTTAGCGTTGGTATTGCTCACCGCTCTGAGCTCGTCAACCTTATGAACCAATGCTCTCCATTCTTCATCAACTTTTAGCAAAGAATCTACAATTGCTGTATCTTCTTCACCCTTGTTAAGCATTCCGGTTTTTACAAGACCCGTATTATCCTTTATAAAATTTATATCAAGCATTTATTTACATATTTATATTGTTGGCTAAAGATAAGCTCAAATAATATATTTATTTTTATTTTTTTAATATAGATAAAATCTATAAAGGCTATAAATTAAAATCATCAATTAAACTTGATTGCTTAACAATTTAAGGTTATTTTATAAATTGATTATAATAATAAAGAGAAGATAATATTATGCGATATTTACTTGATGATATTGATATCATGATTCTAAACCACCTACAAGAGATAGGCCGTGCTCAGCGTAACGAGATAGCTGAAATTGTTGGACTTTCCGTGCCTTCTGTGTCAGAAAGGATGAGAAAATTAGAAGAGCGTGGTTTAATTGAAAGTTATAATGCTATTTTAAACAGCAAACTATTTTTGTACGACATTACGGCCTTTATTTTTGTTGATGTGGATGGCTCGAAAAACTATAAAGAATTTGTTTCCGAAGCTTTGAAAGAGCCCGAAATTTTAGAATGCCACTCCATTACCGGCGACGGTTCCCACTTCATTAAAGCACGCACAAAAAACACCCAAACATTCGAAAAACTCTTGTCCAGAATACAAAGCTGGGCCGGTGTTAATAAAACACGCTCCAATTTAGTTCTGTCAACTTTCAAAGAAACCAGAAAACTACCTGTAGAAAACATAGAAGAAATACGTAAATAATTTTTCGTAAAAGATTTACTTCGCACCCTTCGATTGTTTAACTTTACGACAAATTGTCATATTTATATAAATAGTAATTTATGGACCGCGAAGTATTTCAAAAAAAATACGGTTTAATTGGCGAATCGTCACAGATTCATGGCGTAATCGATAAGATTATGAAAGTGGCCAAAACCGATTTCTCTGTCATTATTCAGGGCGAAAGCGGCACAGGAAAAGAGGTTACGGCCAGGGCCATACACGGCGATAGCGAGCGAAGCAGCCAGAACCTTGTGATTATCAATGCCGGGTCTATACCGGAAGGCACTATTGAAAGCGAGCTTTTTGGCCACGTGAAAGGCTCTTTTACCGGTGCAGATGGCGACCGCGTAGGATATTTCGAGAAAGCCAATAAAGGCACCATTTTTCTTGACGAAATTGGCGATACGCCAATGAGTGTACAGGTAAGACTGTTGCGTATTTTGGAAAATGGCGAGTATTACAGGGTTGGCTCCAGTAAAGTAAGCACAACCGATGTGAGGGTTATCGCCGCTTCCAACAAAGATTTATGGGAACTCGTGAAAAAAGGTGAGTTCAGGGAAGATTTGTACCATCGTCTCAACACGGTTCAAATTTATTTACCACCACTGCGCGACCGTAAAGAAGATATTTTACCACTATTCGATAATTTTGTGCAAGAATTCTCCATGAAATACGATTCAATATTCAGGGGAATGTCGGAGAGCGCTAAAGAGCTGTTACTTTCTTACCGATGGCCGGGTAACGTGAGAACTTTGCGCGAAGTTGCCAGAAAACTTGTGGTTTTCGAAAAATCCAAATTCATAGAAGCAGACGACCTGAAACACTACCTGGATGGAAGGCAAAAATTAGGTTCTGCCGATAATCTGCCCATCCTATCATCCAGCCAAAGCAACCAACAAAGTGCTTTTGGAACTGCCGAAAATGAAATGATTTTCAAAGCTTTGGTGAAATTAAGTACGGAAATGACGGATGTTAAAACCGAGCTGCATGATTTGAGAAATGTGCTGGCAAACTACTTTTATACCAATATGGCCAATCAGGATGTGCAAACCACTTATTTACCACCTGCAAAATTTGAGCGCTATGAGGAAAACGATAACCTGGGTCTAAGCTCCGACGTAGAAAGCGGCGGTTCACATTTCGAACAAAGTGAGCATGAAATCCCCGAAAATATCGACCCTGCCCTGCTACAGTTTCTTGGCGAAGAAAGTATTCCATCCCTAGAGGCAACCGAAAGATTTTTAATAGAGCGAGCCCTTGATAAATACGATGGCAACCGGAGGAAAGCTTCTGAAAAACTGGGCATAAGTGAGCGCACACTTTACAGAAAAATAGACCATTACGGACTTGAATAAGTTACCAACCTACATATTGCTGTGCCTTTTAATTGCAATACCGGGCTGCTTGAAATATAGCTTTACCGGAGCGTCTATTCCCTCGGATGTAAACACCATTTATATCCCGTTTTTTTCGGATAAATCGAATAGCGGACTGGGCGATTTGAGCGACCGCCTGGACGCAGCATTGATAAACCGATTTATCAATCAAAGTAAGTTACGGCTGGCAGACTCGGAAGACGAAGCCGATGCCGTTCTGGAAGGCACAATATTATCATATTCGAACCGCCCGTTTAGTATTACCGGCGACGAAGTGGCGGATCAAAACCAGGTTAAAATATCGGTAAATGCCACCTTTTTATATTCAAAAAACACCAAGCCTGAATGGACAAAATCATTCTCGGGAAATTTTAATTTTGACCCCACCGACGACCCTATAAATGGTGAAATTGAAGCACTTGAGGAAGCTTTGAAGCAAATTGCGAACAATATATTTAACGATGCCGTAAGTAATTGGTAATAATCTTTGAATATTATAGAAAGAGAACTTAATATAACGGCAAGTTAAATAGCAATGCACCAATTCCCATTTAAAATACCGAAATCACTAAATTCTTACGTAGAACTGTTCGACGAAGACCCCATAAAGACCATTAAAAGTCTTAAAAAACAATTGCGTAAGAGAGGACCAGACGCTGTTGGTTATTTTCTACTGGCTTGGTTTTTTCATTTGCTGGACGACAATAAAAATGCCATAAAAGAAGCGCTAAAAGCCAAAACGTACGCCGCGGGAAGTCCACTAATGCAACATCTGCACTATTTTTTGGTTCACCCTGAGCGATTTGAGGCAACGGTTCCCGCACGCGCTTACACGTCGAACAAAACTTTAATTCAAGGCACCAGAAAATCGCCATTATTGGATTTGGATGCTTTAATATCCATGCTGGAAGAAGTGGAGTCGGAGCGCATTCGCATTCCATCAGAAGATGAGCCTTATGATGATGTGGATTTGGGTAAAGAAGCAAGCAATATTGACGATATAGCTTCCGAAACTCTGGCCAAAATACACATATTACAGGGAAATACGGATGAAGCAATTTTGATGTATAAAAAACTAACCAAGCGATACCCTGAAAGAACAGAATACTTTAACTCCGAAATCAGTAAGCTAAGCGACTCAAACGAGTAGTAGGTGCTTTCTTTTCTTTATCAAGGCCTGGCAAAGGGATTGTTTCGCTTTTCATGGCCAATATCCGTGCTCGGTCCGTGTCCCGGATACACAACGGTTTCTTCCGGTAAAGTATATAATTTGGTGCGAATGGAAGCCGACAGTAACTCAAAATCACCTTTGTACAAATCTGTCCTGCCTATACTTTCCTTAAATATGGCATCACCGGAAATCAGCACTTTTTCTTGAGCAAAATATAACGAGGTATGGTCGGGCGCATGACCGGGCGTAAAAAGACATTCGAAATTAAATTTACCCAATATTTTTGCATCATCTTTGGGTAAGTTTTCCGGGATAAAATCAAAATCCGGTTGGTTAATACCATAAGCGCGCGTTTGTGCACCAAAATTTTGCCATAAAAACAGATCATCGGTATTAAGATACACTTTCACATCAAAATCGTTGAGTGTGCGATGGATACCCATCACATGATCGACGTGTGCATGAGTTAAAACTATGGCTATTAATTGCGCATTGGCTTTGTTCAGCGTTTTTTTAAATAGCTGGTATTCACTTTCGGTAAAAAAACCCGGATCCACTAAAATGGCTTCCCCTTCTTTTATCAGCAGATATGTATTCTGCATGAATGGACCGACTTCAAAAATTTTTATAACCATTTGACTTTATTTTGAGCATAAAAAAAGGATGCACTTAATATAAAGGCATCCTTGAAACACTTATGCGGAAAAACCGGAAATTTATTTGTTTTTGTACATACGTTTAAAGCGATCGATACGGCCGGCTGTTGGCGTAAACGATTTGCTTTGGGTATAAAAAGGATGGTTTTTGGAATCAATTTCACTTCTATAAACGCCATCTTTGGTATTTAAGGTACTACGTGTTTTAATTTCCGTGCCATCGCTTAAAACAACGGTCAATTCCTTATAGTCTGGGTGGATTCCTTTTTTCATATTATTATAAACTGTTCATTTTTTTAAATAGACTTTAAATATACAACTATATCCAACATTTTTCAATATTAAAAGTCAAAATTCTCATCCTCATTATCAGGGTTATCTATTTTGGAAAACATGGTTCCCAGCATATCCGAATACACATTTTGGTTATCCAAATCCTGCTTGCTCAGCATTGAATTTTGGTGCAGAGCGTCCAGAATAAAATCCATCCAGGCATATTTTTCGCCATCACTGACGGCATCCGCAAATTTTTTGATTAAATCTTGAAGTTCGGGCACGGTTGCCAATCGTTTTCGATATTCTTTATCCGCCAAAGTATCCGTTAAAATGACTTCGTTCCCCTTTGCGAACCAATCCATTATATTTTGATAGGTTCGGTTTCTCTGCTCCGATTTACTTAATGGATCGGGGAAATGCATTTTAAATGTAATGTTTATGGCCTTTCCGATAATGTGTTTTGCAACTTTAATTGCACCTTCTTGCTCGCCTTCATATACCAGCTCCAACTTTCCGGTCAGTGCAGGTATCATGTGGTATAAATCGGTTATCCGTACTGTTGTTTCCTTTTCATTGTTCAAAATAGCGCGACGTTCGGCCGCAGATATGACCTGCTCCATTGCCGTAATCGACATTCTGGTGGACACCCCACTTTTTTGGTCAACAAATTCCGAATCACGGGCCACAAAAACGGTTCTCTCCACAATTTCACGGTAAAGTTTGGGGAAATTGATTTTTATAGGAGAAGTCCGGTTGCTCCACGCTTCCTGCTCGGTAATTTGTATAGCAGTTTCCATAGTTTTTGGATAATGCGTTATAATCTGGGCATCGATTCTGTCTTTTAACGGAGTTATTATATTTCCCCGATTGGTATAATCTTCCGGATTTGCCGAAAAAGCCATAGATATATCCAGAGGAATGCGAACATTAAAGCTGCGGATTTGGATATCCCTTTCCTGCATAATGTTGAGCAGGGCCACCTGAATGCGCGGTTGCAAGTCGGGGAGCTCGTTTATAACAAAAAGGCCTCTGTTTGTGCGCGGTATCAATCCGTAGTTTATCACATTTTCGTCGGCCAAATTTAGTTTGTTTGCTGCGGCTTTGATGGGGTCTATATCGCCAATTAAATCGGCTACGGTAGTATCGGGCGTAGCCAGTTTTTCACCATATCGTGCGGAACGGTGCAGCCATTCGATAGGCGTTTTTTCGGCATTCTTCTCGATTAACTCAATGGCATATTTGGATAATGGGTTAAAAGGATCGTCGTTAATTTCGGAACCTTCGATTATTGGGATGTATTCGTCCAACAAATGCACCAAAGCCCTTAAAATTCTCGTTTTGGCCTGTCCTCTGAGTCCGAGCAGTATAAGGTCGTGGTGCGACAGTATAGCGTGCTGTATTTGTGGTATTACGGTTTTGTCATAGCCGATTATACCCGGGAACAGAGTTTCTTTATTGCGCATTTTATCTATTAAATTACTGCGCATTTCTTCTTTTACCGATTTGGATTGCCAGCCGCTTTCCTTCAGTTCGCCCAGAGTGCGAACCGTTTTATGCAAATTTGCCATTTATAAATTCTAAACTGATTAATTATTTATTGGTACTGCCGAACCATTACTTATGCCGGTTATGGCTTTTGATTTAACAAATGTTTCCTCCCATTCGTTTTCTGGAACCGAAAGCCTTGTTATTGCACCACCAACAGGATATTCCAATCTATTCTCATCGATAAAAGCAGAACGTATTACCACATTCAAGTCAAAATCAGCATTGGCATTTATATACCCGATCGCGCCTGCATACACTCCCCTGCTTTTATTTTCAAGCTTATCTATTAAAACGGCACTTTGTTTGCGTGGCACCCCTACCATAGATGCTGGCGGAAAATTTGCACGTATCAAGTCAACCGGATCTTGTGATTCATCGACTTCACATGTAATGGCGGACACCAAGTGATACAGGCTTTTAAACGATTGCAACTCGCACGATTCTGTTACTTCAACTGTACCCGGCAAGGCTATTCCTTTTAGTTCTTCACAGATTAAATCTACCGTGAGTTTATTTTCGTTGATTTCTTTCTCGGATTTTAAAAACTCATTTATAGCTTGCTTATTGGGGATTAAATCTCTTTTTAAAGTGCCTTTAATAGGACTTGAAACAACTTTGCTTCCTTTCTTTTTCAAAAACCTTTCGGGAGAGGCACTGCAAATATATTGATTGTTTATTTTTAGGAATGCAGCAAAAGGCACCGGTTCGTTTTCTCTGAACTCTTTATATAAATGATACGGTTCTCCCTCAAAATCAAACTCCAGAGTGTGCGATAAATTTACACAAAGAGCCTGTTCTTGTTTAATGTTCGCAAGTAATTCTGTTATTTGAGCCAAATACTTTTCTTTAGCAACACTTTTCTTAAAATTTAATTTAAAGTTGTCTTTTTCGTACGTATTCCTATCGGCAAAGATATATTCATCAACTTTACCCCGTAAAACGTTAATAGAAGCGTTATTGTCTATTTTTATGATAATTTCGGGAGCATAGAAAAACATATCCGGCATGACTATTGAGGTATTTAACCAGCTCTGTTCCGGCTGATTCAGACCGTAACCAAAATATCCGAAAATATCTCTGTTTATGGATTTGCGATACGCTTTCAATACCTCCCATGGGGCCGCATGCGTTTGGCTTAGTTTGACGCCATCCCATATAGTAGTAATGCCTTGTTGTGTTTTTATCCAAGATGCAGGCTTGGTGGTAAAATAAGAAAAGTTGCTGTCACGATGCTCATCCAATTGCGATTCGAGAAGTAGCACAACTTCTTCATTGCTATAGTTGCGTATCAGGCGGTCGATTAAATGGGATTTATGGGTCATATTCAACAACTTGGAGTATAGAATGGTTTTTCCAATTATCTATTGGTGTAAGCATCGGTAAATTCGGTCACCAAGTTTTCCTTTATCAGAGGCATGCGTTAGTAAACTATTTTAACGGGATTTTCAGCTCGCATTGCACCATAATGGCTTCTCCTTCATAAATAATGGGTTCGAAAGAAAGCTGGTTATAAAAAGCATCTTCAAGCTGTAGTTGTAGATTATCCGAATAGTTTTCGTATTCGGTTTTCAGCTCGAACGACTCTACAATACCTCTTTGATTTATAACGAAAACATATACCAGTTCATCGGGCTCCGAGGCCTGGTCATAAGAAAGTTCTCCCAATAATTCCGACCAACCCACCCTTGGTCTGGCTTCTTCTCCGATATCGGAGCAGGTTATAAACTCGTACGATGCGCTAAACTCCTCCTCTTTTGTTACCTCAACTTCCTCACTTTTGGGCGGCTCCGGCACTTCCAGTTCCTTTTTTAAGATGTTGATTTCTTTGGAAAGCGCTGAATTCTTAAAATAATTCAAAAACAGGTCGATATTGGAGCGGGCTAAGTCCCAATATTTGCCATTATATGGGAAGTTAATAGTCAAATCCAGTTCCGGCATGGTTGTATCAGCCCGTGCATACAACTCCGCAACTTCATCTTCACTTAATGTTGTGTCTTCTACCAACTCTATAATTTCGGCTTTAAAAATATCGAGTGAGTCTTTATCAACCTGCCATTTAGCTTTCATGGCCATCCAATTGTTTAAATTTGTACTGAATGAACTGTCTTGTTTTGCGAGGCGGATAAAATTCTGAATAGACTTATATAAAATAACAGGTGCCGAATCATCCATAATATTTGAGGTTGCCAGCTCTGCGCTCATAGCAGCTTTTGTGCTATCGCTAAAGGTTGAATCGGCATTTATAATTTCAAACCGGTGCATTAAAGTGGCATCTATAACTTCTATTGCCTCTTGTACTTCCAAACTATATTTTTCGGCCAATCTGCTTGCATACCTGGATTGGGGATATCTTTCAACCAACTCTTTTGCAAATTCCACGGCGCTTAAACTGTCGCCTTCTATATATTTCAGCTCAGAGAGCGAGTATAGCGCCATTGGTTTGGCCGAATTTTCCGGATAATCCTTTAGTACTTTGGTAAAATAATAGGCCGCGCTATCGGGCATTTCCAGCGATAAATAGAATAAATTGCCCAGCTCATAATTTAGAATTGCTATTTCCTTTTCTAACGAATCCTGCGCTGCTTTAGTAAACGGTACGCGAGATATATCTATTTCCAGTTCAATATCTGTAAATTGTTGGTTCCCGTTCATTTCAGAATTTGTTTCTCCCAGCTCGTCTTCCTGATTTTCGTCTATTGTTTTTCTGAGCAAATCCATAACACGCCAATTATCTGCTAATTTTCTATCACCCCAAATTGCCTTAAATTGATTTTTGGCGTCCATCAACCGGCTTGGGTTTTGAACATTTAAAAATCCACTTCCGGCCACATTCTCTGTTTGCCCCTGCCCGGTAATATTTACCATGGTATTTTGTGAATCTTGCCTTTTGCGTAATTCTTCTTCGAGTTCTTTTATTTTTTGTTGCCTTAGATCGCTAATTAAATTTCTGAACTCATCTTGGGGCAACTGACCTACCCATAGCAAGCTGTCCTGTAGGTGGATTTCATTTTTAAAATCGGAGTATTTTCCAAACGATTCTGCCAGTTCAGCTGCATTAAAATTAAGTGGTAATTTATCTCTGCTGGCATTTTGGCGGGAGGCGGTGTCGTAATATGCAGCAGCAAGCTTAAAATTATCAAAACCAAAACGTTGCACTTCGGCCAAACCATAATATACTTTTGCCAGTGTTTCGGCTTTAGGACGTTGAATCTTATCGGCCAGAATTTCCTTATAAATTTTTTCGGCCTCTTTGTATTCACCAATATTAGATAAAGTACGAGCTATTTCATAATTCAATTCAGGCCTGAATTCGGCATTCTTGTCATCTCTCAACATTTCTTTGAACGTGGCCAGGGCAGTATCGTAATCGCCCAGACGGCGTGCATTTTCAGCCTTTTTACGTTTTGCTAAATACTGTAGATCGTAATTGTAATAATTATTCTCTACTTTTTTAAAAGCGCCCAGCGCCTTATCCGGCTGTTCTAATAAATCATACATCTGCCCTAATAAAAAAAAGCTACGTTCCCGATAGGCTTTGTTTTTAATATTCGGTGCTACTTCTTCCAATAGTGGAGCAGCCATGGCCCAGTTCTCTTTGCCTACATACAACTGCGCGAGCACAGCTTTTACTTCATATAAATATTTATCGTGCCATTCGTTTTCAAATAGTATAATCTGTTCGTTTAGGTATTGGATTCCTTGGTCGAAAAATCCCATATCCAGATAAACTCTGCTTTTCCATAAAATGGCTTTTTGCACAAACTTGTTATCTTCCGATGTTTGGTACAGTTCTTCAAATTTTTCAATAGCAGAATAGTATTCTTTCCGGAAATAATAAGACTTGCCAATAATCAGAAGTGATTCATCTATCCATTTCGATTCGGGGTATTTACGCAGCACATCTGCGCCTTTGTTTATCGATTTTTCGAACTCCTGCGTTCCGCTATTTACCGGTTTTTCATGAATTCTAATGGGACTTTCGGAGGTATATTCTTGCTTTACGTTCAGTATTTTATCCAGGCCTTCGTGGTAATTTTTGTTGGCGTTGTAGAACGTATTATAGTAGGCGTTAAAATTTACCCAGTTGGATTTAAAGCTGCCGCACCCATTCCATAATAGCAGTATGAAGATAGATATGAACAGCTTTTTATACATATATAGGGTTTGTTAATACAATATTTAGCTTATTACGCTTACTTTTATCATATTGGTTCTGCTACGCTTTGCAATAGGCATACCTGTTGCAATGATAGCGCGTTTTCCTTTAGGCACTAAGTTATGCTCCTTCAGGTATTCTTCCATAATGGTAACGCTGGTATCGGTGTCTTTTAGGCCATCGGCTTTTACAGAATACACCCCCCATACCAAGTTTAACTGCCGGCGTACCTTAATGCTCTCTGTAAACGCTATAATGGGCATTTTTGGCCTGAATTTAGCAATTCTCCGCGCAGTATTGCCTGAGTGCGTAATGGTACTTATAACATTTGCATCAACATTTTCTGCTAAAGTAACGCAGGAATAAGAAAGGGATTCAATAATTTGCTTTTCTTTCCATTCAGGCTTCTTATATTCCAAACTGTAGTACAATTGCTCATGGTTTTCTTCAACCGATTTACAAATTCTTGCCATTACACTTACCGCTTCATTTGGATATTTCCCTGCCGCAGTTTCTCCCGAAAGCATTACCGCATCGGTGCCGTCTAATACTGCGTTGGCAACATCAGAGCTTTCTGCACGTGTGGGACGCGGGTTTTGTATCATCGAGTCGAGCATTTGCGTAGCGGTTATTACCGGCTTTCCGGCTGCTCTACATTTTTCTATAATTTTTTTCTGTACAACCGGTACCTGTTCTGTAGGAATTTCTATACCTAAATCCCCTCGTGCAATCATAATACCGTCAGATTCTTCTATAATTTCGTCTATAACCTCGAGAGCTTCAGGTTTTTCTATTTTAGATATTATAGCAGCTTGGCTACCGGCCGCACGTACTCTTGAAATGATATCTCTCACGTCTTTGGCTGAGCGTACAAAGGATAGTGCTATATAATCCACATCCTGCGATATACCAAACTCAAGGTCTTTGATATCTTTTTTTGTCAGCGCCGGTATAGTAATTTTAACATTTGGTAAATTCACACCTTTCCGCGATTTTAGCAAGCCGCCTACAATTACTTCCGCTTTCAAATGGTCGTTTTGTTTTTCAATTACTTTAAACTCCAGCAACCCATCATCCAATAATATTGCATTCCCCACTTCAGCCTCATAAATCAGATTTTCGAAGTCTATAGGTATTAACTCAGAAGTTCCATCTATCTTTTCTGCTGTTATTTTAATGATACTTCCCGTTTTTAAAACCTGACCGCCATTTTTCATCTGCCCCACTCTGATTTTTGGGCCTTGCAAGTCCATAAGAATAGGCACACTGTATTTGAATTTTTGGGCAGCTGTTCTAATATATTTAATAACCTTAGCATGGTCGGCATGGGATCCGTGCGAAAAATTTAGCCTTGCCACATTCATACCATGTCTTATCAAGTCATTAATGCCCTCTTGTGTGTTACAACTCGGCCCGATGGTACAAACAATTTTTGTTCTTCTTTCTACAATATTCATGTATTAAATAAGGTTTAAAATATATTAATTTTAGTAAGTTAATTTTTTGACCAAATCATTTATATATTTGTTTTTAATCTAAACTATGGCATGATTTAATCGTTTTATGCCGTATAAAATACCGAATATATAAATGAA
This sequence comes from uncultured Balneolaceae bacterium, assembly GCA_964615135.1. Taxonomy (GTDB): domain Bacteria; phylum Bacteroidota; class Rhodothermia; order Balneolales; family Balneolaceae; genus Balneola. The sequence goes on along the minus strand of CAZTOG010000003.1, from coordinate 47,585 downwards.
TTGTATTTCAATTGGAAAATACTATTTTCTATGCATAAACCGAACAATGCTTTTTGTAATTCACTAAATGTTTGCTCATTATACTTCTATAAACTATAATGCAATGTTATCCGTTAATTTAATAACTTAAAATTAGTATAAACCGCATAACTAAACGCTGATGACCAAAAATAAGTATTCTTCCAGTAGATTGGCTTTTCTAATCCCTCTTTTGCTTATACTATTGATTTTTAATAACTGTGGGTCAACAAATATTGATAATGTAAATCGGGGTTCAGATTTTCAATATCGGCCGGGCTATCCAGAACTTAGAGCCGTAGCGAACGGTTATTTAGATGAAGACGATAATGCCATTATATCTATTGCAGCCGAAGTAGTGTTTGGCAGCTTGGTATATACTAAAAAGGATGGCTATTTTGTTGCCAATGCTAATATGGACGTCCAGATAATAAATAAAGACAGCTTAAACAATATTGCAAGAGTTGAGCATTTTAAAATAGATATTAATGAGAAAAATCCGAATATACGGTACAGCCAGGATACGTATCTGATACAGAAGGAATTTATTGTAGAGCCCGGCAATTATTTTGTAGATATAATTTTAATCGACGAGAAAAGCCAAAAGCCAACCGTTAGAACGGAAGAAGTTTTTATTCCAAATCCTAAGCAGTTGATATCCAATATTACCAATATACAGTTGTTGAGTAAAAATAATGCTGAAACTGATACGGTTTTTACACCTCAAACCACATTTGATGTACCCTCCGCTATTGATTCTCTGAAGTTTTCGTTCCAAATTACTAACAACAAACCCGAGACGCCTATAACCATAAATGCCCGCTTATTGAAGTTTAATGCTGATACTACCGTGGCCTGGCCAATGACGTTTGGGAATCACTATTCATCAAGTATCCAATATAAAGGCATAGAGTACGATAGATTCGAAGTTTTAAACAGTACTCGTCGGGTTTTAACCGATCAGGGCAGTGTTTTGATTGAATTAGTGTTTCCGGGGCTTCCAAAAGGTAATTACAGGCTGGAAGTAGAGTCCGAGAAAACAAGTGAAGACGATATAGAAATATATAAAGCACGTGATTTTAGTATTAAAACTCCAAATTACCCTTCTTTAAAAACAGCACGTGAACTGGCTGAGCCTTTAATTTATCTAATGAGCGATAAAGAACACGAAAAATTAATGTCTATCCAGTCGCAAGATTCTTTAAAAAAAGCCATAGATAAATTTTGGCTGTCTAATGTGAAAAACTCTAAAATTGCCAGCAATGTGATATCATTATATTATGAAAGAGTTGAGGAAGCCAATAAACAATTCTCAAATTTTAAAGAGGGCTGGAAAACCGATTTAGGTATGATTTATATCCTATTCGGCCCGCCTTGGTATGTTGATAAATCGTTAGATATGATGCGTTGGAGTTACAGTTACGACACTTCGGATCCTGAGTATAATTTCTATTTTAAGACCCCTAAAATTAAAAACAAATACTTTCCCTTCGATAATTACTTACTAACGCGAAGTAATGCATACTATAACATTCAATATCAGCAAATACAGATGTGGCTTTCGGGACTAATAATGAACAGATTGTAATAACCAGCGCAAGAAGTTAAGATTAAAGCTGTCTTTAGACAATTATAGCTCTCGCCTGGGGCTGAGGCCTCAGTTGGCTACATCCAGTTACTATAACCGTAACTATCCTCTCTATAGTGCTGTTAAAAGTATTTAGGTATTGGCAATAATTTGCGTTTAGTGGTTATTGTTGCTGTGTACATTACTGTTTATAAAGATAATCTTACTGTACAAAGCTCTTCCTCACTACCTCAAACCAAACCATTGCATTCATTTCCATTTTTTAAAGCACAAAAAAAGCCTTCATTAAAAAATGAAGGCTTTAAATATTTTAGAATATTCTAAAATTTATTGTTCGTAGAATGGATTTTGTTTCATGCTTGAATTTGCATCCATCTCAGCTTGTGGTATTGGGAGAGATAGTCTGCCGTTACCAAATGGTATATCTGCACCGGTTACGAAGTCATATTGTCCGGTTTGGATGTATGGAATGTTTTTACCATTTCTGAGCAAGTCAAAGAAACGATGACCTTCCATAGCCAATTCCAATCTTCTTTCTTCCAATACTTCATCAATCGAGCCAGTAGCATATACTTTGTTACTGCCACGCTCGGCTGAAAGATTATTGATAATTGGTAGTGCTTGTCCAGGCTTGTTATCTCTGGCCAAAGCCTCAGCTTTGTTCAGATAAACTTCTGCCAAACGAATGATACGGATGTTATCCGATCCTAATTCGTCAACATATTTACCAACCATTCTGTAGCTACCAGCGTTATCTGCTTGACTTGCGGTATTGTCAACCATCAAGCCCAAACGAGCATCATTAGCATCATATGAGAAATAAAGATCGCCAGTAGCCTCTACATCACCGTAGTTAGAAGCTCTGTAGATTCTAGCTAAACTATCGTTACCTCTACGGTCGGTTGAAGTTTGAGCAACTTCAAATAAACCGGCAGGTCCTGATCCACTTGCCCATGCTGCAGCCAGGTTATTTGCATCTACCAAGCTTAAACCGGAGTTGTTGATAACATCATCTGCTGCAGCTACTGCACCTGAGAAGTTACCTGTAAATAGGAAATAACGAGACTGTAAGGCTCTTGCGCCATAGTAGTTCATAATTCCTGCATAGCCAACGCCTTTGCTTTTATCTAAAAGACCTACTGCTGTTGTAAAGTCTTCACCAATTTTTGTCCAAACATCGGCAGAAGATTCGCGTGGTGGAACCAAATTACCGTCGTTGTAGGCAGTGATATAAGGTACGCCCAATGTTCCGCCAGAAAAGTCCTGGCCAAAGAACAATTGTAAGTACATATGTGCCATGGCGCGCAGTGCATATGCTTGCCCTTTGTAATGCTTAACTTCAGGGCTATCTTCCACATCTGCATGTATTGCTACGTTTGCGTTTGCTATAACGGCATAAAAACCGTTCCAAATACCGGAAGCATAGCTGCTGTTTACCGTGTGGTTAAACTGCGATTGAGCCAAGAAACGTCCTGAATAACCGTTTGAGTGCGCATTATCAGTACTCACTTCCAAACCGGCAACTAAGTCGCGGCCAAAAAGTGCAGTACCTTTTAATCTTGAATGTGTACCTAAAACGGTTGCTTCTAAGTCGTCTGCATTCTGGATTACCCCTTCAGTCGGTAAATTTTGATTTAAAGAAGGCTCCAAGAAATCATTACAACTTAGGTTAATTCCTGCTACTAAAAGCAGTGCGAGTGTATATTTAAATATATTCTTCATTGTAATTTCCTTTAAAAGTTAACTTTAACACCAAAAGTTACAGATTTGAGCGGCAAAGAGTTTAAGTTAAACGTACCGCTTGATTTAACCTCGGGGTCGAAATTGAGTGCATCATCAAATACGTATGTCCATAGGTTTTGACCTACAAAATACACAGTTGCAGACTGCAGACCAACGTCTTTCAGATATTTACCCGGGATATTATAACCAACATTAACGGTTTTCAATCTCAAGTAATCTCCTTTATATAGATATCTTGAAGATGCGTTACTTGCCAATGTTGGAACACCGTCTGAGTTTCTAGGTGTTTGGTAGAATGGTTTTGGGTTCTCGGCATTTCTATTGTTTGGTGTCCAATAGTCAGCTTGACGTGCATATTGGCCAAATGATAGAGCGAACTCACCGTCACTACGCATATAAGTAGCCCAGCTATCCCAAACTTTGTTACCAAAGGAGTAGTATAGATCTGCACTTACGTAGAAGTTTTCTATGTCAAAACGTGTGCTTAAACCACCAAATTTGGTAGGCATTGCGCTTGCGTTTTGGTAGTACGAATCGGCATCATTCCATGTGTTAACAGTTGTTCTACCACCGTTACCATCATCTTTGTACCATAGCGGGTCACCATTGTCAGGATCTACACCTGCCCATTCTTTCATGTACCAAGCGTCTACAGGATATCCAACAACTGCACGCCATTGGGTACTGCTTTTAATTTCGATATCTTCGCCGTTGGCATCTTGTGGCAACTCTGTAATTTCGTTTTTAAGCGCAGTAAAGTTACCACCGATGTTCCATTTGAACAATCTTGTACGAATTACGTCAATGTTAGCTTCAATCTCCAGACCTTGGTTGTAAAGAGCACCAATGTTTTGAGTTTGGCTGGTATGACCGGTTGTACGCGACAATGGAACTGCAAATAGCAAGTCTTTACTATCTTTACGGAAGTAGGTTACTTCTGCAGAAACTTTATTGAATAATTCAAATTCGGCACCTAAGTCCAAAGAGTTTGCGGTTTCCCAGGTTAGGAATTTGTTACCTAAACCAGAAGTTTGAATAGTAGCAGTATCGTTATAGCTACCAAAACCAACAACTGCCTGGTAACTGTTAATGTTTACGTTAGCATTACCTGTTTTACCATAAGAGGCACGTAGTTTCAAATAGTTCAATACGTCGTTGTCTTTTAAGAAGTCTTCTTCAGTCAGTACATAGCCTAGACCAACAGACCAGAAAGTACCCCAACGTTTGTCTTCCGCAAATCTGGAACTACCTTCGTAGCGTAGGTTTGCATCAACAAATAATTTGTTTTTGAAACCGTAGTTAACCATACCTGTGAAAGATTGTGAAGCCCAGTCTGTTACTGAAGACCAAACACCTTCCGGCACTGCTGTAGTGTTTAGGTTATACAAACCAGGAGCGGCAATACCTGAGCCGTAAGCGTCTAGGTAAAAGTGGTTGTTTTTCTGTGTTTCGGTAATGGCTTTAAGGTTAAATCTATTATCAGAGTTTGGAGAATAGATATAGCTTAAAGTGTTTTGCCATACGTAGTTAAAGTTACGGTTAGTAATATCATTTACCGAACCGGATAGGTCATCGGCATCACCGTATAGAATGTTTCTATAGTATTTTTCTTCACCTAGCAAATAGTCTAAGCCCAAGCGTGAAGTAAAAGAGAAGTTCTGTGCAATATTAATATCCAAAGCTGTGTTGTTCATCACACGGATATTTCTTTTGCGTGTAATATCGTTGTCTTGAATATAAATTGGGTTGAACAAACTACCGTTTAATTCGGTAATATTAGTTGTACCGTCATCATGGCGAGGCTTTTCGATAGGTAGCATAAAATATTCAGCAAGGATAGGGCTACCGAAATAACCGGCACCTTCAAGAATACCGTTTTGCTCTACGAAAGAACCTTTAGTAGAGTTAGATAGTTTAACACGATTATCTAATCTGTGCGAAATATCCAAACTACCATGAATACGGTCTAATTCTGTACCAATAGTTTGGCCTTCCTGGTTAAAGTAACCACCGGAAACGTAGAAGTTTGTATTATCGTTACCGCCTCTTGCAGATAGAGTATATTCTTGCTGCATGGCGTTCTCTGTTCTTACAACATCGCCCCAGTTTGCTTCATGTTCACCATCCCATCCATAATATGCTTTAAGCGCAGAAGTAGTTCCCGGGCCGAAAGCGTTATCCAATGAACCAAATGTATTGATAATAGCATCATTAACAAAACGATCGTAGTCTTTAGCGCTCATACCTTTTTCTCCGTCAACAGCACGGCTGTTAATACCGGCTTGTGCGGAAAGAGTATAAACGGTATTACCGCTACGTCCACTTTTTGTAGTAATTACAACAACACCGTTGGTACCACGTGCACCATAAGGAGCGGTAGATACGGCGTCTTTAAGAACAGTAATAGATTCAACGTCGGATGAACTTAAACCTGCAAGCACACCCAAAGAACTGGTTGAGCTGGAAGTAGCGTTACTTCCACTTATTACAGGAACACCGTCTATAACATAAAGCGGTGTTGTACCTGCGTTCACGGAGCTAATTCCACGAACACGAATAGTTTGAACAGCACCCGGTGTACCGGTAGCTGAAGAAACCATAACACCAGAAATTTTACCTTGGAAAGCCTGTTCAACTGATGCAACAGGAACACTTTCCAGCCTATCGGCAGAAACTGATGACGCTGCACCTGTAAACGATTGGCGGTCGATGGTACCAAAACCGGTAACAAGAACTTCGTCCAAACCAACCAGGTCAATATCTAGTTGTGCATCCAAGGTTACAGCGCCTGTACCAACTTCAACAGTTGTTCTGTGGCTTTTGAAACCGATGTAGGAAATCACAACATCATAAGTACCTACCGGAATGCTGCTTACGGTATATTCACCGTCAATATTCGTTTGGGCACCTTTTTGTAGAGATTCTATGTAAACAGTTGCACCAATAATTGGCTCACCTGTTTGATTATCCGTAACCTTACCTGTTAACGAACCGCTCTGTGCATAGACAGAAACGGAAACGAATAAGGCAAGAGCTATTGATAGTAGCTTTTTAAACATATATAGCCTCATAATTGTTTGAGTTTATTATTATTTAGTTTGTAGCACTTTATTGTTTGATTATAAAATCAACGTAACACCTATATTCCCCTTTTCTAGATTATAAAGCAAGTTTTTTTTTAAATTCTTTTACAGCCCAATCATAATTTTTGCACAATATTTTTTTTTGTGGATTTAGATTGATTTAATACGCCAATAAAAGATTTTTACTGCTTTTTTATATATCTCTATTTTATAAATACTTATAAACTTGTATGCAATATAGAGCCATCCCTCCAAGCCTGTATTTGTTTAGCTTCTATTGTAAACAAGTTATTGGAGCGTTTTATTAAAAAATTTTCGAACGGAAAATGGGTTATCCCAAAGCCTTTATCCTCAAAATCGAAACTTGGGGTATCTCCGCCACTATCAAACTCATAAAACCACGACATCCTGCCAAAACCTCTGTCTATATATAATGGTGGTCCAAACAAAATATAGATCATTCCCAAATCGGTTTTCCAGCCCTCTTTAAAATTTGAAAATTGTTTATTGGCTTCCTCAACACGGGCGTAATATAATTTAACAACCTGTTTCGCCCGAGGGACACTTTTAATGTTTGATAACCAAAATTTATCTACCGCTGCTTTCAACAAGTCTTCATCATCAATTGACATCAGCTTTTGATACTCTCCTTTCGACATCAAATAATAAAGAGGCTCAGCCAGGTCTTTAGCAGATTTCACGTAGGGGTGATTAGTGGCTTTAATTGAAAAATCACGGACACGGATTATCGGCTTTTCGTCTGTTTCCCGTATGTTAATTTCATAGCGATAATTACCCGGTGGCAATTCGGGATATATATTATCAATGGTTACCGTGCCGTTTTCCATAATTCTGCGCATATTTTTTTGAATGATTTCATAGCGCACGTAATCAATGCCTAAATATTCAACATCGGTATGTCTAAAATTCCTGCCACTCATATATCTGGCCGGTTCCAAATCAGATCTGAACTCATAAAGAATAGAATTTATTTCAACCGCTTTGGTTTCCGGTCCTTTTGTAATCTGGAACGAAAATTTCAGTGAATCGTAATGGGCATTTAAACTGTATTCGTTAAAAGCATAGTATTCTCCCGATGGATTCTTTTTTTCATATACACCAATATCATTCACGTAGAGTTTTTTAAGGTTGGGATCGGGTACGGTAGCTTCCAAGCGACGCTCGCTTCTTTTGGCCGTATGTAAATCCGTTATACTCAACTCCAATTTATAATCGCCGGGTGGCAGCTTATAGGCATACACCTTATTATATATGTTGGCATCGTAATATTTTATTCCATCTTCCCTTCCCAACAGCACGTGGTATTTATCATCTACCGCAATTTCACCATCGGTATTCTTTGCCAAAACGCCAATTTCTATACGGCCAACAGATTTATTATTCTGATTTTTAAAGATTAAACTACTGCCATCTATACTGAAATTAATATTTAATTCAGTTTCTTCTTCTTCATTTATATTTGTTGTAACCGTTGAACTAAAATAAGGCAGCCCTTCCATTATCTTAGCAGTGCTACCAATATCCGGGATTCCCGTAAAACGATTTGAACAAGCGCCGTTTATCACCAGAAATGCCAGTATTATCAAGATTGGTATTTTATTTTCTATAAAATTCAATTTACTAAATGAAGGGAATGTAATAACTAGTTTTTAAACTACGACATATTTCTACCAAATATTAATAAACGCCGGAATAATTGCATATATATAAGGTATAAAACAACAATATGTTTAAAATACGATTTTATTCAAATATATTTTTAATACCATCATTGCTCAACAGAATAATCTTATTGATTATTTTTAAAAAATACATAGCATTTGAACCAAAAGTTCCGTAAATTAGAAGTCTATCGCGGGGTGGAGCAGTTGGTAGCTCGTCGGGCTCATAACCCGAAGGCCGCAGGTTCAAATCCTGCCCCCGCCACTAACACGAAGGACATATCGATTTTTACTCGGTATGTCCTTTTTTTATATCTATAGGTTAGAGGTAAAGGGGGACTTAAAACGATGGAAAAGACATTTACGGTGTATGTATTATATTCAAAACAGTACGATAAAATTTATATAGGCGTTACATCTAACTTGGAAGAGCGTTTCAAATCCCACAACGAATTGGGCAAGAAAGGTTGGACCATCAAATTCCGACCGTGGAAAATAATTCATACGGAAGAATATTTGCGAAAAACGGACGCCATGCAGCGAGAAAAACAACTAAAGTCGTACCAAGGCAGGAAATGGATTAGGGAACGGATATTACACGACCATGAATCTTAATCAATCAGCATATTTTGGTAGCTCGTAGGGCTCATATTCGCCAGCCGGCGAACGCAGGTTCAAATCCTGCCCCCGCCACTAACACGAAGGACATATCGATTTTTACTCGGTATGTCCTTTTTTTATATCTATAGGTTAGAGGTAAAGGGGGACTTAAAACGATGGAAAAGACATTTACGGTGTATGTATTATATTCAAAACAGTACGATAAAATTTATATAGGCGTTACATCTAACTTGGAAGAGCGTTTCAAATCCCACAACGAATTGGGCAAGAAAGGTTGGACCATCAAATTCCGACCGTGGAAAATAATTCATACGGAAGAATATTTGCGAAAAACGGACGCCATGCAGCGAGAAAAACAACTAAAGTCGTACCAAGGCAGGAAATGGATTAGGGAACGGATATTACACGACCATGAATCTTAATCAATCAGCATATTTTGGTAGCTCGTAGGGCTCATATTCGCCAGCCGGCGAACGCAGGTTCAAATCCTGCCCCCGCCACTAACACGAAGGACATATCGATTTTTACTCGGTATGTCCTTTTTTTATATCTATAGGTTAGAGGTAAAGGGGGACTTAAAACGATGGAAAAGACATTTACGGTGTATGTATTATATTCAAAACAGTACGATAAAATTTATATAGGCGTTACATCTAACTTGGAAGAGCGTTTCAAATCCCACAACGAATTGGGCAAGAAAGGTTGGACCATCAAATTCCGACCGTGGAAAATAATTCATACGGAAGAATATTCGCGAAAAACGGACGCCATGCAGCGTGAAAAACCACTTAAAACCTACCGAGATAGAATATGGATAAGAGAAACGATATTCCGAGAATATGCTAAAATTACATTTCCAATAGCAGCACAAAGCCAGAAGTCCGAATGGACTTCAATCAAATTTTAGCACTCCTGGCTTTGCCCTGACTCGGTTTCACGCGAGAGTGAAACCGGCCATCTCCGCTCTGCCAACAGAAAATCTTTTTGGATTAATTTTTATCGAGGCTTTGTGTTTTAATTTTATAAATAAGTTGCAACATCTGAAGTACGAATGGCTACCTTTTTTATTTTAGATTGTGGCAGATAATTGGAATAATTGCATTATCTATATTTTGGCAACTAGTGCCGGTACAGATTCTTCGCTCCGCTCAGAAAGACGTTTTTGATGGATATCCACAATTAATACATCTTATTTTTGGTTTTTCCCTCGGCTTTTGAATACATGCGCAAAAACCAGAAGTCCGAATGGACTCTAACTGCATTATAACCCCCAGTGAAACTGGGGTTAGATATGCGGTTTCGAGCCACAACCCTGAAGGGGTTGAACCTTTGCGGAGCAAGATTTTATTAACAAATTCATAGACATTCTGCCTAGACGAGCTTAGGAACCAGAGGTTCCCTTATGCATGCCGAACGAGACGTCCGGCACAAGAATAAAACAGCGGGTTGGATTTGGCCTGTTCTTATTGTATCATCGGTTAAAAATTTTTATAAATATTGAGTTTATAATTTGAGCTACAAACGCGGATTTGGTAAATTAGAGCCAAACTAAAGTATTAATATTAAATAGAAAAAATGCCTATTAAAAAAACTATCCAACCCGGTGAGGTAAAAAGTATTCTAAGCAAACACCTTTTGGCAGACGGCCTTGATATGGTGCTGGATCTGGAAAAAAGTAAGGGCGCTTATCTTTACGACTCAAAAAGTGACAGAAAGCTATTGGATTTCTTTACATTTTTTGCATCCAACCCATTGGGCATGAACCACCCAAAAATTGCAGGCGACGCCGATTTTGTTGCCAAACTTGGGAGAACAGCTATTAACAAACCATCCAATTCAGATATATATACTGTTGAGTTTGCTGAATTTATGGATTCTTTCAGCCGAGTGGCAACAACCGATTATCTACAACATTCTTTCTTTATCTCAGGCGGCGCGTTGGCCGTAGAAAACGCTATGAAAGTAGCTTTTGACTGGAAAGTTCAGAAAAATTTCAAAAAAGGATACCGCCACGAGCTGGGTCATAAAGTATTGCACTTCGAAAAAGCTTTCCACGGCAGAACCGGTTATACCCTTTCGGTTACCAATACTCTTGATGATAAAATCAGATATTTTCCAAAATTCGACTGGCCCAGAGTTATCAGTCCTGCGAATACCTTCCCCGAAACGGCCGAAAGTCTGAAACTGGTTGCCGAACAGGAAGAATTGGCCATTGCCCAGGCCGAAAGATATTTTGAGCAGTATAAAGATGATATTGCCTGTATTTTAATCGAGCCCATACAAGGTGAAGGCGGTGACAGACATTTCCGCAAGGAGTTCCACCAAGCTCTGCGCGATTTGGCCGATAAGCACGAAGCACTGTTGATTTACGACGAAGTTCAAACCGGCGTCGGTTTAACGGGTAAATTCTGGGCGCACGAGCATTTTGTTCAACCCGATATTATTGCATTTGGTAAGAAATCGCAGGTTTGCGGTATTCTGGCCGGCCCGCGTATAGATGAAGTTGAGAAAAACGTATTTAACGTATCTTCCAGAATTAACTCTACCTGGGGAGGTAATTTAGTGGATATGGTTCGTTTTGGCCGCATATTGGATATTATAGAAGAAGATAATTTGGTGCAAAATGCAGCCACCGTTGGCGAATATCTGGTAAGCAAACTACAGAAACTTTCCGAAAAGCACGAGCAACTATCCAACCCACGCGGCTTAGGATTATTTGCAGCTATAGACCTGCCAACCGGCGATATGAGAAATAAGGTTATTAACGAATGTAACACCAATGGCATGATTATTCTTGCGTGTGGACCAAACACCATACGATTCAGACCGCCATTGACCGTAACCAAAGAGCAAATTGACGAAGGCCTGGACATTCTTGAAAAATCCTTCAAAAATGTAGCCGGCTAATTCATTTGGCAGAATACAAATTAAAAAGCCTTTTCTTTTAATCGGAAAAGGCTTTTTTTTATGCTTTGATAGAAACTAGTCTTCAATCTCCAGTTCGTTTAGAAGCGTATCGAACTTATCAAAAACCAATGATGCTTTGCTCTTTCCTTCCTCGTTTGGATGGTTTGTGTACCACGCCACCTTCCACCCCGCATTTGTGCCCCCCAGCACATCGGAGGTAAAAGAATCGCCGATATAAAGTATTTCATCGGCATCCACACCTGCCTTTTGTGCCGAATAATCGAATATTTCTTTTTTAGGCTTTAAAACGCCAAACTCTTCGGATATTATAATTTCTTTGGCCGTTTTCTCCAATTCAAACTGTGCTATCTTCTTTTTTTGTATATCGGCAAAGCCATTGGTAAGAATTCCAACATTGTATTTTTCTACAATTTTTAAATAGGCTTTCCTCGCATCGTCTATCCATTCCCAATGCTTTTCATAACTATTTAAATATACATCACCTATGGCTTTATATAATTTTCTGTCTATTCCCAGTTCTATGCAGGTATTCTCAAACCTTTCGCGTTGAAGTGTTTTTTTGTCTATAGCGCCGCTACCGTACTGTTCCCACAGCGCAGAATTGATATTGCCGTAAACGGATGTCAATGTATCAATCGTAATATTTTTAAATATTTCAAATTCATTGTAAATATCGGTAAGCGACATCACCTCTGCCTTTTTATGGTCTAGAAGTGTATCGTCTAAATCGAAGTAAATAAATTTTGGTTTTGAATTTAACAATGGATTAAATTTCTTATTATTAATTTAATTGAATCTTATTTGATGCAAATACGTAAACAAGATTTAAAGTATAAACTAAATGTAAGGATATGAAAGGAAAGTTTTTAATAGGATTGATAATAGTAATAATTTTGGCATTTTATGGCGTTGGGGTTCATAATGGTCTGGTTGATAAGGAAGAAGGTGTAAACTCGGCGTGGGCACAAGTTGAAAACCAATACCAAAGAAGAGCCGATTTGGTGCCGAATCTGGTTAATACCGTTAAAGGGGCTGCCAATTTTGAACAAGAAACCTTAACCTCAGTTATAGAAGCTCGCAGCAAGGCAACTTCTATAAATATAAACGCTTCTGATTTGGACAATCCCGAGAAATTTGCACAATTTCAGGAAGCTCAAAGTCAGTTATCGGGTGCATTATCGCGGTTGTTGGTTACGGTTGAAAAATATCCGGAGTTAAAGGCCAATGCTAATTTCCGTGATTTACAAGCACAATTAGAAGGCACAGAAAACAGAATTGCAACCGAAAGAATGCGCTTCAACAATAGCGCAAGGGATTTTAATACAGAGGTTAGAAGGTTTCCGAAAAATTTAATTGCTTCGTTAACGGGTTTCTCTGCTAAAGCATATTTCGAAGCTGACGCAGGAAGTGAAGTAGCACCTACAGTGGAGTTCTAAACTCATCTTTCTATATTTTTTAACTTATAGCGGTTTTTCAATCGGTATTTTCAAATAACTACCAATAATTATTTCTATGGCACGGTTTCTAGATAAAACACAGGAAAAAACAATTATTTCGGCCATTCAAGAGGCAGAAAATAACACCTCCGGTGAAATTAGGGTTCATATTGAAACCAGATGCAAGGGCGATAATCCCCTTTCGCGTGCCATAGAGGTATTTGGTCAGCTGGAAATGCACCATACCGAACAGCGTAACGGTACGTTGATTTACATCGCAACCAAAGATAAAAAAATTGCAATATGGGGCGATAAAGGCATCAACGAAAAAGTGGGCGATGATTTTTGGCAGGACGAGTTCAATCTATTGACCAAATACTTCAAACAAAATCAATTTGCCACGGGTATAGCCGAAACCGTAATCCATATTGGCGAGAAATTAAAGCAGTTCTTTCCCTACCAAACAGACGATATTAACGAATTACCGGATGATATAAGTTATGGCGATGATGACGCGTAGATTGGCATTTATTATAAGTTTTTTACTGATATCGTTCGCAGTTAGCAGCCAAGATTTTCTGCCCGACAGACCCTATGGCATGGTTAACGATTATGCGGGTATGATGTCGCAGAGCGAAGTTAATAAATTGGAGCAAAAACTACGTGCTTACAGAGATACAACCACCAATATTTTGGCCGTTGCTATAATTGACGATTTACATGGTTACCCACGAGAGGAAATTGCCAACACTTTGTTCAATAATTGGCGTATGTGGGAAGGTGAGCGCTATAATGGTGTGTTGATAATGATTGCCAAAAACGATCGGGAACTTTACATAGAAGTGGGTTACGGTCTGGAAGGTGCTATTCCTGATGCTATGGCAAATAGAATTGTTCAGGATGTTCTCATCCCTAATATGCGAAATAACACTGTTTATGAAGGGCTTAATCTGGCAACCGATATTATGATTGAGTTGGCAGAAGGTGAATTTGAAGGCTCACCTTATTTAAGAAGTGATGATATGGATATTCCTTTGGATATCATCATATTTTTCATGTTTATTTTTATAGTACTTATAGTAATTATAGCCAAAAAAGGTGGCGGAGGAGGAGGCAAAAACGGAGATAGGGGTCTTCTGGAAACCCTGTTTTGGGCATCAATGTTAAGTGGAAACCGCTCGGGCACTTACAGCAGCGGAGGATTTGGCTCTTCGTCAGGGGGTGGATTCGGCGGATTTAGCGGTGGCGGTGGATTTGGCTCGGGCGGTGGAGGCGCTGGTGGCAGCTGGTAAATTGGAAATCAATACTTGTTATCATCGTCACTGTCGTAAAAATCGTACAATCCATCGTAGCTATCGTAAATAGTTTCGCTTACCACGCACATGTGGTTGTAGGGCTCTACTTTTCTGCCCGATTCCATTACATATTCAAACGTGAATTGCGCGCCCATATAAAGTATTATTGCAGAGTAGTAAACCCATATCAATAGAATAACAAAAGATCCTGCTGCGCCATAAACCGAGCCCAGTTCATTGTTTCCCACATAAATATTTATGCCGTACTTGCCCACTACCAATAAACCCATGGTTAAAACCGCACCGGGCAAAACATCCAACCACCTCAATCGCACACCCGGTAGTACTTTAAATATCACAAGTATAGCCAGCGTGGTTATACTTAGCGACATAATGGTGTTGGTTATTTTTACCTGAAATACAGTTACCTCAAAAAGCTCAAAAAATGCGTCGAGATGCATAAAAGACAGAATGGCATCCAGTCCCAGCGAGAACAGTAATAGTGCCCCCAGTCCCACTACCAGCGCAAAAGATATCAGTCGGTTCAAAATAATGGATTTGAAATTATTACCCGGTTTCAGTTTTACCTTCCAAATATTGTTCAATCCATTTTGCAAAGTCATAAAAACCGTACTTGATGTAAAAACCAGCACCCCAATACTTACCAGTTTTGTAAGTCCGCCCCCGCTCAGCATCTGTTTGTTCTGTAAAACCCTGGCAATGACATCAGCGCTGTCTTTGCCCACCAGATTTGCAATATTGGCCAACAAGGTATCGATAACCACTTCATTGTCATAAATCGAGCCTGCCACCGCTATAATCACAATAAGCATGGCCGGAAGTGATAAAATAAGATAGAAAGCGATTGCAGAACTCAAATAAGAGATGTTGTTTTTCGAGAATCCGCTTGCAGTACGCTTAAATATTCTAAAAAATTTCATACAATGTTCCATGAATTGATTTTTTATGGAAATTAAATATAAGAATTTATGCCAAGTAAGGTTCAGATCCTCAAAAATAAAAAAAGGTTATCGTGAGATAACCTTTTCTGCTAAATTCCGGCCGTTAAAATTTAAGCCATTATATAACTGCCTTGACGCGCGGTTCATTTATTTGTTTCGACTTAAATACACCAAGTGCCCTTTCCAGATCGTTAATGATATCATCTGCGCTTTCTATACCAACAGAAAGGCGAATCAACCCTTCGGTAATACCGGCCTGGATTTTAATTTCTTCGGCAACGATGGAGTGGGTCATAGAGGCCGGATGTTGAATCAAAGTATCTATCGAGCCCAAACTTACCGCAAGGGTGCACAGTTCAACGCTGTTCATCAGGGATTTACCGGCTTCGTACCCTCCTTTTAATTCAAAGGCTATCATCCCGCCAAAGCCATTTTCCATCGTTTTTCTTGCCAAAGCATGGTTGCTGTGCGATTTTAGTCCGGGATACCAAACTTGCGCCACATCATCGTGATTTTCTAAATATTCTGCCACAATTTGGGCATTTTCTGCATGTTGTTTCATGCGCAATGCGAGGGTTTTAATTCCGTTCAGTGTAAGCCAGGCATCCATTGGACCGGCAATACCGCCCAGGTTTTTTCTATATATGGGCAGTTTATATTCTTCAAACAGCTCCTTTTTACCAATTGCAGCCCCGCCTACAATAGTACCATGTCCGCCAATATATTTTGTAGTGGAATGTACAACCACATCGGCGCCCATTTGCAACGGTTTGATGTGGTACGGAGTAGCAAAAGTATTATCTACTATCAACAAAGCCCTATATTGTTTGGCCAGTTTGGAAATACCCTCAATATCACTGAGCGACATGGTGGGATTGGCGATGCTTTCCAAATAGATTACGGCGGTATCCGGGTGTTTTTTAAGTTCTTCTTCCACCAATTTTATATTTCGCGTGTCCACAAAAGATGCGCTCATACCCAACAAAGGTGCCTCCTCTTTCAGAAATTGGCTCGAACAGCCATAAATCGCATCCTGGGCAACTACGTGTTTACCGTTTGCCATGCTGATCAAAGTAGTGGAAATTGCAGCCATTCCGCTACCAAAGGCTAGTCCTATATACGAATTGGTATTTTCCATGCCAAAAGTTTCAAGATTGGTTATGGCCTGCTCTAAAAGTTCGACTGTTGGGTTGCCCAATCGCGAGTAAATGTGTGAGGCACCGCCCTCTTTGCCTTCAAACGCCAGACGGCCCGCATCTACATCATCAAATACAAAAGTTGAAGTTTGGTAAATGGGTGCCGCGTGCGATCCAAACTGGTCTTTAAATGTGTTTCCCGCATGCACAGCGGTGGATTGAAAGGACAGGTTTTTGTTTTTTGGTGTTTTCATTTTATCGGGATTTTGGTTTGCTCTTTGATTGTATTTAAAACGATGCTGGTTCTTATCCGTTGAACGTCGGGCAATGTTGTAAGTTTTGTTCGCATCAATATTTCATAATCTTTGGTGTCTTTGGCTATAACGTGCAGCAGGAAATCGCCTTCGCCCGTGGTGTTATAGCAGGCCAATATTTCGGGCATTGAGCGCACTGCCTTGTTGAATTCTTCCAGTAAATTTAACTTATGCGCCATAAGAGTTACCGATACAAAAGCGGTAAATCCTTTATCCACTTTATCACGATTTATGCGCGCCTGATAACCTTCAATCACCCCTTCCCTTACTAGCCGCTTTACGCGCTCTAATGTGGGTGTGGTGGTCAGCCCTATTTTTCGGGCCAAATCGTTGTTGGTTATGCGACCATCTTCCTGGAGAATCTCTAAAATTTCTAAATCGATGCCGTCTAAATTCATGTTCAAATAGATTTGGAAACCATATATTAAATATGATTAATTACTGTGAATTTTCTAAATATTTTGTATTTATTCTTAATCTATACAATTAATGGAATAATATTCTATAAAATAGATATTTATTAGAATATTATACAATTTAAGAGTCATAAAACCCGAAAATTCAGCATATTATTACGAAATAAAAAAGCCCCACAATTTCTTTGCGGGGCTTAAAACATAAAACTTGGTACTTTTTATGTAAATTTGAGAGTATTGTTACCAAAACTCCAATGTTTTAAATGCCTAGCCATTCATTGCCGGCATGCTCGGGGTATCGTTCAGATATTCTTCCAATGTGAAATGATCTACCTGAACTGCATCGTCTCTGGCTTCTTCGGCCTTGGTGGCCAAATCGGCTTCCTCCTTACTGATAATGCCTTTTTCAAGGGCGGGTTGGATGAGATTTACCATCGCGCCTTTTTTGAGTTCCCTTGCTTTAACGGCCGTATACATTTTGCGGTAAACCGGGGCTGCTTCGGTAATCAGGTTTAGAGTATATTCATATCTACCCAATGCATCTTCTTTATCATCCGATATAAAAATTCCGTCGGTCATTTTATCACGCAATTCACCGGGTTCCTGCATAGATTTTGCCAATTTATGGCCCAATTTATCGCTCGGATAACCGCCCATTGTATTTAATCGCGACCACATGCCCACCAAGCGGAATACCCAACTTAAACCGGGCACTTGAATTTCACGTAGTATTCCGTCAAATCCTTCCTGGATGCGATAGAAAATATACTGCATGGCCCAGTTAAAGTGGTTCAGATCTTCTTTGCGTCGGCCTTCGGCTTCAAAACGTCGCAATGTAGCCGCTCCCAGATACATAAAACTGAGGATATCGGCGTAGCGGCCACCAATTTTTTCTTTCATTTTAAGTTTGCCACCGTACGAGCCAAGAGCTACATCGGCAAAAAATGCAAATGAAGCGGAAGCCCATGCTAATTTTTTATAATATCGCGATGCCGCACCACTTACCGGCGAGCCGGTCAAGCGTCCGCGTGTAAGGCTTAACAATACCGAGCGGTTCATATTTCTAACAACGTGCCCAATATGCTTCCAGAAATTATCGTCGAATGCTTTGGCGTTTTTATCCATCAGCGCGTTAATTTCGTTAAATGCATAAGGGTGGCAACGTATTGCGCCCTGGCCAAAAATCATTAGCGTTCTGGTAAGGATATTGGCACCCTCTACGGTAATTGCAATCGGTAAAGCGGCATAACCGGTGGCCAATATATTGCGCGGCCCTCTTGATATAGCTGCACCGCCCATAATATCCATACCATCGTTGATTATTTCACGAGCGTGTTCCGTAAAATGATATTTGGAGATAGCAGTTACCACAGCCGGTTTTGCACCTTTATCCAAACTACCGGTGGTAAATTTACGTGCGGCTTCCATGAAATACGTGTAGCCGCCTATTCTGGCCATTGGCTCTTCGATACCTTCAAATTTTCCGATATTAAGGCCAAATTGTTTACGGATTGCGGTATATGCACCAATTACTCTGGTTACCATTTTGGCACCACCCAAACTTTGCGCAGGCAGCGATATTCCGCGACCCACAGCCAACGATTCCATTAACATTCGCCAGCCGTTGCCAACGCCCTCTGTGCCGCCAATGATAGCATCAACAGAAACCACTACATCCTGCCCGTGTGTGGGACAGTTATAAAATGGAATACCCAGCGGGTCGTGGCGCATACCCAGTTCCACTCCTTCCGAATTTGACGGAACCAAAGCGCAGGTAATGCCGGGATTTTCTCCTTTGCCCAGTAAATTATCAGGGTCGTGCAGTTTAAACGCAAGCCCGATAACCGTAGAAATGGCTGCAAGTGTGATATAACGTTTGTTCCAATTTAAACGGATATAGAGTTTGTCGTCGTCGCCTTTAAATACTTCGCCGTGCGAAACCATTCCGCCTGCATCGGAGCCGGCATCCGGTTCAGTCAATGCAAAGCAAGGCATTTCGGTACCGTTGGCCAAACGTGGCAAATAGTAATCTTTTTGTTCCTGAGTACCATAATTCATCAAAAGCTCTGCAGGACCCAGCGAGTTTGGCACCATAACAGTTGTGGCCAACGGGCCGCAGCGAGAAGCTAATTTGGCAACAATGGCACTGTGTGCGGTGGCAGAAAACTGGTGACCGCCATATTTTTTAGGAATGATGAGACCAAAGAAGCCTTCGTTTCTCATATATTCCCAAGTTTCTTCGTTAAAATCTTTATTAACAAAAACATCCCAATCGGTTACCATGCTGCAAAGTTTTTCAACGGGTCCGTCCATAAATTCCTGCTCTTCTTTGGTAAGCTCGGGGTACTCTTCTTTCAATATTCTTTTGAAATTGGGTTTGCCTGAGAATAATTCGCCTTCTATCCAAACGGTACCGGCCTCGATGGCGGTTTGTTCTGTTTCCGAAATAGTTGGCAGAAAATTCAGCGCATCCAGCAATTTCATCATCGGGGCGCTGACTAATGCCCTTCTCAACGGTTTTATATTAAATACCACTGCAAACACGGTAAACGCTATGAACAGCCAGGTGGGCGCATTCACGCCGACCAAAAAGATATAAATAGCCGCTGTCCACAATAGCAATGGCGCGCCGGTATAGCCCAATATCAAAAACACAAGCAGTGTTGATACTATGGCCAGCCAAAGCGGCATGTCAGAAAAAAATCCAAGTAAATTATTTAAATGTTCCATTTCAACTCCATTAATTATGAAACTGTATTTTTGTCAAATAATCCGGTTAAAATTGTATTGACAGATTGTTTGATAAATTTATCCTTATCAATCCGGTTGTCCAGTCTTTTACTCAACACAACCGAAACTACGCCATGCAATTGAGCCCAAAGGGTATATGAAGCCAAAATGGGATCGTCCAATTGCATCATTCCACTGGTTTTGCCTTCTTCCATTACATCTACCAATAGGTGATATAAATGCCTGGTTTTACGGAATTTTTCCTTGGGGTATCCTCCCATAGAAGACGGCCTTACCGCATAAATTATGTCATATTTTTCGGGATTGTTCAGCGCAAAATCTATATAGCTGTTTATGGCATTTCTAAGTTTTTCTATGCTGCTTTTCCCATATTTGACAGCCTGCTCTATTTTAAAACCCAGCTCATTGATTGATTCTTCTATGAGTGTATGGATAAGATCGTTTTTGTTTTCGAAATGAAGATAGATACTTGTAGCTGAAACGCCCACTTTATTGGCAATTTTTCGCATCGATAAGGCACCTGCACCGCTTGTAAACAAGAGGTTGCGGCTTATAACAAGAATCTTTTCTCTTAAATTAAGTTGTTCTATTTCCATTTTAAAGCAGGTTAACACTGTTAAGTTAACCAATTCTTTTTAAAAAACAAGCTATTTTAATTTAAAAGAGACAAATTTTATCGTTTTATTATTTTTGAGATGTATTTTCTCGTAATGGGTGCGTATGGAAAGCTCGGGGTGCCGGGCATATCGGCTGTGTACATCGTCAATGTCTGCCAGGATTTCGAGATTATTTTGTTCGATTACTTCTTTTGTGTATTCATACAAGAGATCGCTATCGGTTTTTAAGTTAATGACACCGCCCGGTTTTAAGAATTTTCTATATATAGATAGAAATTTTGGGGAAGTGAGCCGCTTTTTCTCTTTATTTATGTACGGGTCGGGAAATATTATCCATATTTCGGCCACCTCGTTTGCTGCAAAAAATTGGTCGGCATGGTCGATGTATGCTCTTAAAAATCTTACATTGTGCAGTTCCTTCTCTTCGGCCAGGGTTGCCCCTACCCACATACGACTGCCTTTTATGTCAATTCCAATGTAGTTTTTATCCGGATTCAATTTTGCCAGCCCCACCGAATATTCTCCTTTTCCGCAAGCCAATTCCAAAACTATGGGATTATCATTTTCAAAAATTTCCGATCCCCAGGTACCTTTTGGGAATGGGCTTCCATCCCTATAATCTTCCCAATCGAATACGTTGTCTTTGGTTCGCATTTCCAGGAACCGTTTTAATTTTACCTTTGCCATTTAAGGTTCAAGCCTTTCTATTATCCATTTGTTTTCAATCTTTTTATAACGAATCCTATCATGCAACCGATTTTTTCTGCCCTGCCAAAATTCAATCAGGTGTGCCTCAACTTCATAGCCGCCCCAATGCCCGGGCATTTCCACTTCTTTGCCCTTGTATTCTACTTCCAATTTTCGGTATTTCGCATCCAACTGTTCCCTGCCGGCTATAACTTTACTTTGATTTGAAGCCAGTGCTCCAAGCCTGCTTTTAAAAGGCCGGGTTTTAAAATATTGCCGACTTCTTTCCCTTGATATTTTACGGGCCACTCCCTCAATACGTACCTGGCGTTCCAGTTCCAACCATAGAAAACTTATAGCCACATTTGGGTTTGCATCTATTTCCATGCCCTTGTTGCTGTGGTAGTTGGTATAAAACACAAATTTTCCATCTTCCAGTTCTTTAAGAAGCACGTACCGGGAATGCGGTCGGCCATCTACGCCTACGGTTGCAACATTCATGGCATTGGGCTCAGGCATGTGGCTTTTGACCGCTTCATCGAGCCATTTTTCAAACTGTTGGATTGGGTCGGGAAGAATGGTTTTCTCGTCTAAAATATTTTTAGAATATTCTTCACGCAGTTTTTGAAGTTCTTTTTTGTCCACTACTTTTTCGGGTTAAAATAATCCGGTTCATTGCCCGGTTTCCATTTTATATTGCAACCTATGCTAGGAATTTGGGGATTGTATCCGGGCTCATTGTTCAAAAGTGCATCCGTTGCGGCCCTGATATCTTTTCCGGTAACGGGGATGTCATTTTTAGGTCTGCTTGAGTCGAATTGTCCTCGGTAAAACAGCTTTTTATTACTATCAAACAGAAATAGATCGGGTGTACAGGCCGCCATATAGGCTTTTGCCACTTCCTGGGTTTCGTCGTACAGGTACGGAAAAATATATCCCTCCTTTTTGGCGACCACGGTCATGGCTTCCAGATCGTCCTGCGGATATTTATCCACATCGTTCGAGCTGATGGCAACCACTTCAACTCCTTTTTCTTTATAATCTTTGGCATAACCAACCAGGGCCTTATTTATATGTATTACATAAGGACAGTGATTGCAGATAAAGATGACCAAAATGGCGTTTACATTTTTGTAATCATCCAAAGAAACCTTTTTGCCATGCGTGCCAATAAGATCAAAATGGGGTGCTTTTGTTCCTAGTTCCAGCATATTTGACGGAGTTGCTGCCATGATTGTTATTTATAAATGAATTTAAGTTTAATAAAAACTATTGCAGTCCCAAATATAGATAATTGGCGGGAAAGTTATTCTGGATTGGCCATAATAGCATAGAATTGAAATAAAAAAACCGGCATCCAAATAATACAAATATAAAATCGGTCGAAACTATAATCTTTGGATACCGGAAGCTACTTTTACACATACAATATCGTTTAATAAATTAATATTATATGTTTAAAATTGTAAATACACACTTTAAAAAATAGAAATTTCGTTATTTATATTATGAAATCAGCCGAATTTCCCATCAATATTAATATATTTAGCACTATATAGTTATTTTTGCTATAGGACCGTATTTCATTCGTTTTCGAATACTATTTTGCCGGCCACCCGGGTTTCCAATACCTTTATCTGCCATATTTCTGATTCTGGGACTTTGAAATAATCCCTGTCTATTATAATAAAATCGGCCCATTTCCCTTCTTCTAAACTCCCAAGTATCTCCTCCTGGTGTGCAGCGTAGGCGGCGTCCAGAGTAAATGCCCTGAGCGCCTCTGCTCTGGTGAGGGACTGTTCGGAATGCCAGCCATTTGCCGGATTTCCGGCGTGGTCTTTTCTGGTAACGGCAGAATACAGCCCATAAAATGGGTTTGAATATTCTACGGGGAAATCAGAACCGCCGGCCACAATGGTTCCCTGATTTAAAAACGATTTCCATGCATAACTTCCTTTAATTCTGTCCGCACCTACCCTGTCCTCTGCCATATTCATGTCGCTTGTGGCATGTGTAGGCTGCATGGAGGCGATAATATCAAGTTCTTTAAATCTGGGAATATCTTCCAAAGATACTATTTGCGAATGCTCTATTCTGTTCCGGAGTTTATGGTCGCCCAGTTCATTTACAGCATTTTCGAAGGCATTGAGAACCTCGCGGTTGGCTCTGTCGCCTATGGCGTGAACATTGGCCTGAAAGCCTTTTTTGTTGACCTTAAGTACCATGGCATCCAATTCTTCCTGCTCTGTAAACAGTAGTCCCGCGTTTCCAGGATCGTCGGAATACGGCTCCAGCATCGCCGCACCCCTGCTTCCCAGTGCTCCGTCAGAAAAGAGTTTAACGCTGCGAAGAGCCAGCATATCTTCAGCATAGGAATTTATGGGTCCGTTTTTTGAAAGCTCGTCAAATGCTTCCCCTGCGCCGCCTATCATTGCATAAATACGGGTGGTTAATTGGTCTTCGTCCGCAAATTGCTTAAAAAGTTGCCAATCGCTAACCGAAGTGCCGGCATTATGTGTGCTCGTCATGCCTTCGCTGCGTAACACTGCCAGGGCTTTTTGCAGAGCTTTTTCTGCTTCTTCCTCTGTAGGCTCCGGTACAATGGAATTAATATGTCCTTGTGCCGCATCGATAAATACACCGGTGGCCTCTCCCCTTTCGTTTCGCACGATTTTACCGCCTTTTTGATCGGGCGTATCCATGCTAATTCCGGCCAAATTCATGGCAACGGTATTGCCCCAGCCTGCATGTCCATCAATTCGACTTAACCAAACCGGCCTGTCGGGTACCACTTTATCCAGATCGGCAGCGGTTGGAAATTCATTTTCTTCCCAGTGTGTCTGGTTCCAGCCACGTCCCTGAATCCATTCTAAATCAGGATTTTCATCGGCATATTCTTTGATTTTTTGCAGAGTTTCATCCAGACTGCCGATGCCGGCCACATTTACCTGTAATTCCTGATATCCAAGCCCCATAACGTGCCCATGTGCATCAATTAATCCGGGCAGCAGGGTTTTTCCTTCATAATCTTTTATCTCCGCATCCGAGATTATATTAATATAATCGGCCAAAATCTCCCGATCTCCAATTTCCTTGACCTTACCGTTCAGGATTATCATTGTATTGAATTGGGTCAACGAATCTCCCACAAAAGTATATCCGTTTACATTTTCTATAATCTGATAATTATCCGTATCACTACAGCCTATGGCTAAAAAAACAGCCAGTATAAAGGGTATTATTGATTTTTTCATTAGGGTTGTGTTAGATTTTTGCTTCTAAATTTTCAATTTGAGTGTATAAATCGTTTGATTTTGAGAATTTCAACGCGGCTTCTACAAACGATACGAACAGCGGATGCGGCGTTTTAACTGTGCTTTTTAATTCCGGGTGGAATTGCACACCCACATACCAGGGATGATCGGGCAGTTCTATTATTTCAACAAAATCTCTTTTTGGATTCATGCCCGCCATTACCATGCCATTTTCGATTAACTTATAACGCAGATTGTTATTGATTTCATATCGGTGGCGATGCCTTTCCTTAACCGATTTTGCTCCGTACGCCCTACTTGATATGGTATCGGGTTTTAAATCACAGGTATAACTTCCCAATCTCATTTTTCCGGTTCTTCTTTGAACGCCACTTGCCGGTTTATCGCCTAATTCCACAATCGGATAGGGTGTATCTGCGTCAAACTCCAGACTATTTGCATTTTCCCATCCACAAACATTTCGTGCATACTCTATAACCGCGCATTGCATGCCCAGACAGATACCAAAAAACGGGATATTATTTGTTCTTGCATAGTTGGCAGCCAATATTTTTCCCTCAACACCACGTTTTCCAAAACCCGGGCCTACTAAAATTCCGGATATATTCTGTAAATTCTCGGCTACGTTTTTATCGTTAAGATGATCGGCCTGTACCCATCTTATTTTTACTTTACACTCATTTGCGGCGCCGGCATGTATAAATGCTTCAACAGCCGATTTATAGGAATCGTGATGTTCTACGTATTTACCCACCAAGGCCACTTCAATAATGCCTTTTGGGTTACAAACGGATTCGATAAATTCTTCCCATTTTTCCAAATCGTACTCTTTTGCATCCAAGTTCAGTTTTTCGATGACCCTTTTATCCAAGCCTTCTTTTTTCATCAGCATCGGGACTTCGTAAATGGTCCGCGCGTCAACCGACGATATCACATCCTCGATATCCACATTACAGAATTTGGCAATTTTATCCTTTATCGATTCTTCCAGATATCTGTCCGATCTGCAAACCAGAATATCGGGCTGCAATCCGCTTTCGGATAATGTTTTTACGGAATGTTGGGTCGGTTTGGTTTTAAGTTCTCCTGCCGCAGCTAAATATGGAATCAAAGTAAGGTGTATGGATACGGTATTTTGGCGACCG
Organism: uncultured Balneolaceae bacterium; assembly: GCA_964615135.1. Lineage (GTDB taxonomy): Bacteria > Bacteroidota > Rhodothermia > Balneolales > Balneolaceae > Balneola. Next base: position 21,888 of record CAZTOG010000003.1, on the reverse strand, counting down.
ATATTATATTTAAGCTGGCGCACAGCTTCGATGTAGGGCAGACTTTCGATATCGCCCACGGTGCCCCCAATTTCTATCAAAACCACGTCATAATCACCGGAATCGCCTAATTTTAGAATATGGGATTGGATTTCGTCGGTAATATGCGGAACTACCTGAACGGTTTTGCCTTCGAACAGCCCTTTTCTTTCTTTGCTGATTACATCGTAGTAAATACGCCCGGTGGTAACATTATTTGCCTGAGAGGTGGTTACGTCCAAAAATCTTTCATAATGTCCTAGATCCAAATCGGTTTCCGCTCCATCTTCGGTTACATAAACCTCGCCGTGTTCGTAAGGATTCATGGTGCCGGGATCGACGTTTATATAAGGGTCCAGTTTTATGATGGTTACCCTTAAGCCCTGAGCCACCAATAAACGGCCCAAAGAGGAGCAAATAATACCTTTACCCAGGGAAGATGTAACCCCGCCGGTTACAAAAATATATTTAGTTGACATGAAAGATTGATATAGTTAGCGTATAAAAAAAGATAGTGTTCTATATTGCCGGTTTCAAGGCTATATTTTAACGGAATTACGTATTTTTAGTAAGATATAAGAAGGCCGTTTGAAATTAATTTCTATTCACGAACATATCTCTTATGCCTTTTTTAACCAGGGTGTCGTACGCATTGTTTTTCCCAAATATAACATACAGAAAATATAGACCTGTCATAGTTGATACACTGCCCAGAATGGTCATAAAAATAGCCAGAAATATAGGAGTTATTAAACCAACCAACGCAATACCGACCACAATGGTGCCTAAAAACAACTGTGTTAATGCAGAAAGCAGATACAACCCATTTATTTTGCCGAAACGGCGGCGCACGGCTTTTTTGGCTTTGTGATTATGTTCACTTTTCTTGTGATGGCTGAAATTACTCAAATACAATGAGTATTTTTGTTTTTTTCGGTCAAACATTGGTCTATCTATTTGCTATTTTTGGCATGTAAGAACTATACTTATATATAATAAATTTTTACCAGTATTTGTAGTACTTTTAATTAAATCAAATTCTTTAAAAACGTATATGAGTTCCAAAAACAATCTCTACATTTATGGTAGAAAACCGGTTTTAGAAGCCCTTCAACATCGGGCGGACGAAATTGACAAAATTTATATCAGAAATAACATCAAATCATCCGATTTAAGCGATATAACGGGTTTAATAAGCAAAAATTCTATTTCATTGGCGTGGGTGCCGCAGATAAAAATCGAAAAACTGGTCGGACGCGTAAATTCTCAGGGAGTGGTTGCCCTTTTAAGTGCCGTTAAATACACCGATTTTTTCGAATGGATACAGGAACTTAACCAAAGCAATAATCCGGCCGTTCTTTTGTTGGATGGAATTGAAGATCCACATAACTTAGGTGCCATTTTGAGAACGGCAGCCGCGGCAGGCATTGCCGCCGTAATAGTTCCGGGACAAGGCCAAGCACCCGTTAATGCAACCGTTTTTAAAACTTCGGCCGGAACGGCCGGCAGAATTCCCATTATCAGGGTGCACGATACCAACCAGGGTATTAAAGACCTGAGCGCGGCGGGTTTTGAAATTGTGGGTCTGTCGGGCACTACAAAAAAAACGATATGGGAAAAAGCCGTTACCAAACCCATTGCTTTTATTATTGGCAATGAAGGCGCGGGCATTCATGAAAGAACACTGAAAAAATGCGACGATCTGGTTTCGCTGCCCATGGAAAACGGGGTTGAATCGCTAAACGCCTCGGTAAGTGCTGCTCTGGTATGCTACGAATGGATGCGAAAAAAGTTTATCTAATTACAGATTAATCGTACAGCAAATATTTTTCGCGTTTGCTTAGATAATCATCAAATTCAGCTCCCCAATCCAGCGGTTTTTCTGTTTCCAATATTTTATCGGTACCGGCCAGTTTTTTGATGAACTCCAGATACTTCGCATCGGGTGTTTTGTCCATCATTTCACGCATTAATTCTATGCCAAACCGGACGGGATCTTCCAATGCGTTTTCTAAATTTGATAATTCGGTTATTTCAATTCCGTAGCTTAATGCATCCCTGTGTTTTGGATTTGGAGCCTTACCCGGCATCGAAATGGGTGTAAAACTAAGAGTATCCATCTGGACTCCAAACTGCCGCCCTAATTGTGTTATTTTCTCATAATTTACATGCGTATTTGGTGAGCCAAGAATTAAAAACGGATTTTCAGTACCTCTCCCCTCCGATAAGGTTGTTCCCTCAATAAAACAAGTGCCCAAATAAACGAAAGCATTATCAAAATGGGGTAAATTTGGCGATGGCGGAAACCAATTCAAGCCGGTTTCGGGCCATTTGTGGTGCCGTTTCCACCCTTCCATTTTAATCACCTTTATATTTGGAATGTTATCCGTATCCAACCAGCCTTCGCCGATGGCCATCATCGCTAATTCGCCCAAAGTCAGGCCATGAGCTATGGGAATAGGATATCCGCCTACTGCCGAACGATGTTCATCTTCCAAAATCCATCCTGCCACATAATCGCCGCCCGCCGGATTGGGGCGATCCAAAATCCAGACTTCGGTATCTGCTCTCGAATCGGCAACCGCTTCGAGCAACATTTTCATCGAAACATTGTAGGTATAAAATCGAGCCCCCACATCCTGCATATCGAACAAGATTATATCCGTTTGTTTTAGAAGATTTTCATCAGGTTTCAGGATTTTTCCACCCGAATAAAGCGAGTGAACCGGAATACCGTAAGCACTATCCACACCCGATTCTATAGATTCGCCGGCACCTACATCGCCACGAAAACCATGTTCAGGGGCAAAAAGAGCGGTTATATTCAAATCCAGGGCAAGCAAAGTATCCAGGACGTGAGTTTTTCCGATTCTGGCGGTGGGATTCATAAACAAACTGATGGATTTGCCTTCCAAATCACCCAAATGTTGCCCCAATAATACTTCTGCACCGGTTTTTACGATGGATTTGGTATTGTTTTCCTCACTATTACATGAAATAATAAATAGCGGAATTACGAAAAATAGAATTAAAGACGGTTTAGACTTCATGATGATTGAAATTACTAAATAGGAGAAACAAAAAAAGCAGTCAATTAATATGACTGCTTTTTAAAATCTAATAGTTTTTTAAAACCGATTACGCTTGGTTTGCTACTACTTCTGATTCTGCGAAGAAATAAGCGGCTTCAATTTTTCCATTTTCGACCGAATCGGAGCCGTGGATGATATTCTCGCCCATGCTATCGGCAAAATCAGCACGAATAGTGCCTTTTTCTGCTTCTGCAGGATTGGTTGCGCCGATTAGTTTTCTGAAATCGACTATTGCGTTTTCTTTTTCTAAAATCATTGGAACGCATGCACCACTGCTCATAAATTCGCAAAGTTCGCCGTAAAATGGGCGCTCTTTGTGCACTGCATAAAATCCCCCGGCCGTATCGGCGGTCAAGCGGGTCATTTTCATTGCCACTATTTTGAAGCCGGCTTCCTGAATTCGTTGGGTTACCTCGCCGATCAAACCTTTTCGCACACAATCGGGCTTTAATATGGTTAAAGTTCTTTCTACTGCCATAGTTTGTTTTCTTAAATTTTAATCTCTTAATTAATAATATTATTCATTTTTATAGTTTTATAAGATAAGGCTTAATCGGGTTATTTTCGACTATTAAAACACGGAATGGGCGTATTTAGAAGTGTTAAATGCTTAGTAATTTAATTAACTGGTCTTTTATAATGCAAATTTTGCAATAGATGCTACTTATAAGTTTTTACATTTTGTTTTTTATAGTATAATAAATTACAATTAGACTTAAGGAGATTTACGTAATGGGAATTTAGAGTGGATTCATAAATTAGTGACCCGCATATTAAAGAACTTAGAATTTTCTTAAATTCGATAAACCAAAAAGAGCAATACTATGGCAGAAACAATAAAAATAGATTATCCCCGATATTTAGCAGATTCGTTACGAATGGATTTGGATGAGTTTGGACGGGAAATGAAAATATCTGCTTTAGTCAAATTATTTGAATTAGGGAAAGTTTCATCAGGTGTAGCAGCAAAAGTTTTGAATATAAGTCGATTAGAATTTTTGGAACTGCTTAAAGACTATAAAGTAAGCTATTTAGATGTGGACGATCTAAATGAAGATTTAGAAAATGCTTAAAATTGTTTCTAACACGACTCCCATAATTTCTTTACTTACGATTGGAAAGTTCACCATCTTAAAGGATTTATACCAAAAAATTATTATTCCAAAAGCAGTATTTGATGAGATTGAAAACGGCAAAGATAAATCCTATTACATTAATTTATCAAAAATTGATTGGATTGAAATAAAGGAAATCAAAGACAAAAAGTCACCAGCTTATTTTCTAGATTTAGATAAAGGAGAAGTAGAAACAATTATTTTAGCCAATGAAATTGATGCTGATTTAGTGATTATAGATGAAAAACTGGGTAGATTTCATGCAAAACACGCCAATTTAAAAATAACGGGAACACTTGGAATTCTTTTAAAAGCCAAAAGAGAAGGTAAAATTGAAAATATGAAACCTTTATTGAACAAATTAAAAGAAAATGGAATTTGGCTTAGTGATAAACTTATAGAGCAAGTAATAAAACTGGCTGGTGAAAAATGAACGGAACAAAAGATCATAACAGTAAACTATAAACTTGTATCGAATACCAATTAAAACACCCCCCTTTAACTTAAAAAGTTATAAAACAACCGAGCTATGAGCAAAAAAACAAATTCACAGATTGTAGATACCATAGAGGCGATGAAGCCCAAAAAGAATATTGCGTTGATTGCGCACGATCACCGCAAGGCCGATTTATTGGACTGGGCATTTTATAACCGAGACCATCTGTCAAATCATAATTTATATGGAACCGGAACGACGGGCTCGCTGGTGGCCGAAAAGTTGAATTTACCGGTCTATACTTTCAAAAGTGGTCCGCTAGGAGGCGATATTCAAATCGGTTCTGCTATCATAGACAGTGAAATTGATATTATGATATTTTTCTGGGATCCGCTCCAAGCACAACCCCACGACGTGGATGTAAAAGCTCTTCTGCGAATAAGTGTGGTTTATAATATACCCATGGCCTGTAACCGTTCATCGGCCGATTTTATTATATCGTCGGTGCTTATGAACCAAACCTATAACCGATTTTTGGTGGATTATAGTCAGCGTTTTAAAAAGGATTTTTGATATAATAATCACAACCGATATTCTTAAAAAATCGGACTTTTAGACTGTTTACTATTAAACAAAACCTTGATTAAAATTATTATGGATTTGAAATATAAATTTAGCAAGGCATTTGTATTGTTTTTAATTATTGGCACATGCTTGTGCATACCTTTGCAGGCTCAAAACAATACTAATAAAAAGGTGCGGTTAGAAGCGCCGGAACTACTTGCCAGTCTAGATGCATACGGCGTGTTTGATGTTTTAGATGCCAATGAGAAGTGGGTGGTTTGGGAAGACATGCCTTTGTTGCAAGTACATGCCTACAATTTAAGCACTGAGATGCATAAAATTATTCAAATTCAAAAAGGCCGTGGCCCGGGTGAGGTGGCGGATGTTATAGACTTATTTATAACCGATGATAATATCTATTTGCTGGATATAAATTTAATGAAGATGCTGGAAATAAATTTAATTACGGAGAGCGTGCGAGATATAAGACTGGATCGGGGGCCTAACGGGCGCTCCAGGCAGGTGGGCACGGATCTTTATTTTTGGAATCTTGTCCATCCAAAAAGTTTGTTGTTCTATCGAGATTTTGAAGATGATAAACTACGCCCTTTAAACCATTCCGGACTTGATGTTGAAAAAGAAATGTTGACTGCTTTTGACCGAGCCGGACGTTTGAAGGTAAACGGAAACAATTTACTCTTCGTGACCAAAAACACACCTTATATTTATATATTTGATGCGGTTGAGAAACGGTTTGATAAGAAAGTTGCCTATGACGAAGCAAAAAAGTTGAAAGAAACCCCCAAAAAAATGGATGATGGCGTTGTAATTTCGATGGCGCCAACTCAAGTAGAAATAACTATGAGAGATTTTACAACCATTCCCCAAAAACCCAATAGTTTGTTTTTATTGATAGAAGGGAAAACAAAAACAAGGAGCTATGAATTCGATAAACTATATGAAATTGATATACAGACAGGGGATTTAATCAACACTTATGAATTAGGGATACAGGCTCGTGCTATCGCAGCAAATGAAGAGAGTTTTTTTGCCATTACCAAGCAAGGCGATCATGTGTATCGCTATCGTTTTTCCATTGCAGAATAATCAATAAAGCGGTTTTTGGCGATTACAGCCAAAGATTCAAAAAAGATTTTTAGATCGGTATTTATTTTTCAAATTTTTAGCACCGGGTATATGTTACCATATAAACAGCCATTAAATAACGTATTTTGAATTTACTGCAACACGAAAAAAGCCCTTATTTACTGCAACATAAAGATAATCCGGTGAATTGGTATCCTTGGGGTGAGGAAGCCTTTCAAAAGGCAAAAGCGGAAAATAAACCCATATTTTTATCCATCGGCTATGCCACTTGCCATTGGTGCCATGTGATGAATCATGAGAGTTTTGAGGATAAAGAAATTGCCCGGGAATTAAACGATAATTTTGTTAGCGTTAAAGTGGACCGCGAAGAACGTCCCGATATTGACAGCACTTATATGGTGGTTTGCCAAATGCTTAATGGTCAGGGTGGCTGGCCATTGAATGTAATCATGACTCCCGATAAAGAACCGTTTTTTGCCGCTACGTATATCCCCAAAGAAGCCCGATTGAACAGAATTGGCCTGAGACAATTATTGCCGGGCATAATCGGTATGTGGAAACACGAACCCGGCAGGGTAAAAAACGCTGTTGAAAGCATAAAAAACGGATTCGCCAAATCTTTGGTCTATGAACCGGGCGATTTTCCACCGGAAAAAGCCATCACCGATGCAGCAAAGCAACTTTTAAGCCAGTTTGATAAAATAAACGGGGGATTTGGCGCCGCACCCAAGTTTCCGAGCCCACATAACCTGATTTTTTTGCTGAGACAGTGGCAGCACACAAAAGACGAAAAAATCAAACTTGCCGTAGAAAAAACCCTGACGGCAATGCGATTGGGCGGTATTTGGGACCATGTCGGACTGGGATTTCACCGCTATTCTACCGATAAAGAATGGCTGCTCCCCCACTTCGAAAAAATGCTGTACGACCAAGCCCTTTTGATGATGGCCTATACCGAAGGCTGGCAAGCGACCCGTAATCCATTGTTCAAGCAAACGGTTGAAGAAATAGCCCTATTTATAAAAAATGAAATGACGGATAGTGAAGGCGGTTTTTATTCTGCACAGGATGCCGATTCTGAGGGCGAAGAAGGGAAATTTTATGTGTGGGATACGGATGAAACCGCCCGAATATTGAGCAAAGAAGATGCCGGTTGGTTCCGTAAAACCTACCATTTCAGGGAAGAGGGTAATTTCAGGGATGAAGCCAGCGGTGCGCATACCGGAGCCAATATCCCCCATTTAAAGCGTGAATTGGATGAAGAGGATGCGACTATTTTTGAGCGAGTACGTCCCCTATTGTTTAAGCAAAGAAACAAACGGGTAAAACCGCTATTGGACGATAAAATATTGACTGATTGGAACGCATTGATGATTGCGGCACTAGCCAAAGCAGGCTCTGTTTTCAAGAATGATGAATACAGGGAAAGCGCTATAAAAGCCTTTGATTTTATTTGGGATAAATTATTTATAGACAATCAATTATATCACCGATACAGAAAAAAAGATGTTTCCATTGCTGCGTTTTCCGATAATTATGCATTTATGATATGGGCATTGTTAGAACTGTACGAAGCTACTTTTAAATCGGAATATTTGGATAAAGCGGTGCATTTAAATGCTATATTTATTGAGAAATTCTGGGACAAAGAAGACGGGGCTTTTTACATGACCAAAGAACATGACGGTCAGGCCCTCGGCCAACAAAAACATATTTTTGACGGTGCAACCCCGGCTTCCAATACTGTTGCTATGAATAATTTGTTGCGCCTGGGCAGATTGACAGAAAACCTTGATTTGGAGCATAAAGCCAATCAAATAGGTCGGCATTTTTCCAACGAACTGGCACAATACGGCTCCAGTATTACCATGGGGATGTGCGCCCTACAGTTTGTATATCACGATGCCAAAGAAATAGTGATATCGGTCGGCGAAAATGGTTACGAAGATTTTTTTGAGACCATTAAAAGTACTTACCTGCCCAATAAAGTAATGCTACTAAACAAAGGCAAAAAAACCACTGTCCCAAGCTCATTTATGAGCACATTACTGCCGATAAACAATAAACCCACCGTTTATATTTGCACCAATTACGCCTGTGAAGTTCCGATTACGGAGTTGGAGGTTTTGAAGGAGAGGTTGGCGGGATTGTAAAAAGATTTCAATTAAGTAAATGTTAACAATGAGGCTATAGGCTGTCCAGTGGGCTTTTTATTTTTCGTTTAGCGGCATCGGTTAAACTTGTATAAATCATCGTGGTTTTAATATCCTTGTGCCCCAATAAATCTTGCACAAAACGAATATCAGTTCCCAGTTCTATCAAATGGGTAGCATAGGAATGGCGTAAACAATGAATACCTATTCTTTTATTTATACCCGCCTTTTTCATAGCATTTTTAAAAACTTGTTGTGCCGAACGTACAGAATATTTATTTCCATTTCTGCCTTCAAACAGATAATATTTTGGTTTATACTGCAAATAATATTCTCTTAATTCTGTTAAAACAGATTGTGGTAATACAACATATCGATCTCTTTTACCTTTTCCCTGTTCTACTAAAACTTGCAAACGTTGACTATCAATATCGCTTATTTTCAATTGCACCAGTTCACTTACACGAAGTCCCATCCCATAGCATAGTTTAAGCAGTAATCTATGTTTTATATTATTGGTTACTTTGAATAACTTTTTCACCTCAGAAGTTGAAAGTGCTTTGGGCAAAATTGATTTCTTTTTAGGTCTAGGTACATCAATAAAAATTTTCGGCTTGTTCAAAACCTTCTCAAAATAGAATTTGACAGCATTAATACGGCTATGTATTGTGTTTTCAGACAATTTTAAAACCTTTGCGCAGTACAGGAAATAAGAATTTAAACGGTTAGTATCCAAATTATTGACTGGATAATTTTTCAGCATTCTAAGCAATTGCAAAAACTCACGAGAATAAGTACCTATAGTATTTTTGCTATACCCCATCACCTGCAACCTTGCAATGTATTTTTGTAACTCCCTTTGATTGACCGAGTTTATATTATTCAATGATTGATTTGCTCTTTTATTAATATCAGCCATCAGTCTCTCCATACAATCCAATTATAGCATATTCCTACGCTTTCTTTGCGGTGTTAAGTTTATCATTTTATATCTCTCATTTAGATATGGGGATATGCGCATTTTGTATTATTAACTTACCTAATAATTTTCAAATAAATAATTAATAATACAAATTGCGCAATGGGTATTACTTATAACCTTTTATTTTTGCTTTTTATGGGATAATAAATTAAAATTAGGTTTATAGAAATTTGCGCAATTGTGATTGCGTATATTTATGAGTTAAAGGCAAGCCAGAGTGAAACAACAAACAGAGATTATGAAGAAAATGAGTTTTTATTTTTTTGCTAACGCACGAGAAAAACTTTTAAGTCAACGCACAAATGGCACATTTGGTTTTGCCAACGCTCTAAGCCAACGCAAAAACCAAAAGAGCCATTTCTCTGCCAACGGTAAAGAGAATGGAAATTATTTTAAATCAATGGAATAGAATTTTATGTTAAAATGTTTTTATTTTTGTAAAAATAAATTAGGAATAAAAAACCAAATAACTGTTTAAATTAAATATAGCTGAATGAGAAAACTATACTTTTTAATAATCATATCATTCCTTCTTACTTCTTGCAATTCTGATAATTATAAATTTTCAAATTTGCAACGAAACATCATCGAGTTCGTTAATGATGACGGCAAGATAAGTCAAGAAGAATATAATCAGCTAATTGATGGTATTATATCATCGGAAGACCCTAAGATAGAAAGATTTAAATCAGGAATAGATGAAGTTAATTATTCCACCTTAAATGATTACATTCTTAAATATGCAAAAACAAAAAACATTACTCTTACGGAAAATGATATTTGGCAAGCCAATTCTCCACAAGTTGAGAGCAAAGATTTCAATATTAATGTTTTTGTAGAAAATTCGGCAAGTATGGATGGCTATCTTAATGATCCAAGTACTCAATTTAGAAACTCTGTTTATAGCCTATTAACAAGATTGAAATTACTCATAGAAAATGACAGCTTAAATCTTTACTTTATTAATAAAGAAAGTCAACTACAATTCAGAAATGCTTCTAACAATGATGTTGAAAGATTCAAAAACATACTAAATCCTAAAGATTTTAAAAATATTTCTCTTGGAAATCGAGGGGAAACTGATATGAAGGATTTAATGCAAAAAATTTTAAATTATGTGGATGATTCCCATCTTTCCGTATTTATTATTGATGGCGTATTTTCTCCGGGAAACAAATACAACAAAAAAGATTCAGCTATACTACACCAATATTTAACTGAGCAAAAAATTGGCATTACAAGTGTTTTTGAGAGAAAACTGATTCAACAAAAATCAGATTTATCGGCTATAGTACTTCAAATGAAAGCGGGCTTCCAAGGCATATATTATTTTCCAGATGATACACGAATTAACTTTACAGAAAAGATCGATAGGCCTTATTATATATGGTTTATCGGAACGAAGTCCCAAATTGAAGAAGTTTTAAATAGTAAAAAGTTAGATGAAATAGATGGTGGCTACTTGAATAAGTGGATTCTAAAAGTTCCCACGAATACACAACCTGATTTCAAAATACAATATAGTCCGAAAATAGGAACATTTGATGCGAGAGATCTTGCAAAAGGAATTATTCAAAAAGCCAAAATTTCTAAAAACAACCAAAACAAGGGGAAATTTGGATTTAGTGTGGCAGTTGATTTTTCAAAATTCTTGAAAGATGAAATGTACTTTTTAGATGAGAATAACTATAAAATAAGCAATGTTGATTATCATTTGACTACCCAAAGGATAGAAGATAAAAACAATCCGGCATTAAAAGGATACACACACATTTTAAAATTGGAAACAGATAATTTGAAGGATGAAGAACTAAAAATAGAATTATTAGAAAGAATACCCAATTGGATAAATAACTCTTCATCTATAAATGACTCTAAAATATTAACTGATGAAAATGAGCAAACAAAAACCTTTGGTCTTCAATATCTAATGGAAGGTGTTGGTGATGCATTTTACCCTTCAACAAAGGAAAATATTATTGGCTCTTTTAAAATTACAATTAAAAAATAAAGCAATATGATAGATTTTTTTGCAAGTATTTATGAATGGTTTGGAGTTATTTCTTTCTACTCTACTGATATGGGGGATTTGCTTCGGGGTTGGGATATTACCTGTACTGATTATATTGGAACTCCTTGGTATTTATATATCGGATGGATAATGATAGGTTTAACGACGTTATTTTATGCATTACAATATCATATAATTGACAGTCCAAAGTGGTATAAAAAACAGCATTGGTGGTTGTTTGCATTGATAATTCTTAGCCTTAATTTCTTGATTGCATTTTTAATCTCATTCAACATAGTTCAGTCAAGTGATTATTGTGAGCAACTCAACGTAACAATTGGTGATTGTGTTGGCTTTGGTTTTTCTAACGCAGTATGGAGTTTACTTTTATTTGTTTTGATTACTTCATTTCCAATTTTCAGAAAACTAAGTACAAATTGTAGGCACACAACTTTTTGGAAACCTTAAAATAAAAATTATGGCAAGATTATATTTATTCGCAATAGGAGGAACAGGCTCAAGGGTTTTAAAATCTTTAGCAATGTTGCTGGCATCGGGAGTAAAACCTGAGTTTAATAAAACTTATGAAATTGTTCCTATAATTATAGACCCACATAAAGTTAATGATGATTTAAAAAGGACAAAGGACATACTTGTTAATTATCAGAAAATCACTGATAAAGCAGGAATCGGCAACGGTTTTTTTGGTACAAAAATTACTACCTTAGATAGATTAGTAGATTCTCAAAATAGAATAAATAAAGATTTCACCTACAATCTTCAAGAAGTGGATGGAAAAATGTTTAAGGAATATATTGGTTATAGTCAATTGGACGATTCCAATAAAGCTTTTATGAATATTCTTTTTTCAGGAACATCTATAAACAAAAGACACGAAGAAGTGAATCTTTTAGATGTAGAAATGGATATTGGTTTTGTTGGAAATCCCAATATCGGCAGTGTTGTTCTTAACCAGTTTAGAGATTCAAACGAGTTTAAAGAGTTTGCATCTAACTATAATGATGATGACCGGATTTTTATAATAAGTTCCATTTTTGGAGGTACCGGTGCTGCCGGATTCCCAACAGTTCTGAAAAACATCAGAGATGCCATTCACAATAAAAATATTGATGGTAAAGGATTTCTTCAGAATGCCAAAATTGGAGCAATTACAGTTCTGCCATACTTTAATGTAGAAAAGGATAATAGTAGCCCGATTCAAAAATCGGATTTTATTTCTAAAACTAAATCTGCCTTATATTATTATAAAGAAAACGTAAATAAGCTTGTCAATGCACTTTACTATATAGGAGACGATTATATAGGTAAGCCATATAAAAATGACCCGGGAGATGGAGGGCAAAAAAATGATGCTCATTTTGTAGAATTGGCATCAGCTCTTTCAATAATAGATTTTTTAGGAATCCCTAATGAAGAATTAACTACAACCGAGGGAAAAGCGGATGATACCATATTCAAGGAGTTTGGTATAAAACAGGACAAAGATTCTTTGTCTTTTACACAGTTAGCCGATGACACCAGTAGTAACATAGAACTTTCGTTAGCACAATTTACTTTGTTTAACAAATACATCAAAGAACATTTGAATAAATCTATTGAGTCAGTAGCTTGGAGCAAGGATAGTCCTGAAATCAATAACAAATTCATAAACAATGTCTTTTATAGAAGTAACCTCACCGAGTTTTTACAAGCTTATGAAGAATGGCTAAATGAAATGACCAACAACAAAAGAAGCTTCTCTCCTTTTAATCTAAAAAGCTCCTTGGACACTTTAGTTAAAGGAAAAACTGTAGAAAAAGGATGGTTTAAAAAGAAAGTAAACTATTCGTTTTTTGATGAGGGATTGAACACAGAAAGCAAAGGCAACGATTATAGTTCGGAAGAGTCAAAGTTTTTAAAATTATTTTATAATACCACGAAAGAGATATTGACTTCAAAATTTGGGGTGAAATAAATTAGATATTATGAGTAAAGTCTTAGGATATACAAATAAAGCAGGTCAGCATTGGTTTAAATCTGACCAATACGATGATAAAGAAATAGAAGGAATCAAAGACCCAGAAGGAGGTGCGACTTTAGCATTGCCCACGGCCATTCCCAGTCCCTTTGCAAGAATCGACTTGGTAAGAACGGCTTTCAAAAATGTAAACAAATCACCTGATTTGACAGCATACAATAAGAACAGCAATACCATTACAGGTCGAAATGATGAAAAGTTAGTTTCTGACACATTAGATTTAGCAGAAATGTTATTTAATATCGACACTCTTGGTGATAAAATGAAAATCATTGTATGGGATAAAGATGCTGAATTAGCCAAATTAAAACAAGGCAATTTAGAAGAACACCGACGACTTGCCGAAACTTTAGAAATGTATTTTAATCAAGATGCAGATACTTATAACTTTGACTTGGTAAAACGTTTCTATATTTTTGAGTACAATCATAAAGTAATTGGTTGTACTTCGCCATCAACTTTATTCTTTACTACCGGAAACGATTTAACCCACGCTCAAATCAAATTAACAACGAATGATATAATTTTTGATGAAGATTATGCTCCTTTGTATGCAAGAGACCCAGAGTTTCAAAAGTACTTATATTTATTATTTAAGGCAAATCCACTTTTACAGAGCAAATTAAAAATTTTCAATGAGTATTTACAAAAAAATCTAAAGCTTTTAGACTCAAAGAATCATTCACTTTATAACGAAATAAATAATCTTGACAAAACCGAATTTGATTCAAAATACGATGAATTAAATTCAGGAATATCAGGTGATATTGTAGAAGTTCTCGGCATAGGTCTACGTAAGAGAAAGAAAGAAGATATTATTGGTGCAGTTAAAAGCAGTGATTTCATCATTGCGTCATCTAAATATCAAGAAGTTCCAAAACCTCTCGTTTTGCAAAACAACTTCGCAAAACCTTTAGAATATGCAAACGATAAATGGAAAAGTACTTTTAAGGTACCCTACATAGATAACGAAACTGTATTGGGGAAAAGGAAATTACCTGAATTGGATATTCAATATCCATATTTAACGGTTAGTGATTTCTTAGAACCCTATTTAATTCGATTAGTTTACCCAATAAATGATGAGAAGTTTTTTGATGGACACTTAACTATTGAAGCAGGTGATGATAATAAGAGCTATTTATTACCACTTAAGCCAAAGTTCTTTGAGTTCTTTGATACGAAAGACTTACTTGACTCATTACCTGACAAGCCTACTATTGAAATTATTCAAATCAATTCTACCGGTGTAAAAGTTGAATTAAAAATACCTATTGCTAAAAATGGAGAATTTATAAGCTTTTCAAGAAACTATTATGAAACCTCCCAATCTGAAATTTCTAAACCTGATGAAAAGAATAATAAAGGGGTGATTGTAGAACAACAGTTTGGAATTTCTTTATTTCCATTTATACGGACAGAAAAGGAAGATTTAGGTTCTTTCTATCGTGTGCAACTAATCGACAGAGACATAGCAGGTCTTCAAAAGAATGCTCAATATGACTTAAAGTTCTTTCAAAACTCAGAATTAAACCCTATAGATATCAGAGCTCAAAAGGTTCGTAGTGATAAAAAATCTTCCGAAAGCGATGCCACTTCTCAATATTATGTTTTAGATAAAAATTTCGATTTTATTCAAATTCGTAATACTACTGTTTCTGACGTTTCAGGAATAATAGTTCCAAAATGGAAAGAACAGCCCAATGGAAATGATGCGTTCAGTTTTGCTGTAGATTTTGGAACGACAAACACGCATATCGAATATAAAATCGGAAACCAAAATCCGAAAACTTTTAATATTACGGAAGAAGACACCCAAATCGCAACTTTATTTCATCCATCAAAAACATCGGAAGATTTTGGCGGTACGGGTGCAATTGCCATTCGAGAGATGATTGATCACGAGTTTTTACCTCGGACAATCGGGAAAAAGTCGGAATATAAATTTCCACATAGGACAACAATTGCAGAAAGTAAATCATTAAATATCGGTACCGAAACATTTACATTGGCTGATTTCAATATTCCCTTTATTTATGAAAGGAAGCCTGAAAAAGATAAAATACACACCAATTTAAAATGGGCTAAAAAAGAACCCGGAAATGAAAAAAGGATTAGAGCTTATTTTGAAGAGATTATCTTAATGATGAGAAATAAAGTCCTATTAAATAACGGCAATTTATCACAAACAAGATTGATATGGTTTTATCCATCCAGTATGAAACCAGGTCGGAGAGGTCAACTTAAGTCAACTTGGGAGGATTTATTTAACAAATATTTTAATCCTGAACACTCCTCTATTGGTATTGCTGAATCTTTAGCACCATTCTATTATTTCAAAGGATCGGGAAAACTTCAAGGTGGTTCATATAAACCTGTTGTATCTATAGATATTGGCGGCGGAACTTCTGATGTGGTAATATTCCAAGATAATGAACCGAAGCTTTTGAGTTCTTTTAAGTTTGCTGCAAATACCATTTTTGGAGATGGATTTAGTGAATATGGTACCGCCAGCTCCAACGGTATGATAAACAAATATTTACCTTATTTTGAAGACTTATTGAATACCAATAAATTATATGACTTAACCAAAGTTTTATCCTCAATTAAAGATAAAAACAGAGCAGAAGATATTAACGCATTCTTCTTCTCAATTGAAAATAATCCAAAAATAAAGGACAAGCTTTTATTTTCTTACAACAGCGTTCTTTCAAGAGACGAAGACCTGAAAATATTATTTTTATATTTCTATGCTTCACTAATATATCATATAGCTGACTTAATGAAGTCAAGAAATATTGTTTTGCCTAAACATATTATTTTTAGTGGAACAGGTTCTAAACTCTTAAATATAATTACCTCTGATTTCTCTATCTTATCAAATTTTTCAAAACTAATATTTGAAAAAGTCTATGATGAAAAATTTGATAGAGATGGATTAACGGTCGAAATAGAAAAAGAAATGCCTAAAGAGGTTACTTGTAAAGGTGGATTAATGACGAAGCCGGAAGATTTGGCTATTGATGTAGAAAGTATAGAAGCAACTCTAACGTGTGTGAAGGACTTCGAAAGTTTATCTTATAATCAATTAGATAATGCCAAAAAGAACGAAATCGTTGATTATGTTGGAAAATTCAACAACTTCTTCCTTAAGCTCAATTCAGAATTTAACTTCTCAGATTATTTTTCCGTATCAAATCAAGCTTTAGATGTTTTAAAATTAGAAGTTAATAAACATCTGCGAGATTTTTTAGAAGAAGGGCTTACCTATAATCAAGAATTAGACAGTATTGAAAATGATGATAAAGAAATCGAAGAAACTTTATTTTTTCATCCCATTACAGGTACTATTCACAATCTTTTAAATCAATTGGCTGCATTATCACCTATAAATAATTAAAATGAAAGACCTTACAAAATATATACTTATTTCATTACTCGCCACGCTCTATTCTTGCGGAAAAACGACAAATGAAACAAATATTTCTACGGTAAATGAAAGTTGGGTTAATGGTATTACTTCACAAATGATAATTGTTTCAGTTTTCTTTTCCATACTTATTCTACTTGTGGTAGTTCTAATACTTTTAAAGCCAGAAAGGCTTTATAATTTATTAATATCTAAAATTCTTGAAAGTCAACGATTAAAGCAATTAATCAACCAGCAATCGGGAAATTCCAAATTTAATAAACCGCAAGGCAAAAACGTTCATTATGAGCGAGAAATTGAAGGACTTCAAAAGCGAATAAATGATTTGGAAGGAGATATAAAAAGGCAAAATGAGCGAATTAACGAAATTCAATCAGGCAAACCTTCTCAAATATTATCCTCTTCAAATCAAAATAAAGAGGAATCAAGGCAGGAAGAAAAATTAGAGATATTCTATTTATCTACACCAAATTCTGACGGCAGTTTTAATGAAAGTTCAGCTTCAACTTCCTATCGAGAAGGAGCAAGTATTTACAAGCTATTTAAAACAGCGGAAACTAAAGCCATTTTCGAAATTGACAATAGAGAATCATCCATAAAACTTGCTATACAATATCCAGATAGGAATATTGATCCCGTTTGTGAAGCAGAAAGTGCTTTTAATCCAAAATCGAATAAAATCATCACAACTCAACAAGGAACTGTAGAATTACAAAATGGGAAATGGATAGTAAATAAAAAAGCGAAAATAAAATATGAGTGATATAGAAAAATTTGAGGTTTTGCTGGTTTGCATCATAGTAGGCATTCAATTAATTGTTTTTGCTAAAACCTTTCTAAAGATTAAAAACTATAAAAAAATAATTCCTGATGTTGATTCTCTAAAGATTGCAAAATTAAATATACCACTTGACAATTTAAAAGAATTAACTCCGGGTGAAATTTTGCAACAAAAAGATAGCTTTATTAATGCTAAAAACATTGAAAGGAATGACATCAGTGAGTACGATGATGATAATGAACCTCAAAATTTACCCGATTTTTCTGATAGTATAAGTGAAGAAAAAACTGACATTGAAACAATCGAAGTAAATATTATTGAGGTCAACAATTCAAATGAGAATAAAGTTTTCCGAAAAATATTGTTTGCAATAAACAATTATCTTATTAGGAATAGAGGAGCTTCATCAGATTTTAATTTAATTAAGGATATTGTTGAGCGAAATTCTAATTCAGAGGAAGAAGATATCAATTTAACGATAAGTATTCCTTTATATCTTGGTTTAATGGGCACAATGATAGGTATTGTTATAGCCTTATTTAATATGCCAAGCATTGGAGTGGATATTGGATTAACTGATGCAGGAGAAAATATTGATGAAGGTATTGCTATTTTAATCGGTGGTGTTAAGATTGCAATGATTGCCAGCTTTGTAGGTTTAGGATTAACCATTATCAATTCCGGTTGGGTTTTTAAAGGCTCCAGAGGTTTTAATGAATCGAAAAAGAACGATTTTTATACTTTTATTCAAATTGAATTACTCCCAATCATTAATCAAGGTTTGGCATCAACTTTAGATTCTCTACAACGCAACCTTATACGCTTTAATGAAGAGTTTACAGGAAATTTAAAAAGCCTTACAGGTGTTTTTCACTCTAATAAAGAAGCTATGCAGATTCAAAAAGACCTAATTGAATCTTTAGACAAAACAAAGGTGGCACAAATGACCCGTTATAATGTTCAAGTACTACAAGAATTAAACACAGCAGTAGACAAGTTTGAAAAATTCAATGCTTATATGGGTAACGTTACCCAATTTGTAGAAAACACCCACCTAATTGTTGGTAGAACTAATGAATTACTTGCCAGAACGGATAATTTTAAAGTTATCGCTGATAATATAGAAGACAAATTTAGCCAAAGCCAACGACTGATTGATTTCCTAAACGAGCATTTCAGAAAATTAGAGGAACATAAAGAGTTTACTCAAAACGCAGTGACGGATGTTGGGGCTTCTATATCTGATATTTTCAAGGAATTGCGGGAGCATATTGAAAATTCAAGTGAAGCAATTAAGAAATTTACAGTTGATGAAACGGATGCCTTGAAAAGTGCATTGTCTGAAAGTAGAACTAATTTAAGCAATCTCGAATATTTATCTAACTTGAAATCAGATGTTTCTCAATTTAAAGACAGTTCGGCATCGCAAGGTGAAAGAATTAAGCAAGCCCTTGAATCTTTAAACCAAAATATGGCAAAATCAATTGCCCTATTAGAACAATTAGAGAAAAAGAAAATTGCCGTAAAAGTTGCGGTGCCATCTATTAAGAATCTCTTCAAATCAAAAAAATAAATGAACGGAAAAGATTCTAAATTCTTTTGGCCCAGTTTTACAGACTTGATGACAAGTCTGTTCTTTATTATGTTAGTACTATACATTTTAACTTATTTAAGATTGACCCATCAGCATAGAGCAACGCAGGATCAATTGAGAAAAATAGAGCAAATACAAAATGCAGTTAAAGAATTGCCTGAGCAATATTTCCAATATGACTCTATTTACAAACGCTTCTCATTGGTCAAAAACATCGAGTTTGAACGAGGTAAAGATATAATAGCATCAAATGACATTGATTATTTAATCAATGTAGGAGAATCAATTAAAAGCCTAATAGACACCCTAAAAATCAAATACAAAGGTCAGGATATTAAATACGTTATTATTATAGAGGGAATGGCATCAAAAGATAACTATGCAGACAACTATCCCTTAAGCTATAAAAGAGCTTGGGCTGTTTGGAAACTATGGCAAAGTAAAGGAATAGTTCCTGATCAATCTGTTGCCGAAATTCAAATTGCAGGTTCAGGCATTGGTGGTATTGGGCGTTACCCTACTTCTGAAGAAATAAAAAATCAGCGGATTCTTATACAGATTGTTCCAAAAATCGGCAATATTAACACGGATTGAAAATGAGGTTTATATATCTATTAATTTGTTTTTCGGTATTTCTAATCGGTTGTTCTCAATCGGGTAGAAGAAACAACCACACAAAAACTACCCAAGGTGTAAACATTTCTGAATCGAAGGAAAATAATACAAGACACCACACCATTAATAAACCAAAAGGTAAAACGACTATTAAGATGGAAAAGAAAAATGGCGTTTATGAAGTTCCGATTGAAATAAACGATGTTAAAATGTACTTCATATTTGATACAGGTGCAGGCATTGTTTCAATTTCAGAAACGGAAGCAATTTTCTTATTCAAACAAGGATCTTTAACCGAAGATGATATACTTGGCTCAAGTAGTTTTATTGATGCCACAGGAAATATTTCAGAAGGGACTATCATTAATTTAAAAACAGTTAAAATAGGAAATAGAACACTAAATAGCATTCAAGCATCAGTAGTTCATAATTTAGAAGCACCATTATTATTAGGACAATCTGTTTTAGAAGAATTCGGTAAAATATCAATAGACTATGCCAATAATCAAATTACATTGGAATAATTTTCTTTGGGTTTTACTACCAATCGGACTATTATTATTCTTTTCTTGTTCTTCCTCGGGGAACAGAAAAGAAAACTTAAAAACTTCTGCACAATCAACTGTATCTCATCAGGCAAGAAAAACAACAAAATCAAGTGGGAGTGCTGAAAGCTACTCTATCGTTAGTTGGAATTTAAATAATTTCGGATACTCCAAAAATGACAATAAAGTTGACTTCATAGCGAAAACCATTCACGATTTTGACATTGTAGCCATACAAGAGGTGGTCGGAAAAAGCGGTGGAGCTGACGCTGTTATTCGTTTAGTGCATCAATTAAATGAAATTTGTGAAGAATGTAAATGGGATTATGATATTAGCAAGTTGACTTCGGGGGCTTCACAAAAGAGAGAACGTTATGCGTTTTTATGGAAAGGAAGTAAAGTAAAAAGAGTAGGATTAGGTCATTTGGAATCTAACTATGAACAAGAAATTGAACGAGAGCCATTTCTATTAACCTTTCAAACATTAACAAAGTCAGAATTCACGTTAGTAAATTTTCACGCATTACCAAAGGCAAGTCAGCCAGAAACAGAAATTAAATATTTCAAGTTTTTACCGGATTTGTACCCAAGCGATTTATTAATATTCTTGGGAGATTTCAATATTCCTCAATCCCACACTGTTTTTAATCCATTGAAAAAAATGGGGTATAAACCAGTATTAGTAGGTCAAAAAACGAGTTTAAGACAAAAATGTATTAATGACGATTGTTTGGCGTCAGAATATGACAATATATTTTATCCGGAGAAAGACATAATAATGAAGAATTCAGGGATTATTCATTTCTATAAAGAATTTAAGAATGATATGAAAGAAGCAAGAAAAATATCGGATCACGTACCTGTATATCTTGAATTTAAAATAAATGAATAATGAAATACACCGTAAGCACATTTGCAATTCGCACAAGCCAACCGCACAAGTCAAAAATTGCAAAAGAGCTTACTAAACTGAATAATAAAAGTTTTCTGCCTCTCTAAAAAAAATAAAAAACATAATGACCTGTAAATAAAAAACATTAGCGTTGAAGATTGGCCAGCCTTTAACAAGCGGTTTGAACGCAAGGCGAGATAATTGCTTCAATCGAACATTTTCGATAAGAAAAAGCATTATCTTCGTATCAACATTTGTTGGTGAAATTCGCCCTGCGTCAAGCCGCCAAAACGTTATCGCTCAGTGTAAAAAGCCAACCGCACAAACAGCACATTTGGTTTTTGCCGACACGCAAAGCCAACGCAAAAAAAACTAAAAGAGCTGTTTTTAGCCAACGCTCTGACAGAAATTGAATGAATAAATGACATTAGAACAATATATTGACAACTTAGACCAAAGATACAGACTCGGAAACGCAACCGAACATACTTTCCGTGGCGACTTGCAACAACTTT
>CAZTOG010000002.1:228076-379652 GCA_964615135.1 uncultured Balneolaceae bacterium | reverse complement strand
TTCTATTCAACATTTGTGCTAAAAGTCGGCTCCATCGCCAATTTGCCAAACGTTAAATCCAAGTTGTTATTTTATTTGAAAATTAATCAACTAATTATTTTTAAATACAGCGCAATCTTTGTAAAAACAAATTGTTATAAATAGTATAAAATACTTGGGACGGTAACCGGCAATTTCAGGCTAAACAATTTCGTTCATCAGATCTTACAATCAATACGTTATCAGAAACATGAATAAACAAGCACTAATTATAGTTTAATAATTTGCTTGTTCTATTAAACAGACGGCTCAAATCCGTTAAAAATAAATTCAAGATTATAAAAAAATGAAAATCTTATACGCTGCAGCTGAAATAGCACCTTTTGCAAGAATGACGCATACGGCCGATTTGCTTCGGTTCCTGCCCGCTTCGTTACAAGATAAAGGCTTCGAAATACGAATTTTACTACCCAAATTTGGCTCCATTAACGATAGAAGAAACAGATTGCACGAAGTAATTCGTTTATCGGGCATTGAGGTGGAAGTTGGCGAAAACATTGAAAGCATGAAAATTAAGGTGGCCAGTATTCCAAATGCGAAGCTCCAGGTTTATTTTTTGGATAACGACACCTATTTCAAGAGAAAAGGACTTTTTAAAGACCCAAAAACGGACCAATATTTTAAAGATAACGACGAGAGATTGGTTTTCTACAATAAAGGCATACTCGAAACAGTTATTAAACTCGGCTGGCAACCCGACATTATCCATTGTCACGACTGGCCGGCAGGCTTAATTCCTTTGTTGGTAAGAACCAAATACAAAGATGAGGAGATATTTAAGAACACAAAAATTGTGTATAATCTCCACCATCCAGAAAACGAAGGCACGGCCGATTCATCAAATATATTGGATTTAATAGGTTTACCCGAAGACGTTGATACTAGTAAATTGACGGAAAACGGTAAAGTGGATTTATTGAAAATTGGTTTACAATATAGCGACCATATCGTTACAGGCAATTATTTGGACGGTGAATTTGACGCGCTGTTCGAAGAATTAGGCGTTAAACCAACAAAAATCCAAGGGTCGCCCGAAGACGTTTCCGATAAATTTGCAGAATACTACAGAAAAATAGCAGAATAACAAACCAGCGAACAATATTTAATGCAGAGAAAAAGAAAAGTGGCCGGGAACAAGCTGCCAATCCTATACTTGGTTTTGCTTAGTGCAACCTTTTTTGCAACGTGTAAAGATAACGAAGGCCCCGTGGGAGGTGGTATCATCTCGGTATCGGATATTAAAAACGATACCTTAGCCGTTTCGGGATTTAACAAAATGTCATTCGACGGGTATAGCGGCAAACTAGATGCCATACCATTAGGAAAATACGACGACCAGCTTTTTGGCACATTCGAGGCCATAGGGTATATAAAACCTGCTATTCAAGGGGTAAATCCAGATACATTGGTGAGAGACGGAGACTATAGCATGTACCTCGAGCTTTCTTTCGATACCACCTATGTTTATGGCGATACACTAGCGGCTACCGATTTTAATATTTATAAGATAACAGAAAACTGGAGAGGCTACGAAAACAGGCTGTCCGATCAGGTGCAGTACGACGATACTAAAATAATTGCATCGTTTTCGCGCACTAAAGAAGACAGTATGCGTATAAAACTAGATGACGAATGGATGTATGATTACGCCGATATACTAAACGACACTTCCAGTGTTAAAGATTCTACCTATTATTATGGTTTTTATGGCTTGGCAATTGTGCCGGGCAACGCATCAACAAATATTTCGTATTCTCTGGCCAAAACATCGCGGTTTTATTTAATTAGCGAAACCCAGGAAGATACCGTATTGGTGGGCCTTAACGATTGGGATTATGCCCTGATGAGAGATAATGTTAACGAAATACCCGACCGTTTAACATTGATAAACACTCTGGAAAGTCTGTATAATTTTAAATTGAAAAATAAAGTGGAGAACTTTGGCAACGAGAACCTGCTCAAAGCCGAGTTGTTGATTTACGAAGATGTTGAGCAGCTTAACAACACGTTGCCCAATAGCCATATCCGCTCCGAGGTTTTAAATACAGCGCTGAGATTTGGTTATACGGAAGACCTGGATTTTGATTTGTATTTTTTTGATCCACACGCCTGGGGCACTTTTGATAAAGATCTTGGAGCATACCGATTTGATATTACCTCGCTGATTAACGCCTATTTATACGACAACCCACCGTCAGACGAGATTTACCTGAACTTAAGTCCGGCAGACGGGCTACTACGCTCTACCATTTTATACGGCGAAAATGCTCCGGACGAACTAAAACCAAAATTAATACTTACCACAATTGATAAGGAGGGTAAATAATGAGAAAAATATTATATACCATCTTTATTATGCTCGGTTTATTTGCCGCCAATGCGCAGGGGCAAACAAACAAGGAAACCGGCAGCGGCTCTTATTATTCTTATTTTGGTTTGGGCTTACCTATTTCTACAGCCGGCGCACAAGAAAACGCGATGGGTATAATCGGGGTATCCTATAACGACTTTGAAACACCGGGTTTAGGTAATCCGGCTTTCTGGGGTGTGGGTAGTTTGGCCAGGGGCAGCACAGATCTGGATATAACACAAATACGTGCTACGAGCAGGTCAGCAGAAAACAAAAACAATATTTTTGAATTTGGAACCATACATTTGGTATTACCCTTAATCAAACAAAAACTGGGCATATCCACTGCACTATATCCGGTTACAAGGTCTAATTTTAAATCTAACCTTGAAAGCGTAACATATCCAAGCGCTCAGGATACGTTACTGTATAGTTCAAATAGAATAGGTAGTGGCGGTGTTTCTAAGTTTGAATTAGGAATTGGGTACTCTATAACCAAAAATATTTCGGTGGGGTATGCGCCGTCATTTGCGTTTTTGAGAAAAAGTGATAACGAAACCATAAATTTTTTAAACACGGGTTTTAGATCCAATGCAATTTCCAACGATTTAAAAGCAGTTGCAATTTCGCATCGATTTGGGTTATTAATTGCAAAAAATGCATTATTTGGGAGTAACGACTTACTTCAGTTTGGAACTAGCGTTACATTACCATTAAGTTTTGACGCTGAAGCCAGAACCAGTACCATAAAAAATATAAACGGAACTAATAAAGAAATTGAATTGGACAAAAAAGAGAATGTAAAAGTATCTTTGCCTCTTCAATTAAGCACAGGATTTACTTACTTTATGAATCCGTTTGTCAATTTTTCTGTTGAAGGTATGTATGAAGAATGGGAAAATGCCGAATACAAAGTAAATCCCAATCAGGAAAACAACTACAAAAACAGAATTATGATAGGCGCAGGTGCTCAATACCATCCATATAGAAAAGGAAGTGAAGCATTTTTTTCGAGATTTATGTATAGTGCCGGAATATCTTACGACGAAGGCTACTTAAATATTTTGAACGAAGATGTTAATACCTTGTGGCTGTCAACCGGCTTAGGCGTTAAATCGCCAAGGGGCTCAAGATCGTCTTTGGATATCAGTATTCAATATGGATTGAGGGGTATAAATGCCCAAAGCACCATAAAAGAGAATATATGGTCTATTGGCTTTAGCATTAATTTAACCGAAGTAATGTTTTACAGGCAAAAACTTAATTAGAACATTAAATAATATTATCACTAACTGAGTAGTTATATACTTATACACTAACAACATTTATGTAAATATGAAAAAACTATTAGTATTTGTTGGGTTGTTGTTTTTATCAACCAACATAGTAAGCGCACAAACCGAATGTGAAGAGAACCCACCTTCGGGACTAAGTCCCCTAGAGGCGTATTCCATTTTCCACTCAAATTACCGTGGAAAAGAATATGACTTTGCTTTAAGATATGGCCGGTGGATGTTGTGTGCAAAACCGAATACTATCGAAGGATATGCAAAATTCAGCCTTGGGGCGCAGTACGACAGATTTATTAAAATTTATGAGACCTTTGCCGAAGAAGAAAGCGATCCGTCTATAAAAGAAGCATATTTAGATACCGTTGTTGTGCTTTTTGACGAAAAAATGGAATTGTATCCCGACGATGTGGACGAGCAGTTTGAAATACATCAGCAAAAAGGGCGGTTCTACCTGGCTAATTATAGCTTATTAGAAAATGGACTGGCTAATGCCTACTCCGAGTTTTACAGCATGTTCGAACTTGACGCACAAAAAACGACAGACATGGCCGATGGCTATTATTTGAGAGTAATGCTGGACGATTTAGTATCCAAACGTAGAAAAGAAGACGCGCAAGCTGTGATTGATATAGCGACCCCACTTGCAACAGGAGATTTGGCAGACTATTTAAACAAAAAACAGGTTGAAATTTTGGGATCGCCCGAAGAACAACTTGCACACTTTAACTGTACAGAAGAAGGCGCTGGTGGCTTAGCCGATGACCCGGAAAACCTGGAAATATTGAATGCTTGCGCCAAAGCGTACGATCAATTGGACGACCGTGACAATCTGGGCAGGATTGGGCACAGAATACATAAACTGGCCCCAACTTATGATAGCGCAATTAAATTGGGCGAAATTGAAAAAGGAAATGCAAATAATACCCTGGCTTCTAAATTATACCAAGAAGCGCTCGAGCTGGCACCAAACGATGATGAAAAAGTAAAAACTTACTTACATCTTTCGGATATCAGTATTAATATGGGAAATTTGAGCGCAGCCAAAGGATATGTGCAAAATGCTATAAAACTGAACCCAAATAACGGCAGAGCTTATATTGAAATGGCACGTATTTATGGTACAGTAGTTACCAATTGTACCGACGACCGAAAAATGGAAGCTGCCGACAGGGTAGTTTACTGGGTGGTTATAGATTATCTGAACATGGCAAAAAGCAAGGATCCATCGGTTGCTAATACAGTAAACAACCAACTGGAAACCTATAAAGCCTTTACCCCTTCAGCCGAAGATAGATTCTTAAAATTGAACTATACTATAGGTGAAAAAGTAAAAGTGGATGGTTCGTTAATGCCTTGTTACGCAATTATCAACGAAACCACCACGGTACGTTAATTTGTTATCACAAAAAACATTCGTATCTTTTTCTATCTTCTAAATATTAGATAATGGTGCGGGAATAAGAACCCGCACCCCTATTTTCCCCCTTCAAACGCTCCTTTAAATTTAGTTTTAACAATATCTGGGTTGACTTTTTTTACTTGGGGAGAAAAAACACAATTACAATTTACATGTATTAAATGGCACGAAATAGAAGAAATTATAAAAATAATCGTTCGAAGAAAAAAGGCCGAAGCAAAACCGGCGACAACGTTTTTATACCAAAATTTTATTGGAAAGAGAGCTTAGGGTTATCGGGTAGATACGCCGGGGTATTAGAAATTAACTCCAAAGGCTGGGGCTTTATCAGAAGACTAGATTACGAATTCAGTTATCATCCGCAGGATCCATTCCTGAAACCAGAAGACGTAAAAGAGTACGATTTAAGACCGGGGTTGGTATTGGAGGGCGAATATGAAGAGGATAAAAGGGGAAACAAACACGTAGTAAATATCGATAGCATAAATCACCGACCGGTAGAGGCCTGGACCCATTCGAGCCGGTTTGAGCGTCAAACTCCCATAATGCCCGTAGAATGGATGAAGTTAGGAAGCGCCTCCGATAATATAGAAATGAGGGTAATAGACTTGATTGCTCCTATTGGCAAAGGGCAAAGGGCACTTATTGTAGCTCCACCCAGAACTGGTAAAACGGTAATGCTTAAACAGATTGCAAAAAGTATTACAGAAAGTCACCCGGATGTACATTTAAGCATTTTGCTGGTAGATGAACGCCCGGAGGAAGTAACAGACTTTATAAGAACTACCAAAGCAGAGGTTTTTGCATCCTCTAACGACAGAAACACGCAAAGTCATATCCGTATTACGGAATTGGCTCTGGGTTACGCAAAAAGAAAAGCCGAAATGGGCGAAGATGCTGTTTTGTTAATCGACTCGCTAACCCGGCTTGGGCGCGCATACAACGCAGTACAAACAGGTAGCGGCAGAACCCTATCGGGCGGTTTGGATATAAGAGCGCTGCAAATACCTAAAAAGATATTTGGATCGGCACGTAAAATAGAAGGTGGGGGCTCTTTAACAATTATTGCTACCTGTTTAATCGAAACCAATTCCCGAATGGACGATTTGATTTTTGAAGAGTTTAAAGGCACGGGAAATATGGAGCTGGTGCTGGACAGAGAACTTGCAAACGACCGTATATATCCGGCCATCAATATTGCGGCTTCGGGTACAAGAAACGAAGCCAAATTTATTACAGACTCGCTGGAAGAAAGAAATATGGTGAGAAGGTATTTGCTTAAAAAATCGCCTAGAGAGTCGATGCTGGGGCTGTTAAAAGTACTTCAAAACACAGAAAGCAACGACGAACTTTTAAACCAAATTGCTGCATCGGTTTAAGTTATTGTAATTTATCAGGTGGTTTTTACCAGAGACGGGGTATAAAAAAAGCAGATTTCGGAAAAAATCCAAAATCTGCCAAACATACGATTTAATCATATCTTTTTTGTACACCCGAAACGTCATATCCCATTAATTTAATTTTATAGGAAATTACCGGGTGATTATTTTAAGGCGTTGATAATCCTTTCAAAAACCTCATCAATAGTGCCGGTACCGTCAATTTCCTTGACCATACCTTTTTTTGTAAAGTATTCTAAAACGGGCTCGGTTTGGTTATAATAAACCTGTAAACGGTTTTTTGCCATTTCGAGGGTATCGTCAGTACGTCCCTGCGCTCTGGAAAGAATACGCTCCACCAGCACGTTGTCGGGCACGGTTAAAACAACAAAAGCATTGATTTTACGACCTATCCTATCCATCGTTTTTTCAAATTCCCGGGCTTGTATTACCGTTCTTGGGAATCCATCGAATATACAGCCGTTTTTATACTTGTCCTTTTGCAGCTCTTCATCTACCAAGTGCACCACGGTATCGTCGGATACGAGTTTGCCTGCGTCTAAAATACCTTTGACCTTTATCCCCAGTGGGGTTTTGTTATTTATGGCCTCTCTAAACATGTTACCCGTAGATAGATGAGGTATTGAATACTTATCTTTAATCAACGCAGCTTGGGTGCCCTTGCCGGCGCCCGGTGGTCCGAAAAGTATAATATTCATTATTTGTACTCTAGTATAATTTTAAATTTAAGTTGTATAAAAATGCATGTAGCATGCGTATAACTTTAATAGTTATTATACAACTAATTGAATTATTGTGCGATATAACCCATCACATTTCCATATAATAGCGGTTAAAACAGGCTTAGAAATGGAATGGGTTTATAGCGTTAAAAATACCGAAACAAGAATTTATTTTTTCTTATTGCTCAGTGTATCTTTTTCTTTGATACGGGTTGCTTTACCGCGTAGCGCACGTAAGTAATAAAGTTTGGCACGCCTTACGCTGCCACGTCTTTTAACTTCTATTTTGGCTATAAAAGGCGAGTAAAAAGGGAAAATACGCTCAACGCCCACGTTATTACTTATCTTACGAACGGTAAAAGTTTTGTTTGCACCGCTACCGCGTTCGTTAATAACCACACCTTCATACTGCTGAATACGCTCTTTTTCACCTTCACGCACTCTGTAGTGTACGTTAACGGTATCACCGGCTTTAAAATCGGGGATATCGTCGTGAACTAATGTTTGTTCGATTAATTTTAGCTTATCCATAATTGTGTAATTGTGCTGTTAATACAGCTGTTAATTGTCTTCCTTAAATTTCTTGTATAAATCTATTCTTCGTTCTTTTGTACGTTTTATCGATTGTTCTTTTTTCCAAATTCGTTGTTTTTCCCTATCGCCAGATAAAAGCACCTGCGGCACTTTATGGCCTTTAAAATCGGCTGGCCTGGTATATACCGGTGCTTCCAACAAACCATCTTGGAACGAGTCGTTCAAAGCGCTTTCGGAGTCGCCCAGGGCGCCCGGTAATAACCGCACAATGGCATCTGTTATAGCCAATGCCGGCAATTCGCCGCCCGATAGTACATAATCGCCAATAGTGAATTCTTTGGTAATAAGAACATCGCGCACACGTTGATCCACGCCTTTATAATGCCCGCATAAAATAATTATATTTTTTTTTAACGATAACGAATTTGCCTCGTCTTGGTTAAAAACCTCGCCATCGGGTGCGGTAAATATGATTTCGTCATAATTACGTTCTCCGGTAAGCTGCTCTATGCAACTAAATATTGGCTGTGGTGTCAAAACCATACCGGGCTCGCCGCCATAGGGATAATTGTCAATCTTTCTATGCTTATCCAAAGTATAATCTCTAAGGTTGTGCACATAAATTTCGACCAAACCCTTATCTTTCGCCCTTTTTATGATGCTGTGATCAAGTGGGCTATGCAGTAAATCGGGAACAGCTGAAATTAAATCAATTCTCATTATTTTTTGCATTAATGGAGTATATCAATCTTCCAGTAGTTCCAAATTTTGGCAATATATGGCCTGTTCGTCGTCATCTATTTCTGTAACATAAAAATTTACCAAAGGAATGAGAATTTTGCCCGAATTTTTTGCAACCACCAATACATCTTGGGCTGTGCCCTCTAGCACTTCTAAAACGGTGCCATAGTATTGGTTATTATTGATATAAACATCATAATGTTGTAACGATTCGGAGGTATCTTCTATAAAATCCAATGCTTTTTCTGTTTCCAAAAATATTGGATTATTTCTCAATTCCTCGGCCGAGTTTCTATCGGCAATGTGGTCAAATTGTACAAAGAACAAATAATTATTCGATTTTACCTGTGCTCGTATATTATTGATACGGGCCGGGATAAAATCACCCCTATGGTTTTGCAAATACACCAGGCTCAGATTTTCGATGAAATCCATATCATCGCCAAAGAAACTGACCTTCAATTCGCCATTCATACCTTGCGGTTGTGCGATTTGGCCAATTTGTGTAAAAGCCGGTGCATTGGCATCCTTAAACATAGGAGCCTCAACTAAAAAATTAGTTTTCGGATTGTTTGCTTTCCCAGGCAGCAAGTACTGTTTTTCTAGACTCGCCCTCGTCAATAAATCCTTCCAAATCAGCCAGGTCGTTATTTTTAATATAGTCGATGGCGTCTTTGGCGCTTAAATCGGCAGAGTTAGCTTTTGCTTTCTCTTCGGTTGCGCTTTCTTCTTTGGGAGCATCTTCCTGAGCCGTTGCTTCTACAGCAACCTCTTCTGTTTTTTCTTCCTCAACAGCGGGTTCTTCGGCAACTTCTTCTACCTCGGGGGCTTCAACTGTGGCTTCTTCAGCCGCTGCTTCTTCCGTTACCGTGGTTTCGGCTTCTGTAGTTTCAACAGTTTCTTCTTCAACTACTTCTGTTGCAACTGCCTCTTCTTCTACAGCTTCTTCGCTTGCTTGCGCTTCTGCTTTGGCGGCTTCTTCTTCAGCCTTTTTAGCGGCAACTTCTTTAGCAGCTGTAGCGGCTTGCTCTTCTACCTGCTTTTTATATTCTTTTTCTTCGGCAGCCAATACTGATTTGTGAGTATCCTTTCTGGATTTATCGCCTTGCTCTTTAGACTCGCGATAAGATCTCCATTCTTCCATCGCCGCTTCGATTTCCTGCTCGCTTTTACCCCACATCATTAAGTGGCGTTTGTAAAGCAGTCCTTCGTGCCGTAATATTTTACGTACGGTGTCGGATGGCTGTGCACCCACGCTGAGCCAGTGCAGTATGCGCTCTTCGTTAAGTATGGTTTCTTTTTTTTCGGTTACGTTGTCGTAACGTCCAACTTGCTCGATAATCCGTCCGTCTCGCGGCGAGCGGCTATCGGCAACAACTAAGTGATAGATAGGTCGTTTTTTACGTCCTTTCCGTTGAAGTCTGATTCTAATCAATGTTTGTTCTCCAGTGAGTTAATAATAATTTTTTATCTACCAAAAGGCAGATTTTTCAATCCTTGAAGCGCCCGTCCCATTTTTCCCATTTTGGACATGGTCTTCATCATTTTTTTCATCTGTTCGAACTGTTTTATGAGATCGTTGATCTCACGGACAGTAGTGCCCGAACCTTCTGCAATCCTACGGCGTCTGGTGCCGTTAAGTATGCTTGGGTCCTGACGCTCCTCCGGCGTCATTGAATAGATTATCGCTTCGATCGGTTTGAACGCGTCGTCGTCGATTTCATTGTCTTTCAATGCTTTGCTGGCGCCGGGGATCATAGAAACAAGATCGGTGAAGTCACCCATCTTTTTAATTTTTTGAATTTGCTCGAGGAAGTCTTCTAAATCAAATTTCTCTGAGCTAATACGCTTTTGAAGTCGTTTAGCTTCATCTTCGTCAAATTCTTTTTGGGCTTTTTCAACTAACGAAACCACATCGCCCATGCCCAGTATGCGTTGTGCCATACGGTCGGGGTAAAATGGAGCTAAAGCGTCGAGCTTTTCGCCCGTACCTACAAATTTTATAGGTTTGTTTACAACGGTTTTAATAGATAAAGCGGCACCGCCCCGGGTATCGCCATCTAATTTGGTTAGTACCACACCATCGTAATCGATGCGATCGTTAAATTCTTTTGCCGTGTTAACTGCATCTTGTCCCGTCATGGAGTCAACAACAAACAAAATTTCGTGTGGATTTACGGCTTTTTTAATTTCCGTAATCTCCTTCATCATATCCTCATCTACGTGTAAACGTCCGGCCGTATCGATAATTACAGTATCCATTGCCAGGCTTTTTGCCATTGCAACTGCTTCTTTGGCAGTACGCACGGCGTCTTGTTGGTCTATGGAATAAACGGGTACATCAATTTGTTCGGCCAGCGTCTTAAGCTGGTTGATTGCAGCAGGGCGATAAACATCGGCGGCAGCAAGAAGCGGATTCCTTTTATGCTCCTGCTTGAGGTAACGGGCTAACTTTCCTGTAAAGGTGGTTTTACCCGAACCTTGCAAACCTGCAATAAGAATTACTGTAGGAGGGGTATGCGCACTTGTTAATTGAACGTTTTCGCCACCAAGTGTTTCCACCAATTCGTCGAAAACAATTTTGGTAAACTGTTGACCGGGATTAACACTGGTCAAAACGTCCGAGCCAAGTGCCTGCTCTTGTATTTTTCTTGTAAATTCGCGGGCAACCTCAAAATTAACATCCGCATCCAGCAAAGCACGACGTATTTCACGTACCGTTTCCGCAATATTTACATCGCTGATACGTGCCTCGCCCTTCAGATTCTGAAACGCCTTGTCTAATTTGGATGATAAACTTTCAAACATATTGATTGAAGTGGTTAAACCGCTTAATTTATAGCCAAACAAAATACGGCTTTAATTGGCGGTTTTCAACATTAAAATGTGGATAATTATTTGCATTAAATAGGCACACTGCAAACCAGCCCTGCTTATTGTCTATAAATAAAATTAAAGCATGAATTTAACAGTTTAACAATGTATTTTTGATACATGGCGATATATAGAGTACAGCTTGAAAATTTTGAAGGCCCTTTGGATCTGCTTCTCTTTTTTATAAAAAGGGATGAGCTGGATATTTACGATATCCCGATTTCGTACATAACCGCCCAATATCTGGAATATATGACCGCGCTGGAAGAACTGGATTTGGATATTGCCAGCGAATTTATCTTAATGGCAAGTATGCTGATGGCCATAAAAGCAAGCATGATGCTGCCCAGGGAAGAAAACGATACCGAAGAGTTAGACGAATCGGACCCGCGATACGAGTTGGTACAACGGCTTTTGGAGTATAAGCGGTATAAGGAAATGTCGTATAAAATGGCCGATATAGATGATGAGGCAAGAAAGCGCTTTACACGAGGCTTTGTTGAAATTGACAACGTAGAGCAACAGGCAACCGGCGAAGCACTGAAAGATGTTACTTTATTCGATCTTATTTCTGCTTTTAAAAAGGTGCTTTTAGATATAGAGCGCCGGGAGGTAGTGCACAGAGTAGGTAAAATTGAAGCTACCGTTGAGGAGCAAGAAGAATATATTATAGACCGATTGGCTAAATTCGGGCGTCAATCTTTTACACAACTTTGCAAAAACATCACAGATAAGGTTACTATTGTTGTTACTTTTTTGGCGATATTGGAGATGATTAAAGAACAGCAAATTAATTTATTCCTAACAGATGGCGATCCAACAGAATTTTATGTAGATCTAAAGCCGGTTAGCGAAATAATTGGCGTTTAACTTAAAAACAAATCAAATATGAGAAAATTACTAATTGCAGGGCTATTTGTTAGCTTTATAGCTTGTAGCGGTTCTAAAGATTCTGCTAAAGCACCTAAACCAACCATTACCGATTTTGTTGAAACAATTACCGCCGAAGGCCTCCGAAGAGACCTGGAAGTAATTGCACACGACTCGCTAGAAGGAAGGGATACGGGCAGCCCCGGCCTGGAAAAAGCAGCTCGCTACCTGTCGGGCAGATATACCGAGTTGGGATTGGAGCCCGTGGGCGATAACGGCACTTACGAACAGTTTTTTGATGTAGTAGCTCCCGTAACCAATAGCTATGAATACACCCTGAAAGACGAAAATGGCAATATTGTTAACCAATCGAGGCTGACAAAAGATGAATTGGGCGGTTTTACCAATATTTTTGGCAATAATGCCGAGGTTGAAGGGGAAATTGTATTTGCTGGTACCGGTACCGTGAGCAACAAAATGGATATAAACCATTTTCCTGAAAATATGGCCGGCAAGTGGGTTATGCTTTTGTCTGTTGACGGAGTTACCAACCTAAGGGCGCTTCAACAGGTAATGTTTAGTTCCGGTGCCTTGGGTTTAATTTTAATACCCGAAAGTGAAGCCGATTTTATAGAAACAGCCGAGAGAAGACAGTACAGTATAGGTACCCCGGGCAGAATGACCTTGGCTTACTTACAAACAGAAAGCAGTAACCGTGGCGGTTCGCAAATGTCTTACGAAAGTATTAGTCCGGCACTTGCGGCAAAAATTTTGGGCGTGGATAGTGTAAAGGAACTGAACTTGCTTTCCAAAGCAATTCAAGACGACCCAAGCGGCTTTACCCCTTCCGAAACCGGATTTATGTTCAGCTACGTGGTAGATTCGGAGGAAAAAACCATTACTACCAGTAATATCGTAGCATTTTTAGAAGGCAGTGACCCAAAATTAAAGGAAGAAGTTGTGGTTTTAAGCTCGCACTACGACCACATTGGAATTACCGCACCCGATTCGACTGGCGACACCATCAATAACGGCGCAGACGACGACGGTAGCGGAACGGTTGGCGTGTTGCATGCGGCCCAAGCTATGGCAGCTGCCAAAAACGCAGGCGTTGGCCCCAAAAGAAGTGTGCTGTTTATGCACGTAGCCGGTGAGGAAAAAGGACTTTTAGGTTCAAGATACTACTCCGACCATCCCATTTATGAAATTGAAAATACGGTTGCCAATATAAACGTGGATATGATTGGCCGTGTGGACGAAATCCATAAAGACAGAAAAGATTTTGTGTACATTATTGGCGGTAAGCTGATTTCTTCCGGTTTGGATAAAATTGTTAGAGAAGCCAACGAAAAGTCGGTTAATATTAATATAAGCGAGCGATTTAACGACCTGAACGATCCCAACCAGTTTTACAGACGAAGCGACCACTGGAATTTCGGCAGATTGGGCATT
The DNA here is from genome assembly GCA_964615135.1 of uncultured Balneolaceae bacterium. Lineage (GTDB taxonomy): Bacteria > Bacteroidota > Rhodothermia > Balneolales > Balneolaceae > Balneola. The sequence goes on along the minus strand of CAZTOG010000002.1, from coordinate 365,961 downwards.
CCGTTTGTATTCTTCTTTAATGGCGTACATGACGATTACCACCGTCCATCCGACGAAATTAAGTACATCGAGTGGGAGCAACTTACCCAGCGCACCAAATTACTGTACATGTCAACCGCGTTGATTGCAAACGCAAAAGACAGACCGGTAGTTGACAACCAGGCATTTATCGAGGCAACACAGGTTCAGCCCAGATAATGATAAATGGATAATTGGTTTACTTGCCTATGGATATAAAAGGCGCGCAATAAACCGATAGATTATATAAGGGATGCCAAAACATTACGATTTGGCATCCCTTTTTATTTATAGGTACATGGTTGTGTAAAGTGCAGTGCATTGGCAAAATATTCTCTACATTATCACACCTTAACGAAATTTTCAAAAGCATAAAGCTTTTTATAAAACATCCCGTAAAGCAATTGAAGCCTCAGCTGCTTGCAATGGATAGTTAAAGGTAGAGAAAGATTTCTGGTCAAAAAATTACCACCTCATTCCACTCTTATCATTTAATTTTGCCTTTGTTCTCGCGTTGAATTGGAATACCATAAACCGATAAATATGGATTTTATTTGGATAGGCGCCGGTTCAAAATACCGATTGTAGTTTAAAGACCGGTTTTTTATATCGGTTTTTATTGCACTTATCAATCATGTTATAATTAATCAAGTATAATTATTTTTATATGTAATAATAAAAAAGTGTTGCATAGTATTACATTAAAATATTACATTGTTATTGCCGTTACTCTTTATATTATTTAATTAATGTAAAGAAACTCAAAAGTAAACCTAAATACATCTATTATGAAACTAAATGCTTTAATAACAATTGTATGTAATATTTTAATAGTGATGTTTTTTATTAATAGCCCCGTCGTAGATGCACAATCATCCCTTAATGGAACCAAGCAGGAATCTGTTAAAATATTTGAAATAACAGAAGGTGATTTAAATAACGGGGTACTGATAAAAGAAGAGTTTTTTGATAAAAACGGGAATCTTATCAAGTCGGTAGAGTACAAATACGATTATGAAACGAAGCAAGTTTACAAGGAAATTACAGATACCTACGAGTATGATGAAAATAATAATGAGATAATGTACGTAAGCGACCAGGGCGGTTGGGAAATGACATCGGCAACCACATACAATGATAAAGGACAAATAATTAAACAGGTAAGCACTAAATCGGGCGATACCGATATGATTGTTCATTATAGTTACGATGAAGATGGAAGAGTGGCAGAAGAGAAAATTTATTGGGGTCCCGATTTTGCCTATTCTTATGTGTTCGAGTATAAATTAGATTCAAAAGGCAGGGTACTTGAAAAGAAAGCCATCATCCCATATAACAATTTTATAGCAGAAAGTGAAGATATATATCTTTATGAATTTGATGAAAACGATAATCTCACGGCAGAAAAACAACTGAATAGTGATGGCAGTTGCTGCTACGAGCAAAAATTATATTCCTATAATGCTGATGGTAAACTATTGGAAAGACAAGAAACGGATGGCGCTTTCACTTACTTTTATGAATATGCTTATGATGATAAAGGTAATAAAATATCAGAGGCAGAAAGCTCGCAATATGGTGATATGGATCTTGAAGCAGAAAGTATAAGGTACTTCTCTTACAACGAATCAGGCGATTTAATTTTAGAGATAATTAAAGACGAAAATAATGAGTTCAAAACGGGGTACAGGCATGAAATAAGTTATAATGAATAATTTACACAGTAATGATGATTATTTAATTTAATTCGACATGTTATTGTAAATCAAACCATTAACGCCATGAAAAGACTGTTTCTTTTTCCGCTTTTAGCCATAATGTTGATTGCTTGTGAATCGGATATCGAGAAACGATATAAGAACATGGTTTCGCTCCGCCAAGATACTCTGAATGTTGTTCATTTAAATGATTCTTTGGTTGTTTATTCCGGTATTTGCCGAGGTTGTGAATACCAATTTACGGTAGAATTTAGTGCGCACGATACGGCCGGCATTATTTCGTTTGTTGAATTGCAAACCATAGATGATAACCCCCCGGATATGGCCGGTGGCAGTTTGTATAAAAATTTGATTTTCGCCCCTCAACAAGAAGGCAATACGTTATTGAATGTGTATCGATTCCTAAACCCCCGGGACTCCATATTAACCATGGAAGACTCGGCCATGGTGCAAACCTATTCCATTAAAATAGTGGAATAAGTAAATACCAAAATAATTAATTTTTCAAATCGGGTTATTCTATTGTGGATAAAAGGGGTACATAATTTGAACTTATATAAAAACAAGCCATGAAAAAAACAATAAACATTATCTTTCTTTTTGGGACAATAAATTGTTTTCATCCTGTTTTTGGACAAGAATTATCTAGTATAGGGGTTAATGCCGGCGCAGCCCTAACAACTATGCGATTCAGCGTTGATAGTGATTATACGGTACCCGAATTTAGCTATGAAGCCGGATTAATAACCAATATTTTGTTTACAGAAACTATAGGTCTGCTGCCTTCTTTGGATTTTGCAAGAGTCTCGGTTTTACGAACAGCTTCAGATCCGACTTATGATTCATCTTCCGGTCTTTATTATTGGGACAGAAAATATAATATGGATTATTTAAGGCTATCTTTGCCACTTTCATATACGGTTATAGACTACGGCGATGTAGTGGGGTTTTTAGCTGCCGGCCCTTACTTCAGCTATTTATTGAACGGTAAATATAATTGGTATGAATTAAGCGGTGAACATACGATTAAAGGTAATTTTAAAATAGGCAATACCGAAGACTACGATATAAAACCAATGGACTATGGGTTGCATTTGGCAGGATTTGCTGGCATTTTTATCGGCAACAGCGATTTAGCTATTCTATTAGGTGGTAAAATTGATTATGGATTATCGGATATTTCACCAAAAAAGGACTCTGCTGTACATACCTTCTCGGCAACTTTAAACATAATAATTACACGGGTATTTTAAATTGATAATACCCTTATATAAATTAATCTAACTTTTTTTGAATTTTTACTTACCAATAAGTATAAATGGTGCCCAATATACCGGATGGTTGTAGTAGGGATGTTCGAGCATAAATAATTTGGCATCCCTATTTGCTTTTGTTCTATGGTCGAATAGCGGTGGCTCGTAAAAACTGAAGTACTGTAAAACCTTATTCCACCACGAAAACTCTTCCTTTTCCAAAATGCTTAGTTTTTGGTAGAATTTGCGCATAAAAATGGCAGTGCTACGGTCGTAAATGCTCCATAAGCTTACCAACACCGAAGACGCCCCGGCCTTTAGAAAGGAACGTTGCAGACCCAACAGTCCCTCTCCCTCAATAATGCTTCCATAACCGGTATTGCATGCGCTTAATACAACCAAATCGGCATTAAGTTTTAGACCGCTTATTTCCAGACTGGTTAAATAATTACCGGCGGTATAGTCCAGCTCGCTGCCGGCTGTTAATAAAAGTCCGCTTTGAAGTGGGTTTTGCTCGTTTACGAATGCATGGGATGCCAGATGGATATATTTATAGGCATTCAAATCCATGTCTATAAAAGCGGTTTCGGCTAGGTCACCCTCGTAAATAACCGTTTTATCCGTGAACTGTTCGGATACAAAATCCACCTCGAGTAATGAAGCGGGCAATGAGGCAATATTTATGTGCGTGTTAAATTCGCCCGCACTGTTAACGCTATAATTTGAACCTGCAAGTGCCAATAAATCTAAAGAAAAATCAGATTTAGGGCCGTCTTGAATAAATTTATAGAGAGAGGCTGATGGGAGGTATTTAAAATTATGGTTTTCTATCAAATACTTATTATTTACTATCAGCGCATCGAACGGTAAGTAGGCAATACTTCGATCGGGTACAATTACCAAGTTTTTTATATGCGAGTTATTCCTAAAAAAATTGGATAGCAGTTTGTCGTGCAAAGGTTCAGACAGTTCTTTTAATGTCGCAAAATTCTCAATTTCTTCAATAGCCGATCTAAAACGGTTAATATGGTTATTGATATTGTCGGAAATATTTGTTTCCTCATCGTTTACAAAAAATCCTTTATCGGTATTTGTTATCCAAATGGTGTAAAGTTTATTGCCCGCAAAAAAATATTCGATAAAAGCAGAATCATCCGAATTCAATTGCTGTATATCTGCCAAAGAAACAATGCCCGAACTTCCCAATAAGTTTAGGTTGGTATCGTTGCGATACAGGTTGTTTATTAAATGATCGTAATCCAGCTCGGCATCTATAATTTGGTCTTGCAGGGTTTTTATGAGCACCGAATCGATGGTGGTATCTAGTTGGAGATAAAGCTTTTTTAAATCCTGCTCAAGTCGATTTACTTCAATCAAGTCGTTTTCGTCGGCCAGATCTTCCAATGCAACGTTTGAAGCCAATTTATCGAGTAAGGTACGCGATTTGCCTCTCTCAACCAGTTCAAATGCTATATCGATATTGTTTTTCTTAGTTAAGTACCAGCCTGCTACCTCGTTATAAAATTGCGCGTATTTTTTAAAAAGGTTGGGCTGTAAACTCTCACTTCTGATACTTAAACGTGCACGTTCAATTTCGTCGATGGCATAATCGGCATAAATGTACGAGCTGTCTGAGTTTATTTGATAATGAAGTCTGGCCGCGTTCATCAATCGTTCGGCTTTAACATCACTGGGTAAAAAAGCAGAGTATGTTAAGGCTTTATGGGTGGCTTGAATCGCCTTTGGGTAATTATTAATTGCCGCATAAACAGACGATTTAATATGGTTTAAGTCGCCTTTTAACCTTAAAGATTCGGTTGAGTTAATATTATCTTCGGCTATTTTAATTTCGGTAAGGGCGTCTTCGTATCTTTCAAAGTTGTAATACAAATCGGCCAGTTTTAAATGCGCATCTGTAATGTTTAGTGTCTCATTCTTTTGTTTAAATGCGCTTAAAGCCTCTAAAATATGCTTTTTTGCACTGTTAAAATCCCCCAATTCTTTGTAGCTGTTACTTATGGCTAAAAGATTATTGGGGTGCGGGGTGAAATTGGCTTCTTTTTCTAATTCGGCACTTTTATTGAAATAATATAGAGCCTGTTCCGGTTTATTTAACGAATTGTATAAATTTCCTATCGAGTGAAGTGCACGAATTTGTTTTCCGCGCGCAAATAACTGTTCGGTCAGATCCAGATATTGAATATAATAATGCAGGGCGAGGTCGTAATTACCCTGTTTTTTATAAACCTCAGCAAAGTTTACATAATCGCTGGCTATCAAATCTTTATTTTCCAGTTCCCGCTTTATTTTCAACGATTCGGTTAACGCGCTGATGGCATTTTCGTACAAGCCTGCTTCGCTGTAGTATGTAGAAAGGTTGCTGAGGGCCATGGCCAGGCGATACTGTTCGTTAACGGATCGTAGAAATTGCACTGAGGTACGGGCGTAATTTAATGCATCTTTGAAGTAGCCCAAATCGTGCGCAAGTATGGCTATAGAATTGCTTACCTGCCCCACGCGTATTACATCGTCTGATTGTTGAGCCAAATCAAGTGCAGTTTTATAATCTTCAAAAGCTTTCAAATTATTGCCTACCCACCACGATGCCCACCCGACATTGCTTTTAACATATGCCTGAAGTTCCAGCGGGGTTTTTGATGTAATGGCCGAATCTGCCTTAAAAATCCATTCAGCCCCATTATTCACTTCGCCCAAATCCAATAGAGAGGCTCCCAAGCCAACCGCTGCAATAATCCACCTTGCATCCGATGTATCCAACGAGAATTTTTCTATGGCTGCCTGATAGGTAATTTTTGAGTCGGAATAATCTCCCCTTTTGTACTGCGCGTCTCCTAAGTGCAGCAACGAATCGGAATAAGAGTGTGAATATTGAGCCTGCGCTACAAAAATGCCCGTAAATAGCATTAAAATTAGTGCGCATATATGTTTCATAGAGAAGAATTTAGTAGATTCGTGGTAGATTTATCATAATCTTAATCATAACAAATAGCTTAAATATAATCTCTATGAATACCTATAAAAATTTATTTCTGTATTTTAAAAGCCCTGATGGTGACGGAAAGCCGTCTGGTTTACCCAAAAAGGAAGAAGACGAAGGCGGAGAAGTTGGCAACGGCGACGATTAGAGCATATAATATTTTAATTGTCGGGCAGTATTTGCCTTGTTTTTTTATTCCCCGAATAAAGCGTTAACAAAGTTTTCACGGTCGAAAACCTGCAAATCGTCTATTCCTTCACCCAAGCCTATATATTTAACAGGCACATTCAATTCGTTGGAAATTCCAATGACAATACCCCCTTTTGCCGTACCATCCAGCTTGGTTAGTGCTAAACCGGTAATATCTACGGCTTGGGTGAATGCTTTTGCCTGCTGAAGTGCGTTTTGTCCGGTGGAGCCATCCAATACCAAGATAACTTCGTGCGGTGCGCCTTCAATTACCTTGTCCATTACGCGTTTTATTTTGGCCAGTTCGTCCATCAAAACTTTTTTATTATGTAAACGCCCGGCCGTATCAATCAGTACCACATCGGTATCCCGTGCTTTTGCCGAAGATACCGTATCGAAAGCTACCGAGGCGGGGTCGGCATTTTGGCCTTGCTGCACAATGGGTACATCTGCGCGCTCACTCCATATTATTAGCTGTTCTACAGCGGCAGCGCGGAAAGTATCGGCGGCTCCAAGCAGTACATTTTTACCGGCCTGTTTATATTGATGAGCCAGTTTACCTATAGTGGTTGTTTTGCCCACTCCGTTTACGCCAACCACTAGAATTACATGGGGTTTATTGCTTAGTTGCGCATCAAATTCGGCAGGTTTATCTACCTCGTTTTCTTTGAGAAGGGCAATAATTTCCTCACGCAGGATATTTTGCAGCTCATTTTCGGTTACGTATTTGTCGCGAGCCACTCTGCTTTCAATGCGTTCTATAATTTGCAGGGTGGTATTTACGCCCACATCAGAAGTAATCAGAATTTCTTCCAAATCATCCAGAGTAGCATCATCTACTTTATTTTTGCCTACAAATGTTTTGCTTAGCTTGCCAAGAATTCCCTGCCTGCTTTTTTCTACGCCTTTTTCGAGGGTTTCTTTTTTACCAAAGCCGAATTTTTTTAGAAAACTCATATAAATTATTAATCAATTAAATTTTGCCCCGACCATTATTTGTCGGTAGCGATTGAAATAGTCAAAAAATGAAAAGGTCATGGTTACGGTTGTGGCAATGAGTAAAACGTAGTGCACGGTACCCGCATCGCGTATAAAAAATACGGAAATCCAATACAGTGCCAGGAAATTAACCGAGATTTTGCCCGACATTACCGACATTGCAACTTTACCGTAACGCAGTTTTATAAATGAAGATCCCAGCAATATCAGGCTGTCGCGTATTATGTTTGCAATTAAAAACCAAAGCGGCACCCAGCCTATCCAAACGGTATAAATAAATAATATTACAGCGCTTAACTTATCCGAAACCGGATCGATGATTTTGCCGACCTCTGAAACCGTATTGGTTTTGCGCGCCACCAGTCCGTCCAGATAATCGGAAACCACGCCATATACTACAAGCACTACAATTACCGCATTATAGTTTTTGTTGTTGTGATAATGCAGGTAAACAATAGGAATGGCAATCAAAAAACGGCTAAAGGAAATAAAGTTGGACCAGGTAAAAACCTTTCCCGACACTTCTATTGTCTTACCATCGATATTTTTTTTAAAAGCAGTCAACCAGTGAAATTAAGATGTATTGAGTAAAGTGTTTTAAATTATAGTGTTCCTTATAGCGCGCCCTTTACCGGATTTCCCAAAAATACAAAAAATACCGTTCATTTATCTGTATGGAAAACCGGTTAAACTATATTTTTATAATACATGGATTGCCGAACCATGCATTAATACAACAAACCCTCTTCTTTTGCCAGTTCATAAAGGCTTTCATGCAAGTTTTCTCGATTTAATTCGGCTCTGCGCGCCAGTTCGTCTATTTCCAGCTCGTTCAGCAAAACAATGCATCCCATTTTATTCAAAGCACTATCGAACTGTCTTGGATCGGTTAATTTTAGTTTTTCGAAATCGATGCCGTTGGGGCTGACCATTTTATTGATCAGCAAAACGTAGTTGTCTTGCGGGTCGTCGCCCAGCGATATCTTTTCCAGTTCGGTTTGATTAAATTTTATCATATTTTTCTAAAAAATCTCTGGCTTTTATTATTTCCATAATTTCGGAAGTATTTTTATCAATTACCTGTACTTGGAAAAGACTGATTATGGGTTGAGATTGCAATACATTTAAAGCCTCGGTTGCCGACTCACACTCCACAGTTTCGCTAACCAAATCATTTACGCCCTGAACAATATATTTGTAATCCGGTCCGGCATCGCTTTGGGCACTTATGGCGTCGTTTGGTTCTTCAAAATATCGGCGAATGGCGTCTTCCGTAACATACCAGCTCACGCCCAATTTTTTCCCTTTAATCCTGCCTTCTCTCAGGTAGGCCCTCAAGGTCATTTTTGATATGCCGAGCAGTTCGTGCAGATCATCAACAGAATATAGAACTAAATCGCCAATTTTTTTTGACATAGATTAAAATAAAAGAGTAGTATTATTATTGATTAGTAATATAATAAATTAAAATGATTATATATTGCTTAACATTAGTTATACAATTAAAAATAATTTTGCAAAACGTAGCATCCGTGCCGTATATTGGTAGGAGTTACTTGAAAAACCAAGCCAACCTCAAAAAGGGCGGGCTTTTTTTATGCCCATAAGTCAGCGTTTTATTACAGTGTTATTTTGTTGATTGAATAAAATCAGCAAAAATGTAAAATACGCGGAAAAACTCCCCATTATATTTTAAAAGTGCGTACTTTAAAGTTCTTTCACGCGCAAACGTAAATTAAAATCAAGCTTGTTGATTTAAATCGCCTTCACAACTATGAAGAAAAAAATAATTACCATCACCATCGTCGCTTTTTTGGGAGTTTTTGCAGTTATTTCGTTGAATAATGTAAAACCCAAAGAGATTGAGAATGCTCCCGACTGGCAGAGCATAGATACCGCGCTTGAGCAGATAGTTGGGACAGATAAACTGATTTTGGTGGATGTATATGAAGTGGGGTGTAAATTTTGCAGGGCAATGGAGAGAAATGTGTACCCCGATTCGACCGTTAGAGCGGTAATAGATAGAGATTATATACCGGTAAAACTAAACGGAAATGACGACGAGCCGGTAGTTGTAAACGGAGAGAAGCTGACATCCAAAGAATATGCCCAAAGTTTTGGTGTTTTCGTATTTCCCACCACTTTGATTTTAGATGCCAACGGCGGTTTGATAAAGAAAAAAACGGGCTACATGGGTGTTGACGAACTAAGGCGTTTTCTTTACAGAACAGAGAGTTGATATAGTCTCCAAATAACGGGTACGCCGCAGGTGCTGTTTTTTGCTTGAGTTTCTGATTCAGGGTAAAAACTCCAGGTTAGGTATATAAAAATCATTTTACTGGATAAATCCGCCGGAATTGGATTTTGTATATCAATTATATTTACGGGTAAGCAGTGGTTTACTTTACTATAATTGATTAATTGGCTTTATTGTATTGTAATCAATGAGACGGGATTTAGAAATCCGAGCACTATTCAATCCATAAAAAATGAAAGGGAAAGAATATTTTGGGTATAGAATGGCCAAATACCCTGCGGTCAGGGTGGTTTTGCTGTTTATTGCGGGCATAATTATGGCTCATCAGTTCGAGGTTTCCCTTTTATTGAGTGGTGTACTGGCCGCTTCCATTTTTATAGTTTATATACTACTCGAATTATTAGCAGCAAAAAGCTTTTCGCCCCTAGCCAAAAATTTAACCGTTCTTTTATACCTGCTGTTATTGGTTGGTTTAGGATTTTTCAGAACACAGGTTGAACTAAACAAAGAACTATCCCTCGCCGAAAAGCTCATAAATATACATCCTTGGGAAGAAATACAGGTGTATGGCCGGGTAGAAGATGTAATTGTAAACGATAAGGGCAAAGTTCGGTTAAATCTATTGGTACAAAGGGTAATTACGCCATCATCAGATACGGTTCACACAGTTTTTAAAACCCGTGTTTTATGGGATTTAAAAAGAAAAATAGACGTGGGCGATAAAATATCATTAACAACCGCCGTTATTCCTATAGCCGAGCAAAGAAATCCACACAGTTTTGATTACAAAAAGTACTTATCAAGTCTAAATATCCATACCCAATTGAAGGCTGTGCGCGTGTTGGAGCAAGCGAGCGATGTAGGCCTTTTTTCGTGGCTGGGTCTAAGAAAAGCTGCACTCGGACTAATAGACAATAATTTTTCTGAAGTTACCGCACCCATAGCCAAAGCGCTGTTACTGGGCTACAAAAATGAACTGGAAGTGGAAACCAAAACGGCATTTGCCCGTGCGGGGCTGTCGCATATTATGGCCGTATCGGGTTTGCATGTTGGGCTGATTGTGGCACCATTTTGGTTCATCATACCTTATTTTTGGACACGAAAGTATGGCGAGCAAATAGGTATGGTGGTGCTGATAACCATACTTTTTGTATATGCGGGAGTTACAGGGTTTTCGCCGTCGGTTATGCGCGCATCGTTGATGGCTGCAGCTTTAGCCTACGCCAGATTGTTCTCAAAAGCCGCCGAATCGATTAATCTGATGGGGCTTGCCGCACTGATAATTCTGATGATCAACCCGGAACAGTTATTCGATATAAGTTTTCAGTTATCCTTTGCGGCCGTCTTGGTTATTTTGCTGCTAATGCCCATTATGCAACGCACTTTGCCGTATGCGTTAAGGGTCAGGTGGTACGGCGCACCCATTATGGTTATGATTATTTCGCTGGTGGTGCAATTTGGGTTATATCCGTTTCAGGTGTTTTATTTTGGCGAGGTTTCGATAATAAGTCCGATTGCAAACGCACTTTTTGTGCCTTTTTTGGGTATCGTAGTGCCGCTGGCTTTGGTGGCGATGTTTGTTGCAATCGTATCACCGGCGGCAGCAATTATAATAAATTATCCGGCGCAAATTTTTTTGGAGTGGCTTAATACCTTTGTAAACTATACAGGCACTTTGGAGTGGGCCTGGGTAAGAGCTTCCATGCCATCCAATCTGTTCTTTTTATTTTGGTTTTCCATGGTTTTTACCATTTCTGCATGGAACAAACCTACTATCAGGTGGAGGTGGGTGGTTGTTACCTTGTTTTCGGTGGCTCTTTTGCAGGTAGAGGGCATTTATAAAATGATAAAACCGCAAAACCTGGAAATAACTGTATTTGATGTGGGTCAAGGCGATGCAAATTTAATACGTACGCCCAATAATAGATATATTTTGATTGATACTGGAATTTGGACTATCTCCTCCAACTCGGGTGAGCAAATATTGTTGCCATATTTTAAAAATATTGCTGTTACGAGATTGGACGCCGTAATTTTAACGCATCCGCATGCCGATCATATCGGGGGCATTGTAACCTTATTGGAAAATATGGAAATAGGTGTTATTTACGATTCGGGTTATGATTATGATTCCCAGCTTTATAAAGATTACTTAAAATTGGCAGAGGAAAAAGACATTCCTGTAAAAATTGTGACAGCTGGAGAAATGCTCAATCTGGATCCATCGTTGCTATTTATGGTAATGGGGCCGGATGCTGCCGAACATAGTAAAGATCCCAATCAGCATTCGGTAATTATAAATATGGTACACGGAGAAAATCGCTTTCTATTTACCGGAGATGCCGGTCTGCCCCAGGAAAAAGTACTGATTGAGCAATACGGTGGGTTGTTGGATGTCGATTTTTTAAAAGTTGGGCATCATGGCAGCCGAACCAGCTCGGACAGCCTGTTTTTGGAGTACGTAACTCCGAAAATAGCTACCATTTCGTTGGGATATAGAAACAAGTTTAAACATCCTCATAAAGAGGCTATTAGAAGGCTTCAAAACATAGAAGCGGACATTTATTTTACCAGCCGTGATAAAGGCTTGGTTTTTACCTCGGATGGCAAAAAGATAACGAGAAAGATTTGGGATAAATAAAAGTAGGATTTCCCGTTAAACTACATTTTCTCGATAATTTTGTTTATTAATTCGTTAGTGCTTGCGTAATCCAAACCCTGCTCTTTGGCTATATCTATGGCCTGTTTAGCGGTTTTTAGGGCTTCGGTATATTCTCCCGACTGAAAAAGCAATGCGGCATAGGTATCGGTATTTGAATAACCCGGCTCCAGTTCAATGGAACGCAGTATCCACTCAATAGCGTCGTCTAAGTATTCATCCATTTCGTTATCGTATATATACCACGCCGCACCGTTTAAATCTTCCGGACTGTCCCAAATAAAACGGACGTTGTAACCCTCGTCGAGCATAAGTTTATAGGGATAATACGAATATGAAACAAAGGCATCGGTAATCCAGCCATCAAAAACATTCAAAATCAAAGGCGCTGAAGAGGTATTAAAAACATCATTAAAATCATAATTTCTCAGATTAATGCTTTTATCCCAATTCAAATGATAGCCACGTTCCAAAACCTCGGCTATATCTTCATCGTCGTCTATATTAACTGTTACAATACTGGCCATAGAAGTATCCACCTTTTGGTATCGGTCGATAAGGCGGACGCAGGCATTATTGCACCAAACACCGCTCCATGTTATTATAATGAGCTCGTTATTGTTTTCTAAATTGTATTTATCGTAAAGGTCATAAAAATCAACAAATTCATTGGTTTCAATATCCTGCATAGTTACAAATATCTGGCTGTTTGCCGTAACACTTAATCCAAGGAAAAGTGCTGTAACTGTGATGGTTTTTAATAATCCCATATAATTATTTTTAGGTGTCGGTTACAATAAAAATTACCAATTTAAATAAACAAAACTTTGAGAAAACATGCATAAAAAAATAAAAGCCCTGCAAAATATGCAAGGCTTTTTAGTAATTTTTATAAAGTGTTGATTATTAACGGAAATTGGAATTATTAACGATTTTTTCGCCATTATGAGTAACCGAAATTATTGAGCCGCTATATCCTTTACCGTTCCAGTTTACCAAGGCGAGTTCTATTTCTACTTTTTGATTTTGTACGGGCTGCAAGAACGACAGCTGACCGCCGCTGGAAGAATAAATATTAAGATAGTTGCCGCTATCATCCTCTATAGAATAACGGGTATAGAATTTTGTTTCTTCATATATAACAGTGGCTTCTAAAACATAAACCTCAGTTGAATGTTCTTCCATTACACTTAAATTAATCAAATCGGCAAGTTCTTTGTCGTGGCGGAAAAATGCTGTAGAATACTCATGATTACCATAATTATTCACCTCAACTTCTGCCTCTCTTATGGTAACTTGGCCCAGTGCCGTAAGGTTGCCATTGCCATCCACTTTGGTTCCGTAATGGGTTTTATTACCGGTAATTACTACTTCGTTGCCCAGTTCTACTTTAGACAGTTCGGTGCCCAGCATTTCGATGGCCACGATGCCTGTTTCGTCAATCAGGTAAAACCCGGTTTTATTGACCAGGGAAGCTGCCACAATACCTTTAACGGTTACCATGGTTTCGTCTTCTTTTTGTATGGCCTCTGCAACGGTCATGGCTTCTATTTCTGTTGCTCCCAGAACCTCAATTTCCAGTGTTTCAGAGTACGTATTACCGCCATCAACGCCGGTTACGGTTATGGTTGCGCTGCCGATATCGCCTGTTTTCAGAATAACATTACCGCCCTCTTCACTAAAATATACTACCGATGTATTATTCGATTCATATTCTAATGCAACGCCTTGAAAACCCAGTTTTTCTGAACCCACTTCGGTAATCAGTTCCTTATTCGGCGAACTTTGATACGATTTCTCGAACTGGTCGAGGCCGTAATATTTGACCGCAAATTCCGGGTTATACGAATAATCGTAATTGTAATCGCCCAATATTTCTATGGGTACAAAACGATATAACAGCCCGCTGGAACTTGGTTTGCCGTTTATTACCGCAAGATATAGTGTTTTCAGGCGGTCGTCGTCGTACTGGCGCAACCATGTAAAATCGTTTCCATTGTTCATAGAGTAGGAATACGAACCGGTTTTGTCGTCTAGGTCGTTCACGTAGAAGTTTGTAAAGCCGTTGCCGGGAACCTCTTTAATAAACCCATTGACCTTGTAAATGTTGCCGGTTATATTTTTTTCTTTATAATCGGTTTCCATTAGCTGTTTGATGGTTGTTTCCTCTATCCAGGATGTATCGAAGTGCTCACCGCCGGCTTCTTTTTCCAGCAAAGTTGCATTGGCAAGCTGTATTGCGCCTTCGTAACCCAATTGGTCAGCAATATTTTGTTCGGTATCCAGCACAAAATTGGTTCGGGTGCCGGCAACTTTAATTCGATCGCCTTCGTTTATGGAAGCGGCTATATCATAATCGAATACATACATGGCGCCGGTATTATCAATTAAAAAGAAGCCGTTGGGTTTCATGCCATTGGCATAGGTAATACGCGTTGCAATACCTTCTATAATAACATCGGAATCGCCGGGCATATTTCGAGCTTCGTTTATGCTAACCTCGGCATAGCCGTCCAGGTCGCTGCCATCCGGTAATTCGCCTTCTTTCATTTTTACCAGCCATGCGTCCGACATTTCGTAAGTATTGTTAAAGCGATGGAATACGCCATAGGTATAAACAGTATCGCCCACCACCGGACGCGGCTCCATTTGATCGTAACGAACGGTTCCGTCGGCACTATAAAGCCCGTAAATATCGAAGGTATCGGTGCCATCGGTAATAGTCATATTGCCATAAGTGGTATTTCCAATGGATTTTACGGCTCCTTTTATATAATATTTTTCGTCTGTTTTTTGCTCGTTTGGCAGGGCGCTGGTAATATCAATTGCCTTGGAAAGCTTCATATAAAAACTGGCAAATATGGTAACATCCGAAGTAATGGGCACGTTAAAGTCGAATGGTTCCAGGAAATCCTCCGCAACGTACCAGCCGTCAAATATATAATCATCTTTTTCTACTTCCGGCTCTTCTATGTAGTTACCGTCTTCAACACGCACAGGTTTTAAATCGGTATTGGCAAATGTAACGGTGTAATAGATTTTATCGTCGGCATTTTCAACTGATTTCTCCAAACGGGCATCGGTCATGGAAATTTGAACGCCATTGTTGGTAAACGCCCCATATAAATAGAGCGTATCGCCTACCAAAGGTGCGGTTTCCAATTCGTTAAATGCGCGTGTGCCATCTGCACTGAAAACTTTATCGATGTAAAGGCTTTTATCATCGTAAGAAATGGTAAGCTCGCCGGTATCCTGATTATCTATGGACTGAATTTCGCCAAAAATATGGTACTTCAGTTCTGTTGATTCGCCGCTTCCCAAATCGTTGGTAATATCTTCAATGGTCGAAAAATCGGCATAAAATCCGGCATAAATAGTGGTATCGGATGTAATCGAGCCCGAAAAGTTAAACGGCTCGACATAAATCTCGTCAACAAACCAATCCTCGAAATAATATCCATTTTTTTCAGGATTGGGGGACGGTTTTTCTACTTTTTCGTTAGCATGTACTTCTACGGTAGGCAATTCCGTATTTGCAAAATTTACGATGTATGTGGTATCGTCGTCGTTATCTATGGGTGCGGAATCTGTAACTTTAGATTTTTTGCAGCCGGTTAAAGATATAACTATAAACAACGAGGCAAGAAACGCTGTTCTCTGTAAGGCTCTCATGGTTGATCCTCAGGCTTTAAAGGTTAGGTTGAAATTCGCGTTGAAGGTAATAAGCGCGCATTTATTGCACAATTAAAACCCCCTATATTTAACAACTTTATAAACTCTTAACATTTAAAAAAAACGAAAAAACGGGGTGATTTAAAATGCTGCAAAAAGTTGGCGAAATTGCGGTATTTTCAAGCGTTTTATAATAAAAAGCCGTAGTTTTAAGGTTACCTTTACTTGAAATGGAAAGACCAAACGCCGTGCAAATGGAAGAGAACAACCAACAAAATTCGGAACAAATAAGCTTTGAAGAAGCGCTCAAAAAATTACAGGAAGTAATAGCGCGCCTGGAAGACGAATCCATATCGTTGGAAGAATCGGTAAAACTCTACGAAGAAGGCGTAAAACTATCTGCATTTTGCACGGATATTCTAAGTAAAGCCGAACTCAAAATTGAACAAGTTAACGAAGAAAGTAAGTAGCCCCACCCATGGAATTGAAAAGCCCTAAACCGGGGGCATTATTGGCCAAAATCAATTCCCCTGCCGACCTTAAAAAACTCCCTCCCGAAAAACTGACCCAAGTTTGCCACGAATTAAGAGAATTTATTATCGATATGGTGTCGATTTATGGTGGGCATTTTGGCGCCGGACTTGGAGTCGTAGAGCTGACCACCGCTCTGCATTATGTATTTAACACCCCGGAAGACATTATAATATGGGATGTGGGCCACCAAGCGTATAGCCATAAAATATTGACAGGAAGACGCGATGTTTTTCATACCAATAGAAAATTAAACGGCATTTCGGGCTTCCCTAAAAGAAGTGAGAGTAAGTACGATGCTTTCGGCGTGGGGCATTCCAGCACGTCCATTTCGGCGGCATTGGGTATGGCAGCAGCCAGGCAGTTGGACGGTTCAGATCGAAAAATTGTAGTGGTAATAGGCGATGGGGCGATGACCGCAGGCCTGGCTTACGAAGCTCTTAATAATATAGTGGCCACAACCGACGATATTTTAATCATATTGAACGATAACAATATCTCGATAGACCAAAATGTGGGGGCGCTTAAAAATCATTTATCGGAGTTGGTGGAAAAATCACAAAAAAGGCCATCTAACCAAATAAAAAGCGAGTTTTTTGAGATATTCGGTTTAGATTATCACGGCCCGGTTGATGGAAACGATGTTTATGGACTGATTGATAAACTTGGGGAGCTAAAGTCCAGAAAAGGAACAGATTTGTTGCATATTACCACCGTAAAAGGAAAGGGATTTGCACCGGCCGAGAAAAACCAAACCGAATGGCACTCTTCGGGCGGTGCATTCGATAAAATAACCGGCGCATCGTTAAAGGCAAAGCAACCCAACGGTTTGCCGCGCTATCAGGATGTATTTGGCGATACTTTGGTGGAATTGGCACAAAATGACGAAAATATAGTTGCCATCACTCCGGCTATGCCCAGTGGTTCCGGTCTGCTGGATTTTATGCGCAAATTCCCGGAGCGTTTTTATGATGTAGGCATAGCCGAGCAACATGCGGTAACTTTTTCTGCGGGTTTGGCAGCAAAGGGAAAAACACCTTTTTGCGCCATTTATTCCACATTTTTGCAACGCGCTTACGACCAACTCATCCACGATGTGTGCATCCAAAACCTGCCCGTAGTATTTTGTATAGACCGCGCCGGGCTGGTAGGTGCCGATGGGCCAACGCATCACGGGGTGTATGATATTGCATATTTGCAAAGTATCCCGAACCTTATAATATCCTCGCCGCTAAATGCGCAGGATTTACAAAACATGATGTTTACTGCATCTAAAAATAAATCCGGCGCCTGGGCGATACGTTACCCACGGGGAAAGGCGGTTGAAGTTTCGGACAAAACTGACTTTGAGCTGGTGGAAATAGGCAAGGGAGTATGTCTGAATGAGGGAGACGAAATTGCAATTTTAAGCTTGGGGCCTATCGGGCAAAACGCCATCAAAGCGGTAGAAGAAATGGCACAGGAAGGGATTGAGGTGGCTCATTACGATATGCGATTTGCAAAACCATTGGATTATGCCCTGCTAGATTTAATTGCCGAAAGATACGAATATATAATTACTCTTGAAGATGGCGCCGTTTACGGTGGTTTTGGCAGTGCCGTTGCGGCTTATTTAATGGGAAAATCAAAAAAACTCGTTATAAAGCAATTAGGGGTAAAAGATGAAGTGGTAGAGCAGGGCACGCAGCAGGAATTATACCGGTTAATGGGCATGGATACGCAGGGGATAATAAAAACCATTCGCGAATGCACCTAAATACGTAATAATTGGACAGGAACATTAAATGTACACTTTAAGTGATTTTGATTTTGATCTGCCGGAAGAGCAAATAGCGCAATTCCCGGCACACCCCAGAGATACAGCAAAACTGTTGATTTATGACAGAAAAACCGGTGAAATTACCGACGATGTTTTTAAAAATCTGGATAAATATCTGCCCCAAAATACCACATTGGTAGTAAACAACAGTAAGGTTGAAAAATGCCGTTTAATGTTTGATGGTGGTAAAAAAGAGTTGTTTGTAACCAATGTAAGGAATGATAATACCGTTGAAGCGCTGGTACGCCCAGGAAAGAAATTTAAAAAAGGGAAAACGGTGCAACTGGCCGATAATATATCTGCGCTGGTAACCCATGTAGCCGAAGATGGTGTGAGAACCCTGAAATTATCCACTCACCTGGATGCCGCCGAGATGGAACCCTTTAAATACACGCCATTTCCACCCTATATAAAACAGAACGAAGAGCTGGCCGATGAATATCAAACCGTGTATGCCAAAGATCTGGGCAGTAAAGCAGCGCCAACAGCGGGGCTGCATTTTACACAGGAATTATTAGATAGATTAAAAGGACAGGGAATAAAAAAAACAGAACTGACCCTGCACGTTGGGTTGGGAACTTTTGCGCCTGTAAAAACCGAGCTACTTGAAGAGCATATTATGCACAGCGAATGGTACCAAATAAATAAAAAAACGGCAATTCAACTAAACGAGGCCGAACATATAACTGCGGTGGGAACAACCAGCGTTAGGGTGCTGGAATCTTTAGCGGGCAATAATACAGTATTTAGCGCCAGTTCCGGCGAAACCGATATTTTTATTACACCTGGTTATGAGTATAAAAAGGTAGATGCTTTGATAACCAATTTCCATCTGCCCAAAAGCACGCTTCTAATGCTTGTGGCGGCCTTTATGGGTTTTGACGAGATGCATAAAGTATATAAACACGCTATAGCCTCGAAATATCGTTTTTATTCGTTCGGCGATGCAATGTTAATTCTTTAAAATACCTTTCGTAACTAATCCATAATATTGTACATTTAAGAGTAATCTCTACTAATGCCATTTTCGGGCTTTTATGGTTGCATATCGCAAAAAATAAATGTTAAATCATTTCAAAAAGCCACAAAATAATTAGTATATTACCGAACTTGAATATTTTTCAATAAAAAGACTTCAAGTACCTGAAAATTCCTACCGTTATAGGAGTTTTTTTTTACTGTTCAATAAAATCGATTATTTGAATTATTAATAAATGTCAAACGTAGTTAAGGTAAAGCGTGGTGTCGATATCAAGCTAGTTGGCGAGGCCGAAAAGGTTCTTTCACCGGAAAAGCTGCCCATCGAAACCATCGCTATAAAACCCCCCGATTTTCACGGCGCACGCTTCAAACTTTCGGTAAAGGAAGGAGATGAAGTGAAGGCCGGCACCCCACTTCTATATAATAAAGACAACGAAAATGTAAAATTTTGCTCAACTGTAAGTGGAGAGGTGGCTCAGATTGTAAGAGGAGCTAAACGTCGATTAATGGAGATTCGTATTTTGGCCGACGGAGAGGTCAAATATGAAGACTTTGGATCTGCCGATCCAAATGCATTAAGTCGTGATGAAATTATTGAGAAAATGGCAGCCTCAGGGTGTTGGCCGTTTTTTAAAGAGCGCCCCTTCAACGTTGTAGCTAACCCAGATGTTATACCCCGTGATATTTTTATATCAGGATTTGATTCCGCACCTCTAGCCGCAGATCTTGCTTTTATTTTAGACGGCGAAGATGAGGCCATGCAGGTGGGTATAGATGCCATCCGTAAATTGACCTCCGGCAGTGTTCAATTGGGCGTAAGCGCAAAAAAAACTGCGGGCAAAGCATTGAGTGGCCTCAAAGGAGTGAAAGTTACACAGTACGATGGCCCCCATCCGGCTGGTTTAGTAGGTGTGCATATCCATAATATAGCGCCAATTAATCAAGGCGAAACCGTTTGGACCATCAGCCCCGAGCACGTTGTTATCATCGGCCGTTTGTTCATGACCGGTAAGTTTGATGCAAGAATTAAAATTGCTGTAACCGGATCAGAGGCCATAAACCGCCAGTACCACGAAACAATAATCGGCGCGCCTGTTAAGCACTTTGTTGAAGGCAACATGACCGATAAAAATAACAGAATTATATCTGGTAACGTACTAACTGGAGCAAACGTCGGCGTTGATGGTTACATGAGCTTTTACGAAAGGCAAATAACCGTAATACCGGAAGGTGATGAGCCTGAATTATTTGGCTGGGTTATCCCCAAAACGGATAAATTCAGTATTTCGAGAACATTGCCGGCTTGGTTAATGCCTAACAAAAAGTTTGAACTGGATACGAATTTGCACGGCGAACCACGCGCTTTTGTGGTATCGGGCCAGTACGATAAAGTATTTCCATTCGATATTTTGCCGGTGTTTTTACTTAAAGCAATTATAACCAACGATATAGAAGCGATGGAAAACCTTGGCCTGTACGAGGTGGTAGAAGAAGATTTCGCACTATGTGAAGTGGTTTGTACATCTAAAACTCCGGTCCAAAAGATTGTGAGAGAAGGTTTAGATTTAATGAAACAAGAATTAGGATAGCGATTATAAGCTGTTTAAATCGCTAAGAGAAATACCTATGAAAGCATTACAAAATCTATTAGAAAATATTAAACCTCACTTCGAAGAAGGAGGAAAGCTCGAAAAGTTATATCCCGTTTATGATGGATTTTCAACTTTTCTTTTTGTTCCCGGTCATACCGCTCAAAATGGAGCACATATCCGCGATGGTATAGACCTGAAAAGAACGATGAACACCGTAATTATGGCTTTAATACCGGCTTTATTGTTCGGTATGTGGAATGTTGGTTACCAGCATTTTATAGCTTTAGGCGAAGAAGTCACATTTATGCAGCAATTCCTATTTGGTGCCGTAAAAGTATTGCCTTTGGTGGTAGTATCTTATGGTGTTGGGTTGGGAATCGAATTTATGTTCTGTGTTGTAAATAAAACCCAAATCGAAGAAGGCTATTTGGTTACCGGAATGCTGATTCCGCTGATTATGCCCGTCGATATTCCGCTATGGATGTTGGCACTATCGGTAGCTTTTGCCGTTGTTGTGGGTAAAGAAATTTTTGGCGGCACGGGTATGAACGTATTTAACCCCGCTTTGGTGGCCAGGGCTTTTGCATTTTTTGCGTATCCGGCATATATGTCGGGCGATGGCGCATGGATTAACACTTCCGTAAAAGAAGGTCAGGCTGTTGTTGACGGTTTTTCCGGCGCAACTACTTTATCAGAATGGGCCGTAGGCGGTGTTGCCAATTCTTCATACTCGGTGGCCGAGATGATTATTGGTAATATACCCGGATCCGTTGGCGAAACATCGCTGATTGCCATATTGATTGGCGCCGGTTTCTTGCTGTTTACAGGCATAGGAAGCTGGAAAATTATGCTAAGCGCAGTAGCGGGTGGAGCCGTAATGGGCCTTATTTTTAACGCAGTTGCACCTTTTGCGATAAGCCCTGAGCAACAAGCCTTTATGGCCGTGCCTTACTGGCAGCATTTAATTGCCGGTGGTTTTGCTTTTGGTATGGTGTTTATGGCAACCGACCCGGTTACGGCGGCACAGACCGAAAAAGGTAAGTGGTATTACGGATTCTTTGCAGGATTTTTGGCAATTATGATCCGTGTATTCAACCCGGCTTACCCGGAAGGTGTAATGTTGGCAATTCTGTTTATGAATACAATGGCACCATTGATAGACCATTATGTAGTACAGGCCAACATCAAAAGAAGAAAGAAAAGAATGGCACTTAAGGAGGCATAATTATGAGTTTAGATATCAATAAAAATAGTTATACACTTATATTCTCTACCGTTATGGTAATTGTTGTGGCGGCAGTACTGGCGTTTACGGCAAACTCTTTAAAACCAATGCAAGACGATAACGTAGAGCAAGAAAAAATGCAGAATATTTTAAGTTCTGTAGGCGTTGAAGTAAGCCGCGCCGAAGCCGGAGAGCTATACGGCGATTATATTGTTGAAGAACTGGTAATTAAAAACGGAGAATCCGTTGAAGGACTGGTTGCATTTGATATTGAGATTGGTAAAGAAGTAAAAAAACCGGTCAGCGAAAGAAATGCTCCTTTATATATAGCCAATATAGATGGCAGCACCTACTATATTATCCCCCTATATGGCAGCGGCCTGTGGGGCCCCATCTGGGGCTATATCTCTTTAGAAGAAGATTTGGCAACCGTATTTGGCGCAGTTTTTGACCACGAAGGCGAAACTCCGGGACTAGGTGCCGAAGTTCGCGAAAAAAGCTTTGGCAACCAGTTTAAAGGTAAAAGAGTACTAGATACAGACGAGAACTTAGTAGGTATCAAAGTAATTAAAGGTAGTGCATCTAACGAATATGAAGTTGATGGCATAAGCGGCGGAACCAGTACATCGGTTGGTGTCGAAGATATGATACTAGACGGTTTAAAAGGATACATCCCGTTCCTTAAAAAACATCAAAGTGCATTTGCTACTAATTAGTAAATATATACAGGCTTAAAAATGGCAGAAGTAAAAGCATTAGACAAAAAACAAAAACAAGAAAAGAAACCAAGAGAACCCCTATTCAGCAAAAAGAATAGAGCACTCATGACCGACCCCTTGGCCGACGATAACCCCATTACAGTTCAAATTTTGGGTATTTGTTCGGCATTGGCTGTAACAGTTAAGTTATACCCGGCATTGGTTATGGCAATCTCTGTGGTGTTTGTTATTGCTATGAGTAACGTGGTAGTATCAATACTTAGAAACTTGATACCCAACCGAATACGTATTATCGTACAACTAGTTGTAGTAGCAGCACTTGTAGTGTTAATCGATCAAGTACTAAAAGCGTACGTTTACGACGTATCAAAAGAACTTAGTGTTTACGTTGGTTTAATTATTACAAACTGTATTGTGATGGGACGTATCGAGGCGTTTGCCATGGCCAACAAACCATGGGAGTCGTTCTTGGATGGTATTGGTAACTCGGCCGGTTACGGTATAATATTACTCATAACCGCTTTCTTTAGAGAATTCTTTGGTTCCGGCGCGTTATTTGGTGTTCAAATTATACCCGATAGCTGGTATGTGGCAAATGGTGGGTTTTACGTAAATAACGGTATGTTTTTATTACCACCCATGGCGTTGATCATAATAGGTTTTGTAATCTGGATTCAGCGTTCCAGAAATACAGAATTAATCGAGGAGGATTAAGAAGATGCAAGATTTAATTAACATTTTTGTAAAAGCAGTATTTGTCGAGAACATGATTTTTGCCTATTTCCTGGGCATGTGTTCTTACCTGGCAGTTTCTAAAAAAGTTAAAACAGCAAATGGGTTGGGAGCAGCCGTAATATTCGTATTAACGGTAACTGTACCCGCAAACTACTTGCTAGAAAACTATGTACTAAAAGAAGGTGCACTAAGTTGGATAAGTGCAGATTTTGCATCAATTGACCTGAGTTTCCTCTCTTTTATACTTTTTATTGCCATTATTGCGGCAATCGTACAATTAGTAGAGATGGTTGTAGAAAAATTTGCACCTGCCCTATATAACGCACTGGGAATTTTCTTGCCGCTAATTGCAGTTAACTGTGCTATTTTGGGTGGCTCGTTATTTATGCAACAACGTAATTTTGCAAATATAACAGAAGCAACCGTATTTGGGCTTGGTAACGGTGTAGGTTGGTTTATAGCCATTGTAGCTATTGCCGCAATCCGTGAGAAAATACAATATTCAAATGTCCCTGCCCCATTAAGAGGTCTGGGAATGGCATTTATGATTACCGGCTTAATGGGTATCGCGTTTATGTCGTTCATGGGAATCAAGCTGTAAAGACAGATAAACATTTAATACACAAAATTTTTAAATAGAATAAATCATGATTATAGCTGCATCAACCATCACTGTAATACTACTGAGTTTGGCTGCATTCTTTGTAGTGATGACGTTATTGGTTCTGATTTTACTTGGTGCAAAATCGGCCCTTGTGCCTTCAGGTCCCGTTAAAATTACTATTAACGGTGAAAGGGAAGTTGAAGTTGAGTCGGGCGGAACTCTGCTGGGAACTTTGGCTCAAAATAAAATATTCTTGCCATCTGCTTGTGGAGGTAAAGGTACCTGTGCCGAATGTAAATGCCAGGTGAGTAGCGGTGGCGGTAGTATAATTGCAACAGAATTGCCTCACTTCTCAAGAAAAGAAGTAAAAGAAGACTGGAGACTGAGCTGCCAGGTTAAAGTAAAAGAAGACATGGAAATTGTAGTTCCGGAAGAAGTATTCGGAATTAAAAAATGGACTGCAAAAGTGGTTTCCAATTACAACGTGGCTTCGTTCATTAAAGAGTTTATTATCGAACTGCCAGAAGATATGGAATACAGGCCAGGCGGTTATATCCAAATTGAAGTACCTAAATGTACTGTAAACTACAAAGACATGGATATTACGGCGCACCCAGAAGAGCATCCCGGACAGCCAGATAAATTCCAGTTGGAATGGGATAAATTTGGCCTTTGGGGGCTGGTGATGAAAAATGACGACTTGGAAGAGCGTGCATACTCCATGGCAAGCTATCCTGCAGAAGGCCGCAGAATTATGCTAAACGTGCGTGTTGCAACCCCGCCATTCGACAGAGCCAAAAATGGCTGGATGGACGTAAATCCGGGTGTGGCATCATCGTATATCTTCTCGCTGAAACCGGGCGACGAAGTAACCGTATCGGGACCTTATGGCGAATTCTTCATCAAAGAAGAGTCGCAGGCAGAAATGCTTTATATAGGTGGTGGTGCCGGTATGGCGCCCATGCGTTCACACTTGTATCACTTGTTCAAAACCCTTAAAACAGGCCGCAAAGTTACTTACTGGTACGGTGGACGTTCGAGACGTGAGCTGTTTTATATAGATCACTTTAAACATCTGGAAGAAATATTCGACAACTTTAAATTCTATATGGTTCTATCGGAACCTTTAGAAGAAGATAACTGGGTAGAGAAAAAAGATACCAGCGATCCGGAAGGTGACGGTTTCTTCGGTTTTGTTCACCAGGCAGTAATCGACGAGTATTTGACCAAACATCCGGAACCGGAAGAATTGGAAGTCTATTTCTGTGGACCGCCACCAATGAACGCCGCTGTTGAAAAAATGTGCGACGACTGGGGTATCCCTGAAGAAAACGTATCATTTGACGATTTCGGAGTCTAGAAAAACAAAACATATTAAAAAAAGCGACTTATTGTCGCTTTTTTTATTTATCCTACCTAAATGAAAATAAAATATTTTATACTACTGCCCTTGTTATTGACGGCCTGTACTAAAAATAAAGTGCATACGGTGGTAAACCAGGGCTATACGCAGGGCACAACCTACCACGTCAAATATTTGGTAGATAAAAAGGTAAACTATGGCGCAGATATTACCCGAATATTAGAAGATATAGATATTTCTATGAGCACTTATAGAGACGACTCGTACATCACAAAAGTAAATAATTCGGATGATTGGGTAGAAGTAGATGAAATGTTTATAGAAGTGCTAAATAGCGCGCTGGAAATAGCCGAAGAAACACGCGGCGACTTCGATCCCACCGTGGGGCCGTTGATGAAAGTTTGGGGCTTTACAAATGCCGGAATAGAAAAACAGCCAACGGAGCAAGAAATAGTTGAAATAATTCGTAAAGTGGGTTATGCCAAAGTAGAGACGGCCGGCCACAAAGTTAAAATACCACAAGGTTTTGAACTGGATTTTAACTCCATTGCACCCGGATATACAGCAGATAAAATAGCCGGCTTTTTGGAAACTAAAGGCATTGAAAATTATATGGTAGAAATCGGTGGCGAAATTAAAGCGAGAGGAGCAAACGAAAAAGGAAATATCTGGAAAATAGGGGTAGATAAACCCACAGAAGAATTGGAAGAAGGCGACCGGTTTCAGTTTATTTTGGAATTAAAAGATGCGGGCATGGCCACATCCGGTAATTATAGAAAATTCTGGGTCGATGATGAAACGGGCATGAGATATGCACATACAATAGACCCGCATTTGGGCATACCCGCGCGCAATTCCTTATTAAGCGCAACAATAGTGGCAAAAACTTCTATGCAGGCAGATGCCTACGCAACCGTTTGTATGGTTAAAGGATATGCCGAATGCAAACAGTTTTTAGAACAAAAACAGGATTTGGAAGGCTATTTGGTTTATGCCAAACAGGATAGCACGTGGGGAGTTTATTTTACCGAGGGTTTTAAAAACTTCCTACTGGAAGAGTTTAGGCAACAAACGGACTAAACTCTTCACTGCCGTTGTTTGAACCCATAGAATCGCTTTTACACTTTTCATCAGGTTTGGCACCACAGAAGCTGCAGGGTTCTCCTTCTTCGTTCAAATAAGGGTTATTGCTCGCGCAGGTACCGGCAAATTCGCCACCCTCTTTGGCCCAAATTTTAATGGCAATTCCGGCCACGCCCAAACCTAATAATATTGCGGATAGAAAAAATACTAGCATTTTAAACTCCATTTTTAATGTACTGTAAGTTCGCCATAAATAGGCAGAAACTCAATAGAACAAACAGTTTTATTGGTGCAGTTGTTCCATACAATTATTATATTACAAGTCTTGTATGCACCCGTAGCTCAACTGGACAGAGCACCAGATTTCGGCTCTGGGGGTTGGGGGTTCGAACCCTCCCGGGTGTACAGTAAAGCCTTTGCGAACAATAGTTTGTAAAGGCTTTTTAATTCAAAAAAAAGCCGCGTTAACATTTTAACGCGGCTAGTGTTTTTAATTACCCTTTTGGGAAACTTACACAGGCTTATAATCTATACGTTACGCCCAATTGCAGAATGGCAATGCCGTAACCCAATTCGCCATAAGCACCCAGATTATCCGTAAAATGATAACGGGCACCTACAAAGGCATTATATACGATTCCGCTTGCGGAAGCGCCTCCAAAGGCTGCCGTATTACCTTTCCATTTAGCGGATACTTTGTTATACCCCAAGATGGCGCCACCATAGGTATCAATACCATCTACAAGGGGATGATGGTATGTGCCGCGTGCGCCAATAATTATGTTGGTGTACTTCCATGCTCCTCCGGCAAAGGTTTGTTCAGAGCTAAGAAAACCTAAATAGCCCCCAACGGAAACATTATCATTAATACCGTAATCTAAGGCGAGGTTGATGGGAAGTCCGCCCGAACCAGATAAGTTATGGGCCAAACCAATACCTGCGTTAATATCGATTGTACCTTTGCCCGGATATATCAGTTCCGGTTTATCCTGTGCACTTGCCAAAGCCGGCACCAGTAAAAACATAAATATTAAATAAATTAACTTTTTCATTTTGTACCTTTTTGTATTGTATAATTTGTTTGCCCCGACAATTATTTCGTTTGTCAAACAAATTAAGTTTTATTGTTTTTTTATTCATAAATACGCTTAATCGAATTGGATTTAAGCACTTTATGCCAGATTATAACCCAGAAATCAATAATTTATTACCCAATATGATTAATTCGGGTATTCATTAACCCTAAGGCAGGCTTAAATTATTACCCCGATAAACAATTAAATTATCAATTATCTGTGATTTAACCTTATTGTGGTGTCTTTACCAATGGTATTAAACCAAACCCCATCCAATATATATGGATTTATTTAATCTACCCCTGAATAAAAGACATTATATATATAATTCTAAAATCCGAGAAATACAAATACTATAAAAGTCTCAAATTCATAAAATTGATACTAATTTTAACCTTAAAGCAACAAAACTGACATAAAAATGAAGTTGAAATTTAGTATAATAAATTAGTAAAAAATCATTCATACAAAACAAATACCATGAAAAAATTAATCCATTTATGCATTCTGATGATAGGTTTAACTGTTATGCTCAGTGCCTGCCAAAAAGAAACCCAGCAGCCTGACGCAAAAAGAGCTGAATGGGCTATTGCACTGCATGGCGGTGCCGGTTCGGTATCTAAAAATATGCCCGAAGAACGTAAAGAAGCCTACATGAACAGTTTAGAGGAAGCATTGGCCATAGGCGAAGAAATTTTAAAAGGAGGCGGTTCTGCGTTGGATGCCGTTGAAAAAGTGATAAACTATTTGGAAAATAACGAGATGTACAATGCCGGACGTGGCGCTGTATTTACATCGGAAGGAAAAAATGAACTGGATGCGGCTTTTATGCATGGAAATACAAAATCAGCCGGTGCTATTACGGGTGTAACTACGGTTAAAAACCCAATTTCGTTGGCGCGTAAGGTAATGGAAGAGTCTGTGCACGTGTTTTTTGCATCGGACGGTGCCGAAAAATTTGCCGACGAAACAGATGTGGAAAGAGTCGATCCCGAGTATTTTAAAGTGCCGGCCAAATTCGAAGCTTGGAAAAGAATGAACAAGCAAACCAGTGGAAATCTCGAATTACTGGAAAACAACAGCTGGAAAATGGGAACAGTAGGCTGTGTTGCGCTGGATAAAGACGGAAATCTTGTGGCCGGAACCTCTACCGGCGGAATGACCAATAAGCGCTATGGCCGGGTTGGCGATGTTCCTATTATTGGCTCGGGGACCTATGCAAACGATATGGTAGCCGTTTCTGCAACAGGCTGGGGCGAAAAAATTATGCTCAACGTTTCTGCGCACACGCTGGCAGATTATATGAAATTTAAGGGTGCCGGTTTACAGCAAAGCATGGATTATTTGGTGGATGATGTGCTGGAGCCCGGTGACGCCGGTTTTATAGCTGTAGATAAAAATGGCAACATATCCATGAAAACGAATACGGGGTCGATGTTCAGAGCGGCAAATAATTCGATAGGAGAGAAAACCGTGGCCATTTGGGAAGATTGATTTTACCCGCCAAACGATATAAAAAAAGCGCATAAATTGGATTTATGCGCTTTTTTATTTTTTTTAATCTGATTTAGATATTATCGTAAAACATATCGCGTAATTCCTGTATATAAATACCGATATCGTTACGCAACTCAAATAAACGGGCATGTAACCCTAAATAGCTTTCTTTTGTAAAATAGCTGCCATTTTTGAGCGATACCATCAAACGCAGGGCATTATTGGCAAATCCGAGCGCTTTTTTTGTATAAGCTATGTTGGCACCGATGAATTCAACATCAAAACCGAACCCATACCCTCCGGCTAGTTTGGCACCTATGCTCAGGCATTTGCCCACAAACTCTATAAACTCTTTGTTTTGATGCTGGGTAGGAACGGACTCTGTCCACTTCAGTATGTCGATGGCCAGATCTTTTGCGGTTACATACAAACCAAGATTATAGATGGAGCCGTAATTCGATTTGGCATATTCTTCGCTCAGCTGTTTCCAGCCTTCTCCGTCATCAAAATCGTCGTCGTCTTCATCAAGCTCGTCGTCATAGTCGCCAAAAATCCAATCCCCATCGTCAAATTCGTCTTCGTCGTCATCATCGTAGAAGTCTTCTTCATCGGGGAAATAAGCGTCATCGCGAAGAAATTCCTCTTCCAGGTAGGTTTCAAAAGCATCATCTTCGTTTTGGCTTTCTTTTAATATGGTTAGCCAGCGCGGTATTTGTCCATCCAAATTGTTTGGTTCGCCAGAGATGAACTTAAGCAACTGATCGGTTTTTTCTTCCATCTCGTCGATATGCGCTTCCCACTTAAACTCATCCCAGAGTTCGTCGTTAAAATCATCAAAACTCATATACTAAAAAATTGGAATTTTGTATAATTATAATATGGTTATTGCCAGCTATTTACTGTACACTCAAAAATACTGAATTTTTAACTAAAGTATGTATTAAAGTCGCTCTAATACACCGGTTATAATTCGTGTCATTTTTGGCTCAGCAATAGCAGCGCCTTCCAATACAAGCTCCATATTAACAGGCTCTAGCGCATCAGGGAAGCATTCGTCGGTAATGGCAGATATTCCCAATACCTCCATTCCCATATGTACTGCAACGATAACTTCGGGTACGGTACTCATTCCAACGGTATCTGCACCAAGCAAGCGCATGTAGCGATATTCGGCCCTGGTTTCCATCATGGGGCCGGAAACCGACAGATAAACGCCTTCGTGCAATTTGATTGCATTATCCAGCGCAACGGTTTCTGCTATTTCTATCAATCTTTTGGTGTAAGGCTCGCTCATATCGGGGAAGCGTGGGCCAAGTTCGTCATCGTTGGGGCCAATCAGCGGGTTATCTGCTAAAAAGTTGATATGATCGTTAATAAGCATCACATCGCCCCTTCTAAAATTAGTGTTTAATCCACCACAGGCGTTGCTTACAAACAAGGTGTGAGCGCCCAGTGCTTTTGCAACCCGAATAGGAAAACCTATTTGCTGCATGGTGTAGCCCTCGTAATAGTGAAAACGACCTTGCATGGCCATAATATCTTTACCGCCTAACTTACCAAATATTAAACGGCCGGCGTGACTTTCTACCGTAGAAACGGGGAAATGCGGTATTTTGTCATAACTGATTGAATCTGTAATGTCTATTTCATCGGTTAACTGTCCCAGTCCGGTACCCAAAATAATTAAATATTCGGGTTTTACGTTGGTGTTCGATTGAATGAATGTAACGGCTTCGTCGCGTTTTTTGCGAAATTGTTCTACTGTGTCTAATGCCATGGCTAAAATTTATTTAGTTTAAAAAGTTTAGTCTATACCTTCGAGAAGATTGTCGATATCGTCGAAATCATCGGTTTTATTTTCGTCTGTTTTGTTTTTTTCTTTGTTAGAAACAGGCGTTTCTGTATCGGTATCCAGTTGAAATTTATCTTTAAATATTGATGAAGAATCGACGTTGTCTAAATCCGATTCTTCCAGTTTATAGGTGCTGAATTCGTCTTTTGAAAATTGATTTAATGCCGTTTTTGCACTCTCCAAATAGGAATTAATGCCGGCTATAATTTCTTCGCGTTTGTTTAGCAGGTGCATCACATTTTGTTTGATATGCTGGCGCTGTTGCAGGGCTTCGCGTATAATGCCATTAGCTTCGAGCAAGGCTTTTTCTATTTTTATCTTTGCCTCGTTTTCTGCCTGCCCAATTTTATTATCTACCGTTTCTTTGGTGGTTTTTATAGTTTCGTGCAGCGCTTCTTCTATTCTTTCGTAATGCCTAAGGCGGTGGGACAGTTTTTCAATTTCTTCGGCTAAATCCTGATTTTTATTCATAAGGTGTTCTACCTGGTTAGAGACCAGATTCAGGAATGATTGCACCTCAGCCACGTCATAACCTCTTAACGATTTTTCAAATTGCTGCTGCTTTATCTCAATGGGGGTTAGGTTCATGCTCGCTAGATATTATGGTGTATTTATTGCCAAAGTTAATAATAATTATTCTAAATATATATGAACAGTTAATGTGATGGTTTCGGGCAACTTTTAAAATAATAAATGTTAATGATAAAAACTTTTATTGCTTATTCGCTGGCGCGGCGCCTATCTTTGCTGCTATCCTGCTCGCTATTAGTCAACGGCTGATCTTCGTCTATATCGATAGATGATGTATAGCTATTTAATTCCTGCTCTGTTGCGGCTATACTTTCCAAAACCTGAATACGTTTTTTTAAGCTATCCATTGTTTTTTTTAATTCATCAATTTCGTTGCCCCGTCCCGCTGTTTTTTCCTTAAACTTCAGTTCTTGTTTGCGGTAGCTCAAATAATAAGCTCCAACTATAGCAACTATTGGTATTAGATAGACCATCCAATTCATAATTAATGTTCGCTTTAAGATTATTATGTAAACTTATTCACCGAAATATACGAAAAACATTACGCATAGTTACGCGAGCCGAATATATCGCTGCCAATTCTTACCATAGTGGCGCCTTCTTCTATGGCCACCTCCATATCTGCGCTCATTCCCATCGATAAATGTTTCAGTTCTATGTTTTTCCCGTTGTTCAGGGGTTGGTGCCAATCGAAAATAATTTTCAATAGCTGAAATTCGTGCCTTATATCCTCCGGGTTATCCACAAAAGTTGCCATCCCCATAAAACCACATACCTTAACATTCGTTAATGTGGCTGCATACTCCAATATCTCCCTAACCTCTTCGGGGCGACACCCTCCTTTTTGCTCCTCGCCACTGATATTAACCTGAAGCAGCGTGTTTATGACCCTGCCAGCCTGTTTAGCTCTTTTATTGATTTCTTTAAAATGGCTTTTTTTTGCAACCGAGTGGATCCAATGCACTTTTTCTGCAATATGTCTGATTTTATTGGATTGAAGGGTTCCTATCATGTGCCATTGAATATCGGCCTGCCGGATATGCTCCATTTTATCTTCCAACTCTTGCATCCTGTTTTCGCCAAAGTCGATTTGATTACAATTTAAAGCCTCTAAAATGGCTGCCTCTGGTTTTGTTTTACTAACTGCAATTAGTCGAATCTCTTCCGGATTGCGACCGCTTTTTTGGCAAGCTTTTTCAATTCTTTGCCGAACGGTTTCCAAATTCTTACAAATATTCTCTTTATTCATCCTTAAAACGATGTTTTTAAACGTTGTTTATTAATAAACCGAAATATATGCTTTTATCATTCATTAAATAACCGTATTTTGTACAGTTATAACAAGTCTTAAAGGATTTAATTTCAACCATTGACGAAAACGCTCTATAAATATTTACTTTCGTGTATTGGTAAGCTATTCTTAACCAAGCTGAAAGCAAAAAGGTAAAATGGAAATACGAATCCAACATATAATTACCTTTTTGAACAGATGGGCCCCTCCGGCCACAAAGATGGAATATGACAATGTTGGCCTGCTAATAGGAAACCCTAACGACGCGGTTACAAATGTGCTTACCTGCCTGGATGTAACCGAAGAGGTAGTAAGCGAAGCCATAGAAAAGAATTGTGAACTCATTGTTGCCCACCACCCACTTATTTTCAATAAAATTGGCAGTATCAATCCCGTAAACGAGCAAGGCAGAATAATATATCGCCTGATTAAGAATAATATAGCGTTGATTGTGGCGCATACCAATTTGGATGCCGCGCTGGATGGCGTATCGTTTGTGTTGGCAAATATGCTTGGGCTGGATAATCTCAAATTCCTATCCAAAGAATTTTCGATAAGCAAAAAAATTCGGTTGTTTACCGACTATGCCAACGCCGAAGCTGTTTTAAAACTGTTAAATTACTACTCAGCCGAAGATGCACATTACTATAGCGTGGAAGGCCGGGAAGACAATTACAAATGCTTTGAAGCCGTAATAGATAGATATAATCTGCCGGAGTTAAAAGTTGGCCTGCAAAAAGAAGGCCTGCTGAAAAATACGGATTTACAGATATTGAATTTGGCTTCGCCTTCAAAAAACGCCGGTTTTGGCGTATTGGGAGAATATCCCGAGGGCGGCATAGACCAAGACGAGTTTTTATATCTGATTGGTAAATCGTTAAATGTAAAAGCCGTCAGATATTCGGGCAGTGTAGATAAAGTTAAACGCGTGGCTGTATGTGGTGGCGCAGGGATTTTTTTAAAAGATAAAGCCATTGCAGCCGGCGCCGATGCGTTTGTTACGGCCGATATTAAATACCACGATTATTTTACCGAAAAGAAAAAATTCCTTTTGGTAGATGTAGGGCATTATGAGAGTGAGTTTCCGATTGCAGAGGCTATTAAAAATGAGCTTACCGCCGCTTTCGAGAACCTGAAGGTAAACGTGACCCAAGCGGTAACCAATCCGATGAAAATATTTATCCCAAAAACCTAAACCTTAAACCAACAAAATTAATTTTAGCAGATATAAAGTATATGGAAGAAGCACTTCAACAATTAGCAAATTTACAGTATATAGACAGTAGAATAGATGAATTAAAACAGTTGCGTGGCGATTTACCGGAGGAGATTGAGGATATTAAAACCGATATTTTGCGCGAAGAAATGAGATTTACAGCTTTGGAACAGGAGGAAAAGTCTTTAGTTGTAGAAAATAGTCAATTAAAGCTAGATCACGCCTCAGCAGAAGAGAAAATACAAAAATACGAAGATCAACAACTAAGCGTACGCAATAACAGAGAGTATGATGCCCTAACAAAAGAGGTGGAAGTACAAAAACAGGTTGTTAAAAATTCAATTGCCCGTTTGGAAGAGGTTGAAAAGCGCCTGGAAGAAATTAAACCTGAATTAGAATCAGCAGCCGGTAATCTTGAAGTAATTCAAAAAAAACTGGAAGAAAAAAGTGGAAGTTTGGATATGGTAATCCAGGATACACAAGACGAAGAAGACGTTCTGCTAAAAAAGCGTGAAGAAATTATTGAAAGCATGGATAAAAACTACCTGAGAAGCTATAACAGGCTGAGAAACGGGATATCTAACGGCATAGCTGTTGTTGCTATGGACAGAGGCGCCGCTTTGGGTATGGCGTTACCTCCACAAACACAGGTTGAAGTACGCAGAAAAAATAAAATTATTACAGACGAAAGCAGCGGACGCATTGTTGTTGACGCATCTTTCTTTAAAAAAGCTAAAGAACAGCTGAGCGCCATCTAAAAAATTATAAAATTGCTTAAAAAATATACTTTTTAAGGGATGGACAACCATCCCTTTTTTTATTTCCTATAAAAATAAGCCGCAAAGTAAATTAACAAGCTAAAAAACCGTATCTTTAAGGCGAGAGGTCGGGCAATTGCTTTGGGTTTATATTCAAAGAGGAAAGTCCGGACACCGACAAACACCGTGCTTTGCGATTCAACTTTTGTTGACGAAGCAAAGGCTTGTTTCGAGCGATTGAAATAAGACAGAAAGTGCCACAGAAAACAAACCGCCTGCCAGCCGGCGGGTAAGGGTGAAAAGGTGGGGTAAGAGCTCACCGGTTGTTGCAGCGATGCGCAATGCAAGGTAAACCTCACGGGGTGCAAGTTCATGTAGGATGGTATATGCCGTTTGTCATCAGGCCATTGGGTAGAATGCTTAGATAGATAATTGCCGAATCCCTTCCGGGGAGGAACAAAATCCGGCTTATAGACCTCTCGTTTATTTTACATCAAAGTCTTGCCTTAAATGGGCAGGACTTTGTTTTTTATAAATTTATTTTACCGCCACTTTTTATGTTGCGTTGCATTTCGCGCATGGTGTCTTTTTCTTTTATCGACTCTCTCTTGTCGTATTTTCTCTTACCCCTAGCCACGCCAATCTGTACTTTTGCAAAACCGTGCTTAAAATAAAGTTTTAAAGGTACTATAGTATATCCCTTTTGCTGAATATATTTATCCAGTTCTCTTATTTCTTTTTTATTCAGCAGTAATTTTCGTCGGCGAAGAGGGTCATGATTACTGTAAGAGCCAAATTTATAGGGCGATATATGAAATTCGCGCAGCCAAACTTCGTCTTTGTCTATATAAGCAAAAGCATCGGTAAAATTGGCCTTGCCCGCCCGTAACGATTTAACCTCCGTGCCTTGCAATACAATCCCGGCCTCATATTTCTTTTCGATATGATAGTCGTGAAAAGCCTTTCGGTTTTGTATGGTCGGACTGTTTTTGTTTTCGCTCATATAAGTATTAAAAAGTGGTACAAAAAATACGGAATAAACCTTAGTTAAAAATCAAAACCCAATGATTTCAATTCTTCAACAATATTGCCATCGGGCGCCCGATCCGGGAAGGAGTTGTAAATGCTCAATATTTGCTGAATTTCGGATACTGCCTTTTGGTTGGCATGGTTTATTTTCAGAACTTCGATGTATTGCTCTAGTGCAGCGTTCATTTTTTCGCGCATATTTTGGTTGTTTGAATCGCGATATTCCAAAAATAGCCCATAATTCAGGTGGGTTGTTTCCATCAGTTTCAGAACCTCGTCGCTCTCGTCTTCGGTTTCTAGCAATTTCAGGGCTTTTTCATATTCATCGGCTTCTATAAAAGTCTCAACCTGCCCGGCCAGTGTTTTTGGTTTATCTGATTTATTTTGAGCGCAGGCAACAAAACCCAGTGTTAAAACAACTATTAAGATTTTTCTCATAATTTATTTAATGAACAGTTAAAATTATTATTGTATAGATAGTGGATTCAAACTTATACAGAGCACAAATATAAGCATACTTAACCAACCTAACACCTTTCTTGTGGTAGATAATGGGCGATAAAAGGTAACAGGAGGGTGTGCAACTTTCACAAAATAAGTTATGAAGAACAACCACACCACCCAAATGGAAGACGAACCGGTGACGCTGCCAACATCAAAGAAATATATTAAAACACCGGTGGCAACTAGCGAGACCGGAACAGCAATATATGTTAAATAAACCTCTTTATTAAAAGCCCGATTGGTTAGTAAAAAAAGTACACCGCCCCACATAACCCACGATAATGCGCCAAAATCGGTGTCGAAATTTCCGATTAAAGAATGTATGAGCGGCACCAAATCTATACCTGCTAAAACAGAAATGAAGGTAAAAAATGCGGCCGCCGCTTTTTTGTGCTTTTGATAGCCTAAAAGTGAATATAAAATATGCCCGCCATCCAGTTGCCCTACCGGCATTAAATTTAAAGCAGTAAAGAACAAGCCCAGCCAGCCTGCAAATAAAAACGGATAGTGATACAACTCCCACATGGGCGGCACATTATCGAAGAACGATGCCAAAAAAGAGAATAATATCGTATTACCAACAATTAAAACGGTTCCCTCTTCCGTATTTTCGGGCAATTGTTCGGGATACGCCCCAAATTGAGCTACATATTCTTTTAATTCTTCGTGCCCTTCAAGTTGATAAACAAAATCAGGTTCCGGCAATGTAACAAAGCCCACCATTAGTATAATTATGGAAACTACAAAACCGGCCAAAGGACCGGCTATACCAATATCGAACAACTGTTTGGTATGATTTATCCTTTCTTTGATTCTTATAACTGCGCCCAGGGTACCAATTCCGAATGGGGCGGGAATAAAGTAAGGCAACGAGACTTTAACCCGGTGGTAAATAGCAGCAAAATAATGCCCAAACTCGTGGATACCCAGAAAACCGAGCAATAGTCCGGCAAATAAGGCGCCACGCTTCAGATCATTCGGACCCGGCAAATCAATCCATCCAAACGAAAGCATATCGTTACCCAACCCCACAAAAATAGCACCAACAAAAGTGACGGTTATATACGTTGTTACAAATAAAGCCGAATGTATTAAAATGGCTTTTACTGTCGGCTTATTATTTGGATTAAGTGTTTGGGTTACAAAATCAAAATTTTGTTCCACTAGGGGATCATCCGTGTGATTGTCCAAGTTTTAGTTGTTTAATGGTGTTCTGGATATTGGCAGGGTCATACAACGCGCACCGCCTCTGCCCCGGCAAAGTTCATGGCCTTCAAAGCTTACTGCTATCTTATAATTTTTATTGAAGTCTATGCCGGTTTTACCAAATTCTTCTATAAACTCGAATTGGGTCATGTACGTATAGCCATGCTCTACCATGGTTTTGAAGGTGTTGGTGTTTCTTTCGTAGCCTACAATAATACCGGGAGCCAGTGCAAAAACATTCGCGCCGTCGGTCCATTGTTCCCTGAACTGGTTGGTTCTGTCTTCCCCGCCGCATTTTATAAAAGTATAATCGGTTCCCGAAAACTCATGAAGTGCTTCCATAAAAGAACCTCTTGATTCGGCTTGAATTTTACCATCATTCATTTGCAGCGCTACTACATTATCTCTGGTTTCCATCATTGCCGGCGGGAAAGCGATACACTCGTTGTGGCTGGAAAATGTAAATATAGTATCCAAATGCATAGAGGCTCTTTGTTTAGGTATATCAACGGCCAACACTGTTTTTACGCCGCTTGAAAGCAAGCCATGCGCTGCCTCCATCAACCCTGAGAAAGAGGTTCTAACACTCATTCCTATTAAAACCAAATCTTTTGATACTACCAAAACATCCCCGCCCTCTATAGACTGCCCTCCGGCAATACGCACGGTTTTGTCTTTTACCGATTCGAACAACGGATGGAATTTTACCAGCGTTTCCATGAGCAACGACTCTCTTAATCGTGCCTTTTCCGCCGCTCGCGACAATAGGATATGGTCGTTTACAACAGCGGCCAAATCTCTTGTAAATAAAAGATTGGGCGAGGGATTCATATTAAAGCCCTTAATATCATCCAGAATGCCTTGAGTTGCATATTTTAGAAGTTTTTTGGGCTTTAGCGCATGCAGCTCTTTATTGATTACATATAAATTTTCCAATGGAAACTCTTTTATCAGCAATTCAACAAAATAGGCATGGGCCTCTTCATTTTGAAAAACCTCCAGGAATAAATCGGTAATTTCAAATACCTTGCCATCTTTTGGCATTGCCGTTTTGAAGATGTCCAGCATGCCCAAATGTTCTGCCCGGGCGTCATCCTCAAAAATAATATCGTCAAATAGTAATTCATCTTTAATTTCCGGATTTACCAACGAAACTTCGTGTCCGGGAGTGTGCACAATTACAGCGTTTAAATGTCCAATTTCAGATGATATATCAATTTTCATAAAGTAAAAATTAAAGAAGTTTTGATTGCTACGGAATATACAAGTTAGTATGCCTATAATTAAATTGTTTTTACCCCGTAATCGGTTTGGCTCTAGCCGGTACTTGTCATAACTTACCGCCATGATTACGAAAAAGGAATTAGACTCGATATTATACCTGATGGACGACCCCGATCCGTTTGTTTATCAATCGGTGGAAAACAAATTACTTGAGCTGGGCGAAAACGTAATTCCACTTTTGGATGAACTAAAACTGGATAAAAAGGATCCACACGAAAAAGAAAAAGTTGCCAATGCGATACAAAAGATAACGTTTTCATCGGTGCATGCCGATTTTGTAGAAGCCGTATCACAGGGCATTAATAATCGCAAAGATTTGGAAAAAGCCGTGCTTATTTTGGCGCGTATTGGTACGCCCACTTTAAGGGAAAGCGAATATATTAAAAAGCTCGACCATTTTGCAGAGATGATTGGATCAAGTATTCGTTACCAAATTGATGAATCGCAG
The DNA here is from genome assembly GCA_964615135.1 of uncultured Balneolaceae bacterium. GTDB lineage: Bacteria > Bacteroidota > Rhodothermia > Balneolales > Balneolaceae > Balneola. The sequence goes on along the minus strand of CAZTOG010000002.1, from coordinate 326,854 downwards.
AAAAGAGTACTTTTTACACGCTATATTTATGAAGATTTAAATTTCAGTGGAGCGTTGGATGCGCATCATTCGCCCAAAAACTGCTTCATAAACCATGTTATCGACAAAAGAAAGGGAATGCCCATCGCCCTGGCTTTGGTGGCAATTTTTGTGGCCCGACGGTTGAATCTTCCCTTTTTCGGGGTAAATATGCCCATCCACTTTATGCTAATGTTTGCGGGAGAAAAGGAAGAATTACTGCTCGACCCGTACGACAACGGCAATATTGTAAGCTATGAGCAATGCTACTATTACTTGCGCAAAAACAGAGTTGAAATGAAGCCCGAACACCTTCAAATAGCTTCAAATACCGATATTATAAAACGCTGTATCATTAATCTGATGCGTAGCTACCATTTGCAGGAAAACCTGGATAGAGTGAAAGATTTGCAAGAGCTATTGATTGCTATAGAACCTTATTCTGAATAAAAGCCAAATAACATCAATGCAAAATATTAAAAATCATAGATTTGATATGTTTTTAAATAATACATAAATACCTAAAAAGCCAAGCACAATAAAGGTAATCCCCATTACGGCGCTGCCAAAGAATAAGTATTTCATTCCCCACAAAAACAGTAAAATTATTGCCAGGGTTACTACAATCTTAATAATTGCGGGGAGAAATTTATCGGTAGATTTTACCCCGTTGGAATAGGGCGCCCAGCCTTTGCCCATTGGCCGAACCTGTGCATAATAAAATGAAAGCGTTTCGTGCGATTCGGGTGTGGTTACAAAAGTTGCAACCAGCCACGATACCGTAGATAACGATGTGGTAAAAATCATGCTCCAGGCAAAATCAAAACCCAGCCAGCTGGAAATTACGGCTCCTGCAAATGCCACGACCATTGCCACAATTTCCGACCAAGCATTTACCCGCCACCAAAACCAACGTAACATCATAACACCACCAATACCGGCACTTAGCGATAAAATAAACTCCCAGCCGCCCTTGACCGAGTCGAAGAAATAGGAAACAATGATGGCAATTCCGGCCATGGCAATAGTGGCTAAACGCGATATAAACACATAATGTTTTTGGGCTTTGTCGGGCGACTCAAACGCATCTTCTTTTTTTATAAATCGGGCATAAAAGTCGTTTATCAGATACGAGGTTCCCCAGTTTAATTGGGTGGAAATGGTGGAAACAAAGGCAGCCAAAAAAGCAATAATCATTAAACCGAACCAACCTACCGGCAACACCTCGTTCATCATCATGGGATAACCGGCTTCTTTGTCCATCAAATTTGGGAAAACGATTACAGAGGTCAGCGCTACAATAATCCACGGCCAGGGGCGTACGGCATACATCAAAATATTGTGCAACAAGGTGGCGCCAACGGCATGCTTTTCGTTTTTTGTTGAAAATACGCGCTGAGCAACGTATCCCCCACCTCCGGGTTCTGCACCGGGATACCAAGCCGCCCACCACGCCATGCCCACCCAAATCAATGCCGTTGCAATGGGTATTTCGGGGCTGCTTAATGGGTTAAAATTTAAAATATCAAAATTTACGTTGGTTGCCAGTTGAGTTTTTAGCGAATCAAGGCCGCCTACATAATCAACCGAAAAATAAGCTAAGGCAATAGAGCCTGCCATTGCGATAAAAAATTGAATAAAATCGGTAACCACCACGCCCCATAAACCCGTAATAGCAATATATATGGCGGTCATCGAATAAAGAATCAATATAATGGTCCATTGATCGGCGCCGGTTATAACAGACATCACTTTGGCCATACCCACGGTTACCCAACCCATTATAACGCAGTTGAAAGGAAACGCAAAATACAAAGCCCGGAAGCCCCGTAAAAAACTGGCCGGCTTTCCGCCATAACGCAGTTCTATAAATTCACAATCGGTTATAACATCGGCACGTTTCCATAATTTTGCGTACAGAAAAATGGTAATAACTCCAGAAAACATCCAGCTCAGCCAAAACCAGTTACCCGCAATACCTTGGTTGGCAACCAGACCCGTAATGGCCAATGGCGTGTCGGCCGCAAAAGTAGTTGCAACCATAGAAACCCCGGCCAGCCACCACGGTAGATTTTTACCACCGGCAAAATAATCGTCCAACGATTCCTGCCCCCGGGTCTTGGCGTACCAAGCAATAAGAATCATTAAGATGAAGTAGCCCGCAATTACAACATAATCAAGTAAACCAAAACGCATGAAATAACCCACTTAAATTTTTAATAAGTAAAATTATAATGCTTTAGAATAAAGAAAAAAAACAACAAAAATCAGAAAAATTTTGGCCTCAGAATGTTGATGTTGCCATGCTCCTATTGCAATAAATGGAATTCGAAACCGGAAATTAACGTTTAAGCCTAATCCAAATTCTTCGTATTTTTAGGAATTCCAAACATTCAAAAAAATAATATTTTAGCATGTCCAAAACGGGTCAAACCGAATCAATTATCGATAAAGAAGCAAAAAGACGTAGAACATTTGCCATTATTTCGCACCCGGATGCCGGTAAAACCACGCTGACGGAAAAACTATTGCTCTATGGCGGTGCCATACACGAGGCGGGCTCGGTGCGTGCCAGAAAAGCCGCCCACCACGCCACATCCGACTGGATGGCCATAGAAAAAGAACGGGGAATTTCGGTTACTTCTTCGGTTTTGCAATTCGAAAAGGACGGCATAAAATATAATTTATTGGATACCCCGGGCCACAAAGATTTCTCGGAAGATACGCTCAGAACCCTGGTTGCGGCCGATTCCGGCCTGATGGTTATAGACGTAGCGAAAGGTGTTGAGGAACAAACGGAGAAACTTTTTGAGGTTTGCAGCTTGCGCCAAGTTCCGGTAATTACATTCGTAAATAAATGCGACCGGCCGGGTATGGATCCGTTGGAAGTGCTTAGCAACATAGAAAGCAGGCTTAATATAGAAGCTGTTCCCGCAAGCTGGCCTATCGGTTATGGCCAAAAATTTCAGGGAATTTACGATCTGATAGGTAAAAAGATTTATCTGTACGAAAAATCCAAACATGGTGCCCAAAAAGCAGAAACCGTAGTGCTGGATTTTGAAGAGGGCTTGGCCAGATGTTCGCTCTCGGAAGCAGAAAAAGATGCATTCAGAGAAGAAATCATGCTTATCGAAGATATGTACGAGTCGATGGACCAAGAGAGCTACAATAAAGGCAAAGTATCGCCCGTGTTTTTTGGTTCGGCGCTAAACAACTTTGGGCTGGACGTATTTTTGACTTATTTCCATAAACTGGCACCGGCACCACAGGGATATATTCATGTAAAAGGCGACGAACGCGAGATTGACGAGCCATTTTCGGGTTTTATATTCAAATTACAGGCCAATATGAATCCCGGCCACCGCGATTGCGCCGCATTTATCAGAGTAGCATCCGGCCAATTCAAAAGAGGGCAACAGGTGGTGATATCGCACAGCGGTAAGAAGTTAAAAATGGCAACTCCGCACACATTAATGGGCGATGATAAAGAAATTTTGGAAGAAGCGTATCCCGGCGATATCGTTTCCATATTTAATCCCGGTGATTTGAAAATAGGAACTACTATTTATGAAAACTCAGAGGTTACTTTCGATGTAATCCCGCTGTTCAGCCCGGAGCATTTTCAAAAAGTTGCTACCAAAGACCCATTTAAAAGAAAACAACTACGGGAAGGGCTGAAGCAATTATCAGAAGAAGGGGTTGTACACGTGTTTGAAGTACCTAACGGAGTTGGTAACGAGCTTCTTTTGGGAACGGTGGGTGTGCTGCAATTTGAAGTAGTAGAACACCGCATGAAAGAAGAATACGGCGTGGAATTAGTTAAAACTCCGGTGAGTTATTATTGCGCGCGCTGGCTGGCAAACGATGATGAGGTTATACGAAAACTGACGTCGAGTTTCTCTACCCACGTAACTAAAGACATGGAAGAAAACCCCATTGTTCTGTTCGATTCTATGTATGCACTAAATCAGGCCGAAGAAAAAGTAGGTGCCGATAATCTATTTAAATTCAAACAGGGCTAGGCACAAAAAACAGGGCATTTTCAAAATAGTTTTTTTGGATAACGAAAAAGACCGCTTTAACGGTTGCCAGACAACAATTAATGGCGGAACGTGTTTAAAATAATTTTAGATTTCCGCTATATTTTTTCTAGTTTTAGAACCTAATTTCGAATCTAAAAATAGAAAAGCATAATGGTCGCAACCGCTGAAGTAGCAACCGAAATAGAAATTATAAAAGCCAATCTCAATAATCCAAAGCACGCAAAAGATATAGTTAAAATCTTGGATACGTTCGCCCGGGACCCCATGGGACAAGACGAGGCTCTTAATGAGAGAGTAAGAACAAAGCTTATTGATGAGATTAAGAAAATACCGACTGCTAAAATTTTTGCAGCCTATAAAGGCGAACAAATATTGGGCGTTATAACCGGATTTATTGGGTTTTCAACATTTAATGCCAAAAAAACATACGAAATCCACGATATCGCAGTTCATCCGGATGCCAGAGGGCTGGGCATTGGCACTCGTCTGTTAGAAAAAGTAGAGAAAGAGGCTAAAGAAATGGACTGTGCCAAAATTAACCTGGAAGTCCGCACCGATAACCCCGCTCAAAACTTATACAAACGAGAGGGGTTTAACTACGGCAATCCAAAATGGTGGCACATGAGCAAAGAGCTGGATTAACGCCCGGCATAAATCTTTTCGGCCTCTAACGAGAAAGCCATCACCGCGCCTACATATAACTTGCTCGGATTGTATCTATAAACCGCACCTTCAATATCGCCGGTTATCTTTTTGAAATGGGCCAGGTAATTGCCAACAGAGTAAATATTATTGGTCATCTCGTACAAATCTTTGCCAACAAACCATCTGTTTAGCGATGTTGGAATAAATTGAGCGTAAGACATGGCTCCAGCATAGCTCGATTTCATTTCAAATACATCCAAATCGTTTCTCTGTGCAAATAACATTAGGTTTTCTAATTGCTCCAATGCAAAATTGACCCGATGCCCCTCGGCATACATAGATACATAGGCTATAAATGGGTTGTAAGTGCCCGAATATTTCCCAAAGTGCGATTCTATAGCCAAAATGGCCACTATAACATTTTTAGAAATACCGTATTCGGCCTCGGCTTTCTGTAAATCACTATCATATTTATTTATAAATGCAGGCATATCTTTAACTTTACTACTAAAACCGACAGCATTTTTATACTGATCTATAGTTGATATTTTGTTTTCGGCAGAATTGGTAAACCGGTCGGTAATACGCTCGTATAGGCTAAATCGGTTATCTTCCAATAAAGGTTTTATGTCCAGATTCTTTTTTGAAAAATACGATATTAACTCAATTTTATAATCATCATTAATATTTGTTTCTTTACCGTTTACAGTGTTAAAATTAAAACAGGAAGCGATAAAAAATAAAAATACTGAAATTAGTCTTGGCGCCATAATGGGTACGGTCTAAATAGGGGTTTTAAAATATATGTTTATTGGGAAACGAATTTACCCAACGGGTGTATAGTATAAGTTATTAAACATAAATATAATGCAAAACGTATAAATATTGGAAAAAGTGTTAAATATAAAGTTTATTCATAAACAACATTCGAAGTTCAGCAGAAAAAACCTTACCTTTTAACACGTTATGAGAGCCGTTAAAATGAACTAAAATCGGCATCTTTTAGTTATTATATCCCGATGATAATTGGGCAGTTTAAAAAATTTAAAAAAATATTTATAGGAAATTATGGCAAAAGAATTTGATGTGTGCGTAATTGGTTCAGGCCCCGGGGGCTATGTAGCTGCAATTCGTGCATCACAACTTGGCTTTAAAACTGCAATTGTAGAAAAAAGGCATTTGGGCGGTGTTTGTTTGAATATCGGATGTATTCCTACAAAAGCTCTTTTGCGCTCTGCAGAAGTTTTGGAATCTGTCCAAAATGCAAACAGCTTTGGCATTAATATAAAAGAATTTTCTGCCGATTTTGACGGTATTATCAAACGCAGCCGTGGCGTAGCCAATAAAATGAGCAAAGGTGTTCAATTCTTGCTGAGAGCCAATAAAGTTGATGTTATTATGGGCGCCGGATCTTTCAAATCCAAAACGGAGCTTGCGGTAACCGACGATAAAGGTAAAGAAGTGGAAACCATCAAGGCCAAACACTTTATTATTGCTACAGGTGCGCGTCCACGCGAACTACCTAACTTGAAAATAGACGGTAAAATGATCATCGACTCGGAAGCTGCATTAACGTTGAGCGAGCAACCGAAGAAAATGGTAATTATGGGTGCCGGCGCTATTGGTGTTGAGTTTGCCTATTTCTACCATACCTTGGGCACAGAAGTAACTATTGTGGAACTGCAGAAAACACTGGTGCCTGTAGAAGACCAGGATGTTGGCCGCGAACTTGGTAAAATTTACAAGAAAAAAGGCGTCAATTTAAAACTGGAAAGTACAGTACAAAAAGTAGAAAAAAGCGGCAAAGGCGTAAAAGTAACCATCAACACCAAAAAAGGTGAAGAAGTGCTTGAAGCCGATGTGGTGCTTTCTGCCGTTGGCGTTACCGGTAATGTTGAAGGGCTGGGTCTGGAAAAAATCGGCGTAAAAGTAGAACGTGGCGCCATTGTTGTGGATAGAGATAACTACTCTACAGGCGTAGAAGGTATTTACGCCATTGGTGATATTATCGGCGCACCTTGGTTGGCGCATAAAGCATCGCACGAAGCTACCGTTTGTGTAGAAAAAATTGCAGGCGAAAATCCAATTCCAGTCAACTACGATAACATTCCTGGTTGTACGTATTGCGAGCCTCAGGTGGCTTCGGTAGGTTTATCGGAAGCTGCTGCAAAAGAGCAAGGTTACGAAGTAAAAGTAGGGAAATTTCCACTTTCTGCAAGTGGCAAAGCAACGGCACTAGGCGCCGAAGAAGGCTTCGTAAAAGTAATATTCGATGCTAAATACGGCGAATGGTTAGGTTGCCATATGATCGGCCACGGCGTAACCGAACTGGTTTCGGAAGCAGTGGTAGCACGTGAACTGGAAACAACCGGACAGGAAATCATAAGTGCAGTACATCCGCACCCTACCCTGTCGGAAGCAATTATGGAAGCCGTTGCCGAAGCATATAACCAAGGCGTGCATTTGGGCACACCGGTTAGGAAAAAATAAAATACGGTAATATATTTTGCAATATATGGTGTTAAAAACCCTAAATTGCATACATATTTAGAAATTGACAGCCTCTAATAAACTTAGGGGCTGTTTTTTTGTATTATATATAAGCGTAAAGATGTAAATTTAGATTGGAAATTTATTTAATTTCATATCTAATATTTGTATTCTATCTAATAAAGCAAAATATATACATAATGAAAGCTACGTTAAGCGTTTTACTGATTAGCTATTTATTGGGGTCGATTCCAACAGCCATTTGGGTGGGTAAAATAACCAAAGGCATAGACGTGAGGCAGCATGGCAGCGGCAACGCAGGGGCAACCAATTCTTTTAGAGTGCTGGGCTGGCCTTCGGGCATTTTTGTGCTGTTATTCGATTTATTTAAAGGATTTGCGGCTACTTTTTTTGTCAGCAGCCTGGCGTTTAAACTGTTCAGCGGACCAGTTGCCCCGGGCTTTTGGGATGCCGATTCTTTTTTGAAAATAATGTGTGGCCTTTTTGCCGTTATGGGGCACATGTTCCCGGTTTTTGCAAAATTTAAGGGTGGTAAAGGCGCTGCAACCGCAGCCGGAATGCTCCTCGGCATAGAGCCCATTTCCATAGGCATATCATTGATATTATTTATACTTATAATACTGCTTACAAAATATGTTTCGCTCGCTTCTATGATTGCTTCTTTTGTTTATCCCATCACGCTTATTGTTATGCGGTACAGCTTTGGTTTAAAGGAAATAGTGGACGAAAGTTTGATTATATTTAGTGCTATAGTTGCATTTGGAATTATTATAAAGCATAAAACAAACATTAAGCGACTTATAGCCGGCACGGAAGGAAGAATAGGTGATAAGCGAAATGCCGAAACGAATAATGTTGAAAAAGCAGGATAATTAAAGTGATGAGAAACGTAACAGTTATAGGCGCAGGCAGTTTTGGAACTGCATTGGCAGTGGTTTTGGATACGGCAGGGAATAAAGTGCAAATTTGGGCTCGCGAGCAAGAAGTGGTTGACGGAATTAATAATAATCACAAAAACCCATCCTATTTAACAGATATTGAACTGCCAAGTACTATAAAAGCCTATTCTAATTTAGAGCAATGCTTGAACGATCAGGAAATGATTATTTTTGCAACGCCGTCGCACACTTTAAGGGAAGTGGCCGCAAAAATAAAACCCTGCATAAGCGGCAATGAAATACTGGTTACCGTATCTAAAGGGATTGAAAACTCGACTTTTAAAACCATGTCGCAAATACTGGTCGAAATTATGGACGGGATAACTTACGAAGATAATATAGGAGTGCTTTATGGGCCAAGCCACGCCGAAGAAGTCAGTGCATTAAAACCGACCATTGTTGTGGCAGCAGCCTATTCTACCCGTACCGCACGCGCCATACAGGATGCTTTTATGACGCCTAGGTTTCGTGTTTATGTAAACAACGATTTGGTAGGGGTTGAAATTGGCGGGTCCGTTAAAAATATTATAGCCTTGGCCGCCGGCGTGGTGGATGGGGCTGAAATGGGCGATAACGCAAAAGCCGCTCTCCTTACCCGTGGGCTGCACGAGATGAAACGCATGGGGCTGGCAATGGGCGCGCATAACGATACTTTCTCCGGCTTAACCGGTATGGGCGATTTGATTGCAACATGTACGTCTCTGCACAGCCGGAACAGATACGTGGGCCACCAGATTGGCAAAGGAAAGAAATTGGATGAAATTATTGCAAGCATGAACATGGTTGCCGAAGGGGTTAAAACTACCAAATCGGTTCACGAGTGGGCCATAGCCCATAATGTGGAAATGCCGATTACCAAAGCAGTTTATGATGTGCTGTTTAACGACGTTAACCCCAAAGATGTATTAGAACAATTGATGACAAGAGATCCAAAAGACGAAATATTAATTTAAATGATCCTTTTTGGAAAGAATAGATCATGGAAAAAGAATTCGATTTTTACTTGCAACATTTGGGCAGGTCAAAAATCTCCGATATTGATAAAACCGACCTTAAAAACCTGATATCCACGGGTGAAAGCTACTATCTGGAATTTAAACAGAAAATATCATCCCCCGAAAAAATAGCCCGCGAAATGTGTGCTTTCGCCAACTCAAAAGGCGGTAAAATACTGGTAGGAATAGGCGATAATGGTGAACTGACCGGCCTGGAAAGTTTTTTGGAAGAGGAATTTTGGATAACTCAAGCCGCCGAAGAACTCTGTAAACCCGGCATTGAGTATTCCATTGAGATTATATCGATAGGAAAAAAAGACGTGCTATTGGTCGATATAGAAGAATCGGACAATAAACCCGTTTATGTAATCGAAAACGACAAAAAAACGGTATATATCCGGCATATCGACGAAAGTATTATAGCCAGTGAAAATAAAGTGGAAATCCTGAAAAACGAACAATCCGATACCGGGGTAGTATTCGAATATGGTGATAGGGAGCGAATGCTTTTTAGGTTTTTAAACGAATATGGTGAAATTACCATCGAACGTTTCTCAAAACTAATTAATGTTACCACATATAGGGCAGGCAAAATTCTTATAAACCTGACCAACGCCGGCATATTGAATCTTTTCGAACGCGATAATGTAGAATACTTTACATTCGCCCCAAAAACTCATAAATAAAGAGGCTGTTTACTATAAAATTTGGACCTTTTCGGGTTCTTCATCCTTAAAATCCAATTCCGATATATTATTTTCATCCTTAATTATGAGCCTGACACCGCGCTTAAACGTAATATAATGCCAAATCCATTCGCTAAAAACACGCACACGGTTCCTAAAACCGATTAAGAAGAAAATGTGGATAAAACCCCATAACAGCCATGCAAAAAAGCCGCTAAACTTGAATCCTCTTACATTGGCAACGGCTTTGGCACGCCCAACGGTGGCCATACTTCCTTTGTCAACATATTTGAATTCCTTGCGGGGTCTGTTACGTTCTTCATCGCGGATTAACTTGCCCACAAAACGACCTTGCTGTAATGCTACCGGGGCTATTCCGGGTAAGGGTTTTCCGTTCTTGTTTTCCAGATAAGCCGCATCGCCGATAACAAATATATCAGGGTTTTCTTTTATAGATAAATCGTTGTTTACTAGTACGCGTCCGGCACGATCCTGTTCGCTGTCCAAAGATCTTAAAATAGGCGAAGCGGCCACTCCCGCAGCCCAAATAACATTTGGCGTTTTTATAAACTTGTTATCCAGTTCGACGCCCTTTTCCGTTATGTTTTTTACCGGCGAGTTGAGTAAAACCCTTACTCCCATGTTCCGTAAATTATTGAGGGCTTTTTCGGACAGTGAATCAGGATATCCATTCAAAACCTTACCGGCTCCTTCCACTAAATAGATCGAGGTTTCGCCGCTGTTAAAGTTTCTGAAATCGCGCATCATATTTCTTTTGGCGATTTCAGCTATAGCTCCTGCCATTTCAACTCCTGTGGGGCCTCCACCGATTACCACATACGTAAGATAGGGCTCCCGGTCTATAGCATTGGGAAGCTGCTCGGCCTTTTCGAGGGAGAGCAGTATATTTTCTCGCAACGTGCGTGCATTGGATAGCGTTTTCAGCCCCGGCGCATGTTCTTTCCAGCTGTCGTTACCGAAATAGTTGTACTGCGCACCAGGCGCAACTACCAAATAGTTAAATGGAATTATTTCTCCATTTTTAAGGGTCACCGTTTTATGGTTGCGCTCTATACTTACCACTTCGCCTAAAATTACCTTTAGGTTGCGCTGTTTTGTAAACATGGAACGGATTGGGATGGCAATATCGCCCGGCGATAAGGCCGCAGTAGCCACTTGATATAAAAGCGGCTGGAAAACGTGGTGATTTGTTTTGTCGATTAGAGTGACGTCGAACGCACTCGAGGTTAGTTGTTTGGCGGCGGCAATGCCTCCAAATCCACCTCCAATAATAACTACTTTGTTTGCCAACTTTACATCTCCGAGTTATTTTGGTTAGTGTTAATGGTTTAAGTACTAATATTATTAGTACTAATATTTTTTTAAATCAGTTATTTCGCGCTTTTGCCAAATTTATAAGATTATCGATTTCCAGAGGCGAAAAAACCTCTTTATTATTGCAATACTGGCACACCATTTCTTGGGACTCGCCTTGCATTTCTTCCAAATCATTTAAATTCAGCGCATGTAACGCATTATAAAATCTTTCGCGGGTACAGCGGCAGAAAAAATCCACTTTTTGGCGGTCTAATTCTTTCCCTTTTATTGGGGATAGAGCTTTTCTCATGATATCGTCTATATAATCACCCTGCTCTAAAAGTTCATTTATCGGTGCAAAACCGGATAGTTTTTCCTGTAAAACATCGATTTGTCCTTCCGGGGCGCCCGGCAAACGTTGCACCAATAAACCACCGGCCTCGGTTACCTCGCCGTTTTCGTCAATACCCACATCCAGGATAATTGCCGATGGAATTTGCTCCGATTGTGTAAGATAATGCGCTATGTCGCCCGTAATATCGCCCGTTGCCAGCTCAATGGAGCTTGTGCGCGGTTCTGCCTCGTTGTAGAGTATTTTGGTAAAGTTGAGAACCCCGATACCAAGACCGTCGCCCAGCGTAGTATTTGGGTTTGCATAATCCAGTTCTGCATCCGGATTTTTAACATATCCCCTGACTTCTCCAATTCTGTTTGCCTCGGCAATCAGATATCCGATAGGGCCGTTACCGTCAATGCGCAGTTGCACTCTTTCTTCTCCCTTAAGTTCGGATGCCATCAACATGGTTGCAGTTAGCGCTTTGCCTAGTATTACGGTGTTCAGTAACGAAAGATTATGCTTCTTTTTTGCATCTTTCACAACGTCGGTGGTTTTTACAACGGATATTTTAAAATTACCGTCTTCTGTTACTCCCTTTAATAATCTGTCTTTACGTAAAAATTCTTCTTTTTTCATGGTTTTAATAAATTACCAACTGATATAATTTACAAAAAAACCCACTCTGCTCGAGTGGGTTAAACATTTAAGTTTAGTTACATATATTAACGTCTATCTTTCATATATAGTTCACCAAAGCGGCCTCCAAAATTCGATTTGGACGAATAAATACGCTGTAATTTACCCACCTCTGCAATCCGTTTTTCGGCCAGTAAATTCGATGCCTTATTTGCAGGTATATCATGTTCTTCGGCGTAGTTTAATATGCTGGAAATGGTGTCGTAAATTTGCCCTGCTTTATCCAGGCAGCGTTGGGCGTCGTATCCTTCCAGTTCGCCTGCTACATTTATCAGTCCGCCTGCATTGATTACGTAATCCGGCGCGTGGATAATACCTTTTTCTTTCAGCATCATACCGTGTTTGTTTTCGTCCAGAAGCACGTTGTTGGCCGCGCCCGCAATTACCGGTGCCTTAAACTGTTCCATGGTGTCGTCGTTTATAACGCCGCCCAGTGCACACGGGGTAAAAATATCCACGTCCAAACCATAAATATCGTCCGGTTTTACTACTTCTGCACCTACTTCTTCCGCCAATTGTTCTGCTTTTTCGGTATATATATCGGTGATAAATAATTTTGCCCCTTCTTTGGCGGCGTGCCTTGCAAAATGCGAAGCTACGTTACCGGCCCCTTGCAGCGCAATGCGTTTTCCGTTCAAAGAATCGCTGCCAAATGCCTTATTGGCGCAGGCTTTAACGCCCATATATACGCCATAACCCGTTACCGGCGACGGATTTCCACTTCCACCCATCGATTTTGGAATACCGGTTACATATTTGGTTTCGCTGTAAATCCACTCCATGTTTATAACTTCCATACCCACATCTTCGGCCGTAATATACCGGCCGCCCAATCCGTCAACAAAGCGCCCAAATGCTCTGAAAAGAGCCTCAGTTTTATCTGTTCTCGAATCTCCTATTATAACTGCCTTTCCCCCGCCTAAATTCAGTCCCGAAATAGCGGCTTTGTAGGTCATTCCGCGCGAAAGTCGCAGCACGTCTATCAGCGCTTCCTTTTCATTTTTATAATGCCACATACGGGTGCCGCCTAAAGCCGGACCAAGGGTAGTATCATGAATTGCAATAATTGCTCTTAAACCGGTGTCGGGGTCGGAGCACATAACCACTTCTTCGTGCCCCATCGACTGTAATGCATCAAAAATTTCGAATGAAGAATCTTGACTTTCCGAAGCATTATTTTCTGTATTTGCCATAATTTCTATTAATTAATTTATGTATTGAATAGGATTGGTATAATCTTGCTTAAACTCTCAATTTAATTGATAACTCTCAACTTTTAAAACCGTATTTAATACTCTTTAATTCGTAAAATTATGTGGGTTTTAATGAACTTATTAAATATCCGGCCCTGTAAATTGTGTGGTTTATTGTTGCAAAAAAACTACTTTTAAAATATCTTGTTTTATTATTGTATCTTGAGCAGAGAAAAAAGTTTATACACCATGGCGTGTTGGTGTGAAAGCCGCACGACCTTTATGAATAATAAAAATAAAAAGGTAAATCATGTCCTTCCGCTGGGTATTTTCACAGCCGGACCGGGAAGAATACGCCCAACAGTTACAAACGGAATTGGGTGTCCCGGCCAAAATAGCCGAATTGCTGGCTATACGCGGCATACTAACATTTGATGATGCAAAACAATTTTTTAGACCAAACATAGAAGAACTGCACGATCCTTTTTTAATGAAGGATATGGCCGCCGCCGCCGAAAGACTGGCGTTGGCCATACGTTCTTCGGAAAGGGTGCTTATTTACGGCGATTACGATGTTGACGGCACAACTGCAACATCGTGTATGTACTTGTTTCTGAAAGAATTTGGAGTTGCGGTAGATTATTATATTCCTCACCGTTTTAAAGAGGGGTACGGCATAAACGAAGAAGGTATAGAATACGCAATTAACCAAAATACCGATTTAATTATATCGGTAGATTGTGGTATTACGGCCATAGAAGAAGCCAAAGTAATTAAGCAGGCCGGCATGGATTTTATTATTTGCGACCATCATAACGTAGGCGATGATATACCCGATGCTTTTGCCGTGCTGGATCCAAAGCGGCCGGATTGTGATTATCCATTTGATGGATTATCGGGTGCGGGTGTGGCTTTTAAGCTGATTCAGGCAACGCTAAGTAAGTTGGGGCTTAACTCGGACGAGGCCTATAAGTATTTGGATTTGGTTGCCATATCCATTGCATCGGATATTGTACCTGTAGTTGACGAAAACAGGATTATGATGCGAAAAGGGCTGGAGCGCATAAAAAAACAGCCTCGCGAAGGCCTTATGGCGCTGCTTAAGCTCATTAATGTTTCCAGCTCATCGGTCAACACCAGTAAAATTGTATTTTCTATAGGACCGCGTATAAATGCCGCCGGCAGGATGGGTGATGCCACTACGGCCGTAAAGCTGATGCTGTCTGAAGCCAAAACCGATGCCAAAGAATGCGCGTTGGAACTGGAATCGGTAAATAAAAAAAGAAGAAATACCGACCGGGAAACGCTGGAAGAAGCACTGGAAAAAATCGAAAATATCAAAAACATGAACGATACCTGCGGGTTGGTACTTTACAAAGAAGATTGGCATTTAGGAGTTATCGGAATTGTGGCGTCACGGCTGGTAGATCAGTTTCATCGTCCGGTAGTGATGTTGAGCAACGTGGAAGGGGTAATCAAAGGCTCGGCACGAAGTATCAGGGGGTTTAACATATACGAAGCCCTCAGAAAATGTGCCGATTTACTGGTTCAGTTTGGTGGGCACGAATTTGCTGCCGGATTGACCGTGAAGGAAGGCAAAGTTGACGAATTTCGGGAAAGAATGAACGAAATTGCAAAAACTGATCTGGCACATAGTGATTTTCAGCCCGAATTAATGGTAGATGCTAATCTGAAAATTAATGAAATTGACTTAAAGTTTTGGAAATTGTTATCTCAGTTCGAACCCTTTGGTCCGGAGAATTTAAGGCCTGTTTTTGTAACCAAAGACGTTAAGGTTGTCGGCGCCCCAACCATTGTGGGCGACGGGCATCTGAAAATGCGCCTAAAGCAAGAAGGCTCCGCCACCTACGATGCCATAGGATTTAACATGCATCATTTTATACCAAAAATACGGCATGCCAAAAAATTCGATATTGCTTACGTGTTGGAAGAGAACCTTTGGAATGGAAAAAGATCGCTGCAAATGAGATTAAAAGACATTCATATTAATTAAAAAGTTATAGTTTATTATTGTAACTAGTTTGGAAAGGGCTTATATTAGCCATCTTTCAAAGAAGGGACTGTAGCTCAGTCGGTAGAGCAAAGGACTGAAAATCCTTGTGTCGGCGGTTCGATTCCGCCCGGTCCCACATTTTGGTACAAGCCTTGTATAATTTTAAATGCAAGGCTTTTTTTATTTTAACCGTGGATAGACTCGCAGCGCTCGCATTGAAGTTTATCCGCCCACCGGCGTGATGGCTATAATGTAGTTGGATGCCATTTGGCATCCTTATTATTGGCACATCTGTCATCGCGAATCTTATGTAGCGAATGCGAAATAAGGTGTGGCGACCTCCTTGTTTATGCATCTGAATGAATAATTAACAGGAGATTGCCACAAAACACTTACTATCGCTGCGTATTTTTTTTGCAATGAGCATTTCCACATCCCGAAGGGATGGCATGTTTATAGAAAATAGCATCCACATAAAGATGGTGCGACCCCAAGGGGGCGTATGTTCTTTTGAATGAATTATTTTCTATAAACATTTGACCTCTCCGAGGTCTTGGGATTTAATCGAGCCTATCGATTGGGTATTTGTTTCGGGGTTTTGATCTCGTTCCGAACGTCTCGTTCGGAACGCTAACCGGAAGCTACAGCTTCCAGTTCGCACCCTTGGTGCTTTCTTAAGGGTTGTCGGTGGGTCGGTTGCCCGTTATCGGCACACCGGTTTTCGGGTTTTGTCTTCATGAAAGCATTTGAAGGGTTTGGAGTGTAATATTTATCCAGACTATTGATAAGACACTTACGTTTTATAGTACGCTTCGGGACCACCCCGGTTTCACGCAAGCGTGAAACCGGCCCCTCCTTAGTGGGGAATTATTCTTATCCCTGAAAAGGGTTTACAGTTTTATTAACACTATATATTGACATAACCATTTATTAAAAATTACTTAAATCATTATTTAGCACGGGATAAATTCCCTCCTCCAGTTGGCGGAGGGTGGCCGCTTGCGGACGGGGTGGTCTCGCGTTGACTAGTAAATTATCACACTCCCCTATTAAATGGGTGGTTTATAGTAGCTGAAAGGCTATTTTAACCGTACAGTCAGTCAAGAAAGACTTATTTATTAAAACCGAAATATGAATCAATTTCCCAGTTCATGCCTTCTTCTTTTTTGAGTAGATGTATGCCTTCAACCGAAAATGTTTGTTCAAATTTGAGGTTTTTTAGAGCGGCAATGGCACGATGGAAATTGTCCGCGGTTAAATCTCGAAATGCCAAGGATATATGCGGGCGAAATGTTCTTTTTTGGCCTGAATAATTGAACAGCTTGGGAGTGTTTCTGGCCAAAGTTTCGAGTTTATCTTGTACGTTGAAGAGATAACTTTCCTTTTTTACATCAATAAAAATAACCCGGTCGCCAAAATGGGATATATGGTTCAGTTGTACATCGAACGGTCGGTACTGCTTTGCAAAATTCTTTATTATTGTGTGCAGTTCGGGCAGATTTTTCGTTTCGGGTCTGAATGGCATCAACAAGGTGATGTGCGGTGGTGAATTTAAAGCGTGTTGGCTGTTAAAACGCTTTTTAATGTCCAGTTTTAGACGGGTGATTTCCCGACTTAAATCTTCCGGCAGTAAGAGCGCTACAAAATAGAGCATGATAAAACAGGTTTATCGACTTTGGGTGAGAACGGCACTCATATAATCGAAAAAGGGTCTGATGATAATAAAGGATTTTATAATTTCGAAGATGAGATTTTCAGAAAGTATAATTTCATCTGAAATGGGATGAATCATTCGAAACTGCTTCATCCTTATTAAATCAATATTCGGATGGTCAATGTCGTATCCACGTGGAGCGGTTTTCAGGGCTTTGCCGGTCAGTTTCCAGGTATTTTTGAAGTCTTCATCGCCCATTATTTCACGTAACGGTTCGGCATTATAATCGAATTCGCTCCTTATCATCTCTAAATCATCTTTACTTGGATTTAAAAAACCGCCGGTCAAGTATGAACCACCGGGCTGGATACGAAAATAATATCCGCCCCTGAGCCATTCGGTAGCCCGCTGCATTCGTCCGCTGAAGAAAATTTTATATGGGGTTTTATCTTTCGAGAAGCGCAAATCTCTGTAAATGCGGTAAAGAGAACGTCGCGGTGAAATGGGTTCGATATTATCGATTTTGTTCATTTCAACAATCAGTGCTTCCATGAAATCGACCATGTTTGCATGAGCTTCTTCGTAACGTTCCCTGTTGGCATTAAACCACTCTTTGTTGTTATTGTCTTTTAAATCGGATAAAAACTCGAGAGTATATGGCTGTATAATGCTCATGGTTACCGGGTCAAGCGCTCCAGTGCGTATTGAATCATTTTATCCACACTTTTGTACGAATCTTTGCTGAAAGTTTCGGCGGCGCGGTTAGCAACAATACAGTTGAAGGATAAAGCTTCGTGACCGAGCATTTTAGCAAGCCCATAAATACCGGAGGTTTCCATTTCGAAGTTGGTAATGCGGTGTTCTTTATAGCTAAAACCACCCAAAAACGCCTGAATATCTTCCGGGTTGGGCTTTAAACGCAACATTCTGCCCTGCGGACCGTAAAAACCAGACGCTGTTGCCGTAATACCGACTGTAGTATCATCGCTTTTAAGCTTATCGCGCAGCATTTTGGAGCCTTCAACAATGTAGGGTTTTGATTTATCAGCATCCCAATCAGAGTATTTCATAAAGGCATCTTCCAGCTCCAAATCACGATATTTTTCAGAATCCTCGTAGAAATGTAATAAGTTATCGAGGCCAAGTCCGTGCGAAGCAATAACATAAGAATCGACAGGGATGTCTTTATGCAGAGCTCCGGATGTTCCCAAACGCACTATTTGTAATTGTCGGTGTTCGGGCAGTTCTTCGCCGGTTTTTAAATCCAGATTGGCCAAAGCATCCAGTTCACTTAAAACAATATCTATATTATCGGTGCCCATTCCTGTGGAAATGGCCGTTAATCGGGTGCCGTTCAGCTCGCCGGTGTGTGTTACTATTTCCCTTTTTTGGGTTTTGAACTCAATTTTATCGAAGTATTTGGAAACACGGGGCACGCGATCGGGATCGCCCACAAATATTACCAAATCGGCCAGTTGTTCCGGCACAATATTGCAGTGGTAAATGCTCCCATCGTCGTTTAAAATTAATTCGGATGCTTTTCTAGACATAATTAAATCTTTTTTGGCTTTGTTTGGTAATATTTTTCAAAAGCGGTTATTCCTCATCGGCACCGTAAACCAATTCAACAAAGTCGTCTTTGTCCAGGCCGCCAAAATACTCTTTGGTATCTATATTTTTCAGTGCTTCTACGATGTCTTCTCTATGGTATCGGGTTCCATTCAGTGCATTTTCTACGTCTTCCATGTCGCCGTTCCCCAAAAAGTCGCCATAAATTTTAATTTCGGCAATATGACCTTCTTTTACGTTTAAGCGCAAATCTACTTCTCCGATATCAAAGCGGCGTACTCTTTGTACATCAAATGCAGGCGAACGGCCATAGTTCCAATCCCAATTTGCATAGCGCTCTTCTCGCAGTTTGTGTACGGCTTTCCAGTCTTCGTCGTTTAATTTATAAATCTCAAATTCTTCGCGTTCTTCACTCAAGCCTTTCAACAGAAGTTCTCTGAATTCTTCGATTGGCATGGGTTCTTTCAAAAACTCGCTGATGTTTGCTACCCTGCTGCGTACCGATTTATGCCCTTTGGATTGGATTTTGCTCATTTTCACGTTCAGTGCATTGGCAACCTCGCTCAATTCACTATCGAACAGCAAAGTGCCGTGGTGGAACATGCGTTTAATGGTAGAATACTGTGCGTTGCCCGATATTTTCCGGCCATCTACCAATACATCATTTCTTCCGCTCAGCTCTGCATTAACGCCGATACTGCGAAGTACTTTTGCAACCGGGTCGGTAAATTTCTTGAAATTATGCAGACTTTTGGTGTCATAATCTGTAATAAAACTAAAATTCAGATTGCCCAAATCATGATAAACCGCCCCACCGCCCGATAAACGCCTTACCACCTGAATATTATGCTCTTCTACATATTCGTGGTTAATTTCTTCCAGCGTGTTTTGGTTACGGCCAATGATTATTGAAGGTGCGTTGATATAAAACAGCAAATAATCGTGGTCGTGGCTGAAGTTTCGAAGCGCGTATTCTTCGATGGCCAGATTGATACTTGGATCGTTAATTCCCTCATTATCTATAAAAATCATGATTCTTCCTACTTTATTAAACTATAAATTAAACTAACGATTTCGCAATATAATTACGTTCGTTTAGGTTGCCGCCCGTTTATTGAACAGACTATATAATATAACGGTTTTATGGGTTATTTGAATTCAAAAAAGTACCCGTTAATGTGGCTAAACCGCTGACAAGGCCGCCGATTGCCCCGGTCAACAAAATGATAAGAAAAGGTGTGCCCAATCCCATCATTTCGGCAATTCTGGATGTTAAGATGCCGTCGTTTGCGAGATGAATGTACCACGCTTGCCCGCCCCAAAGAATGAAGAGAGAAAGGAAACCGATGCCGAATGCTTTTAACGCATTTGGTTTAAAAATGTAGCCTAAAATCAATCCCGGAATGGCGATACTCCACCAGGGCAAAAATAAATTCAAGATAAAACTGAAAACGATGATTAAAACTGCTAGTACCATGGTTATTTTAATGTATGAATGCCTATTTGCTGCTAAATTGAATTTTGTAATTATATGCCTCGGGTTCGTTTTTGAAGAAATGGAGCTCAAATAATCCTCCAGTGCGCCACTGTTCCAGCATTTGGGTATAATTGGGCGAGCCGGGATTTCCCGATGCACCCCCCGGATAAACGCCATACGCTTTAACTTCGGGGCCCAGCTCTACCACCATGCGCCACGATGGACCATGCCCCTGATAATTGGCATTGACCGATTCATAACTTCCACCCGTAAATACGCCAAGCTCGCTAAAACCCGGAATATCCACCAAGTGGGAGATATCGTTTTCCATATAATAACCCCATAGCCATTCATCCGAATTTTCTTCAAACAGGGTAAAAAGCCTTTCTATAGCATTT
Organism: uncultured Balneolaceae bacterium; assembly: GCA_964615135.1. Taxonomy (GTDB): domain Bacteria; phylum Bacteroidota; class Rhodothermia; order Balneolales; family Balneolaceae; genus Balneola. The sequence continues at coordinate 306,363 of CAZTOG010000002.1, read as the reverse complement.
TTAAACGATGAAGTTGCAAGGTCGGTGAAACTTTTCTCATTGCTGGCGTTTATTTCTTCAAAAAAGGCAAATTCATGCTCATCAAGCAAGAAATCGAGTAGCCTATCACGTGATGGTACTCGTAGTGGCGCACTAATTTTCGAATACATATCCACATAAATACTTCGTCTGAATATGCTCCACCAAGTATCAAAAATGGTGGGTTCGTATAAATCGGCATTATTGTAATAATCCCATTCAGCAAGTAAATTGAACCATTTTTGCTCCGTTTCATTCAAGCTTTTTTCGTTTACCCAATTTATCATATTCGGCAAAATAGTTGCTGCCAAATAGCTGAAATTATCCATTTGGAGTTCTTGCATATCTTTTACGGTTATGGCATCCATTTCTGCAAGCCGGTCGTTTATACGGCGACCCCGTTCAAAAGGTGCAAAACTATCGCCCAGGTAATAAGGATAATCTTCTGCCGCTGAATATTGATTGGCCGAGCTTACAAAACCACGTTCCGGGTTTTTAATATGTGGATTATGCTCGTGTGGAATCCAGCTTTGCCAGTCGTAAAGCGGATCCGTTCCGTCACTAACCGTTCTTCCCTGATACTGCCATTTATTAGGGAATTTTCCGTTTACCCAAAGTGCGATATCGCCCTCGTTACTGGCAAAGGCAAAATTTTGAGCCGGTGCCGAAAAATAACTTAATGCTTCGACGTAATCGTCATAGTTTTTGGCTCGGTTCAGTTTATAAAAGGCGGTTGTTTCGGATGAGGGCTCGTGTGCAATCCATCGCAAAGCATGATAAATGGGTTCGGCATCGGGATTTACAAAAGAAGCGACTTCGGTAACCGGTCCGTGATGGGTATATACCACCGTATCCAAAACACTTTCCTCGCCGCGTATTTTAAATTCCTCAACTCTAAAGGTTGTATATTTCCATTTATTATCGTGCCAGTATTCGGTTTTGGTATCATCTTTGAATTTAATTTCATACCAATCCATTACGTCTGCGGCAACATTGGTTACCCCCCATGCTATATTTTCGTTAAACCCGATAATTACTCCCGGCACCCCTTGAATGGTTACGCCATAAGAATTGATACCGGGTGCGTTTAGCTGCACTTCGTACCATATTGAGGGCAATGTCAGACCCAAATGCGGGTCGTTTGCCAAAATAGGGTAACCGGATTCTGTTTTACTGCCGCTTACCGCCCAATTATTGCTTCCCACTCCTTCAAATCTCTCAAATTCGATAATATCAGATGAAATACTTGGTTTGAAAAGTGTATCCGGTTTTTGTACCGTAATGGCATTAAAATCCCATTTTCTGGAGGGGGGTATGATGGGGTCTTGCAAAGTCGGACGTGTATTGAATACTTTTTCCACATAGTTGTTGCCAAAAAACTGTGTGGTATTGCTCATGGCCACATCGCCGTTGCCGCCTGCCAGCATTTTGGTCATTGTTTTGAGCAAATGTGCTGTTTTTAGATTGGTCCAGTATTCAGGCGCAAAATCCAGAACTTTATATTCAATGGGATAATCGGCTTTTGATAAATTTAATACATAAGCGTTAACCCCGTCGGTGTATGCATCCAAAACCGCCTTTACAGTGGAGTCTTTTTCCATTTCGGCGATGGCCGCTTCGGCTCCGAACGACATTCCTAAGCGGCGTGTGCGTCTGTCTTTTTCGAGTGCTGCTTTTCCGGCGATCTCAGTTAATCGTCCTGCTGCATCATACACTTGAATTTCCATCTGGAAAAGGCGGTCTTTTGCGGTTACATAGCCCTGAGCGAAGTATAAATCGTGATCGTTTTGGGCAAAAATGTGAGGAACCCTGCGCTCATCGTAATAAATGCTGACTTTGTCCTGCAAGCCGGGAAGTTTTAAGTCGAATGATTTTGGGGTTGAAGTTTCTGCATTGCTCCAGAAACCGCCGGAAGGGTCAAAAAATTTACCCAAGGGAGGCACAGAACCTATTTTGGTATTTAAAACCCAAATAAGTGCGATAAGGGTCAATGCAGACAGCCCTGATTTTATAAATTGCATTCTAAGAAATTAAAGATTAAAAATGCCGAATTTTGAAAGAACCCGTTTTATAAGGGTTTAAAATAAGCAATCTATTGCATTACCAAAGCATCATTTTCATGCAAAATACGCTTCCGCCGCTTTTTAGAAACTCTTTGGTGCTCAGTTGATGTACAATAAACCCGGCATCTTCTAATTTTTTGTTTACATCAACGCAGCCTTCTTGGATAAACACATTTTTGCCGTCCGGACAGTGCGCATTGCAGGCAAAAAGTTCTTCGGCTTCGTATCGGTTTGCTTCTATCACATTGGGTACCAACTCATAAATCAGCTTCAGTCCTTCTTCTGAAAAAGCAGGTGCATGTATTAATACGGTGTCTTCGTTCAATGCGCAAAAGCAGGTATCCAGATGATAAAACGTATCGGTTACCAGTTCCAATTTAACTACGGGCACATCAAATAATTCCGATATGTGATGATACACTTCTTTGGAGCTTCTGAATCCATAGCCGCCCCAGATCAAGGCTTTTTTGAAATGCCAAATGGCGTCTCCCATGCCCTCAAAATCGGTAAATTTATCACTATCCAGTTTAAAAATCTCGTAGCTACTATCTTTATATATATCCTCGATATGCGGAACCTCTCCTTTACGCTGGTCGGCGTGCATTATGCTCATTAACACCTGTTTAGAGCCATCCGGTTTTATATAAGGTAAACTCTGATTGGCGCAGAAAACCATATCCGGGTAGCCTTCAGCGCCATCCACCTCGTGCACATAAAGGCCATTGTCCACATAAGCCTGTTTAAGTTTTTCCCATTCTTTGGTAGCGCTGCTTTTGTCCACATCGCCGATATTGCCCTGCATGTGTGGATTTATAACATATTCTACATCAAAATGAGTGGGTTTTACCAACATAATTTTTTCGGGTACCGGCATATCCCGCAAATCTGCCAAAGAAAAATCCAGGTCGGCAACAGATGAAATTACTTTCGACATTATTATACAATTTTGAAGGTTAAATTTTAAGCCTTATGAAATTAAACAATATGGCATTAAGTTGTATTGATTTATACAACAATAATAAACCTGAAAAGGTTATAAATAAGGTTCTACATTTTACTATTTTTGAGTATAAATTATAGTTAATCAAATTATGGCAGTAAATCTTTCAAAAAACTTAATCGTCGCCTTTGGCGGTATATCGCCGGAGCACGAAGTTTCTGTGCTAACAGCCATGCAGGCCATTGCCGCTTTGGAGGGCACAGAATATAATATAGTACCTTTGTATATCACAAAATCGGGGCGGTGGTTGACGGGTGAGAACCTGCTAGATTTAAGCAATTACAAAGATTTAAAATCGCTCGAAAAAAATGCAGTTTCCTGCGCTATTGCAACCGGCGAGACTGGTCAGCCCCTGTTAGTGCAGCAGTTTGTGAGGGGAATGTTTGCCAAGCCGAAACAGTGGCCCATTTATGCGGTTTTGTGTGCTTTCCATGGTAGTGATGGCGAAAACGGAGCTTTTCAGGGTGTTTGCGAAAGTTTTAATATCCCATATACAGGCAGTGGCGTTTTGGCTTCGTCGGTTGGGATGGACAAAGTTAAAGCCAAAGAATTATGTGCAGTGCACGATATTCCGGTTACAAAAAGCGTGGATTTTTACGAGAAAGACTGGGAAAATAACAGTGAAAGCATCATTACAGGTATAGAGGCACTGGGTTACCCCTTGGTGGTAAAACCTGTCAATTTGGGCAGCAGTATTGGCGTAAATATGGTGAATAACCGGGAAGGGCTTGTCGATTCCATAGAAACTGCTTTTAGATACGACCCACATTTAATGGTAGAAGAGGCCATACAGCCATTGATGGAAATAAATTGCTCGGTTTTGGGTACCCCAACCGATTGCAAAGCCAGTGTTTGCGAGCGCCCTGTAGGCAGTGCAGAGTTTCTATCATTTCAGGATAAATACCAAAGCGGCGATACATCGGCCAAAGGTATGGCTTCTGCCGATAGAATTATACCGGCGGATATTTCGGACGAACTGACGAAGGAAATTCAGGAATTGGCGTTAAAAACATTCAAAACATTGGATGCAAGCGGCGTTGTACGCATAGATTTTCTGGTAAATGCCGATACAAAAAAAGTGTATTTTAACGAGATAAATACCATTCCCGGGTCTTTTTCATTCTATTTGTGGGATAAAACAGGCGTTTCGTTTTCTGATTTAATGACCGAATTGATAGATATTGCACTGAAAAACCATCAGGCCAAAATAGGAAGGGTTCGAAGCCACGATACCAACCTGCTCAGCGAAAAAGCCGCGAAAGGGATTAAAGGATTAAAGGGAATTAAAAAATAAAATGATGAAAATAAGAGTCGGCTCATACTTTTTTGCAATTATTGCTTTAATATTATTTCAAAATTGTGGTAAAAGCACAGAATCTACCATTATCCAATCGGGAAACTCCCTGTTTTCGGGATTTGATTCCACTTTGGTAAGGGAGCAGGTAAACCAGAAAGCAGATGATTTTTTGCAACTGACTGTTGGGGAGCCCGATGTGATAGAAACGTTGGATCCGTTATTTGCCCATTCCGACAGTGAACTGAGAGTGCTAAATCTGGTTTATGATGGTTTAACCGGATTGGATGAGCTGGGCAACGTAACACCGGCATTGGCACGAAGCTGGGATGTAAGTGCCGATTCGCTAAGTTATACTTTCCACCTCAGAACGGACGTGTATTTTCATAATAATTCCAAGTTTCAGAGCAGTTTGGGGCGTAAATTTTCCGCAAAAGATGTTGAGTTTGCCATAAAAAGAGCGGCCGGCGTACAGGTGCCCACTCATGCGGCCCAAATTTTTGAGAATATCAGTGGTTTCAAAAACTATTTTATTGAGCAACACACCATAAAAAATCCGGCAAATAGAATTATAACCGATATTTCGGGTCTTGATGCCAAAAATGATTCTACTATTGTTATTTCGTTGAATCAAAAAAATGCTGATTTCACTAAAAATTTAGCTCATCCATATAGCTCCATTTATGCAATGGAAAGTTTACCGCGCGAGGGCGGTCCTATTTTAGAGCCCATTGGCACCGGCGCTTTCTATTACGCCAAAAATGAGCCCAATAAAATTATATTCGCCTCCAATAAACGCTATTTTAATAAAAAAAATGTACCCGATCGATTGGATGTAGTGAGCGGACTTAATGAAACGGAGTTATTTAAGCAATTTGCTAAAGGCGAGATAGATGCCATTATAAATTTAGGACCTAAAGGCATTGAAAGTTCCACAGATTCGGCCGGAAACCTTACCGCATCCTACAAAGCAGTATATGATTTGGTGAAAACCAGCGCCTATATTAACTATAAGCTGTACTATCACCCCGCCTCAAATCAGCCAGAAGCCGTAAACTTGATTGCAAACTATTTTCCGAAAAATTTAGGAGAGAATACATCCATTGGCAGCATAAATTTTGAAACAACAGCGGAAAATGAATTGGCCGGACTGCCCGTATGGAATGGAATTATTGCTGCTTATACGCATAATCCCTTTGAGTTATATGTAATCGGCTCTCTGGCCGAAGGCTTGAAAGATGTGAATATTCAGGTAGGAATGAACACCTCGAAAGCGTTGTTCAACGAGGTGGCGTTGAGCTTTTATCCACAACCGGGTTTAATTCCCGTTTTAACGTGGACGGTGCCCGTGCGTATTATTTCGCAAAAAGGTTTGGAAGGGATTCACTTATCGGGAGAAGCCTGGAATATTGATTACCGTGATGTTTTTAAACCAGAAAAAGATTAAATCATGAAATTTGCACTTATTGCCAATCCTCATAGATATGAAGTAAAAGATATTATAAACCGTTCTATAGATTGGGCCGATAAAAATGGAGTGGAATTGCTGATTTCGGGTGAATTGATCGATAACATCCAATCCAAAAGCGCCAACTGCGTAACTGTAGTAAAAACGGATGTAGAAGCCATCGACAAATGTGATATCATAGTGGTAATTGGCGGCGATGGCAGCATTTTATACACTGCCCGATTGACCACGCACAAAGAGAAACCCATTTTGGGAATCAATAGCGGCCGTTTGGGATTTATGACCAACACACAGCCCGAAGATTTGGAAAAAGCGCTGGATCATCTGCTTGCCAAAGATTTCTCGGTAGATAAACGCCATTATTTGAAAGCAACAGATACAAAAGGCAATAAATACTATGCCCTGAACGAGTTTTTGTTTACTCGCAGGGTTTCCACCTCGATGATAAATATAACTGCATATTATGATGGCGATTTAATAAATACCTATTGGGCAGATGGGCTTATAGTAGCCTCTTCCACAGGCTCAACTGCGTACAATTTATCATCCGGCGGTCCCATTGTTGCGCCCGGAACCGGGGTTTTGGTGCTCACTCCTATCAGTCCGCATACGCTTACTACCCGCCCTTTGGTAATATTGGCAAACAAGCCGCTCAAAATTGTGATAGACAAACATAAACCGGAAGAAGTGTTGTTTTCGTACGATGGGGTAACCAAAGAGGTGGAAAACACTCCGTTTGAGCTAGAAATCGTGAAATCCAAGCTAACATTCGACCTGATTCACCTGCCCGGACAGAGTTATTTTGAGACTTTGAGAAAAAAATTGATGTGGGGACAGGATTCCAGAAGAAAAACCGGAAATTAATGCATAAAACGGGTGTATTTTTGCGCCAAAACCAACATTTTTCAAATTGAATTTGTACCTTAAGTAAAAGAAAGTTCATCCGTATAAGATGAGTAGAATATTAACTTAAAAATATCAGATTTATAATGAAAGTAACTGTAGTAGGTGCGGGCGGTAATGTAGGTTCTACCGTTGCACTAAGCGTTGCACAACGCGATTTTGCCAAAGAAGTGGTAGCTGTGGATTTGGAAAGAAAAGACGGCGATAAAACATTTTATCCCTCAAAAGGAAGGGCACTCGACCAATGGGAATCTTCTCCCATCCACCTATTCGATACTCGTATAAAAGGTACTACAGATTATGCCGATACGGCTAATTCTGATGTTTGTGTAATTACAGCCGGCATACCCCGAAGACCAGGCATGAGCCGCGATGATTTACTTGAAATAAACGCCAACATTGTGCGCAGCGTAACCGAGCAATTGGTTAAATACTCGCCCGAGACCATTATAATAGTGGTATCCAACCCATTGGATGTTATGGTACAGGTTGCAAAAGACGCCAGCGGTTTGCCGTACGAAAAAGTTATGGGTATGGCAGGTATTTTGGACACGGCCCGATATCGCTCCTTCCTGGCAGAAGAATTGGATGTATCACCCAAAGATATTCAGGCACTTTTAATGGGCGGCCACGGCGATACCATGGTTCCGCTGCCACGCTTTACCACATTGGCAGGAATGCCCATTACGCATTTTATATCGGAAGATAGATTGAACGAAATTGTAGAGCGTACCAAAAAAGGCGGTGGCGAAATTGTAGGCCTGATGGGAACATCGGCTTGGTATGCACCCGGCGCTGCAGCAGCACAAATGGTAGAGTCTATTTTGTTAGATCAAAACCGAATTTTCCCGGTTTGTGCACATATAGACGGTCAATACGGAATTGACGATTTATACATTGGCGTTCCTGTAAAACTGGGCAAGGGCGGGGTCAAAGAAGTACTAGAAGTGGAATTGACCGATGATGAACAAAAGTTGATGAATGAATCGGCCGCTCACGTTCGCCAGACTCTTAACGACTTCAAAAATCTGGGTTCCAAATAAAATTGGAATAAGTTTTTCTATTGAAACTGCAAAGTCGCTTCCAAAAAGAAGCGACTTTTTTTATTTCTAGCCCCACAAAAACTAGATATTGTAATGCAAACCCAGACCAAACCACCTGCCCGGTAGCGGTACGGATCCCGTTTCAATATAAGTGGTGTCTAGTAGATTATTCATTTTTAAATCAATTTTAAAAGCGCTGATTCGTTCTTCAATTTTAAAATCCAGCAGCACATAATCTTTATAGTTAACACGCTCTTCGTACCGTAGAGTGGGGGTGATAGTTAAATGCTTTTTATAATTTAAATTGATGTGAAAAATAAACTGGTCACTCAAGTTTTCTAAAGCATAATGCGAATAAGAAAAACTCTGTCCCTCCGGCGCCAGTAATTTAGGCGCTAAATGAGTATAAGACAGGCCGGCAATTACACTAAAATGGTTGTTAAAACTTGGAGGAGTAAAAAAGTAATTGGCATCAAAATTTATGCCCGGTGTTTTTACATTTTGATAATTTTGAGGTTGCCACGGCGCATTCATATCGTTTTTAACCCAATCTATAAAATTGCGGGTATATTGATAAAAGAAACTTCCGGATGCATTTAGTTGATTGCCTGCAAACTTAACGCCGCTTTCTGTATAAAAAGCCTGCTCTGGTATAAGTGCACTATTACCAATATTATCAGGACCGTTGTAATACCAATCGGTATAAGTTGGAACACGCGCCCCTGTGCCCACATTTGTAAATAAATGCCAGCCGTTGGTTATTTTCAGCCCCAAATCGACCGATGGAAGTACATGCCAGCCAAAATATTTACTGTAATTGATATAAGTACCCGTATTGAAGATAAAATTGTCGGTAAAAGTTTGTCCATATTCTATAAATAACCCAATATTTTCGCGGTGATTATGCCCCAAACTATTGCTCCTTAAAATTTCGCTTCTAAACTCTGCGCCAATTCCGATAATGCCGATTTTTGTGCTGATGGTATTATCCAGATTCGCATTAATAACATGGCTGTGGTGTATGTTTTCGTATATCGCCGGGTTTTGGCGAACAAAGATATAATGGTCGTTATTATATCGATAGCTAAGTTCAGGGCGCAGATTCCAATTATCTGTCATTTGAAATTTACCGGTTCCCGAAAGCAAGCCGGTGCGTACCGTTTCCTTGGATTCGATATCGCCCGGAGGCGAATAAAAGCCATTGCTGCCAAACTCGTTCGATATAAAACCGCCCGTAAAGCTGAGATGGTTACTTTCGGGAAGTTCAATTCTGTTTTGGTAGAAAAGTTTGTTGTTGTTCATTGCAGTATTGTAGCGATAGCCCGACGATTGATTTGTACTAAAAGCAGCAAAATGACGAACTTTTTTGGAGCCAAATCCGGCAGCAATATTAATTTTTGCCGCGCCGTAAAGTTTATTGTTGGAGGAATCGCGCGCAAAAGAACTGCCTGCAATAGTACCGACGCTAAAATAATTATCATCGGGCATTTTGGTTATAATGTTGATTGCCCCATTAATAGCATTTATACCATAAGCACTGGCGGCCGCGCCCTTAATTACTTCAATGCGCTCGATGGCGGCGGGGCTGACCGGCAAATTCATCATCAAATGCCCGGTTTGAGGGTCTATTATCTTGGTTCCATTCAGTAAAATTAATGTTTGATCGAAACTGCCGCCATTTATACTGATATCGGCCTGGCCGCCCCACGGACCCCGCTGCCTGATATCTACGCCTGCTACAAAAGCCAGCAACTCTGGTACCGAGTAGACTGGTAGGTTTTGGATTGTTTTGGCATCTATAATGGCAATATCGCGGTTGCTGAGCGCAAAAGGGATATCAAAGCGCTCGTTTTGGACAACCACTTCATCGAGCGTAATTTTTTTAATAGCGGTGGTATCGGGCGGTGTTTGTGCACGGCTTGTTGCTGGAATAAATACGATACCAAAAAGCAAAAATATTGACAATAGGATACGCATTTTGAGCGCTGTACAAAATATTTCAAAAAATAAATTTAATATGGGTTTATTATGCGGTAGATTTTTGTTGTATTGCATTAATTATCAATTAGATATAGAGTATTTCATAGGGCTATTCATTTGAGTTTTCTGCGATATAAACCAGCTGAGAAAACTACCAGGCAGCCAAGATTTTAAAGCATTAATGGTAGGCAAAGAATGATTTAATTACTTGTTTTATGGCTGTTGAGGCGCCAATAAATTGTAATAATATGCTAATGTAAACTATCAAATCGTTGGTATCTCTAATGCGTTGTGTTATTTAGCTTTTGTTTGTTATTCAAATATTTAATTTGTTTCACTGCTTCATAATTATAATATTGAACGAATAATCTATGTGTAAAATAAAATTACTTATTTTAAAGTAGAGCCATCAAATAAGGTTGAAATGTATGCGGTTGTTTTCAAAAAATAGCAGTTCTGACCGTTCAGATAACTCCATTGATAAGGAATTTGTATCAAAAATTAAAAAAGGCGATACAAAAGCCTTTGAAGAGCTATTTTTTGAATACCATCATCCACTCAATAAATTTGCATACTCCATTTTGAGCTGTAAAGATGAGGCCGGAGATGTGGTACAAGAGGTTTTTTTGAGAATATGGCAACGCCGCAAAAAACTAGACATTTCAACCTCTATTAAATTGTATCTGTATCAAGCGGTGCGCAACCAGGCATATAACCAAATAAGTAAGCGCGATAAACGGCGAAAAATTGCCAATATTTTGGAATTTGAACAGAAGCCAAAGCAATATGATTACGATTTTTATTTGAATTTGGATGAGTCTATAAGAATCAGCGCGCAGCAACAAGAAAATGAGTATTTGATTAAAAAGATTTGGGAGCTTGTCCGCAAAATGCCGGAAAAAAGGCGCCTTGTGTTTGAACTCCATCGCCAGCATGGCTTAAGTTATAACGAGATTGCTACCATAATGAGCATTACCACCAAAACGGTAGAAAATCATATGGGGTTAGCCTTTCAAGAGCTCCGAAATAATATTAATGTTAAAGAATGTAACAGGGATTGGGGGGTGCGTATAAATAGTTTGTCTTAATAGTACGTGGAAGGACAACTTTATTGAATAAATTTAATATATACGCATTAATTGGATCTACACAGCTCTATACTTATAACAAAATATTTTGCAGGTGAATGTACACCGGCGGAATATTTACAGATTAAATCCATTCTTAGGGAGTTTTCTACCAAAGAGTTTGATGAGCTGGTTTCTTTATGGGTGCAAACGGGGGTAGATGCAAAGAAGGTAGACCGATTAAAGACGGAATTGGATTGGATTGAATTATCGAATAAAATAAATATAGATACCGCTAAAATCCCTCAGAAACTTACCTTAGGTTCCAAGTTAAACCGTTATAGCTCGCCATGGTCTCCTATTTTAAAAACAGCCGCCGTTTTTTTGGTTGTCGCAGTTATAGGGCTGTTCACTTATAATGAGGTAAGCAGGGAAAGCATTGTTGAAATTACACCCGTTGACCAGGAGAAAATTCAAATGCCCAACGGTAAGCGTGGGCGTATTACCCTTTCCGACGGCACTAAAGTATATTTAAATGCGGGCAGCTCTATAGTAGTTCCAAGCACTTTTGATGGTGCAACAAGGGATATTAAGCTGGAGGGTGAAGCATATTTTGAAGTTACCAAAAACCCGAATAAGCCGTTTACAGTAGCCATAAACAGTGCCGAAATAGAAGTGTTGGGCACAGAATTTGTGGTGCGCAGCTACGACGAAGACAATGCGGTGCGTACGGTGGTAAAATCGGGTGCGGTTTCGTTCAAGTCCAAAAATGAAAAAGACAATGCCGGGTTAATTTTAACGGCAGGAAAGCTCGGAATACTCGACCTGCAAACCAATAAAATGCAGGAAGAAACAATAAACGATTTGGATTTATATTTAAGCTGGAAAGATGGCAATTTGAAATTCGAAAACTCGAATATGGACGAAGTAGCCAGGCAACTGGAGCGTAAATACGATTTGGATATTTATTTCGCAGATAAAGAAATAAGCAGCAACCGAATCAGTGCCGAATTTAAAAGTAAAAATTTGGATTATATCTTGCAGACCATTTCAGAAACATTGGGCCTGGCTTATGAGCAGGAAGGAAAGAAAATATCTTTCACCCGATTGAATTTGAACTGTTAGATAACAAAGGATTTCACTCAAAACAAATACAAGCAAACATTAAACAATAATCATTTATAGAGGTTTAGCATGAAAATTAATGTTACCAAAATGATTCGGATAATGATGTGTTTTGCTATAGTTGGAGTTTTAAACTCCGGTTATGGAAAGGCAAACAGCGTGGATGCGCAGCTCATTACTTCCTTATCAGAAACGCCGCAGACCAAATATTATTCTGTGGAGTCATATTCCAATAGCATACCTGAGCTTCAGAGTATTATAAGCATTGAGAAGAAAGACGTTGAGCTTAGTGAGGTAATCAAAGAAATAGCAAAAAAATCCAACCTGGGTTTTGTGCTCGATTTGAACAACCAAGCGCTTAGCAACCGTATTAATGTCCACTTAGTAGAAGTAACCAGCAGCGATGCTTTGCAAAAAGTATTGAAAGGAAGTGGCTATCATGCAGTAGTATCGAGCACGCGCGAACTGATGCTGATAGAAGACGAAGTACAGACCAAAAAACAAAAAGTAGCCCAAGCAATAAGCGGGGTGGTACGCGATGCCGCAACAGGTGAAACTTTGCCAGCGGTAAATATTTTTGTAAAAGGTACAAATATTGGTACAAACTCCGATGCAGACGGTACTTTTAAACTTAACGTACCAGATAATGCAGAGTTTTTAGTGTTCCGCTCCATTGGATATAAACTATTTGAAATGCCCATTGTTGCCGGACAAGCCAATTACGAAGTAGAGCTGGAGCCAGAGGTTATCAGTTTCGAAGATTTGGTTGTTGTAGGTTATGGTACACAACAACGAAGTGAAATTACGGGTTCCGTTACCTCCATCAGAACCGAAGAAATACAAAGCGTTCCTGTATCCAGTTTTGAAAACGCCCTGCAAGGTAGAATGGCAGGTGTTAACGTTGCAGAATCTACCGGTGAGCCAGGTGCCGCACCGCAAATTCTTATTCGTGGAACCGGATCTATTTCGGCCGGTAACGACCCGCTATACGTTATTGACGGTGTACCCGTTACAACCAGCGGAAGTTTACAGCATAGAATTGGTACCCAAACAAACGTTAACTATGAGGCAACCCGTGCAAACCCAATGTCGGCTTTGAATCCAAACGATATTGAGTCTATTGAGGTACTGAAAGATGCTTCTTCAGCAGCTATTTATGGCTCCAGAGGCTCGAATGGTGTAATTCTTATTACCACAAAAAGAGGACAATCGGGCAAGCCAAGAGTGAATTTTAGTGCATACAGCGGTGTATCTACCGTGTTTAATAAGCCTGATTTGATGAATTCAGAAGAATTAATAGCTTATACGCAAGATTCTCGTAATAATAACTATTTACAGGATATTGCTGATGGTAAGATTCCTGCAAACCCGAATTTTAACCCAGCAACCAACGCCGGTCGCCCACAAGTAGGAGAGCCTGGTTACAGTGCCAACTACTTGCTACCCGATTCATTTGTAAACTGGGACGGTACCGATACCGATTGGTTGGATTTGATTTTTAGTACAGCCACCATGCAAAACTACGATTTAAGTGTGTCTGGCGGTACCGATCGTTCTACCTATTTCTTCTCAGCCGGTTATATGGGCCAGGAAGGAGTGTTGAAAGGTTCTAAATTTGACCGTTTTTCTACCATTTTGAATGTAACCCATAAATTAAGTGATATGGTTGAAATTGGTACTTCCTTGAATGCTTCTTTAATGAAACACGACAGGCTGCCTGCCAACTCGCCATATTTTGGTAACCCTCCGGGAATTATTTATTCCGCCATGGTTTATCACCCAACGGTAAAACCGTACAATCCGGATGGCTCAATTAACCAAACCGAGCAACCTACATTGGGCGGCGGTATGACCGACTCGAGCAACCCGCTAGCCATTATGAAGTATATTGAAGAAAAATACAATCAGAACAGAATTTTTGGTAATACCTATGGTATGATTAATATCACCAAAAATCTGAATTTCAAAAGCTTGGTTGGTTATACTGTTGATAATACCGATCAGTCGTTCTATAGCGGAACCGATTTCCTTTACCGTACACAAACCGTATCTAACCCGTTTGCACAAAGCGGTGCGGGTAGCAGTTTTAACTGGCTGTGGGAAAATACACTTAACTACACTCAAAACTTTAGAAACGCACACGCAGTAAGTGCAGTGGTTGGTTATACCGCTCAGAAAAACACCGATCGCTCTAAAGTAATATATGCAAACGGTTTCACCGACGACCAAATCAAAACCGTTAATGGTGGTATTATTACCGGCGGTAACGATTTACAAGAAGAGTGGAGCATTGTATCGGCTCTGGCAAGAGTAAACTACGCATACAAGAGCAAATATTTGGCAACAGCCACCATTCGTACCGACCGTTCATCACGTTTTGGTGCAGATAAGCAAACCGGTATTTTCCCATCATTCTCTGTTGGTTGGAGATTGACCGAGGAAGCCTTTATGCCGGCTAAAGATATATTCAGCGAACTTAAGCTGCGTGCCAGTTATGGTGTAACCGGTAACTTTGAGATACCAAACTATGGTTCGATTGGGTTATTGGGCGAAGCAAACTATCCTTTTGCAAATGGTGTGAATATTGGTGTTTCACCATTCACTTTATCCAACCCCGACTTGACCTGGGAAACATCCTATCAAGTTGACTTCGGTTTGGATTACGCGTTGTTTAACGACCGTATTTATGGAACGTTTGATTACTACAGCACCACAACAAAAGATTTACTATTATTTGTAAACATACCCGGCTCAACCGGTTTCTCAACCGCACTGACCAACATTGGTGAAGTTGAAAATAAAGGTGTGGAATTCTCCATCACTACCAGAAATATGGTGGGCAAGTTCCAGTGGGCAACCGACTTTAATATTGCCAAAAACAATAACAAAGTGGTAAAATTAGGGCCTGAAGGCGATCCAATTCTAAGTTCCGGTGCAGCCGGTAACCGCCATATTACTATGATTGGCCACGAGATTGGAAGTTACTACGGCTATGTAGTTGATGGTATTTACCAAACTCAGGATGAAATTGATAACAACCCTGTTGTTGATTTAATGGCTCCTGCGCCACGTCCCGGTGACTTTAGATTTAAAGACATCAACGGTGACGGCGTAATTGATGCAAACGATAGAACTATTACCGGTAGCTACCATCCCGATTTTACTTATGGTATAACCAACCGATTCAGTTATAATAACTTCGATATGAGCATCTTCTTGCAAGGTGTGCAAGGTCGGGAGATATTGAACTTAACCGCCAGACACATGATGAACGGCGAGGCTAACTTCAACTCTTATACCGCGTTGAACGATCGTTGGATTTCTGCTTCGCAGCCGGGCAATGGCGAGCACCCACGTGCAGACCGTAACTCGAACGCACACGGAAACAACAACCGCGAGTCGTCGTACCAGGTGCAGGACGGAAGTTATCTGAAAATCAAAAATGTGACCCTTGGTTACACGTTGCCGCAAGATAAATTCAACAAATACTTCAGCCGCGCGCGTCTGTATGTATCTGCCAGCAACTTGGCCATTTTCACAAAATATGTAGGGTTTAACCCAGAGGTTAGTTTACAAACCAACAGTTTGACTCCGGGTGAAGACTATGGTGCCTATCCATTGTCAAGGACAATTCAGTTTGGCATTGATTTATCATTTTAATCCAAATATTTAAAATATTATGACGATGAAAAAGCAATTAATAATTTTAATAATCCTGCCCTTGCTGTTTGCAGCCTGTGGCGAGGATTTTACAAAACTGGGTCCGATTTCGGAGCGGAACGCATTAAATTTTTATAATGCGCCCACCGATTTTGAGGCCGCTATAGTAGGTGCTTACGATGCCCTGCAAGATAAAGGCACTTTTGGTGTTAATTATATGCTACTAACCGAAATGAGATCCGATAACGGCGCAAATGCCGGCGGTTCAACCGGTTTGGCAGAAGCACTGCAACGTGTAGATGATTTTGAAGAAATAGATACCGATAATATTTTGAAAGACACTTGGTTGGCCTCATACGAAGGTATAAACCGCACCAATATGATTCTTTCGCAGATTGACGGCGTTAATTTCCCGAATCAAGCACAAAAAGACCAGATTAAAGGTGAAGCTTTATTTATCAGAGCTTTGTTTTACTACCACTTGGCCGTTTTTTATGGCAATATTCCCGAAAGATATGAAGATACTCTGGGTGATATAGCCGAAGGAACTCAAGTATCTGCCGAGAAAATATTCGACCGATTGGCTACAGATTTAACCACAGCTGCTGGCTTATTGCCCACTTCAACAACCGATGGCAGGGCCACAAGCCATGCCGCAAACGCTTTGTTGGGCAGGGTACATTTGCAGAATGGTAATAATAGCGCTGCCGTAGGTCCACTCAACAGCGTAGTAAATTCGAATGCGTTTCAATTGGTACCCAATTACAGCGATATCTGGGGCGTAGGCAATAAATTCAACGTCGAGTCGATATTCGAAATTCAGTATAAATCTGGAACCTCAGAAGGAAGTGCCTACACAGATATGCTAACACCAAATGGCGTGGGCGGTAGAGCGGTTGGTGCCGGAATTACACCGGTAGATCCGACCAGCGACCTGATTGCTGCTTTTGACCAAGTAAACGATGCCAGATACGACGGAACTTTAAAAGTTAATCCGGCCTCGGCAACTGGTGCTTTATATATCCAAAAGTACGACAGTAACCCAACGGTTATAAACGATGCCGACAATAACTGGATTGAAATTCGATATGCAGAAGTATTACTCAGTCTGGCCGAAGCCCTTGGCGAAAGTCCGGAAGCTTATAACTTGATTAATCGGGTTAGAAGCAGAGCCGGTTTACCGGATATCTCAGCAGCTTCGCCCGGAACTTTTGCAGAAAAAATTCTGGAAGAGCGTCGCTTAGAATTCGCTTTCGAAAACAAACGATGGGCTGACTTGCTACGCCTGGGCAAAGCAAAATCCGTTATGGCCAACCATTTGAATGTTGCCGAATCGGAAATACGTTTGGTATATCCTATACCCCGTAGCCAAATTGATGTTTCGGCCGGCGCTTTGTCGCAAAACACCTATTGATTATTTAATCAATAATCCATCCAATATATTACCGGGAGGCAAACGGCCTTCCGGTAATTTAAACTCATAAATACAGTTAAAATAATAGAGTAAATAAATATGAAAAAAATTCTCACTACCCTGTTTTTAATGTTGTTCGCTTTTTCTTATTCAGCTTTTGCACAAAATAACGCACAAGCAGAAGACGATGGCCGCATTCGTGTAATTGCCATCTTTGCACACCCCGATGATGCCGATGCCGGTATGGGTGGTACAGCTGCTCTTTTGGCAAAAGCAGGCTATGCAGTAAAATTTGTAGCAATAACCAGTGGCGATGCCGGACACTTCTCGCAAGGCGGTGGCGCTCTTGCAAAAAGACGCCGTGCAGAAGCACAAGAAGCCGGTCGCCGTTTAGGCATCGACGAATACAAAACATTGGATAACCACGATGGTGAATTAACACCAACTGTACACATCCGCGAACAAGTAATTCGCGAAATCCGTACCTGGAATGCAGATATTGTAATTGGTTTACGTCCAAATGATTATCACCCCGACCACCGCTATGCCGGCGTATTGGTACAAGATGCAGCTTATATGGTAACTGTACCTAATATTGCTCCTGATACTCCTGCATTAACAAAAAACCCGGTTTTCTTATACATGGAAGACCGTTTCCAGAAGCCAAATCCATTTTCTCCTGATATCGTAGTTGGTATTGACGAAACTTTTGATAAAAAAGTAGATGCCTGGGATGCACACGAGTCGCAAATTTATGAGTGGA
The DNA here is from genome assembly GCA_964615135.1 of uncultured Balneolaceae bacterium. GTDB lineage: Bacteria > Bacteroidota > Rhodothermia > Balneolales > Balneolaceae > Balneola. The sequence continues at coordinate 288,565 of CAZTOG010000002.1, read as the reverse complement.
TGCCTTGGTTGAGCGGAACTTTGGATCAAGTTCCTGAAGATAAAGTAGAGCGTAAAGAACAATTACGTCAGCGCTTTATGGCCCGCGCCGAAGCCGGTGTTACACCCGAAAAACGCGCCGCACTCGAAAAATGGTACGGTAAAGAGCAAGGCTCCAAATTCAAATATGTAGAATCTTTCGAGATTTGTGAATACGGAAAACAGCCTACAGAGCAGGAAATACGCGAGTTGTTTCCAATGTTCAAAAAATAACAACACGTTATTGGTTTTTAAACATAATCACTAACTATTTAGATTTATGAAACGGAATTATTTCATCGTCGGCCTGATCTTATTGATCTTTTTTGTAATATCATTTTTGACCAATATTTTAGGTGCGCTCAATCCCAAAGTTTCCGAAAGCTTTCTGCTATCGGAAACCATGGTAGGCTTTTTGCCGTTTGCATTTTTTATTGCCTATGGCATTATGTCCATCCCGTCCGGTTTCTTGGTAGAAATATGGGGCGAAAAGAAAATGATGGTAGCTGCATTTGCCCTGGCATTTGGCGGCGCTTTGTTATTCGCTCTTTTCCCAAGTTTCAATATGTTTTTAATAACATTATTTACCATTGGAACCGGAATGGCAGCGCTGCAAGTGGTAATCAACCCGCTATTGAGGGTAGCCGGCGGTGAAGATAATTTCGCCTTTAATTCGGTAATAGCACAGCTGATTTTTGGAGCCGCATCTTTTGTGAGCCCGCAAATGTACTCTTACTTGGTTGTAAATATAGAACAAGGCAACCTCGATAAACCATTTATCGGCATGATGACGGGTATAGTGCCCGAGTTAATGTCGTGGGTATCGGTGTATTGGGTATTTGCACTTATAAGCGTGCTTATGATTGTGGTTATAGCCATTACCAAGTTCCCGGCAGTAACCCTGCTTGACGACGAAAAAGTAGGAACAAAAGCCAGTTACCTGGAATTGTTCAAAAATAAATATGTAATTTTGTTCTTTTTAGGCATTTTTGCCTATGTGGGAACAGAGCAGGGCATTTCTTTCTGGATGTCTAAGTTTTTGAGTAATTACCATGGCGTAGATCCGGATGCAGCCGGCGCTGATGCAGTTTCCTACTTCTGGGGATTGATGACTATTGGTGGCCTATTTGGCTTGGTATTTATGAAACTATTCGACAGTAAATTGGTATTAAGATGGTTTACACTAGCCGCAATAGTTTGTGTGGCTGCCGGACTAACCGGAAGTGAAACAGTTGCATATTGGGCTTTCCCAATGTCAGGTTTCTTCCTATCCGTAATGTATCCTGCCATTGTATCTCTAGGTTTAAACTCTGTTGATAAACACCACGGTTCGTTTGCCGGTATTTTGATGACCGGTATTGCAGGCGGCGCCATAGTGCAGCTATTAATTGGAGCATTGAGCGATATTATGACCCTTAAAATTGGCATGATGTTCATCTTTGTAACTCTGGGTTATGTGCTAAGTGTAAGCTTTTGGGCTAAGCCACTTATCAGTAATAAAACCATAGACCTGGGAAATAAATCTAAAAATTGATAATCTGGCTACTTTATAACTCCAATTAATTGAATACAAAAAATCTTATAGGTATCGATTTAGGGGCAACCAATGTAAGAGTTGCCCGTATTTTAAATGAACAAGTTGAGTCGATTTCAACAAAGCCCATCATTCAAGATGATAATTACAAAGTGCTGGTAAATCAGATAATCGACTTGATACGCGAGCAAATAACGCCCGAAACCGCTGCAATAGGTGTGGGCGTTCCCAGCGTGGTAGATGTAGAAAAAGGCATTGTGTACGACGTGCAGAATATCCCATCATGGAAAGAAGTACACCTGAAAGATATACTGGAAAAAGAGTTTAATGTGCCAGTTTTTATAAATAACGATGCCAACTGTTTTGTGGTAGGCGAAAAATACTTTGGTAAAGCAAAAAAATATAGCTCCATAGTTGGATTGAGCATCGGCACGGGTTTCGGATCAGGTTTAATACTAGATGGTAAGCTGTATTCCGGTCCAAACTGCGGCGCCGGTGAAGTAGGAATGCTTCCTTACAAAGATTCTATTTTTGAACATTATTGCTCGGGACTATTTTTCGAAATACATAAAAACACCGAAGGGATAAAAGTTTACGAACAGGCTTTAGAAGGAGATGAACAAGCCCTGGCCATTTATAAAGAATTTGGCACTCATATTGGCAATGGCATTAAGGCCATTTTATACGCCTACGACCCGGAAATAATAATACTGGGTGGCAGCGGAAGCAAAGCTTATCCTTTGTTTGAAGAAAGTATGCGAGAGGCCATGGCCGATTTTGCATACACCAACATTCTCAAAAATATAAAAATTAGTGTATCAGAGCTGGAGCATGTAGCCGTATTGGGTGCAGCCGCCCTGGCCCTGGACCAAAAAATTCCAACCAATTAAGAAATAAGTTATGTATAAAAGAATAGCACAAAGCATGAAATATAATTTATTACTAGTTGGATTATTGGCAATATTCGTTAGTTGTGGAACCGGCGGAAACGGTACGATAATTCCAATTACAGTAGAAAATAACACACCCGGAACTCCGCAAGTTTTTGGTATCCCTATACCTCAAGGTGAGCTTTACTCGCCCGATAATGTACGGGTGTTAAACGCTTCCGGCAAAGAAATTCCCTCCCAAATTACCGATGTTAGCACGTGGGAGCCCGCCGATAATAGTTTAAAATGGATTTGGGTGTTTTTCTTCACCGAAGAAGGCTCAGATTATAAAGTAGAATACGGCGATAACATCAGAAATGGTCGCATTTACGACGAAATCGTATCGGTTCGCAATAACCAAAGAAGTAATGGCGAGGTAGAAGTAGATACCGGCCCACTCCGATTTATGATTAAACAGGGTGTTGGCGGTGGTTTCTTTAACGCACCCGCCGGAAGTGGTTTCCTGAATACAGTAGAATTAGATATTGGCGATGGCTTTGGCGAGAATTCCGTTATTGCCACCGGAGAGGACTGGAGAGGTTCATTCCTGGATATATTAGATGACGGCGGCTTAGACCGCTCTAAAGCGTTGGTAACCAGAACTGTGAAAGAAAAAGGATCAGGTCCGCTTCATTCCATTATCCGCGTAGAAGGTGAATACCAATATAGCAGAGAAGATAATAACTCTGCGCCTTTTGTAACCAGAATACACGTTTATGCAGGTAAAAGTTACATAAAAGTTCAGCATACATTTGTATATACCGGCGAGCCGGACAAGCACGTTAAACAAAGTGGTGAATACATAGAAATTGCTACTCAGAACAAAAATATAGTGAACGAAGACATACTTATGAAAGACAGTGGCTTCACTATACCCAACGATAGAATTGCAGCTCTGGGTTTATCGCTTAACTATAATTTAGATGCCAATAAAACGGTAACCACCGCCTATTACGATGGTAAATGGTGGAGCGCCGATGGCAGCCAGATTGTGCAATCTCCGCTAAGCGGCAATGCATCCGTTTTACAAGACGGCCCCAATGTTTCCCAAATTCCACCACTTGAAATTTCATCCCCCGATGATAGATTAGAAGGCGTGTTTACATCAACTATTTCTGTTGACGGCAAAGAGACCGCCAGCGCCGAAAGAGCACCGGGCTGGTTGGATATTTCAGACGATAAATGGGGTATTACCGTTGGTTTTAATAGCTTTTTTGAAGAATATCCCAAAGAAATTAAAGTAGATGGCGACCAGGATAAAATTACCGCTTATATCTGGACTCCATCTGTAGAACCACTCAGTTTTGCCAAAAAAGATAGTAAAGTAGATAACGGCATGGTGGGTAATTTTGCACAAGGCTTAGCCAAAACCACCGAAATGGTATATTATTTCCATAAAAAAGAAACCAGCCAGCATATAGAAGAAACGGCAATGAGCTTTATGGACGCACCCGTAACACACGCAAATCCCGATTGGTACGCAAAAAGCCAGGCCTTTGGAAATATTGGCCCAAGTATGGAAAAATATGGTGCTTATGAGCGCGGATTGGACTACAAATTCAAATGGATGATGTTCAACCAAGAGTGGGAACCATGGTACGGAATGCTGAATTATGGCGACGTATTCACCTACTACTACAATTACCGCTGGATAGACTGGACCAACAACGAGCCAGCCAACGATTATATGTGGTGGCTGCAATATGTACGCACCGGAAATCCCGATTACTACAAAATGGCCAGAAACCACAGTATGCACTCTATGGATGTGGACAATATTCATTGGCCCAAAGATTATTACTATTGGGGCAACGATAACGAATCGCTAAATGCTTTTGATGCTAAAGAATTACCGAAAGGCTCGCCTTATATTGGAATGGGACGTCGCCACGCTGCACAGCATTTTACTTCCTTAATGGGAGCGCACGTTTGGGTAGCGGGATGGATAAACTCATACTACCTGGATGCCAATCACCGTGGTTTGGAAGTGGCCAAAGAAACCGGCAATTTCTACATCAGAAGAATTTTTGACGACTACGGTCTGACCGGACGCCGCCTCTATCTGTCGCTATGGAACTTGGCAGAGATCTACGATGCCACCAAAGAACAAAAATACTGGGATGAAATGGAAGACAGAGTAAATATAATGCTTGAACTGCAAAATCACCCTGACCAAGGCGGCGAAATTGTGATGAACCGATTTGGATATACTCAAGTATATGTGGCCAATGCTATGAGAAAATACATGCAGTTTAATCCAGACGACCAGCGCATAAAAGATGCAATGATGAAAAATGCACGCAGGCTGAGAGACGTGCCCCCATTAAACCACGGAATGGAATCGTATCTCTCCTCCATAAGCAGTTTGCTGCTTGGCTACGAACTATCGGGCGAGCAAAGTCTTTTCGATGCAGCGCTTGACCGAGCGCAATATTTAAGAGTAGATAAGCTAGCTCAAGATTTCGATTCATACGAAAACCAAAGAATACTGGCCGATGCACTCGAAGAGGTAAGCCATTTCCCCGACGACCCCAGCAGCTTCCGCCCCGAAGCCATCTGGAAATTGACCAACGGTTTAAGGGTATTTGGTTGGACCAGTATGTACAATATTCCTTACTTGATTCAACACCTGGATCAAGAAAACTTACCAGCCGATAAATAAAACATTCATATAGCGATTGATATGAAAGCTAAAGGAAAGCTTTTCGGTTTTATTCTTGGTTTGGTAGTACTTGTGCCAATGCTGATGTTGCCGGCGCCCGAAGGGCTGTCGGCCGCGGCATGGCATACAGCTGCTGTAACCTTATTAATGGGCATTTGGTGGATAACAGAAGCCATTCCCATTGCCGTAACTGCTATGATACCAATAGTACTTTATCCGGTACTGGGTATTGCCAATATAGAAGCGGCTACTGCACCCTACGCAAACCCGATTATATTTCTGTTTATGGGTGGTTTTATTCTGGCTATAGGAATGGAAAAATGGGAATTGCACCGGCGGATAGCGCTTAATATTGTACATTTTGTGGGCGTAAATCCATCCTCTATAATTATTGGATTTATAGCAGCTTCGGCATTTTTGAGTATGTGGGTAAGCAATACGGCAACGGCCATTATGATGCTGCCCATCGCCATGTCCATTCTGAACCTCATAGAACGCAAACCAGGCGAAGGAAAACTAAATTTCGAAATTGTTCTGGTTTTAAGCATTGCCTACGGCTGTAGTATTGGCGGTGTGGGCACGCTAATAGGCACTCCACCCAACGCGCTTTTAGCCGGTTTTATGCACGAAAACTATGGCATAGAAATCTCCTTTTTTCAATGGATGAAAGTGGGTGTACCCATAATGATAATATCTCTGCCATTAATGTATTTAATGCTTACCAAAGTAGTGTATCCCATCCGGCTAAAAGAATTGCCCGGCGGAGCAGATCTTATCGAGAATCAGCTGCAAGGATTGGGTAAAATTACATCACAAGAAATAAAAGTGGCGCTGGTTTTTATAATGGCCGCAATGTTATGGATTTTCCGCCCACTAATAATCGATATTTTTCCCGGTTTATCGGATGCAGGCATAGCCATTTTTGCAGCAATACTCCTATTTATAATACCATCGCGTAAAAGCAATTACCCTTTTCTTTTGGCTTGGGAAGATGCCAAACGAATACCCTGGGGCGTATTGATTTTGTTTGGAGGTGGCCTAAGTATGGCCTCAGCCATCAGCAAAACAGGCCTTGCCAGCTGGATAGGCAGCGGAATTGGCGCATTGAATCACTGGCCGTTGCTCTTAATTGTGGTAATAGTAATTACATTAATCGTATTTTTAACGGAAATGACCAGCAATACGGCATCCACAGCAGCCTTTTTGCCCATACTGGCATCGGTCGCCATCGGGTTGGGACAAAATCCCCTATTATTTGCCATCCCGGTAGTATTTGGCGCCAGTTGTGCATTTATGCTGCCTGTAGCCACACCGCCCAATGCAATTGTATATGGAAGCGGCAAAATAACCATCCCCGAAATGTCGAAAGCCGGACTCTGGCTCAACTTGATGTTCATCGGGCTTATAACAATTGCCACTTATACCATTATAACCTGGGCGTTTGGCATAGAAATAGGCGTATTACCCGACTGGGCCGGCTTATAGCCCAGCATACCATTATTATTTAGCACTGAGTTACTCCATTATTTAGTAAGCAGTCCGTGTAAAACAGAGCATTCCCGAGTGAGCCTTGGGAATGCTTTTTTTTGTTTGTGGTTATGTGTTATGCAAATGTTTTGGAAGAAAATAGTCTTGCTAAAAAAATCTGATTATCTGTTCGAAGTATTTTTGCCTTAACAATAAACATGTCCGCTAAGAGAAAAACTAGCCATCAATGGTTTATACACCAGAATCCCGGCAATATGGATTTAGGAAGCGGTAAAAGGAGCTTGGTAAAAGAAGGGGCTTATGAACCGAAGTGTAAAATAATAATTCCCAAAGAATTGATGATGTATGATTAAGACTATGCTTAATTCATTATTTTTGCTTTTTATAAGATAATGCATTAGAATTGGTTTAAATATGCTTGCGCAATATGATTTGTGAGGTTTTCCGGATAGGCGTTCATTCTATTTATTAGGCGTACTAAAACTTAATAGAAAAATATAAACCGAATGAGGAAAATCCTGCTAATATCATAGACTTACGAAATGCCTCAGCCCATCCGAGTGAGGAGGATGCTTATGATTGGCCTATATATTTGGAATGGTTAAAGGAAACTATGGGTAAACCGCCAAAAATGATTTTGAAAAAGATTATAAGCCAGACAAGAATGTAGTATTACCGCAAACAATAAAATAGATTTTCCTATAAATAGTCGGCATTTTTAGGTAAAAATATTAGATACTGATAACCGAATATTTAATAAAACCAGTTCAATTCATACAACTAAAGGAGAAGCACCTAAAATTTAATAGGCTCTCTTCCCCAAAAACCCCGCTATTTTTGTAATAAATGATTACTTTAAACACTTGATAGAATGTTTTGGGGCTGAAAATCCTTTATTATTACCTTAACAAGAGAAAAACCTGCTGGATTTATAACTATGAAGAAATTTCTTAAAATATTATCGGTTACATTGGTCGTTTTATTGGCGGCTTTGTTGATTTTACCTTACGCTTTTAGAGGCAAAATAACGGAATTGGTGAAAGAAGAGATAAACAATGCCGTAAACGCCCAAGTGGATTTTAAAGAGGTTGATTTAGGACTGCTGCGCTCTTTCCCGAATTTTTCGGTGCGCGTAACCGATTTATCGGTGCTTGGCAACGAGCCTTTTGAAAACGATACCCTGCTTTATACTCAAACATTCGAACTTTCGCTGGATATTATGAGTGTTTTCAGGGGAAGTCCGTACGAGATTAAAACCATTCGTCTTCAAAAACCATATATCCAGTTGATTGAGCTGGAAGACGGTCGCCAAAATTGGGCCATTACGTTGGGTGAAGAAACGCTGGAACCAGAAGATGAGGTATCTGAGCCGGAAGGAGAAGCGCTGGATATTGGTGTGGCACTTAAATCATTGAAAATACAAGATGCAAAAATAATATTTGACGATAGGACTACGCCCTTTTATGTTTCATTGAATGATATAAATACCGAATTAAGTGGCGATTTCAGCATGGATGAAACTCAGCTTGCCGCAATGTTTAAAATAGGTAGTATAAATGCCGTTTTTGACGATATGACGCTCGCCCGCAACATCAGTTTTTCGGCAAATACCACCGTTGATGCCAATATGAAGGACAATATTTACAGTTTAAACACCGAAAATGTGTATATAAACGATTTGGCTTTGGCTATGAATGGGGTTTTTGCGCTGGGTGAGTCGGATATAGGAATTGACCTCGATTTTAAAGCTCCCAACGGCACTTTTAAACAGTTGCTATCGCTTGTTCCTCAAGAGTTTTTGGTGGATTACGCGAATATACAAGCGGATGGCAATTTCAGTTTGAGCGCTTTTGTAAAAGGTGATTTTAATGAAGATAAATTCCCCGGCTTTGGCGTTAAACTTGGGGTAAATAATGGCGTGATTTCCTATCCGGATTTGCCCGATAAACTCGAAAATATATTTGTTGATTTAAGTATAGATAATGCCAGTGGCGAATTTGATGACACTCAAATTCGAGTTAATCCTCTGAAGTTTGAGTTAGCCGATAATCCTTTTGAGTTACAAATGGCCGTAAATACGCCGGTCAGCGATCCTCAAATCGAAACTAAAATGAAAGGCAAATTAGTGCTCGAAAAACTGGCGGCATTTGTACCCGAGGGTGAACTCGATAATCTGAAAGGTAATGTGGATATGGATTTTGCTCTCAAAACCAACCTATCTGCCATAGAAAACGAGCAATTCGATGAGGTGGACGCAGCAGGCAGCATTATTTTGACCAATTTCAGCACACAAATAGAAGATGTGGAAGTACCGATAACTATTTCGAAGGCCGATTTGAGTTTTTCGCCCAAAGCAGTGCGCACAAGTATTGATAAGCTACAGGTTGGCAACAGCGATTTCAACTTTGATGGTGAGGTTACCGATTATCTGAGTTTTGTTCTGGGCGATGGAGTGCTAAAGGGAAATTTCAAACTTAATTCCAACTTTATAGATGCAGACGAATTGATGGAAAATTTTGCTTCGGACGATACATCGGCGCTCAGTCTGGATTTCTTGCCCGAAAATATGGATTTGAAATTCGACGCAACGGCTAATTCCATAGCATTTGAGCCGTTCAATTTAAAACAGGCTAAAGCGGGGATGCAATATAAAGACAAAAAAATCGGGTTCGAACCATTGGAAGCTCACATGTTGGGCGGTTTGTTAAGTATGAGTGGATCGATTGATGCTATAGAAGCCACATCGCCACAAATTGATTTAAGTTTTGGCATGAAAGATTTTGATATCGCCAGTACCTATAAAACCATGGATATGTTTCGGATGATAGCTCCCATCGCAGAAAAAGCCAATGGTAAATTTTCGACCACATTTAATTTAAAAGGTCGCCTGGACGAAGAATTGAACCCGGTATTTAGTACGTTGCAGGGTGGCGGTGGTTTAAATACTTCCAAATTAGAGATTGAAGGCTTGCCGATTATGGAAAAAATATCATCATTGGTTGGAAATGACGATATGAAATCGGTGGTTACCAATGCCGTCAGCCTGAATTTTGAATTTGCTAACGGCAGAGTTCATAATAAACCATTTAGTTTGGGTTATGCCGGATACGATATAACCACAAGCGGCAGTATTGGTATAGACCAAACCCTGGATTACGATATGATTTTTAAAATGCCCTATGGCAAATTGGGTGGTAATATTAAAGATGGAATTGCAAGTCTAATTGATAAAAACGACAGATTGGGCATAAGTTCCGATACAGATATACAGGTTAAAGCCTTGATTCGTGGTGAAGTGGGCAATCCACAAATAACGCTCGATTATAAAGACTATGCAAGTGATTTAAAGGATGATTTGCTTAAAAAAGCGCAGGATAAATTGGATGCTGAAAAGAAAAAACTGGAGGAAGAGGCAAAAGAACGAGCCCAAAAACTGATATCCGAAGCCAGAGATGCGGGCAATAAATTGGTTGCAGAGGCAGAATCTGCCGCCGATAAAATAAGAAGCGAAGCCAAAAGAGCAGCCGACAAATTACGTGACGAAGCGGATGAAAAAGCAGATAAACTGGTAGAAGAAGGCAAGAAAAAAGGAATGATTGCAGAACGCCTGGCCGTTGAAGCCGCCAAAAAAGTGCGTTCTGAAGCCGATAACCAAGCCCAAAAATTAGAAGACGAAGCAGAGAAAAGAGCTGCCAAACTAGAAACTGAGGCCCAAAACAAAGCCAACACATTAATGGATGAGGCGGAAAGAAAAGCCGGACTGAATTAATTGCAATACATTAACGGCAAAACCAAGTATTGCATTAAAAGCCAAATATCGACATATTTAGTGTGATTGCTCTTATTCAGCAATTTAAAAGACAAAAACATAAAATAGAAATGAGGACCTAGGTCTTCACTACTTGCATTTAAAAAGCCTGTTAGCCAATAACAGGCTTTTTTTATGGGGTAAAAATAAATAAACGGTTTAAGATGTAGTATTTTAAAGCGTATATTGGAAAGCGTTAAATACGTCCCAAAAATCAGTGGATAAACCAAAATATTTTCAAATCAATATTCTATAAAACAATGAAAAGAATTAGAATTATTACACTTTTAGCCGTAATGGCAACTGTTTTTGCAAATTGTAATCAATCGGAGTTGAATCATCCGACCACACAAGCCACTTTATGGGTTCAAAATTCGGCCGAGTTTGATGCCTTGAACCTACAGGCGTACAGAACGGCAGAAACCTACCTTCAACAAGCCATTGACGATAAAAACTGGTATGCTGCCGTAGAGCAGGATGGTCAGGATGTGAGCCAACTGCCGCCCGCCATTATACTGGATATCGACGAAACTATATTGGATAACTCGCCATTTCAGGCAAGAATGATAGCACAAGGTTCCGATTTTGACATTGACGAATGGAATAAATGGTCGCTGGAAGGTCAGGCCGACCCCATTGCCGGCGCAGTAAGCTTAACGCAAAAAGCTGCAGAAATGGGCGTAACCGTATTTTATGTAACCAACCGCGAAGCGCTGACAAAAGAAGCCACCCGTAAAAACATGGAAGACCTGGGATTTGCTCTCAGTGACGAAATTGATACTATTATGCTGGTGGGTGAGCGTGAAAACTGGACATCCTCAAAAGTAGAGCGCCGTAAAGTTATTGCAGCCGATTATAGAATTATCATGCTTTTTGGTGATGATTTGAACGACTTTTTGCCCGCCAAAAATGTAAGTCAGGAAGAAAGGGACGCCATGGTATTCAATAATATCGGAAACTGGGGCACAAAATGGTTCGTACTTCCAAATCCGAATTATGGTTCGTGGGAACAGGCCCTGACCAACTTTGATAACGACCTGACCGATGCCGAAAAACTCGAAATCCGTAAAAGCAGACTAAATCCCAAACAAGCGGATTAAGTTTATATCTTATTTTGCCGAAATAGACCCCATTTTACGAGAGTTGAATGGGGTTATTCTCTTGTGCGTGGCAATCCTCTAGTCAGCGCGAGACCACCTTGGTTTCACGCTTGCGTGAAAGCGGGGTGGTTACGCGTGGTTTTGAAGACAATGCATGAATATATATGTCAAGATACCTATCAGCATTTGTTACCAAAATATTGATCTGTGCTATGAATTTGAATTGTTAATTAGATTGCATTTCAAGTACAAAACCAGAAATTCGAGTGGAGTAAATACAAAACTGAAGTGCCGAAAATGGACAATCGATACACCTGTAACCGCAAGACAAAGCACCAAGGGTGCGATATCAGTAACCTTGAGCACAGCTCAAGGTTACACGAATTCACATCACCTCTAAGCGCCAAAGGCGCGTAATCTAAAAATCCATATAAAATCTAGAAATACCTATTCAACAGATGAATTCGATTAAATCCCAGACCTCGAAGAGGTCACATGTTTATAGAAAATAATTCATCCAGAAGAACATTCGCCCCCCCTCGGGGTCGCACTATCCTATGTGGATGCTATTTTCTATAAACATGCCATCCCTCCGGGATGTGTAAACGGAAAAACCATCAAGCAACAAGAAGACATAATAAAAATCAAAATACGCCATACGATTACGTACCATTGGTGCTGGGTTACATGCATTAATTAAAAAATTCTTCATTGATAAAATTGATATGCAGACGACGATATCTTCAGAATACAGAAAATTCCATTCTGTATTCTGTATTCTGGGTTCTGAGTTCTGCCTTCTGTATTCCAACGTAACTAATAAGTGACTCAGAACACCAGATCTTTCACATGCGTTCAAGATGACAGCGGGAAAAAACTCAAAATCCTAACAACCAAAGCCCTCAATCCCCTAATAAACTATTCAACTAATCAACTAAGCCCCAATCTCTATCCCCCATTTATACATATATTTTACAGTTTATACGCGTACATATTAAAATATTTGTATAAAACTCCCATTGATTATATCTTTTTAATTCAGTATCAACCATAGAGTATATATTTATAAACGTATTTAATTTATTATGACTACACATTATATTTTTAAAAATAACAATAAGTTTGGAGTACTGTTGGTAGCTGTCTTTTTGCTTTTGGCAATGGGCTGTGCCGGTGATGACTCCAATCAGCTTAAAGAATACTTTACCTACAATCAGGAAGGTATTGAAACAGCCGGAGTACAATTAATTCCCATTTCAACCCCCGTTGGCGAATTTAATGTTTGGACTAAACGCTTCGGCAACAATCCGAATATCAAAGTATTGTTGTTGCATGGCGGACCGGGTATGACCCACGAATATTTTGAAGCGGTTGAAACATTTTTCCAAAGAGAGGGCTACGAATTCTATCTGTACGATCAATTGGGCTCCAAAAACAGTGATAAACCCACTGATGAAATTCTTTGGTCGATAGAGCGATTTGTGGACGAAGTTGACCAGGTGCGAGAGGCCATTGGGGGCGATAGCTCCAATTTTTATATTATCGGCAACTCGTGGGGTGGTTTGCTGGGTATGGAATATGCTCACAAACATCAAGATAAAATGAAAGGTTTGGTAGTTGCCAATATGCAGGCAAGCATTAAAGAGTATAACGAATATGCCGAAGTACTCTCCAACCAATTGCCCGCCGATATTTTAAAGGAAATAAAAGATATTGAGGCGAAGGAAGATTTTACCAATCCCAGATACGAAGAATTGCTGTTTACCCATTATTATACCAAACATTTATGCCGCCTGCCTGAGTGGCCCGATGCTGTTGTACGCAGTCTAGGCAGTATTAACGAACAGGTTTATAATCTGATGCAGGGGCCAAGCGAAATGGGAATAATCGGGGATGCCATCCTGGCCGATTGGGAATTTAAACCACGTTTGAAAGACTTGTACGTGCCTACGCTTATGGTTGGTGCCGAGTACGATACGATGGATCCAAAAGCAATGGAAGAACAAAGTACAATGGTACAGAACGGGCGCTATTTACATTGTCCAAATGGTAGCCACCTGGCCATGTGGGACGATCAGGAAGTGTTTATGAACGGCGTTATTGAATTTATCAACGATGTGGATAACGGCACTTTCTAAATAAAAGTACATTTAGCAATAAATCCGATGGGTTTAGAAAAGGGATATGTTATTGAAACGTATCCCTTTTTTTATAACCGCATATAGTATAAATACAGCTTTTACATAAGTAGATATAAATTATTTTGAGAATAATCAAAATTATGTATTGCAAAACGGGTGGAACGGCAATGTAAAATCTGCATCGTTTCGGGTAAAATTCCATTTAAAACAAGCATGCCCTATTTGTGTTTACAAATTACTTTATATAAGTTTATACAATTAATAATTAAAAGAGAGAAAAAACAGACCCACCGACAACTCACAACCGAAGACCGATTACAGACAACGGACAACCGACCCCACAGAAAACAGTGAACCGATCCACAAATAACCAAGAACTAATTAACTATTCAACTAATCCCTACACTTGTATCGGCTTATACTTTGGTACCAATGTTTTCATAATGGCCCACCCGATAAGATAGGCTACCGAACAAATCAAAAACATAATAAAATAGCCCGATTCAATCCCTTCAAAATTAAAAATTTTTAAATTTACTTGACTTGTATAGTCAAAAAGTATTCCTGAGCCATAATTGATTATGAATGAGCCTATTCCGCCAATCATCCCTCCAATCCCCGTAACTGTGGCGATAGAAGTTTTTGGAAACATATCGCCAATGGTTGAAAACAGATTTGCAGACCAAGCTTGATGCGCCGCTCCTGCAATACCGATTATGATAACCGGATACCAGGGGGAGAAAGAACCGAGTGGCTGCGCAAACATGGCCAGCAGTGGGAAAAATGCAAATAATAACATGGCTTTCATTCGTCCTGCATAAGGTTCCATGCCTTTTTTATCTACCAAATAGGTGGGAAGCCAGCCACCAATTATCGAGAGTAAAGTAATGGCATAAAGAGTGAATATAAGTATTTGGGCTTTTGGATTGTCGGATGCCAAATTAAATACATCGCTTAAATATGCCGGAAACCAGAATAGATAAAACCACCAGACACCGTCGGTCATAAATTTTCCTGCTGCAAAAGCCCAGGTTTGTTTATATTTAAAGCTGTTGATAAAAGAGATGCTTTTCGACCCATCTTCTATCACCGCATTTTCTTCGTCACGGTCCTGATTGATATAAGCTAATTCCAACTCATTAATTTTTGGATGTTTATCAGGTTTATGGTACATGAAATGCCAAAAACCCATCCAAACAAAACCCAATGCACCAATTATTATAAAAGACATTTCCCAACCATATTTAGACGCTAAAATAGGAATGGAAAGTGGTGCCGCTAAAGCCCCTACCGTTGCCCCGGCATTAAAAATACTTGTGGCAAATGCCCGGTCTTTCTTTGGAAAAAACTCTGCCGTAGCTTTAATAGCAGCCGGAAAGTTTCCGGACTCACCAACGGCCAAAACGAACCGTGCTACAATAAATAATACCACACTTGTTGAAGCTACCAAGCTAAAATCTCCCACAACCGACAGTGCCTCTTTAGCCCCTTCAAACCCAACAAGCCATTTC
Source organism: uncultured Balneolaceae bacterium (assembly GCA_964615135.1). Classification (GTDB taxonomy): domain Bacteria; phylum Bacteroidota; class Rhodothermia; order Balneolales; family Balneolaceae; genus Balneola. The sequence continues at coordinate 273,375 of CAZTOG010000002.1, read as the reverse complement.
CCGGCTACAATTCCCGATGTTGCAATACCACAAAATGCATGCAAAACAGCGCCCACAGACCAAACTCCAATCGCCCACTGGAAGCCTTTTTTGGTACCCATACGATCAATAAATCGACCGGCAAACAGCATTCCCGCAGCATAAAAAATAGAAAATAATCCGGTTATTTGACCATAATGCGTATTTGTCCAATGAAATTCGGGTGCTATAAAATCTTTCCAGGTTAACGAAAGTACCTGACGGTCCATGTAGTTGATGGTCGTAGCAAAAAAGAGCATGGCTATGATGTACCATCGGTAGTAGGTCATCTTTGAGTTTGGAGCTGCTTGAGTCATAATGTTAAATTTTCACGGTTTATGTTGTGATAAATAGATTATTCATACTCTACTTATAGGGTTTAATTCATCATCTTTGTTTGATTTGGTTGATGAGAGCCACCGTTTTTAAGGTGTTTTCTTTTATTTTTTCATAATCTCTAGCTTCCAGAAGGTCTTTTCGGATGAGCTGACTGCCCATTCCCACCGCCCAAACCCCCGCATTGAACCAATTTTCGAGGTTCTCGCGCTCGGCCGTTACCCCGCCCGTTGGCATGAACAATAAATCGGGAAATACCGCCTTTACCGCTTTCAAAAACGAAGGTCCCAACATGTTACCGGGAAACAATTTGATTGTTTTGGCGCCCCAATTTTCGGCCTGTATGATTTCGGATGGGGTCATGCAGCCGGGCAGCCAAAGCAGTTGGTTTTCGTTTGCCGTTTGTACGACTTCCTCTACCAATCCCGGACTGACGATATAATCCGTGCCCGCTTCGATAAAATTCTCGGCATCTTTTCTGGTTTTGATGGTTCCAACGCCCAAAATCATCCCGGGAAGTTCCTGATTGCAAAGTTCCCTGAGCACTTTGAAGTTTTCCAGTGCCGCCGCACCCCGATTTGTAAATTCGATGGTGCGGATGCCCGCCGCATATAAACTGCGGAATACATTTTTGCAAACCTCCGGGTCTTGATGAAAAAACAACGGCAACACGCCTTGTTCCGTTATTAGTTGAATGATGGAATCTTTATTTTTCATCTCAAATTTAAATGGTTAATGCTGTTTTTGTTATCGTTGCACCCTTCCGGAGGCATCACCGCTCATCAGTAAATTTACCTCGTCTAAAGTGGCGTGATTGTAATCGCCGGGAAAAGTTTGCTTCAATGCCGAGGCTGCAACCGCAAATTCAGCCGCATCTTCGAGGGCCATTCCGGTAACCAGTGCGTAAATAAAACCACTGGCAAAGGAATCGCCACCGCCCACCCGGTCCACAAGGTGGATATCGTATTTTCGACTGTGATAAAATTCATTTCCGTCGTAAACCAGTGCGCTCCATCCGTTATCCGATGCGCTATAGCTTTCGCGAAGCGTCGAGGCAATGTATTTGAACCCGAACTTTGCTTTCATTTGGTTGAATACATCTTTGTATCCATTCAGATTGAGTTTACCTTGAGTGATGTCGGTGTTCTCGCTTTTGAAACCCAGCATCGTATCTGCATCTTCTTCATTTCCGATGCATACATCCACGTATTTACAAAGCTCACTCATAACTTCCCTTGCGCGTTCTTTGCTCCATAGCTTTTTGCGGTAATTTAGATCGATACTGGTTGTTATTCCTTTTTCACGTGCCTTTTTTAAAGCAAATTCGGTTAGTTCGGCCGCTTTATCACTCAGGGCCGGCGTGATTCCCGTGGTATGAAACCAAACGGCATCCTTGAATATTTCATCCCAATCAAAATCCGAAATATCGGCTTCTGCAATGGCCGAAGCGGCGCGGTCATATACCACTTTCGAGGCCCGCATGGATGCACCCGTTTCCAGATAATAAATTCCCAATCGCTGACCACCTCGGCTTATAAATTGGGTATCCACACCAAAACGGCGCATTGAATTTATGGCAGCCTGACCAATGGGATTGTCCGGTATTTTGGAGACAAAAACTCCATTTAGCCCGTAATTGCACAGAGCGACCGCCACATTGGCTTCGCCGCCGCCGTAATTCACATCAAAACGGTCGGCCTGAACAAATCTGGAATGCCCCGGCGTGGATAGCCTTAACATGATTTCTCCGAGTGTTACAACTTTTTTAGACATAGTATCCGATTTTTAAAATGCTTCTCAATAAATATTAAAAGTGATTTATATTATTGTTTTATATAGTCTTATTTCCACCCAAAATAGGCGCTTGCGTTATTATAGCATAGGTCTTCTATAATAGTTCCCAACCATTTTTCATCATTCGGCAATAGGCCGGCTTCTACGTCTTTTGCAAACAGGTTGCACAATAATCGCCTGAAATATTCGTGCCTGGAATAGGATAAAAAACTGCGCGAATCGGTCAGCATTCCAACAAAACTGCTTAAAATACCTAAATTTGAAAGGGTATTTATTTGCTTTTCCATTCCGTCCAGTTGATCCAAAAACCACCATGCAGCGCCATATTGAATTTTACCCTTGGTCGGACCTTCATTGAAGTTACCGGCCATGGTTGCAAAAATTTCGTTATCGGCAGGATTTAGATTATATAGAATGGTTTTGGTAAGATGACCGTCTTTTTCCAGAAGATTGAGCAGGTTGCCCAGCCCTTCGGCCTGTTTAAAATCGCCGATGGAGTCAAAACCGGTAGCCGGACCGAGTTTGTTCAGCTTATTTTCGTTCACATCGCGCAGCGCACCCAAATGAAACTGCTGTACCCACCCTTTTTCGCTGTAAATACGGCAAAGTTTGTACAATAGCAGACCGGTAAATTGAGCGCTTTCCTTTTCACTGATGTTGGCTCCGTTCAGAACCGATTTCAAAACTTGATCGGCGGTTTTGTTGTCGTTGGCATCAAATATGGGAATATAATTGAGGCCATGGTCGGCAAGGGTGCAGTCATTTTCGCCAAAAAACTCGATTCTATTCTGCAAAGCGGCCAAAAGATCTTCAAAGTCGCTGATATCAATACCCGAAACATCCGATAATTTTTGAATATAGGCCCGGAAATCATCGCCCCTCCATATTATCAGTGCATTATCGGGACGCCAGGCCGGGTAAACGGATACATCGAAGCTGCTTTGTTTAATACTTTGATGAAATTCCAGATTGTCGATAGGGTCATCGGTGGTGCAAACGGTACCTACGTTGAAATGGCTGAGAAGTCCGCGAGCGGAAAACTCCGGTTTGGCCAGCATAGCGTTGCAGGCACCATAAATATTCTTTCCATTTTCACCGTTCAGGTAGCTTTTAATGCCAAAGGGATTTTTCAGCTCCATGTGCGTCCAATGAAAAAGTGGATTGCGCAACGTTTTTGGCACTATTTCGGCCCAACGCATAAATTTTTCTTCATCGTTCGCGCTGCCTGTTATATAAGTTTCATCAACGCCCAAGGCCCGCATGGCACGCCATTTATAGTGGTCGCCCCGCAACCAGATATCGGTCAGATTTTCAAACCGGTAATCGTTTTCGATCTGTTGAACCGGCAGATGGCAGTGGTAGTCGATAATGGGCATTTTTTCGGCATAATCATGATATAAAATCTCCGCCAATTTGCTTTGCAACAGAAAATTATCTCCAAATATATAAGGGGTGTTTTTAGAATCTGCCATTTTGTAAATATTTGGTTTTAAAGTGTTTTTGATTCATTGTTTTGGGCTTCCAATGTTCTTTTTATTCCCATTTCCAAGCCCCTCAATTCAGCCAATCCTTTTAATCTGCCAATGGCGGAATAGCCGGGGAAAGTGGTTTTTTGCAGGTCGTCCAGCATTTGATGGCCATGGTCGGGACGGTACGGAATGGCTTCTTCCCGTTTTGCCTGAAATTTCAGCAAGGTTCGCATCACGGCATACATATCCACGCGGCCGTCCAGGTGGTCGGATTCGTAAAAATTGCCATTGGCTTCCATTTTCACGTTTCTCAGATGCACGAAGTAAACACGGTCGCCCGTTTCTTCCAAAATCTGTACCAAATCGTTCTGTTTGCCGGCGCCCAGCGAACCGGTACAAAAACAAAGTCCGTTTGGCTTTCTGTCCACTTTTTTCATTAACCACCGGATATCTTCCAAACCGCTTACAATGCGTGGCAGACCTAAAATTTGTATGGGCGGGTCATCGGGGTGTACGGTCATCACCATGCCGTTTTCTTCGCAGGTATCCATAATGTTTTCCAGGAAATAAGCCATATTTTCGCGCAATCCCTGCCGGCCGATTTCTTTATAAAGGCGCACACTTTCCAGAATTTGTTGGGTAGTGGTCGGTTTTTCACTGGGCACACCCATCAGGATGTTTTGGGTTAAAAGCTCAATCCCGTCTTTCGAATAACGGTTGAATCGTTCTTCGGAATTTTTTAGGATAGTATCGGAATAATCGGCCTCTGCATCCTTCCTTTTGAGTATGAAACGGTCGAAAACGGCCAGGTCTATCCAATCGAAACGGAGCGCTTTTGCGCCATTGGGCAATTCATAATCCAACTGGGTGCGCGTCCAGTCCAGAACGGGCATAAAATTATAGCACACGGTTTTGATGCCAACAGAGGCCAGATTTCTCAAAGTCTGCTTATATTTTTCGATATAATCTTTGTAATTGCCCTGCCGTGTTTTAATGGCTTCGTGCACGTTTACACTTTCCACCACATCCCAGCTGAGGCCCGCCGCTTCGATTTGGTTTTTGCGCTTTTGGATATCCTCCACGGGCCAAGCTTCGCCATGGGGCATATAATGCAAAGCGGAAACAATGCCGGTTGCGCCCGCTTGTTTTATGTCATTTAGGGTTACCGAATCGTTGGGTCCGTACCAGCGCCAGGTTTGTTTTAGACCGGTTTTCAAGGTATTTGAATTTGGGTTTATGGTTTAATTTCGAATTTAAAAGCCGATGGAATTTCCGCCATCAACGGTTAAAACGGTGCCGGTGATAAACTTGGAATCGTCCGAAACCAGGAAATAAGCCGCATCGCCTACATCGGCCGGGGCTCCAAAACTTTGCATCGGCGTACGGCTCAATACTTTGCGTTTGCGCTCGGGGTCGTTATCCATGGCCTTTGCCGACATATCCGTTCTGATAAAACCCGGCGCGATACAGTTTACACGTATTCCAAGGGGCGACAGCTCAACGGCCATGGCCCGAGTCATGCCTTCCACTCCTGTTTTTGCCGCTGTATAGGCAATAACCTGTGGAATACCATAAGCGGCCGCCATCGAACTGACGTTTACAATAGTGCCCGATCCCTTATCGGCCATAATTTTGCCCACTTCCCGCGTAAGCGCAAAAACCACCGTTAAATTGGTAAGCAGTACCTTCTGAAAATCTTCGTTGGTGACTTCCAAAATGGGTTTTTTTATGTGGATGCCCGCATTGTTCACTAAAATATCGATGGTTCCCCAATCTTCTTTGATCTGGTTGACCAAATCGGGCAGTTTTTCCAGGTCTGTCAGGTCGAATGCATAAATGGCGCATCCGTCTTTAAACTGCTCTTTGGCTTCTTGCAGGCGTTCTTCATTTCTTCCAATCAGAACACAAAATATGCCTTCCGAAACCAAGCGCTCGGCAATGGCCAGCCCCAATCCGGAGGCTCCGCCCGTTACAATTGCTATTTTTTTTCCGTTGCTCATAATATTTCCGTTAAATGTTGCGTACCGAGGACTCCCGGACAATCAGTTGTGAATTAATGGTTATAGTGGAGGTAATATCCCTCGAAATAGTGCCTTCAATCAGATTTATTATATTCTGTGCCACTATCTCGCCCATTTCCTGCCCACGATAGTCGATGGTTGTGATGGTAGGCTCCACTATTCGGGAAATGAGATCGTTGTTAAAGCCGACAATGGCGATATCCGCAGGGATTTGCAGGCCGGCATCTTTAAATACTTTCATGCACACCGCTGCGGAACTGTCGTTGGTGATGAAAATACCATCGGGTACGGATGGTTGTTCCAAAATCTTTTGTGCGGTGGCTGTAACGCTTTCTTCGTCCAGATTGGTTATATAAATATTGCTTTCATCCACCTCTAAACCGGCTTCGATAAGCGCTGTTTTATATCCCCTTAATCGGTCTTTATACACATTACGCGATAAATTACCCGTGATATGTGCAATTTGCGTGCAATTTTGATCGATCAGATGTTTTGTGGCCTCGTATCCGGCCTTAAAGTTATCTATAACCACTTGAATACCGTTTTTTTCATCGGTTACGCGGTCAAAAAATACCACGGGAATATCGTTGCTGAAGAAAGGTTTAAAATGATCCGTATTTTTGGTGTCGAATGCCAACGAAGCAATCAACCCATCCACGCGGTTGGTAAATAAAGTCTGCGCATTTTCCCGCTCCTTTTTTTCGTTTTCCTGTGATTGGGATATAATAAGGTTATAACCCGCTTTGTTGATCACCTTTTCTATGCCCGAAAGCACCTCCGATACAAAATTACTGTTCAATTTGGGTACGATGACCCCGATGGTGTTGGTTTTGTTGGTGCGAAGTCCGGCCGCCAATGGGTTTGACCGGTAGCCCATAGCTTTCGCCTCTTTTAAAACTCGCTCTCTTGTGCCACTTTTAACAACGGGATTGTTATTAAGACTTCGACTTATGGTAGCGGGTGACAGGTTAAGCCTATCGGCGATGTCATAAATGGTTATTTCTTTTTTATCGTCCATTAAGCAAATTTAAACATTATAAAATGAAACCGATTTCAAAATAATAAAAATTAATCAAAATAAACAAGATGAAATGGGTTTATGCGTTCAAAAACTGTTTTATGGGTATTATTTGTGCGCTGTTATGCGCAATTATTCCTCTTTTAAGCAATTAAAAGGCATATTTTGAGTATTAGGATAATTTTTGATTTTGGCTTAAAGAAAACAATTTGAGTCGTTTTAGGTGTGAAGGTGATTTGATTTAGCCCGAAATAAAGTACGGGATAAGAAATAAAATCTATTTTTCAGTCAAATAAATGAAATCGGTTTCTTTTTGTGAGATGTTCCGGTCGTTTGTTTTCGTTCCGGGACCTTGCCTATTTTGGTCGCCCACATTTTGGCGTAACGTTCTCAAATTTTTATTCTTGGTTGGCTGGAAGCGGAGGTTTCGTGATGAGATGAATTTCTGAAGCACCCTGAAAAAATATTTAGTGCTATATCGATTAGAAAAATCTAGCATTCATATTTAATATTTGACTTTAATGATTTAATTTATTATGTAACACTAAATCCTATCAAAAGGCTTTAAGCCTATAATAATATGTCATAGAGGAGATTTGCTTATACGATACAACAAATAATACAAGGAGAAATTATCATGATAAAACGAACATCCTTTTTATACCTCTTTTTTTCTATAGTGCTGCTGCCCATAATAGCACAGGCGCAAATAGATCTGACCAGTACAGGTCATGTTACGTTGAATAAAGGTTTAACGGTCAATGGTTATTCTGCAATTGGTACGACCCCAAGCCCAACCTACAAATTAAGGATTAATATGAGTGGTGGCGCATCCGTTTTGTACGGTGTTAGGTCAGAAAGTGCCGGAGGCCGAGGCTCCATAACAAACTATGGGCTGTATGCAAAAGCTACCTCTTCAGGATACACCAATTATGGCGTTTATGGAACAGCCTCGGGCGGTGCTATTAATTGGGCTGGATATTTTAATGGGAATGTATATACCACCGGCACCTATCAGTCCTCCGATGAGCGATTTAAGAAAAATATCACGCCAATTGAAGCGGGTGATATGCTTTCAAAAATTGGAAGCTTAACACCGGTACGGTATCAGTTTTTAAGTGATGCCGAGCTCCGCGCGGAAAGGCTGCCGTTATTAAATGCCAAAGAAGGGAATCACATTGGTTTAATAGCTCAGCAGGTAGAAGAGCTATTCCCTGAATTTGTGATGGATGTGGCCCACCCTTTGGATAATGACTCGGGTGATGAGGTTAATGATAACCCTGAAATTGTGATTACCAAAGCTATTAATTATCAGGAACTGACGGTGGCGTTGCTGGCAGCCGTACAAGCACTGAAAGCGGAAGTAGAAACGTTAAAAACCCAATTAAATAAATAGAGGTAACCCAAATGAAACGAGGAATATTAAAAATTGGAAACCACGGGCTAAGATATATTACTGTAATTGGCTTGCTGTTTGTAATGCCCCTTATGTTGGGCAGCGGTTGCAGTACGGATGCCGATATCGTTGAAGAAATAGACCTTTTCCAATCGGAAGGTGAAATTATAGGAGCGGATGTCAGAAATTGTCTTTGCCATTGCGGTGGGTACAAAATATTAATTGAAGGGAAAATATATCGCTTCGATGAAGGTGAGTTTCCTGAAATTGACTTAGCTTTTTCTACCGGAAATAAACGGTTATTTGTAATGCTGGATTGGGAATTGATAGCGCCTGACTCGGAGTGCGATGCAACAGATAGAATTAAAGTGCTCAGAATAAAATTAAAAGAGGAATAAATCCCTCAACATTTACTATGAATACTAAAATTTACTATGAATACTAAACGATATATTTTTACGCTGCTTTTTACACTATTGGCTATGGCGACTAATGCACAAAGTTGGAGCTATTATTACTATAATGGTGAAAGAATAGACCTTGAGATAGATAGAAGGTATTTAAATATAGTAGTTGAGTCTGATTTTGAAAAAGAAAGCGTATCTGATTTAAATTTTGCCTCCTTTGAATTGAAGAAAAAAACCTCGACTATAAAAACGGATCAATGGGCGAAGTTGAGATTTATTACTACTCCTACTCAAGTTGAGTTTAAGAAGAAAATTGATGCTTTAAAAAAGGTTGCAGGAGTTAAATAGTTTCATATTACTATAAGTCTTCATTGGGCAAATCTATAGGAACCTCTGATATTTTTCACGTAAAGCTAAAGGAGAAAGAGGATATCGTTCTTTTAGAAAAACTTTCTTCTGAAAAACAGGTACTGATTTTAAAACAGAATAAGTTTATGCCCCTTTGGTATACTCTTTCAGGCAGAAATATCGGGGCAAGTGGAGTTGAATTATCGAATTACTATTATGAAACAGGATATTTTGCAACAGTTGACCCCGCTTTTATGTTTAATTTTAGGGCGAATAGTAATGATGAGTATTTTGATGAGTTATGGGGGTTACGTAATATTATAAATCCTGGAATAGACATTGATATTGAGGACGCCTGGCAAATCACGGAAGGACATAGTGGAATTTTTGTAGGGGTAGTTGATCAAGGTCTTGATTATTATCATGGCGATCTTTCAGGAAATATTATTGGGATTGGCTATGATGCAATGACAGGAAGTTCTCCAAGTAAACTCTACGGAAGCCACGGCACCCATGTAGGCGGGACAATTGCAGCCATTAAGGATAATGAGCTTCAAGTTGTGGGCGTAGCCCCAAAATCGTCATTACTAAGTATTAGTCATGCGCTTGATATTTATCCTTTTATTGATGACTTTGTTGATGATATTTCAGAGCAACTCGCCGATGGAATTAATTGGGCTTGGGATAAAAATGGGGCAGATATAATTAACAATTCATGGGGAGATCAAGGAGGGTGGTATTACAACAATTTTCATAGTACTATTTTGGAGGATGCAATTACAGACGCTATTTTTGATGGCAGAAATGGAGATGGTTCCATAGTAGTGTTCGCCGCTGGAAATAAGGCTCCCGCAATAGACTATCCGGCAAATTTTTCTCCCAATATTTTGACTATTGGTTCGATAGGGCCAGATGGAAGTAGAGCACCGTCGTCGGGCTATGGAAACGAGTTAGATTTAATGGCACCAGGAGTCGATATACTTTCAACAATTAGAAATAACGGAGTAGGCTATGATAGTGGTACTTCTATGGCAGCTCCGCATGTATCTGGAGTCGCCGCTTTAATATTTAGTATTAATTCCAGTTTGACGGCATCTGTAGTTCGAAATATAATCGAGCAAAGTTCACAGAAAATCAGGACCGACCTCTACGATTATAAAACAACTGTGGGCAGGTTTAATGGTACTTGGAATGAACGAATGGGTTATGGCTTGGTGAATGCTTATAATGCACTTATAAATACCATAGAAAACCACGGTGCACATTTGGGCGTTGAGATGGGCCAAGTAAGATTACCTCTGTACGATGACCTAACATTGCATAAAGATGTTGGTTTGGAAGCCGGCTCCAACCTGACCATAGAATCTAAAAGCGGCACGGTAACTCTGGCCGCGGCCAGTGGTACGGTAACCATTGGTGGGCAGGGCACCGCTTCTAAAATCAGGAGAGGCAACAACCCTGTGGTTTATGATGGTGGGGACGATGATGGAAAGGAAATAACTGAAGACCCGCAAACCGTTCCAACGGCATTTGCGCTCTCCAACAACTATCCAAACCCATTTAACCCAACCACGGTAATTAGTTATCAACTGCCGGTAGCTGGGCAGGTAACGCTTAAAGTATTCGACATGTTGGGCCAGGAAGTGGCTACTTTGGTCGATGGCAGGGTTTCGGCCGGGCAACATAAGGTTCAATTTGATGCATCGCTCCTTGCCTCCGGCCTTTACATTTACCGGTTGCAGGCCGGGCAGTTTGTGCAAACAAAAAAGATGATGCTGATTAAGTAAAAGGAATGCGCAAAACATAATCACTTGAATGACCGATTTTCGGCTAAATAAACCAAACAAACGGTGCTGTGACATCTATTTTCCGAAAATGAGCGTCTTTGACCTCAAGTAAACAAGATGAATTGACTTATTCGATCAAAAGCTGCATTACAGTTTTTTTTAATGGGCTGTTCCGGTCGTTTGTTCTCGTTCTAAAGTCTTGTCCATTTTGGTCGATCACATTTTTGTGTGGTATTCTCAAATTTCATTGTTGGTTGTGTGGAAACGGGAGCTTCCGCGTAGCATTCCGAAGCAGGAGTTTTGGGATGAGCAGGAATTGCAATGAGATGAACTGCAAATACTTGCCCCGTTCTAATGTGGTATTTCCGGCATTCAGCTTAGTTGCAGAAAATCGTCAGCTATTTTTACGTTGAAGTTTATTTCTGCTTTCAATGCCTTAAACACCCGCAAAATTGTATCTATTGTGGCACTATTGGCGCTGCTTTCCAGTTTGGATATCTGGGATTTTTGAACTCAAATCAGTTTTCCGAGTTCTTCCTGGGTAAGGTTTTGTTCTTTTCGGGCCGCTTTGATCATTTTACCCAAAATATCCATGCGAAGTTCATATTCGTATTCGTCCCTTTCTTTCGTTCCGGTTTCTCCGATATATTTATCTTTCATTTCGGAAAGTGACCGTCCCTGTTTTACTTTGGTTGCCATACTCATCTTATTTTTTGGGGTTGAAATATTCTTGCCTGATTCGCTCAGCTTTTTCAATGGGGCTTTCGTTCTGCAAGTACAAGGCATAAAAACAGGGGTCGAATACCGTATTATTATCCAACATTTAATTTCAGGTCAGCCAATTCAACCTGAAGTTCCAATCTTTCCGATAAGCTCGTCTTGAACTTGATCTAAGGTGTATGTTTTCATTTGTGATTTATCGTTTAATTTAATTTCTGGCCGCACACGATATAGCTAAATCATAAACTACCTACCAATCTCCATTTTAATTTCTTTTTGAAGTTGTATGATGTTTTCTTCGACAACCGTGTAGTATTTTAAAATAAAATCCCTGTTTCTCTTTATTTTCCAAAGATAGGTTAAAAACAGTTTCTCGTCCTTTTCTTTTAGTTTCAAAGGCAAATCGAAGCCTATGATTTCGCCGTTTGCATCAAATTTCAGGTTTTGCGCAATCAAATTGTTGATTTTATCGAAATAGTTGGCCTGAAATTGCAATTCGTAATATTCTTCTTCCAGTTTTTTTAATGTATTGTAATCATACTCGTAAAGGGAGATGATTTTTGTTCTCAAAGAATCATTTTTGATAAGCTCCAGCCCCTTCGATTTCAGCGTTTCGTAACCGGAAGTATTTTGTATAGAAATAAAGTCCCTCGTTAAAACAAAGTAGCTCTGTGCAATGGAATCTTCGACAATATCATTGCCTGCCAATAAATTTTTGAAATATTCGACCGCTTCCAGTCCGGCAAGATTGCCCTTTCTATTTAAGCGGACATCCTCCATATCCTTTTCCAATCCATAATATATTTCCGAGAGTATTTTATTTTGCGAAATGTCGTTGTTCCTGTTTTCATTCCATTTACTAAGGGCAAATGCCGAAGTTACGGCTATAAATATCGACAAAAACTCAAGTACGTATCTTTTCCAGTTGATGGCAGGCTTATTGTTCATTTTAATATCCTTTTGATGATGGTCTATGTTGCATCAGTTTTATATGATAAATAGGACAGATTTCCATATAGTGTTACCAAGATAATACTTTTTCTTTAGCAAAAATGTGTGATTGGGGTGATGTATCCTTTGTTATATCCGTACCTCGCAGCGAGCGAAACACCGCTGCCCGAACCACCCCGCCCGCAAGCGTTGCTATGAGGACGAGCGGCGGGAATCACATCGGGATGACTATCAGCTTGTGTTGTTTTCTATAAAATGTAATCCCTCCGGGATGTGTAAACGGGAATCAATTGCGCAACGAAAACATATTGTAGAAACTAAAATACTCCATTTGATTACGCACCGTTGGCGCTTTTTTGGGCATATCATCCATCTCTAACCGAGCCCTATGGGCTCGGCTAAAGATTGCGCACCTTTGGTGCTGGGCTCGTTGCACAAAATGGAATCTCAAAGGATTTATAAACTCTAGCAAACACAACAAATAGGTAAATATTCAAACTCCATACGATATTCAAAAAGAGCCGAAGATTTTAACATCTCCGATCCAAGCACCAAGGGTGCGCAATCAGAAACCTCGAGCGCGGCTCAGGGTGCATGAACCCCATGAAATCCCTAAGCGCCAAGGGCGCGTAATCCATAAACCTGTAGGGAATTTGGAAATACAAATCAAATCTTCGGGTCGGTAAAAATCCCAAGACCTCGAAGAGGTCACATGTTTATAGAAATCAATTCATCCAGAAGAATATTCAACCCCCTCGGGGTCGCGCTATCCTATGTGGATGCTATTTTCTATAAACATTCCATCCCTTCGGGATGGGTAAATGGAAAAATAATAGCGCAACTAAAAGATTTCGTAGAAATTAAAACACACCATTTGACTACAAACTGGGGCTAAAGCCCCGGTGCCGGTATATAAAGATTATTCCGTGGGATAAATCCGACGGAAATGAAAATGAATTTAAAAAAACCGACATACCAGAAATAAAGAACCGCCGGATAGATAAAAAAAGATAGAACCCAGAATACAGACCTCCAGCTCTGTATTCTGGGTTCTGAATTCTGCTTTCTGTTTACCAAACAACCACCTCCCCGAAAACAGAAAACTTACCCGCCGATTAACTATTCAACAAATCAGCTATTCATCCAATCCCCACCAAACACAATAAAAAAGCAATCTGTCCAGTTATAAAAACATAACCACATTTGAGATTCCATCTTGTTTTAATTACTTTGAGGGAAGAATTCAAAATTACAGTTCAGTTTATAGGGGTATAAACGCATAAATCAAAACGGGAAGTACAATGTTTAAAAAAGTTATTTACACGGGCATGTTCATGAGTCTATTTATGGGCATCGGCCAACGTGCACACGCACAGGATTTTTTCGAAAACGATAATGGTATTATAGAATGTTTGGAAGCCGATATCGGAGCCACGGGGGAGGTAAACGGAACAACCTACACCGCCGTTGACCGGGAAATGTTGGATGATTTAATTGAAGCAGACGGGGATTTAACCGCTGTTTGTACATCCCATATTACAGATATGACCAATTTGTTTCGTGGAAAAGGCGATTTCAATCAGGATATTGGTGCATGGGATGTAAGCAATGTCATTACTTTCAGCGGGATGTTTTATTTCGCCGAATCCTTTAATCAGGACGTTGGTGCTTGGGATGTGAGCGCCGCCACTAATATGTACCAAATGTTTTATCACGCGTATGCATTTAATCAGGATTTGAACAACTGGGATGTAGCCGGTGTAACGAACTTCAGTGATATATTCAATCAAGCCAGAGTATTCAATGGTAACATTGGCGAATGGGATGTTTCATCGGGAGTATATTTAAGTTTTATGTTTTCCGGCGCTCCTCAGTTTAATCAAGATATCAGCGAGTGGGATGTGAGTAATGCCGAAGAAATGAGAAGTATGTTTGCCAGCGCATTTAGGTTTAATCAGGACATAAGTAAGTGGAATGTGGGCAATGTTCAGATATTTGGTGGGATGTTTATGAGTACCGAAGATTTTAACCAAGATATTAGCGGTTGGGATGTGTCGTCGGCACGGGATATGGAGCACATGTTCACAAGAACAAAAGCTTTTAATCAAAATTTATCGGGGTGGTGCGTACCGTTAATTATCGATGAGCCTAAATTCGCATATATGTCCAGTTTGGATGAGGCTAATTTCCCAATTTGGGGTACTTGTCCGGAAGCACAGGAAGGCGGTTTCGTAGTTACGGAAGAAGGTATCGTACAATGTAGAGATGTAACCCCCGGAGACACGGATATTATAAATGGGCTAAAATATATCGCCATAAATAATGCGATGTTACGCCAAATTGAAGGTTATCATGATGATTATGACGCCGTTTGTACTTCTGCAGTTACCGATATGAGTGCACTTTTTTATAATAACAAACAGTTTAACTTAGATATCGGGAATTGGGATGTAAGCAACGTTACCAATATGCGGGATATGTTCCGAGGATCCATTTTCGACCAAGATATTGGCCGTTGGGATGTATCAAATGTCGAGGATATGAGCGGGATGTTCGAGAGTTCGCCTTTCAATCAGGATATAGGCGATTGGGATGTTAGCAAAGTAACCAACATGAGTAGAATGTTCAGTAAAGCACCTCAATTTAATCAAGATATTGGAGATTGGGACGTTTCAAAAGTAACCAATATGGCAGGCATGTTTGAGAAAGCCTGGGAATTCAATCAAGATTTGAATAATTGGAATGTTTCAAGCGTAACCGACATGAGCGAATTATTTACGGAAGCTAGTTCATTTAACGGCGATATTTCGAACTGGGATGTTTCTAATGTTACCAATATGTATTTAATGTTTCGGCTAGCAACAGAATTTAATAACGATATCGGTAGTTGGGTTGTAAGCAATGTAGTCGATATGAGCGGAATGTTCCAAGGTGCTACCTCATTTAGGCAAGATATTGGCAATTGGGATGTAACCTCTGTAGAAACGATGGCGGGTATGTTTTCCGGTAACCGAGATTTTAATGTAGATATAAGTGGATGGGATGTCTCGAACGTAACTAATATGCAAAATATGTTTAACGCAGCCCTTAATTTTAACCAGGAAATTGGTAGCTGGAACGTAAGCAGCGTTACCAACATGATAGACATGTTTAATAGCACTTATTTCAATAGCGATATCAGCGAATGGGATGTATCCTCCGTGAAATCGATGAAGCAAATGTTTTACAACAACCAAAAGTTTAACCAAGATATTGGGGGCTGGGATGTATCGTCGGTTACCGATATGAGCAACATGTTTTATAACGCCTTTAAATTCAATCAAGATATAGGCGATTGGGATGTGAGTAGTGTTACCAATATGATGGCCATGTTTAACAGAGCCCGTGATTTCAATCAAGATTTAACGGGATGGTGTGTAGCCGATTTAGAAACTGAACCCTATTTATTCAGCAATGGCTCGGCTTTAACGGAAGAAAACATGCCTGTTTGGGGTACATGTGCGGGTGATCCGGTTTCCAACGAAAGCGAAGAAAAACCGGTGGAATTTACGCTTGAACAAAACTATCCCAATCCATTTAATCCATCTACCAATATAACTTACGGTATTCCAGAAGCTGCCGATGTACGCCTGGAAGTATTCAACATGCTCGGACAAAAAGTTGCCACACTCGTAAACGCCAAACAATCAGCGGGTTGGCATAATATCACCTTCGATGCCACTAATTTATCCAGTGGGTTCTACATCTATCGTATTCAGGCTGGCGATTTTGTAAGTACAAGGAAGTTGATGTTGGTTAAATAGTTTATTCGTTGAATGGTTAAATAGTTGAATAGTTTCTAGTTGGGAAGCTCCGGCTAGCTCGTTACTCTTGTTACGAATGTCCCGTTCGGCATGCTTGCCGGAACCTCTGGTTCCCAAGTGATAGAAATACTTCCATCTCCGTTCATTGCCCCCTAGCAGGCTTTATGCAGGCATAAAACCAGTTGCGCTCCGCCAGTGGGATAAAACTTCTCCTAATTGCAATAATTAAATAAATCAATCAAATATAAATCATGAGGATTATTATGAAAAGCACATTTACAACAAAATGGACATTGGCTTGCTTAGCAATCAGCCTGATATGTTTTATAAATGTACAAAGCCAAGATTTTAAATTGGCAGATAACGGGGTAACCATAACTTGCGAAGGGGCCGAAGCGGGCGATACCGGCGTAGTTGATGATGTTACATATACTGCAGTAGATGATGATTTGCTGAGAGATAGAGTTAAATCAAGCGTTGATTTAAACACCTTATGCACAACCTTAGCTACAGATATGCATCTGCTGTTTCCCAGTGCCAGACAATTTAACCATGATATCAGCGGTTGGGATGTCTCGAACGTAACCGACATGAGCAATATGTTTGATGATGCCCAAGGCTTTAATAACGATATCGGCCATTGGAATGTATCGAAGGTGGAAAACATGAGAATGATGTTTCATGGTGCTACCACTTTTAACCAAGATATAGGCGGCTGGGATGTATCGAATGTAACTGATATGAGCAGGATGTTTAATAATGCAGCTGCCTTCAATCAAGACCTTAACGGCTGGAACACCTCATCTGTTACAGATATGTCCGGTATGTTTACCCGAGCCAGGGCATTTAATGGCGATATTGGGGATTGGGATGTATCTAAAGTAACTGATATGAGCAGAATGTTTAGCGAAGACGGCCCTTTTAACCAAGATATAGGCCGGTGGAATGTTTCGAGTGTTCAGGACATGAGCAATATGTTCTACAAAGCCGGAAAATTTAATCAGAATCTTAACAATTGGGATGTATCCAGTGATACTACTATGGTTAATATGTTCTACGAAGCAAAAGCTTTTGATGGGGATATTAGTAGTTGGAATGTTTCGGCGGTTACGGATATGAGCGATATGTTTAACGGAGCTCAAAAATTTAATCAAAATCTCAACAACTGGGATGTCTCAAATGTTACCAATATGGAAACTATGTTTAACAGCGCATCTATTTTTAATGGAGATATAAGCGATTGGAATGTTTCGTCGGTAACGGATATGGCCTTAATGTTTGGAGGCGCTAAAAATTTTAACCAAGATATAGGCGGCTGGGATGTATCGTCAGTAACGGATATGAAATATATGTTCATGCATGCATCGGCCTTTAATAAAGATATTGGAGCCTGGAATGTAGCTAATGTCAGGAGCGTGAGTTATATGTTTTATATGGCAATGAAATTTAATCAAGACCTCAGTAATTGGTGTGTGTCATTAATCCCAAGTAAGCCGACAATTTTTGAGTTTGGTTCGTCTTTAACAGAAGAAAACCTTCCTGTTTGGGGCACCTGTCCCGATCCGGTTTCCAATGAAATGGAAGAAAAACCGACCGAATTTACATTGGAACAAAACTATCCCAATCCATTTAACCCAACTACTAATATTAGCTACGCACTACCAAAAGCATCACAGGTTGTTTTAACTGTGCATAACATGCTCGGACAAAAAGTAGCTACGTTAGTAAACGAACGCCAAACATCGGGTTGGCATAATGTAACATTTGATGCAGCTAATTTATCCAGTGGTTTTTATATATATCGCATTCAAGCCGGGGAGTATGTGGCTACGAAGAGGTTGATGTTGGTGAAGTAGGTTTTTTAAATTATAAATGATGAGTTATGAATTATGAGTGGGTGACGAGTTACGTGTTACGAGTAACGAGTATTTATTCTCGTGCCGAACG
The DNA here is from genome assembly GCA_964615135.1 of uncultured Balneolaceae bacterium. Taxonomy (GTDB): domain Bacteria; phylum Bacteroidota; class Rhodothermia; order Balneolales; family Balneolaceae; genus Balneola. Next base: position 255,360 of record CAZTOG010000002.1, on the reverse strand, counting down.
TCTCGTTCGGCATGCAAGCGGGAACCTCTGGTTCCCAAGTGAAAACTTCTATCTCCGTTCGTTGCCCCCTATCTGCCTTTACGCAAGCGTAAAGCCTGTTGCGCTCCGCCAGTGGCGCGGACAGGCTCAGGCGCAGTAAACCTTTGCTCCCCCGTTAAACGGGAGAAAGTAGGATGTTCATCTTTTCCTGATTTAGGTTGACAGATTTATTATAAGCTGCTGATAACAATACAACTAATAACTAATACTAAATCAACTAATTAACTGAATATCAATTCCCCTCCACCGGAGGGGCAGGTTTTGCGCTTGCACAAAACCGGGGTGGTCGCGTGTGTAATTAGAAAATAAACCATTTTCATTGCATAGGTTTACCTTCGTAATGCGGTTAGGGAAACTCCGTCTCCCCGATTAAAAATTTATTATGCTCGCTTTGTTTTGATAGAATAAGTTGAAAATAGGCTGTTGTTTTTGTCCTTTTACCACAATAAAATTAACTTGACTAAGTTAACATAATTGTTAACATTGGTGTGTGAAAGAAATTAAGTTTTATATAACTCAATCGGGTAGAATTCCAGTAGAGGAATTTTTGGATTCACTGGATTCAAAATATGCCCAAAAAGTAGTTTAGGTTCTTGAGCTGATAGAAAAATTGGATCAAGTTCCTGTTCAATACTTTAAGAAACTTAAAGGAACAGACGATTTATGGGAAGTTCGAGCAAGATTTGGTTCAAATAGCTATCGTTTATTAGGTTTTATAGATAATGACGAGTTTATAATTCTTACGCATGGATTTTCCAAAAAATCACAGAAAACACCCAAACAAGAAATTGAATTAGCACAGCAACGTAAAAGTGATTATCTGTCCCGTAAAGGAGGAATAAAATGAGCGATCTTCAAATTTATATAAGTGAACGAAAAAAATTGGACTCTGAATTTGAGAAAGGATATGATGAAGGATTCAGGAACTTCAAAATTGGCGTGCTACTCAAGCAAGCCCGGGAAAATGCAGGGGTAACCCAAGAAGAATTGGCCCAAAAACTAAACACCAAAAAGACGGCTATCTCTCGCATTGAAAATCATGCGGAAGACATACGCCTCTCTACTTTAGAGAAGTATGCCAAAGCATTTGGAAAGAAATTGAAAATTGAACTTATAGATTGAGAACTTCCATCACCAACCCCGATTTCCATGAAAAAACCCATTAAGGATACCCCAAAAAAGAGTTACGAGGATCTTCAGGCAGAGCTCAAGGCAACCCAAAAGCTCTTAGAGCAGCAAAAAATACGTGCCGAATTGTATTCCACCGTAATAGACCTTGCCGAGCAAAAGTATGGGATATCCATACGAAAAAAACCGGATAAGTAGGCGATTGAAACTCACAAGTCTTATACTGAAAAAGGTTTACAATTGTATTGTAAATTGTCAATTACAACACTACTAATAATTAATACCAAATCAACTATTTAGCAAATAACCAATTCCCCTCTACGGAGGGGTGGTTTCACGCGAGCGTGAAAGCGGGGTGGTCACGTGCGAGCTTTGAGTGATAAACCTACCAACCCCGCATTTATCTAAAAAGGGCCAATCCCAACTGGTTTATACATAAAATGAGAAATTATCTATATATTATTTGAAACCAAAGCATTAATTAATTCCAAAAACTAAAATTTATGCCATTAATTAATTGTCCTGATTGTGGGAAGGAAATTTCTGATATAGCTCCTGCATGTCCAAATTGTGGTCGCCCTATTAAAAAAACACCTCAGCCTACAACAATTATTAAAGGTCAAAAAGAAGGTTGTTTTCTTCAGACTTTAAACGCTGGATGTATGTTTATATTTACAATAATTGGATTACTGGTATTACTTATGGTTTGCTTATAAACATTTAATTAGAAATCAATTTTATTGCAATGTAATTATATTAAGACATACGTTCACGCAATATTGAAGCCATAAAAACAAAAATTATTCGTACTGAAAAATTACAAGGAGTTCGAATTCCAAAACTCATGGCTGAAAAAGGCGGAATTACCTAATAAATCGAAATGATTTCCGGGTCAATCACATTCTATAAATCGGCAATAATAAAATATATTGCCGGTACTCTGTGATGATATGTACTTAATCTTTATTCTCGGCGCTTACCAAGCTTGGTCAACTATTTTATAAAGCCAATTTCTCATCCCCATCACTTCCTAACCAAATTAATAAACAACTCATTGCCCGCTCTGGGTTTGATGCTGTTATAGCATTCGTCCATGGTTTGGATGTGGAATTTCTTTTCGAAAATGCTTTTGTATTCTGCAGAAGTACCTCCAAAAGGCGGACCTTGGTGTGGGAAGGGTATGCCAAATAGTACACCGACTATCTTGCCGCCTTTGTTCAGTAGTTCATACGCTTTGTTGGCATACATGTAACGACCTTCGGGCAACAGCGTGCAGAAAAAAGTCTGCTCAATAATCAGGTCATATTTTCCATCATGCTTAAAAAAATCATCGCAAATCACCCTTATTTGAGGGTAATCAGCGAATTTTTTCTTAGCCAATTCAACCGCAGTAGGCGAAATATCTAATAAAGTGATGTCTTGAAAGCCGTTTTCAATCAGATATTCAGCTTCGTGGGCATTTCCACATCCCGGAATGAGAATGGCGGCGTTTTTATTGGTGTGTTGTGCCATATATTCGGTAATGGGCGGCGAAGCGTGGCCTATATCCCATCCGGTCTGGCCGTTTTTCCAACGTTGTTCCCACCATTCGGCTTTTAGTATTACGGGGGTATTGGGCTCTGTAGGGGAATCGTGCGTTTTCATAATATCGCCGTATTGGTTTGTTTTTCGATGTGGTTCGTAAGATAAACCACGAAAAGGGACAATTAATTTAGCTCGGTGTGTTTATTTATGCTAAAACCGATGTTTTCAATTGCCGTAGTATGGTATTGTCGGGATAGCCGGATTTGAACCGACGGCCTCTTCGTCCCGAACGAAGCGCGCTACCGGACTGCGCCACATCCCGATTGTTTGAACAGTTTAAATGTAACTATTTTTTCAAAAGATTTAAGGAAAAAAATAAAGCATTTGAATAAAAAACCACATCAAGTTTACAAACCTGTCGCCCATTTTAAAAGGCGGCAGGTCTGCAATCTGTACAAACTTTTTTTACTTAAAACTGTCTTTATAATAATTCGCAAAATCCTCTATGGTAAGAGGTTCGCGTCCCAGTATTTCGCGTACACTGTCCGAAACCCGCTCGGTAGGTCCGCCTGCTTTTTGATATGCGGCCAAAGCCAGAAAGGATTCTATCATTTTAGGGCCGATTCCCTGTTTTTCCATGCGCGAACGCATTTCATCCATCTCCAATGCTTTATATTCCACCGGCTTTCCGGTCGCTTTTGAAAGTGCGTCGGCCAATTGGTAATAACTTACGGCCTCGCCGCTGGTCAGTACATATTTTTGTCCATTATGTTTTTCGGGATTCAACAAGGCTTCAAAAGCAACAGCGGCAATATCACGTGCATCTATATAAGGCACTTTTCCATCGCCAATGGCGGCATAAAAAGCTCCCTCGGCGCGTACCGTTTCCGCAACCTCGCCCAGCCAGTTTTGCATAAAAGCGTGGGGACGGAGGATGGTCCACGTCATGCCGGATTCTTCCAGCGCCTGTTCTGCAATATAATGCTCGTGAGCCAGCGGCGATTTGGTTCGGGGCGAAGCACCCAGCGCCGAAAGTTTGACAACGTGCTGTACGCCCAATTTTTCTGTTGTTTGAATAATGTCTATTTGTGTTTGGCCAAATCCGGGTGCGTTGCCGGTGAGTAAAAATAACCGATCGGTCCCTGCAAGAGCGGTTTCCATTAAAGTTTTGTCGCCCATATCGGCCTGCATCCAGGCAATGCCTTTTAAAGGAGTGGCGCGTTTAAAGTTGCGTAAAATAGCACGGGCAGATGTTCCGGATTCTGACAAGAGGCGTACCAATTCAAGCCCGATATTTCCGGTACTGCCGATTACGGTAAAAATTTGCTGTTTCATAATCAATTAATTTTGAGTTCGTAAAACGTCTGTTAAAGAGGGGTATTTGTCGAACAAAGCTTGTGCAACCGGACAAAGGGGAATGACTTTCACGTTCTTTTCGCGTGCATGTTCAACAACTTCGGTCAATAATTTCTCGGCAAGATCCGTTTCTGCAAATTCTTGCTCAATATGGGTAAAATCTATGATCAGTAATTTATCGCCGGCGGCGGTATAGGTCATTTCACCACCGTAACGCTCGTTATCATAAATAGTAAATCGACCTTTATGGCCATTATCTTCTTTTTTTATGTCAATCATTATAGCGTGTGATTTAGAGTTTTATTTTTACAACAATCTTGTTAAAGTTCAATCTGTTTACAGCCTAACAATGGAATTGAAATATGTTCAGGCCCATTTGCTAACCACTATGGATTACGTTTTCACTGTAATATTTTACTAAATAACGAAAGGGTATTCTAATTTCTCAATAAGTTGATGAGTATGAATTTGATGAATATTTAATAAAATTATTCAATGTGTAAGCATTAGAACAAATATGGGACAGCTAAACATTCCCAATCACCATGTCGGGGTTTAGTAACCCGTCATAACCCGGTTCTTATGTTTTATAAAAAAATTATATATTATGATAACGGCCCAATGAATTGAAAAGAGATATATTTCGATAAATGAGAATTAAAAGCACGAATATTGTCCCATTACTTTTAGATGCGAAAAAACTCTTCCTTCTATTTCTGCTCCTTTTTTTGATACATTCGCCATTGGTGTCTGCCCAGACCTTTAAATTGCACGAAAATGGAGTAACGGTAACCTGTAAAGATGCAGGGCCCGAAGAAAAAGGGATTGTAAATGGCATAGAATATACCGCGGTTGATGACGAGGGCATCCGAGAGCGACGAAATGGTTCGAATTATGATTTCTATCCAACACTTTGCACATCGTTGGTTACCGATATGGAAAAGCTATTCCAAGCTGCTAATTATTTTAATGAAGATATAAGCAGTTGGGATGTTTCCAATGTAACCAATATGAACCGTTTGTTTAACGGTACCGAATTGTTCAATGTCGATTTACAATACTGGGATGTTTCTAAAGTTACGGATATGGGTTTTATGTTTGGCAGTGCACTATCATTTAACCAAGATATAGGCGCGTGGGATGTATCCTCGGTTGAGAATATGGAAAACATGTTTTGGTATGCAGAAAAATTTAATGCCGATATCGGAAATTGGGATGTCTCCTCTGTAACAAATATAAGACGCATGTTTTATGGTAACCCGGTTTTTAATCAAGACCTGAATAAATGGGATGTTTCGTCGGTAACCACCATGTATATGATGTTTAATGAAGCTACCTCATTTAATGGGGATATTAGTGCTTGGGATGTTTCCAACGTAACGGTTATGAGTGGTATGTTTTTGTACGCAAGCTCATTTAACCAGGATATAGGCGCGTGGGATATGAGTAGCGTGGAAAAAACGAGTGATATGTTTCGTTCAGCAACCTCATTTAATCAAGATATCGGCGGATGGGATGTGTCTAATGTGATTGATTTTTCCAATATGTTCAATAATGCGACTTCTTTTAGTGCAGATATAGGTGGTTGGGATGTATCATCTGCAGAGAATATGGCCGTTATGTTTTATGGAACAGATGCATTTAATAGTGATATAAGCAATTGGGATGTTTCTTCGGTAAAATCAATGTATAATATGTTTAATCATACTGCCTTTTTTAATCAAGATATTGGCGGGTGGGATGTATCTAATGTTGCCGATATGGGGTCTATGTTTTATTACGCAGCATCTTTTAAGCAGGATTTAAGCGAATGGTGTGTGAAAAAAATCAGATCAGAACCCTTTTCATTTGCATCAAACTCGCCATTGCCGGAAGAATACTATCCGGTTTGGGGTACTTGTCCCAACGAAAGCACTGAAGAAGAACCAGAGGTTGAAGAGCCTGAGATTACAGAAAAACCCACCGATTTTGTAGTCATGCAGAATTATCCCAACCCATTTAACGCAGGTACTACCATTAAATTTGGTGTTAACGAAATGATGCCGGTATCTATAGAAGTTTTTAATACTCAAGGTATTAAGGTGGCGCATCCATTATCTGAAATTAAACACCCCGGTTGGCATACGGTAACTTTCAACGCATCACATTTACCTAGTGGTTTGTATTATTATCGAGTAAAAATAGGTGCAAACTTTGTAGAAATAAAGAAAATGATGTTGATTAAATAATGGTATGAAATCGCAAAATCAGAATCAGTTGGCCTGACCGTTTGTTTTTCGCGAAGCTTCCTCACGCAGCCGTTCAGCTTCCTTTTGTAATTCTTTCTGCTTTTGCAAAATCCTTTCATTTCGCTGTTCTGCTTCCAACTCTATTTCTTTTATTTTCTGTTGAATGGCCTCTTCCCTTTGTTGCTGTTCTGATTGTAGTTTATTCAGTTTTTCGGTCACCAGATTTTGCAATTTTTGTGCTTCTATCTCCATTTCAAGCATTTTTTGCGTCATTGCGGCCTGTTCCTGCTGCATTTGCAGTTGCAATTCTTTTTGTTTCAGTAATATGGCTTCCTTTAGCTGACGTGCTTCCTGCTCAATAGATTTTTTTCTGTCCTGCATTATTTTTTGATGCTGTCGGCCTTCTTCTTGCAAGTTTTTTTGCCTTTTCATCATATTTTCTCGCAACAAGGTAACTTCTTCCTGTAATTCCTTTCTTTTTTGCAGCGTAATTTCCCGTAACCGTTGCACTTCCATTTGCAAGTCTTTTTGTTTTTGTTGCAACATTTCCCGGGCTTCCTGAATGGCCTGATCATTGGCGGCAACCTGGGCATTTACATTACCCGCCATAAGTATCATTGCAGATACAATCACAAAAAATCCAACCAAACGTGGATTTGTCCATACATTTTTAAGCATCGTATTGTTCTTCATATCAGCTCTTTTTTAAAATTAGAATGTTCTGCATCTATATATAACATAATTAATTATGCGATTATATCAAATTATTCTATGGTTTTGCTTATGCTCTAAGAATTATAATTATCATATATATTATTAAAACACCATATTATCTGTTTGATGTATGAGGAGTTTTTTTTATAATAAATTTTTAAGGATTAAAAAAACAATATGAAACCGAGCAAAACCGAGCAAAACCGAGCAAAACCGAGCAAAACCGAGCAAAATAATTCAGCAGAGGCTGGATAGGGAAAAAGACTTTCATAACGAAGTTTTTGCTTCGGATAAGAGAGAACAGGTTAAAAAATACTACGATACCACCGCATTCAGCAAAGAATTTTACAGGCAACGGATTCAAAAAAATATAGAAGGTCAAAAAGTGCTGGAATATGGATGTGGGCCGGGCAGTCAGTCGTTTACGTTGGCCGAAATGGGGGCAGAAGTTACCGCTATAGATATTTCTGATGTGGCCATTGAATTGGCCGGGAAAGTAGCGCAGGACAGAGGTCTAACGATAGACTACCGCGTAATGAATGCCGAGGATTTACAGTTCGGCGACAACACTTTCGATAAAGTGTGCGGCAGCGGTATTTTGCATCACCTTGATTTGGAAAAAGCATATAACGAGATTTATCGTGTACTGAAAACCGATGGAACGGCTTTCTTTTTTGAACCCCTTGGCCATAATCCCATTATAAATTATTACCGCAACAGAACGCCGCAACTCAGAACGGTTGACGAGCATCCGCTGATGCTAAAAGACATTGAAATGGCCGGAAATCTATTCAAAAAGGTTAAGGTTCACTACTATCATCTCAGCTCCATTGCCGCCTCTTTTGTGCCGGGCGTTTCGTTACGTAAAGGCACCTCCAGATTTTTGAATAAATTTGATTGGCTTTTGTTTAAAACGCTCCCCTTCCTCAAAAAATACGCATGGATTGTGGTTTTGGAGCTCAGAAAATAGATAAGGAGTCGGGTTAATTAGTTGATTGGAGCATTAGTTAAATAGTTGATTTGGTATTAGTTATTAGTTGTGTTGGACTGTGTTGGTTCACTGCAATAAAGCTATAATTCTAAATCAGGAAAAGACGATTCCCCTCTGCGGAGGGGTGCCCGCGAGCGGGCGGGGTGGTCGGGCAACGGCAGCGCTTGCGCTGGCTACGGGGTGCTGCCAAGTGTACTTCTAACCTCGCAATAAAATATGCATCTGAGTAATCATCAAACTTATTCAAAACTATAAAAATCGTATATAAACGACTAAATTTCATGATGTTTTTGATAAGAATTTATTTTTTTAATGCCTAGCAACGAAACGGGAAACCCAATACAACTTCAATAATAGTAGCCCCTTCACCCACCGCCGAAAATATATTTAATATTAAAATCGGATAGTGGCCTAAAAATAAATGGCAAGGAGGCGGATATTAAACAAATAGCTTTAATTATTTATATTTAATAGTATATTTAAATTAAGTTTTAAATTTAGTTTCAACTAATGCAAAAAAAGAATATTATTAGGGTCAAACTGTGACACTTATTATTGATGCGTTAGGTATTTTTAGGTATAGACAATAGGTATAGATAATTAATTACTTTAGGGTTCACAGTAAAATAACATCGACGAATTTATAAGGAGTTATTTTGTGAGAAGAATAAAATTATTAAGAGAGAGAATATTCGTTTACGGGTTTGCTGTATTGTTAACCATCCTGTTGGCGAGTTCTAAATCGAATATATATGGCCAAGGTATGACCAATGTTAATGTAACAGGCATACCGGGTATGATAAACAATCCCTACACCGATGAGTTTTTCGACAATTTTTTAAATGGGCGGTATCAAGTTGTTTTTACATATCATAATAATAACACCCAGCCCGTTGATTTTGTTTTCCAATTTGTAGTTTTCAAGGATAATAAACAAGTTATAGAGGTCGAATCATTACCGCAAAGTTATGTACCCGGCGCTTATGTGTTCAGCTCATTATTTTCTGAGATTCCTTTTTCTGAAAGTCCGGAGGATGTATTAAATCAAATCAGTTCAGATTTACGCAATCAAATAATGCAAGGTGGGGTGTTGCCCGAGGGTAGTTACAGATTGGAAATCAGAGCCGTTTCAGAACCGAATAACCCCGCAATTAATGCTGTCCCATCTATCACTAATTTTATGGTTATTTATCCGGATGCGCCTATTCTGATAAATCCCACCGATAGAGCCGAATTGTCTTTGCCGGTTCCTGTTTTCAGCTGGACCCCCGTTCCCATTGCCGGCCAGCTTATAGAATATGAATTTTTATTGGTTGAAGTATTCGAAGGTCAAACTCCGCTTCAGGCCATGCAAAGTAATCGTGCACATGCCGAGCAGAGACTATTAGGCACAAATACGCTGCTATATACACCCGAATATCTTCCCTTAGAAGAGGGTAAAGAATATGCCTGGCAGGTAAAGGCGGTTTCAATAACGGGCGATTTACCGGTAAAAAATAATGGCGAGAGTGTAATCCGTACATTTACATATAATCCGGCTGGTATTTCCGTTGATTTAGATAAAATTGAAGAATTGGTAGTAATTCCGGGTCTGGCCGTGCTAAAAAATCTTGGCGACTTAGATAAAACCACACGTGGCGGTATTCTTGCGCTTAATGGCGAGGCTACTTTAGAATTATTTGGTCAGACGGGGCAGCAAATATCGGTTTGGCTCAATAATTTAGAATTACAGGCTATTAACCCAAGCAGTCCGGTTATTCTTGGCGGAGGTTTTGAAGCGTTAGAAAGTTTACAAAATCTTCCTTTTTTCAGAGATTTTTCGCATTTGGCACAGCTGGATGAACTTCGTTGGCAACATTCTACCGGAAATCTGGAAGTGAGCGGCGATATTGTGCTGCCCGATGGAGATTTAATCCCCTCCGACACCTGGTTGCAACTTCTGCCCGGCGGATTGTTCGGGAAATTGATTGCCGATAATCCCTCCGGTGTTTTGGTTTTGGGAGATGACCCTTTCGAATTATATATAGATAAATTTGAAGCCTCTTTCCCTGAGTTACAAATTTTTGCCACAGGTCGGGCAGAGTTATTTAACGGCGAGGCAAGTTGTGAGGTTACACAGTTAAATGTTTTGGAAAGTGAGTCGCAAGCTATAATTAATTGTCCGGTGGATGCAACCGTGCCGCTGGTTGAAGGTTCAGAGCAACTTGAGTTAGCTTTACAAGACGTAGGCGGAACAGTAAACTATAATTTCGGCAGCAACGATTTAAGCTATAATGTAACCGCAAACGGTGAAATAAGCCTGGGGCTGGAAGATATTACTAGCTGTAGCATTCTGCTTCAAACCAATTTGAGTAGCGAAAACGGCTTCAAAATTACACAGGTTACGCCCACTTGCGGTATTTTTGCCGCTCCGCTGGATTTGGGCTTCATGAAATTAAAATTAAATGATATCGCAGTAAATCAGATAGCTTATCTGGGCAAAGGCGAATGGGATTTCGATGCTATTTTAGATGCATCATTGCAAATACCGGCAATGGGCGGCTGGACTTTACCGCTGGCCGATATCGGTTTAACGCCTGCCGGACTAAAATTCCCCGATTTGAATTGGGATGAATTTGAATTAGGTCTAACCAATCCCTTGGCTATTAGTGGCTTTGGAATCAAACCGCTCCAATTTTCTATGTCTGAATTTACCTTCCCGCTGTTTAGCTGGAAACAAAATGATATTGAGATGGAAAATATCGGTGATTGGAACTTCGATATGCTCTTCGATTTTACACTCCCCGGTAATTTTAGTGCCGGCGCCACCGATTTTAGTCTGCCACCTTGCCTTGTTTCGGGAGAAATAAAGAATCTAAGCGGAACATTCAGAAAAGGAGCTTTTGAAGCTACCATTCCCTCCACCCTTTTAAGCGATTGTGAGCTTGAACTCGCAGATGGCTATACTTTCAAAATTAACGAGCTTGGTGGCGAACTGACCGCAAGCGCTTCCGTGAGCGATTTAAACCTGGAAAGTTTGCTCCATCTGGATGCCGAATTAAGTGCCGGTTATCCTTTCAGCTGTGCGGAAGGAGTAACTGCAAATGTGGCACAGACTCAATTACAGCTGGATAACGATGGATATTTAACAGGACTTATTTCAGATATTGTGGATGGTTGCGCCATAGAATTGGGACCGATAACCGCACAAATAACCCGTTCCGATCTGGTGTTTGATAAAGCGGGAAACACCCAGAAAATCAGCATTGCAGCCGATGGTGAATTGCTGTTGGGCGGAAATCAAACGGCATCCGGAAACCTGGTATATAATATTATAGAAGGGGATTTTGAGGAGCTTAATTTTGAACTCGACGAACTTTATCTGTTAAATCTGCCCGGCGGAACCAGTCCTGCGCTTACTTTTTTGGTTAACGGAATAAACTTAACGGCAGACGGGTTGCTTCTTGATGGTCGCCACGAGTTTTTAATGGGCGATATTGAGCTGATTAACAACACTTTTGAATCACAATTTAATCCGGGTGCAACCATTATTGATTGGCCGGAAGGCATTTTGACATTGGGAGCTACTTTTCAGGATTTAGTAGTGGATTTATCGGGAGAAGGCATAAAATCGGGGCGTATTATTTTTGACGAAAACTTCGGTTTGCTGGCAGAAATATCCGAATTCACCAACGACATCCAATTTACAGCCACGCGCAACAGTGATAGCGGTATTCCCGATATATCGGGCAACAGTTTATATATGGAATTGGCCGGGCAGGTAATTTTGGATGAAAACGGCTTACATGCCAACGGAAACGCTGCGGCTGCTTTAAAACTTGGCAATTTTGATTTAGATGAGTTGGTGGTTGATTTTAAAGATGACTTTACAATGAGCCTGAATCCGTTTTCGGTTCAATCGGGAGAGGCCGATATATTATACGAATACCGTCGCCTTGCCTACATAAACGGTACGGGTTTTCATTTGGATCCTTCCTATCTCACCCAGGCCATTCCCGATACATTGGGTTTGCCTTCCATAGAAACCGCCTACATTGTTTTGCGGGATGAATTCGGCGAATTACTGATAGACGCAGTGCAAAACAGCAATGGTACTTATACTTTTAACAGCTTAAATCCTTTAGAACTGGTTTTTCCTGTATTGCAGCATTCGGGAGCCGGTATTCCATCCGTAAGTGTGAATTTTGATGATGTGATTTTTGACCCCGGCTTGCAAGATATTACCGCCGGTCGAATTGAAGGAGATTTTAGTCCGGCTTTTGATTTGGAACCTCTCGGGTTGCCGTTCAAACTTCGCCGCGTAATTTACGATGATGGTTTTGCGCTGGATGCCCCAAGTTTTGCTGCCGAAAGAGGTCTGTTTTTTGAAAGTGATTTAATCCTTTTTGATGAACAACTTGGCGAGGCCGGAAACGCTCTTTTATATCTGCAAAATGGAGAGAGATTCAGGGCGGAAATCGAAATTCCGGATTTAAACACAACTGTTCCGTTGGTTGAGGGCAGTAACTTAGCTGCATTGGAGATAGACGCATTATTTGGCGAAGTAGATGTGCGATTAGATGGTTTTACCCTGCCCGATATTAATTTTGAGATGGATGGCAGGTTTGCATTCAAAAACCACGACGATGAATTAATGGCTTCCCTGGATTTTGAAGCAGAGTACTTGAATGATGATTTTGTATTTACAGCGGCCGGCTATTCCGACGAAGAATCGATTCAATTCCCCTATTTTGCAGGTCCGCTCGGTTTTGGCATCGATCGTATTAACAGTCTTTCACTGAGTTACAGCACAGCAAACCGGGATTTTGATTTTCATTCAGATCTGGGCCTCTCCTTTTTATTCAGTTTAGAAGCCGGAGATACATTAAATGTGCCAGTTGCCAATGCAGAAATAACCCAAAACGGTATCATCATTCCTCAGCAAACTATAAACGAGAGCTCTTTACCGGCGCTAAGGTCTGCCCCTATATCTTTTGGCCCGGCACAACTAGATATGCTCAGTTTTACGATTTTAGATGATGTTGTTTTTAATTGGTTTACCGGCGAAAGCGTGCCCCCTGCATTTTTGATGGATTTTGATTTAAGATTAGATGCACTTTCAGCAAATGCGCCATTAGTATCGCAAGCACCCATTACTTTGAAAAATGTGGGATATAATAAAGGCGTGCTGACCGGAGAAATTGAGGATTACGATTTCTACTGGCAAGAAGCACCTATTGTTTTTGGCGGCGATACCCGTTTTTATGTGTCAAAAATATCGGGTGGGCTAATTAACGATGGCACTATTGAAAATCCGATTCAGGGTTATGATTTGGCACTTACAGGAAGTCTATTTAACGAAGGTTTATTTACATCTGATGGCGCGTGCATTAATCCTGAGCTTACGCTGAATTTATCGAAAGAAGGCGGGGTCACTGGAGTTGCAGAATCCATTGTTCCTTGCGGTGAACTGAAATACGACCCGATAACCTTGTCCTTTGACCAAGAATCCAGGCTGGAATTTGCTTTTACAGGTGATGAACAGCAAATAATACTCGAAGGTGGTGCGCTTGCGGTAATTGAGCAAAGCGGTGACAATCCGGATATCACAGCTACCGGCGAGATTGTTTTGGATGTAATAAACGGCGCTTTAGTTGATGGCGAAATTGTGGTAAACGACCTGTTTACTTACGGTTATCCGGCCCAAGATCCGCTATTTAAATTCAGAATACCGGAAGCCCGTTTAAATATGGATGGACTGGTTATAAACAGTGAAGCCGATTTAATCATACCCGGAACTTCACAAACAGTAACGGCACAGTTTACCAATTTTACGATGGAACTGAAAACCATGGAAATGATGGACGGTGAATTTACAGTTGAAGATTCTGTTGCCGTTGAGTTGGGAATTACGCCAATAGACTGGACTATGGTAAACCCCGAAACCGATTTTACCCGGGATAATGCAGCCAGATTATATCTTGCGGGTGGATTTAAAGTGGATAAAAATGGTCTGGAATTAAACGGTCAGGGCAATGCAGCTATACAAGCCGCAGGTGGACAGTTTTCCGGCGCAATGGATGTAGACTACAGCGGACTTGGAATACAATTTAATCCCACTCGTGTAGATGTGGGCCGTGCCGATTTCACGATGACAGGACAAACAGTCAGTTTTGGCTATCTCGACAAAGATGGCTTCACCCTTGATATACCGGCGCTGATTGTAAGCGTGGCACCCGATACTTTGCCACTGCCCACTATGAATATTGCCTATCTGGTTTTGGGCGATGACGACGGCAGCCGATATGAAATGGTGGATAAAGACGAGCAAACAAGAATTATCCGCACCATTGACAATAAAACGGTTGAATTAGTTATTCCCGAAGTTAAAAACAGTGCTGGCGCACCGCTGAAAGTACCCGTAGAATTTACAGCCGAGGTGGATCAATATATGGCGGTACAAGATGGATTTGTGCAGTTGGCTGCATCGCTGGATTTAACCGAATATGTGGGTGTTCCGCTTACTTTAGATAGCTTAAGTTACAGCAGTTATGAGCAAAAACTGCTGGCAATGGCACGCGTTATATTGCCAAATACACTGGAAGAGGCAGAACTGGCGGCGGTGTTGGAAATTGATGAAAATGGTTTCCGTGCCGAGCTTAGTGGCGGAGAATATGCCGAAACTTATACCGAAGCACAAGAAGACGTCAATCCGTTGGCGGAAGCAAGCCTTGGAAATGGTGATTTTGAATTTTATATCCGCGGTTTTAATCTGGAAATCGGGCAGACAAACAGTCTGAAGTTTTCGGGCCAGGTAAAAAGCGAACTTTTGGTAAATGAAAGCGGCGCAAAAACTCCCATTCATTATGCAGCACAGTACGAAGCCGGCAGCAGCGATTGGCAGGTTCTGATCGACAGTGGTAATTTGGGTCAGGGTATGCGCCTCGGGGTTGCAAATATTGCCCCGAGGACCAGTGGGGGTGCAAGTCTTTTCAATATTCTAATGAATAATGAGGAATTTGCAATCGCATTTGCCGGAATCATTACCATGCCGGAAATGCTCGGCGATGAGTTTGCTCTGGATATTGAAGAATTCCGTGTGAGCTCAAAACCTGTGAATGGCGAATATATAAGTATTAACGCATCGGCGCTGATTCCCGACCAAAATTTCAAATTGATAGATGGAATTCTGGACTTTACTTCTACGAATACGCAAATCGCTTACGCCGAAAAGTTTATTTCGCTGAGTACATCCGGTTCGTTCAATTTTTATAATAAAACCGATCTAGAGTTTAACGATTTGGTGTTCAAATCGGATGGAACCATGTCGTACGGCAGCGTTGGGGTTACGAATTTACTAACAGACCCTGTTGCACTATTACCCGATGATATTCTGACATTGGAAGAGCTCGGCTTAGTTGTTGAAAATGATATTTTAATGCTCACGGCAACCGGAACTTCGCAATTGCCAAGTCCTTTATCGGCAAGTACGGGAATAAGTATAAAGGCCGGAACAGATGGTTCGTTCGAGTTGAACGGTCCCGAGTTTATTTTTGATGATGGCTTCGGAATCGGCAATAATCCGGATACTGAATTTGCATTGGGCAACTTCGCCACTTTAGAATTGAGCGGTCTCGGATTGGATATTAATCTGAAAGACTACAAACGAACCACACTGTATGCCGCAGGTGCCATATATATTTCCAACGATACCGGAAAGCGTATCACATTTGGAGATTTAGCCGATTTGAAAACCACGCCGGGCATTAAATATTCGATTGAGGGTGGCGTGGAATGGAATATCAGTGCTAATTTTGATGCGGGCGAACTGGCCTTCGATTATGAGTTTTTCAGTATTGATGTAAACACCATAGGTGTTGCCAAAGATGTGGAGATAGGCGGCGTAAATGTTCCGTTCCAAATTTCCATAGGCGGTGCAGCAGGTTTAAATATTGATGGTGTAGGCGGCTCGGCAACTTTTGAGGGCTTCAAATTCTCCACTCTCGGCGTGGATGAAATCGGTTCTTTTGTAAGTGCCAATTTCACGTTGATGGATATAGTGAGTTTGGAACTGGGCAGTTTTGATTATAAGGTGGCTGAATCCGGAGAATCTTTCACATTGAAATTTGCCGATAACAGCGGTAGTAATGTAGAGGAAGTTAAAGCAGATTCCATAGAGATCAACAATGTTGAAAAATATCTGCACTTTGCCGGAGTAGATGGCGGACAGGCGTTGAAACTCAGCTTAACAAATGCATTTTCGGGCAGCATTGAAGAGGTATTATACTACCAAACCGGAGATGGCGAACGTTATATGCGCATTAAAAAAGTGGATATCGCGCTGAGCGATATGGCTTCCGTATTTCTGGATATGGAATTTATCAATTCGGAAGACAACGGTTTCTCACTCAGTGTGGCCGGTGCGGGAACATTTTCGGGCTACGGTGTGGCGGCAGCAGGAACTATATCTACCTTCGAGAATGATTTGCGATTTGGAATATTTGTGGCAGCAAGCCTGCCCATTAACTTCCTTGGAATCATTGAGTTAAATCGTATGGGTGGGGGTTTCTTCTATCGCCCAACCGGTGATAATATAAATATGGTTATAGATGCGGTTAAAGGGTTGGATCCAACCTTTGTGCTAAATGGGGAACAGCCGACCGCTGACTCTTTAAACTTTGCTATTTTTGCTTTTGCAGGTATGAGTGTGGGTGGCCAGGGCAATAATGCGGCTATTTCGGGCAACGCGCTGCTTCAGGTTACCGATCAATACACTAAAATTGATGCTAATGTTACGGTGTTTAATCAAGGCGACAGTTTTAGGGGCGGAATGTACCTTACAGCCCGTTATACCGCCGATTTATACGGTATTGAAGGCGGATTTAATTTCATCATAGATTATAAACCCGTTATCAGCGGGAATTCAGAAGTAGATTTCTTTGCTCTGAAAGAAACTGGATCCGACCTGCTTTGGGGCATCACCGGTTTCTTTAATGTGGATGTTCTGCCCGATTTGAATATGCTTTCGTTGAAGGGCGAGTTGATAGTTTCGAGCGATGGCTTGTTCCTTGACCTGGAGGCCGCCGGAGGTTTTAACATCGCCATCATTTCAGGAGATGCGAGCTTCAATATGCTGGTCTGGTATTTGCCCAATCATACCGATCCATTCGGAATTTACGGTAAATTCAAAGTCGGATTCAGCGTTTTGGGTGGACTGGCCAAATTTGGCGCCTCAGTAGAAGGTGGTTTCTTTGTACGCTCACAATACAGCATGATTTATTTTGCGGGCTCCGCATATATAGAAGTGCTTTTTGTATTTGAAGGCAGCATGAGCGGTTATGTGAAATTTACCACCCAACCCAAATTTGATTACGGAACGGGTGGCGACCCCGAACTAGAGCAAATGATTGCCGATGCAAAGGCCACTGCGCAAAAGACTAAAGAAAAGGCAGAGGAGACTAAAAATGCGCTTAACGATGCGCAGGAAAGTTTGAATAATGCTTTAATTGATGCCGTTTTGGAAGGCTTCAGCGATGAAGAATTGGAACAAGCCGGTTTTAATTTGGTTTCCGGTAAATATGGTGCCGCTTCAAAAGTATTGAATATAGAACGAGCCGAAAATAATCTGTTGGGCGGTAATACGGTACCAACCTCGGTTAAATGGATTGCAGAAAACGTGATGCGCGGAGCAAGATCCTACTCCTTCGGTGGAAGTTATTCGTTTTTCCGCGGGCGACCTGAGATTCGGGATACGGAAATAACCTATGTGACAGATGTAGATGATTTGCCGTTATTAAGAAGTACCCAGGAAAATGCACTGGCCATGTTGGAAGCCAATGCACCGGCTGTCGAATCAAGGCTGAATCAGGCTATTGCAGAATTTACCGAAATAAGCGACCGTATGAGAACTGATTTGGATTCCGGTGAACTGTTTAGCCTCCAAAATCCGGTATCGGGTATAACTCCCGGCGTGTTTGTGGATAGTATTATGGTGGTTGCTCCGGGATTTAACGTGGATGAGGATATTGTTGCAGAAAACGCGGCTAAACTGGAAGCGATAGAGAACGAAATTCAACTGGCCGACCAACGCTACCGCGAAGCTATTGAGGCTGCGGTGGATAATGTTCGATTGATTGATCAAGTAATAGAAAATAAAGATTTAATTGATTGGGGAAGCCCGACATCCACGCAAAACACAACGGCGGACGAGCAGATTTCTGTAAACGAACTTGCCAGAGTATATATGCAGGCGGTACAATCGGTGCGTCGCTATAATTCTTTGCTGATTGGCTCGTATTGGGATTTGAGAGAATGGGCTCAATACCGCTCTAATAAAATGGACGAATATCGTCAGGAAATACTTGGAGCACAGAACAATAATTTCGATTATGTAGTGCAGCAGGGCAAACTAAATCAATTGGCCAATCTGGCTCTTATGCGCGAAAACCTGATTATTGACTTGGGTGGATCCAGGAGAACTACCAATATCGAAGAATTCCTATTGGGCGTTATACCCAATACTACCGAACAACATAAACGTGATGGATTGCGAAAGAACGCGGAAGATTTCTGGTATAAAATGCCAAAATTGGGACTGCAAAAATTAGCAAATCAATCCAGAACCATTGCCGACAGCTTGGTAACCGTAGTAGAAGATAATTTCAATAACATTCAGAGCAAACACAGTGAATTCACTCAATCGGTAGATCAAATCTATACGGTTAAATCAGAAATGCTGGTGACCATTCATGGAATGATTGAAGAATATAACGCATGGCGCACAGAAGCCATGGATACTTTTGGTGAGGAAGAAGAAGCAACGGCTCCTTATTCCGATAAGTTAAATCTGATACAAAATGCACTGGCACCACCGGTAATTCAATTTGTTAGCGGAAAAGCCGGGCAAGGAGAGGTAACCGGAAGTTATTCATCGACTATGAGCGAGTATAGGGATTTTTATGGTATTGCAAGACTGAGCTACCAAGCCTCGCATCCTATTGGAGTGCCCGAAATGAGTTTCTCTTTACTTGACGGCACCGTTTCGAGTATTTATGCCGTACAAGATTATTATACCGCAGGCGTTTGGGAAAGTGGAGACCAGGCTCAACGATATTTTGAAATGTATGTACCCAAAATATCGCAATCCGAAAACATACGTTCGCTGACAGGTGCCGTTCGTGCCAGAAGTGCAGGCGGAACTACCTCAAGCAGGTTGGTAAATTTCAGCGTACCGGTGGGTTTGGTCGATTCGTATAATAAAGATGCCGTAGTTGTACATGCCGGTGATGATACCACTCCGCCCACAACACCGGTTGTAACGCACAACTATCTTACCAATAAGAATTATTACTGGCTATCCGACTCAACCAGAGTAAACTTTACCATTACCAGCGCTGATAATGAAAGCGGCATCAGTCTGTTTAAATATAGAATCGGTACAAGTCCGGGTGGTGGCGAAATACAAGATTGGTCGGATGCACAAGGCAGCCGTAGCACCGGCGAAAACACATATTATATGATGATGTGGGGGGGAGGCAGTGTTCCGATAACAACCAACTACTCAAAAATGGAAGCTTCACTTCGGGGGTTAGGTTTACAAGCGGAAACTAATTACTATTTCACCTTCAAAACAGTAAATGGCGACGGTCTGGAAAGCACCGAGCAAAGAATAAGCAAACCGTTCAGATACGATGCTACAGTTCCTAAAAACCTGACCGTTGACGTTGAGTTACCAAATGTGGTAACAGAAAAAGAACTGGCGAAGATAATAAAGGGTGCCACATCATCACCAAAAGGAAGTTTTTCCACCCTGCCGCCGGCAACACGAAAAAACGCCGTGGCTCACATTCCGGAATGGAATGCAAATCGGGTTAATAACGATAATAGCCAAATATCGTTGCAACCGGTTGTTTTGGATATTGCAGCCGAAGATGTTGAATCTGGCGTATTGGGCTTCGCTATTGGTCATACCTCAGTAGAAGATGCCCCTGCAAATTTAGTTTTCAAGGATGATGACGCCGATTTCATAAAGACAAGTAGCCCTTATCAATATGAGGTTAACGCGCCTTTTGAGAAACCGCTATATCTGCACGTAAAAGCCAGAAATTACGCCCAAGGCGAATCGGAGACACAAATTGTGGGTCCGTTCCAAAGTATAGATACCACTCCGCCCACTACTCCGAATATTGAAATTATGGGTGGTGCTACGGGCTTCTCGATTTACGTAACCAGTCTGTCCGATGACCGGCAATCGGGCGTTAAAGGGTATCAATATATGTTGATTAGTTCGAGTGGGGATACGCTAAAGCATTGGTCGGAAAGTGACGAAGCTGATATAATTATGCCAAGTATAACTGGCAGAATGAGCAGTGTTATGTCGCGCAGACCACTTTCTAAAACCTTTAATGCGTCCCGTGGCAAATATAGCGTGGTAGTACGTGCAATCAATAATCAAAATCTGGTTTCACGTTCAACTATTGTAGAAAATGTGTGGGTGGACCCGACGCCGCCTTCCGCAACAAAAGGAATAGTTACTTTCATGGCGCCACAAAGCCTTGAATTGGGCTTTACTCAAATTGGTAAAGATAATCAATCGGGAGTTGAATCTATTCGTTACACCGTAGTGCCCGGTAAAGGAACAGCATTTACCTCCGGCTCGGCTATGGGTGCGTACGTATCCGGTTTGGGCGAAAATTCCAATATACAGTATATGGCTGATTTGGTGTATCAAAAACATGGAGTGCAAGCGGTGCTGGTAACAGGTAATTTTGTAAATAACTCTACCTCACAGGAACCGGAATATGACAGCCCGATTGAGGATATAATTAACAATCCAAGCACATCAACACCTTTGGTTATCGACTTAGACCCGGTGTGGAAAGAATTTGTACAATTACACGCATTTCTTTTTGCCGATGGTGCAAATAATGCCTGGCTAAATCCACTAAGTATGGAAAATGCTAAAAGCACACTACATTATTTGGCAACGCACGGATATCTGCCAAAAATCATTATCACAACAAGAAATAACGTAGGACTTATAACCGATACCGAACTGAACATAGAAATACCGGATGAAAATCTGGAAAGCTATATTTGGCTGCTTTGGAGATATTTCCAGGATTATGATCCGCTACCAACGCCTGATTTATTTGACTCCAACCCTAATGTGGATACCGTTATGGATTTCGTTGACATTTTGAGCGGTAATAATGTAAATGCTATGATGAGTGGCCGATTCAATATGCCCGTAAGTGACTTAACAGGTAGTGCCGGTGTTGATATAAACGATTTTGGCGGTGTTGACCTGGGCGGTGATATTAGTTTAGGTGTAGAACAGGTTTCGGGTATCGGAATAACCGAAAGCGGTGGTTTATTGTTAGAAACAACTACCGGCGGTGTACTCGAGTTCACAGGCACAACAGGCACGTTTACAACATCACCGGCAATTACCGGCACAAAACCTGCAGTAACTACTGGAACTGACATTCTAGATGTCAAGGGAGGTAAAAGTAGAGGCCGATTACCCGGTTTCTAAGTGGAGAAGTGAAGAATATGAAACAAATGCATAAAAAAAGAAATAAAGCTCTTATAACTATTCTGAAACCACTTATAATTTTGATGGTTTTTGTGATAGCCAATGTGGATCTCCTGAAAGCCCAAGCTATAAATGAGGGTATCCGAATACAAGTGGAAGAGAGCGAAGTGTATGTCTATCATACTTTGAGAGTGCCACCCGGTAGTGGTTTTAATATCTATCGTTCGCAACATGGCGGTGATTTTGTGAAATTAAACTCGGAACCGGTTTTATCGGCACGCGATGTTAACGAATTTCTGGGTATTATTGGTGAAATGGGGGAACCACTCAGAAAAAACCTGGAACTGAATACAACGCAAGATCTTTATTTCCGGCTCAACGCCAGCCGATTGGCTGCAAATTTAACTACTTTCTATTACCCGGAAGTTGCACAAGCCCTTGGACACCTTTTTATTGATACCACTGCGGAGCTTGGCTCTGCTGCCACCTACAAAATTGAATTAATTGATGAAAATAATAATTTAACCGGTGATGTTATACAGACAGAGGTAAATTTGTCGGAAATTACGGCGCCCCAACCCAGTGAATTAAAAGCTGAGCATAAAGGAAGAGAGATAATACTGAACTGGAAATACCCGACATCAGACATTCGAAGTGATGATAAAATTGTCCGTTTTAATGTATTCAACCATACAAATAATCAGCCGGTACAACTGAATGATGAGCCGATTATCCGAATTAACAACTTTGATACTTTTGAGTATGTGTTTACAGCGCCGCGAGCAGGAATGACCTTAAATTTGCAGGTTGTGCCAATCAGTTTAACCGGCAGCGAAAAATCACCAAGCGAAATCTTACAATATGTTTTAATCGATAACGAGCCCCCCGCCATTATTGCAGGTTTGGAGGCATCAGCCAATCGTAGCGGCAAAATTGAGTTGATATGGCCGGTAAGCACCGATTTTGATGCGGCAGGCTACAACATTTATCGGGCGCGTGAAATAAAAGGAAATTTTAAAAAGATAAATGAGGAACTGATACCTTTATTAAACAACTATTATGTGGATACACCTGACCGACCGCATGGCACGTACTTTTACCGTATTACGGCAGTGGACGACTCGGGCAATGAAAGTGAAATGAGCAATGCCGCCCATGCTGACCCCGAAGACCATACGCCCCCACTGGCTCCGCTATCTTTCTCGGTTGAAGCACTGAAAGACGGAACCGCCCGCTTAAACTGGCAAGAAGCCGAAAGAAAATACAATTTCAAAAGCTATTTACTGTTCAGAAAAAGAATAAGCGGACAAACCGGCAAAAGCGAAGCCCAACTTAACACAGACGATGTGCGAACCAACACTTTTATTGATTTAGGCGAAGCAGGCGAAGGTCTGACCGAAGGCGCTTACTACGAATATAAAATTATAGCAATGGATTCGCTGCGTAATTTCAGCGATACTCTTTCGGCAGTTATTCAAGTTCCGGATTTAACACCACCCGTTCCGCCAAGCGACCTCATAGTTGAAAACAAGGACGGAGTTTATACTGCGCTAAGATGGGGCGCATCGCTATCTACAGATGTAGGCGAGTATCTGATTTATAAGGGAGCATCACCGGATGCAATGCAGTTTTATGAAAGTGTATCGGTTAAGCGGCATCAATTTAGAGATGATTCTGTAGCCGTTGCCCAGACCTATTACTATAGTGTAACTGCAAAAGATACGCTTGGTAACGAAAGTCTGTTACCGGAACCGGTACAGATTTTTGTGCGCGATTTTACCCCGCCGCGTGCCGTGCGTAATGTGCGCGCTGAAGCCGAAAACAATCAGATTCACATTCGTTGGGAACCCGTTGAAGTATATGATTTGGTAGGATATAAAATTTATTATTCCGAATCGTACTCGGGAGTATATAAACTCTTAACCGAAGAGCTGATTACGGAAACCAATTACACAACCTCAGGTATTGCCTTGAATTCATGGATAAAAGTGAGGGCAGTAGATACTTCCGGAAATGAAAGTAAAGACAGCGAACCCGCAGGTATCTATGTTGCAGAAAAAGCAGGAAATTAAAGTGAACTAAACCCAAAATGATAAAGCGCAGGTTAATCATATTAGTTTTTATAAGCCTAGCCGCTGGCATGGGAGAACTATATGCGCAAATCACGGGGCGTTATGCTTGGGACTTAGAAAAAGCCGGACAAGCGATGGAACAAAAAGAGTATGAGCAAGCCGCCAATATGGCCGGACAGATAATTGCGCAGGATTCTTTGGCATTACCCGCATATCAGATTTTAGCAGCATCAAATTTGGCAATGATGCAGTTTACCGAAGCCGAAAATGCAGCTGATAACGGTTTGAAACACTTCCCGAGCTCGGAAGAATTAATCTGGCTGAAAGCAGAATCCCAATTGCAGCGTGGTAAATTAAATGAAGCTTTGTCGGGATACAGAGATTTGTTGGGACAGACCGACCGAATCTCTCAAGAGGAAGTACGTTTACGATTGGGAATTACACACCAGGTTTTGGGCGGCCGTTATTACATGCAAGACAACTTCGATTTGGCAGAAACGCATCTACAAAGCGCAAAAACTTATTTACCGGATAGTGTTTCAAGTTATAGCAATTTAGCTCTGGTGTATGCCAAACAAGAAAAGTGGTTCGATGCCCTTGAGGTGGTAAAAGAAGGCCGGGCAGTTTTCCCAGAAAATGAGGATTTAATGAAACTGGGGGTAAGTCTGCTATACGAAAACAAAGATTATGATGCCATACTAAGAGAATATGCCGAGATTTACGACCGCAATCCCTCAAATATTGATAATGCACTTGCTTATGGCGAGCTGTTGCTTGCTCAGGGACTAACGGATGAATCAGAAAAAGTATTCGAAGAATTAATTGAAAAATACCCTAAGGAAAAGAAAATATATCTTTCACTGGCCGGCTTTTTTGAAACCCGCAGAAACTTTGAAGCTCAACGAGGTGCACTTCGAAAATTGCAACAACAATATCCCGACGATTACGAGAATATGCAGAGAATAGCTCAAAGCTTCATTGCCGAAGAAGATTGGGAAAACGCACGAGCAGCTTACGACAGCGCTTTAGTAATGGGTGGCAGTGAAGATGAATTGGTTGTCTTGAAGGCAGATACTTACCTGAAAGAAAATCGTTTCGATGAGGCACAACAGATTTATGAAGATTTGCTTCGCCGATTTCCCGACAAAACCGAACTTTTATGGCTTAAAGCAGAAAATGAGGAAAAAATGAATAATTATCCTCAGGCATTACAAACCTATCAACAGATAAAAGACCTTGATGATACCATCGAGGCCATAGAAAAACTGGGATTGATTTATTATAAAACCAATGATGTGAGTAATACTATTGTATATCTCGAAGACGCCGCTGTCCGGTACTCAGAAAATCCGATGGTTTATTATGTGCTGGCACAAATTTATCATAATCAGGGGTTAATTCGTGAGGCTTTTTACTCCGGGCACAAGAGCCTGAAAACAACACTGGTCAATATTGAAGGTTTACAGCAAAATTTAGCTTCTGTCCTTCGCTCAAGCGATAATATGCTTTCAAATATTGCAGAATCAAGAACATCGGCACTTGGATTAAAAGAACAAAACGAAATAGCAACAGAGATTTTTGGTTTTATAACCACCAAATTTGATAAAGAATGGGTGTGGCCGGTAATGGAAGAGCTGATTGACGATTATCCCTCATCAGGGTTGCTATTTTATATGGTGGGTGGATATTACCTGGATAGTGGTCGTCGCAGCAACGGTATAGCACTTATCAAAGAATCGGTTGTATTATCGCCAAATCTGAGCAATGCTCATACCAAATTGGGAGATATCTATAAGGCCGACGGAGAAACAAATAATGCAATATTAGCTTATGAACGCGCAATATCATCCGATTTTGAAAATAAAAAAGCCTACAAAAAGCTGATTAATTTGCACAATGATAACGGCACACTTGATAGCCTTTGCAACCGTTGGACGGCACAATTGCGGGTAAAACCCAATCAACCGATACTGAGAGAATTTTTAATTGAAGCGCTACATAAAGCCGACCGCTTTGATGAAGCCAAAGAGTTTATTAACTATGCTAAGAAATAAGTCAATAAATCGAGTTTTTGTTGGAATACTAAAAAGAACAATCTTCAACAAGAGAGAGGAAAACCCTTTTGTTTTGACACAAATTAAGAGGTGTATGCAATGAGAAAAATTTCTGCTTACTTATTAGCCGCTCTGTTTTTAGCGGTTTTATTTAAATTTGGTTGTAGCGATATCAATAGTTCAGAAACGGACGATACCCTAATGATAAAGTCGGTTATTCCGGCTTATGGAGGATATGGTGCCCAAGTGATTATCAGCGGAAGTGGTTTATCGCCATTGCAAAAAATTACCTTTAACGGCTTAGAGGCCAATGCAATTTCTGCAGATAATGCACAAATTGTGACACGCGTTCCTTATGGTGCCACCAGCGGTCCCATTGAGCTAATAGTTGACGAAGAAGTTCTTGCGGGTCCGGTTTTTACGGTAAATCCAGATGAAAACTTGTATTTAATTATCGATTCGATAACACCGCTACAAGTGCATCCTTTAGATACCATCAAAATAACGGGCGTCGGTTTTGAGGAACAGGAATACGCTACCGAAGAAATGAAAATCATGGCACCGCTCTCCGGCGCTGACTACAAGAACGCTAGTCAGGATAAAATCGGTGGCGACAAAATTCAGACAAAAATTTCTATCGATGATAAACTTGAATGGGATGGGCCTGTTGGTGTAACACAACTTAAACCGAGTATAAATTTACAGCAAAATAATATTCCAAAATTTGCATCGCAAGATATGGAAGAACCGGTACGTGTATTTATCAACGAGGCAGAGATCGAAATCATTTCCCAGTCCGATACCGTATTATTTGCTGTTATTCCGGAGGTAGCCCAAACTGGGTTGGTTATGGTAACCACTGCAAGAGATACCGTAACCGGTCCTGAATTGAGGGTGTTGAGACATTCGATAAGTAATATTTCGCCAACATCTGGTTTGCCGGGTTCAACCGTTGAAATTCATGGACAAGATTTCAGTACCAATCCCGCTAAAAATGTAGTGCGTTTTGCCGGCGAAGCTGCAGAAGTAATTTCCGCAACGGAAACCAAATTAACAGTAGTTGTACCCGAAATGGCTTCAAGCGGCACAGTGAGTGTGGCAATTAACGGAATCGTAAAAGAAGGTCCGATATTTACGGTAGTTGAAGGGGGCGAAGAATTCCCGTTAATAGTTCATGTAACCACCCATAATGCCTCACCCGGACATGATGGGTACAATTTAATAGTCAGCGGACAGCCAGATCGCTGGGTTGCTCCGAATACGAGCGAGGAATACTTCAATATCAACACTTCTATGGTAACCGTGCAACTGGATGATGGTCCTGAAGCCTGTTATGTAGTAAACGGCAATAATCCGCGCACGGTGATGATGAACGAGGATGGGCCAACGGAAGTTAGTTTTGAGCTAAATTGTATATCCGATTTATTTATAACTGAACTTAATCCCGATAATGGTAAATCAGGCGATGAAATAACCATTATAGGCGAGGGTTTTGGCACGCAAATAGCCGACGTGAGAGTTTGGTTTACTGAAATGGGAATGATAATGCCGCACAAAGTACAAGCGGGAAGTACGCCGGTTGAAACTATAGACAATCTGGATTTTGACAATTTTGGTATAGAGGCAGAAATAATCAGCGTTTCAGAAACGGAAATTAAAGTA
>CAZTOG010000002.1:64104-227976 GCA_964615135.1 uncultured Balneolaceae bacterium | reverse complement strand
CAATTTTGGTATAGAGGCAGAAATAATCAGCGTTTCAGAAACGGAAATTAAAGTAAAAGTTCCCGAAGGTGCCGGTGATGGTACGCTGATAGTAGCTGTTTTTGATGGCGATTTCCCGGTTAGAATGGGCGAAACTCCTGAATTTACAATTGAATATCCTGCATTAGAAAGAACATTGACCGTTCAGGTAACTACCAATAATGCTTCGCCCGGTCATGATGGATATAACTTAGAAGTTACAGATGAAAACGATCGATGGATTTATTTTAATACTACGGAAACTTATTTAAATATTGTTTCACCTGTAGTTTCTGTAGCATTGAGTGAAGGCCCGGAAAATTGTGTGATTGACGGCCCGAATCCAAGGGTTGTGGAATTTGCAGGTATGTCGGAAACGGTCTCATTTTTGGTCAATTGTGTACCCGAAATATTTGAAATTAACCCCGACACCGCACCAATTGGAAGCATGGTCAGCATCAGTGGTAGCGACTTCAATTACGAGACGGAAAAAAATAAAGTATTCTTTAGTGGTGACGGAAGTCCTGTTGAAGCAGAAATTTCGGAATCAACTCGCTGGGAAATTATAGCGGAGGTGCCGGAAGGCGCCGTTACCGGTCCGATTACGGTTATCAGCGATGGTGTAAGCGCCGAAGGTCCGGTATTTACAGTCGAAGAACCGACCGGAGCTAACGAACTCAATATCCATATTGAAACCAACAACGGCCCTGACGGGCATGATGGTTATGGATTGCTAATCAGCGGCCCGGATGGGGATATTAACGAATGGATATTCTATAACGAAACCTACACCTACACCGATTTACCCGATGGAGATTATTCTATTGAGCTGAGTGATGGTCCGCCACAATGTATGGCCGGTTTGGTGGAAGAAAACCCACAATTTATCACGTTAAGTGGTGGTACAACCGATGTATATTTCACTTTTAACTGTATTTCACCTCCGGTAATTCATAATATTGAACCGGATCACGGTCCTGTCGGCACTTTAGTTACGATTAACGGAGAGAACTTTAGCCCGGTAACCTTCGAAAACCAAGTTTGGTTCAATTCGGCTTATGGTAGAGCCGAGGTTTTGGAAGCATCCACCACCATGTTGATGGTAGTAGTACCGGATGATGCTCAAACCGGTGCGATAGAAATAGGTGTTTACTGGGACTTTGTTGAGGGTCCGGTATTTACAGTCGAAGAACCGATGGAGGACAATGAACTTAATATCCATATCCAAACTAACGATGGCCCTCCGGGACATGACGGGTATGGATTGCTAATCAGCGGTCCGGAAGGCGATAATTATGATTGGATATTCTATAACGAAACTTACACCTACACCGATTTACCCGATGGAGATTATTCTATTGAACTGCAAGATGGCCCGCCGCAATGTATGGCCGGTTTGGTGGAAGATAATCCGCAAGTGGTTACGTTAAGTGGTGGTATAACCGATGTATATTTCACTTTTAACTGTATTCCGCCACCGGTGATTGATTCCATAGATCCGAATTCGGCACCGCGTGGAGACATCATTAGACTATACGGTCAGAATTTTAATTCGATAGCGTCAGAAAATCAGGTTTGGTTCAGCGGTTCGGATAATCCTGCCGAAATAATCGGTGCTTCCACTACTATGCTGGAGGTAAAAGTGCCTGAAGATGCGAACACCGGTAATATTTGGGTTGAAGTGTATTGGTATTATGAACAAGGTCCGGTATTTACAGTCGAAGAACCGGCTGGAGCTAACGAGCTCAACATCCATATTGAAACCAACGACGGTCCACTGGGACATGATGGTTATGGATTACAAATCAGCGGCCCGGATGGTGATAGTTATGAGTGGATATTCTATAACGAGACCTACACCTACACCGATTTACCCGATGGAGATTATTCTATTGAACTGCAAGATGGCCCGCCGCAATGTATGGCTGGTTTAGTGGAAGATAACCCACAATTTATCACGTTAAGTGGTGGTACAACCGATGTGTATTTCACTTTCAACTGTATTCCACCGCCGGTGATTGATTCCATCAATCCGGATAACGCATACCCTGGCGAAACAGTGATATTATACGGCCAAAACTTCAATTCTATTGCTTCCGAAAATCATATCTGGTTCAGTGGCTCGGATGTTACAGCCGAAGTGATCAGCGCCTCGACAACTATGTTGGAAGTAATAGTGCCTGAAGATGCGAATACCGGCAATATTTGGATTGAAGTGTATTGGTATTATGAACAAGGTCCGATATTTACAGTGATAACGGAGTATTAACTTGAAATTGCGACCACCTTTACATTTTTAAAACAAATTAAAAGCCGTAAACACACCGAAGTTATTAATATTGGTTTCCATAGGACCATAATAATCGAGATTTGCGCCCAATCCGAAGGTAATATCTTTATAGCTCATTCCTACCCGAAACCAAGCATAACTTCTTTCATGCGAACCGTCTTTGGTAAGCGCCGCATACAGTCCTTGAAATCTCGAATAGAAATTCAGATCATTCTTAATGTTGGGAGTATAAGTGGTCATCAAAAATAGCTCGGCCGCGTGGTTTTTATATAAATCGAAACGTGGGGTTATGGCCACAAATAAATCATTCATAGCCCAAGTAAATTGCAAACCGGCAGACCCATGAACCCCATTTACCGGCACATAATGATACCCACCAAACACATTGATTCCATTCATTAATCGGTAGGTAATGCCGCCCTGTAACATTAAATCGATGAGTGTAGAAGTTTCCCAATCGGTAGTAATGCTGGATATATTATAAAAACCAATATCCGGAAAGCTTTGTAAGTTTTTGTTGAAAGTCATAGTAACGTTCATGCCCTCGTTGGCAAATAAAGTTTCTAAATTTATGGGTGGGTTCCCGTGTTGCGCCTTCACCGGAAATACAAATAAAAGTGCAATCAAAAAGCCTGGTATATTTTTCAAATTCATAGTTCTAACCCTTATTTAAAAGTAAAAAATGCAGACAAGCAGGCGTAAAAACCAGAATTACGGCTTGGCTGCAATGCATAACAATCCAATGATTTTCAATGGAAATTAATTTCAAGAAACGGCAAATTATTTTGATTAATAACCATGTTTTTATTTGCTAAAAGGAAGAGAGTTATAAATTACCCTTGTTTCGTTACAAAATTATAATAAAATCACCTTTGTTTTATTACAGATTATAATATATATTACCCTTGTTTTGTTACATAATACAAGTAAAGTAGGCTTTGTTTTGTGATGAATAAAGATTTTAAACGACATATTTGGGCTGAATTGATGCAATGGAAAGCGGATTCGAATGCTAAGCCCATTGTACTGAGAGGAGCACGTCAAGTAGGTAAAACAACTTTGGTGCGGCAGCTTGGCGCAACCTACAAACATTTTATAGAGCTGAATTTAGAGCGATTTGACGATATTAGCCTTATCGACCGCAGCAATAGTGTTATAGAATTAATGGATTTTATTGCTTTGAGCAATGATATTCCATCCAAAGAAATATCGAAAACACTGCTTTTTATTGATGAAATACAAGAATCGGAAAAGGCAATATCGTTTTTACGCTATTTTTATGAGGATTTGCCTGATTTAAAGGTTATAGCTGCCGGTTCTCTGTTGGAGCATACATTAAGCAAGACCAAACATTTTCCGGTTGGACGAATAAACTATCGGTATTTATTTCCGTTCAATTTTCAAGAATATCTGGAAGCTATGGGGAAAACTAAGCTGTTGGAACGGTTTAAAAACATCCCGATTGACGCGGTCGCTCACGAACTGCTAATGAAGGAATTTCATGCCTACTGTATTATTGGAGGGATGCCCGAAGTTGTTGCTCAATATGAAAAGACTCAAGATTTAACAGCACTCCCACAAATCTACGAAAGTATATGGCACACCTATAAAGAAGATATTGTAAAATATGCCGGTAATAAATCGGAAGAAAACATAATTAAACACATTGTAAATACAGCGGCTTCTTTCGTTGATGAAAGAGTGAAATTTCAAAACTTCGGGCATTCAAATTATAGATCCAGAGAGGTGAGCGAGGCTTTTGCCAACTTGGATGCTGCAAAAGTAATTCAGCTTATTTATCCTTGTACCAATATGGAGTTGCCCATTATTCCCGATTTTAAAAAGAGCCCCAGATTACAATTTTTGGATACGGGAATTTTAAACTTTGATTTGAATATACAGGCCGATTTACTGCTAATGGAAGACCTGAGCAGCGCCTACAAAGGAAGGATAATTCCGCATATAATCAATCAAGAGCTGCTATCTTTAAACAAAACGGATTACAAGAAAACTCATTTTTGGGTAAGGGATAAATCACAATCGTCTGCCGAGGTAGATTTAGTGGTTGCACACGATAAATATTTAATCCCAATCGAAATTAAATCCGGAAAAACCGGGACATTGAAATCTTTACATCAGTTTGTCAATCGGGCACCGCATCCCTATGCAGTAAGAATGTATGGCGGAAAATTTAACATAGAGAAAAGCACCACCCCCGAAGGTAAACCTTATTATTTGATGAATTTACCCTACTATTTCGGAACGTATTTGGATGAGTATATAAGGCATTTTATAGCAAAGTTTGAGTAGAAAAAATTGGAAGACAGGTTAACCGGATAAATTTCCGAATGTGATACTTTTTATAACACATAAGCACTAACTAAGGTCTCCACAAGCAAAACCAACATAATTATCTTAATAAAAATAGCTCGATATTTTTAATGATTTTTTAATTCAGGCTTTATATCATGTTTCCTCCGTTCGTAGCGTTTGAACCTGAACTTATCACATATTTATTACTATGAATAATTAATACAATAAAAATAGTACATTAAGGGTGTAAAAATCAGATATGTATGAAAATAGACGATCTCATAAAACAGCCGGAAGGACGAACGCTTGAATTTAAAGAGGATTTACCGAAAAAATCCGATTTAAATAAAACGATAGTCTCTTTTGCAAATGATGCTGGTGGTCGGCTTATTATTGGCATTAAAGATACCCCGCGCAAAGTTGTTGGGGTTAATGAAGACGATCGTTTTATTATGGAAGAAAAAATAAGCGCACTGATTCATGATAACTGCACGCCGGTTATTTTACCGGAAATATCTTTCAGAAAAGTTGAGGATAAGCATATTGCTATAGTCCAAATATTTAGGGGCAACACACCACCCTATTTTATTAAAAGCAAAGGTGAAGCCCACGGAACCTATATCCGCGTCGGTTCTGCCAATCGTCTGGCAAATCAAGAAATTATTGATGAGCTTATAAGAAAACGCAGCAATATATCGTTCGACTCTTTAATGGTTCACGAAAAAGAACTAAAAGAGTTGAATATCTCCGAGTTTAAGCAGCATTTTTTCGAAATTACCAAAGAAGAACTTAGCGGTGCCGTATTAAAGAAATTGAATCTTATCCGTATTGAAGGTAAGCGCTCATTCCCTACAAATGCGCTGGTTTTGCTGTCTAATGACGATTTAAAAGCTAAGCTGTTTCCGTACAGTAAAGTAGAATGTGCCCGTTTTAAAGGTGATATTCCGGGAGATTTTATTGACCAAAAAACAATAGATGGACCGCTATCTTTACAGGCAGAAGAAGCGTATCAATTCATTCTGCGGCATATCTCAAAAGGCTCATCTTATGACACGGTTTATAGAAAAGATAAATGGGAATATCCCGTAATAGCTTTAAGGGAGGTTATACGTAATGCTATTATTCATCGGGATTATTCTCTTACAGGAAAGGATATTAAAATTGCCGTTTTTGATAATAAGATTGAAATTACCAGTCCGGGCACCTTATTACCATCCATAGACTTAAAAGATGTCGAGTCTGGCCAATCGGATATTAGAAACAAGGTTCTGGCTCCGGTTTTTAAACGTCTCGGTATTATTGAGCAGTGGGGGAATGGTTTGAAGTTAATTGCACAAGATTTATTGGGTTATCCAGATATTTCGTTCGACTGGACTGAGCCGAGTATTGGTTTTCGAGCCACATTTGCAAAGACCGAATTATCCGAAAAGCGTCAAAATATTCATGCTGAACCGTTTAAAGAGGTAAATGAACAAACGATTACGGACGATAATGAACAATTGCGGACGATTACGGACGATTACGGACGATTACGGACGATTACGGACGATTATGAATCTCTTTCCATCGAAAAGAAAAAAATTCTTTTATATATTTTAGATAATGGACGTATTACTCGAAGAGAAGCGGTTGGAGTTACATCGCACCAAAAAAGTAAAGTGTTTGAAATTTTAAATGAAATGGTTAAAGAAAAACTCCTTCTTACGAAAGGAAAAGGAAGGGCTACACATTACATACTAAATAAAAATGATTATAATTAAATAATATACATTTTTTCAAAATTCTTCTGACAAAAAGTGAACTGAAACAAGATTTACGACAGATATTTGCTTATAACCAATTATTCAATAGTGATTTTGGTATTTTACTTTATCCCGGTCGCGAAAAAGAATTTATAGGTACTTACGAAACAGAGGCGGGCGGCCACTGCACCATTCGCACTGTTAATGTATTAGATGAAAACGGAAGGTTTATTTCTGACAAATCTTTGTTATCCGAGTTTATTGCAAACCAATTTACACCAAATATTTAAGCAAAAAACTACCAGTCCCCCTCCAACCACCGTAGAATATCTTGAAATACCACTTCTTTTATTTCTTCATTGAGTATTTCGTGGCGCATATTGGGATATAAGTGCATTTCTATATTCTTAAAACCATCTTTTTTTAAATTGGATACTGTTTGTACAACGCCCTTGCCAAAATTACCGATGGGGTCTTGTGCACCGCTGACGAATAGCATAGGAAATTCGGCTGAAATATTTTGTGCCCAGTTTCGGGAAGTGGCTTTGGTATTCAGGCTAATCAGCGTGTAAAAAGCATAATTGGAGAAAGGTAATCCGCATAACTGATCGTTTTCAAAATCCTTACGATTATCTTTGCTTACACTGAGCCAGCTGGTGGACGTTGCCTCCGGTTCATCCTTAAAAGCGACATTATTCATTTTATCAAAGGTGTTATTGATAAAACTTGAGTTTGTTTTAGATGCAAATTTGCTCAGTAGGTAGAATATGGGTCTTGAAATTTGAGCCGCTGTATTCTTCCCGCCTGTTCCAACTATAACCGCTCCTTTAAATTTATGATGGAATTGTTGCAAAATCAGCCGTGTAATAAAAGAACCCATGGAATGTCCCAAAATAAAATGCGGAACATCGGAATATTGCTGGTGGAGAAAATCGGCCATTGTATCGGCATTTTTAACAAGCTGGCCAGTTGCTTTTTTTACATAAAAATGACCGTGTTTTTCGTCTTCTGCCACCGACTTTCCGTGAGCAATATGGTCGTAAGTGAGTACCGCAAAATGATTTTTTGCCAAAAACCCTGCAATTTCTTCGTACCGACCGCTATGTTCTTTCATGCCGTGCAAAATCAGAACCGTGCCTTTTAGATCCCCGTCTTTAGGCGTATAAATATTGTAGAAAAGTGAATAATTATCCCCAAAATCGGTGCGAATGGATTTAAAATTACTGGCGTGATTAACCATACCTAACTCTTATTAAAGGCAACCTTAAATTAGATTTAAAGTATTCCTGATTTGCGATATTCAGTTGTCTGCTATCCTTGCGGTGTATTCCATGTTTTCTGTGTTTTAAAAAATAACATATTAACCACAGAATATACAAAAGGCGTTATTTTTAGTACTACTATTTATGGAACTTACTATGAATAATCTGCTAACCTCTCAAACCTAAGCGTGATTTCACAAAGCCGGAGCCTAGGGTCATTATGGTTACGACCACCAGCGTTAGTAACAGTAATATAGTGGACAGAATCACCTCTGAGGAAATAAATGCACTTAAATAGGGTTTTAAAATTACAGCAACGGCAGATATCAAGATTACGCCGAAAGATAAAATCATATTATATGGCACTTTAAACGATTTAACGGAGTAGCGATAGATGAGTATGGCCATGGTGAAATAACTGCTCAGTGTGGCGTATGCCGAGCCCATCATCCCAAGTTTTGGAACCAGTAAAAAGTTCATCAAAAGCGTAATTCCGGCACCTATTAATGTAATTTTTGCCAATTCTTTGGTTCTTTCGGCTATAAAAATACCGGCTGAGAAATTAATGTACCATCCTTGGAACCAATAAGCCGTTAACAGAACCGGAACAATAGGCAATGCAATCCAATACTGTGCCCCAACTAACGAAAAATCGGTAAACGGTATTTTTAATCCCACAATTTGTTCGGCAAATAGGGATACAAACAGAAATATACCCGCTGCGGCCAAATTAAAGTACTTAAAGCTGGCAGCAAAAATTTGGGGTGCTTCTTTATCATCCGATTTTCGCATAAAAAAGGGTTGCCACGCCATCTGGTACATCTGCACCAACAAAAGCATAAATACCGCCAATTTATAACACGCACTGTACGCGCCCACCAAATCCTGAGGTGTAAAATCTGCTCCGTATAGATTAATCACGGTATCATGTGGAATTTCGAGCAGATAAAACCGGTCTATCATTTCATTGATTACATAACCAATTCCGGCCGGCACAAAGGGGAGCCCAAAACGCAGCGATTTTTTCAGGAATTCGGAGTTCCACACCCCTTTCCACATATTGAAAGTAGCCAGCCAAACGGTAACCGCAGTGAAAATCGACGCCGATAAATTACTTATAAATACGGCTTCTACACCCATTTTAAGCCCGATGATGAGATAAATGTTCAGGCCCAGGTTTACCAATACGTTGGCGGTTCTGAGGATGGCAAACAAAACCGCCCTTTGCGCCAAACGCAGCTCTGCAAATGGTACAATGGTCAGGTTGTCGAACAGTAAAATCCCCATCATCATCAAGTAAATGTTGGTTTGCGATTCCAGTCCGAGCTTTGGAATCAAAAAGGGCTTAAAAAACCAAACGATAATCAAAAAACCAACCGAGGTGGCCAGTAAAAAATATTGCAGTGTTTTGAACAATCCGCGGGCGGTATCTCTATTTTTGCCGTACCGGATATACGACGATTCCATACCCAGCGAGAAAAACACGTTAAAAAGAGCTATGGCCGAAAAAACCAGGCTGACAACGGCATATTCTTCACGTTGGAACATTCCTGTGTGCAGCGGCACCAGTAAATAGCCGATAAAACGGGCCAACACACTACTGATGCCATAAATAACGGTATCGGAAAATAATTCTTTTAGCTGTTTCAATTATTTGTTCAATAAGTGTTCTGCGGCCTGCACTCCCAGAATATAGCTGTGTTTGCCAAAGCCGGTAATAATACCGTTGGTAACATTCCCGGTAATGGATTTTTCCCGAAACTCCTCCCTGGCGTGGATATTGGAAATATGAACCTCGATTTTTGGAATTTTTACCGAGTCCAATGCATCTCTGATGGCTACCGAAGTATGGGTATAGCCGCCAAAATTGGCTACAATGGCTTCGGTGCCATCGATTATGGCCTCTTGAATACGATTTATGAGCTCGCCTTCTACGTTACTCTGATAAAATGAAAAAGAATGTGTCGGAAAGGTGTTTTGGATAAAATCTTCCAGCTCTTTCAGAGTGCCGGTACCGTAAATATCGGTATCGCGGGTGCCCAGTAGGTTCAGGTTTGGACCATTAAGAATCAGAATTTTCATTATTTGAATGCTTTACTTATCATTTCGGCAATATCCTGCATACGCGAACTGCCCACTTCAATTTTATGGGCCAAACTTACCGGTTGTTCTGCGTAATATATGGGCACTAAATGTATGTGCGCATGGGGCACTTCCAAACCCTCCACTATTATCCCGGTTCTTAGCGGTGCCAATGATTCATCAATGGCCAGGGCTACTCTTTTTGCAAATTTGATATGCTCTGCCAATAAATCGTCATCCAGATCGAACAAATAATCCGTTTCTTGCTTGGGTATTACCAAAGTATGGCCTTCGGCAATGGGATTAATGTCCAGAAAGGCATAAAACTTATCCGTTTCTGCAATTTTGTACGACGGAATTTCGCCGTTTACTATTTGTGTAAAGATAGTTGCCATAAAATAGATGATATTACTGGT
Source organism: uncultured Balneolaceae bacterium (assembly GCA_964615135.1). Lineage (GTDB taxonomy): Bacteria > Bacteroidota > Rhodothermia > Balneolales > Balneolaceae > Balneola. The sequence continues at coordinate 217,853 of CAZTOG010000002.1, read as the reverse complement.
TAATTTTGTCTAAGATAAACAACTCGGATACGGAATTCATATTCAATTATTTAAAATTTTTAAGCATATTAAGATTTTCTAATGGTCTAATACTTTAAAATAAAATTTAAATTTATTATAATAATAGCAACACGTAAAGGCAGTACCGAAAAATACCCAAAACGAAAAATAAGTATATTTAAAGTTGCCATAAAAGGTAAAATATCCTTATCTTTCTGGTCTATCACTTTTGTGATTGGCAGATCCGGTAGCTCAGTCGGTAGAGCAACTGCCTTTTAAGCCGTGGGTCGAGGGTTCGAGTCCCTCCCGGATCACAAACAATCCCATAAAAGAGTTCATATTGACTCTCTCTTGACCAACCCCTTTCGATTGACATCGGAAGGGGTTTTTAGTTTTATAGTGCCTATCATCAACAAATAAAGCACTGTGTTTGCTGCAATTTACTCACCGCCAACGGTTACCAGGGCTTCTATGGTTTCAAATCGTTTGGCACCAATTCCTTTTATATTCAGCAACTCTTGTATATTCTTAAATCCATTGTTTTCTTCACGGTACTCAATTATCCTTTGGGCGTAAGTTGGCCCTATTCCCGGTAAATGTACCAACAAATCTTGATTGGCTGTATTAATATTGATTGGAAATTCTATAGCAAGAATATTTTCAGACTCTTTGCTGGGCACCTTGGTCCATATCTTATCCGGATTTGCCCATAATCCTTTATTACCGGCCCGAGCCTGATTTGAATAACTTCGGAAAGCGACCGAAGAATCGGGATGTTGTTTAAAATTGTTGTTTACAGTTCCCAAACCCTCTTCCAACATCAGTTTATTTAAAGAAACTTCGCCAAATTCAGTCTGTACTTTTACATAGCCATAAAAAGATTGCTTTTCCATATACGGATAGCCACCGTCATAGTCGGCTATTTTCACTTTTCTGCCGGTCAGGAAATCTCTTAAAAATTCTTCAGCTTCATCGGCATAATAAAAAGACGAATCAGGGCCTGCATAGGTTCCGGGCACGCTCACGCCTAATAATTTCACGGGATAGGGGAATCGGGGAGCTATTTCAATTTCAAAGGTTGAACCATCTCTTATACTTGTTACTTCGTGCCAGGCTTCGTGGTCAAATGGCGGCGCAGGTGGTTCTGTTACACCCATAGCTCGGCTTTGTACACCGCCAAAATCCTGATAGAACTGATTTGCAATTTTATTCGAATAAATAATGAACAGATTCTCGTCATTGCTCAGTTCGGCGTTGTTCGAAAAGTTGTACGAGCCGGTTATCACTACTGCTACATCCGTTGTGTCCGGATTTTCGGCGTCTATCAATATAAATTTATGGTGCAGTTTGCGGATTTCGTTGGACGGTAAAATAAGTCGGCTGCCGCTTATAGCTTCCGGTGTGCCCCAAATATCGCCGGCATTCCTGTAGCGCGAATAAAATCCACGGTCGATAACGCCTTCCAGCTTGGTTACGTGATCGCCCGATTTGTTCCACATGGCCTGACTTATATCTATAGTTGGCGTAATGGCAAAGGATAAAAATCGAATATCGTGGTCGGTTTCTTTATTGATTACTTCCACAATGCGGTTACTGATACTGGGTTTGGATTTGGCACGGTCCATGGGCGAAAAATAGAGTTCAACCGGAGTGCCCCCTACATTGAATATATTTTGACTTACATTCTTTTTGTCTTTATGGAATTTTGCTTTTTTTGGATTGGGCACTAAGCCACTTCCTCCCCACATCTGTTCAAACTCTTCGGTAAATACTTTGGCGATGCCATCGTGCTTTACAACAATGGTGTTATTGGTATTAAAAGCGCCGGTATAGGTTAAATTGGTGGAACCCGCCCATACGTAGGCACTACCGGCAGAATCGGGATGATAGTCTATAACGGCAAATTTGTGGTGCATATCCGCGCCGGAGTTCACCAGTGTGTTATCATCTATAGTGCCATCAGGATTATACACATCTCCGTCGTCGTCAATGGAATAGATGCCGGCTTCTGCAAGGGCATTCAGCATAATTTTGTCCTGCTCGCCGCCATTAGTTCTGTTAAAGTTGTCGGTTACAATTCTGATATCCACACCGCGATTTTTTGCATCCACCAAAGCATTGCCCACTCTCATATTTTCAAGGTCGTATATGGCAAGATCTACCGTTGCCTTTGCGCTATCGATAAGTTCTACCAACGTGCCGATTATATCCCAAGAGTGATTGCTTTTGTTACCGGGCGTCATCAATGTGGTATCGGCCGGCATATTGAAATAGACTTTAATCCATTCGTCATCATTTCCATCGCCTATAACTTGACCGCTGGCCGGCTGGATGCCAGTGAATAAAAGGATAAAAGAAAAAAGATAGAGAATATGCTTCATTTTATAGGTCAAGTATTATTATTAATAGCTAAATTAACGTATTTTCGCAGTTATAAGTATAATCAATACCTTGCAATTTATGAGAATATCATTATTAAATCCTATTAAATGGAAAAAATCTGCTTTAATTACCGTACTGGTGGCTATAGTATTGGTTTATTTTACCTTTTTCGATACCTATAGTTTGAAAACCCGGTGGGATTTGCACCAAAAAAAGAAAGAATTGATAGAACGCACCGAAAAATTAGACCAATTATCGGAAGAATTGATGCAAAAAATCGATTTGTTGGAGGATGACGAAGAGTTATTGGAAAAGATTGCACGAGAAGAGTATGGTATGCGCAAACCCGGCGAAACCGTGTATAAAATAAGACGAGAAAAATAGGAGCCCATAAATACAGATGAAAGCCATTGCAGTTGACATGGGAGGCACCAATTTAAAGGTGGCTCTGGTTGATAAAAACAACGGTATTATTGATAAATATTCTACACCTACCAAAGCTCAGGACGGTGTTGAAAATATACTGGACTGGATTGCCGAAAGTGTTTTGAAAGTAAAAGGATCGGCCGAAGTTATTGGCATAGGAATTGGCTTGCCCGGTATGGTAAATGCCGAACAGACCACGGTAATGTACCCGCCCAATTTTAAGGGCTGGGAGGTGGTAAATGTTGCAGAAGGTATCGAGAAGAGAACCCGGCTTAACTGTAAAGTGGAAAATGATGCAAATATAGCGGCTTTGGGCTCGTTGCATTTTGGTGTGGGCAAAAAGTTTGGCAGTTTTATGATTATTACGCTTGGCACCGGTGTGGGCGGCGGTATCATATTCAATAGAAAACTGTATAAGGGCGTTAATGGCATGGCGGGCGAAATTGGACATACTATCATAAAATTTGACGGACCAAGGTCGAACGGGATCACCATAGGAACAGTAGAGGCTTATTTGGGGCAGCGTTTTATGAGCAGAATGGCCGCAGAAGAAATTGTCCGGCATCCCGAAAACCCGTTATTCAAAAAATTCAGGGATAATTTTGAGGCTTTGGAACCCAAACACCTGAGTGAGGAGGCCGCTTCCGGAAATAAATTGGCCTTAGATATATTGGCCGGCGCAGGCGAAAAACTGGGCTATGCCATAATTAATTATGCTCACATTTTGGATATAAATAAATTTGTTTTGAGTGGTGGTGTAGCAAAAGCCGGCGATTTTCTGTTTGACCCTGCACGAAAAACAATAAAAGAGCAGATGATGATTCCCTTTTACAGGGATTTTGAGCTGGTTTACGAAGATTTGGGCAACGATGGCGCTTTATTGGGCGCGGCAGGCCTGGCCTTCGATTCTTTTTCATAATTCTTAAATATGAGATTTGAGCAATCCATTCATACAACCATTGCTATTTTAAGCATATTATTGCTTTTTGTGCTTACAGAAAATGGCCATGCTCAACAAGCCGACACCACCAAAATCGGGCAAAATGTCTCATTGGGCAGCAAAGAAAACATAAAAGATGTTGTTTCGTTTCAGTCGAGCGATTCGTTGGTTGTTGATTTTAAAAGCGGTAAAAAAGCATTTTTATTCGGTTCGGCCAAGGTAGAACATGAGGCCGGGACTCTCACTGCCGGCGAAATTGAAATGGATATGGCCCAAAATGTGGTACAAGCCACAGCCCAATCAAAAACTGATACCCTTTCTTATCCCGTATTGAGGCGCGAAACCGACGAAATAAGGAGCACGCGGATTCTTTTTAATTATAGCACCAAAAAAGGCAAATTCGAATCGGCACGTATCGAAATACCGGATGGTTATCTGATCGGCTCCAAAGTAAAAAATGTAAATGAAGATGAGGTTTTTATTGAGGACGGAATCTACTCAACCTGTCCGCCCGATTATCTTTACTATTATATAAAAGCCAAGAAAATGAAGGTGGTAGAAGAGGAAGAAGTGTTTTTCAGCAACGCGCGGCTTTATATTTTGGATATACCATATCCCATTGTTTTCCCATTCGGTTATGTACCCACCGATTTTGAGAAAAAACGCTCCGGACTTTTAACGCCCACTTATACTTTCGATGCCCAATCCACGCGCGGCCTTGGGCTGCAAAATGTGGGATGGTTCCAGTATTTTAATGATTATTTTACCGCCGATTTGAGCGGGGATATATTTACATCGGGCTCGTATTATTTGAATTCCAATATCCAGTACAGAAAAACTGATTTTTTCAGCGGCTCGCTTCGTATGGGCTATTCCAAAGAACAGGGAATGGAAAAAACCGACCCCGATTATTCCACCTCTGTTCAAAAATCGTTTGGATTGACACATAATCAAGAATTTTCGCCTTATTCGTCCATTTCGGCCAATATCAATTTAAGAACTTCCGATTATTACAAACGCAACTCGTACGATATTGGCGACCGGGCTCAAACGAATTCCAATTCGCGGGCCTCTTATAAATTCAATCACCCCGATAACCTGTTCAATTTTAGTTTGAACTCGCAGTTAAATCAAAATTTCACCAGAAATTCTACCACTTTAAAGGGACCCAGCGCCACGTTTAGCTTAAAAACTTTGAGTCCTTTCACAACAAAAACAGGCAACGACCCAAAATGGTACGAAAGCATTACCATACGATATAATAATAATTTCGATACTTCTTTTGATTACGCCCCCATTGATGCCGATAGTGCGGAAATTGGTTTTATTGATGCTCTTTTCGATCCGTCAAAATACCGGGAGGCCACCGGAAAGGACGATTATATACGCATGGGCTTCAAACAAACGGCCTCGGCCAATATCGGTAAACTCATCGATAGCCCGTATATGAATTTAAGCGGTAATTTCAATATCAACGAGTATTGGTATCCATCCAGCGTGCACAAAACTTTTAATGCCGACTCGAACCGCGTGGAAACACATAAAAACCTGGGATTTGCCACAGCACGTGACTTTAATGCGGGAATCAGTTTTTCAACTACATTGTATGGTATGTCGAGCAAAAAGATTGGTTCGCTGCAAGGCTTCAGGCACACATTTCGTCCCAGTTTCAGTTTTAATTTCCGCCCGGATTTCAGCGATTCCAAATGGGGATTTTATAAAACGGTTCAAACGGATACGCTGGGGAGGGAGCAAGTATATTCTATTTTCGAAAACCAGTTATTGGGCAGTCCTGGCAGGGGCGAGTCGCGTTCCCTGTCGTTCAATTTTGCCAACGTTTTTGAAACGAAACTGGTAAGAAGGGACAGCACCGGCGAGGTATCGGAAACCAAATTGAAATTAATAGACAATTTGGGGCTGAGCGGCTCCTATAATTTTGCGGCCGATAGCCTTAATCTATCCCGCTTAAGTGCCAATATTTCCTCAACGGTTTTGAGCGGCCTGAATTTACGTGCCAACGCCGCATTTTCTTTCTACGCCACCGATGCAAATGGCAGGGAAATAAATCGATTTTTGATTGAGGACGGTAAAAGATTTGCCCAAATGCAGAATTTCAGCATCAGCGCGAGCACTTCGTTCAGGGGCGGTGATAGGGGAATTGAAGTTTTTACCCCTGTTTACAGGCGGCTTTACGACCCCTTCGACCAAAGTGCATTCAGGCCGATCGATCCGCATTTTAACGAAGAATTGATACCGCCTTTAAACTCACCTTGGAGTTTTTCGTTAAATTTCAATTACCGCTGGAATTATAGCCCGACGGGAAAGGCCCAAAAGAATGCGGTTATAAATGCAGAGAACATCTCGTTTAATTTAACGCCAAAATGGCGTTTTAATACACGCATGGGCTACGATTTTATACAGAAAAAACTAACGCCCGCCGAGTTTAATCTGAGCAGAAACCTGGAATGCTGGGATTTATCATTCCAAATCAATCCTTTTGGCGAATTTCAGTACTATTTCTTCAGGTTAACGTTGAACAGTGCACAAATACAAAGTCTGTTCCAGAAACTGCCACTATTGCAAAATCTGGAGAGAAGTTCCTCGCCCACCGGTCGAAGATTTTAACTAAATCGAGAGATTATTTAATGGCTTTTACAGGCTATCGCGCCCAATGGAAGCCAGATATTTTACCACATATTTGCCGATAACATCGAACTCCAGATTTACCTCATCGCCTTCTTTCTTATCTTTTAGATTGGTGTGCTCCCAGGTATAGGGGATAATGGCCACGGTAAATTGGTTTTTTTCTTCGCGCGCAATGGTCAGACTGATACCTTCTACCGTAATACTGCCTCTTCCAACAATCATATTTTCGAATTCTTTGGGAAATTCGATGGTAATAAGGCGTCCGGTTTCTTCCTTTTCGATTTTTACGATGGTTCCGGTGCTATCCACATGACCTTGAACAAGATGGCCTTCAATTCCTGTCTGTAACGTTAAAGAGCGTTCCAAATTGACAATGGAGCCTTCTGTCAGGCTGCCCATGGTTGTTTTTCGCAGTGTTTCTTCTACGCTTTGCACGGTAAAAGTCTCGTCATTAAAGGCGGTAACGGTATGGCAGGCGCCATTTATGGAAATACTTTCGTCGATATGGCAGGTTCCTGCAAAACTGCATTTTATGTCGAATTGCAGCCCACCGCCGTTCAGGCTTTTAATATTTTGCACGGTGCCGATTTCTTTGATAATTCCGGTAAACATATCTTTTTGATTATAAATAAGCGGTTAATAACATATCCGGGCCGACCTTTTGCCAGGTAACGTTTTTCAGGTCAATAATTTCGTTCATTTTGTGGATGCCCAGGTTTAAGATGGAACGTGTTCCGCCGCCCAATAGTTTTGGTGCGATGAAAATCTGGATTTTATCTACCAGCCCCTGTCTTAAAAGTGCGCCGGTAAGCTGTTGGCCTCCTTCTACCAATACCGATGTAATTCCTTTTTTGCCCAGTTCGGCAAATGCTATTCTCAGGTGGGCATGGCCGTCCAGTTTTGGAACTTGAATAATTTCGCCCCTGAAATAGTTTCTTTTGAGCAGTTTCAGCATGGGATCAGCGTCTTCGGCAGAGGCTTCTTTGTTCCATGTAACAATGGTTGTTTTATCTTCGTATTTATCCGAAAAAAGATTGAGATTTCGGGGCAATTCGTATGGTCCGTCTATAACTATGCGCTGGGGTTGCCTGCCCGCAACATGGCGCACCGTTAGCGAGGGATTATCTGCCATGGCCGTTGTCCTTCCCACCAGAACGGCGTCGTACTGCGTGCGCCATTTGTGAACCAGCGTGCGGGATGCTTTGGATGAAATCCATTGCGAGTCGCCATCGGCTGCAGCAAGAAATCCATCTACGGTTTGTGCTACTTTTAGCGTAATAAATGGGCGTCCATATTGCTGATGGTGGAAAAAGAATTCGTTTTGCTGTTCTGCCTCTTCCTTTAAAACTCCATTGGTAATTTCTATACCGTTGTTTTTGAGATGAAGAAGCCCCTTGCCGTCGATTTTTGGATTGGGATCAGTTGTGGCGCAAACCACTCTTTTTATGGGTAACGAAGCCAATAAATGGGCACAGGGCGGGGTTTTACCGTGGTGTGAGCAGGGCTCCAGAGTTACGTAAACCGTAGCTCCTTCGAGCGCATCCTTGTTTTTTACGGCATTTACGGCATTTACTTCGGCGTGTGCTTCGCCGTATTTTTCATGGAAACCTTCACCTATTTTCTCACCGTTTTTATCTACAATAACACAACCCACCATCGGGTTAGGTGACACAAAGCCACTTCCTTTTTGCGCCAATTCGAGTGCTTGCCGCATCCAAAATTTATCGGTTTCGTGTGGGTTCTTTTTGGTCATTTTTGCCGGATTGTTTTCCAAAATTGCAGTTTAACGGTATTAAAATTAATAAAAAAGGGTAAGAAACAGTTTCTTACCCTTTAACCAATAAAAATTTTATTACGTTTATTTAGTTGGTAAACAGTCGGTCTCTGTTATCCACAATTTTGGCTTCTTTTTTAAGCTGTTCCAACCATACGGATAAGAATCGGTCGTTTTTATCTATTTCGAGATCTTCTTTTATCATTTCTCTTTGATCGGAAGTCAGTTTGTCCATGTCTGCTTCGCTTTTGGCGTCAACTTTTATAACAAATGCGGCGTTTGTGCCAACCAAAACACCTGAGATTTCATCCTGATTAAGGTTAAACAAACGTCCGATTACTTCGGGTTCGCTGCCGGCTCCGGATATTCTTGAGTCACTGGCTTTTATGTTGGTCTGCGTTACAACTTCCAGGTCTGCGGCTTCGGCTAAAGCAGCCAGATTGCTGTTATTTGCCAAAAGCGCTTTAGCTTCTTCAACAGTTTTTTCGGTTCTCTTTTGAATTTTTACCTGTGCTTCAACTTGATCTTTAACGGCATCAAAAGGTCTGTATCCTTCTTTGTTTTTCTGGGTAATCTGAACCACCACAAAATCGTTGGCCAATTCGATTACTCCGGATATTTTACCTCTTTTCGAGCTTTCCAGAAATTTCATTACCTGCTGGCTGTTACCGATTCCGGAAATAAACGGAGTGCCTTTTGTGGCTGCTGCTTCGAGCACGGTATAGCCATTGCGCTCGGCTTCTTCATCAAAGCTGGTTTCTTCCATTGCGTAATGCCTGAAATCCTCGGCCAGCTCGTTGGCTTTATTGATGGTTCCAAACAATGCTTCGATTATTCTCGAAAAAGCTGCAAATTTGATTTCCTGTCCTTTTTCGTCCACCTTTTTCAGAATGGTAATTTGTCCGTTTTCTACAAATGGCTCGGTTACTTCGCCCACGTTTACGTCCAGAACCGCAGCAAAATCTTCACGTATATCGTTTTTATCGATAAATGCATTAGAATAGCGTGTGGTGGAACCGTTTTGTGCCAAGAAAAGCGAATCGTTATCGGCTTCTGCAAATTCGTTTCTCAGGTCGTTTACTTCTTTAAATATAGCCGAAGTATCTGCTGCAGTTGGCAGTTTGCTGAATTTGACAAATTTGAGGCGATAGTTTTCGTCTTGTTTGTAGTTGTCTTTGTGGTCGTTGTAGTATTTTTTCAGATCGGAGTCGGAAATACTGATTTCATCGTCCGAAACTCTTGAATATGGGAAACGCACGTATGAAATATCTGCCCTGGTGTTGCGTTTTTTGTATTCTTCTTCCACTTCCAACGGGGTAACCTGCAATCCGGCGGTTATAAAGTTGGATAATTTTTGCTGGCGGCGTGTTTGGCGCAACTGTATGTCCAGTGCCAATGCCTGTTGGGAGAAGCCGGGGTCTCGCATTACCTGCTCCAGTGCAGCGCGATTTATGGTGCCGTCCTCATTTCGGAAATTTTGGGCAATAATCGGATCCGGGTTGTCGCCATAAACCATATCCAACAGTTCCTGGTCGGTAACGGTAATGCCCAACTCGTCCATTTTTTGTTCAACCAGACGAGAAACTACCAGATCGTCCCACACTTGCTGCTCGTAAATAGCAGTCAGTTCCGGCGTCATCGACGTACCGGTTTGTTGCGAGTAAACGTTGTTATAATATTGAACACGTTCCTGGTATTCTTCTATACTTATTCTGTCCCCATTTACACTTCCAACGTCTCGGGGGCCGGCGCCAATTAAATTTGTAACACCAACATCCGATAGCACCCACAAAATACCGAACGATCCAATGAGCAGGATAATGATATATTTGGTGCTATTTCTTAGCGTTTCCATTAAACCCATAATAGGTAACCTCTAAAACAGTACTTAAAAATTTAAATTAATTTATAATGATATAAAATCGTTGCTTCTTAAATAGCCTGTAAATATACGCTATAACTAAAGGAATTGAAAGCCTTTTGAATATTTACTTATCAAAAAATATCTATCAGTCGCATATATTTTAGATATTTTTTCGGATTGGCCTGAACATCGTCTATAAAATCGGATAGTTTGACCGTTAACGTATCCAGATTATTGTATAAATTGGCATCGTTTACGAGTTTGCCCAAGCTGCCTTCGCCCGCCTCTATTTTGTACAATATATTGTTGAGCGAACTGCTGCCTTCATTCAATTTATCGGTCAATTCTTCCAGATTTTTGGATGATGCCTCTAATTGTGAAATCATTTTGTCAAGTTCGTCTTTTTTGTCGTGGCTCAGTTCTTTCATAGACGACATAACCTTTCTGACATCGCCCGTTATCGCATCAATTTCTTCTTTTTTGCCTTCTAAAATGGAAGTTAAGTCTTGCGATAATTGTGAGAATTCTTTTAATATTACAGCGATATTTTCTTTGTTTTCGCTGTTCAGTGTTTCGTTCAAACCATCTACCAACTGCTCTATACCACTTATAGAAGAGGATATTTCATTGGCCAGATCGGTGCCTTTTTCGCCGATGGTGTCGAACAGGTCACGGGTATATACCCCTTCTATAAAATCTCCGTTATCGAGGATGGCGGAGGATGCCGGGTTGCGGACAATCTCCAAATATTTATCCCCCAAAAGTCCGGGCGATTTCAGATAAACCGTTGAACCGGCGGGTATTTCGTTTTTACGGTCAATTTGCATGCCCACCAAAGTACTATCTGTTGGTTCCAGCGTCATTTCGATAACTTTGCCCACTTTATAGCCCTTAATTAGCACTTGGCTGCCCGGGTTTAAATCGGTTACATCGCCATATTTGGTATAAAGCGTTATTGTGTTGCTAAAAAAAGATTGGTCGCGCATAATACTATAGCCGGTGAAAGCAATAATTATGGCTATTAAAACAGTGACTCCAATTTTGAGCTCGTTTTTATAGTTATTAAAATTGGTCATTTATTCTTGATTTTAAATTCGCTCGCTGTTATAAAATTTCTTAGTGCTTTGTGGTCGCTTGTCTGCATTTCGTCTTTTGAGCCGTACCAGCTTAATTTTTTATCATCCAAAAAGGCAACTTTGTCGGCTATTTTCAGTACACTGCTCATATCGTGCGTAATTACAATGGATGTTACTTCCATATTATCGGCTAGTTTTACTATCAATTCGTTAATTTCTTCCGAGGTTTCGGGGTCTAATCCTGACGTAGGTTCATCGTACAGCAGATAATCGGGCTGTAAAATAATGGCCCTTGCCAAAGCCACCCTCTTTCTCATCCCTCCTGACAGTTCTGAAGTGAGCTTGCTGGCGGTGTCGCGTAAATTTACCAATTCTAACGCTCTTAAAACATTTGTTTCAATTTCTTTTTGAGATTGTTTTGTGAAATAACGCAAAGGAAATGCGACATTATCGAAAGTATTGATAGAATCGAACAGCGCACCTCCCTGAAACAAGATACCAAAACGCTGCCTAATAACCCTTAGTCCCAGATAACTTAAAGTAAATAAATCGTGTCCGTCTATTATTACTTTGCCGGAGTCGGGGTATAGAAGTGCATTCAGATGCTTTAACAACACAGATTTACCACAACCAGATTTGCCTATGATGGCAAGGGTCTCTCCATTCTCGATTTTAAGCGATACATCTTCCCAGACCAGATTATCGCCAAAACTCTTGGTCAGATTTTTTATCTCTATCATATTTTATAATAAAATGGAAGCCAACGCAAAGTCGGATAATAAAATAAACACACAACTATAAACCGTTGCCTGTGTGGTTGCCGTTCCAACGCCTTCGGCACCGCCGGTGGCATAGTAGCCTTTAAAACAGGAAATGGAAGTGATAACAAAACCAAACACAAACGATTTTATAAAGCCAAAAATAATATCCCACGGCAGGAAACTCATTTTGGCGCCTCTCATAAACTCTCCGGCAGTAATAATGCCATCTACCTCGCCGGCTATTACACCGCCAGCCACACCCATAGTGGCGCACACTATATAAAGCATTGGAAACATAAACAAACCGGCAAATACACGCGGCAATATAAGAAAGGCAGCCGAGTTAAAACCCATCGATTCCAGCGCATCCACCTGTTCGCTAACTCGCATGGTGCCCAATTCCGTGGCTATTCGGGCGCCTACTTTACCGGCTAATACCAATGCACTGATGGCTGTGGCCAATTCTATAATAATCGATTTGGACACAATGGAGCCGATAGTATAAATAGGGATAAAATCGGCATCCAGCTGATAAGCAGTTTGCAAAGTAAGTACGGCGCCGGTAAAAAAACCGGTCAATATGATTATTGGTATAGATTCGTATCCAATCTTGACAAACTCTTGAAATAGATTTTTTTTGTAGGTATTGAACTCAACCACCGAGCGTAAAGCCTGATATAATAGCTGGGTATATTTACCAAATTGTTGTATTGATTCCATTAATTATAATAATTCAATGTTTTTTCGGCGAATGGCACCAATGCTTTCTCAATATTATTTATATTACAAAACATTTATGCAAATTGTCATTTATAAATAACCATCATTGAAAGTACATTTTTTAAGCATTCTTTTTTGTCTTATTTCGCTGAATGTTTTTTCGCAGACTTCCAACTCTACTATATACCGATTTTTGGAGCTGAGTCCGAACGCCAAAGTTGCGGCTCTGGGCAACTATCATGCTTCTATGATGGATGGCGATTTCAGCCTATATCATTTGAATCCTGCTTATTTGGATGGCTCGCAAACCGGCGACGTATCGGCAACGTTTGTTAATTATTTGGTTGATACCAAAATGGGCGTTATAAATACAGTTTATAAATTGGATGAATTGCAGACCCTTGGTTTCGGTATCCGTTTTATGGGCTATGGCGAATTTGATTTACTTGATGACGATGGTAATAATTTAGGAGATATGGGAGTTCTCGACTTGGCATTGAGTGGCGCTTATGCATACAGGCTATCGGAAAGATGGAGTGCCGGAGGTGAGCTGAATTTCATTTATTCAGGCTATGGCGAATATAAATCTAACGGCTTGGCTGCCTCGGCAGGGTTATTATACAAAGACATAGAAAGTCATTTTAGTGTGGGGCTGGCCATTAAAAACCTGGGCCGACAATTGGTTGCGTATAATGGGATCATCGAACCGCTGCCACTGGACATCTCATTGAGTATCACCAAAAAGCCCGACCGATTTCCGGCCGAAATTAATTTTACCGCACGGCAGCTTAATAAATGGAATATGAGACAATTTGGCGAAGCAGAAGATCCCGGTTTTATAGATAATATGGCACGTCATCTGGTTGTTGGCGGACGTTTCTTTTTTGGCGACAACTTTACTTTTAGCCTGGGTTATAACCATTATCTGCACGAGCAAAACCAGGTCAGGGAGAATTTCGATTTTGCAGGCATGGGAATAGGTGTGGGCTTTAAGGTTAAAAGTATAAATATAGATATGGCGCGGAGCTCTTACAGCAAAACCGGTGGTGTGTTTTTGTTGAGCTTAAAAACTCGGCTTTAATTTAAAAAACGCCAAAATATTACATCAATAATATTACATAGTACATCGCCTTAATGCTTACATTACCACATAGAGCATAAAACTAAATTTAATTGGCTAAAAACAGATTTAAATGATTAGATATTTGACAGCGGGCGAGTCGCATGGCCCGGCATTAACAGGAGTGGTAGAGGGAATTCCGGCAGGTCTGAGCATATTGGAAGAGGATATTGCAGAGCATTTGGTACGCCGGCAACAAGGTTACGGACGTGGCGGAAGAATGGCTTTCGAAAAAGATAAGGCCATTATTAGCTCCGGAGTGCGTTTTGGAAAAACTATTGGCGGCCCCATTGCACTGACTATGGAAAATAGAGCCTTTGCAAAAGACAAAGATAATTGGCCGGTTGTTATGAACAAAGAAAAGGAAGCCGAAGGAATTGAAAAAATCACTTTGCCTCGCCCCGGACACGCCGATTTGGTGGGCAGCCAAAAATATAATTTTGACGATATAAGGCCTGTTATAGAAAGATCAAGTGCGCGGGAAACGGCTATGCGCGTTGCCTGTTGCAGCGTTGCACGACGATTTTTAAAGCACTTTGGCATAGAAATAGGCGGCCATGTGCTGCAAATTGGTTCCATTGGCTATAAAAACTGGGAAGATGTTCGTGCAATTGCCGACCCGTTGATGCAAAAGGGGGCAGAAAATATATTTAAAACAGCGGATGAATCGGATGTGCGTTGCCTAGACAGCGATTTATCCGCGCAGATGCGAGAAGAAATAAAGCAAACGCGATTGGCGGGATCCTCGCTGGGCGGTATTTATGAAATTGTTATAACCGGAGTGCCGGCCGGCCTGGGCAGTTATGTACATTGGGACAGAAAACTGGATGGTATGCTTGCACAGGCCATTTTGGGAACCCAAGCAATGAAAGGCATTGAAATCGGTTTGGGCTTTGAAGCCGCCAGAAACCAGGGGCATAACGTACACGATGAAATAATTCACGATGGCAAAAGCTTTAAACGCAGCACAAACAGGGCCGGCGGAATAGAAGGAGGAATGAGTAACGGTATGCCTATAATTATACGCGGTGCCATGAAGCCCATTCCAACCATGTTAAATCCGCTTGGTACGGTTGATATGAAAACATTGGAGAAAACAAATACCAGATACGAGCGTTCTGATGTATGCGCCCTGCCAAGAGCGGTAGTTGTTGCAGAAAGTGTTATTGCGCCGGTAATTGCAAACGCATTTATCGAAAAACTTGGCGGAGATTCCATCGAAGAAATGGAACAAAGATATGAGGCTTTTAAGAAAAACGGACAATAATTAATTTTGCTCTGTTTAAGCAGGTCGTAAATCAATCCATGAAAGTAAATTCAAATTAGAAATTATTTTTATTACCATAAATCTGAAATTTGAACGGAAGAGTTAAATAGAATGAGAAGAATACTTCAGATAATCATAATATTTATGACAGCTTTTGTTTTGAACCAAGGCTTGTCGGTGGATGTGCACGCTCAGGAAAAACAAATATATACCGTTACCGCAGGAGATACATTTTTCAGTATATCCAAAAAACTGGACGTAACCATTGCCGAATTAAAGCAATGGAACAACCAACAGAGCAATAATTTAGCCATTGGCCAGCAATTGGTATATTATAAAACCAATGCTACCGGCGAGAAACCAACCGAAGATATAATCGAAGAAGATAATCGGGAAGAAGCCGGCGAATCTATTATAAAATCGGAAACGGGAGCGTCAAATACGTATTATTTGGTAAAAAGCGGTGATACTTTATTTGGTATAGCTAGCGTTAACGGGATGACCGTTGCCGAACTGAAAGCATTGAACGGCCTTAGTTCCGATAATATACGCGTGGGCCAACGACTTGCCATAAAATCGACCAGCGTGGCACCGGTTGTGAACGAGTTTTCAGAAGAATCGTCAAGTCAGGGTAAATTTGTGCTTTATACGGTAAAACGCAGCGATAACCTTAACTCCATACTCCAAAGATTTAAGATGACGGCTGATGAATTACAGGCCTTAAATCCGGATATAAATGTTCACAACCTGGCGATGGCTAATAAAATAACGGTGCTTTTGCCACCATCAAAAAACCTGCCCAATCCATATAAAAGCGATGCCCGGCTGCAAGACCTGGGAACCATAAAAGTGCAAAGGTACGATATTGCTAATATTGGCAAAACTACAACCAGCGGCGAACTGTACAACCCCGATAAATTAACCGCGGCTCATGCCAATATCACATTGGGAACTATAATTTTTGTCGAAAATCCAGCCAATAACAAGGGCATTTATGTTAAAATAAACGACAGGATAACCGGAGCAACGCTAAAATTATCTAATAACGCATTTAAGGCTTTAGGATATGATATTTCCGGAGAACCGGAGGCAATTATCTACATCGATGGTTAATGGGCGATAGCTTTAAAAAATATTACAGCGACACCAGAACACTTTTATATAGTTTTCTTTTCAGTGTGCCTTTATTGGTAATTTATGAAACGGTTTTCCTGCTACAATCACCGTCCAACCTAACCACCATCCGCAACGGCGTGGATGTTTGGATGAAAGGAATACTATCCATATTTGGCGCCAACACAGTATCTATTACGCTACTAATTGCTTTGGTGGTTGGACTTATAATCATGTACAAAGAGCGCCACAGGCTCAGAGATTTAAAAGCCAAATATTTCAGATACATGCTGGCAGAATCATTTGTACTCTCCATTCTGGTTTTACTGTTGGTGCAATTTGTGATTGGCCTTGTTTTCAGTGCGTCCAGTGGCACCTCGATGATTCACGAACTTAGCAGTTTGGAGAAATTTACCCTTTCGCTGGGTGCAGGACTTTATGAGGAGCTGTTTTTTCGGGTAATTCTGGTTTCTGCGCTTATTTATTTGTTCAAATATGTGTTTAAAGGATCTCAATGGGCACCTGTAACCGCAGCGGTTCTGCTTTCCGCCCTGCTGTTCAGTGCGGCGCATTATATAGGCGAATTCGGTGACCAATTCACAATAAATTCATTTACTTTTCGTTTCTTATTTGGTCTGTTGCTTAATGGAATATATGTTTGGCGCGGTTTTGGCATAGCAGCCTGGACACATGCCATTTACGATTTATTGGTATTTTTCGTATTTTAATTTAATGTTAAACGGATTTATCTAATACCCTTATAAATTTTATCTATTAAACTTTGAGCTACAGGTTTATTACATTAATAGAGTAGCAAAATGAGTAATGAGGTCGTAAACGGTTAAAATAATAAAGCCGGATTAAATCCATATTAAAAACAAGGTATTTATTATGAATTCGACATTGGTAAAAAAAGAGACAAAAAAACAGAAAGATTTTAATGAGGAAATTATTCCATTATTGGACGTGATGTTCAACTTCGCGCTAAAACTTACCGGAGATGTGAATGATGCGGAAGATTTGGTGCAAGACTCTATAGTTAAGGCGTACCGTTTTTTTGATAGTTACGAAAAAGGCACAAATGCCAAGGCTTGGGTATTCCGTATTTTAAAAAACTCTTTCATTAACAGCTACAGACGTACTGCCAGCAGGCCGCAACAAGTAGATTACGATGAGATTGAATCGTTCTATGAGCTGATCAGAGCCGAGCGTACCGAAACTACCGACTTGGAGCGTTTGATGTTCAACGAGCTGATGGACGATGACCTGTCGAATGCCCTTCATAAATTGCCCGAAGATTTCAGGACCGTAGTACTGCTTTGTGATGTTGAAAATTACACCTACGAAGAAATTGCAAATATGTTGGATGTGCCGATAGGAACCATTCGTTCCAGATTACACCGTGGGCGTAATTTGCTTAAAGCCGAATTGATGGAATATGCCAGAAAGCGTGGCTTTACAACCGACTAAAATACATTAAAGGGCTGTAACTTTATCTTAGGTTTTATTTTAGCCGGCAGAGATAGTTTCAGTATTACCCGAATTATTCACATCCAATATTATCCTGATAATGGTACCTCCGTTCAATTCTGAGCGGAGTACAAATACCTGACCTTTATGGTAATCTTCGATAATACGGCGTGTTAAACTGAGGCCCAATCCCCAACCGCGTTTTTTTGTACTGAAACCCGGGCGGAATATCTCTTTGATATGCTTTTTGTCTATACCACTTCCATTGTCTTCTATATCAATAACAATTTGATGCTCTTCTATAAATGAAGTTATGGATATAGTGGGGTTTTTACTGGTGCCCTGGAGTGAATCGATAGCATTTTTAACCAGATTCTCTATCGCCCATTGAAATAAATCTGAACTAAGATATACCTTGCCGTGTGCTTGTAAATCTTTTTTAACGGCAACCTTTTTGCCCAGTTTTGGCAGTCTTTTTTCCATGTACAACATTACATCTTCCAAAATTGGCTCTATATTGGTTAAAGTAAGTTCGGGCTCCGAGCCAATTTTACCAAATCTCTCAGCAACCCCCGCCAGTCGGTTTACGTCGTTCTCTACTTCTGTAGCAATGGTATTGCCAAACTCATCATCGCCAAATTCGTCTTTCAGTAATTGTACCCAGCCAAATAGACTGGAAATAGGAGTTCCGAGCTGATGGGCCGCTTCTTTTGCCATACCCACCCATAAATTCGATTGTTCGGCCCGCGTAATACTTTTATACGTGGTATAACCAATTATCAATAATAAACTTAAAGCAACAATTTGGATAAACGGAAAATACCGCAGCAATTGCACAGTTGGGCTTTCGCCGTAAAACACATATTGGGTTATTTTTTTGGTATCGTCGCCGATAACTATAGGAAGGGGGTCGTTAAGCGATTTGTAGGAGTTGACCAGTTTTAGAGAATCTTTTGCTGTTTTAAGCTGCTCAATCTTATTTATATTTCTATGAAACAGGATGGTATTGTTGGAATCTACAACAATGGCCGGGATTTTGAACCTATTTTCCAGAATTATCTCGGAATATACAAAATCGGAGGTGTTAATAGTCGATTCTGCCTTTTTTATTAATTGTATTACGCTGTCTGGAACTGCGGGATTATCTTTTAATAAGTCCAGTGCTTCCAATAGTTTGGTTCCGGCCTGTTCCTCCAACGGTGCGGTCATATAGCGATAGCCTTTGGCCAGCAACTCTACACTGGAGCGTTCCTGCTCCAATATTTTATCGACCAGATATTGGTTGTATATAATAGACCCGAGGCCCAAAAATAGCAATAATATAACCAACAAAAATTTTGTGCGTTTATACATGAGTTGAGAAAACTGATTAGATTACCGCCACAAGTTTAGGAAAAATGTACAAAGAATAAAAAATTATATTAAACAGCCCCGTGCCGGCTAATGGAATGGCATCGATACTTCGAGAACCTCGTTCAGTGCAGGTTCTACAAGCTCACCGTCCAACCTTGTCGATTCCGCAGGAACTAGGAATCGCCACGAAGCCCTGGCTTCCAATCCTAATTATAAATCAGTTTCATGACAGGAAGCTGCAACTTCCTCACTGCGTTGCGTTCGCACACCGACGAATCACAAAGAGGGAATTGCGTGCTTGTATTCCATAAATCGAATCAATTCTAACAAGATAATGATTCTTATTTCGTGATTATTTCCGAATAGAAATGGGGTAAAAGAAATTATAACGGAGTAGGGATAGAATCAGTCGACTAAATAATACTCTACGGTCGAAACCACGCGGATTTTCTTCAAATAGGGCGTATTTTCGTCGCGGTCGGTTATGCTGAATTGTCCTTGGCTGGCCGTTTTTAATTTACCGAGTTTACTGGCCGAGTCGTCGGCAAATTTTTGGGCCGCCGCGCGGGCGTTTCTGGTTGCCTCTTGAATCATTTCGGGTTTCAGGTCGTTTAAGCGTGTGAACAGATAATTGACGCGCTGGTCGTATTCATATCCACTAAAAACAACGCCCTTTTTGCCCAAGTCTGCAATATTGCGCTGGGCAGTGCGTACCAAATCTACTTTGTCGGTATAAACAGTAACCGTTTGTTGGGCAATGTAGCGCAAGGCTGCGTTTTGGTCGGAGTAGCGTTCGGCCAATTTATCAGTAACCAGAGGGGCGGTACTCTCAAACTCATCCACACTAAAGCCTTCCTTCAACAAAAAAGCGGTAATTTCGTCAATGTTGGTATCCAGCGTTTTATAAAGTTCGTTCAAATTATTGGAAGCGGCTACAATTTTGATGGGCCAGTTGGCAATATCGGCCATTACTTCGTGCTCCGATAAGCCTTTTACCAGCACGGTACGTTCGTATTCTTTAACCTGTATAATACTATGCGCGAGCAACCAGCCGGCAATAATAAGCCCTATTGCAATGCTGCCACCCAGTAAAATTGCAGAACGTGGATTTTTCATACTTTTTTGGATCTTTTGATATGTATTTGGGTTAAAACCGCGTTGGGAATAAGGCCTTGTTCAGCCGGCTGGTAATTGCCCAGGCATCATCAAGCCGATGCCTTTTGCTTTTCGTAAATGGGTGGTGCTTTTTTGGTGATAGTATCGCCGGTAATTATGCATTTGACAACGTTTTTCTTGGAAGGAAGCGTAAACATGATATCGAGCATATCGGCTTCCATTATGGAACGCAGGCCACGTGCACCCGTTTTTCTTAGCTTTGCTTTTTGTACTATTGCCTTCAACGCCTCATCTTCAAATTCCAATTCAATACCTTCCATTTTAAACAGTTTTTTGTACTGTTTGGTAAGTGCATTTTTTGGTTTTTGTAGAATATTGAGCAGGGCTTTATCCGATAATTCATGCAGTCCACAGATCATGGGCAAGCGGCCAATCAATTCTGGAATTAAACCGTATTGCTGTAAATCTTCAGGTTCTACGTGAGAGAATATATCGGGCGCATTTTTGTTGAATTTGGTTTGTTCCAAATGATTGAAGCCCATAGTTTTAGTAGATTTACGGCGCGAAATAATCTCTTCCAATCCGGCAAATGCCCCACCACATACAAACAATATATTGGTAGTATCCAGTTGTATAAAATTTTGTTCCGGGTGCTTTCTGCCACCTTTTGGGGGAATATTTGCTACCGTTCCTTCCAATATTTTTAGAAGAGCCTGTTGCACGCCTTCTCCGCTTACATCGCGAGTGATGGACGGGTTATCGCTTTTGCGTGCTACTTTATCTACCTCGTCTATATAAACAATGCCTCGTTTTGCGCGTTCCACGTCGTAGTCCGCTGCTTGAAGCAAATTGCTTAAAATACTTTCCACATCTTCGCCCACGTAACCGGCTTCGGTAAGTACGGTGGCGTCGGCAATGGTAAAGGGCACATCAATGATATTGGCCAATGTGCGTGCGAGCAAGGTTTTACCGCTCCCGGTAGGGCCGAGCAGTATAATGTTACTTTTTTCTATTTCAATATCGTCAATTTCTGTGCTTTCGGACGAAATTCTTTTATAGTGATTATATACGGCCACGGCTAGCGTTTTTTTGGCCTCCTCCTGACCAATAACGTATTCATCTAGCTTAGCAACAATTTCTACCGGTTTTAAAAGAGGTTTGAAGGAAGTTGATTTGCGCCTGTTAATTGCTGCCAGATCATTTTTTATGATACTAGAGGCATCTTCCACGCATTTGTCGCAAATATATACATCCGGGCCGGCTACCATACTGTTAACTTCCAGGCTGGAACGGCCGCAAAATGAACAATGTATTAAATCCTTATTGTCCTTGTTTTTATCACTCATAGCACGAATTTAACGAAAATAATTCTATTTTCTAATTTTAGCTGCGGGTACAACATTATCTACCAAGCCGTATTTTTTGGCTTCATCTGCCGACATCCAATTGTTACGGTCGGAGTCGTTTATCACTTCTTCCAGTGTTCTTCCGCTGTGGTCGCTTATAATTTGGCTAAGTTCTTTTTTGATGCGGATTATTTCGCGTGCTTCAATTTCAATGTCGCTAGCCTGGCCTTGTACACCACCCAGTGGCTGGTGAATCATAACTCTTGCGTGGGGCAGGCAGCTTCTTTTGCCTTGTGCGCCGGCGGTCAGCAAAACAGCGCCCATGCTTGCAGCCATTCCCATACAGGTAGTGGCAACATCGCATTTTATATGCTGCATAGTATCGTAAATGGCCAAACCGGAAGAAACCACGCCTCCGGGACTGTTAATATAAAGATTAATATCTTTTTCGGGGTCTTCCGATTCCAAGAAAAGTAATTGAGCAACAATGGAGCTTGCAACCACATCGTTTATTGGGCTTCCCAAAATAATAATACGATCTTTGAGCAAACGGGAATAAATATCGTACGCTCTTTCGCCGCGGCTGGTGGTTTCAACAACCATGGGTACCAGGTTGTTTTCGATGGTATTATTCATTTCAAAGATGGGTTGGCTTGCAATGGGTTGTTTTATCATTGGATTGTAATTCTTCTGATTATTTCTTTTTCTTGTCTTTTTTATCCTGCTCTTCGCGGTATTTGTCTTTACTGAGTTCGCTTATTTTAATTTCGTCTTCCAGTTTATCAAAAACTTTGTCCTCACGAATGCTTACGCGTAATTGTTCGAGCATACTTGGGTTTTGGGCATAGTAGCCTTTCATCTGATCGGCCGGAATGCCAAAACGGGCAGCTTCTTCGGTGATAAACGCATCGATATCTTCTGCTGTTATCTCAATATCGTCAAATTTTTCCTGAAGTTTTTGGCTGATAAAGAACCATTTTGCCTCGCGCACAGCATTTTCGCGCATGCCTTCTTTGTATGTTTCTTCATCAAAATTCGGAATGCTTCCACCCTGTTGCTGTTGCAGGCGCTCTACATAGGAGTTCAGCACTTGCTCAAGGAACACTTCCGGTACTTCAATTTTATCACCATGCGCCTCAACCAAGGCATCCACCATATCATTTTTCAGCAGATCCTTTGCAGATTGGTCGTAATAATCTTGCATACTGCTTTTGATAAAGGCTTTGAACTCGTCTTCCGTTTTTGCCTCATCATTGCTGTTTGCGGCGATAAATTCTTCGGTAAGTTCCGCTTTATGTAATTTCTGTACTTTTTTAATGGTAATACGGAAGCTGTCTTTTTGGTCGCCTTCTTCCATATTCATGTCAACCACATCGCCGGCTTTTTTACCGGTCAGGTTTTTTTGGAATTCTTTGGCACCTTCCTGGCGCAGGTCGATAACCTGGTCTTTATCTTCGTCGCCTTCTACTTCGTTTCCGTCTGCATCAAGTGTGATGACATCCACAATTAGTTTGGAATCTTTTTTGGCAGCGGTATCTACGTCTTCCCAGTTGCCTTCACGTTCGCGGGTGCGGTCAATTTCTTCGTTAACCTCTTTATCAGTAACGTCGTGCACCATGCTGTTTACTTCGATTTTTGTCAAATCTTCCAACTCAAACTCAGGATTGGCTCCGATTTTAAAAACTACTTCCAATTTGCCGTCTTCCCATTTCAGGTCTGTCATTTGGGTTTCGCCAATGGGCTTATAATCGGGCACAATTTTTGTTTCGTAAGCGGTTTGTACCCACTTGTTTATTTCTTCAGCTTCAATTTCTTCGCCAAATCTCTTTTTAACAAGCGATAGCGGCACCCTGCCCGGACGGAAACCCGGTAAAGCAATTTTATTTTTATAACTTTTGTAAGCCTTTTCGAACGATTCTTGTAAATCCTCTCTGTTGGCGGTCAATGTAAGTTCTTTATCTACTGAAGTAAGGTCTTTAACAGTAATGTTCACGTTTTCTCCACTTTTTTTTGTGTATATGTAATCAATATCAATAAACGAATAGGAATTTGAGAAAGGAGTACGAGAGGGGGGAATCGAACCCCCACATCGGTTAAGATACTAGATCCTAAATCTAGCGCGTCTACCAGTTCCGCCACTCTCGCAAGATTTCAGAACTTAATAAGTTATGCTTTTTTGGAATAAATATCCAATATTTTGGGTCAAAATTATTAAATTGTTTTCACTTATATTTTACTGTTCTCAATGCCAAAATCTAACCGCTTTAGCCATGTACAATAACCTGAAAATTGCCTACATAACCACTTCAAACAGGGAAGAAGCCAAGAAAATAGGACGGTCTTTGGTAGAGCGTAAATTGGCGGCCTGCGTTAACATTATAGACGGGATGGAATCGATATACTATTGGGAAGGAAAGCTGGTGGAAGACCGGGAGACCGTTCTGCTGGCCAAATCGCACCATAGTAAAATGGAGGAATTGGTGCGCCACGTTAAAGAATTGCACAGTTATAAAGTACCCTGCGTTATTTCGTTTTCTATAAACGAGGAAGGTGCCAATAAGGAATATGTGGACTGGCTTTTATCCGAACTCAATTTAAAGTAAATACCTAATAAAGGTTTTGGATGATAGAAATCCGAGAAATAAACAATCATATTTTATGGGCAACCATAAATCGCCCAAAAGCGCTCAATGCAGTAAATTTTGAGGTAATGGCCGATTTGGAAAGACTGGCCGAACGCATAGAAAATGATGAAAATATCAGGGTGTTGGTGCTTACCGGCGCAGGCAATAAAACCTTTGTTTCGGGCGGCGATTTGCGAGAATTCCACACTATTACTGATAGGGAAAAAGCGGCGGAGATGTCGGCCAAAATGCAACAAATATTGAATCGCCTTGAACAGCTCCCTTGCTGGACCATTGCATTCGTAAATGGAGATGCCTATGGCGGTGGCACGGAATTGATGCTGGCCATGGATTTTAGGCTCGCCGTACCGAATATAAAACTGGGTTTTACGCAGGGACGTTTTTATCTGATTCCCGGTTGGGGCGGTCTTACACGGCTGATTGAGCAAGTGGGACGTTCTACTGCTATGAACTGGCTGGCAAAAGCTGAAATTATATCCACCGGCGAGGCTTTGGAAGCGAAATTGTTGGATGGGGTTATCCCCGGCAAAGAGCCACAGGATGAAATAGTGGAATGGGCAGAAAAATTAACACGCAACGACCGTTTTTACATAAAATCCCTGAAATCGGCAGCCAATTACGGAAATGAGCTTCGCATAAATGCCATGAAGCACGAAATTAAAGCCTTTACGGATTTATGGGTATCGGAAGAGCATATAAACCGAATAGATGCATTTTTAAATCGAAGAAAATAATATGATTAATTCGAATTATCTGCCCATTACCCGTTTCCGCAGTACTAGTTTAGCTTTGTAATAGTTGCCGTTTCTCACCAGCTGGACATCCATTTCGGAGCCCTCTTTATATTCCCGCATTAAGGCCCAGGCGTGCATTTCGCTGCTTACACGTGTATCGCCAATTTGTACAATAATATCACCGGGCATAACTCCACCCACGTATGCGGGACCGTTTTTGTTCACTTGGGTTACAAATAAACCCGGAATGGTTGGCAGGTTGTAATCGAAGACAAGTTTACGCGTCATGGGTGTTATTTCCATTCCCAGGTCAAAATCCAAAGAAACCATACCCACTTCTGTCAGCTGTTTTATGATTTGTTGGGTACGTTGGCTGGGAATGGCAAAACCCAATCCCACAAAACCGGTGCTGGTGCCGCCTGTAAAAATAAAAGTATTTACGCCGATTACTTTGCCTTCGCTGTTTATAAGCGGTCCGCCCGAATTGCCTCTGTTGATGGCAGCATCGGTCTGAATCATATCCACATAAACATGGGGGTCGTTGGGGTCGGGTCGGAAATCTCGCTGCGTTGCACTTACCACGCCCACAGTTACGGTTGGTTTTCCATCTTCGAACAAGCCAAAAGGGTTGCCCATGGCAATAGCCCATTCGCCCACGATGGCGCTGTTATCGTCAAACTCTACAAAGGGAAAAACTTCTCCGTCTGCCATTATTTTTAATAGCGAAAGATCGGCCAGCGCATCCGAGCCAATCAATTCGGCTTCGTATTGGCGGCCATTGGATAGAACCACCATTATTTTTTTTGCACTTTGGCCGGCAACATGTTCGTTGGTTACAATTAAACCGTCTTCACTGATAATAAATCCCGAACCCATGCTTTGCACTTCACGTTCTACGGGTATGGTGAAGAAACGGAAGAATGAAGGGTCAAATTCCTGGGTATATCCGCGTTGCAGTTCGGTTACGGTAATGCTAACTACCGAAGGTCCGGCTTTTTTAACGGCATTGGTAATCGCATTTTCTCTATTCTCCAGTAAAGTTTGTGTATTTGCAGGTTCTTCCACACCGGCATTGTAAACCGGAGCAGCCAACGATAATGTATCCGGTTCTACATTTACAATTTCAGCATCTGCACTAAGTGCACCGGTATTTTCTGGCTTATTGTTACAAGCTAAAAATAAAATCAGAATTGAAAATATAATATTGTATTTATTTAACATAAAGAACTAAAGTTGTTTTTCGCCAACGCCAATAACGGCCTCGACAGCATCCATTATATTACCATGAAATTCTCCACCCGAAGCCTTTAAATGCCCACCGCCATTAAATTCCTGCGCCCAAAGATTGGCATTCAGTTCGCTTCTGGAGCGAAAACTGATGCGAATCCTATCTTCTTCTTCGCGCAGAAAAGCACAGGCTTTTACACCCGAAATGCTAAGTGGATAACTCACAAAGCCTTCCGTGTCGGAATGTGCGGTTTGGGTTGCTTCCAGCATCTCTTTAGTAACGTACATAGTTGCTAATTGTTGGCTTGCATGCAAAGAAATTGTTTTTAGCGAAAGTCCCAGCAACTTTATCTGATTTATATTTTTGGAGGAATAAATGGGTTCAACTACTTCAGGCGGCGAAAATTGCCCCAATTCCAGTAATTTGGCAGCTGCGGTTAACGTTTTAGGTTTAACGCTATCAAACTGAAAGGAGCCGGTATCAGTTACAATGCCTGTATAAAGCGATTTTGCAATGGGCGGATCTATTTGGGAAATATCGCGGCTTTCTATAAGATTATAAACCAGTTCGCAAGTGGATGAAGCTTTTGTATCGGAAATAAAGGCATCAAATACATCATCGGGGTTGGGGTGGTGGTCGATCATATAAAATGGAAGGCTTGAAGTTTTCAAACTTTCTGCGGCCTCTCCAAAACGATGCAGGGCATTGCCATCTAAAAAAACAAAACCGTCAAAATGCCCCAATTCCTTTTTGTCAGGTTTTTGGATGGTTAAAAATTCGGTCATCCAAAGTAAATTATCGCCAACGGGATCTTCGTTAAAAGCCGTACACTTTACTTCATTTTTTTGCAGCCACAGACATAACGCAATTTGTGCACCGAGGCAGTCGCCATCGGGTCTGATATGCGAGAAAACGGCCAGGTTTTTATGTTCCAATAATTTTGATGCCAGTTGTTTATACATAATTCAATTTTTAACGATAAAATAAGTGTTAGAAGATAGAGTATCCTTTATTTTAAAAAAATTCTTAACCTATAGTAAACTTAAATAATATATAATGAATGTTTTGATTATTTGCGGGGGCGAGCCGCCTTCTAAAGAATTATTGGAAACGGAAATTAAATCGGCCGATTTGACCATTGGTGCAGACAGTGGCGGCGATATTATCTTTGCGGCCGGCTTTAAACCGGATATTGTTATTGGCGATTTGGATAGTTTTGATGCGGGCGGCCACGCTGATGTGGAAGTGTTGAGAATATCGGAGCAGGAAACTAACGATTTGGAGAAATCTCTTAATTATGCGCTCCAAAAAGGCGCAAAAAACTGTATAGTGATGGGTATTTTGGGCCGAAGGATAGATCATACCTTTAAAAATCTGTCGGTATTGGCGCAGTTCAGTGATAAATTTGAGCGCTTGGTTTTCAGGGACGATTATGGGGATACTTTTTTGATTAAATCACCATTCGAAATGGGTATTGAAGTAGGTACCGTGGTATCTTTTATTCCGTTATCGGGTAAAATCACGGGAATTACCACACGCGGGGTCGAATATCCGTTGACCAACGAAATGTTGCAGGTTGGGGTGCGCGATGGAACTTCCAATGTTGCCACCGAACCGGTGATTAGAGCTACCTTTGGTGCAGGTGATATGATCCTGTTTATAGGCAACGGGCCAAAAATGAAGAAAACTAGAAATTAGTGCCACATATTTGGTTACTGATGTCCCATAATTGCTGGGCATGTTCCATGTTTTGTGCATTTTTACGCGGTACGGCAACTTTTTTGTTATTAAAATAAGCGCCGTTCACATTTTCTACCTCTTTGGATGTGGCCAGATAAACGGTGGTTTCGGCTCCCTTTTTGGATGAAATCATAAAAGGTGCTGCAATTTTCCAGAACCAACGTATCATAAAATTACTGTTTTTAGCAAAATTAGAGCGTACCACTCCCGGATGCAGACAATTTGCCGTGATATGGGTTTCGTTCAATCTTTTTGCCAGCTCTTTTGTAAACAGGATATTAAATAATTTGGTAGTACCGTAAACTTTTAATGCCTTAAATTTCTTTTTAGATTGCAAATCATCGGGATTGAACATCCCATTACGGTGCGCATTCGACGCTACATTGATAATTCGTGCGCTGTCTGCTTTTTTAAGTGTATCCAACAATAAATTGGTAAATAAAAAGTAGCCAATGTGATTAACAGCAAAAGTTTCTTCCAGTCCGTCTGCGGTTTCCCTTCTTTCGGCGGCTATAAACCCGTGATTATTTATCAGAACATCTATTTTTTCGTACTGGTTGGTTATTTCTTCCGCCGCTTTACGTATATCCTGCTGGTTCGAAAAATCACAGATTACAATATCGATAGATGCTTTTGGAGTTAAATCCAGAATATTTCGCCGGGCCGCATCTGCTTTTTGACGATTTCGGCACACCATTACAATATTTATCCCATCATTGGCCAGTACTTTAGCCGTTTCAAAACCTATGCCAGAGTTGGCACCGGTTATAATGCAAATTTTATCGGTTTGAGCCATAAATATTCAACTTTTTCTAATGAAATAAAATGAGGTTGTTCTAAGCGGATATGTGGTTAAAATATCTTATTTTAAATAAGCATAAAAATCACTTAAAAATCTCAAATAAACAATCTTTTTATATCGCTATGTTGCCGGAACACGAAGATAAGCACCCCATAATAAAACACACTTGGTTTGATGATGTGTTTTCCATAGCCATTGCATCGGTATTGCTCTCTTTTGGCATTGCATTATTTGCCCACAACGAGTTTTTGATAGGCGGAACTGCCGGAATTGCATTTTTAATACATTACACCACCGATTTATCGTTTGGAACGGTCTTTTTCCTCATCAACTTGCCGTTTTATGCACTTTCGTTATGGAAGCTGGGCAAGATATTTACATTAAAAACCTTTGCCACGGTATTTTTGGTATCTCTTTTTACCGATTATGTGTATTTGGTATTCGAATTTGGCGAAATCAATCCGGTTTATGCAGCCGTATTGGGAGGTTTTTTAATTGGTAACGGTCTGTTGATTTTGTTCAGGCACAAATCGAGTCTGGGCGGCTTAAACATTGCATCCTTATACATGCAAAAATACCACAACATCAGCGCTGGCAAATTCCAAATGGCCGTAGATGTACTCATCGTTGTGGGCGCTTTCTTCACGGTAGATATTTACGCCGTTTTATATTCGGTTTTGGCCGCCATTTTACTGAATATGGTACTTGCCGCCAACTTTAAGCCGGGAAGGTACGTGGCAACGAGTTAGTGGGTGATGCACGGAATTTTGAGTTGTAATATCTTATTTTTGTTTTTTATAGTATAATAAATTACAAATAGGTTTACATAAATTTGCGCAACTTGGGTTTGTGTTATGCGGGTTGAACATTCCCATTCAACATTTTTTTGTAAATTTGAGCGTTGCTATTCGTGCGAGATATTTTGCTAAAAACCCATCCGAACGTAAAGCCGATTAACCTGTAACCAACCATTAAACAACGACACACATGAAGACGATTAAGAGTATATTTTTATTGTTTATGATGTTTATCGCAATATCAGCGAATGGGCAAAATCATATCATTGGCGTGAAAGGTGGAAATAATTGGACAAATGTAACTGCGACTGACTTTAATACAGACTTGCACAATCAAACCGGAATTACTACCGGAGTTTCATATAATTATATATTTAAAAATCATATTATAGTTGGCGCAGAAGCTATTTACGATCAACGGGGTTTCACAAGCGATATTACCATAACTGATGAAAATGGAAACCCTACCGGACAAAAACCGTCAAGATTATTTAATTATGACTACTTAACAATACTTTTAAATGTTGGCTTTAACTATGGGAATACTTTTTATAGCTTTGCAAATATTGGTCTAACACCGGCTGTATTACTTGACGCAATGACAGAAACACCCGAAATAATACTTGATGATTGGACTATACCGAAGGAGAGACATAATGTAACTAAACAAGTTAACAAATTTGACATAGGCGGAATAGTGGAAATTGGCGGAGGATATAAATTTATGGATAAGTTCTGGCCCTATGTATCATTTTCTTATCGTCATAGTTTTACTACAATTACAAATTCAGATTATTACAGTAGTTCAAAAATTAGGCATAAAGGCATGGCAATTAACATCGGGTTGAAATATGCATTAGGCAATTAAAGAAATTGTTGTAACAAGCAAGTTTGCGTACTTGTGAGTTCTTTTCGACTGTTTTACTAGATTAGAATGGAATAAGATTTATGCGCTTTAAAAAATCTTATTTTGAACTTACAAATCAGATTTTTATAAAAAATACGCCAGTCCTTAACAGTCTGTTTGAACGTAAGGCAAACAAATCATTTCCAATAATCGCTTTTTTTAAGAAAAATATTAACCTCATATTTACACTTATCAATGGAAATTAATTATTTTTGTGAGTTATATTGACTCTATTTCACATTAAATATGTTTTATAAGCAATAAAATATATTTTATAAATTGTAACTTTTACGTTACATTAGTGTTATGAACAAAAAGATACGTGAAGTTGTAGAATATGAGAATAACTTCAGTGAATTTTTAAAGAAGCAACCTGAGAAAGTTCAGGATAAGATTTTTAAAATCATGGAGGTGATAGAAACTTTAGAGCGAGTTCCAAGTAACTATTTAAAACATTTAAAGGGAACAGACGGACTTTACGAAGCAAGAATACGTCTATCTACCAACATTTGGCGTGTATTTTGTTTTTTTGACGAAGGTAGGTTGGTAATTCTTTTGAATGGATTTACTAAAAAGACTCAAAAAACACCCAAAAAGGAAATTAATAAGGCGTTAATGCTTATGAAAAAATATTATAGTGAAAAAGGAGAATAAAATGAATACAAGAAGTTGGAAAGATATTAAGGATGAAGTTTATGGTAAAAAAGGAACTGAAAGACGTGATGAATTAGAGCGTGACTTTGAATCCTTAAAAATTGGTCTATTACTTAAGGAAGCACGCGAAAAAAGAAATTTAACCCAAGAAGAACTCGCAGAGTTAATTAATAAAAAACGTCCTTTCATTTCGCGAATAGAAAATAATGGAAGTAATATGACCTTAAAAACTCTATTTGATATTGTAGAAAAAGGGCTTGGTGGACGTGTCAATATATCCATTGATTTTTAAAATATGGTAAGCTTATATGAACATTTTCGGCAAGAAAAGGCATTATCTTCCTTCCCGCCCTTTATCGTTTAATCCTGACCGGTGTCAAGTCGCTAAAAATCACTGCTAGATTACACCCTCACAAAGCCTAGTATTCTTAGAGATTAACAAAAATTATTAATATCGTCCTGTGTGTAGGATGAAAACAATATATTTTTATTTTGTACATAAGACAATAATGATGTAATTTCATCCTGTTAATAGGATAGTATAAAGAAATATGGATAAAGAGACCGTAAAAAATGTATTGGCCGATTACCGTGCAGAGGTGCCTAATTTTGAGGTAAGTCCGCGTGATTTTGCTATTGAAGAGTTTGGAAATTATGTATTTGTAGGCGTACGGCGTGCGGGAAAATCGTTTTTGCTGTATCAGCGAATACAGCAGTTGTTGGCGCAGGGAACGTCGGCGGATGAGTTGCTTTACGTGAATTTTGAAGACGAACGACTTACCGGAATGACGGCTCAGGACCTTAATTTGCTGTTGGAAATACATCTGGAATTGTACGGTAAGAAACCCACGCTTTTTTTAGATGAAATCCAAAATATCGAAGGTTGGGAAAAATTTGCCCGTAGATTGGCAGATACCAAACACCGCGTATATATTACGGGAAGCAATGCCAAAATGCTGAGTAAAGATATTCAAACTACGCTTGGCGGAAGGTATATCACAGTTGAGGTGTATCCGTATAGCTTCAAAGAGTTTTTAAAAGCAAACGAAGTGGATCTTTCCAAAAAGGCACTGGCATCTACTAAAGGCAAGGCCAAAATGCTGCGAAAATTCGATGATTATTTTTATTTTGGCGGTTTTCCGGAAGGGGCAACGCTTTCCGTAAAAAGAGATTACCTGACGAGCGTATATCAGAAAATATACATGGGGGATATTGCCGTTCGCTATTCGGTGGATAATACTTTTGCGCTGCGAATTATGTTTAAAAAATTGGCAGAAAGCGTCAAGCAACCGATATCGTTTAACCGTATAAAAAATATTGTTGCTTCCACCGGAGCAAAAGTAGGGACCAGTACCATCATCAATTACATTGATTATGCCAAAGATGCATGGCTGATTTTGCCCGTGAAAAATATTGCCGATAAATTGGTAAAAAAAGAAACCAATCCAAAATATTATTTCGTTGATAATGGGCTTTTGAACCTATTTTTAACTGATGGAAATACGTCCCTATTGGAAAATTTGGTTGCCGTTACCTTATTACGAAAATATGGCAGAGAAGATGCCGTTTTCTTTTATAATAAAAATGTTGAAGTTGATTTTTATATCCCCGAAACGGGAACGGCTATACAAGCATGTTATAATCTGGATAGCAACATGGATACTTTCGAACGCGAAACAAGCGCTTTGTTGAAACTATCAAATGATTTGGAGTGCAATAAATTATTGATTATAACTCGGGATACCGAAAAAACGTTAAAAATAAAAGACAAAACCATTGAAGTTATTCCCGTTTGGAAATGGCTTATAGAGGGGTAAAGGTATCAAAATAATGGAGATTAAAAATCCCCGTCACAATCAATAATCATGCTTCCTGCGTATAACAATGTCCTGTATGATAATTATCTTGATTGTAATATTTTTTTTAAATCTGTTCCTAACTCCAACTACAAACGGGGATGGTTGTGGGAACGAGTTAGGATGTTTGGCTAAGGATTAGGAAACGGGATTTTGAATTGTAACTCCACCGGTCAACCAAAATAAGCCATGACAAAACCGGCTGTACTATGCTTGGCCAAACTACTTGTTTATGCCATAACCCTCCAAAATGCGCAATTGATGTTGTTGTTAACCTTTTATTTTTGCTTTTTGTAGCATAATAAATTAAAATTAGGTTTACGGGAATTGGCGCAATTGTGATTGCGTATATTTATGAGATGCGCCGGAAATTCGCTACGCTCATTTTCGGTGCATCGTCCGGCGGCTTTACGACTCGTCGCTTCGCGAACTTCGGACATAAGGCGGTTTTACAAAATTGGGATGACCCAACTTCGTAAAGCCGCCGGACGTTAGCGGTCATTGATTGCCATAAACCTAGTTGATAATGGTAGAGAAACAAAATATATAGCTAGAATAATGATTATAGATGGAGTAAGAATAATCGAAAATCAAAACTATTCAATGTTCTACATTGACAGATTCTCTGACGAATTCAAACAAATGATTCGTGAACAACTGCAAGGTATTTGGAGCGGTTTTGCTACAACAGACTCTTTACCAGAGTTTTATTCATACAAAAATACATTAACATCATTTTTTGATCGCTATTCACCAAAGTCAGAAAATACAAAAAAAGGAATGATAGGCGAATTATTAGCTCACATTTTATTGAATAACCAAGATAATGGACTCACATCGTTGTCAATTTTAAAAAATAAAGAAGAAAAAAGTATAAAAAAAGGCTTTGATATAATCTATTGCGATATAGAAAGTAGCAAACTTTGGTATTCTGAAGTAAAATCAGATAGAAGTGAAGACGGTTCTAAAGATTCTACGACTTATAATATTGATTTATTAAATCGAGCTAAAAACGGTATTAGAGAAATGATAGATGAAAGAAGAAATTCTTTGTGGGAAAGTGCATTAATCGATGTTAGTTTGATGATTAAAGAATCTGAAGAACAGTTAAACTTAAGGCAGCTACTTTCTAATGATTCACCATTCTTAAATGATAATCAAAAAAAGAATGTAATCCTTGTTTCAACATTATACCATGAATTAAATGACGAAATCACAGAAAATAGTGTCTCTGATTTTTATACAAACACCTTTAATGAAGACCTTTTTGAAGATGTTATAATTATTTCTATTCAGAAAGAAACATTTGAAATAATAGAGGATTTTCTAAGAGATGAATTAAATGCAGCTTAATTATGGTAATTCAAGAGATTTTACTTAGAGAATTTAGGAGAAACTTTGCAGATTCTTTCTTTTACCAAGCATATTTGAAATTGCAATTAAATCGGGAATTAGAGGATAGTGAAAAACAAAATTTATTAAGAAATGCTATTATATTTTCAAATTTCGGAGATAGAAATCTACAGAGGTTGGGTTATAAAATCTTAGTGTCTTATGCTAATAGATTTTTAGACTACAAACCACTATACGATTATTCAATTAATAAAGGATACATTCCAATTTCAAAGTTTATCGAACAAAAACATATAACAGAACAAAATTATGATAATCATTTTTGGCGATTATTTATTTCATCATTTCAAGAGAACTTCAAAGAAAAGAATTACTATATATCAAATGGTCAAAAAAAAAATTAATTGAATTTTCGGCTAAAAATGAAGGAACTTTCGTCTTAATCGCACCTACCTCATATGGAAAATCTGAAATTATAGTTAGTAAGGTTTTTGATAATTTAGACAAGAAAGTTTGCATAATTGTTCCTAGTAAGGCTCTATTAACCCAAACAAAAAAACGATTATTAAATAATTCATCAGAAAATAATCTTCAAAGAATTATTACTCATCCTGAAATGTATAAAGGTAATGAAACTGAGTTTGTAGCAGTCTTAACTCAAGAAAGACTATTAAGAATATTACAAAAGAACCCTACTTTAACATTAGATTTAGTTCTTGTTGATGAAGCTCATAATTTATTCGGTGAAAAGAATAATGACGGAAGAGCAACACTATTAGCACAATCAATTATTATTTTAAAAAGTAGAAATGAAAATGTAGTATTCAATTTCTTTTCACCTTTTATTTCAGACCCTGAAAATCTTAAAGTAAGACAATTAGATTATAGCATCTCTTCCGAAAAAACAGATGAGTTTATTAAAAGTGAGAAATATTACGTTTGCGATGTTTTTAACTCACCCGGAGAACTTAAATTATATGAGCAATTCTCCAATTCATTTATTAGCACTTCTGTTCAATACGCTTCTCATATTGAATTACTAAATTCCGAAAAAGCAGATAAGAATATTGTTTACTTAAATAGACCTAAACATATTGAAGAGTTCTCTATTGACTATGCAAATTCATTAAATGAAATAGAAATCAATTTATCAGAAATTACAACAACAATTTCCGATTTCTTACATCCAGAATATAATTTAATAACATGCATAAAAAAAGGGATTGTTTATCATCATGGAGGAATGCCCGAGATAGTTAGGTTATACGTGGAGAATATCTTTTCAAAATATGATGAATTAAGATTTGTTATAACAAGCTCAACTTTATTAGAGGGGGTAAATATCCCAGCTGAAAAAATATTTCTACTTTCAAACAAAAAAGGAAGAAGTAATTTAACTGTTTCTCAATTTAAAAATTTAATAGGGCGAATAAATAGATTTAGCGAAATTTTTAATCCTCAGGCTGGAGATTTAAAACTACTTGAACCACTCATATACATTATAAAAAGCAAATATTCAAATAGCAGAGCCAATATTGAAAATTTCTTAAGTACAAGAGCGAAAATTGAAGTTGATTATGAAGATTCTGTAAATAATGTTTTGTTAAAAGATGAATCTAATTTAAATGATTCAGAAAAAGAGATATTAAAAAACACCTTAGAGTTTTTAGAAAATATAGAACCCAACTCAACAAATCTTGAAGATGTTGAATATGTAGAGTCTGAAATCGCAAAACTTTGCTATAAAAATAATGTCTATGACTTTGATATTAAATCATCGGAGTCACAACTTATTAATAATCTTTCAGCATATAAAATCGCTTCAAGGGATAATCTAATTACAGAGTCCAGCCAATTAATTGAAGCCATAAATTCAATCTTTTTTATTAATATAGATATTACAGACAACAACATAAGACGTCTTCAAAATGTTTCTGCAAGAAATTTCTATTCAATGATTTTAAACTGGAGAAGTTCAGGTGCATCATATAAGGAAATGATTGGTAGTTTTATAGGATACTGGTCTTCTTTACGAGGTGAAGAACTTTTAATTTATATAGGAGAAAAGTGGGGAGAAGAAAAAAGAAGTTCAAGAGATTTTAAAGATTTATATGTTGACCTGAATAAGAAGAATAATTCACAAAGAGTGAATTTAGCAATTCTTAAAATAAAGGAAGAGCAAGATTTTGTAGAATTTAATTTACTAAAATACATTGATATTCTATCTGACCTAAATCTAATAAATTCAACGTTTTATGATAAAATTAAGTATGGTAGTTCTGATACTCAAATAATAACTTTATTAAAAAATGGATTTTCACTTGAACTTGCAAAGTGTATAACAAAACCAGAGTATTCAAATTTTGTAACTATTAATTCTGACACAGACGAAATTGTTATACAAAGTCGATTAATTGATGAAATGATGAATAACAGAGAAAATAATATGCTGATTTTTGAAATTAAGTTTCATATAAACGAGCAATAATTTAAAAAGCAACGAACCGCTAACAAGCGGTTTGAACGCAAGGCGGGTAAATCGCTTCGATTGAACATTTTAGGTAAGAAAATAATATTATCTTCGTATCAACATTTGTCGGCAAAATCCGCCCTGCGCCAAGCGCCAAAACGTTAACTGCAAGCAAAATAGAAACAATATGGAAAAATTATTTTGGGAATTATATAATTCGGAAACAGAGAGCGAAGTAAAAAAGGTTTTGAAAAAATATCCAGACTTGTTTAGGAATGAAAATTGGAAGCCATATGGTGGAAATACAGGTAACTTTGGAACTTTTGAAAGCCAGCAAAATAATCCGATTCCCGCTTTAATCGAGAAAATAACCAATTCAATTGACGCAACACTAATTGCACAAAGTCTTCTAAAGAAAATTGATCCAAAATCTGATAAAGCTCCGAAATCAATGCAAGAAGCAGTTGAGTTGTTTTATAATGTACGTAAAGGTGAAATAGGAGAACTTAGTAATATTGAGCGAAGAGAATTAGCTGAACTAATTCAAATTATTGCTACTGGAGATAGAAAGCAACCTAGCATAACTATCTTTGATGAAGGAGAAGGACAATTACCACAAAATTTTGAACAAACATTTTTGTCTCTACATAAAAACAATAAATCTAGTATTCAATTTGTACAAGGTAAATACAATATGGGTTCAACAGGAGGAGTGGTTTTTTGTGGAGATAAAAAATATCAACTAATAGCCTCAAAACGCAATCCATCTTTAACCAACACAACTGACAACCCGATAGGTTTTACTTTAGTTAGAAGGCATCCCTTATCGCAATCAGAAGAAGAACAGTTTAAGGCAACTTGGTACGAGTTCTTTTGTCCTAATGGTGAAATCCCCAATTTTTCGAAACCTGAACTTGACCTAGGATTATATAAGAGATTATTCAAATATGGTTCTATAGTTAAATTATATTCATATCAATTACCTCGTGGTTCTAGATCAGATATTACGTTAGACTTATGGCGTGATTTAAACCAATACATGTTTAATCTACCACTACCAATTAGCGTTTATGAAAAAAGGGATTATAAAGGACACACTCCTAGTAAAATTGTTCTTGGTAACAGAGCAAGAATTCTAATAGACAGTAGGGATAATGTGGAAAAAATTATGGAATTTTTTATTCCAAAAGAATCAGGATTCGGTGAAATAGCCATCCAAGTAATTGTATTTAAACACGATGTTTCTCATGGCGAGTTTATTAAAAATAAATCAATAATATTTACTCAAAATGGTCAAGTTCACGGTTCGGAGGGACAATCATTTATTTCTCAAGGACTGGGTTTCCCACTATTAAAGCAACACACTTTAATACACGTTGATTGCACAAACGTTCCTACAGGAATTAGACAAGACTTATTTATGTCTAATCGTACTCATCTCAAAGAAGGACCAAAAACTGAAGAATTAAGAGATGAAATTATCGAACTCCTAAAAAACAATAAAGAATTAAGGAAACTTAACAATGATAGAAAAGACTCCCTTCTAAGAGATTCTGCATCAGATAAAGAACTCCTAAAAAGCGTGCTCTCTAAACTTCCTGTAGATAAAGATGTCCTCTCTTTATTAAAAAGAGATGGCACTTTAAATTTTTTAAAGAAAACTGGGAATCGGTTACATGATAAACAAAAAAATGAACAGAGAATTAGTAAAAAGTTAAATAGGTTTCCAAGTATTTTTAACTTAAATCTAAAAAAGAATGAAGATGGTCGAATATATAAAACAATTCCTCTAAACGACAAGGGAATTGTAACAATAAAAACTGACGTAGAGGATGATTATTTATTTCGCCCATTAGAAAAGGGAGAGTTTAAAATTGAAGTTTTACAAAAGCAAAACAAAACTGATCATCCAGTAAATCCTAACCCTAATCCGAGTCCTAATAATATTACAGATATTTTAACCGTAAACCGTGTTGGTCCTTCTGATGGTACAATTAAATTATTAATTAAACCAAACGAGAAAGCAAAAGTCGGTGACTTAGTCGAAATAAGAGCTATGCTTACATCTCCAGGAAAGGATTTTAGTTGCATATTTGAAGTGAGAGTTGACGAAAAGATTAGTAAGCCTAACAAAAAAGAATCTAAACCGGAGAATACCTTCCCAAATTTGCCTATTCCTAAAAAAGCTTATAAAGAACCAAAAAATAATGAAGATATTCCTTGGTCAGATGAAAATTTAAAATGGACTGGCGAAGATATTGTTAAGGTAATTCAAGATACTGGGAACGAAGGTGAATATTTGGTAGAAGCTATTATTGTGAACATGGATTCTTTTACATTATTGAATTTTTTATCTAAAAACAGCATTAAAACAGAAAAAGAAATTCGATACATTACAGATAAGTATTTTTTATCAATTTACATGCACAGCCTTTTTTTATTTAGTATCATTCAAAAAATGAGTAAGGAAAATGAAAACTTAAAGCAAATTGAAGTTGACGAGTTTATCTCTTCAATGATTAAACCTTATGCTAATTTCTTACTATATCAAAACTATAACTTAGAAAAAATGGCATTTGATGATTGATTGCAAGCAGTTAACTGCCAGTTTGCTAAAATGGCGGGTAAAGTGCTTCGATTGGACATTTTCAGTAGATTGAAAGTTCGTTCTTCGATTGAAGTTTATCGGTAAAAGTCCGCCACTTCAGCAAGCTGGTCAGACGTTAGCAGCAAGCAGAGAAAACAATCGAAAAGAACTAATGTGTGAAATAACAAATACGGAATTAGGACAAATTGAATACTCTATAAGAGGTAAAGGAATTCCTGTTGTATTTTTTCACGGTGGCCACTCGAATTGTAAAGAAACACTTTTTCAAAATGGGTGGGATTTATCAAAATATATGATAATTACGCCTTCTCGCCCTGGATATGGAAACACACCTTTACACGATAACTTCACGCCTCTTAAAACTGCGGAAATAACCAAAGACTTGTTGGACAAACTTGAAATTAACAAAGTTATTGTCGTAGGTATATCTGCTGGCGGATTGTCAGCTATTGCATTTGCCCAACAATTTCCAACGAAAACCTGTAATTTGATTTTAATTTCAGCAGTAACTAAAAAATGGCTGAATGAAAATGACGACCTGTATAAAAGAGGAATGAAAATTTTTTCACCCAAAGTGGAAAAATTTAGTTGGACACTTTTCAGGACGTTCTTTAGAATTTTTCCAAAGATGATGTCCAAAACTCTTTTTGACGAACTATCCTCAAAATCGAATCAAGAAATAACAAAAAGGGAGATTGAACAGATTAAAGAAATGACCTTTAAGCAGTCTTCTGGAAGTGGATTTATGAACGATTTAAACCAAAACATAGAAAACGGAATAATCAAGAAAGTGAAATGTCCGACATTAATCTTGCATAGTGAAAACGATAAATCGGTTCCGATTGAAATGGCGTTTTATGCGGACAAAGAAATAAATAAGTCTATATTGAAAACATTTGACAACAAATGGGGGCATTTACTTTGGGTTGGAGAAGACAGTAAATATCCTATTGAAGAAGTGAACGAATTTTTGAATGAAAATGCCAGCTGCTAACAATGTATATAAAAAATAGGCGAAATAGTAGTAATAACAAGGCTTTTGGCTCCAATCGAACCTTGGGCTTAACCGAAATTTTCGTGATTCCAAACCGCCTACTTTTCATATACTAACCGTTATAAGTAACCAACCAGAACGTAAACAGACGAAATAATCATACAGTCATATCTATTATTCAAATAATCATTACTTTTGGACGATGCCTGAAAATCAAAACATAGAATATAAAAGGAAATGGCGTGACGAATACCTGAAATGGATTTGTGGTTTTGCAAACGCCAATGGTGGAACTATCTTTATCGGTAAAGACGACAATGGAAAAATTGTTGGTCTAAAAGACTCTAAAAAGCTATTGGAAGATATACCAAACAAAGTGCGTGATGTTTTAGGTATAATTGTTGATATCAACTTGCATGAAACAAAAGATGGGGAGTATTTAGAGATAATTACAGAATCATATCCAAATGCAATTAGCTATAAAGGTCAATATCATTATCGGAGCGGGAGTACGAAACAAGAATTGAAAGGAAATTCTCTTAATGAGTTTTTGTTAAGAAAATCAGGAAACACTTGGGACAATGTGATTGAACCTAGAGCAACGTTTGATGACATTGATGAAGTTGCTGTTACCAAATTTCTTGTAATGGCCAAAGAAAAAGGTCGTTTACCCGAGATTGATGGGCAAAACACAGAATTGCTTTTCGAAAATCTTCGTTTAACGGAAAATGGTAAATTAAAACGAGCAGCAATAATCTTATTTGGTAAAGACCCTGGAAGGTTTTATTCCAGTATTTATGTTAGGATCGGTCGCTTTAAAGATGAATTAGATTTAACCTTTCAAGAGAGTGAGGAAGATAATCTTGTTAATTTATATCAGAAGGTTTTAAATCAGATTAATCATAAATTCATCATAAAAAACATCACTTTTGAAGGAATGCACCGTATTGAAACTCCAGAATATCCAATAGAAGCAATGAGAGAAGCTGTTCTAAATGCGTTAGTTCATCGAAATTATATGGGAGCACATACTCAAATTCGGATTTATGATAATAAAATAACTTTTTGGAACGAAGGAAGCTTACCAAGCCCTTTAACTGTTGAATCTTTAAAACTTCCACATGCTTCACGACCTAGGAATGTACTTATCGCTGATGTTTGCTTTAAAGGAGGTTTAATTGATGCGTGGGGACGTGGAACGATTAAAATTATTGAAGCTTGTTTAAGTGCAGGACTTCCCGAACCTGAAATTATTGAGAGAGACGGAGGAATACTCGTGACGCTTTATAAAAATAATTTGACAATTGAAAAACTAAAGCAACTTGGCTTAAACGAAAGGCAGATTGACGCCCTAATATATCTAAAAGATAAAAAAGAAATAACATCTTACGAATATATGAAAAAATATAGAATTTCTGAGAGAACAGCTCGTAACGACTTAAATGATTTAGTTCAAAGGAAATTTATTAAAAGGGAAGGACACACAAATTTATCAAAATATATCCTTACATATTAATTACTAAGACTTGCCGAAGTTGCCGAAGGTTTGCCGAAGTTGCCGAAGATTTGCCGAAGTTAATAACACTTAAAAACTTGAATTAAATACTATCTATAAAGTAACTACCACACGAGATTTAACAGAACTCGTTGAACATTTTAAATTACTAGACCATAGAGGAAAGGTTGGTGCAGAGACAAGTTGTTTTTTGATTGGTTCTGGCTTGGCTCAATTGGTACATGCGAACTGTTCACAAAAACAGTTAGTTTATAGCCCGAGAGGAAAGTCAATATTTAACCCTATAAAATAAAAACCCGGCTTCATCACCCATCTCTCCCTTATTCCGAAAGGATTAATAAAGAAAACCAATGCCGTCCTATCAACAGGATAAAAAGATCTGTTTTTGTCCCATTCACAGGATAAAAAGGCTCCAATAAAACACCCCACCTAATAATCATACTTCCATCTTATATCCACGCCTTGGCGGGCGTTATCGCCTTGGGTAATGATTAAATCGGTGTTTTTGGTTAGCATGTACTCTAATAAATACAGTGTTTTGGGATTTGAGGTGCCAAATTCGCTTATCACGGCGAAAAAAGTGCGGTTGTTTACGTACCATCCGGCTTTTACCGATGTTCCGGTTTCGTTGCCCGAGCGTATATTATCTATTTGCACCACATCAATGCCCAATTCCTGCATAGCAAGTGCCTCCACTTCGTCCAAAAGTATGTTCAATATTACATCCGAGGCCGTTGTGGTATTGCCGCTGCCTCCGCTTATGGTTCTCTGCCACGAATCGAGCATATAAAACGGACGTCCAAATATGGTGTATGCAATAATATCCTGTTGGTCCATCGGCGGGTCGCTGTCGAAGCGGAATTCTGGATCGTTGGCCGACCCTTCTATAATATAATACAGGGTTACCACATCTTCGTTTTGCTTTAGTTTGTGCGAACTTTTGATGTGCAGATCGGGGTCGGTTACCGGTCCGCTGAACGTTATCTGTGCTTCATCCAGATTGAACAGTTTTCCAAGTGGTTTTACATAGCCTTTTGGTCCTTCGAGCGAGCCGAACAGTTCCAAATCTCTGTTTTTCTCTTTTACGGCATCAATATCGCCTACTACTTCAATTTCCATATCCAAATACTGCTTATTCCTGACATGGAAGTTGCGTTCAATTACAAGCTGCATTTCTATGGCCAGTGAATCGTAAAGGCTGACATTTTCGGCATCGCTTTCCAGTTGTACGTCTTCTATATATTTATCGCCGAAACTCTGTAGTACCACAAAACCATTTTTAACGGCCAGTTTCCCCGTAATTTTTGGGCTTAACATGGTACCCGAAATCTTGGAATCCAGATCTATGGTGGCGTTATAATCTTTGGTGTTTATTAATCGGAACTGATTGGCTTTGGCGCTGATGCTCATGGTGTCGGGGGTAAGTCCGTTTAAGCGTACAAAACCGCTGGCGTCGAAAGTGCCGGGACCGCTTTTGGCGCGTAGCTCATCCAGGGTTATTCTGTTTTCGTTGATGGTTAGCTTAGAGCGTATATCTTCCAGTTTAATATTGGCGGCAGTGATGTTTATTTTGGCGTCGTCAAGCTTGAATTCGCCTTTCATCTCGGTGTCTTTGAAGTTGCTTTTTACATTGAGGTTGCCGCTTAAAAATCCTCTTAAATTTGTGGCTGTTTTATGGTCTATAAAGTCGTTCAATACGGCCAGATTAAATCGGTCGGTCAGCACGGATATTTCAACCGAATCTTTTTCACCGGTGGTTATGGGTTCAAAGGTTCTGAAGTTGTATTCAAACGGGATATCTACCGTAATTTCTGCTGCTTTTTGTTTGGCCGCCAGTATCAGATTTTCAATTTTTATCTGCTTTGTTTTGTTGTGATATCTGAATCCCGAATAAATGGAATCTAAGACTACGCCGGACAAAACAGGACGTGACAAGGTCAAATCGCCGTCAAAATTTGGATTTCCGGCGCTTCCTGTCAGCGCTCCGTTAAACGATATTATGCCGCTGGTATTTTTGATGCCAAAAACATCTAATAATGCTTGGAGTTGCGACAATTCCGTTGAGTTGATTTTCAGTTCACCCTGCACCGGTCGGTCGAAGAATTCATCGGGCAAGTCCTCTCCCGATGCGAATGCAAAAGGCAGGTTCACATTACCGGTTA
The DNA here is from genome assembly GCA_964615135.1 of uncultured Balneolaceae bacterium. Taxonomy (GTDB): domain Bacteria; phylum Bacteroidota; class Rhodothermia; order Balneolales; family Balneolaceae; genus Balneola. Next base: position 174,013 of record CAZTOG010000002.1, on the reverse strand, counting down.
CTATTTCTTTATTATCAACGGTTATGCTTGTTTCGGCAATTAATTTATCGTTTTTAATATTCAGAAAAATCCCAATCGAATCGGATATAAAACCTTGATAGTTCAGCTCCTCCATAGATAATGAGGCATTTGCGGATATAGTGGTATCTGTTTTTTCAAAATCCGCGTTGCCGGAAAGCACTCCATCCACAAAGCGTTCGTCCAGCAGTACATCCTGTATTATGCCAAAATCGAAACGGTTTCCTTTCAGCCATGCCTTTTGCTGTGTACTGTCGGCAACGGGTACGGATACCATTAAATAAGTGTCTTTTTTGTCCGAAACCAGATGTAAGGTGTCGGTTTTTATGGCACTATTTTCGATGATTACCCTGAAATCTTGTTTCATAAACAGTTTGCTGTCCAAAGCGTTGATATCAAATTGCTGCACGGTCAAAAGCAGACTTTTTATTTCCGTATCGGCGGTGTAAACCCCTTTTTGCAGAACGTTGCCCCGATCGCTTCCAAAAACGGACAATCTGTAACTGCCATCTACTTTGGCATTTGCAACTATACCATCTACCTCAAAAATTACATCTTGCAGTATAACCCCGCTTATGGTTGGACTTTCTATATTAAAATTAAGATTATAGTTCAATTCCGGCGCCAAAGTTGCCATTATATCTCCTTCAACGGAATTGGCAATGAGCAAACTATCTATTTGAATGTCGGTAAGATTGAGTTTTAAATTGGTTTGCAGTTGCTTTTCGTCGCTCAGATCCAGATTTCCTGCAATATCTCCCGTAATATTGAACTTTTGGAAACTACCGAGGGGCGCCAATGGATTTAAGTTCTTTAATTCCATGGCGAAATCGACCCGGTTATTTATGTTTTGGAAATCGTTGATATCGAACAGTACATTGAGATCCACATCGGCCAAAGCGCTTATAAATTCTCCATGGTCAATAACCAACATACCGTTGTTAAGTGCGTAATCGATTTCAATTTTATCCAATAAGGCTGCGTTGATATATCCATTTTCCGTTTTTAATGTACCGGAAAAAGCAAGATTATCCATGCTGTTCCCACTTCCATTTCCCGTCAGTTCGATATTTAGTTTTGTGGGCAGATTTTCGAGTGAATTTATTTCCGAGAGGTTCAAATTGTGGGTTTCGACCAAATAATTAAAGTGGATATTGTCTGCCAAAAAATCATGTAATTCTACTTTTGCGGTTAATTCGCTTTCCTGTAATTTGAGGGTAGAGTTCAGATTTGCCTGCGTTTGGTTGATTTTCCCGTTAATGGCTACGGTTTGGATGGATTGCCCCATAATATCGAAAGGCTCTTCGCCGATAACTACATCGTAATTCCAGTTATTTTCCGATAGCGCAAAGCCTGTTCCGTTTAATTGAGCTTTAAAATCCAGGTTTGTTACAAAATCGCTGTTTGATGCCCAATAACCCGCATCTATTTGTTTGCCGTTGGCCGTTATTTTCCAATTTGGCAGGTCGCCGAACAGGCTGGATGCTTGCGCATTAATATCGATTATCTCGTTTGTATGCGCATTGATATTGATTGCACCCGCCAGATTTCCCCCTGCCAGATTCCCGTTGCTGCTCACATTTTTTATGCGATACTCCAACGTGTGGATATCATTCATTGCCAAATCCCAGCCTAAAATGGCTCTTTCAAATTCATTGTTTATTTCCCCATCCAGTGTTAACTCTAAATCGTGTATGGATACCAAAGGCTCGCCGGTTTCAAAATCGGGTATGTTTATGCCGCCGCTTTTTATATGCAGGGCATGGAGCGTAGGTGCGGGATTTATTGCAAGATTTGCCGTAACAGTTAAATCCCGGATACTTTGACTGGCCAGGTTTAGAGTGGCCACCAAATCATTTTTGCTTCCGCTCAAAGCCAATTCCATTTCGATGTTTTCCAGAGGGATGTCACCCTCCAAATAAGGCAGCGCATCTTTGGTGGAAAAAGGTTTGGTGGCAAGTTTTCCGGTAATTTGGTTTAAATCCATATCTACACTGGCGGAGCTTTCCACAAATGACCGCCCCGTGTGCAATACAAATTGCTGGAGATTGAAGTTTTTACCATCAAAGTCGGCTTTGGTAGAAATATTGATGGGCTCCGGCAGTCTGCCCTCCAAAATTTCAAAATCCAGTTTTGAAATACGCACTTTTGGCGAATCCAGAAAGGCCAGGCCTCCATTAAAATCAAAATTTTGGATGCTGAGCGTGCTATCGGGCAATAGGGATGGAGAAAACAGATATGCCTGCAGGTTGTTAATGGCTAGTTTTTCGATATCGAACCAAAAATTGAAATCCGATTCGTTTTCCTTTTTGGTAGTATCGGCATCAACCAATTCAAGTATGTCGAATCGGGAGGAATCAATTTCACTGATTTTGGCATAAGTACCATCCAGTTCCACATTATTTATAACAAAAATGCCGGACAAAAGGCTGTAAATATTATAAACAACGTGAAGCGAATCGACTTTTATCAAGGTATCGGGATTGGAAACCGAAATATCGTGTATCTTAAAATCTCTCCAGAGGTCGCCCGTAATTTTATCGATGCTGAGCTTGGCATTAAGTTGTTTATTGGCGGTTTTTACTACTGTATTTTTAACAAAATTATGTACAGGAGCGGTTTTTAACGAGAAACGAATTCCGACAATCAATATCAACAGTATTGCCACGGTAATAGCAAGTATTTTGAGCAGGATTTTGGCGATATTTCTTTTTTTACCGTTCATTTTAAAATGCCTGACCAATACTTATGTGAACTCCCCAACGTCCCAATTTATGCCCGTAATTTTTCCCTTGATAAATGCCCAAGTCGTTATCGTTGGGGTTTACTTTATAGGCAATATCCAGCCTGATGGGACCTATGGGCGATTGATAGCGAATGCCGCCCCCGGCACCAAATTGCAATTCCTTGGGGCGAATGGCAGCGATGTTTTTCCAGACCTGTCCACCATCCAAAAAGCCTGCAATTCCAAATCCGTCAATCAAAAAATTCAATTGTTGGCGAAGTTCTATATTAAAATTGAAGAACGCATTTCCCCCGACTGGTACATAGCGCTGAAAATTGCCGGTACTATCGGTAATAACTTTTTTTGGACCCAGGTTATCCCGTCCCCAACCTCTAACCGAGTTTGTTCCGCCGGTAAAGAAGCGTATATCTTGGGGAAGCGAATCGCTTTCTGCAGAGAAAATTCCGCCGGTATTTATTCTTGCGGCAAATACCAGATTGGAATTTAATTCGGTATAGCGGCGCGCATCTATTGCTAGTTTTTGAAATGAGTAGGTAGATTCGCTTAATAATCCGGAAACTTCGGCAAAAGGTTGGAAAACCCAGCCTTTTTGGTCGCGTTTAAACCCGCGTGAGTAATTTCCGTTAATACGAAACGATGATACGTTATAATTCAAGACACTGTCTGGCAGTGAGGTGTGCGATTTGTGCGAAATTTCTTCGTTCTGTGTAAATTCGTAACTAAGCGAACCGGTCAGGTTTTCGTCATAGTGATATAAAAAACTGTTGGTTATCCCACCTCGAACAATCTCATAAGCTCGTTCTATACGGTGTTGCACAAAAGGCGTAGTTGTAAAACTGCTTTTGGTATTAAATACATAGGGAAAAAGGTAATCGAAGCCGGCACTTTGTTCAAATCCCGATAGTTTTATTGATGTTCTGAAGCGTTCGCCTTTTGAGCGTACGTTTCTATAAATCCAGACAAACTCGCTCCTGAAAATCCTATAGAAATTATCGACGTTAATGGGCGGGTCAATACGATCCAGGTTGCCTATGCCGAATTTAACCTGAACCGAGCGCAGAGGTCTTTCTTTTATGCGTACTAATACATTTATGGTAGTGTCTTTGGGTTGTTCGGGTATGGAAATCAGTGCAAAACGGAACAAATGATGGTTAAACAGCTCCCTTTGGGCTTCACGGAGATCTTTCTCGTTATAAAAATCTCCCTTTTTTATACCTGTTTCACGAGCCACATACTTTTTAGGCAGGGTTTGTTCGCCTTCAACCAGAATGGAGTCGAAACGTGCTCTGGGGCCGGCATCTATATTAAATACGACATCGGCAAATTTGTTTATGCTGTCAACTTCAGCTTCAAGTTTGATGGTAGAATAAGGAAAACCCAGATTTTGGACGGCCTGCATAATCTCGCCTTCACTTTCGGGTATTTCTACGGGCTTGTATCTGTTGCCCTCTACAAAATGCACCCTGCCGAGCGCTTTGGTAAAATTGTTGTTTTCAGCAATTAATAAGCGGTCTTTATTTGTAGCATTTATTACGGTATTAACGGAGTTTATCATAATGGGCCGGCCTTCCGTTACGGTAAATATCAATATTTTTTGCCAATCCTTTTTTCCTGTTTCCAGGCGATATTGCACATCGGCATCCGGGAAGCCGCGGTTGTTATAAAAGCGTTTTATTCGAATTATATCGCGTTTTATTTCATTTTCGGATATCAAGAAGCCATCCTGCCTGAAGAAAAATATTTTTTTTATAATGGAAGGCTCGGTACTGGCAATGAATTTATTTATGACCACATTTTTATACGTGGTGTTGCCTTCAATCTTAACTTTCCATAATCTATCCGGCTTTTGGGTCTCCTGCGCATGGCCACTGTTTAAAGGAAGCAGAAGAAATACCCCAATCAAAAAGAATCCGATATGTTTAAAAAAATGCTCTATTTTGAAATAATTATAAATGTGATGTAAGTACCTATTTTTAAACAGGTCAAAAAATACGCTTAATATCTCTTACAATTTATACTATCTTAGACGTTTACAAAAATATAAAAGCCTATGCCTAAATTCTATTTTCTCGCATTGATTTTAATGCTTTTTTCTGCATGCAGCACCTCAAAAAAATTTACAGGCTACGATTATGATCCGCCGGACGTGACCCTTACCACAGATAAGGCGATAGAATATCAAAAAAAGAGGACCATAGGCGCAGGAACGCCCAAAGTATGGATAAGTAACGAGTTTGCCGCGGCAAGAATGAACGATTTTTATGCAATTAACGACAGTACTTTTGAAGTTTTAATCAGGCCGGAAAGAGCGCCGATAAATAACAGCGCTTGGTATGGATTTAAAATTTGGAGTGATGAAGCACGTAAAATAACACTTCGAATGAGGTATGAAGACGGTGCACATCGCTATGAACCCAAGATTTTTTATGCCGATGGAGCGAGCAGCGACAGAATTTTAAACGTAGAATATGAGTACCCGATATCCGTAAAAAAAGATGCGGATGGTGTGGCCTATTTTAATCTTTATTTAGAAGAAAAACCTCTGATTGTGAGTTCTCAGATGCCATACAGCAGTAAGAATTTTGAGGAAGCGCTAAACTCGCCTGTTTTTAAAGATAATACTACAATAACGGTAGTGGGATCTTCTCACGAAAACCGACCCATTTATGAGATTGAAATAGACGAGACCGAAAAGGGAAGTCCGGCAGGTGTTTTGATAATAGTAAGCAGACAGCATCCACCTGAAGTAACCGGGTTTTTGACTTCCATGTATTTTTTGAATGGCATTTTAAGTGGCGATGACGTTGCCAGGGAATTTCGTAAGCATTTTGTAGTTAAAGCTTATCCTATGGTTAATCCGGATGGTTCGGATTATGGCCACTGGCGCAATAATGCTGCCGGTAATGATTTGAATCGAGATTGGGAGCATTTTAACCAACCCGAAACAAGAGCCGTGCACGACGCCTTGATGCCTCTTTTAGACACTCCGAATCGAAGGGTATATTACGGGCTCGATTTTCATTCAACCAGTGCCAATATTTTTTACCCGATTGATAGCAATGTGAAACGCTTTCCGGATAATTTTACCCAAAGATGGCAAGAAGAAGTTATCAAAACAAATAGCGATATTACATACCTGGTAGAGGAATTCCCCACCGATTCGCCCATCGCCAAAAACTGGATTTATAAAACTTTTGGCGCTGACGCCGTTACTTACGAGGTAAGCGATACCATGAGCGTAGAGCAAATGGAAGCCGGCACCTATAATGCAGTCAAACTGCTTATGGAAATGCTGCTGGAAGAGTTTTATAAAGAAAATCCCGATTTAAAATAAAATAGGTCAAAGATTTAGTAAATTAAAGGTCAATTTTAACTATATAAACCATTGTTTGTTGTAAAATGAAAAAATTGTTTATCCTTATTTTTGCTTCATTGTTCATCGCCTGCGGGGGCCCCGAGGTGTTGGATGATTTCAGCAAGAAAAAATTTACATTGGTCAATCAAGATAACGAAGAAGTGGTATTCCCGGACCATTACAAGGGTAAATATGTGGTAATGGGCTTTATTTATATCAATTGCCCGGATGTTTGCCCTTTGATTACCCAGAATATGCAAAAAATACAGCAAGAGCTGGGCAATCCCGATGATATACAGTTTGTGGGAGTAACGTTCGATCCCGAGCGAGACACCCCTGAAGCATTGAAGTATTATAAAGATGTTTTTAAATTAGATGATAATTTCAACTTTTTAACCGGCGACACTACAACCATAAATGAGTTTATGGATATGGTGCGGGTAAGGTCTCAGGTTTCTTTTACCACCGAAACCGATACCGGAGAGGAGATTTATTTCTTGAACCACTCCAACAAAATCATGGTGATAGACCCCAAAGCCCGGCTTATATTCGAATATGGCGGTAGCATGACTCGCCCGGGTATGATTGTAGAAGACATTTTAACCGTATATAAATAAAAATGAAATACCTATCAATTGTTGTAATGAGTTTGCTATTGCTAACAGCCTGCTCAGAAAACAAAAATAAACAGCAAGAAACTACAGACGATATCGAAATAAATTGGGCGCGTCCGGGTAAAAAAGGTGGGATAAGTGGTGCGTTTCTAGAATATAAAAATCAATTAGAAATTGCCGATACTTTGATTTCTGTAGATAGCGAAGTGGCAGAAATGACCCAGATTCATGAAACCTACACAACCGATGATGGTTTATCGGGAATGCGCCAAGTGGAGAGCATAATTGTTGGCCCGGGCGAGCGATTACTGTTGAAAAAAGGAGGCTATCATATCATGCTGATGCACTTGACCCAAGACCTTGAAGAAAACCAAAGCGTAGAAATGGTTCTCCATTTTAAACAAGCCGGTCAGCAACGCATCGAATTGCCGGTTTTAAGCACAAATTAAGTAGCGAAAACAACAAAAAAAGGCAACGAAGTACATCGCTGCCTTTAAATGGTTGCAATAATCAGATTTTAGTACGAGGCGTAAATGCTTAGCGAGCCGTCTTTGCCCACCAAATAAACATCGTATGGTTCGGGGTTTGGCCCTTCCATGCCGGGCGATCCAATGGGCATTCCCGGAACGGTTAATCCCAAAGCATCCGGTTTTTCTTCTAACAGTCGTTTAACTTCTCTGGCAGGCACATGACCTTCCACAAAATATTCGCCCACTATTGCAGTATGGCAAGATGCGGTTTGTTGAGTTACCCCTACACTGCCTTTTATTCTGCCCATCAGGCTGGGTATGGTATTTTCTTCTTTTACCCTAAAACCGTTTTCGTTCATGTGTTTGGCCCATTCCACGCAACATCCGCAGTTCGGGTCTTTGTACATCACTACTTCCAAATTTCCATCGGAATTGGTGTTTTTTGCCGGCCAAAATAAAAAAGCAATTAAGGCAATGGTCAAAACACTTCCGGCCAAAAGAATTTTATTGTTGTTCATTCTTTAAAATATAGGTTTAAAATTTGTGAGTGAATTTAAGCAAGTTCTCCGATATAATTTTGAATTATATCGGAGCTTATTATCAGGCATTGTCCAGCGATTTTTTTGCCAGCTGCTTGGAGTTGAAAACCACGTTGATTGAACTGAAGGCCATCGCTGCCTCAGCCAACAGTGGATGCAGAAAGCCCAGGAATGCCAGAGGAATCATAATGAGGTTGTAGAAAAAGGCCCAAAACAGGTTTTGTTTGATTTTACTGAACGTGTAATTGCTCAAATTAATGGCCCGGTTCAGCCCCGTTAAAGTGCCTTTTACCAGTACAATATCGCCCGATTCTATGGCTACATCGGTGCCGGAACCCATGGCAATACCCACATCGGCTTGTACCAAAGCGGGCGCATCGTTAATGCCATCGCCAACCATAGCCACAACTTTGCCTTCTTCTTGCAGTTTTTTCACTACATCGGCCTTTTCATCGGGCAGTACCTGGGCAATTACTTCGTCAACGCCTACTTTTTCGCCAATTGCATTCGCGGTTTTGATGTTGTCGCCGGTAAGCATGATGACGTGAAGTCCGCGCTCTTTTAATTTTTTGATAGCTTCGGCACTGTCTTCTTTAACTTCATCGGCAATGGCAATCAATCCGATAACTTCTTTGTTTTTGGTTACAATTACCACCGTTTTGGCTTGTTCTTCCAATCTGGTTTTCTCGGTAATAACAGCGGCATTCACGTCAATACCTATCGATTCTACCAACGAAGTGGTTCCTATATATACTTCGGTTTCGCCAACGTTTGCACGAACTCCCTTACCGGTTATGGAATTGAACGAATGGGATTCGGGTATTTCCATATCGTTGCTTTTGGCACGATTTACGACTGCTTGCGCCAGTGGATGCTCGGAGTTTTGTTCTACAGCCGCAGCAAAAGCCAACAAATCGTACTCACTTATATCGCCAAAAGTGACCACATCGGTAACCGAGGGTTGGCCCTTGGTAATGGTGCCGGTTTTGTCCAATATTACAGTGTTAATATCTTTCATGCGCTGGATGGCTTCGCCTTTTTGTATCAAAATACCGTTCGAAGCGCCCAGTCCAGAGCCGACCATCAACGCGGTGGGTGTGGCCAGACCCAACGCACACGGACACGCAATTACCAGCACTGCAATGGTAGAATAAAAAGCCAAAGTTGTAGTGCTCCATTCGGGATTGACCCATGGAATAAAGTCGGAAGCCCACTCTACAATGCCGCCAAAGAACTCGGGGAATATAAACCAGGCAGCTAAGTTGGCCAAGGCCATTAAAAGCACAATGGGTACAAAAATGGAGGTTACTTTATCGGCAAAATCCTGAATTGGGATTTTGGAACCCTGAGCTTCTTCCACCATGCGAATAATTTGGCTTAAAAAAGTGTCTTTTCCAATTTTGGTGGCTTTCACTTTCAGCACGCCGGTGGTATTTAATGTGGCACCGATTACGTTATCGTCAGCGCGCTTGTCAACCGGCATAGATTCGCCCGTGGCAATGGATTCGTCCACGCTGCTTTCGCCGTCAATGACTACGCCGTCCGTCGGAATTTTTTCACCGGGGCGGATTACCATCGTATCGCCCACTCTTAGTTTACTGATGGACACTTTTTCTTCTATTCCGTTACGTATAATGGTTGCCTCTTTGGCGCCCAGTGTTAAAAGCTGACGGATGGCTTCCGATGCACTTCCTTTTGCTTTGGTTTCAATATATCGGCCGGTTAAATGGAAAGCCATAATCATTCCGGCAATCATCGCGAAACTATGAAATTCCGGTCCGTATCCCAGAACGTGCAATAAAGTTACAAATCCCGTAGATAGCGATGCCAGCGAACCCATTGCAATAAGCACATCCATATTTGGATTGAGATTTTTAGTACTTCTCCAGGCGCTTACCATGGTTTCTTTACCGGGAATAAATAACACAAAAGCGGAGAGTAGAATCATCCCTATTTCCATTCCCACGTCGCCTAAAAAGGTATAACCAAAAAACCATGAAGGTATCATCCACAGCATCATTGGAATAGTGGCCACCCACGACCAAATCATATATTTTTTGGCAGTGGCTAATCTTTTATCTTCTCGTTCTTGAATTTGATCTGCTTTTGCGCTTTCATCTTCCACTTCCGGTATTAACTGATAACCCGCTTTTTCAACCACCTGCTCGAAGTCGCTGAAACTGATATTACCCTCATATTCTACTAAAGCCGAGTTGGTTGCGAGGTTAGCTTTGGCGGATGTAACTCCATCCATATTGCTTAGCTCCTTCTCAACAGAACTGATACATGCCGCACAGTGCATACCATCGATTTGTAGATTAATTTTACTCATAAAAGAGCCTCATTTATTTAAATTCATAAATATTGATGTGTTTTATCTTAATTCTGCACTGTGTAGCCGGCATTTTCTACCGCTTTTATAAATTGTGCAGTGTCAATTTTTCCGTCATCGTAATTAATGCTGGCCTGAGATGATTTTAAATCCACCTCTGCCGATTCCACGCCGTTTAACTCGGTAAGTGCATTTTTAATTTTGTTTACACAGCTCATGCAGCCCATGCCGCCTATTTTTAAATCTATTTTTTTCATTTTTTTATCCTTTTAATTATCGTTTAATAAAAAGTAATCATATTTCAACTTATCAAAATGCCGAATTATGACTAATACGTGTATAATTTTGTTATTTCTGCCCTGTTTTGTACAAATAGCTAATTTCTGTTTATAGCATTTGGTTGTATTTGCATTGGAAGGATTCTGTTTATCGAAAAAAACAGTATGACTATATTTATTATTTTTATTGAAGTGTTACGCAGTGAACCTATCTCTTGGCGAAAATAACGCACAGACCAAATCGAACACTATTAATAAAATCTTTGTTAAATTGACACTGTAATTATTATACAGAGCGATAGAAAAGCGTAACAAATATATCCGAAATTAAATGAGTCGGCATTTTTTGATTAAAAATATGGTGTGCAGCCACTGCGCAGAAGTTTTAAAAGCCAAGCTTACCGAGGCTGATTTTGAAGTCGAAAAAATTGAGTTGGGCGAGTTGACTTTGGCAACCCCTATTGAGATGGAAAATCACGCTAAGTTATTGGATGTAATTCAGGATAATGGCTTTGATTTAATTAGCGACCAGAACAGTAAAATTGTTGAAAAGATAAAACAGCTGATTATTAAAACCGTACGCTCGGACGAAACACTAAAATCGAACCTCTCCGATTATTTGGTCGATCATTTGCATAAAGACTATCAACAGCTTAGCCGTCTGTTTTCCAGCGTTGAGGGAAAATCGATAGAACGGTATTTTATACTGCAAAAGATAGAACGTGCCAAAGAATTGATTGTTTACGATGAAAAAACCTTCGCTGAAATAGCGTACGATCTGGGTTACAGCAGCCAGCAGCATTTTTCGCGTCAGTTTAAAAAAGAAACCGGCCTTTCCCCATCCCATTTTAAGGAAATTAAAGAGAACAGAAGAATATCGCTCGATAAGATATAGTCGCCCGCCGATAAAACGTTGCAGAAAAGTGCACAAGAATTACAAAATGATGTAAGAACGGCACTATAATAATAGATAGTTTAAACCCCGTAACAAACTATTTATGCAATGATAAATTTCTTCAAACAGAACAAAGAATTTAGTCTTGGATCAATATTTATAGTAGCAGCGGTGCTGGTCCAGTTTTTATTGGTGTTTCCCTACCAAAAATATGTATATGTAACATTGTACATGGTTGCCTATCTGTTTGTTGGCGGGCCGGTATGGGTACAGGCCATTAAATCTATACTGAAAGGGAGTTTTTACACCGAGTTTTTCTTGATGGGAATTGCCACATTGGGCGCTTTTATATTGGGCGAGTATCTGGAAGGGGTTGCCGTAATGTATTTCTACATGATAGGTGAAATAATGCAGCACGATGCCGTGGATAAAGCCAGAGATTCCATCGGTAAACTGGTAGAACAGCAGCAAGATACGGCCAATGTTGAAAGGAACGGGATTTTGCAAACGGTGCCGTCGGAAGAAGTGATGGTGGGTGAGGAAGTGGTAGTCAGGTCAGGCGAAAAAATCCCGTTGGATGGCGTGCTGATGTCATCCGATGCCGTATTTGATTTCAGTATGTTTACGGGCGAATCGAAGCCGGTAAGGGTTGAAGAACAGGGCGCAGTTTATGCCGGACTGATAAACAATAACTCAACCATTCGCGTAAAAGTGGAAAGCGAGTATAAAGATTCGAGGCTGTCCAATATCTTGAATATGGTGGAAAAAGCATCCCAGAGAAAAGCGCCCACCCAAAGATTTATGTCGAAGTTTGCCCGAATTTACACGCCAATAGTGGTGTGGCTGGCGGTGGCGCTTACTTTTATACCTTATTTAGTAGTCGTAAACTATGTGTTTCAGGATTGGTTTTATAAGGCGTTGATATTTTTAGTTGTTTCCTGTCCGTGCGGTTTGGTAATATCTATACCGTTGGGATATTTTGGTGGTATAGGCGCTGCATCGCAAAATGGAATATTGTTGAAAGGCTCAGATTATTTGGACAGACTCCGCAGTATGGATGTGCTTTTTGTAGATAAAACAGGAACGCTGACCGAAGGGACATTTGAAATACAGGAAATTGATGTTGAAGCCGATATTGCTGAAGAAGATTTAATGCAATATGCGGCATCTTTAGAGCAATACTCAACCCATCCCATTGCAAAAGCCATTTTGAACAAACACGGCAAAGCCCCATTACTTGATGTTGACAACCATGAGGAAATTTCCGGTAAAGGGCTAAAAGGTATTATCGAAAATAAAACGGTATTGGCCGGAAATGCCGGTTTAATGCAACAATTTGAGGTGGAGATTCCCGAAAATCGTTTCAACGCGCCCTATACCTATGTACATATTGCCATTGACGGAAAATATATGGGTACCATCAGCATTGCCGATACCGTTAAAACGGATGCGGCCCAAACCATTGCAGAACTAAGAGGTTTGGGAGTTAAAAAAGTGGTTATGCTATCGGGGGATAACCAAAAAGTAGTAGATTATGTTGCGGCACAAGTGGGAATTGACCAGGCTTTCGGCGAATTGATGCCGGAGGACAAATACAGTATCGTAGAAAAAGAACTTTCTGCCGATAAAACGGTGGCGTTTGTGGGAGATGGCATAAATGATGCACCCGTTATAACCCTTGCCGATGTGGGCATTGCCATGGGTGCTGTCGGCGCTGATGCCACCATAGAAACCGCAGATGTGGTAATTCAAACGGATCAGCCTTCCAAAATCCCGTTGGCCATAAATATCTCTCGATTTACGCACCGTATTGTATGGGAAAACATCGGCTTTGCAATGGGCACAAAAGTCCTGGTTATGGGACTTGCAACCATAGGTTTGGCAAATTTATGGATGGCTATTTTTGCAGATGTGGGCGTGGCCATTATAGCTATTGCCAATGCTATACGGGTTCAGAACAGATATAGTGACAGGAAAATAAGCCTGAGTTTTAAAAAAGTGGATCACCATGAGCAGGAGTCTTCAGTTGCGGCTGTGCAATGTTGTTCTACTCATTAAATATAGGCGTATATATTACCAAACACCTTCCAAACCGCGCTGTTCTGTATTATTGAGCTTCTGATACTCGCTCATGCTCATGCCCGTAATTTCTTTGAATTGGCGCGATAAATGCTGCTGATTTTTATACCCCAGTTTATACGCAATTTCACTGAAACTGAGTTCATTGTGTTGGGTAAGCTGCTTTGCCCGTTCGATTTTTAATCGGATAAAAAATTTCTCTATGGTTATGCCCTCATGCGCAGAGAAAGTTCTGGAAATAGATGCATAGCTTTTTGCGAGGTGTTTGGACAGATACTCGGATAAGATAATCTCCTCCAAGTTGTCTTTTTCAAGCAGTTTTAGCAGTAAATGTTTTATTTCCTCGCTCAGTTTGCTTTCAGGAGTTTCTATAAGACCAAAATTGAATCTTTCCAGTTCGTTTTTAATATCCTGCATGGTGGGTTTTGTGCCATTTCGCTTTACTTTCGCATAACCCAGTTCCAATTCTTCAACTTCAAGTCCCAAAGCTTTTAGAGTGGCTTCCAGCACCATTTCGCATCTGCTGCAAACCATGTTTTTGATATGTAGCTCTATCCGTTCCTCCATAAGGCATCTATAAATAAATACAAGGGTATTGATTGAAGGGAAATAACATCCCTGGCATTATAACTAAAAGGCAGGTTTAATTCATTCCAGACGGCAAAAGAATTGCTCATATTATTCTATTTCTTATCTTTTTAACCAATAATAATAGTGAGAAATAAAATAAATAAATATTATATAATGTTTATAAACAAATGCTTATAATATTTGTATTGAAGATGTATTTTTTGATGAATAATTTCAAATAAAATGTAGCTTTGTTATAATCTGTAAAAATCAAAATAATGAAATTATGAGAAAGTCTTTATTTTTTACGATGGTATTTATGATTGTCCATACTTTTTCGGTATTTGCACAGAATACTGGTTTTAAAGAAGTGTTTTTGGAAGCAAAAGAAAAGAGTGCTGAAGTATTGGTTACATTAAAAGATAATAATACGATTACCGGCAAGGTGTTGTCAGTAACCGATGAATTTGTTGAGATAGATGCCAAAGACGGTAATTTTAAACTTAAATTGGATAGGATAAAATCGGTCAATATTATAGACCCTTCCGATTTAACGACTCAATGGTATAAAAATCCGGCAGCAAATAAATTATTTTTGCTTCCCAGTGGCAGAATGGATGAGCCGGGGGTGAGGACCTACCAAAACACTTTAATATTTTTATCTACATTTGGTTACAGCGTTTCCAAATATGTGAACTTTTCAGGTACCTTCAGTACAATACCATGGACATCCATAAGTGACCAGTTTTATATTTTGAGCGCAAAAGTAGGTACTAATTTGAATGAGAGTTTTTCATTTGCCGGTAATCTGAGTTACTATTACTTTGCGGGCGATTACTCGGCGGGTACTTTTTTTGGATCAGGCACATACACTAAAAACAGACTTGACCTAACCGGAGGTTTTGGCGTTGCCTTTGCCGATAAAGCTAGCAGTGATTTGGTATTTACATTGGGCGGCCAGTTTAGGGTTGTTGAAAAGTTTGCAGTAGTGGCCGAAAATTTCGTCATACCCGATTCCGGAAATAATGAATATGAGCCTTTAACGATTTTGGGAGGTCGATATATTGGCAGAACCGTTGCAACGGATGTTGGCTTTTTGGTTGGTCCCGGTTTAGGTGGCAATATTCCGTTTGTTAGTTTTATAATTAAGTTCTAAAATGAATAATGACACAACAGGAAATATTAGAATTAACTGAAAAATTCGTCAAGAAAGAACTGGAATTGGCAGAAGCCGGACATAACTGGTGGCATATAAAAAGGGTACTGAACAACATTAATTTAATATTAGAGGTAGAAAAAGCAGATTCGTTTATTTGCCAACTTGCAGCCCTGTTGCATGACATTGCCGATAGAAAATTTAATAACAACGACGAGAAAATAAGACCCGATAAAGCAACTGCCTTTCTAAAAACACTTAATATTGATACAAAGACAGTAGAACATATTGCCAATATAATTAGATATGTATCGTATTCCAGTTCATTTGAAAGCGTTGATTTTAATACAAAGGAGCTGCAAGTAGTGCAAGATGCAGACAGACTCGACGCCATAGGTGCTATAGGCATTGCAAGAGCTTTTCATTATGGAGGTTATAAAAATCATGAAATTTATAATCCGGAGCAATTGTTTAAAGAAAGCAGGACAAAAGAAGAATATATTGGTGCTACAAATTCAACAATACAGCATTTTTATGATAAATTGCTGAAAATAAAAGACATGATGAATACCGATACGGCAAGAAATATTGCCGTGAAAAGGCATCAATTTATGGAAGAATATTTATATCATTTTTATGCCGAATGGGATGGAATCAAATAAAAGATTTATGACTAAAGAAAAAGAATCGAATAGACTAATTGCTGTAGGTGCCATCATGGCTGCCATTGCAGTAATATTGGGCGCATTTGGCGCGCATATAGTACAGGATGCAATAACACCCGAGCGGTTTGAAAATTGGAAAACAGCTGCACAATATCAGTTCTATCACTCCATTGCTATAATATTGACGGGTATTTTAGCACGATTTGTAGAAGATAAATGGCTAAAATATGCCGGCATAGCTTTTGCCGTTGGCATTTTACTGTTTTCTTTCAGTTTATATACCTTGTCGGTTACCGATATAACCATTTTGGGCGCAATAACACCGTTGGGCGGTTTATGTTTTATTACGGGATGGGGATTGCTTGCCAAGGTATTTTTTACTTCTAAAGAAGTACACCCCGGTAGCTAAAAAGTGTGATATTGAGTAGTTGTGGACGTAAAGAGCGGTGCAATAACTCTGTACGATTAAATTAACCAGATCCGGTTTTATTTTTTTCGGCCCGGTATCATCCAGCCAAAACTTCTCTTGATAAAGAAAGAAAAGAATTTGCGCTGCCCAAATAATGTGCCATATATAAACAGAAAAACGTTATATAGCGGCAGAATGGTTAGAAGCCAAACAATTGTTTTTTTCCAAAAGGCCCAATCATCGGGTATTCCCAGTATGCTGAAAACAATTTTTCGGGCATAAACTGCGGTAAAACCGGTTATAGCAAAAACAATAAGAATAATTATAACTTGAAGGGTGCTTTCAATTCCCCATCTTACTTTGAGCTTATCTACAAATTTCATGCCTCTAAGATACGATAAATAACCAATTGATATTTTATAAACTCACGTTTTTTGTATAACAATGTTACAAAAAAAGGTATTTTTTATACGCAAAAAATACCTTTTTATTATTAAATCACTGTTTTAATCAGGCAACTGATAAGGTAAATGTAAATGTACTTCCCTTGCCGGGGGCGCTTTCTACTTTTACCTCGGTATTATGGGCACTCAAAATGCTTTTTACCACCGCAAGGCCCAAGCCCGTACCGCCCTGATCGCGTGATCTGGATTTGTCGGTGCGATAAAACCGGTCGAACAGTCTGTTTAAATGCTCGTTGCTTATACCAATACCGGTATCAGAAACCGTTACCATTACGCCCGTTTCTGTATCTTGGCTGGTAATGCTTACTGTGCCTTCGTTGGTGTATTTAATGGCATTGGTGATTAAATTTTCCATAACCTGTTCTATCTTTAGCGGGTCGGCAAAAATCGCTTTGGTGCTATTGTTCGAGTAATTTAAGGTAAGATTTTTCTGTTTGGCGAATGGCTTGTTCACCTCCACCGTTTCGGCTATTATTTTTGATACATCAAACTCTTTTTTATCGATAAAGCTATCATCAAAATCATAGCGTTGAAGTGTTTTTAAATCTTCAAAGAGTCGCACAATTCTTATTAATTGCTTTTGAGCCACCATGATATAATCCTTTTTCTGCTCCTGGGTAATATTATCCATTTCCAGCATCTCAAGCGCACCAGAGATGGAGTGCAGAGGATTGCGTACTTCGTGAGTAATATCGGCAAAAAATTGGGTCTGGCGTTCGTTGATGGCCTCTATTTTTCGGGTGTCTTCCCGCAGCCGTTCTTTCATTTGGTTAAGCGAGTCGGCCAGAGTGCCATATTCATCTTTTCTGTTGAGCAATATTTCGCCATCCAAATTTCCGCCGGCAATATCCAGGGCGGCATCGTTAAGTTGTAAAATGGGTCTGGCCATGTGGCTCGAGAAAATAAAACTAAATACAAGTATGGCTATCACCGAAAAACCCATACCGTAGTAAATGATATAGCGAATATTATCGATAGCGGCGTATATTTTCTTTTTGTATTGGCTGATTCGCACATATTTTGCCGGGTTTTCGATACCGTGCAAACTGATATAGGCAATCAATTTGGGCGATTCTTCCGTACTTTTAACAATTATTTTATCAGGCGACTCATTTATTTCCATCCTGATTTCTTCGTCAAGCATCACCGTAGATTCATCCATTAGCGTGTCGGGGAATATCGACATTATGTAACCGTCATCGTTATAAACGGCGAGTTCAAATCCTGAAAACTCCGCTTCTGCTTGCACTTTTTCCCAAAATTCGCCGTCTGCCGGGAAATTGGAAATAGCCAGTTGTATGGAATAGGCGTTATTGGTAAATGTAGTTTCAGCGTCCGATAACAAAAACGAACGGATACTCAAAATTGCATAGGCACTGATGGCAATTACGCCAACAATGAGAAGAATGCTGTAGGTCCAAGCCAGTTTTGCGCGAATGTGCATTATAAATACTCCCTGTTAAATCCATAACCTACGTTACGGTATGTTTTTATTAATTTGCCTTCGTCTTTCATTTTTAGCCGAAGGTTTTTTATGTGAACATCAACGGTTCTGTCGAAAATAAATTTATCTTCGTCCGATATGTGCTCCAATATATCCTGCCTGGAGTACACAATTTTCGGATATTTAAAAAATAGCTCTGCAATGGTATATTCAGTATGTGTTAACTCAATGGGCTTGCCATTTATCAACATCTGCTTGGCTGTTGTGTCCAGATATACATTTTCGTATTGAATCAAGTTGGCTTTATCGGGCGCAACCCGTCTCAATTTATTCTGTACGTGTGCCTTTATCAAGTTGAGACTGGTCGGTTTTTTCAAATAGTCATCCGCACCCAGGTTCAATCCTTCAATTTCGTCAATTTCTTCGTCGCGCGCGGTTAAAAACAAAACGGGAATATCGTTTATAATGGGATGTTTTCTTATGTATGCACAAACTTCTTTACCGTCTATATAGGGAACCATGATATCGAGAATTGCCAGGTCGATGGTATTTGCATTATCTTCTATGATACTTAATGCTTCTTTCCCGTCTTTGGCCCAAAAAACATTATAATCGTTCATTTTCAGGAAGTCGGCGAGCATCTTGCCCGATTCCAATTCGTCTTCCATTAATAATATGGTGTTGTTAAGCCTCAAAACAAGTATAATTTAATTATGGTTATTCTTATAATAATACAAAAATAGTTGATATTTGAATAAAACAACTATTACTTTTTAAATTATTTAAATTATTGAGAATATGAAATATCAAGATAAAGTTATTTGGATTACCGGTGCCTCATCCGGTATTGGTAAAGCACTGGCAAAGGCGTACTACAACGATGACGCAAAATTGATTTTATCCTCGCGAAGGCAGCAAGCGCTGGAAGAAACAAAAAACGAAATAAATCCGGATGCGGAGGATATTAAAATACTGCCCCTGGATTTGACTCAATCCGCCACATTCGACGATTTGACAAAACAGGCCGTTTCGTTATTTGGCAAGGTGGATGTGCTGGTCAATAATGGCGGTATCAGTCAACGCTCGTTATTGCTTGATACGGAGCCCGAAACCTTAAGAACTTTGATGGAAGTTAATTTCTTTGGTGCTTCTTTGCTTACAAAGGCCATTTTGCCTCATTTTATAGAAAGAAAAAACGGACATATAATAGTGGTCAGCAGTGTTACCGGTAAATTTGGCACTCGATTGAGAACCGGATATTCGGCCAGTAAACATGCACTGCATGGATTTTTCGATTCGTTACGGCACGAACTGTACGAGCACCATATAGACGTTACAATAATCTGTCCTGGTTTTATAAAAACCAACATATCACTAAATGCACTTAAAGGTGATGGCACCGCTTACGGCATAATGGGTGATAACCATAAAGATGCCATGGCACCGGACGATATGGTTCGTAAAATTTGGGGCAAACTGTACAAAAGAAAAAATGAAATTGTGGTTTCTGCATTTAAAGAGCGGTTTGCCGTTGCTTTAAAGCGTATATCACCCGCTCTATTGAATAAAATACTTAAAAAGAGCAAAGTAGTTTGAGTGCCGTTCAGCCCAAGCGTTTTCTTTTGTTCAGATAGGCCAACAGCGCAGTATCAAAGTTGGTTTCGGTATCCATTTCCTCAAAATTGATGTCGAATTCGCTGCATGCCATTTTAAATGTATTGGTGTGCTCCTCAATCTTATTTTGATACTCTTGCCGTATCTGGTCGGGTACGACTTCTATTTCGGCGCCCGTTTCCATGTCTTCAAATACAAATTTATTATCAGGGAAAGCCAATAACCGCTCGCTTTTATTTTCCAAAACATTGAGCAGCAGCACTTCATGTTTTCGGTGCCGCAGGTGTTTTAACGCCGAAATAAGGGCGTCATGTTCGCCTACGTTTTCGAACAGATCGGTGATAATGACAACCAAACTGCGATGTTTTAGCCGGCTGGCAACCTCGTGTATAACGGTAGAGGATGAAGTTTTTCGTTGTTCGGCATCATCTTTATCCTCTCTTTTTAGTTCGTTCTCCAGTTCTATAAAAATCTGGCGTAAATGGGCGTAAGTTCCTTTTGCAGGGATGAAATTATCAATTTTATCCGAAAAAGTAATCAATCCGCAGGCATCTCTTTGGCGGTGCATCAAATACATGAGCGAAGCGGCAAAATGGGTGGAATATCTTAGTTTTGACCACTCGCCAAAATGCTTGAACAACATGGAAGAACTTACATCCAAAACCACATAGCAGCGGAGGTTGGTCTCTTCTTCATACTGTTTTACGTAAAACCGCTCTTTTTTTCCGTAAACTTTCCAATCAATATGCTTAAAGTCGTCGCCGGGATTGTACGGACGATGCTCCGCAAACTCGACACTAAAACCGTGGTATGGACTTCTGTGAAGACCGGAAATAAAACCTTCTACAATTTTTTTGGCACGTAATTCGAGCGTAGATAGTTTAGATAGTAAGTTTGGTTCCAATAACATGAATGATGATAAACAATAGATGCTATAAATCAAATACCATATACCAGAATATGGTTTGTAATACGGTTATAAATTGTGTAAAACATCATATATTTAGTGTGTATATTAATAAATATCAAGTGTATATTTAATAAATTCCCGATGATCAGTTCATATTATCTTCATATTGGAGTAATAGATTTAAATAAATGAGACTAAGAGGGCTTAATATCAACCGCATAATTTCAGCATTGACCATGATGGTAATGCTGTGGGATACTTTTGGGTGGTTTGGTAGTAATCTGTTATTAAAAATATATCATTCTGCGGGAGATACACATTATTGCACCGTCTCTTTCTGTATGTGTAAATTGGATAAGCCATTCTCCGTTTGCGATTGTCATTACGCTGCGGGTGCTAAGGAAGAAAATGGCGAGGAGGATAATAAACATCACATCCACAACGATAAGGAAGCTCATTTTAAATTCAGTTCCGATGCCCACGAGAAAGAATATTGTTCTACCAAGAAGAACAGATCGCATAAAAATATGTCCGAGGTTATCATAGTATGGACAGAGTACCGCGCTTTTCTGCCAAACAGCGACGGTGTGTATAACTTAATTGATAAAACCCATAAATACTTGGTTTATAAATCCGAAATAAGAGAAGGATTTCCGCCAGAAATGAATCGCCCGCCCATCGTTTAGCTTTGTTGTTCAAAAATTACTAAAAACATACAAAACTAAATTCTTATAAAATGAAACTAAATTTAAAAAACAGCCTTTTACAGGCCATGTTATTGCTAAGTATTGTTTTTATCTCATGCGATGTTAACGATACCGATCCCGAAGACCTATCATTAATACCCATAAATAACGCTCAAATTGGCGATTATACTGTTAAACTTTCTGCAGCAGATTTTGTGGAAGTGGGCAGTAATTATTTGGTGTGGTATGTTGAGAAAGACGGCAAAATTATCAAAATAAAAAACATGGATTCCACTCCCATGATGGATATGGGCTCCATGAAGCATTCATCGCCGAATTACAACCCGGAAACCCACCCGGAAAATGAAAACTACTTTATACAATTGGTGGTTTTCAGTATGGCAACTATGGAAGAGCATGGTTGGGAGATGGAATTTGATATTACCACCGTTGACGATAAAAAATTAACCGGAAGTCTGGCTTTGGAAGTGAAGCCCTCCTGGAGGCATACAAATGTTAGCGATGAAGCCGGTAATTCGTATCTAATTACCTGGGATACGCCAAGAGAGCCCGTGGTAGGCAAGAATTCGCTCAGTATTCTTGTGCATAAATCGGAGGGAATGATGAGCTATCCTCCATATACCAACGCAGAAGTTGAAATTTATCCATTTATGGATATGGGCGGCGGCGAAGGCCATTCTACCAATTTCACAGCACCCGGTAACGAGGGCAGTGGGTTTTATATCGGCGATATTAATTACAGCATGAGCGGCACTTGGACCACCGACGTTACCTTGATAACAGCCGGCGGCGAAGTTTTACCGAGTGTACAGTTTGAATATAGTGTTAAAGCAAAATAACCATATAAATTAACCGCCCCGTCATTTTAAGGGGCGGTATTATCTATAGTAAAATGAAATATTTATTGAACGTATTATTTCTCTTGTTTGTGCTTGGCGTCCCCGTGCAGGCCCAGGTTGTTAAAATAAAAGTAGTGGATAGATCGACACAGGAACCCATCATCAGTGCTCACATTATTGGTGCCGACGATAAAGTATTTGCCGTTACGGATATTGAAGGCGAGGCGGATATTCCTGCTAAATATGAGGTGTTTACGGTGCATTCAATGGGTTATATACATAAAAATATAATTCTGAAAGAACTACCGAAAAGCGGAATTATTGAATTAATTCCCACCATTATTCAAGTAGGCCAGGATATAACGGTTTATGCCTATGGCGATAATAAAACAAACGTGAAAGACTACCAAAGCACCCAATCCCACCATACTTTAGATAGATTTTTGGATAATATCGACGGTGTGGCCATGATTCAGCGCGGTGCATTTGCATGGGAGCCATCCATACGTGGACAAAGCGACCAACGCATGAACCTGAACATAGACGGAATGCAAATATTCAAAGCCTGTGTGGATAAAATGGACCCGATATCTTCATATATAGAATCGAACAATCTATCGAGTTTGAAGATAGATAAATCGGGTGCAGGAGTGGCAGAACATGGAAATGGAAACAGCACCATAAACCTGATTTCAAAAAAGCCTGAATTTAAACCGTTTTCGCTGGATTTGAATACTGGTTACCGATATCCTGATGGGTATAAAGTACTGGCAGCAAACACCAATTTTTCAGGTAAAAACACGGCCATGCAAATGTCGGGCAGCCTGAAAAGTGCCAACGATTATGTTGCGGGCAATAATATCAGCATAGACAACAGCCAATTCAATAAAATGAACCTGAATGTTGGGTTAACTCATAATTTCCGGTCACAAAATTCCCTTGAAATCAATTATATAATCGACAAAGCCTACGACGTGGGTTACCCCGCACTTTTAATGGACGCCACGAAAGCATTGGCCGATATTCTTAGGATACAGTTCAACTTCAAAGACCGTCCCACCGCTTTTCGGCTAAATACGGCCATGGTTTATGGTAATGCGGTCAGGCACTGGATGGACGACGATAGCAGGAACGTAGCCGAGCGCGAAGTAATGCGAAATATGCACATGCCCATGTACGGCGAAACCTATACAGCTGGTGCAAAGCTGGATGGCCGTGCCCTTTTTAAAAGCCATTGGATGGATTGGCACCTGAACGGGTATATATCTGCCGCCAACGGCGATATGCAAATGATAAGCCTTGACCCCAATATTGAGGATATGTTAATACAAAATATTGATGGGGTTTATACGGCAAATATCAATTTGGGCGGGAAACATTCGATATTCATAAACCGGGATATCATGATAAAACTTGAAGAAAGTTTAGCTTTTACAACGGCCGAAACAAAAAACAGTGCGTATGCCTCCATGTTCGAATCTATGTATGGCAAAACGTACAGTTTCAGAAAAAGAGCGCTGCTGTCCGGTTCGGCAAGTGTTTTATATTTCCCAACGGAGAACTGGAGTTTTAATTTAAGTGGAATTTATTCGGAAAGAATGGGCAACCATTTAGAACTTTTTGGCCATTATATCTATAACTACGTGGATGGCTATTTTTACGACGGTAATCCATGGCTGAGGCCCGAACGAAGCTTAAATTTTGAATTAAATACCACCACCGAAATAGAAAACCATTCCATTTCACTGTCATTGTTCCACAAACGCTATTACGATTATATAGCGGGTAGGGAGGTGGATGATATTTCAAACAACAACTTCAAGTTTAAGCGATATCTGAATTTGGGTGAGGTGGCTATGCTGGGCGGCGAGTTCAGGGCCATAAATATGTTTGGCGATCATGTTCATACCGAGGTGCGCGCGTCTTATACGTATGCTCAAAACCTGACTTTAAACGACCCGTTGCCACAAATTCCACCGTTCAGAGGTGTTAATTCTATATCCTATCATTTTGGTACTAATAATGTAACGGCCAATATGGAATGGGCATCGCAGCAAAACAGAGTTTCCAGGATATCTTCGACCGAAGATGTAACAAAAGCGTATGCGATATTTAATTTTGTTTACGTAAAAAACCTATTCAGCAATAAGGTGAATGCAGTATTGGAGCTGAACAATATTCTGGATACCTATTATAGAGAGCATACCAGTATATCGAATATCCCGGAGTCGGGCAGGAGCGTTATGCTGAGTATAAATTATAAATTTTAAACCGAACGGCAGCGGTAAATAAAAACGGTTATTTACTGCTGCTTATATAATATAACTGGAGGATTCGGAGTTCATCGTAACCTATCTCTTTGTTCAAATCGTCGTAAATAATACGGAGCATTAAAGGCCCGTTTTTCTTGAACGATTTTAAAACGGCATCTCTTTGACGTTGGGATAGTTTCGAGAGCTCCAGTAGTCCTTCCAAACGTAGTTTTTTGCCGTCGTCCAGGTATTTTTTTAGATGTCCCAAAATGGTTACATCTTTTACGCCATGCTCCTCGGCCAATAGCGGCACCGATGTACCTTCGTTAAAGGCCTTGCCCACTATTTCGTACTTTTGCAGGGAGGCGTTGCTGCTTTCTTTTTTGGCGATGTGCTTTGTTTTCTCTTCAATATTGTTTTCTTTCGCATACTTTTTGATTACCCCTACAAAGGCACTGCCATAACGTTCTTTTTTAACCTCGCCTATGCCATATAAGTGCACTAGATTTTCTTTACTTTGCGGGAAATAATAGGCCATTTCAACCAGAGTGGTATCCGGGAAAATGGCATAAGGCGGAATATCCAGTTCATCGGCCAGTTCTTTTCTTTTTGCGCGTAAAAGTTCGAATAACGCAGCATCGTATTCGTTTTCTATGGTGGTAGAAGTGCGTACTATAGCTGCCCCGTCTATAGATACATTGGTTCGATCGAGTGTACCGAATACATTTTCATCGCCGCTTAATACGGCCAAGGCTGGTTTTTGTAGTTTTAATACGCCATATTCAGCTTTTGTCAAATAATCTTGGCGCAGCAACAGATTTGCGAGCTGGGTCCATTGGTCTTTGTTCCATTCTTGGCCAATATTATAGGTGGACAGTTTATCATGCTCATATTCCAATATCTTTTTGCTTTTGGAACCCCGTAAAATGTTTATAATGTGGTTTGTGCCAAAGCCCTCGCCGCTTCTGATTACACAGGAAAGAAATTTTTGGGCTTGAATGGTAAGATCTTCTACATCCTGATCGGTGGACAGGCAGTTATCGCACATTCCGCATTCTTCTTTGGTATAGGTTTCGCCAAAATATTTCATCAAGGGTTTGCGACGGCACTCGGTACTTTCCAGATATTTTAATAAGTCTTTTAAGTGTTTTTCAGCAACTTCTTTTTCTTCCCCTTCCTTTTGGTTGATGAAATACCTGATTTTTTGGGTATCGGAATAACCAAACAGCAGCAGGCAATCGGCCCGGAGGCCATCACGTCCTGCGCGACCTATCTGCTGATAATACGATTCGATATTTTGGGGCATATCGTAATGCACTACAAAGCGCACATTCGGCTTGTTTATTCCCATCCCAAAAGCAATGGTTGCCACAATAATTGAAATGTCATCACGTATAAAAGCCCTTTGGTTATAGGCACGTTGGCTGTCGCTCAATCCGGCGTGGTAGGGTTTTACCGCGTAGCCCTCATCGGCCAGCATAGCTGCCGTTTCGTCCACCTGACGGCGTGAAAAGCAGTAAATAATTCCGGATTGCTTTTTTCGGGTGTATAAAAAATCCAATAGTTGATTGTCCGGGTCTTTTTTGTCCGCAATTTTCAGAAACAGGTTTTTTCGGTCGAAACTGGATATGAAAGCCTGGGAGTTTTTTAAAGAAAGTATGTTCTTTATATCCTTTTGCACCCGTGGTGTAGCCGTGGCCGTAAGTGCTATACAAACGGCATCGGGGAAATCTTCTTCGCGAACAACGGCCATTTCCCGGTATTCGGGCCTGAAATCGTGCCCCCATTCCGAAATACAGTGTGCTTCGTCTATGGTAAAGCAGTCCACTTTGATATTGGAAAGCATTTCCCGGGTCTTTTTCATCATCAAAGTTTCCGGTGCCAAGTAAAGCAGTTTTACCTTACCGCTTTGCACTCTTTTTACATTATAAGCGTATGCTTCGGGTGTGAGCGAACTGTTCAGATAAACGGCATTGACATCAAATTCGCGCAGTTGCTCTACCTGGTCTTTCATCAGGGATATGAGCGGTGATACTATTATGGTCAAACCATCGAAAATAAGAGCGGGTATTTGGTAGCAAAGCGATTTCCCGCCTCCGGTGGGCATTATTACCAAAGCATCGTTCTTCGATAATACATGCTCAATTATTTCTTCCTGTTGAAGCCGAAAGCTATCATATCCAAAGGTGTTGTTTAGAATTTTCTTTGCTTGTTTAATCACAATAATCCGTCTTTTTGATTTATGTACCCTAATGTCGTAGTGATGTTAGAGCGCTCATTTTGCCAATCCTTACAAAAATAGTATTTCGGTCGTTCGGAATACTTTAAAACCAGCTATTTAGTTAAATATAAGTTTTTAAATTCAAAAGGTTTTTGAAATCTTTCGTCATCAAAATCTTCGGCAAAATAAATGGTCTCTCCCGTTGATTTCATCTCAGGTCCCAGTTGTTTTTTAATGCCCGGGAATTTATCAAAAGGAAAAACGGGATCTTTTATGGCCCAACAATCCAATTTAGAACTTAAATCAAAATCTTTGAGTTTTGCCCCCAGCATAACCTTAACCCCCATAGCTGCTTCCGGGCGCTGATGTGCTTTTGCCAGGAAGGGTATGGTTCGTGTCGTTCGTGGATTTGCCTCCAATACGTAGGCTACATTGTCTTTTACCGCATATTGTACGTTTAAAAAACCAACAACCTGCATTTCTTTAGCTATAAGCTGCTGGTATTTTTCAATATCCTGAATGGCTTTTTCACTCAACGAAAAGGGCGGAATAACAGCGGTTGAATCGCCGGAATGTACGCCGGCCGGTTCTATATGCTGCATAATGCCCGAAATATGGAGTTGCCCGCCATCGTAAATGGAATCGACGTCCACTTCTATGGCATTATCAAGGTATTTATCGATAAGGAAGGCATTGTTTGGATCGCTTTTTAGGATTCTGTTCACATATTTTTCCAGCTCTTCTTCGGTAATGGCAATTCTCATTCCCTTACCGCCCAAAACATAGTTGGGACGTATTAAAACGGGAAATCCGATTCTTTTTGCAACTTGCAGCGCCTCTTTCACATTGGTGGCCATGCCGTATTTTGGAAAGGGAATTTCCAGTTTGGTCAGCAGTTTTGAAAACTCGCCGCGGTCTTCGGCCAGATTTATCTTTTCAAATTCGGTTCCAAAAATTTTGATACCGTTTTCTACCAGTTGTTTGCCCAGTTTAAGGGCGGTTTGTCCGCCAACCTGTAAAATAACCCCGTCCGGCTGTTCATGTTCTATAATATCGAGTACTCGCTCCCAATAAACGGGTTCGAAATAGAGTTTATCGGCGATATCAAAATCGGTAGAAACGGTTTCAGGGTTACAGTTTATCATTATGGCTTCGTAACCCATTTCCTGGGCCGCAAAAACGGAGTGCACACAGGAATAATCAAATTCTATGCCCTGACCAATTCTATTGGGTCCGCTTCCCAAAATAATCACTTTCTTTTTATCGCTTACCTCGCTTTCGTTGAAGCCTTTTTCATAACTGGAGTAGTAATAGGGGGTCTCTGCCGGAAATTCGCCCGCGCAGGTATCCACTCTTTTGAAAGTCGGTATCAGCCCCAGTTCTTTTCTGCGTGCACGTACTTCCTCTTCCGTAGTATGATGCCCTCCCTGCGTAAACAGCCAGGCAATTTGATAATCTGAATATCCGGCCTGTTTCAACTCAAAGAAATCGTCGTTGTTTATGGAATCCAGGCTTTGTTTTTCGGTTCTGTTTTCGAGCGCAACCATATATTCGATTTGGTGCAAGAACCACGGCTCTATTTTGGTCAAATTTTGTATAGTTTCAATACTTTCACCCAATTTGAAGGCATTTCTTATTTGAATGGCTCTGTCCCAATATGGTTTTTTCAGTCGGTTTATTACTTGGGTTTTGTCGAGCTCTTCGTAGCCATCGGCTCCCAGACCGTGGCGACCTACTTCCAGCGATTGCCAGGCTTTATTAAGTGCTTCCGGAAAACTTCTGCCAATGCTCATGGCCTCGCCCACGGCTTTCATTTGTGTTGAAAGAACTTCATCGGCATCCGGGAATTTATCAAAATTGAAACGAGGAACTTTTACCACCACATAATCCAACGAAGGCTCAAAAAATGCCGATGTGTATTTGGTGATTTCGTTTTTCAGTTCGTCCAGATTATACCCAACGGCCAATTTTGTGGCAATTTTTGCAATGGGATAGCCGGTGGCCTTGGATGCAAGCGCAGAAGAGCGGCTTACCCTTGGGTTTAGTTCTATGGCTACAAATCTATCGGTACCGGGCTCTATTGCAAACTGGATATTGCAGCCGCCCGCAAAATTACCAATGGAACGCATCATTTTTATGGCGGCGCTGCGCAGCATTTGAAGCTGTTTGTCGGATAGAGTTTGAGTGGGCGCAACTGCAATCGAATCGCCGGTATGCACGCCCATGGGGTCCATATTTTCGATGGCGCAAACTATGATTACATTATCATTTGAATCGCGCAGAAGTTCCAATTCAAATTCCTTCCAACCATATATGGATTCCTCTATCAATACCTGGTGCGTCGGACTCATCTCCAAACCACGCATCACCATTTTTTCAAAATCTTCTTCTTTCCAAATAATGCCGCCTCCCGTGCCGCCCAGCGTAAATGAAGGACGAATGACCAAAGGCAGCCCGCCAAGTTCTTCTTTTATCTTTTTAGCCTCCAAAATGGACGATGCCGTTGCGCTTGCGCATTGTTCGATGCCTATTTTTTCCATCAAATCGTGAAATTGCTGGCGGTCTTCCGTAAGGTTTACGGCATCCATGTCCACACCGATGATTTTGATATTGTTTTCTTTCCAAAAACCCTCAATTTCAAGGTCGCGTGCTAAATTGAGACCAGTCTGTCCGCCCATAGTGGGCAAAACGGCATCGGGTTTTTCCTTTGCCACAATTTCCTTGATCGAATCGGTGGTCATGGGCAGCATATATATAGCATCTGCCATGATGGGATCCGTCATTATGGTGGCTGGATTTGAGTTGATGAGCACGATTTCGTAGCCTTCTTCCTGTAAAGAACGGCATGCCTGAGTGCCCGAATAGTCAAATTCGCAGGCTTGTCCAATCACAATAGGGCCGGAGCCAATGATGAGTATTTTGTTTATATCGTTACGTTTGGGCATTATATTAATGTAGTAAATTCGGTTCGTAATTGGTTGTAATGGTCTATATGGGTATTTATTCTATTTTTGCATCATATTTATGAACCGATTGAACAAATAATTGGAATCGTGTGCTTCGGGTTGCGTGTTGGGGTGAAATTGCACGGAGAATGCTTTGAATTTATGATAGTTCAGCCCCTCAATTCCGTTGTCGTTTAAATTTATATGGGTAATTTCGGCAACTTCATTGGGTACATGGGCATTGCTTATTTCGTACCCATGGTTTTGTTGGGTTATCTCTACAGCGCCGGTGCCCAGATTTTTTACCGGTTGGTTGCTGCCTCGGTGGCCAACCTGCATTTTATCTACTTTTAAACCCTCGTTTAGAGCCAATAGCTGATGGCCCAAACCGATTCCGAAAACAGGAATTTTTTTACTTTTGGCATATTCAATTACCTGGCCGGCATATTCCGAAATAGCGACCGGATTTCCAGGTCCGCTGGATAGTACAATGCCATCCGGAGCCCAATTTTCAATTTCCTCGGCAGAAGTGTCCGCCGGCATAATATTGACCGTGCAGCCACGCTGGTGCAGGTTGTTTATGATGGGTTCTTTCACGCCATAATCCATAATGGCCACTTTAAAATCGCTGACGCCGTTCAGGATCTGGGCCGATTTTCTGGTTACCTTTAAAACCGGATTTAAGTCGGGCGATTCCGCTTTGGCCGCTTTTATTTTCAATTCATTTTCATCCAATATTTCAGATGAAATTATCGCGTATAAACTACCTTTCTGGCGTATATGCTGCACCAGAGAGCGCGTGTCTATGCCGGAAATGCCCACAACATTATTGTTGTTTAAATATTCCTGGAGGCTTTCCTGGGCGGAATTTTGATTATATGAGTAGTTAAAATCCCGTACAACAAGTCCCGAAACCATTGCGGATGAGTGTTCGCCTTCCTTTTTACCGGTGCCGATATTGCCAATATGTGGATTGGTCAATATGGTTATTTGGCCATAGTTTGCGGGGTCGGTAATAATCTCTTGGTAGCCGGTCATCCCCGTATTGAAACAAAGTTCACCCTCGGTAGTGCCCATTTTACCAATGGCCCAGCCATGCATCAGGGTGCCGTCGCTCAGTGCAAGTATAGCTTTGTTTTTTGGTTTATAAGACATTGTTGTTTTGGTTATTATTTTTGATTGATAAAAAAAAATCCGACTACGGATACCGTGTCGGATTTATAAAAAATTAGGTTATAATCAGAATGGCATCAGTATAGTACTTCCCTATGTGGGGTACTGCGCCGTGTTATATAAAAATTGATATGTGTGTGTATCTGATTAATCACTTATAAAAATATTAGAACGGCACAATATACATACTGTAAAAATTGTATTCAATAAAAAAGAAAGTATTTATAGAAAAATTATTTTCCATCTTTAAATGAATAGTTCTCTTCAAAATCCATAAAATCGGTTATGTATTTCTCTTTTATGATATTATCCAGGGCGCTGTAGTTTATTTCCAAGGTGATAGTTCCTTCCGAATATGGGCCCAGCATATAGGGTGGGTATAGAAAAACAATACCATTTTGATCGAAATAGAAATTTTCTACCAGGAGTTCGGACGCATCTTCTTCGTACTGTTCTTTTAGCAGCTCAACATATAAGTTGTTATTGTTGGTGTCCGTGCTTTGCAGGTAAGTGTTTTTGAGCAGTGCGGCCAGCGCATTTCGGGCCGAATTATTAACCAATATATCATCCAGCATAAGCTTTTTATCTTGTTCCAAATCGAAAATCAGAACTTGCTCCATATACATACCGTGCGCGCCACCCGACCAATAATAATTCAAATAATCGAGTACAAAATATTGTTTGTGCATAAAAGCAAAATTGTATTTTATGTGCGATTCGTATCCGAGTCCCAAACCGCTTTCTAACTCAAAATCATTATTAAATTGATGTATTTCGTCCATCGATTCTTGGATCCACCCATCCATATATTCGGCAATCAACCGACTTATGCCTTCTTTGCTCAATGTTAATTCAGAAGCGGAATCGGCTTGAAGAATTTGGGCATTCTGCAATAGATATTCGTTTATCGGGTTGCGGTTGGTATAAACATAATCGATGTACTGGTTTGCGCAGTTGAAGCCATAGTTTTCGTCCAAAGTTGTTTCGTCAATACATTTTGAGGCGTGAAATTCCAAAAACTCAAAATTGAAGGTGTTATCTTTATGATTTCCATTATTACAACCTACGGCAAGAAATACCGGCAAAAGTAGAAAAATCAACGGCCCGGGGCGACTCATTTTATTGGGTTTTCTCCAATATTTGAGAGTGGGACAATGAAAATCCTTCTTCCAATAATTTGGCTCTTACATTTTGCATGGCGTCGGTACGTATGTTGGACAGGCTGGAATGCTCCGAGTAAATACTGACCCATAAAAAACATTCCAAAATAATATGATTGACGGCAAAATCTGCAAATCGCACGCTGGGTTTTGGAGTGTCGAGCACGCCCGTCGTATTTTTTAAGACTTCTAATATCAAATCGTGCGCAACTTGTGGGTTGTCGGTATAGCTAATAAATAATTTAAAGCCTGCCCGGCGCAGGCCGTCACGTGTATAGTTGTGCAATTGGTTTTTATATATCATTGCGCTGGGCAAAAACGAGTCAACGCCATCGGCTGTTCTGATGTGAACATCTCTGATATTTATGCGTTGTACAACTCCGCGCGTGCCGTTGCTCTCAATTAAATCGCCGACATCAAAAATGGGACTAAACGACATAAACATCCCGGCCAATAGGTTTTCGCCAATTTCCCGAAAAGCAAAACCCAAAACAACGGTTAAAATACCACCAGCGGCAAGCACGCTTTTTGCGGCATCCGTTAAACCCATAATATTAAGTGCAATAATAAAGCCGATGCTATAAAATATCCATCGGATAAAACGGACTACAATTGTAATTTTTCTTTTTTTGGTGATTTGTTTGCTTGGCCCGAACATTTTTTTTGCGGTGTGAGCAACTATTCTGCCTATAAAAAAGAAAAAAACAAGAACAACGGCTCCGGCAATAATTACCGGAATGGCGTCTAGTATTCCTGAAAAATAATCTTGTAATAAATTAGGTAATTGTTTCATGTCTGCAAGAAGTTAATCAATTAAAATGAAGATTGAATACACTTCATATAAACTTAAAGTTAAGTGAATTTAAGTTTAAACGCTCTTGCTATGACAATACAATTGTTACGGGTGGGTTAGGGTTAAGTTCAACAAAAAAGGTAATTATACTACAGATAATCTATCACAGCCTTAATATCCCCGGTGTGTGTGCCGTTTGGGGTGCTGCACTTGCAGCCAACCCTGTAAATATCGGTTAGAACAACGCTCCACTTGCCGTTATCTAAACCCATCAGCTGAGTGTCGTTTTTGATTTGGACCTGATAGCCATCTTGATTTTCCATTACAATATGTTCTGTAACGCTGATATTGATATCGGCATGTTTATCTGCCTGTAGATTAAATAACTCCAAATCTTTCGTAGCTAGTTCTTCGGGGTTATTTAAATCCAGATTTAGATTGTTTATTTGGGACAGCTGGGAGCCTGAAATAACTTTAACTTTTGCTTTCATAACTGCTGTAATCTGTGCATTCAGCGTTACGGTATAAAGCATTGCTGCAAAAATAGGCAGTATAATTACTTTTAGCTTTTTCATAATCAAACCTCTCACATTTGTTTAATCAACTTCTGATAATATAGCCAATTACAAAAATTAAAAAAAATTAATCATTGTAAATTAATGTTAACATACAGTTAATATTAATATTCAATAAAAGGGTTAAGTTCAGTATTTATTCAGCGGTGCATTAGTGCGGATTAACGGTCTTGCCGGATGCAGTAGTGGCTAAAAAATAAAATCCCCTTCCATATAATTAATACAGAAGGGGATGTGCTCTCTCTTAACCTGGCTCTCTCTCTATTATAAGTACCAACTCTCTCTTGATGTATAACAAAGCTATAAATGCTATCTATCAGTAATACACTAAAGGGTACAACCTACCCCCAATAAAAATTTAATTTATTTTTTAGCCATAGCGATGAGTTGATTATATGCTATGGCCGAAAGATTATAGTTCTTTCGTGTAAAAGAAAAGGTGGGAAAATTAGTCGGGGCGACAGGATTTGAACCTGCGACCTTTCGGCCCCCAGCCGAACGCGCTACCGGGCTACGCCACGCCCCGATTAAGAGTTGCTAAGATACGTGGTTTAACGTCCGTGTTCAATCCTTATTTAAAATTATTATTGGTTATTTATAAATAACAAAACGCGCAAAATATAAATTAGGTTTAGTTTAGATTGATTAATATTATAAAGTGAGTTGGCGGTTTTACCCATACTTTTCGAAGTTTTATTTTTGAAAAGAACTGATTTTATCCTTTTACCAAATAAATACGGATATTAAATACTCATAATAAACTTTCAACGGCAAACCAATCAAACAATATGAGAACCAAATACATACTTGCGGCTTTAATGGCTTTTACACTGAACAGTTTTAATGCATTTACGCAAACTACCGATAAATTGGCATTTGAATGGACACCTGAACACATGGTTGGGCTTGAGAGAGTAGGGAGCCCGGCAGTTTCGCCCGATGGTAAGTGGGTAGCCTATGAGGTAAGGCAGACAAAAATGGAAGGTGAGGAATCCTCTTTCCTTACACAGATTTGGCTTACTTCTGTGGATGGAACAATGAACAGACAGTTTACGGAAAGTGATAAATCGTCTATGAGTCCGCGTTTTACGGCTGATGGTAAGGCGCTTACATTTATTTCGGCGCGAAACGGAGCAAAGCGCCAGGTTTATAAAATTTATTTGGATGGCGGCGAAGCCCAACAGATTACACATGCAGAAAATGGTATAAATTCCTATAAATGGTCACCCGATGGCACTCGCATTGCCTATACGATGACCGACCCGGAAACAGAGGATGAGAAAACACGCAAAAAAGAAAAAAGAGATGTGGTACTGGTAGATAAAAACTATCATTTCAGTCGTTTATATGTCGAGACAATCGAGGACAATCCTGAAAAGAATAGTGCGCAACAAATTACAGCAGAAGATGTTCAGGTTACATCGTTTGACTGGTCACCGGATGGTAAAACCATTGTATTTTCTCATCAGCCCACGCCTTTATTAGATGATTCGCCAAAAGCCGATATTTCGCTGGTACCGGCTGACAGTGGTGCAATACGCTCTTTGGTCAATTGGGAAGGCGGCGACACCAATCCGAGGTTTTCACCGGATGGAAGTTATGTAGTATTTCAGTCGAACGGCGGGCAGGAAGAACCCATTGGTCTTACCGATATATTCAGAATTCCAGTTAGTGGCGGGACGCCCGATGCATTAACCAAAACCCCCGATAGAAACGCAAGTATTTTAGATTGGAACCGCGATGGGAACCATCTTTTAGTTCAAGAATCAAAAGGTACTTTAACGGCTCTTTATAATTTACCGGTAGAAGGCGGCTCTATCAGTCAAATAACCCCGGATGATGGCGTATATCGTGGTTTTAGTCTCTCCGATGACGGCCAACACTTGGTTTTTACATTCGAACAGCCCGAGACGGAACCGAATATCTATATCTCACCGCTGCGCTCGTTCAAAAAGCGTGCCCTCACCAATATTTATAAAAACATAGATTTTCCCGAAATGGGTAAAACCGAACTGTTGACCTGGACCTCCAAAGACGGTATGCAAATTGAAGGCCTGTTGACCTATCCGGTAGGCTATAAACCAGGCACAAAAGTACCACTTATTTTAAATGTGCACGGTGGTCCTGCAGGCGTATTCTCACAAGGCTGGACGGGCACCGGAGCCACTTATCCCATTCAATATTTTGCGGAACAGGGATTTGCCATGCTGCGCCCCAATCCGCGAGGCAGTACCGGTTACGGTAAAGATTTCAGATATGCAAATTTCCAGGATTGGGGCTATGGCGATTATGAAGATTTAATGGCAGGTGTGGATAAAGTTATTGAAATGGGTGTAGCTGACGAAAACAATCTTTTTGAAATGGGTTGGAGCTACGGTGGATATATGACCTCTTATATTGTTACCAGAACAAACCGGTTTAATGCTGTTAGTATGGGCGCCGGACTTCCGAACTTGATCAGCATGGTAAACACTACCGATATCCATTATTACCTAGTAGGTCACTTTGGTGGATATTATTGGGATAGCCCAGAAATAAAAGAGATTTATGAGCGTCATTCCGCTATTTACAGAATGGATAAAATTTCAACGCCCACTCAGATTATTCATGGGATGCAAGATTTGCGGGTGCCTACATCGCAGGGAGAAGAGTTTTATTGGGCCTTAAAAACCAAGGGTGTGCCTACCGAACTTCTATTATATCCACGCACTCCACATGGTCCGCAAGAGCCTAAATTTATTGTGGATATTCCATATCGTATTATGGATTGGTTCGGGCAGTACAAAAAATAAGGCATAATATGTGATCTGAATGTGAAAATAAAAAAAGCCATAACCTGTTAAGATATATGGCTTTGATATTATTATGCATTAATAAAGTGTACTACTTGATCAGCATCAATTTACGTGTGCTTACAAAATTGTCTGCCTGAATTCTGTAAATGTAGAATCCACTTGCAAGATTGGCAGCGTCAAAATTAACATTGTGCCAGCCAGCCGACTGACGCTCGCTTACCAATGTGGCCACTTTTTGGCCCAGCATATTGTGCACGGTCAAAGTTACGTTGGCTGCGTTTGGCAGGGCATAGCTGATGTTGGTGGTTGGGTTGAACGGGTTAGGGTAGTTCTGCTCCAGCACAAAATCGTTTGGCGTGTCGCCCACAAACATTTCGTTTGAAACGGGCTGATCTGGACAAGTTCCCCATACTGGATATTGATTTTCGTCCATGGATGAGCTGCTTCCAAAGCGATATGTTGGTCTGTATGCATCTCCACCTTCCTCTGCTGCCGGTTCCGAAACATCCAGTACTCCCGGAACACACCAACCCGATAAATCCTGATTAAATTCGTAGGCTCTATAGAACATATACTCCATATTATCAGAACTCACCGTATTCCAGCTAGTAATATCTTGGTTAAATATACGTGCCTCCCTAAAGAAGCCTTTCATGTCAACTCCAGCACTAACATCCCAATCGCCAATATCTTGATTAAAAACATGTGCATGGTAAAACGTATATTTAAAGTTAGTTACGTTCGAAACATCCCAGGTAGTAATGTTTCCGTCAAAAACTTCGGCGCTTCTGAATGTACTACTTAAATTTGTCACGTTGGAAGTATTCCATTTGTCGAGGTCTTGGTTGAATGCAAATGCTTTATAAAAAGTATAATATAATGTGGTTACATTCGAAACATCCCAGTTGTTAATATCTTGGTTGAAGGCCTCGGCCTCTCGAAATGCACTAGTTAAATCGGTTACATTGCTTACATCCCAGTAGCTTACATCTTCATTGAAAGTACTTCTACCACGAAATACTTCCGATAAATCATCGATAAGGCTGGTACAAACAGGCATTATATCCAGCATATCTTCGTCAAGGATAGCATCCAGGGTTTCTCGGTCAACTGCTGTATATTCCACGCCGTCAACAACACCGCTTGACATTAATTCTACACCTTCACATGAAATAGCGCCATTATCAAGCTTTACAAAATTTTGTGCCGATAAATTGGTAGTGAATAGCAAGGCAAAAACAATGCCGAAATAGTAGAGTTTTTTCATCATATATAAGTTTATTTAGTATTTAAATTGCTCGATACTTTAGAGTACATGGTTAATACAATCGCAAGCGTCGGACTCATTATTTATTAAATATATATTTACTTTAATTTACAATTAACTCAGATTATCTATGCGGTAAATTGGCCTGAAAAAAAAGCGGAAATGATGTTGCTTTGAAGTATTACAATAAAAAAAGGCCTTGCTTAATTTGAAAAGCAAGACCTTTTGAATTTAGTTAAAACAAAATTTTTATTTGATCAGCATCAACTTGCGCGTACTGACAAAGTTGTCTGCCTGAATTCTGTAAATGTAAAATCCACTAGCCAGGTTTGCTGCATCAAAGTTTACATTATGCCATCCAGCCGACTGACGCTCGCTTACCAATGTGGCCACTTTTTGGCCCAGCATGTTGTGTACGGTCAAGGTTACGCTTGCTGCGTTTGGCAGGGCATAACTAATGTTTGTAGTTGGGTTAAAAGGATTTGGATAGTTCTGCTCCAGCACAAAATCGTTTGGTGTGTCGCCCATTAGCATTTCGTTAGAAACATAAGGGTTATCCGGACAGGTTCCCCAAACAGGGTACTGATCTGGTGTTAGGCCCGAATTAGAACCGAATTTATAGGTTGGTCGATATACGGTGCCATCTGCAAGTGTTTCCTCAACCTCTTTTACACCGGCCACGCACCATTTGGATAAATCCTGGGAGAATAATTCTGCGGTATCGAACATTTTTTCCATGTCGGTAACGCTTCCGGTATTCCATCCAGAGATATTTTGGTTAAATACATAGGCTTTTCTGAACATACTGTACATATCCGTGACACCACTCACATCCCATTGGCTGATATCGTTATCAAAATCGTGGGCATGGTAAAAAGTATATCTGAAAGTGGTAACGTTGCTTACATCCCAGGTACTGATATCACCATTGAATGCTTCTGCATAACGGAAAGTTGAACCCATTCTATCCACATTACTTACATTCCATTTGTCTAAATCTTGGTTAAAAGCATATGCTCTGTAGAAGGTACTGCTCAGTGAAGTAACATTACTTACATCCCAGTTGCCGATATCTTGGTTAAAACTTTCCGCCTCGCGAAATGCACTGGAAAGTGTAGTTACGTTACTTACATCCCAATAGCTTACATCTTCGTTGAACGCAGTTCTGTCGCGAAATACGCTCGATAAATCATCGATTAAGCTGGTACATACCGGCATTTCTGTTAGCATATCTGCATCAAGGATGGCGTCCAGGGTTTCTCTGTCAACCGCTGTATATTCAACGCCGTCAACAACTCCGGTTGACATTAATTCCGCGCCTTCGCACGAAATAGCGCCGTTATCGAGTTTTATAAACTCCTGCGCAAAAAGGTTAGTGCCTAGAAATAGGACAAAAACAAAGCTGAAATAGTATATTTTTTTATGCATAATATTTTATTTTTTATTTATCATTTCAGTTAGATAACACATTTATACTATTAATTAATACAGGCCTAATATTTTTATTATTAGGTAATTATTAATACGCTTACATCTTTTAACAAATATGACTAGTACTCTCTCTACCCTACCGTATGTCTTTTAATTGCACGCAATATAAAGCGCAACTTTTCTCGTGTTGGGAATCTGGATAAGTTTGTTTTAATTACGCCTTTAGTTAGCATGGTTTTTTTTGAATAGTCTATTTTAACATCTACTATTACCGCTTTTCCCTGTGCAGAATGTTCAAATGCCAAATCAATTATTGATACTATTTCGTTATCATTTTGCATTTTTAAATATTCACAGCCGGTAGCGAGCGCGAGCCCCTCGAAATTTAGGTGCCCGATGGTAGTGCTGGTTTTTTTATTTAGCGGTGTTTTTTGGAATTGTGCTATTTGTCCCAGTTCGGCATCGTTGAAAACGAATAAAATGGGTGCAATGCCGTAAGCTTTTGCTGTAACAAGTTCGAGTCCGGTCATTTGTGCTGCGCCGTCGCCCACAATACCTACAACCTGTTTATCGGGATGAGCCATTTTAGTGGCAATGGTTGCCGGAATACAATATCCCATACAGTTAAAATCGGTAGGTGATATCAGGCGGTTTGGTTTGGTTGTGGTTAGCAACTCGGCAGCAAGGAAAGTATGTTTGCCATCATCAAGAACCACATAGGCATCGTCCTCCAATTTTTCGTTTAATGCACTAAAAAACCAACCGGGAGATACTATATCAGTCCGTTTCTTTACGAGCCACTCATCGTCATATTTACCATTCAGCGCGGCAACTTTTGCTACGATTTTGTTATTATCGTTTTTTATTTCCTTGTCTTTTATTTCTTCCCAAATGGCTTTTAAAACCTCTGTGGCATCACCTTCTATACTGATTTCTGAAGGATAGTTTTTATCAAATACTTCTTTGTTTATATCTATATGAATCAAGCCTTTTGGATCTTCAAGACCGTAGCTTCCAGTAGCAATTTCGGAGAAACGGCACCCCACAGCGAGCATAGTATCTTGGTTTTTTAAGGCCCATTGTGCTCCTGGTTTAGAACTAGCGCCTATAAAAACGCCGGCACAAAGCGGGTGGCCATTTGGGAAGGCACTTTTTCCTTGCAAAGTAAGCGAAACCGGTGCGTTCAATTTTTCAGCAATTTTTATTGAGTATTCATTGGCTTCCCTTGCTCCCCAACCCAAAAACATAATCGGATTTTTAGCGTTGACCAATTTATGTACTGCATCGCTGATTTTATTCGTATCAAAACTGGGTTTAACTACCTGTAAATCGTAATTGGGCAAATCTTTTAAATCGGCACTGAACATCATAAGTTCGGCGGGAAATTCAATAAAAACGGGACCGGGCTCGCCGCTGATTGCAATTTGATATGCTGTATAAATGGTGGATGCAATTTCATCGTGGCTTTTTATCAAAAATTGTTCTTTTGTAACTCCCTTTGCTATGGGTAGCATATCAATTTGATGTAATTGGTAGTGTTTTCCTGTATCCCTGCGAATTCCTCCGGCAATTACCAGCATGGGGATTCCATCCAAATAGGCTTCTCCGATGCCGCTCAGCGCGTGTGTCAATCCTGCCGCAGGAACAACGGTAAGGCAGCCAATGGAGTCGGTAGTTCTGGAGATGGCATCGGCCATAAAGGAGCCGCCGCCTTCGTGCGCCACTAATATAGGTTCAATTTGTTTGGAGGCGGCCAGGGCATCGTACAGTTCGGTGGTGTGTGTTCCCGGGATGCCAAAGGTATATTTAACGCCTATTTGTTCCAACGCATGTACTGCTATTTGTGCTCCGTTCAATCTCATGGTATCAATTATTTTGGATTAATGTTTTTCCTGCCAAATGATATGCGGTAATTCTACCGGTCAGCACGCAGGTTGCCAAAAAAGTACCTTCCAAAGCGCCTTTACCGTGAATGCCACCGCCTCCGTATCCTGCCGCTTCGCCAACGGCATAAAGTCCCTCGATGGCCGAGCCGCTTTTATCCAAAACAGCTCCCTTTAAATCGGTTTGGATACCGCCTAATGTCTTTCGTGAGAGGATGTATTCCCTTATGGCTACAAAAGGCATGTGTTTGGGGTCGTTTATTTTCTGGAAATTACAATTTCTGGTTTTGTCTCCCCTATAATTACGTAGATGCTGTAACCGGCGGAGTTGTTCGTCGTTAAAATATGTTTTTCCACGTTCTATTTGTGCATCATAATTTTGGATGGCCTCTTTCACATTCGATAATTTAACATCGTTGTTGCCTTCTAAAGCATTCATTTTATGGATCAGTTCTTCCAGCGAATTGGCGGTTACAAAATCGGGGCAGTTATCAAGCATATCTTTTACCAAAGCTTTATTTCCAAAAAGAAGCGTTTTAGCAACCTGAATATAACTTTTATTTCTAAAAGCGTCATTCCATTCGGCCCCGGATATAGCAAACTCTTTATTCAATATTTTCATGTTCATTATCTGCCATGAGAACTTCTTTTCCTGTTTGCAAATTTCATCTACTAAAAATCGGGTATCAAAAGCTGTAATTAAGGGTACCGGACCCATTCTTTCCCCTTTATAATTTAACCATAGGGCGGATCGTGGGGGCACCAGGCTTAGACCGTCATCCTTTTGGGTAGGTCTGGGGTGGTGGATTCCCGCAGCATAGGGCCATGTTTTATCCAAATGAGTCAATTTACCGTTAACTTTTTCCACTGCAAAATGCACGGTTCCATCGGCATAGTGATGCGCTCCATTTAGTATTTTTTTGGGTGGTGTGCCCCAATCGCTGTGCCAGTTTCTTTTAACCTGTTCAATATCTCCGCCCAGCCCACCTGTTGCAACAATGGTATTCTCTGCTTCTATTTGAAATTTACTATTATCCAATTCGTTGGTACCCGAAACCCCAATTACCTTGCCGGCTTGAGTTACGATATTCTCAACTTTGCTGTTAAATAGAAGAGTTAGTTTTTCGTCTGCCTTGGGGTGATTGATCAAATGCTGCTTTAAACGCTCTGAAAGCTCATATCCGGTACCCCATACCATGTGAAATCTTGGCAGTGTATTACCTCTTTTGAACATTCCCCGCTCTACCCAATGCACGATCGGGAAAAAACCAATGTTTTTATCGGTTAAAAAATGATATACATGCTCTGTAGTATTATTGACAAATAATTTGGCCCATTTTTTTGGTATCACATCATCATCGCCAAAATCGGCCACCGAATACCAGTCTTTTAGAGCTATATCCGGACTGTCTTTAATTCCTCTTTTACGCTGTACCGGCGAATCCACAAAAAACATACCTCCAAATGAAAGTTTTGCAAGTCCCCCCATTTTTTCTTCGATATCTCTATCTACAATAGTAACTTTTTGGTTGGCGTTTAATAATTCTATAGCAGTGGTGATACCGGCAATTCCTGCACCTACAATTAAATGTTGGGTTTGAGTTTTTTGGGTGCCCATTATTTTATTTTTCTGAGTTTATAGGATATAGATAGATATAATAAATATTTAATGTAGTTAAAAAAATAAATTATCGATAGAGTCGGGACATTTTATGGTTGTTAAGAGTTTATAAAATAAAAAAGCCCCTTAACACGCAGTTAAAGGGCTTTAGTTTGAGTTGTGTAAATAAGATTACTATACCGGTCCATTAATAAAGTCATTCAATAAGGCGTACATACTAAATAAACCGCTGGTTACGTGTGGGTCTAGACCCGGGTTATACAGGCTAACTATAACACCCATTATGTCTGCTCTTACTACGCAATCTCCACAAATTTGTTGTGCTTCTACCAGATTATCGTAATATCCTTTATCATTATCTTTGCCTTGTACAAGCGTATTGTGCCAGTAAGCAGCTGAATAGCGTGCAATGGAATACTCACGTAGTTCAGCTTCTTTTTCTTTATCATCGGCGTTTGCAATTAATCTATCTTCGCTGGCTATAGATTCTTCAATTAGTTTAAGTACGGCGTCTGTAGAGCTTATACCATTGTCGTTATCAAGTGCGTCGAGAGACGGCGCGGGATTATATGGGCCGGTGCTTCCTTCGCAGATTATCGGGATGTATTTACAAATATCCGCAGCAACAGTAGGCCAACCGGGAGTGATTTCGATTCGATTCATTATGTCTATCAAATTATTGTAAGCTTTGTATTGCTCGTCCGTAAATCTTAAATCTTTCGAGGTATAGAAATTTTCAATTATACGTACGGCCTGTCTGGTGTCTATACCTTTATTTTTATTTGAATCGGAATATTCGACGAAAAAGTCCAGAAAATCGTTGTGTACTTCACCCGTTTCGTCGTATGGGTTATCGGGATTTTCTATTTGTTTTGCGGTAAGCTCGGTTTTTACAGTGTTGTCATTTTCTTTGTCTTTTGTACCATTTATGCTATCGCATGAAATCATGAATAGTAAACCTAAAATCGCATAAATAGATGTATTTATAATGTTTCTTGAATATTTCATTGTAGTTCTCTCTCTTAATTAGTGTTTATTTAAAATAAATTTTGATAATGTTTGCTTGAACCATTATCAATATTGGTTTTCATAAGTATTACACTTAGAGCCAGCCGCACCCCTAAATATTTTTGTGGTTATAATAAATTTGTAAAAAGTGAGTGCTGTTTGTGTGGCAAAAATTTATTTAATTGCAATCGGGAGTTCCAATGTTTTATACATATCCAAAAAACCGTGATTCCCTTCCACCGTCCACTCAAAATCTATGATAAGCTGTGTATTCCCCTTTTCAATGCCCGTAATTTCAATTACGCGTTGTGATTGTTCATTTTTATAATCGTTAACGGTGGCTAAAGTATCGTTTGATATAGCTATAGAATTCATACGAGGAAATTCGCTGTAATATTCAAGTTCTTTACAATCGGGATTCCCATCATAATGGTAATCGATGCGTATGTGATTTTCGGGTATGAAAGAAATGGTTTCTTCAACTTCGATAGTAAAATTGGGCAGTTCTTTAAAAATAATGAATTCTGCATCGTAGCTAGAAGAATAGCCAAATAACCCGCAAGCTTTGATATCAAAAAGAGATAGACACCCGGAAAGGCTGGTTAAAGATACCAATCCCACTAACGCCATAAATATTACCGAGAGTATTGGTCTTTTCATGACTTATATTACTAAATTTTCAAATAAACATATCCTTTTAATTTATTAGAAGAGTGATTAAATAATCCGCGAGCGCTCTCGGCTAAAAAGGATTTGCATAAACAACTATATAGAAATGGCCGGCTTCCTCTTCCAGACTGTATATCTTATCCCCAACTACATCCAGGCCCTGATAAACCGGAATATACTTAGTGAGGATGCTCCGTTCATATTCACCATTTTCAACGCTGTAAATGTCCAAAGTCTTGTAGCGGGCATCGCCGTTATTGTCGCGGGTGGTAAAGATATGGTCGCCGTGCACTGCCAAAGCTCTTGTGGCAAACAAAGCACCCGGGGTTAAATGGGCTTTAAATTCGCCGCCGGTATTAGTGGAGTAATTATAATCGGAGGGGTAATCGTCTATCACCGCTCTTGAAAAAAGCAACTTACCTGAATGCAAGTCATATTTTTTTAGAATAGGTTCCGAATATCCACCAAAATAAAGATGATCATTATTTTGAAGTGCCATGGTTCCCAAAAATATCATATCCGTTTCTTGATTTCCTTTTGGTTGGAAAGAACTCATTTTTCCCTGCTCCAGATTATATCTGCGAAATAAATAGGCCCCGTCGTTCAACGATTTAACTACAAATTGGCGGTTATCAATCACGGCAAGCCGCTGGGCGTCCATGCCTTGAATAGCAAACTCGCTTTTAAACTCGCCTTGCCGGCTAAACCACAAAAGTTGGTTCGGCTGCCGAACGGAGCCTTTGCCCAGTCCGTT
The DNA here is from genome assembly GCA_964615135.1 of uncultured Balneolaceae bacterium. GTDB lineage: Bacteria > Bacteroidota > Rhodothermia > Balneolales > Balneolaceae > Balneola. Next base: position 129,362 of record CAZTOG010000002.1, on the reverse strand, counting down.
ATTGAGTACCACAAATTCATCTTGCAACACCGCAAAATCAAGAATTCCGGTAAGCTGAGGGTCATTTTCCGGCTTTCGAAAAGAAATAGTTTCCTGTGGCTGCAAATTGAGGTCAGAAACATAGATTTTAGCATCATCCGGCACGCTGATATACACAAAATCCCCAACAACTTTTAAATTGGGGCTGTTGAAATATGTCAGATCATCCAGCTGGTGCTTTTGCGGATTTAATTCGGCCTGCGTTAAAATATTTCCCTCATCAATAGTTCGAGATTCTTGCGGCTGGGTATCTTTCTCTAAATAAGGCCGCGGAACCGAATCTTCACATCCCCAAAAAAGACCTGCTAAAATAGCCCATACGCTTATTCGGGTAATCAGATATAAATAAACGTTTTGTATTAGAGCCTTATTATTTGACATATTAATGATTAGTGTTTTACATTTTTATGTTATTTTTATACTAAAATCTTAATCGGTTGTTGCCTGTAAATGGTGTTAAAATGAGGCCATAATACCTCACACAACCACCAAGGTTTGGCAGCGTAAAATCCATTTTATTTATAAAGCCCGGTCTGCCTAAGGCTTGTCATATCTCGTCAACCAAAAGTGACCGTTTTCAGGATTCGTTTCGATGGTATAAATGGCCTCATCGTCGGCACTAATGTGTAAAACTTCGCTTCGTTGTGCATTAAAACTAGCCTGGTATGCGCCATCTTTTGCAGAATAAATATCGATAGCTTTAGCGGTTTTATTGCCATTTGCATAATTCTTTACATACAGATTATCGCCGTTTACATCCATAGCTTGCACTGCATATAGGGCATTATCGGCGTAGCCATACACCATAAATTCACCCGATTGTGCGGTATCATAATTCCCCGAACTATCGAAATAATCCATTGTTTGCACCGAGAATAGTAAATTACCGTTTGTCGTGTCGTATTTTTTTAAAATCGGTTCCGAATATCCACCAAAAAACACAGCATTTTCGGCACCGCTTATTTTGCCTTCGTAAGACAGCATATTTTGCTCGGGGTTTCTAAACTCAAAACCCTTTTCGGTCTGCTCCCCCTGTATCACGGTCTCGTCCGGATTATAAAACGTGAATAAATGTTCCTCGCCAAATTGGGTGTAGGCAAGCAATTCGCGTGGGCCTGTAATAAGAATTTTTGATGCATTGCCGGCAACGGTGCGTTCGGTAATTAACCGGCCGGTATAATCGAACTCGAGCAGTTTCCGTTGTTGGGTGTCAGATATATAAAATCGGTCATCACCCGCTGCTAAATCACGAATATTCAATAATTCGCCGGGTCCCCTGCCCACATTCAGTACTATTTTTTCTATTTCGGTTCGTTCTTTATCAATCATCCAAACCACTTTATTATCATCATAAAGGAGAATCCGATCCCCGGTTACCTTCAAGCCATAAACATGACCCAAGCTATCAATTTGGGTGGTTAGGTTGATGTTATCAGCGGCCGTCCATTCTAGAAAATTGCGTAATTTTGCTTTTTGTGGCTGGGCATCGGTAAAGGATGTGTTTTTCGGTTCTTGGGCACAGCTTAGCACCAAAAAACCGACTATTAACAATAAATTCTTCATTTACGTATTCGGATTTAGGTTATAAATATAATGGGTCACTGGCTACTTAATATCGAATCAAGTAACCAACATTCGTATATGTATTGTACAAACCGTATGATAGCCTGTCAAATTTTATTTTATAAATAATGCTCAAACCTAATATTTTTTGAAAATAAATAGCGCAAAACAATTGTTAAAAAAGGATTTCAATAAAAAATGGCCATATTGTTAAATGTGGCCATTTTTGTTTAAGCATATGGATTATTTACTTATTTATAGGTAACAATCCTGCCCCAGATGTCGTTGGTGCCCCAAATGCCCTGTCTGGTTGCTTCTAGCTGTACAATTTGGCTGTGGTCAACAAACAAGTTAACTTCGGGACCATAATTTTTGATATACCATTTGAATACTTGCGGATCGGCGGCTTCAAACATTACGTTTTCCAAGCCTAAATCTCGTATGAATTTAGCAGGTACATCCACTTTCCATGGGTTGGCATTTTCGGTAACGCCTTCTGATTCCATCATAATGATGTACGCACCTGCGTCTAAGAAGCGTTTGGCCTGAGATGTTGCATATTCTACATCTTGAATGCCTTCTGCTTCATACTCGGCAATGGTTCCGTCACCACCGGCACCAAACTGCACACCGATTTCCGGTTTAGCTTTTAATCCAGCTTTTTGCACATCTTCGATTACACGGAGCCAGTCATCGGTGGGTATGGAAATAAATCCGGTCGATATTTCAATAATATCAAAACCCAGTTCTTTTACTTCGTTGATGTATTTTTTAACGGCATCCTTGCCTTGGGTAAGCACGTATTCCATAAAGCCACCGGTAGAAACCAGTACGCCATATTCGTGAGCCAGATCGTTGATTTCGCGAATCTTGTTTGGATTCATAAACGTGAACGAACCACCGGCATATTTTATGCTGTCAATGTAGTTTCCACTGGTTTCCAGTATGTCTTTAAAGTAGCTTTTTCCAAAGTTGGAGTAGTAAGCCGCCCTTATTTCGGTCATCCCGACTTTACGTGGTTTTTCGGGTCTGTCGTTTCTTCTTAGCCAATCAAAAGCGATTGGATTTGTGATGAATTCTTTTTTTTCGTTCATAATATTTGCCTCTATTTATTTGTGATTTTCTTTTAAGCTATCGTTTCAACCTGTTTTTCTACATTTTCCAACAGAGCCATTAAATCTTTAATGGCATGGGTTTCTAGATTTTGCACCATCTCAATGATTTTATTTCTTAAATCTGCATCGGTAAATGGTTTGGCCAGATTGTTGAATTTTTCGATTATAAAATCCCAGGAAGCCGGTCGCGTATAAAAACCTTCATAATCGGTTTTCATGGTTTTCAGTTGGCTGCCATCCTTAAAGGTTATGACAATATCGTTGGCCATCTCGTTGGGGAAACGGTTGGAATATTCCGGTTTTTCCGTTACATGAACTTTTTGCAGCAAGCTTTGGATATCTTCTCTTGCAATTCTTTCGGGTTCGTATTGTTCCGGTAGAACATTCCCGTCAAGTATTATGGCTGCCATCATGTATGGCAAACTATGGTCGGCTTCTTCTTTGGTGCGGATATTTTTCTTGCCACCTTCTTCGCCACCGCCAATAATGTTGAAAGCCACGTCAAAAGTGTTCAGGTCGATGCGTTCAATTTCTTTGGCGTCAAATTGGTGCTCTTTTAGCAGTTCTTGAAGTCCTTCCAGCGTTGCCTGCGAGTGGATTTCTGCGTTGAATTTTTTAATGATGGTTTTGGTAACCCTTTCCAGGTCTTCTTTTTCCCAATCTATTTTAAAATTACCTGCAATGGATTCCATAAATCCTTTATTGCCTTCAAAAACCTCTTCCGGCCCGGTAATTCCTCTTTTTGCAAGAAATGTGGAGTGAGTGGAAGTCCACCCGGTGGATGGATAGGCTAAGCCTTTCCAATGGGATAGGTTTCCGGTGCGTGTTACACGCAACGCATTATAGGCCGTTGCCGAAATTGCGATGGCGTTTGCGGTTTTTTCTGCATCCAACCCAAGGGCATAAGATGCTCCGGCTGCCGCTGCATACGTACCTTGCACGGTATGGTCAAAACCTTTATCTCGCACAGGGGCTTCGTCGCTTAATCTGGCCTGAACATGATAGGCTATGGCCAAGGCGGTCAGGAAGTCTTTCCCGGAGATATCGTTATACTCGCCGGCTGCTAAAATACTGCCAATATTATCAGAAGGGTGGCAGGTTTCGTTTTTTGCCAGATAACTATCGTTAAAATCCAGATAGCGTACCAGTGCAGAATTGTAAAATGCAGCTCTGTCGGGGGCTGTTTTTCCACCGCCAATGAGCGTTGCCAGCGGTTTGCCGCCAAAATCGTCAATTTGCTCTTTAATCATTTTAATGGGTTCGCCGTCCAAAGCTCCAATGGCGGTGGCCAGCGAATCGAGCAGACGTATTTTCAGCTCTCGAATGGCATCTTTTGATAGGTCCTCGTATTTGCGCGAGGTTACATACTTTGCTAATTTTTGTACTTCGGTCATTTTTGCTCTCCTATTTGGTTCATCTTATTAATTCGATACCAAAGTACCTTAAGAACATATAGATAGCAATGACGCAAAAGCGATTTAACGCATAGCTAAAAGCGATAATGTTCGGTTATTTTAGCTTATGAACGGAATATCAGACTTGTTTGGGCGCAATGTCTTCTACTTTTATTTTTTGTCGCCTATGATGCGTGAGAAATAAAATCCCGCCTACGAAATTACACCAGAGCCGATTAACTCATCACCTTTATACCAAGCCGCAAACTGCCCGGGAGTTATACCGCGCTGAAGTTTTTCGAAGAGTATATAAATGCCATTTTCTTTCCAGATGATGGTCGCATTTTGAAGCGGCTGGCGATAACGGAAACGGACTTTCATATCGTATTGTTCGCCAATTTCCAGTTCATAATCAGGATTTACGTAATGGATTTCGTCGGCATTAATTTTAAGTGCGAATTTGTTTAATCCCGGATGAGTGTCGGATAAACCCGAATACACTATATTTTCATCCGTATCGGTTTGAAGCACGTAAGATGGTAACGGGCGCCCACCTATATGCAATCCTTTTCTTTGGCCAACGGTATAATAATGGGCCCCTTGATGCTCTTCCACTTTAACGCCTTCATCACGACTGAAGACAAATGGAGCGGCAAGTTCTTCCACATTTTCCAAAACAGGTTCGATACTGTGATAAGCGTTCAGTTTTCCCAAATCAGCCCCAATCTCGATGATATCACCTATTTTGGGTTCTAATTGTTGCTGTAAAAAGGTGGGCAGGCTCACTTTTCCAATAAAGCAGAGTCCTTGTGAGTCTTTTTTGTCGGCAGTGGGCAGGCTTATTTCGTGAGCAATATCACGAACTTCCGATTTGAGCAATTCACCCACCGGAAATAATGCCTTTCCGAGCTGCTCTTGATTGAGCTGGCACAAGAAATAAGATTGATCTTTACCGGGGTCTTTGCCTGCCAGGAGGTGATGGCGACCGTTCTCGTCGGTAAATTTGCGGCAATAATGCCCGGTTGCGACATAATCGGCACCTAAATCTTCGGCAGCTTTCAGAAAAACATCGAATTTAATTTCTCTGTTGCAAAGAACATCGGGGTTGGGCGTGCGGCCTTTTTCGTACTCGTTGAACATATAATCAACAATACGTTCTTTATATTCTTTGCTGAAATCGATTACGTAATAGGGTATGTCCAAATGTCCGGCAACCAGTAGGGCATCTTTAGAGTCGTCTATCCAGGGGCATTCGTCGGCTAAAATAACAGAATCATCTTTCCAGTTGCGCATAAACACACCGATAACTTCGTACCCTTGTTTTTTCAAAAGGTACGCGGCAACGCTGGAATCCACTCCGCCTGATAAACCTACAACTACTCTTTTCATTAATATATTTGGTGCCAAACCAATTTTAGAATTAAATTTCTGAACGCCGTAATATAACCATTCTTTTACTTTTAATGTTTCATTACGCAGCGTTTAAAAAGGCATTAAACCCTATTTGACAAAACAAAAAAGAGGCCCGCTTTGGAGCCTCTTTTAACTTTAACACAACAACTAAACACAAATAGTTATTTATTTATCTTCGCCCAGAAATGGATATCTGTAATCTGTTGGCGGTACAAATGATTCTTTTATGGTTCTTGGCGACACCCATCGCAGCAAGTTTATCATAGAACCTGCTTTGTCGTTGGTTCCGGAGCCTCTTGCGCCCCCAAATGGTTGTTGACCTACGACGGCGCCCGTGGGTTTGTCGTTTATATAGAAGTTTCCGGCAGAGTGTTCCAATCTTTTTGTTGCTAGCTCCAGAGCGTAGCGATCCTGGCCAAAAATTGAACCGGTCAGCGCGTACGGCGATGTATTATCGACCAATTCTAAAGTCTCTTCGAATTTATTTTCGTCGTAAACGTAAACGGTAATTACCGGGCCAAAAATCTCTTCGCACATGGTGGTATATTTTGGGTCGCTCGATAACAATACGGTCGGTTCTATAAAGTAACCTTTGGATTTATCGTAGTTACCGCCGGCTATAACTTTTATGGTATCGCTGTTTTTTGCATCGTCGATGTATTTTGCAATTTTATCGAAAGCTTTTTCATCAATTACGGCATTTATGAAATTGCCGAAATCTTCGGTGCCGCCCATTTTGAAGGTTTTTAGATCTTCAATTATATAGTCTTTCACTTCGTCCCACAAGTTGGATGGGATATATGCTCTGGAAGCTGCCGAGCACTTTTGGCCTTGAAATTCGAAAGCACCTCTCGAAATAGCAGTTGCCACTTCTTTGGCTTTGGCCGATTTGTGCACCATAATAAAATCTTTACCGCCTGTTTCGCCTACAATTCTTGGATATGAGCGGTACTTATAAATATTCTCGCCTATAGTTTTCCAAATATGTTGAAATACGGCGGTGCTTCCGGTAAAGTGAATACCACCAAAATCTTTATGCGAAAACACGACGTCACCCGTGGTGGGGCCATCTACGTAAATCAAGTTTATTACGCCATCGGGCAAACCAGCTTCCTTAAATAGTTCCATCAGTACATTTGCAGAGTATATTTGGGTAAAAGCGGGTTTCCAAACAATAGTGTTGCCCATCATAGCTGCCGAGGTTGGCAAATTGCCGGCTATGGCTGTAAAATTAAAAGGTGTTAGTGCAAAAACGAATCCTTCCAGCGGGCGTTGTTCCAACCGGTTCCAAACACCGGGCGAAGAATTAGGCTGTTGGGAATAAATCTCGGTCATATATTCCACGTTAAAGCGCAAGAAATCGATAAGTTCGCAAGCGGAGTCAATTTCAGCTTGAAATGCATTTTTTGATTGCCCTAGCATTGTAGCCGCATTTAATTTTGCGCGATATGGTCCGGCAAGCAGTTCGGCTGCTTTAAGAAATATACTGGCTCTATGCTCCCAGCCCATATTTGCCCAATCTTCTTTGGCAGCCATGGCCGCATCAATAGCTTGTTCTACGTGCGAGGCATCGCCTTCCGAGAAATATCCCAGAATGTGCTGATGGTCGTGCGGTGGAGTCAATGGTTTCTTTTTGTCTGTTCTAACTTCTTTGCCACCAATATACATGGGCACGTCCAATTCTTTTGAGCGGGCTTCTTTGATAGCAGCTTGTAATTCTTTTCGTTCCTTTGAACCCGGCGCATAATCTAAAATGGGTTCGTTGGTTGCTTTTGGAACTTTAAAAAATCCGGTAGCCATAAATAATAGTTTTTTTGGTTTAAAATTGACGCATTTATTACTGTCTCAAATATACGGGTTTAAGTACTGAATTTGAAACTGATAAATAGCCATATTATAACGTAATTTATTGCTTAATTCGTTCAAAAAACCGCTTTCATAGGTTTAAATTAGTTTTAGTCGATTATCTAAATAGAAGCTATGTTTTGTGGTCTGGTTTTTTGTAAACTTACCTTAAGTAAATAAGTGCAAGGATGTGAAATTATTCATTTCCGGGCCCGGTGTGAATGCTTTTAATTTAAGAGCCCTTCGTTATGAAACGATACAAATTTATGCCCCGCAATGATAATATGATCGTTTACCGGAATACCCAATAGTTTGCCGCTGCCCGCAATGCGTTTTGTTATCTGTATATCGGCGTTGGATGGATTAGTGTTGCCAGATGGATGATTATGCAACAAGATAAGGGAGTTTGCCTGGTGTAAAATAGCCTGGCGCATCACTTCTGCAGGTTCTACTATGGTTGCATTACTGCCGCCCATACTTATTTTTTTATAACCGGTCATCACTTTCATATTGTTCAAAAAAACTACAATAAATATCTCTTTAGTAAGATGGCGCATTTTAGGGCCAAAAAAAGCAACGGTCTGATCGGGATTATTCATCTTAATTTCTTCTCCTAAAGCAGCAGATTCACCTCTTCGCGCAAGTTCAAAAGCGGCTTCCAAAGTAACAGCTTTTACCTGTGCAATACCGGGTATTACATCCAGTTCGTTCCAATCTTTTTTTATAAGATGGTGTAAGCCACCAAAATGATATAGAAGTGCGCGTGCGGTTTCAATTACATTCATCTTTTTAGTTCCCGTGCGCAGTAATATGGCCAGTAGTTCGGCATCGGTAAGCGCATCGGCGCCGTATCGCATTAATTTTTCACGAGGTTGTTCGTCAGGTCGCATTTCTTTAACACTGATGTTCAGGAAATCGGACGTTGAAAATGTTTCAGTATCTATCATGGTAAATAAATTGTTTTTTTTACCAAGTATGAGCCATCAGTTCTTAAAACCTTACAAAGATTTTTTAATATCAATTGGTGCATCACAGATAATACTGCCAAAAGAGAGCGCTAAATTATAGATAGATTTTTAATAAATTTGTAATCTCTTAGAGTATTGAGTAAATTTACTCATTATATTGAGTAAATTATTATAACATGATACAAAGAGATATTATTAAACAGCTTAGAGAAAGAATAAATGAACCAAGAAAGTTCATTCAAGTGTTGTTTGGGCCTCGTCAGGTGGGAAAAACAACGTTAATTTCACAGATATTAGAAGAAACACATTTGGCACATCGGTATGCGTCGGCCGATGCGGTTGCGGCAAGTAACGAAACGTGGCTGTTGCAAATTTGGGAGTCGGTGCGTCTTCAAATGAGAACACAAGGGATATCGGAATATCTACTGGTTATTGATGAAATTCAGAAAATTGGTAATTGGAGTGAGATTGTAAAACAGCAATGGGACAGAGACAGCTTCGAAAAGATGAATATTAAGTTGGTATTGTTGGGCTCTTCGCGTGTACTTTTGCAGCAAGGACTTACCGAATCCTTAGCCGGGCGTTTTGAAACGCTTTATATCGGGCACTGGACATTTTCTGAAATGCAAAATGCATTCGGCTGGAATTTGGAGCAGTATATATATTACGGAGGCTATCCGGGGGCTGCCGGTTTAATTGCCGATGAAGAACGATGGAAGGGCTATATCCAGGATTCTCTGATAGCAACGAGTATCTCCAAAGATATTCTTATGCTGACCCGTGTGGATAAGCCTGCGTTGCTCAAACAGTTATTTGAATTGGGGTGCCATTATTCGGGACAGATTCTATCCTATAACAAAATGTTGGGGCAGCTTCAGGATGCAGGAAACACCACAACATTGGCCAATTATCTTACTCTATTATCGGATAGTGGTTTACTGGTAGGGCTTGAAAAATTTGCGGGTAACGTGGTTCGCAAAAGAGGGTCGAGTCCGAAGTATCAGGTGTATAATAATGCACTTATCACCGCACAAAGCACGGCTAGTTTTAAAAGCACTGTTACCAATGCCAAAAAATGGGGACGGCTGGTTGAATCTGCTGTCGGTGCTCATCTGGTGAACCGTTCCATTTCGGAAAAGTTCAAGGTTTATTATTGGAGGGCGGCAAACCACGAAGTGGATTTTGTGTTGGAAAAAGGAGATACAGTTATTGGTTTGGAAGTGAAAAGTGGGGCAAAAGCCGGTAATAAAGGGATGTCGGTTTTTGCTGAAAAATTCAATCCTAAAAAAGTGCTTGTAGTTGGCACAAATGGAATACCCATAGCCGATTTTCTGCAAACTAACCCGAGTGAATTATTGTGATAAATTCAAAAACTCATCAAAGAAGTAGATATTAATTTTCTTATTGAGATATTTTACTCAATATGTTGAGTAAAATATCTCAGTATATTGAGTAAATTTATTTACGGGTATTTATATGGCTGTTAATTAAATGTTTATCAAAACAATATTTAAGGTGTTTTATCTGTTTTTATAGATAAATATATTTATTATTGGCGCTTATTATAGCAATATATGATGTTTAAAATGAGGAGATACAGTCTTTTTCCTCAATACGTAGCCATTAAACGAGGGGCTTAATCAGCCCCGTTGCCCCCTCCCATAAGCGGCTCGTTCATGGCACGGATACTGGAATTTGGCAGCCCTTCGGGGTGCGTTCGTTTTATATTTTCCAGCGCTTCTATTACAATTTTAAGATGCAATTCTTTTGAATTTTGATAGAAAGTTTGCGCCGCACCTGATAGTTTTGGCATTCCATGTAAGGGTTTATCACTTACACATAATAAAGTAGCGTGCGGTATTCTGTAGCGAAAGCCATTGGTTGCAACAGTGGCAGATTCCATATCAACGGCTATGCTTCTGCTTTGGTGAATTTGTTCTACAGCTGCTCTTTTTGAGAATTCCCAGTTTCTGTTACCCGTGGTATAAACGGTGCCTATTCTATGCTCCAATCCATGCAAGTCGAGTACTTGTTTGAGGTATAGATTTAGTGAGTAATTAGGAACAACGGGTATGGAAAGTGGGAAAAGATCGTCCAGCACTTTATCCTCGCGCATATAACCGCTTGCCAAAACAAAGTCGCCAATTTCCTGGTGGTTTCTTAAGCCGCCACAGTGGCCAACCATAATCATGGCATCCGGACGTAAAACTGCAATATGATCGGTAATGGTTTTGGCATTGGAAGGCCCTACACCAATATTGATGAGGGTAAAGCCTTTATTATCGGGTAGTTTGTGGTGATAGGTAGGCATTTGTACTCCCGAGCGCGCTGGTTTTTCACAGTTGGGATACATTTCCAAAAACACTTCTACGTGCATATCGTAATTAGTAAACAAAATATACCGTTGAAAATCTTCGGCTTTTGTACCGGTATAATGTTCCAAACGGTCTAAGGAAATATTTGTTCTTTCAGGACTGAATAGAAATAATTTCTTTTTGGTGATGTCCCAGTTATATTCATCGGTATGGTCTAGCAAAACCGGGTCGTTAAGCGGTATAATATCTCTGGATGGCTTAATGGTAATGGTAGCATTTCTGGTTAGAAGTCGGCTCATTTCCCGTTTTAAATACCAGCGCAAGGCCGCCGGCTGCGCCAACTCGCCACTTATTTCGGGGTTATGTTCCGACCAGTCGCGATGGACTGTCATTTTTACGTACTTTCCATCGGTATAAATTTTTTCCATTAGATCACACGCATTTTCCGTAGCTTTTAAACGTTCTTCGGCAGTTGCAAAGTCGGAATGTGAAATAACTAAAGTATCTTTCATAATGATTAAACAGTCTTTTAATTTTACTATTGAGCCCTGGGTTTTAACAAAAGAACAGCTGGAATATACGACTAAAATATTCAAGCTTTTTAAAAGAGATATGAATTTATTATCGGAGAACCATGCCGCCACTTTTTTTACCTTAGAAATGCCGGATTGGGTAAACGTAATAGCTCTTACGCCAGATAATAATATTATTTTAGTAGAGCAATATAGATACGGAATAGAGGAGCCAACGCTTGAGTTGCCCGGCGGGATTGTAGATAATGAAGAAACCGGTGTTGAAGCAGCCGTACGTGAACTGCTGGAAGAAACAGGCTATAAAGGCGATGAAGTAATTGATTTAGGAAAGATAAGTTCCAATCCTGCTATTCAAACAAACTATACACATTCCATTGTAATCAAAAATTGTGTTAAAAAGGCGGCCCAAAACTTGGATGAGAACGAGCGCATAAATATTCACGTTATATCATTGGAAGAGTATTTTGCAATGATAGCAAACGGTATCATACATCATTCGCTGGTGGTTGCATCAACGGCTAAATATTTATTATATACCCGTAAGTGAATTATTTGCTGTGCGGTTATTTTTGTAGTACCTGCGTTGGTTTAATTTGTATATAAATAGTAGATGTCAAGTCTGATATAAATTGCCGAATATTCTGCCCGAGTTGCTATATTTATGATGGGTTGTGGTTTTATTGCGAACGTACCTATATATTTTATAGTTCAAATAGTAAAAAAACCGATATCTTTGCAGTAAATTAAAGTATCGGCCTTATACTTATATGTGAAATGATAAAAGTTAATGACAAAATAAATACCGATTTTGAGCTCGACATTGTAACCGGTGATGAGGAAAAACGTGTCAATTTTAAGGATTTGTTGAACAGAAAGACCATTGTATCGGTATATATGAAAAACAATACGCCCGGATGTAACCTGCAAACCAAGAGCTTGGCCGAAGAAAGTCGCTGGTTCGATGAAAAAGGCTATAATATTGTGGCCATCAGCAAAGATAGTTGTGGTTCGCATAAAAAATATGCACAAAAACAAGGAATTAACTATATATTGGCATCCGATCCCGATTATAAATTCGCCAAAGCAACAAATTCATTGGTGCAAAAGAAAATGTTCGGAAGAAGCTACCAAGGGCCCACAAGATCCGCCTATGTATTGGATACCGATGGAAAAATTCTTGGGTTGATAGAAAAAATAAATACCAAAGCACACGCCGACGAGTTGAAGAAACTGGTCGATAATTTGTAAATACCTTATTTTATATATGAAAAGTCTAGTAATAGTAGAGTCGCCAACAAAAACCAAAACAATCAGTAAATATCTGCCAAAAGGGTATGTAGTGGATTCTTCTATGGGGCATATACGCGACTTGCCTTCGTCGGCCAAACTGGTTCCGGCTAAATACAAAAAAGAGGAGTGGTCAAGCCTCGGCATAGATGTGGACAACCGGTATTTTGCTATATATATTACCCCACCCGACAAAAAGAAAGTAGTAAAACAATTAAAGGAAAAGCTTAAAGACGCCGACGAACTGATTTTGGCAACGGACGAAGACCGCGAAGGTGAGGCTATTTCATGGCATCTTTTGGAGGTTTTAAAACCCAAAGTGCCTGTAAAAAGAATGGCATTTCGTGAAATTACCAAAGAAGCCGTGCTCCAGGCGCTGGAAAATACCCGCGAAGTGGATATGAATTTGGTGCACGCACAGGAAACACGCCGGATATTGGATCGTCTGGCCGGTTATACCGTGTCGCCCCTGTTATGGAAAAAAATATCACCGGGCCTGTCTGCGGGCAGAGTGCAATCGGTTGCGGTAAAGTTTTTGGTGGATCGCGAGCGTGAGCGCATGAAATTTAGAAGCGGCGTTTACTACGACTTACAGGCCCTGCTGCAAAAAGCGGGCGATGACTATAAATTTAGAGCCGACTTGACTCATGTGGATGGCAAAAGAATTGCCGGAGGCAAAGATTTCGACGAAAATACCGGTAAGCTGAAAAAACCGGATGCCGTAGTGCTTTTGGGTGAAGAAGAATCCAAAAGCCTTGTTGAAAATCTAAAAGAAGCGGGCTGGTCGGTTACCAAAGTGGAAGTAAACGTCCAAAAAAGGAACCCGGCGCCTCCGTTTATAACCTCGACATTGCAGCAAGAAGCAAACCGTAAATTCAATATGTCGGCGCGCGACACCATGAGCACCGCTCAAAAGCTGTACGAAAAAGGATTTATTACCTACATGCGTACCGATTCTACCCGATTATCAGGGCAGGCCATTCAAGCGGCGAGAGACAGTATTTTAGAGCAATATGGCGAGGAGTATCTGTTCGAGCGTGTTCGAAACTATAATGCAAAGGGCAAGACTTCGCAAGATGCGCACGAGGCTATTCGTCCATCTGGAGCTAAATTCAAATTGCCTGAGAAATCGGGACTATCGAGCAACGAATTAAGGCTCTACGACCTGATTTGGAAGCGCACCATAGCCACTCAAATGGCCGAAGCTGAATTGGAGTTCACCAATGTAACCATTACGGCAAAAAACAAGGACCGAACGGCCGATTTTAGGGCCAACGGTAAAAAAATACTGTTTCCCGGATTTTTCAGGGCTTATGTGGAAGGCAGTGACGATCCGGATGAGGCGCTGGCCAATCAGGAGATATTTTTGCCCGAAATGAAAGAGGATGATGGAATAGACCTTAAAGATCTGGATTTTAAATCGCACGAAACCAAACCGCCGGCGCGATTTACCGAAGCCACGCTGGTAAAAGAACTGGAGAGCAAAGGAATTGGCCGACCAAGTACGTATGCATCGGTAATTTCTACCATACAGGAAAGAGGCTACGCCAAAAACGAGAAAAAGATGTTGATTCCAACATTTACAGCTTTTGCCGTTACTGCATTATTGGAAAAGTACTTCCCGAAATTGGTGGACAGTGCATTTACTTCCGACTTGGAAGATAAACTGGACGGTATTGCCAATGGCGTGGAAGATCCGGTGAAATATTTGGATGCCTATTATAAAGGAGAAAACGGACTTAAAGCGAAAGTGGAGAGGCAAGAGACCGTCATTAATCCACAGGAGGCAAAGTTACTGGATTTACCCATTGAAGGGCTGGACGATATACAGATTGCGGTTGGAAGATTTGGGCCGTATGCCCGCCTTACCAAAGGAGAAGAGGAAATAACCACATCGTTGCCGATGGATTTAAATCCCAGCGATATTACCGTTGAAAAACTGGAAGAACTCATCAAGCTGACCGAGGAAGAAGATAAGCCATTGGGCATACATCCCGAGGAAGGGCTGCCCGTTTTCTTGCTTTCGGGACGTTACGGGCCGTATGTGCAGTTGGGTGAGGTTACGGAAGAAAACAAAAAGCCAAAAAGAGTATCATTGCTCAAGGGGATGCAGCCGGACGAGGTTGATTTTAAATTGGCACTCAAATTATTGGAACTGCCGCGCTTGCTGGGTAAACACCCTGAAGACGATAAAGTGGTAAGAGCAGGCGTAGGACGTTACGGGCCGTATGTGGTGCATGACGGTAAATTCAAATCGATACCAAAAACCGATGATGTTTTGAGCATTGACCTTGCCAGGGCGGTTGAACTGCTGAATCAGCCAACCAAATCGCGTGCGAGTTCTGCGTTAAAAGATTTGGGCGAACATCCCGAAACCAAACAACCTATAAAAGTAATGGATGGCCGTTATGGTCCATACATCAAATACGGCAAAAAGAATTTGAAATTGCCCAAAGAATGGACGCCCACAGAAGTAACGCTGGAGCAGGCCATGGAGCTTATTGCATCCAAGAAGTAAATAAATTCAGTTTGATAACGGAGTTTAAGGATATTATTTTATATTTTATACCAAAATCCGAGGTTTGTTGACATGCAAAAGCAAAGTGAATTTCATTTTAAGTATCCGCCCAATATCCACGAAATGGATTTGGCTACCATGGTCAATTTATTCAGGTCGCGCGGCGAGGTAAAACAGGCCACTCCGGGACATTATTTGGCGTGCGCTGTTACCAATAGGTTAATCAGAGAGGGGAAATATTGGTTCGGACTCTATTATTCCCAAAAAGGATGGGATCAGTTGCTTACCAAAAATTCAGAGGGATTTCCATTGACCGATGTGGAGCTGGTTATATTGGGCAAAGTATATAATGGCGACCAAGAAGAGCGCCAACGGGAGCTTGTAGAAAGAACAAGCGGCATAACCGATAAACTGGCCTATTTGGTGGTGAGTGATTTGCGCGCATTCGGTTTTTTAGCAGAAGACCAACAGGGTGTTTTAAGTATAACCGCAAGTGGCGAGAAAGCATTGAACGGTATTGCCCGGCGCATTTACAACAAACGGTTTATGCCCTCCATGCTGGAAAGCATAGGCGTACACAGCCACGAAGCCCAACAAAACGAAGACAGCAAAGGTAAGGATCAGAGGAGCTTGTTTTAGGGAAGGATTTCTGAATGGGAAAATGGTTTTTTATTAAAGCCTCACACCAAATTCCCCAATCACGACAAAAATTTCTACCGGCTACTGGGCAAAGTGCTTCCCGATTGGCAAAAACGCAAGCATGAGTTAGAAGGGTTTAGGTAGGAATTAATAAAGGCTTATCTTTTCTTTTGTTTTATGAATGCCGTTGCAAGGCTGCAGCATCAGTTTTGGGTATTTTAATGTGCCGTTTCCTATAACCGGGACACCTCTTCTTTTAAACGGCCGTGCCCATTCATTAACGCCACCTATTTTATATGTTTATTAGTTATTTAACAAAAACCTGACCGCCCGTCTATATTTTGTGTAATAAATAAGGGATGATTTGAG
Source organism: uncultured Balneolaceae bacterium (assembly GCA_964615135.1). GTDB lineage: Bacteria > Bacteroidota > Rhodothermia > Balneolales > Balneolaceae > Balneola. The sequence continues at coordinate 113,364 of CAZTOG010000002.1, read as the reverse complement.
CAATTTTTTAATATAAATTGAGCAATATTTGCGTTGTAAAAGTTATTATTATCCTATAAAACAAATATTATAAAATATATATATATTATCAACAAGCTATAAATACCTATTAATAATCAATTTATAAATACAAATAAAAATATTATATTTTTTGTTTTGATATCTACTCTTTATTACATTGCTAGTGTGCAATTTTTAATGTCTTGTAAAATTGAGGCAAAAATTAAAATGTTTTATTGAAATATTTGCTTTGATCCGTAAATAAAACGGTACAGGCACGAATAGTTTTAAATCTATTTTCACTTAACCAAACACCGCGAGGTCCATATGAAAACAAAATTTACAAATTATATTAGTGTTTTTATTCTGCCTTTGATTGTATTTGCACTTTCACCAGGTGCTTTTGCTCAAACAGAGGTTAATACCAATGGGGATTTTTCACTCTCAGATGTAGGGCAAACCTCAGATATCCAAAATTGGAATTTAGAAGGAACCGACTACGCCGATTTTGAAATCGTGGCTGATCCTGATGATGACAGCAATAAATTAATGAAGGTTACCATAACCAATATTGAAGGAGTAGGCAACGCTTGGGATATCCAATTAGTCCACATTGGTATTCCCGTTGAGGAGGGTAGCGAGTACGTGGTCGATCTTCGTATTCGATATGATAATGCCGGAGGTGGAACGGCTGGCGCTACCAGTTTGGATGCTGCAGGTGATTATCCCGCCAGATATGGTGTGGATATAAGTAGCGGAGATTGGGAGGTTGTGAGTCTTGATGCGTTTACGGCTACCGAAACTGACAATATATATGCCGGTATCCATTTTGGTGCAGCCACGCATGCCAATGGCGATATTATTTATGTGGATTATCTCAGTGTCAAGAAAGTTGAAGACGAACCCGAGCCAGAAGCAGTTGTGGTTAATATCAATGGTGATTTCTCTGAGTCCGATGTAGGACAAACCTCCGATATCCAAAATTGGATGTTGGAAGGAACCAACCATGCCGATTTTGAAATTGTAGCCGATCCCGATAATGACGGCAATAATCTGATGAAAGTTACCATTACCGATATTTCCGATTTGGAGAATTCATGGGATATCCAATTGGTTCATACCGGTATTCCAGTTGAAGAGGGCAATGAGTATGTTGTCGATCTTCGTGTTCGATATGAAAATTCGGGTGGTGGAACGGCTGGAGCTGTCAGTGTGGATGCCGCAGGTGATTATCCTGCCAGATATGGTGTAGATATAAGCAGTGGAGATTGGGAAACTGTGAGTCTTGCAGAGTTTACGGCTACCGAAACCGACAATATTTATGTAGGTGTGCATTTGGGTGCAGCTACTCATGCCGTGGGTGATGTTATCTATGTGGATTATCTAAATGTAAGTAATTTAGATGCCGAACCGGAGCCGGAACCAGAAGCAGTTGTGGTTAATATCAATGGCGATTTCTCTGAGTCCGAAGTTGGACAAACCTCCGATATCCAAAATTGGATGTTGGAAGGAACCAACCATGCCGATTTTGAAATTGTAGCCGATCCCGATAATGACGGCAATAATCTGATGAAAGTTACCATTACCGATATTTCCGATTTGGAGAATTCATGGGATATCCAATTGGTTCATACCGGTATTCCAGTTGAAGAGGGCAATGAGTATGTTGTCGATCTTCGTGTTCGATATGAAAATTCGGGTGGTGGAACGGCTGGAGCTGTCAGTGTGGATGCCGCAGGTGATTATCCTGCCAGATATGGTGTAGATATAAGCAGTGGAGATTGGGAAACTGTGAGTCTTGATGAGTTTACGGCTACCGAAACCGACAATATTTATGTAGGCGTGCATTTGGGAGCGGCTACTCATGCCGTGGGTGATGTTATCTATGTGGATTATCTTTACGTAAAAAATATGGACGGCGTAGCTGATGACCCTGAAGAGCCGGAAGAACCAGGTCTTCCATTTCCCGAACCACCATTTGATTTTGGTCAGATTGTAAATTATAACGGTAGTTTTGAGCATTCTAATATTGGCGACACCAAAGATGATATTGTAGCATGGACTATCTCTTCGTCAGACGGTTCCGCTACGGAAATTGTTGCCGATGATGATGCCGAAGGTGGAAAAGCGCTAAAATACTCTATGAGCTGGAACGGAAGTGCCAATTGGTACAATAACGAAGCCGTAAACGGAACCCATAATGTAGTGGAAGGCGAAACTTATGAAGCCGTAGCCGTATTAAAAGCGGACCAAGACGGACGTGTGGTTCGATTCTACGCCAGTATGCCAGAATCGGGTAGTTATGAAAGAGTAGGCGGTTGGGATACACCGGAAACTGAATTGACTTCCGAATGGACAGAATACTCTTTTAAATATACAGCTACTGCCAAGAATGAAACCCATGGAATGCGCATCGGTATCGAAATAAATAACGAAGCCAATGATGGTGGCGAAATCTATATCGATAAAATTATAGTAAGCAAAGTTCTGGGCACTGCAACCGAGGAGGTCGATGAACTGCCTTTGGTTTACAGCCTGGACCAAAATTACCCGAATCCGTTTAACCCTACAACAAATATTACATACTCCATACCGAATGCATCGCATGTGACGCTGGAAGTGTTTAATATGTTAGGCCAAAAAGTTATGACCTTGGTTGATAACCAACAAACGGCAGGCGTTAAACAGGTTGTTTTTGATGCAAGAAATCTTGCATCGGGAGTTTATTTATACCGTATTTCTGCTAATAATTTTATACAAACAAGACGCATGACAATAATCAAATAATCAACTAATAATAAATATAGTTGTTCTCACAAGGGGCTATTCTAGATCAGGATAGCCCTTGTTTTTTTTGTACCTGTATTTCACCCGAAGGGGCGTGGCGGATTGTACTTTCTTTTAACTAAACCGGTGTTTTCCATTAAAGCGGGCAGTTGGATTAGTTGAATTATAGTTGGAAACTGAGGGGTTAAAGAGTTGAGTTTATTATGGATTGTTTAGAAGATTTGGAAGCATGGGAAAAGTCGTGTGATTTGTATATCGGGATTCTAGATATCACCAAAATTTTACCGGAAGAAGAGAAATACAGTCCAAAAAATCAAATTATTAGGTCGTTTCGGGCTGCTGCAGCCAAGATTACAGAAGGTTATGAAAAGTTTTATAGCTACGATACCAGTCGATTTAGTAAGCAGTGAGATTGCTTTTTAAAATAGAACGATATCAGGATTGTTGTAATGGATGAAGATTACATTCAAAAAGAAGGATTCAACCAACTGTAGCGCAAACCGAAGGATTGTCCAAAATTTTAAATGGACATATTTCCTAATTGGAAAAGAAAGAATAAAATGATTATTCAATCCGTTTGCTTTCCGGTGGGCCTAAATAAGTAGTTCCAATAGGCTTCGTTTCTATTACGATTTTCTGGATCACCACGCCCGGATCGACCATCCAAAGTTTTAGTGTGTGGTTACCGCCGTTTTTAATGGTATGTGCACTCTCCGTTACGTTGATATTATTGGCAACAACTTCGTCCCAGTCCATATTTTCGTGGATATTTACGGTTACGGGCGCATCCCCATCAAAAGAAACGCCATATTTGAATCCATCGTTGTTCATATAATAATCGAGGGTTGGCGAGGAGTAAACTTTTACTTTTACTTCTCCTGTGGTTACAAAATGCACGTTATATTCAAGTAAAGGACTGTTTTTTGTGCCGGGAACTCTCGCATCGGTTATTACGGGCATGAGTGTCATTCCCGATAGGGTTCGGCCAAGATCGGGGATGTTTGTCCAGCTTACCGAATCGGCACTTATTTTGTTGGAATAATGCGCCGCTTCGATGGATATATAGCCATTGGCCTCTACAAAACCATTAATTTTTTCTTTGTCCAGGTTGTGCGCCATCAGCTCAATATCCACGCTTTTACCGGCAGTTGTAGAAATGGTGATTGTTGCGGAATGACTACCTTTTGGTACTGCATTCCAGTTTATGTCTGCCCAAATCCTTTCTTGAAGGTCGATGGTGCCCTCCGTTTGCGAGAGTGTTACCCAGTTTTCGCTCGTGGTTATTTTAAAATTGAAGAATTGCTGCCCACGATTGAAGATTTCAAAGTAATGTTTTTGTTGATTGATATTGTCGAACTCAGGAAGTTTGGCCGTTTTATCGGTATTTGGCCACCAATTTTCCGATCCAGTGATGGAAATGCCCATTTCGGGGTTCATCGGCAGTTGGATGAGTTTTGTTTTCGGGATATTGTTCTGTTCCGGTTCTTGCCAATAGGTATAGCCAATGTGGGTTTGATCCATAAAGTGGTTCCATTTGCCGTCCGAAAGTTTGGTGTTATAGTAATCGGTCAGGTCTGCATCATGCTGAAACAGTTCTTTTACTTTTGCATCCATTAAGTTGGTTGCAGCCCTGCCCTGTTCGGCGTACCATCTGTTTTTTGCGGCAGACACGTACAGTTCGTTCAAATTGGCGCTGGCTTCCACCGGATATTGTACCAGCTGATAGAAAGCCGCCTTATATTCTTCCGGCAATTGATTATAAATCTCAGTTGCTCTGTCTTTTAAAGCATTATATTCGGCAACAATGCGCTCTGCTTCATCAAAATGGATTAAACTGTATGTATCGGGGCTTAACAATTCCGGTTTTCTGCGCGCATTGAACCCACTGTATGCCGTGAGAAGATTTCCGATTTCGGCACCATATTCACTACCGAATTGAGCGGTAGCCCAATCTTCGGGATATTTTGCGGCTTCTTCAACCCCGATTTTATCGGGATTCCAGGCGTAATCCAGGAAAAATGATATGGGATATTCCATGGGTTTGAGGTCTCCCACGTTTACCAGCCATAAACGGTCAACCCCGTGTTGCCAGGTCAGGTGTAGTTGCTCCCAGGTTCTGGAAACCTGATTGGTATTAATCCATTTGTAGTTCCGCGGACCGCCTACATAGTCGAAATGATAATAAAGTCCCCAACCGCCGGCATGTTCGTCAGCCGTTCCGGGATTGGGCAACAGCCTGACATTGCCCCAGTTGTCGTCGGCCAGCAATAAAAGCACATCATCGGGCACCCGCATCCCCTTTTCGTAATATTCCTGTACTTCTTTGTAAAGCGCCCACATTTGAATTTGTCGGTCTTTGTTTTCGGGTGATATTCGGTCGATTATTTCGCGTTGATCGGCCACAATGCGCTGCAATAAATCTATGTTGGCTTCTTCGCCCATTGCCATGTCGCCATCGCCGCGCATACCGATGGAGAGGGTAGCTTCGTAATCTTTAATGCGCTCGACGCCTTCCTCCCAAAATTTCTTTAACCGCTTTTCATTGGTCTGATAATCCCATGGTCCCACCCCGTAACGCTCCCATTCCACATGCGCACGGGCCAATGGTTCGTGGTGCGAAGTTCCGATTACAATACCATATCTATCCGCTGTTTCGGCGTTAAGTGGATCGTCGTCGTAAAAAGCTTTGCCCCACATGGCCGTCCACAAATAATTTCCTTTCAGTCGCAAAACCAATTCAAATACATCGCTGTAAAAGTTATGATCGAAGCCGCCATAGCGCTCGTGCACCCATCCATAAAGTGACGGATTCTCATCGTTCAAAAATATTCCGCGATATTGTACTTTGGGCATATCGGTGAGTTGGCAGCCGGGAATTACGGAAACATCTGTTTTTTGTGGGATGGGAACATCTGCCCACCAGTACCAGGGAGAAACCCCGATTTGTTTGGATATTTCATAAATCCCGAAAATAGTGCCCCTTTTATCGCTTCCTGCAATAACCAAAGCCTGTTCAATACCTTCAAATGGTTGGTTAATTACCTGAATGGTATAGGCTTCCCATTCGTTTTCAATTTCGGCGATATTTAATTTGCCGGATTCGACCAAAGTATCTATTTCCGGACTTTTGCCGATGGTGCCCACTATTAACATTCTGTCTTTACGTGGAAAACCCATCGATTGCAAATCTACCTGATGTTGACTTACGTCCCTTAAATCTTTTTGTAAATCACTGAGTGCCCGTTGTACTCCCGGATATTCATGCTGGGAAATATAAAGCGGAACAGACTCGCCATCTGAAATAATATCAAAACAACCTTCTACTGATTGCGATTTTAAAGGGATTGCCGTACAAAATAAAAAAATAAAACTGATTACAAGCGATTTGTTTCCATTAATACTCATAGTGCCTGGTGTTTTAGTTGCTTGGTTGGTTAATAAGGTTTGAAAATCGGGTGCTTATTTGTGTTTTTTAATTCATAAAAAGGGACAAATCAATAAATTCGGCCATTAATGTGTAACCTTCTACACTTGGGTGGAGTCCATCGCCGCCATCGGCTTTCGGTAAAATGTGCCTCGGTTTTTTGGGGTCTCTAAGTGCTTTGTCAAAGTCTATAATTGCATCAAAGCTATCGTTGGTGCGAATCCATTCATTGATTTGCTGCCGGGCCAATTCTGCCGCAGGAGTATCGTAAAAGGAGCCACCAAACGGGGTTATAGTTGCCCCAAATACCTTGATATTGTGTTCCCGGGCCTTATTTATCATTTCTTGGTAGGCAGTTTTTAGATTGTCCACTATTTCTGCGGCTTTTTCATGCGATTCAATGCCTCCAATATCGTTCACTCCTTCAAAGATGATGAGCCATTTTACGCCATTTTGGCTGAGTACATTTCTTTCGAAGCGCGATACAGCGGATGGTCCCAAACAGCTTTTAAGCACGCAATTTCCACCAATACCGTGATTTAAAACCGAAATATGCTGAGTATTTATATTTTCAAGCAGGCGGCGCGATAATTCGTCCGGCCAACGATTTTGCTTGTTGATGTCCGTGCCGTATCCGTCGGTTATGGAGTCGCCAAGGATGACTACTGCGGCAGAAGAATCGGGTGCCATTACCTCAATGGTGTCTATTATATACCATCGATCCGCCTTGGCATCCGCATCTTCCATACTGATATCGGTAACGGTATTGCCGGTTTTTATATAAGAAGTGGTACGGGAGCCTGGATGACCGCTTATTTCGGTGCCAATAGCCGTAATGTACATGGTTATGGCCACATCGGAGCGTGTTTTTAAATCAAATTCTATGGAGTCGGATAAGATGGTTTCACCGGGTTCGATGGTTATTTTTGATTGGTTACCGAAATATACTTTGGTATCAGTTTCAGGTGCAATTTGTCCGTCGTCAAGGGCTTTTGATACGTGTACGCTCTCGATTTCTACCGGAGCATTGCCAAAAGTATTGGAAAGGCGCAATTTTATATTATTACCGCCCAAAGAAACGCGAACGACCTGGCGAAGGGTATTTCCGTTCAATCCCGGCGCCGGTGGATTGTTGCGCGGCTCCACCAATTGATGGGATGTACTCCACGTGGCAATCCATTTTTCTTTGGAGTTTGTATGGGTGGTGGAATCGGAACACGCAACCGTAAGTAATACCAATGCCCAAAAAACAACCTTAAAACGGTGCGCAATTTTAAAAATATGTTTAAAAATGATAATTGCCATGAAATGATTTTTCGATTAAAACATTATTAAGTATATAATAGGAGATTAATTTCTAATATTTATTATAAAAATAGAGCAAAATTTGCGCCGATATAAATTAACAGATTATTGCATATTATCTCTATTTAAAATAGATATCAAACGAAGATAAAGTTTTTACAATCAATTATATTTGTCTTTGAATAAAAAAATAGGTTATTTTATTTGCACAATAAGTGCGCAAAATTTGCATTAAATTAATTAAATTTATATTTAGTGATTTCAAAGAATAAATTCTGCGCTGCTTTTTAAACCATATAACCTTATTCGTATATCCAGTAAAGCCATCGGCCATGAAAATAAATAAATTATCGTTTTATGTTTTTTTTGCGTTGATAGGGCTATTACAAATAATTAGCGGCTGCGGCAATGCCAATAATGAAAAGAGACAAGGCATTCAAAGCGCTGTTAATGCCCCCAAAGCGTATTTTGATTGGTTTGTTTATAAGGGCAACGATCCGGTTTACCATGATTATCCGAAAAATGATGACGAATATTACAATCCTATTATTTCCGGTTTTTATCCCGATCCGAGCATAACAAGGGCAGGAGACGACTATTATATGGTCCATTCGTCGTTTTCCTATTATCCGGGAATACCCATTTTTAAAAGCGGGGATTTGGTAAACTGGGAACAGATAGGGCATGTGCTCGACCGTCCGTCCCAATTAAATTTGGATGGCTTGGGAATGTCGAGAGGTGTTTTTGCGCCGACCATCCAATACAATGGCCAGGACGAAACGTTTTATGTGCTCAATACTTTGGTGGATGCAGGCGGTAATTTTCTGGTAACCGCAAAAGATCCGGAAGGGCCGTGGTCCGATCCTGTTTGGCTGCCCGAATTGGATGGCATAGATCCTTCCATATTTTTTGATAACGATGGCAAGGCATACATAGTACATAACGGACCGCCCAATGGAGAACCAAAATATGAAGGGCATCGGGCTATATGGATGTGGGAATATGATAAAAAAGCCCAAAAAGTAGTAGGTGACGGAAAAGTTATTGTTGACGGCGGAGTGGATATCTCCCAACAGCCCATTTGGATTGAAGCTCCTCATATAATGAAAGTAGGCGGCGAGTATTTACTTTCCGCTGCGGAAGGTGGCACCGGTCCGGAGCATTCTCAGGTGGTTTTTAAAAGTAATTCAATTTGGGGGCCATACCTGCCTTGGAACCAAAACCCGATTTTAACCCAGCGTACGCTGAATCCCGACCGCGAATATCCGGTTGCCTACACCGGGCACGCCGATATGGTTGAAACGCAAAACGGAGAATGGTGGGCTATTTTTCTGGGCGTACGGCCTTACGAAGAAGATTATTTCAATACGGGGCGCGAAACGTATATGCTGCCCGTGCATTGGAAAGATGGCTGGCCCGTTATTTTGGAAGATGGAAAAACAGTGCCGTTTGTTATCAAAAAGCCCGATTTGCCCGAGCAGACCACGCCCAAAATCCCTCTAAACGGAAATTTCGAGCTTCGGGAAGATTTTGACGGCCCCAATTTGGCGCATTATTGGAATTTTATAAGAACACCACGGGAAAACTGGTACGATTTGGAATCAAAACCAGGAATGTTGGGTATAACCGCCCGCCCGTACGCATTATATGGAAAAGACCAGCCCTCGTTTATAGGAAGGCGTCAGCAGCATCAATATGCCACAGCAAGCACGGCCATGTTTTATAAACCCGAGAAAAAAGGTGATGCAGCTGGATTGGTTGCGTTTCAAGGCGAGGAATTCTATTACTTTTTGAAAGTAACAATGGGAGATGCCGGTGAGGAAATACAACTGGAGAAAAGAGCGGGTGAGTTGGCCAATCATGCCTCCGAAATTATTGCCTCTGCACCTATTTCGGAAATTAAAAACCAACCCATTTACCTTAAAATAGAAGCAAAAGGAAGGTATTACGATTTTTATTACGGATTTGATAAAGACGACTGGAAATTATTGAAAGAAAATGCAGATGGCAGAATTCTGAGCACTCAAGTTGCAGGCGGTTTTGTAGGCACTATGTTCGGAATGTATGCTTATTCAGAAAATTAGATTAAAAAAATTATCACAAACATAAAAATGAGGATATAATTATGAAACAAGAACAGATACAAAAAACGAAGGCCCGGCCTTTATTTAAAAGCCGATGGCTCGGTTTGGCCGCAGGTTTGCTGTTATCTTTTGCAACCATGACCAATGCTCAGGTGGTTGTTAACGATAATGGCGGTTTTGAAAGTTCTGCCGTTACCGTCGGTGCAGATACCAGCAGCGTACAAAGCTGGTGGTTTCAATTTAACGACAAGGCCACTGCATCCATTGTAAGCGATGTGGTATTTAACGGCGATAGGGCACTGAAAATCGATATCGAAGAGCTGGCCGATAATTCCTGGGATATTCAGATTGTAAACGAAAATATTCCATTGGAGCCCGGCGAAACCTACACTTTTTCAGCCTGGGCGCGTACGGCAGAAGGTTCGGCAAAGGCCAGTTTTACCATGGGCAACCTATCCTATGAAGAATTTGGACGCGTGGGCGAAGTATCTCTCAACGAAACTTGGAAAGAGGTCAGTTTTGATTTTTCTGCTACGGGCTCAAATGGCAGTATCCAGGTATCCGACTCTACCGGTCGGGCAGCATTGCACCTGAGTTATGCGGGCAATGAGGGAAAAACCCTGTATTTTGATGATTTAAAGATTTCGAAGTCTCATACAAATGATAACGGCAGTTTTGAGGCATCAGAAGTAACGGTATCTGGCGATACAACTGCGGTAAGAGGATGGACTTTTGAACTTCAGGGCGGTGGCGAGGCCACTTTTGAAATTGTGGACGACGAAAGTTACGATGGAAATAACTCTTTGGCCGTAACCGTTACCACTAAAGGCAGTAATGCTTACAGTATTCAAGCTGTAAACGAGCCTTTTAATGTAGTGCCCGGCGAGACCTACGAATTTTCTGTATGGGCAAAAGCAAGTAAAGACGGAACCAGTGCGCATTTAACCGTTGGCGATCCCTCATTCAGCGAATCGTTGCGCTTTGAGCAGAGCAAAACTTTGACAACGGAATGGAAAGAGTTCACCACAACTTTCAATATTCCTGCAAGCGGTAGTACAGAAGCACGCGCGCCATTGCATTTTAGTTTTACAGAGAATGTTGGTGAAACCATTTATATCGACCGGCTCAGAATTACGCAGGTAAGCGGTACGCAAGAAGAAATCAGCAAACTTCCCATTATTATAGAGGCAGAATCGGCTGAAATGGGAGATGAATGGGCTGTTTTAACGGACGGTGATGTAGAATATGTATCCATTACAACCGATTATAACGAAACTACCGGCGCGGCAGGTTACCCCGGCGAAGGAAGAACCTTGAGCTACACCGTTACTTTTCCTCAGTCGGGTGATTATGATTTATTTGCCAGACTGAGGGTAGGACCCAAAGATTTTGATGACGACAGCTTTTTCGAGGGCAATGGCTTCGGAGAAAAAGACCCGTCAAATTCGGGTGATTGGTTTGTTATCAACGGAATGGCATCGGGAGGATTTAACCAGCCGTCCGATTTGGTACGCGACGATGCCGGCGGCTTGGGCAGTGGCGTTTGGAAATGGGTAAACCTATCGCGGGCCAGTTTTCAAAATGATACTACACTGACATGGAGTGTTACCGGAAAACTTACAAAAACCATACAATTTGGTGGACGCGAAGATGGCCTGGATATCGACAAGTTTGCTTTTGGGCGCTCTGAGCTGTATTTCACCGTAGATAATTTGGACAAAGGCGAGGCCGGATCCGAGACAGACCCATCCATTGCCCCACCCAAAGATTTGGAGCCTATTGCAAAAGGAAAAACCAAATGGCTGGGCAATGTCTATAGTAGTTCACAAATCACCGATTTTGCAAAATATTGGAACCAGGTAACGCCAGAGAATGCCGGTAAATGGGGAAGTGTAGAGGCTACACGCGATCAAATGAACTGGGGGCAAATGGATGCCGCCTATGCTTTGGCCAAAGACAACGGATTCCCGATACGTTTCCATATTTTGGTATGGGGTGGGCAGCAACCCAATTGGATCAATGATTTGGGTCCCGAAGACCAACTTGCAGAAATCAGGGAATGGATGGAGGCAGTTGCAGCGCGCTACCCGGACCTTGATTATGTGGAAGTGGTGAACGAAGGCTCAAACGGGCACCAATTGCCGGATGGCATAAGTGGTGAAGCCAACTATATTGAAGCGCTAGGCGGGACCGGAGAAACCGGCTACGATTGGATAATCACGGCATTCCAAATGGCACGCGAAATTTTCCCTGCAGGTACCAAGCTTATGATTAATGATTATGGCATTGTGGGTAACTCCTCGGCTACAACCAAATACCTCGCAATCATAAACTCGTTGAAAGACCTTGATTTAATTGATGCCATTGGTGTGCAATCGCACGCTTTTTCTACCAAAGGCTCTACAAACACGGCCATTACAAGCACGTTGAACAGACTGGGAGCAACCGGTTTGCCCATACAGGCCACCGAGTTTGAAATTGATGGAAGACCCAGCGGTACCGATGCCGAATCGGATCAGACCCAATTACAAGAATTTCAACGTGTATTCCCTCTGTTTTGGGAGCATCCCGACGTGGAAGGCATGACGCTTTGGGGATGGAAACCCGGTTTGTGGCGAAATGAGCAGGAAGCTTTTCTTATGAGATCCAACGGCGAAGAGCGCCCGGCCCTGCAATGGTTGCGGGAATATGTTGAAAATTACGACGTATCAATTTCCGATGACGGCTTGATATCCGAAAATCCGACACAGTTCAAGTTGTACAACAACTACCCGAATCCATTTAACCCCACAACGCAGATAAAATATGATTTACCAGCGGCGATGGATGTTAAAATCACTGTTTTTGATACGATAGGCAGAACGGTGCAAACATTGGTAAACTCGCAAAAACCGGCGGGCAGCCATACCGTTACATTTAATGCCGCAGGATTGTCGTCCGGTGTTTATTTTTACAGAATAGAAGCCGGCGATTTTTCGAACGTAAAACGAATGATGCTAATTAAATAACCATGTAAATGATTACCAAACCCATTTCGATTAATTTTGAGATGGGTTTTTTTATCTAAAACATGTATCCATGCCTGAATTTGAGCCGTTTAACGCACGTTTTCTGTATTATTGTCCCGATAATTGCCGATGGCACATCATTGCAGATAAAAGCATGTCTTTTCGAAATCGATGCCATGCCGGACACGGTGCAGAGGGATACAGAAAACACCCCCGTTAATTTGGCAGTATTATTCGGAACGAAGCATGGAAAAACAAAAATTGAAACCATGAAAAAGTCACTTTTATATCTGGTTTTAACCAAATTTTACGCAAATTTGTAAAAAATAGTTGACCAAATTGTAAAATTAAAAATTTATTATGGAAATATTATTTTTTGATTGTGCACAATATAAAGTTCAAAAAACGCCCTGTACAGTACTAAAAACAACGTTATAATTTTACATCTACTTTTTATAGCATTTAAAATGAGCAATTTTTGCTCAAATAATAAAAAAAATTTGCTCATTATTTTTTTATATGTTACTACCATTTAATATATTGATACAAAACTTGTGAAAGCATTTTTATACAGACGCTTATTAACCGGAAAAGGAGTAATAATTATGTGCCGAACAAAACTTTTAACACTTGGGCTTTTAACCCTTTTTATCACTTTGTACACAACCCGTTTATCTGCTCAAAATGAGGAATCCGGGTTTGGTCAGATAGAAGGTGTAATTACCGAATCTGTGAGTGGTGATCCATTGATTGGAGTTAACGTAATTATCAAGGGTACCAGCCAGGGCAACGTAACCGATGTTGACGGAAAGTATATAATAAGAAGGGTGAGGGCCGGTGAGCAAACCCTGGTTGTAAGTTATATCGGTTATGAGGTGGTTGAACAAGTGGTACAGGTAAAAGCCAATGAAACACTTACATTCAATGTGGCGCTTGTGCCTAGAGTTCTTGAAGGCGCTGAAATTGTGGTTAGTTCGCAGGCCGAAGGCCAAAGGCAGGCTATTAACGAGCAAATCAGCTCGCAAAGTATCATAAACGTTGTTTCGGCCGAAAAAATAAGGGAATTACCTGACGAAAGCGCTGCTACAGCTTTAAGCCGGTTGCCCGGTATATCGCTGGAAAGCGGCGATAAAGTAGTTGTACGGGGTATTCAATCGAAATTGAACACCATTCTTGTTAATGGAATCGAACTGCCTTCTACCGATGCCAACGACCGCTCCACCAATTTGGGTTTCATCTCCTCCAATATGCTTTCCGGTATCGAGGTCACAAAAGCAGTAACGCCCGATATGGCCGCCAATGCGATAGGCGGGGTGGTGAATTTAAGACTACAGGAAGCACCCGAAGGCCTTCATTTCGATGTTATGACCCAGGGCGGATATAATACCCAGGACGCCACCGCCGGAAACTATCAGGTATGGGCAAGTATAAGCGATCGCTTTTTTAATAATAAATTGGGAGTTTTTCTTCAAGGCAACGCCAAAAGGGAACACGGTGGTTCCGATTATGCCTATGCCAACTACGGATATTTGGGGCCTGAGTCGAACAACCCGGAATATGGTATGCGTACACTGGGAATGAGCGCTTTTACCTATACCGACCAAAACAATATTAACGAGCAACAAGGCGGTAGTTTGATTCTGGATTACAAACTTCCAAAAGGTAAATTTGTACTGCAAAATACCTATGCAAATACAGATACGGATTTAGCACAATACCGTGATATTTTACAGTTTAACAACTCCCAAAGAAGATTTTTCTTCAGTCGCGACATTTATAATAAATCACTGCTTATCAATTCGCTTCAATTTGACAACGATTTTGATTTTGTAAAAGTAGAAGCAGGGTTTTCGCACGCGTATAGCAATAAAGATACAGATTTACGCTATGGCGACCCTTCGGATGAGTTCGGTTTTGTAAATGGTTCTGTTCGGGCTTTTGATCCATTAACAGTAGAACAACGCATGGCATACGGCCCGGAGGATATTTTTAAAATGGATTTGTACCCGACTGATGAGGTTTGGCAGAATGCAGGAATTCAGGAAAAAGGCGTAGTTTGGGACGAAACCTTCTTTGAAAGAAGAAAAGGTGCTACACTCGACCTAACTTTTCCGGTTGAACTCTCCAGCAATTTCAGTGGTAAACTTAAAGTTGGTGGAGCATATAATGTAACTACACGTGAAAACGATTTGGATCGTGTTTCCACCCGTTTATCGCAAATTGCCGGCGATAACTATTCGCCAGAAACCCGCGCATACCTCGAAAGTATAGGGGCGTCGCTGCCTCTGAAGTTTGCCGATTTCAGAGATACGAGCTATGACCGTAAAAATAACTACCTGGGCGGACGTTATAATTTCGATTATGTAGTTGATAAAGGCCGCATGGATAAGTTTATGAGATTGGCACCGGCAGGATGGAACGCACCGGGCGAGCATATTTCACAGTCGGCCGCTTCGGATTATGATGGCGAAGAGACATTAACTTCCTTTTATGGTATGGGCGAGTTTAAAATCGGTTCCAAACTTACTTTATTGGGTGGAGTGCGCTACGAAAAATTAAATATGCAATACAATGCAAATTTTGTTTATCAGACCGATGATGTAAACGGTAATGCTGTTATTGTAAACAATCCGGCAACCCCGCCTTCAACTCCAAAAGAAGAGGAACGCCTGGAAAGGGCAAAAGAGTTGACCGAAACGAATATAAACAACGAGCATTTCTTCCCTAATGTGCAATTGCGCTACGAAGCAACCGATTGGTTCGATATACGACTGGCTTATACCAAAACACTATCGCGCCCGGATTATTCGGCCCTATTGCCCAGTACTTTCAGAAATAACCCCAACGGCTCTGGTATTGGTGGCAACCCGTATTTGAAGCCTGCTGTTTCTACTAACTTGGATGCGTATTTATCCTTTTATACAAACGAAATAGGATTATTTACCATAGGCGCGTTCTACAAAGAAATAGAGGATATATTTATTCAGGATAACCTGTTATATGGTGCCTTACCCGAAGACGTAGCTTATCCTGATTCTGCAACTTTTGCTTTTTTAGGATTGACGGTACCTGTAAACAGCGCCACGGTTTCTACTTATTTTAATAACCCGGAACCGGCGTATATCTACGGCGTTGAGTTTGATTGGCAAACCGTATTCTGGTACTTGCCGAAGCCATTTAACAACATGGTGCTGAACATAAACTATACCCGGTCGTTCTCGAAAATGGATTACAGACAAATACGTATAGAACAAGAATTTGTGCCATTTCCAAGGCCGCATTATGTATCCTCACAAAGCGATACTTTACGTACCGCACGTTTATTGCAACAAGGCAACGACTTGGTAAACGTGGCTTTGGGTGCCGATTATAAAGGCTTCTCCGGGCGATTCTCGTTTAGAATGCAAGGCGACGTTTTGACGGGGCTTGGTATTCGTCCGGAAGAAGATTCGTTCACCGGAAATATTTACAACTGGGATTTTACCATACGTCAAAGACTGCCAATACAAGGTTTGAGCCTTTTTGCCAACGGAATCAACATATTCCACAATCCTATAAAAGATTATCGAAAATTTAGCCGTGGCTATACCTATGCAGACGACGGCACGGTATTGAACCACAATATAACAACGAATTTGAGACAGATATCATATAGCCCAAGGCGGTTTCAGCTAGGGGTACGTTATAGTTTCTAACCATATACGTTTAATGATAAGTGTATCAATAACAAAAAAATCCAACAACAAATAATGGAGGCAATAATATGAAAAGACTTACGATACCAATAATTACCTGTATGTTAGTCTTGGTTTCTTCGATGGCAGTAAATGCCCAATCGTTTGATGATTATATTCTGGAAACGAGAGGCGATACTGTTGTTGTGAAAGACCTTACAGATATGGCCGGCGTGGCAGACGCTTTGTTCAACGCAATTGAATTGGACAATAATGCACCGGCAGGCCGTGTTTATGAGATGAAACGAGGCGGACTGTACTGGGTTACCAAAGATTTGGTTACTCCCGCAGACCGCGCCATCACCATAGCGGGTGCCGGAAATATCCCAATGGCAACCGGCGACGATCCGCTTGGTCCTCCAATTCTCAGCGGTACAACCGATGAGGGTGGAGAAGCCAACAACGGTGATATTATTCAATTTCAAAATGATGTTACCCTTAAAAATGGAATATTTATGCCTGCTGCTACCGATGGTAGTATAGGGTGGACATTCCTATCGGCCAGTGCAGAAGGTACTACGGTAACATTAGATAATGTTTTGATGGAACACACCCTTTGGGTATTTATCCAGTCGAACGACCACCCCGGTACTACATTGGATATTCAAAACAGTTACTTTGTTAACCTGAGCGGATTGGAAACACGCAGAAATGGTGGTGTTTTCGATAACGTAAGCTATAACACGTATTCTGTAAAAGTGGAAAACACTACGCACGTAATGGCTTCGGGTATTATGTATAAATTCCGTAACTACCCTATTAACGAAATATTTATAAACCACAATACTTTTGTTAATGCATCCGGCCAGATATTTGCTACCTTCGGTTACCACAGCAACTGGTCTATGACCAATAACCTGTTTGTAAACAGTAACGTGCAGGCCTATGCCCCCGGATTGGACTATGGTGAAACCGATCAGGGCAGCTTACCTATGGGTATTGTTAACATAAATACAATCCGAGATGGTGACGGTAATTTTAACATTGACTCAACTTGGGTTCGAACATATTATCCAGATATAACGGTTGAGGAGTTTGGATCAAAACAAAGAAAAGTTCTTGTTGACAAAAATGGTATTTACTGGGATCCACGTCTAGACCAAATCGTTCAAACACTTAACGATAATAACGTTAAATGTCCTACCGACGATGGTTGCTTGAACGAAAGCGTAACTTGGGAAACCCAGATGATTACCATGAACAGCCGAACACAGGCCATGTTTGATGATAACGACACCTATCCATACCTGGTTGAAGGTAGCTGGATTATGGAAGGAGACCCATCGTTTACCGCCGATAACGGCCTGATGACCAATATGGTTGACAGTTTGATCAAATGGAGCGTAAGTGCAATACCCACAGACAATATTTACACTATGCACGTTTGGAGAGCTGATGGCAACGAAGCAACACCCGAAAACTTTACATTCTCGGATTGGCCTGTAAATGCAGACCTGTCATATACCAATCCTGCTTATCTGAATGGCGGTATGGGCGGTTTCCCATTGGGTGACCTGAACTGGTTCCCGGCAGAAAAAGCATCATGGTTGGCACAAAGAGATGCCGAGCATGCAACTATCAAAAATGCCTTGGAAACCGGAACGCCCGTTTCGGTTGAAGACGGCGCTTTTGGAAGCGACTTGCCATCCATTATGGAACTGAATCAAAACTACCCCAACCCATTCAACCCAAGCACAAATATTCAATTTAAATTGAATAAAGGTGCAAATATTAGTTTGACTGTGTACGACGCAATCGGCAAAAAAGTAGCTACATTGATCAACAATCAGTTTACTACAGCCGGCGTTCACAATATTCAGTTTAATGCTGCTAATTTAAGTAGTGGTATTTACTATTATAAACTGAATGCAGGCGATGTTGTACAAACAAAGGCTATGATGTTGATTAAATAATACGTTGTTTAATAATTTCATAATCAAACCGCTATAAATAGCACACACACATAGAATTCTCGGTTATTTCGGTAACCGAGAATTTTTTATATACTACAATAACATTTATTTTAAATTTGCCAATATTTATATCAAACAATCAAAACGGTTAAACAATAAAATGTATATCAAGTATCCTTTTCGCTCCATAATTATACCTGTATTGCTATGTATAGGAATTTTATACGGATGTAACAGTAACCAATCTTCCCAAGACAGAAATATTGTTGCCCAGCTAGATACGGACACCTTTATATATTTTAGCGAACTGAAAAACTATCATGCCGGGCGTTTTTTTGAGCGCCGATACCCGGAAGCCGAATTGAAGGCATATCCTATAGCCTTGCAGGAATTGATAACAACAAGGCTTAAACTGATTGATTTTTTTAAGTCGGGATTTGATAAAGACAGCGATTTGATGCGGGATATGCCGCGTGCTATAAACGAAGAGATTTTGCTGATTTATCTGGAAGATAAAATATTGGAAGATATTATTGCCAAACATGGTGATGTAGGTCCACGCTTGGAAATAGTGAATAAATATGCAGACGATGCCTACGAAGAATTTGAAGCGCAAAAAATAGCACAGGTTGATGAGAGTAGTATAACCTGGAACGACGCCGGTGTAGCGCAAATTACGGAATGGGCCAATATTAAAGATTTTTTTACGGGCGGCTACAAGCATATAATCGAAACGGCCTTAAAAGAAGGAAATAATTTCACCATACTCGAGTATCCGGGCGGCGTGGTCGATCTGGCCCACTACCTCAAATTGCTGGATAATATTCTTATTCTGCAAGACAATACCCAGCCTACAAGTTCAGTAGTTAAAGATTTTATTTTGGAAGCCGTGCGCACCGAGCTATTACTGCAAAAAGCACTGCAATTTGGCGCCGGTGATAAGGTTCTATCGCCCAATACCTCAAGCGCGTATCTGAAAGATAGATATATGCGTTTGTACAATCAGAAAACCATATTCAATAAAATGCCCGAAGCGACCGAAGAGAACTATTTGGCCTTTTACGAAGACCAAAAAGATGCATCCCTCTACCAATTGGCCAAGCGAATTATCTACGTGGCATCGTTTAAAAACAGAATAGAGGCGGAGCAACTGAAAAGTGCAATAGATGGCGGCCAAAGCTTTGAGGCGGCAACCAAGAGCAGATGGAGCAACAAGTCGTTCATTATAAACAGAGAGGGTGTTTTAGAATCGTATTTAAGCGTGGAAGAACCTTATTTGGGAGAAGCGGCGTTCGCTTTATCCGAGGGTGAAGTGAGCGAAATAATTACCTATCAAGACCCCGAAGATAACACCACCCGCTATGCCATAATCAAATGTGTTACAGCTTTGGAAGAAAAAATACCGGACTTTAACGAGGTTGAAAACATCGATAGAAAATTCACGGAGTTTTATCGCCAGCAATTGACCGGGCAAGTAGAAGAAGAACTTTGGGCCAAATATCCGGTACAGATATTTGAAAAGAATATTGAATATCAGCTGAGCCGGAAATAATCGATTATTTTACATTTACATTGATAGAATAAAAAAAGGCTGCCATTATCCATAGCAGCCTTTTATATCTTTACAGATTATTTATATGTATTGGTTGATTATGTTCTCGAAAAGTTCTTGTTTTCCACTGGTTGTTTTAGGGTTACTGCTTCTCGCGTGCGCCGCTAAATCTTCCAATGATAGTTCGTTGTTTTCGAAAGATTTACCTTTGCCATCATTAAATGAAGCATAGCGTTCGGAGCGCAGTTTTTTATAGTCCGATTGGTTCAAGATTTTATCCGCTATAATCAGACTGCGTGCAAATACGTCCATTGCGCCGATGTGACCAATGAACAGGTCTTCCAGATCGGTAGAATTACGACGTCTTTTGGCGTCGAAGTTAATACCGCCGGTAGTAAAGCCGCCACCTTCCAAAATTACCAGCAGGTGCTGTACGGTTTCAAAAATACTAACGGGGAATTGATCCGTGTCCCATCCATTTTGATAATCACCGCGGTTGGCGTCGATACTGCCAAACAAGCCTGCGTCTATGGCAACCTGCAATTCGTGCTGGAAAGTGTGGCTAGCCAGTGTTGCGTGGTTTACTTCAATGTTTATTTTAAAATCTTTATCCAGGCCATAATGTCTTAAGAACCCAACTACAGTCCCCGCATCAAAGTCGTATTGATGTTTCATCGGCTCCATTGGCTTGGGTTCTATCAAAAAGGTTCCTTCGAAACCATTTTTACGGCCATAATCGCGAGCCATGCCAAGGAAACGTGCAAGATTATCCAGCTCACGTTTCATTTGGGTATTGAGCAGGCTCATATACCCCTCTCTACCGCCCCAAAATACGTAATTTTCACCTCCTAAGGCGATGGTGGCATCCAAGGTGTGTTTAACTTGAGAGCCGGCCAAAGCTACAATATCAAAATCTGGGTTGGTTGCAGCGCCGTTCATATAGTGGGGATTGGAAGTCAGGTTGGCTGTTCCCCATAATAGCTTAACACCCGATTCTTTCTGCTTTTGTTTGGCGTATTCCGTCATAATTTGGATACGTTTTTCATTTTCTGCTACAGAATCCGAAAAATCAACAATATCAACGTCATGAAAGCAATAATAGGGAACACCAAGTTTTGTCATAAATTCGAAAGCGGCATCCATTTTAGACTTAGCTGCCTCGATAGGGTCGTTTTCGGTGCCCCAAGGGTGATTATGGGTTGCTTTCCCGAAAGGATCCAGACCTCTGTCGCAGAAGGTATGCCAGTATGCCACAGCAAACCTAAAATGCTCTTTCATGGTTTTTCCGGCTATTTTTTTATTTTCGTCGTAAAATTTAAATGCCAGAGGATTGTCGGAACCTTGCCCTTCAAATTTAATTTGCTGAATATTTTTAAAATATTCGCGATTTCCTATAATTGGTTTCATAAGTCAAGTATGTTATTAATATTTAATAATTTAAAATGTTTCTTGCAGCGGGATTGATTTTTTATCCCGGATTATTTCTTCGAGTCTGTCCTTCCAGTTGTTATAAAGTTTTTTATAAATGGCAGCTTTTTCCCGGTCAGGGTAGATTATTTCAAGGCACTCCAATCCTTTAAAAGCCTCATCGGTAGTTTTGTAACCACCATACCCCAAAGCGGCGCCCCTTGCCGTGCCGGCAGATCCATCGGTATCGTAAAGTTCTAGCGTTACCCCCGTAACATTGGTGAATATTTCCCGGAAAGTTTTGCTTAAAAACAGATTTGAATAACCCACGCGGATTTTTTTTATGGATATATCCATTTCGTCCAGCATATCAAATCCGTAGTTCAGGGCATAAACAATACCCTCCAAACCTGCTCTTACCACATTGGCCGAACTGTGTCTGTTAAAATCGATATTGAACAGGCTGGCACCTATAAGTTTGTTTTCAAGTATCCGTTCTGCACCATTTCCAAAGGGATAAAATAATACTCCATCTGCTCCTTCTGGTGCTTGTTCGGCAAGTCTGTTCATTTCGATATATGAAAAATCACTTTGCGGGGTATTTAGCAGTTTTTTAAGCCAACTGTATAAAATGCCGGTACCGTTTACAATAATAAGTATTCCATTTCTGGGCGCTTCCGGTGTATCGGTGATATGCAAGAACGTGTTTATCCTTGATTTTTTATCGTATATATTTTTATCGGTTACTGCATAAATCACCCCCGAAGTTCCGGCGGTTGCCGCAGCCTCTCCGGGTTGCAGAACATTCAACGAAAATGCGTTGTTGGGTTGGTCGCCGGAGCGGTACGTAAGTTTAGCATCTTTGTTTAAACCCAGTTGGGCTGCCATATTCGGGTCTATGGATATATCGGCCCCTATTGCGGGTACAATGTCAGGTATAATTGAAGTATCTATTCCCAAAATATCGATCAGCTTTTTGTTTATTTCCCGATTTTCAAAATCCCAAAAAACACCCTCCGAAAGGCCCGTTTCCGTAGTGGTAACTTTTTTGCTCAATCGCATGGCTATATAATCGCCGGGTAGCATAAACTTGTATATTTTGGCGTAAACGTCCGGTTCGTTTTCTTTTACCCATGCCAATTTGGAAGCGGTAAAATTGCCCGGAGAATTAAGCAAGTGGCTCTGACTGTAGGTTTCTCCCAATGCTCTATAAATACGGTCGCCCATTTCAACGGCGCGACTATCGCTCCATATAATTGCGGGCCTTAAAACCTGTAGATTTTCGTCAACCAGAACCAGCCCGTGCATTTGGTACGAAATACCGAATGCCTTAACGTCCGATTTTTTGATACTGCCTGCTTTTTCAAAGACCTCGTTATAGGCGTGCAGAAAATTGCTCCACCACTCTTCCGGGTTTTGTTCTGCCCAATCGGGTTTGGGCGCGTGGATTTTCATTTCAACTTTGGGATAAGTAGCTGAAGCTATAATCTTATTTTTAACACTATCGAACAGTGCTAATTTTATCGAAGAACTACCAAGATCTATTCCTAAGTACATATACCGTCAATCTATAGTTAAATTAAACTTATCCGTGTTGGTCTGTTGCCGTTGTATAATTGATGCTCCTTATTTAAATCAAAAAGTTGAAATAAATTTGTTCATTTATGAACTATAATTTGCCTAAAGAATAAATATTTGAAAGTATTTGATAAGACAGATGTAAATAGCTCAAATATACTTTAGTGATTATTAATCACTTAGTATATTACTGTGCAATATATCTAAATTAAGGAAAAAAAGAAATTTATTTGAGCAAATTTTTTCAATATTTTGCGTAAAATTTGCTCAAATTATATTTTAGGTCTTATTTCTTGGGAGAGCGGATACTAGATTGCCTAACTTCGAGGGTAACGGGCACTACACTAACCAGGCCCTGGTGGCGTACGGGCTTTTTTACCCGGTTCAATAGGTTGTCTATGGCAACTTCTGCCAGGCGGTGATAGTCGGTATCTACCGAACTTATTTTTGGGTAATGGTTTCTGCACATGGGTAGGTTATCGTACCCTACTAGGGCAATATCATCGGGAAAATTATATCCGGCTTCGCGTGCTGTTTCCATGAAACCGAAGGCCATCGCATCGTTTGCAGTGAAAATGGCTTCGGGTTTGTCGGTAAGTTTTTCAAAATCTTCGAAAGCTTTGATGCCGGCTTCTAAGGTATAATCGCCTTGGTAAGACCAAATCAGGCTGGAACCTTTGTGCTGATTTATAAAGTCACTAAACCCATTGGTTCTAAATCGGGCTTCGGGCATTATATTTGGCCCTTCGATGATACCCAGTTTACGATACCCTTGTTCGTGCAGGTGTTTTGCAACCAATGTGGCGCCCTGATATGCATCGAAGGTAACGGTATCCAGAACCGAATTATCGATATTTGAGCAAGAGACAATGGGAAAATCTTTTGGTGTTGCGTGTAAGATGTGCAAATATTGCTCTTCTTTAAGTTCGGGCACAAAAATTACGGCAGCGGTATAGCCGATGAGCCTCAATTTGTCGATAAGCGAACCTACCGAATCGATGTCGTGATTTACGCTGAACAGGCTTACTTCTACGTTTTTATTTTGTGCAGCCTTTGTAAATCCATCAAAAAACGAAGCGTAGAACTCCCCCTCATGGAATTGGGTAATAACTGCAATAATTGCCGGTAAATTTTTTGGTAGTTTGCGACCATTGGTTGGCAGCGGATAGCCCAGTTTGTGTGCACTGGCCAAGATTTTCCGCCTGTTTTTTTCTGATATACGTCCTTCACCACGTATAGCTCTAGAAATGGTGGATACTGAAAATCCGGTCGCCTCCGAAATGTCGTTTAGTGTTATTTTCATAAATTAAATAGCTTACTTTTTGAGCAATAAATGCTTAGATGTGTGGAAACTTACAATATAAATAAAAATTTAATTTTTGCCCAATTTGCGCAAAATGTTGCGATTTTCAAAGTGTAAAAATGTCTTTTAATTATTTGATAATAATATGTTTCTTCTGCCATGGCCTATTATGGCAGCCCCTCTGCTTAATCATGGGTACAATCGTGTTATGGCATTGATAATACGCCCTGATTTTGATGGCAAATATAAAATTACTGCCTTCTGGCAACCAAATCGTTTTCTATGGTTTGCATGGTTTTACCATCCAATGGGTAGAATACCATTAAAAATGCGCCCAATATTCCGATTACCGCGGCATAAACACTTAACAACATTACGATACCGGTCAAAGCTTCGGGAGTTTGTGCTTCGTTGGCAATAAATCCATAGTATGCAAGAACCCATCCCGTAATGGCACCGCCGATGGCAACTCCTAATTTCAGTGCAAAAAGCGATGCCGACATGATAAGTCCGGTGGCACGCCTTCCAAATTTCCATTCTCCGTAGTCGGCCGTATCGGTGTACATGGCCCATTGCAGCACCGAAACGGGTCCCATGAAGAAAGACGAGATTATATTAACGGTATAAATAAGTTTTACATTTTCAGGATCCAGGAAAAAGAAGAGTGCACAGGTTCCTGCGCTTATTGCCAAAAACCATCCGTAAGTTCTTTTTTTATCGAACAGCATGGTGAAATATTTTGTGCAAATAGCGCCAATCAATGTGGCCAGGGCGCCTATTGTCAAAAAGTGAGAAACGGAAAGCTCAATGGTTTTGCCAAACAAATCAACGGAATGCTCGCCTACAAAATATTTGATATAAAACGGCATGGAACCGCCACGGATGACGATAAAGGTAAGTTGGAATACGGTAGCACCGGCAATCAATACCCAGGGGATATTTTTAAATAGATCCTTGCCGTCTTTTTTAAAATTGGGGGTTTGGTCTTTAGGTATATCCACACGTTCTTTTGTTGTAAAGAAGGTAAATACCCAAAGCACCATAGAAAGCAGCCCATAAGTGCCCATGGTCCACATCCAACCGACCTGTTCGTTTCCTTTGCCGAAAAACTCAACCAAAGGCTCGGTCAATCCGGTTACAATCAGCAGACCAATGTATGCCGCCACAAAACGATACGAAGAAAGAGATGTTCTTTCGATGGATGATGAAGTAATAACCCCCATTAATGCCGAATAGGGCACATTTATGGCGGTGTACATCATCATCATCAGGGTGTAGGTAATGTATGCATATACAATTTTTCCGGTTGTGCCAAAATCCGGGGTTATAAACATCAGGAAGCCCAGCACACCGAAAGGAATGGCCAGCCAGATTATATATGGCCGGAATTTACCGTATTTGGTTACGGTACGGTCTGCAATTAAGCCCATTATGGGATCGTTTATGGCATCCCAAATACGTGTAACCAAAAACATGGTACCGGCCGCTGCGGCCGGCATTCCAAATACATCTGTATAGAAATAAAGGAGATAGGTTACAAAAGTTTGGAAAAATAAATTGGAGGCACCATCGCCTGCACTAAAGCCTACTTTTTCAAGTAAACCAATTTTTTGTTGTGATTTATTCATACAGATATAATTATGTTTTAAAATTTGGGTATCAATTATTATCGGTCACTTCCAAAGTAACGGTTTTTAAATCCTCATCGCGAGAGGAATTGCCCACCATTACCAAAAACTCCCCGGCTTCCACGTTATATTCCATATTGATGTCGTAAAAAGCCAGCGAATCGTGGGTTATTTCTATTTCTACCGTTTTTGTCTCGCCCGGCTCCAGCCATACTTTTTTGAAGCCTTTAAGTTCTTTAACCGGACGTGTTACCGTACTTACCACATCCCTGATGTACATTTGCACTACTTCGGCACCTGCGTAATCTCCGGTGTTGGTTACATCCACCAAAACACTGGTCGAGCCGTTTAAGGATATGGCTTCGTCTTTTAATTTCAGGTTATCGAATTTAAAGGTGGTGTAGCTCAATCCATATCCGAACGGATATAACGGGCTGACGTCATCAAACAGATAGCCACGTCGTGCCGATGGCTTATAATTATAGAAAACAGGGATATGGCCCACAGATCTTGGGAAGGATATGGGCAGTTTGCCCGATGGATTGGCATCGCCGAAAATAACGTTTGCCACGGCGGGACCTGCTTCCTGACCCAGATACCAGCATTCAAAAATGGCCGGCACTTTTTCCTGCACATTATTTATGGAAAGCGGCCTTCCGTTGAACAGAAATGCTGCTGTAGGTGTGCCGGTTGCAACCACGGCATTGACCAATTCGTTCTGCAAGCCTACCAAATCGAGCGATGTTCTGTCGCCCATGTGATTTCTGGCCCAGGCTTCGCGGGAAGTTTGATCGTTGCCGCCAATGGCCAAAATTACAAAATCGGCATCCTTTGCAACTTCAACGGCCTCTGCAATACGTTTGCGGTCTTCTTCAAAATCACTGGGCAATACTTCGTCTTTTTCCCATCGTCCGCCTTCTTCGGTTATCTTACATCCCTCGCTGAACACTACCTCAATATCGGAGCCCACTTTTTCTTTGATGCTTTCATAAATGGTGGAATTGAAATTGGGGTTGCCGCTATATCCGCCCAATAAACTGCGGTTGCCATTCGGGCCTATGACCGCAATCTTTTTGATATTGGCTGTGTTCAAGGGCAGTAAATTGCCTTCGTTTTTTAATAAGGTGATACTTTCTTCGGCTGCTTTCAGTGCAATAGGCCTGTTTTCTTCCGAACCGGAAATTTTGGCTGCTGTTTCGGGCTCCACATAGGGATTTTCAAAAAGTCCCATTTTAAATTTCCAATAAAGCATGGGCGTCACCAATTCATCGAGCATACTTTCTTGAATGGTGCCTTCTTCAACCAATTCTACGATATTTTTATAGCAATCGGGTTCGGGCAATTCAACATTTACGCCGGCTTTTACAGCCAATGCGGCTGCTTGTTTTTTATCTTTGGCCACCATGTGGGCATGGGTATCCGGACGGTTGTTCAGTTCCCAAATGGCATAATAATCGGATACCGCAAATCCTTTAAAACCCCATTCCTCTCGCAATACTTTTCGTAACAACCAGGTATTTGCGTGCGACGGTACGCCGTCTATCTCGTTATACGAGGGCATAATGCTTATTGCACCGCCTTTTTTGATGGCTTCTTTGAATGGATACAGAAAAGTTTCCCTGAGTACGCGTTCCGATACATTTACCGGTGCACAGTTCATTCCCGACTCGGGTTCGGCGTGTGCAGCAAAGTGTTTAAGAGTGGCTACAACGTGTTTTTTGTTGTTAAACTCGGCATCGCCCTGAAAACCTTTAACGGCTGCGACGTTTAACTGTGCAACCAGATATGGATCTTCGCCAAAAGTTTCTTCTACGCGTCCCCAGCGTGCATCGCGTGCTACATCGGCTACCGGTGTAAGTGCCTGATGTGCCCCACGTGAACGAGCCTCTTCGGCGGTCATGGCATAAAGTGCTTCAATCAGTTCGGGATTAAAAGTACCACCCAAAGCTATGGGTTGCGGAAAACTGGTAGCGCCATTGGAAGTCAACCCGTGCAGACACTCTTCATGCACAAAAACAGGAATTCCCAAACGGCTGTTTTCTATAAAAAACTTTTGCATCTGGTTTACCAAAACAGCTGTATCGTATGCGCTTTTGCCTTTATCGAAGCCTTCTTGTGCATCTTTACCCGCATCGCTTGGACGACCGATTTGACCGATACCGTTGCCATCGGTATATGATTTCTTAGCTTTTTCCAGGTCAAAATTACCTTGTTCGTCCACAAGGGTATCATCTTTGTCGTTCCAGATGCCCATCATTTGTGCCGCTTTTTCGGCAACGGTCATTCTCGACAGTAAATCTTCGAGCCGTTTTTCGATGGGTTGGTTGGGGTCTTTGTACAATGCGTTTTCTAAATTCTTCGTATCCATAACTAGATTTTTTTATTGAATTCTATATAATTTATTGATTGGTTTCTTTTATAAAATATTAATTGGTCTCGTTCGCTAACTTTTTAATGGCATGAACGGCGGGTTTGGGCTGTCCGTCCCGATCGAAAAGCAGGGGATAGTTGGTTCTGCCCGGAATGGGCCATCCATTTTTCCATGAATCGCCGTCGGTTACGCCCCAAACCGTAACTCTGTTTATGCTGTCCGAGTGCCTGAGATAGACTTTAAAAAGCATTTCAAATTGTTGAGTCTGTTTTTGGGCGATTGAATCGGGCAGGCTTTCGGAGTAGGGATCCAGCTCTTTTCGGCTTTCTTCGGTGCGGCTAAGATCGGCGCCTGTATAACTCGACGCGGACGGCAGTACGTCCATATCCAGTTCGGTTATGGCTACCAGTCCCAATTTTTTAAATTTATTTATACTGTTATCCAACTCTTCTTCAGTGGGATAATCCAGCCCATAATGCCCTTGCATACCAATTCCCGTTACCTCTATTCCCTGTGCTTGGATATTCTTTACCAAATCCACAACGGCATCGGCCTTGTGCGGTTGGTGCAAATTAAAATCATTGTAATATAGCTCGGCATCAGGGTCGGCTTCGTGTGCAAATTGAAATGCCTTGGCCAAAAAATCTTCTCCTATTATTTTATACCATAGGGACTCGCGAAGGGAGCCGTTGTCGTCCACTGCCTCGTTTACAACGTCCCATCCATGGATGCGGCCTTTATAACGCCCGACAACTTCGTTTATATGGTCTTTCATGCGTGCCAAAAGTTCGTCTTTATCTACCAGATTGCCTTCGTCGTCTTCAAAAACCCATGCCGGGGTTTGACTGTGCCAAACCAAAGTATGCCCAATGATAAACATGCCGTGTTTTTCTCCAAATTCAACAAATTTGTCAGCCTTTTCGAAATTGTATTCACCCTTTTTTGGATGGATATTTTCCCATTTCATGTCATTTTCGGGTGTGATGGAATTAAAATGCGCTTTAACTATTTTCAGAGCCCTTTCATCTTGTTCGAAATATTGGCCTGTACTCAGTGCCGTACCGATATAGAAATTATTTTTAAAAGCATCTTTCAGTCCGCTTTCCGAAGAGTTTTGTTTTTCTGTGCTACAGGAAATTGTTATGGTAGCCAAAAGGAAATAAAATAGTATAGAACGCATTGTTTTAGGCATTATCAGTAGTATTGTGGGTCCGGTATGTATTTTGTGTTTGCAAGATTTATATAATAATCCAAGTCGTTTTTTGGAATTTCATACCCTTCGGGAATGGGAAGCCCGGAAAAGGTTTGGAAATAAAGCACGCAAGAATCTCTCCATATAATTGCATCGCGTTGTTGTATTTTAAGCAGTGCTTTTACGTGTTCGAAACGTGCATTATCAATAAGCCCTTCCACCGAGTCCCATATTTCGGACATCCAACGCACGGTTTCAACCCCGGTGTAGTATTTGTACACCAATTCTTCCCATAATGTACGGCCGGAAGCCATTTTATAATCCCAGCTTACGTGATGAAACCATAGCAATAAATCTTCGGGAGTGGTTTGCACATTTCTAAATATATCTTGCAATGGCTGATTGTACTGCTCTACGGCATTCGAACCCGTTTCCGTTCGGTCAAATCCAATACCTTCTGTATCCGCTTTGTGGTAATAAACGGCGGTCCAATCCGGGCGGGGCAAGTCCGCTGTCCATGGTGCCGGGCCGTAATGATCGCCCTGTGAATAGAGATGCGTAAGCCCAAGTGGGGAACGGTAATCAACGCCTGCTTCCCTGGATTCCATCATCACTTCTTTAACCGGCTCCACAAAATCGGGATTGTTGGTAAAGGTCATCTTCAACCATTCATCGGCAATTTGTTCGGCGGTTAATTCATAATTCCACGCCAATCTTCCATAAGCGTACCAGCTCGACTGCACAAAGGGGTGTTCGGTCCAATTGCCGGTGGTGCCCAAATTCACAACTCCGGCAATGCCGGTATGGGTATAATCGAAAACATCGCCCGAGATTACCTTTGCCACGGTAGAACCGGCGCCCTGTGCGTGGGTATCGGCGCTCAAAGCTTCTTCAAATAAGGTTCCCATGTAAGCCAGATGGTTGGCATAGCCAAAATATTCCTGCGTAATTTGAAGTTCCAGCATGGTGTTTGTGTTTTTCATAGCGCCGAACAAAGGGGAAAAAGGTTCTCTGGGCTGAAAATCTATGGGGCCGTTTTTAACCTGAAGCAGTACATTATCGTTAAATTTACCATCTAAGGGCACAAATTCATCATAAGCCTCTCTAAAACGATCGGCCTGTTCGGGGCTATATACAAATGCCCGCCATATTAAAATACCGCCATGGGGAGCCAGTGCTTCAGCCAATACGTTTGCACCAATAGCATGATCCAATCCATATTTGAATGGTCCGGGCTGGCCTTCGGAATCCGCTTTGACCAAAAATCCCCCAAAATCAGGAATCAAATCGTAAATTTCGTCCGCTTTATCCTTCCACCATTGCCTGACCTCCGGTTCCATGGGGTTCGCCGTTTCCAAACCACCTATACTTATGGGCGATTGGTAGTTAATGGACAGATAAACCTTTATACCATACGGCCGAAAAATATCTGCCAGTGCCTTTACCTTTTCTAAAAATGAAGGAGTTAAAATACGTGCGTCGGCATTTACATTATTAAGTACGGTACCATTTATGCCCATAGATGCATTTAAGCGTGCATAATCGGTATAACGGGGATTTTTGTACTCGGGCAGAGTTCCCCAATCCCATAACGAAGGGCCCGCATAACCTCGTTCTACCAGTCGATTCAGATTATCCCAATGATTGAGAACCCTGTTTTCGATTTTTGGATTTTCTATCAGAGAAATACCTTCAAAACTATGGTGGGTCTGTATTAACCTTAAAAGATGGAAAACTCCGTATAAAACACCGATATCCGTATTGGCGGCAACCACGATAACAGAAGCACCATCCATCTTTTTTTGCTCGATAATGTATCCTTCATCTCCGATCTGCCGGAATGTTTCGTCGGGCAAGATAGATTTTATCAGGGCGGAGCCGGCCGGTGTTCCAATAACAAGGTTGCCGTTATCCGATAATTTTTCCGAAAAAACTACGGACCTGCCCAATAGGCCGAATAATCCGGTTTCAATTTCCTTTTTTGCGGTATTTAAAGTTTCGGAGCCATTTTCCATTACTATATTACCAAATAACCCTTCATACTGCTTCAAAAGCTCGGGAGAGTCGATTTTGTTGTACCGCAGCCAAGCCCTATACCCATTTTCGGCAAAAGCATTGATTGGGAACGTCGCCAAAACGAATAAAAATAAGAATCCGGCAAGAGTAGTATTGTTTATTTTATAGAGCACCAAATAAAATGCCTCCCTGAATCTCACAGCAGATGTTCAATTTAAACTTAAAACCGTGAGTTTTGATAAATATATTTTTGTTAAATGGTTATGGTTTAACGTATATCGATTTTTTGATACGTCAATTCCAATATATTTAAAAAGTTCAAATAAAGAAAAAAAGATGAGCAATATTTTTCGTAAAAATAGGCAAAATTTGCTCAAATAAAGATGTAAGCCGTTAAAACTATAAAGTTATATGTTGGCTTAATTACTTTAAAAAATTAAAATTAGATATAATTTGCAATAAGGGGCTTTAAGATGCTGCGGTCTATCGATTTAATGTGCAGTTTCATAACAAATTAGGAAAAGACCGGAAGTGAAAATTCCCCTCTACGGAGGGGTGTCCGCTTGCGGACGGGGTGGTCAAAAAGTATATTATAAAACGTATATCCATTTCAAAAAATTAGACAAATATATCAGTCCGTATTTTTCATGTGTTTTTGGTTCTACAAAATCCTTCAAATGTGCAATTGTTTTCCGCTTACACATCCCGAAGGGATGGCGTATTTATAGAAAATAGCATCTACATAAGGATGGTGCGACCCCAACGGGGTGCGAATGCTCTTTTAGGTGCAATATTTTCTAGTTGATTAGTTGAATGGTTAATCGGTTATCGGTTGTGGGCGATAAGTCTTCCTGAGCGAATGCGAAGGATCTGGGGCGTTGAACTATTTAGTGATTTCGATGATATTTCGGATCAAAGCTAAACTCCGGGGTCTAGGGAATTAACCATAATCACCTATTAGATTTATATGCGATTCATTGATTGCGCACCGTTGGCGCCTGTAATTTGGGTAGGTTCGTGTAACCCGAGCTGCGCTCGAAGTTAATGATTACGCACCTTTGGCGCTTAGTTTAGATGATATTAGCGTGAAGGCAATCCATATTATGGGTAAATTTTTCGGCTTCCCCATGGTTCGCATTCTAAAGTACGCAGGTGACCACCCCGGTTTTGCGCTGGCGTAAAACCTGCCCCTCCACTGGAGGGGAATTTTCACTTTTACCCCTGAAAAATGTTAACAGTTCTGTTGCAAACTATCGATAACCACTCAACTAATAACTAGTATCGAATCAATCATTTAGCTAAAATCCAATTTCTCTCCATTGGAGGGGTGCCCGCTCGCGGGCGGGGTGGTCACGTTGACACACTTTTGTTGAGATTATAGAAGATAACCAGCGGTTCTGGAAAACATGCCGAATCCGCGCTTCCGGCGGATCGGCACGAGAGCAAACTAGTTGACAGTTTTACTGTAAATTACCGATAACAATCCAACTAATAACCAACACCAAATCAACTATTTAACTAAATATCTAGCTTCTTAGAAAACTTCTTATCGCATCGGCAACTTTTTCGGCTACTTTTGGGTCGAATGGGTTGGGCATTATGTGGTCCACATTTAGCTTTTCTTCAGGGACGCAGTCTGCAATGGCTTCCGCAACTTTTATGTACATTTCTGTTGTCAGGTTGTTTATGCGTGCATCCAGTGCGCCACGGAATATGCCTGGGAAAGCCAAAACATTGTTTATTTGGTTTGGAAAATCGGAGCGACCGGTGGCTACAATATATGCGCCTGCATCTTTGGCTTCGTTGGGCATAATTTCGGGCTCGGGATTTGCCATTGCAAATATAAATGGTTTATCGGCCATGTTTTTCATCATCTCTTTGGTAAGAACATTACCTACCGAAACGCCTACAAATACATGTGCATTATTTAAAGCTTCCGCCAGACCGCCTTCGTGGGTACTGTTTTTGGTCAGCTCGGCCACTTCCTGTTTTTCTTTACTCAAATCGGTTCTGCCGCTATGTATTATACCGTTTCTGTCGCACATGATGAGGTTTTTAACCCCGGCAGCTTTAAAAAGTTTCAAAATGGCTATGCCCGCCGCGCCCGAACCGTTCACCACAATGTTTAAGTCTTGTAATTTGCGATTGGTAAGCCTGCAGCCGTTCAAAATGGCGGCAAGAGTAACTATTGCAGTGCCGTGCTGGTCATCATGAAATACCGGGACGGGCAGTTCCTTTTTAAGCCGGGCTTCGATTTCAAAGCAGCGCGGAGCCGATATATCTTCCAGATTAATACCGCCAAATGTAGGCGCAATGGCCTTTACCGCAGTTATGATTTCTTCGGTATCTTGGGTGGACAGCACAATGGGAACGGCATCTACGCCGGCAAACTTCTTAAAAAGAACGGCTTTCCCTTCCATAACGGGCAGTGCAGCTTCAGGGCCTATGTTGCCAAGTCCCAAAACGGCAGAACCGTCGCTTACAACGGCAACCAAGTTTCCTTTTACAGTATAATCGTATGCTTTTTCGGTGTTTGTGGCAATTTCCCGGCATGGCTCGGCTACACCGGGCGTATATGCAATACTCAAGTCGTCCGCATTTTCCAAGGGCATTTTCGGTTCTATCGAGATTTTACCCCGGGCTTTTTTATGAGCCTCAAGCGAGAGAGCGGCGTAATCTTTTGACATATAGTGTTTCTTAAATATTGTTAGAGTGATTTTTGGATATTATACCGTTTAAAACACTTATTAATGATTTAAAATTTCTTCTAAATCAATTGAATTGTTGTTTTTATTTATATCCGCCAGCCTTTCGGTCGGGTCTATGGTTATGGTCTTGATATTTGATGATGCCGTAGGAATTTCGAAAGTATAAGTGGTGTTGACCCACGGCCAGTCTTCCAAAACAGTGCGTTTGGTATCGTTTTCTGCCGGTTTTTGACCGTACATCATTCTCAGCGGAATGTAGAATATTTCTTTTGAGCCGTCTTTATATTCTACCTCAACATCAATGGGCATGGGCATCAATTCCACCCTTTCCAGCTGTACTTTGGTTCTGTTTTCGTCGGTAATAACAGATTTTATACCATAATCTATGGTTTTTGTGGTGTTTACAAAATATTCGTTATACCAGCTGAGAATCAATCCCGATTCTTTTTCCATTACCCTGATAAAATCGTTGGGAGTGGGATGCTTAAACTTCCATTCATCGAAATAACGCAGCATTCCTTTTCTGAAGGTCTCTTCACCCACTATATATGCCAGCTGCGCCAAATAAACCGCGCCTTTGGAATAAGCCGCAGCGCTATAGGCACTGTTCGTGTCGTAATGGTCGGAATGGGTGGTCAGCGGCTCTTCCAAACCGGATTTTACAATATTAAAATAACCGTAATAAGAGCCGATATACGGATTTGGCGTCATTCTGTCGAAGGTGTAGGCCATGGTTTCTGCCGAACCGAAGCTGGTAAATCCTTCGTCCATCCACGGATGGAGGTATTCGTTACTGGCTAGTACGCCCTGGAACCAACTGTGATAAAATTCGTGAACAATAACTCCCATCAAACTACCTATGTTTCTGGCACCGGTTACCAATGTACCCATGGGATATTCCATCCCGCCATCGCCGCCTTGTACTACCGAAAACTGTGGATACGGATATTCACCAAAAGTATCCATGGTATAGCGAAACGCTTTGGCGGTAAGTTCCGGCGCCATTTCCCATGCGGCTTTATATTCGGCATTTTTATCGGCCGAGGCATATTCGTCCACTTTCTTTTGATAAAAGAAACGGAGCAGCGGACCATTCGGAACTTGTTTGGTAACGTGTACGAAGTCCGGGTCGGCGCCCCAGAAGAAGTCGAGTACATTTTCTGCCTTGAAATGCCAGGTCAGTTTATCGCCTTTTGGACGTTTTACCCGGGTTCCTTTTTCTTCGTAGCCATAACCTATTTCGTTTGGATTTTGCAGGGTACCCGTGCCGCCGATGATATATTCCTTATCGATGGTTATTTTTACGTCAAAGTCGCCAAAAGGACTGTGGAATTCGCGCCCGATGTATGGATGTGCGGCCCAGCCCGTATAATCGTATTCGGCCATTTTTGGATACCACTGGCTCATCGAAAACTCAACGCCTTCGGCATTGCTCCAGCCGGAGCGACGTATTTGAAGCGGAACCTGGGCCTTAAATTCCATATCGAAAGTGGTATTGCCGCCCGGTTGAATGGGGCTGTTAAGTTCTACCACCATTATAGTGCCTTTAACTTCAAAATTTACCGGTTTCCCATCTTGTTTAAGCGATTTTATATCCTGGTAGCCTATTTCATTTTCGTTCAATCGCGATATTCTGTCCATTACTCTGCGATCGGGATCTATAATGGTACGTGAGCGCACATCCATCATGCTGCCCGGCTGGAAAGCGTTAAAATAAAGATGATAATAAACCTTGTCGAGCACGTCGGGAGAGTTATTGGTATAAACAAGTTTTTGAGTGCCTTCAATCTGATGTTTATCGGTATTTACTTCAATATCCATGGTATAATCCACGTGCTGTTGCCAATAAGTGCTGGGTGCTTGTGCCTGTAAAATGCCAAAGCTTCCCATTAAAAAGAGTAAAGATAAAATTATCCGTTTCATCTGAGGTTTTTTTAAGTTAATTAGATTGTTAAAGTATTTATAAAAGGTGTTTAGAATGAATTTCTGCTTTCAAATGCCCGGCTTAAAGTAGCCTCGTCTATGTATTCTAGGTCAGTTCCCATGGGTATTCCGTAGGCAATGCGGGTAACTTCCACATTGTAAACGCCCAGTAGTTTATTGATATAAAATGATGTAGCTTCGCCTTCCGCATCGGGGTTTAGGGCCAGTATGACCTCCTTAATATTGTCATTTTCGGTTACCCTTTTAAGCAATTCCTGAATACGCAGCTGGTTGGGACCGATATTATCCATAGGCGAAATTACCCCGCCCAAAACGTGGTAACGTCCTTTAAATTGGTTAGTCCTTTCGATGGTGTAAACATCGTTAAACTCTTCAACAACGCACAACAGGCCGTTATTGCGTTTTGGGCTGGTACAAATGGAGCAGGGGTTGTCGTCGGTAATGTTGCCACAAATATCGCAACGGGTAACCTTGTTTTTTAAATCTATAATTGCATTTGCAAGTTTAAAAACGGCATCTTCGTTCTGTTTTAGCAGATGCACTGCAATACGCTGTGCCGATTTTCTGCCCGTTCCCGGCAGTTTTGAAAATTGTTCTATGGCACGTTCTAAATATTCGGATGTTAATTGCATGTAATTTTCTTGGTTCGGAATTGTTTATTAATGGAAATGGCGTCGAGCTTGAATAATTATAGTCCGAAATCCGATAAATCCAATCCGGGGAACCCGCCTCCGGGAATCATGCCTTTATAAGCCTCTTGCATGTGTTTTTTTGCCGCTTCCTCTGCCAATTCCATAGCTTTATTAACACCGGCAACTGCTAAATCTTCCAATATTTCCTTGTCGTTGGGGTCTATAACATCTTTATCGAATGCTATCGAGATAATTTGGCGCAGGCCATTGGCTTTAACTTTTACCATGCCGCCACCGGCTTCGGCCTCTACAATTACGCTGCCCAATTTGGCCTGTGTTTCTTGCATTTTGGCTTGCATTTCCTGGATTTTGCCGAACATGTCGGCCATATTTGGTGTACTCATAATAAATAACTTTTAATATTGTAATTCGGCCCCAAAGCGCTCTACTATATCCTTGATAATGGGGTCTTTTTGTTGAATTTCTTTGAAGCGTTCGTAAGGATTTGCTGCTTTCGATTTTTTTGAAGGTGTGGCAGATAGCTCAAATTTAAACTGCAAACGGGAACCCAAACACTGTTTCATGGTTTTTGACAGTATGCTTATTTGTTCTTTGAGTATTCTCATTGCAAATGGATCTTCGCACTCTAAGGTGAGTAACGAGCCGTTCAGGTGTTTGATTTTGGCGCGTTCAATTTGCAGGTGTAATATAGATTGGTTTGCGCTTTTTACCTGTTCTATGTATTCCGGCCAAACCTGATGTATATCGTCCAAACTCAAAATTTTATTTTCAACGGAAATCTGCTCTTCTACCGTTATTTTCACGCTATCGTTGGCACCATCCAGCTTTGTTACTACCAACTCTTCTTTCTTTTTACGAATGCGTTTTAATGTGGGCATATCGATGCCATAAGTAGCAGTTTCGTTTACTTCATCTCGCGCAATTTTTGTGGTGATGGTTGCATCGTCAGTTTCGGATGCTAAATTTTGCTCAATATTTTGAGGTTTTTCGGCTGGTGCAGCGGTTTTTTCAGTTGCAGTTTCTTCATTTACACTGCCATAACTCAGATTATTTGAGTTTTTTTTTAAAGCGTCTAGTTCTGCTAAAAGATTGTTCAAGTTTACCGTTCGCTCCATGTGTATTAACTTGAGCAGTGTTATTTCGAACAGTATTTTTGGTTGACTGGCATCTTTTATTTTAATTTGCGCTTCGCTTACTATATGCAGCATTCGCATTAAATCGTCTTTGCTGAAGTCGGCAGCAGATTTTTTATATAATTCCTTTGTTTCCTCCGATGCTTCTACCATGTACATCTTTTGGGAGTGCAGGGCCACATATAAATTTCTGAGGTGTTCGGTCAATCCAATCAAAAATTCCTGAATGTCGTAGCCTTCTTCCAGAAGCGTATTGATAAGTTCCAGTCCGCCTCCGCTATCGTGTTCTTTTACGCACGCCATAAACTCGAAAAGGCGGTCGATGCCCACCACATTTAATGCCTGGAGCAGTTCGTTGTATGTGATGTTATCTCCGCAAAACGCAATGGCCTGATCCATAAGTCCCAAAGCATCGCGCAGCGCTCCGTCCGCTTTTTTTGCAATTACGTGCAACGACTCATTATCGATGGTAATATTTTCGTTTTTTGCTATTACTTTTAGCCTTTCCACCATTTCGGTTACGCTGATTCGTTTAAAATCGAAGCGCTGTACCCGCGATAAAATGGTGGGCAGAACTTTATGCGGCTCGGTGGTGGCAAAAATAAAAATAGCGTGTTTCGGCGGCTCTTCCAGTGTTTTTAATAAGGCATTAAATGCTTGTTTCGAAAGCATGTGCACCTCATCCACTATAAACACTTTGTATCTTCCATTTTGCGGCGGAATACGCACGGCTTCCCGCAGGTGATGTATGTCTTCCACTTTATTATTCGAAGCCGCATCCATTTCGATGATATTGAGCGTTTGACCCAAATCTTCGCCATCTATTTTGTTGTCCACTTCGTTAATCATTCGGGCAAGTACACGAGCCATAGTGGTTTTTCCCACGCCTCTTGGTCCGCAGAACATATATGCGTGTGATAACCTGTTCTGCTTGATGGCGTTCACAAGCGTGTTGCTTACATGTTCTTGCGAAACAATGTCATCAAAACTTTGAGGTCTATATTTTCGTGTTAGGGCGCGGTAATTGTCAGACATTTTTTAATGATTTTATAACGCTGTAAGTTACAAAAGCTAAGTATGTTAAAATAATAATTTTGGTTAAGCTTTGGCAACCTAAGTAATTGGCTTTTAATATAGCAAAAGCCGATTACATTTATAATGTATTGCCTAAATATTTAATATTTATTGGCCTATCAATTTTTCTATTTCGTCTATTTCTTTTGGCACTTTGGTAAAGTTTTCGTGTCCATTTTCTGTTATGACGATGTTGTCTTCTATACGTACACCGCCAAAATCGAGCAACGACTCGACCTTGTCCACATTCAGAAATTGGTTTATTTTTGGTTTTTGCAGCGCAGGTACCAATACGGCGTCCACAAAATATATTCCGGGCTCTACGGTAATTACCATTCCCGGCTGTAAATCGCGACGTGTTCTCAAGTATTTAATTCCCGGACGGTCTATTTTCTCCACTCCTTTTGGATAACCGCCAACATCGTGGGTGTCCAGTCCCAAAAAATGGCCCAACCCGTGCGGGAAGAATAACGCAAAAATATTCTCGTTCATCATATCGTCGATTTCGCCTCGTACAATATCCATGTCTTTGAGTCCCTCAAGCATGGTTTGAGCAGCCAACATGTGCAGGTCTTCCATTTTTACACCGGCTTTTGCGGTTTCCAACACGGCTTCCATTCCGTGCAACACGGCGTTATAAATACCGGTTTGGTCTTTATTGAACATACCGTTTGCCGGAAAAGTACGTGTATAATCCGACGCATAGCCTTTATATTCGAAACCGGCATCCATTAAAAACAAATCTCCGTCTTCAATTTTGGCATTGTTTTCCACATAGTGCAATATGGATGCGTTTTTTCCGCTGGCAAAAATACCGTTATAGGCATCTTGCATCAGCCCATTTTCGATTTGTATTTTTTGGAAAACTGCCTTCATTTCATACTCGAACATGCCGGGCTGTATGGCTTTCATCACTTCAATAAATGCCAGGTCGTTTACCCGTGCAGCTTCGCGCATATACTCCAATTCGCCTTCGGTTTTTATAACACGACAATAGGTAATGGCATCTTGTAAAGCTTCAGTTTCGGTTTCAATATCAAAACCTAAATGCTCAATATATTCTGCTTCCTCACCGGTCAGGCAGTAAATTTTTGGTGCCTTTAACGCCGCAATTACACTTTTCAGTTCATTGGTATAGTGCAAATGATCCGGTTGATATTCGTTTTGATACTGCTCGGGAGTTTTCACATATCCATGCCAAACCGCGTATTGAGTATCTCTTTTTGGCACAAATAGGTGATATTCTTGGGTATCCAGGTCCAAAATCATGGCGCAATCGGCTTCGTTTACACCGGTCAGGTACCAAAAATTGGATTCCTGCCTGAATGGGAATTCGTAGTCGGTATTGTAGCGGTACATTATACTTTTGCCTTGCAGATATACCAGTCCTTTCTGGTTATCGTCGAATAGGGAAAGCAATTTTGCTCTGTGTTGGCTGTACATGGTTTAATATTTTTTGCTTTGGTTGGTTGAAGTTTTACGGAAGATTTAACTACTATAAAAATATGTTTATTACGGTTTATTCAAAAATCTTATTGGTTAAAAATAATTCCATTATCCGGGTTAAAATTTCTTCTATATGCATGCTGAAGTTAAATCCAATCCGTTCGTTTAATTTAATCGATTTATTGTTGTTTCCAACTATAATTAATGTATCGTTTTCGGCGGGATTTTCAATTTCATCCAACGTGCACGACAGAAACCCTTCGTTTTGCCCTTCATGATTATAAATAATGGTCAATTTTGTGCTTTGGTCGGGCGCTGCGCTCAGGGTTACTGCAAATTTCTGTTTCTTGTTGAGCGAATAAATATAATAATAGTTAGATAGAGCCAAAGCCGGGTCGCTACCGTCGAAACTGAAAAACTGTATTTGCTTAAAATCACTTTCTTTAAACAACCAATGGCAGCTGTTTTGTATCCATTCTTTTAAGCCGCCTACCGGTTTATTTCCTGCAAACCCTTTTTGTACCCAATAATTATAGTCTGTAATGTTATTGTTTTGGATAGTAAAAATATCGGGAATTTCATTTAAGGATTTCATGGCGTCATTTTCAAATTTAAACCAGTAGTCTATCACGCCATTGGTAATCAGTAAATATCGGGCTTCGATTTTTTGATTGTAGCGGGCTATCTGCACGGCCGTATTTTCGTTCAGCCTGATTTCGGGAGCTTTACACTCTACCAAAAGAAGGGTATCCAGCGATTTGTCGTAGCAAATCAGGTCGGTACGCGAGCTGGTTTTGTCGTCACGCAGTTTAACGGGCGTTTCGAATGCGGTTCTGCTTTTAACGCAGCCCGGTGTTTGCATTAGATAGTCCAGTAGCTGAAGCCGGACTCTTTCTTCGGGCCTTTGCTTAAATGTTTTTTTTAGAATGGGGTTCCATAACAGTCTATTACCGTCCACCAATACTATATCCGGATATTGATATTGCGCAATGCTAGGTAACATAAAACAAATTAAGTGTTACAAAATCTTGAAATTATAATGTAACACTAAATTTAAACTATTTTGCAACAGCGGTTTCTTTACTGCCCTTTATGCTTCTATTGATAAAGTATTGTTGGGCTATGGATAGGGCGTTGAATATGAGGTAATACAAGCTCAATCCGGCGGCAAACTTGTTGAATATAAATAACATCATTACCGGAAAGATGTATTGCATTACTTTCATTTGTTGAGCCATAGCGCCACCGCCTCCTGTGCTCATTCCACCGGTAAGCCTGCTTTGCACAATCATAGTGGCCGACATAAGCAGCACAAAACCCGCAATACTTTCACCTATAAATGGTATGCTAAAAGGTAAGTTTATGATAAAGTCGGGCGCAGAAAGGTCGCTGGCCCATAGGAATGATTTTTGGCGCAGAATAATAGAGTTTTGGAAGAAGCGCCACAGGGTAATAAGTATTGGAAACTGCAACAGGTTTGGTAAACAGCCGCCAAGTGGGTTTACTTTTTCCT
This sequence comes from uncultured Balneolaceae bacterium, assembly GCA_964615135.1. Taxonomy (GTDB): domain Bacteria; phylum Bacteroidota; class Rhodothermia; order Balneolales; family Balneolaceae; genus Balneola. Next base: position 71,591 of record CAZTOG010000002.1, on the reverse strand, counting down.
TTTTGTACAGTTTCATGGTTTCTTGCTGTAATTTCTGCGGATTGTCTTTAAACTTCTCCTGAATTTCCTTCACTTTGGGCTGTATTTCACGCATGGCGGCCATGCTTCTGTAGCTTTTTAGTGTTAATGGAGTTAATACCAATTTAACGCTAACAGCAAAAATAATTACCAATATACCATAGTTGCTTATAAATCCGCCAAAGAATGAAAAGAAGGGGATGATGATGAATCTTACAAATGGCTGTGAGAAAAACCGGAGCCAATTGTAGCTCACTTTTACCATATTGTAGGCATTATCATCCACATTTTTCAGTTCATAGTACTCCATTGGACCTATGAATAATATATACGAAAGGGTATTATTGTTGGTTATAAGGTTGGATGTTATGCCCGATTTATAAATATGTTCGGCTGAAAGGCTTTTTGCATCACCGGTTACTTCTCCTGTAAGCAGTGCTTCTTTGGCTTCGTGTCTGGGTTTGATTATTTGGGTAAAAAACTTGGTTCGTGTGGCTGCCCATTCAGCTTGTCCAAAATAATTTGATTCGTCTCTGCCGGGTTTTTTGAGTTTAAATTCCTGTAGCTCGCCCGCCAAATATACGTAGGCGGACGTTTCCATACTTTCTTGTTCTATATCCCTTTCGGTAAAATTCAGCCCTGATGTCCAGCCAAAATCGACATCGCCGCCAATAATAACATCCGCCAGGTTTACAAATTTGACATCGAAGTCGATTTCATAGGTCTCGCCGTTGAAGGTGTAGGTGTAAAGTAACTGTCGGCCATCTTCCAGTTCCAAAACATATTGCAGTTCTTTATTTTCATTTTCGGCCAAGTTTAAACTGCTACCTGCATTGATTTGACGGAATACCAGATTTTGAGTGTCTATATTGTGATTTTCTGTAGTAAGAAAACCGAAGTTATAAACCGCGCTGGTGGTATCGGCTATCATTTGAACTGGTGCGCCGTTCCAGGTATCGTATTTTTTCAGGGTGAATTTGGTAGGTGCGGCGCCTCGGTTGGTAAAATTTACACGGTATAAAGGCGTTTCAACTACGAAATCTTTAATCTCGGTTTCTTTCGAAGTTGTGAATAAACCTTCGGGAACCGATTTTCTCTCTGCAAGTTGTTCGTCAAAATCGCTCAGGGTTTCCGCTTTTATCGGCTCAGTTTCGGCTATAGAATCTTGGAGTGCTCGTTCTATTTGTGCAAGGCTGTCGCGCGCGGCCTGCTCTTGTTTTTGTTTTAGAAGTTCTTCTTCGCTTGGCATGGTAAATACGAACCAGCCAATCATGATTAGGAAGATGAGTCCAAACCCAATAAAATTATTTTTGTCCAAAAGTCTATGTATTAAGAGAGAATTCTTGTTTTAGCAGGCGCTTGTTCAATTCTTTGATCAGAAATTTGATTTGATGGTTGGCCGTTTCAAAATCCAAGTTACTGTGTTTGGCAATAAAAACAGCATGCAGGCCAATATTGAGGGAATTGAGTGTTTCTTCGAGCGCATGTTGGTTTAAACGGTATGCTTCACGCAATAGACGTTTACATCTATTGCGCTGCACAGCATTACCAATTTTTTTAGGAGCTATAAAGCCAATTTTCAACCCTGCCTCTGCATCCACAAATGGAATGTAGCGCAGGCTTATGGTTGAAGAATATATGTGTGAAGAATTTGAAAATAATCGGTTAAAATTATTTTTTCCGCGTAATATTTTTGCTTTAGGTAGAGTATATATACCTTTTTTAGTAACGCCTGGGTTACTTGGCTCCTTTTTGCTCATCACTTACAGTAAGCTTATAACGGCCCTTTGCACGGCGACCCGCTAGTACTCTGCGTCCGTTTTTTGTAGCCATTCGTTCGCGAAAACCGTGTTTGTTTTTGCGTCTTCTATTACTTGGTTGGAATGTACGTTTCATTGATCGGGGTAATTTTTACGTTCTATTTTATGATTACCAAAAGACAGTAAAGATAAGTAGAAATTCATACATTTCAGAACATTATTTTCAGCATTTGTTAAAGAAGTTGTTTTTTGATGTAAAGGGGCTTAAAAATCGCTAAATTTAGCATGTAATTTTATTGTATAACCTGCCAAAACGCACAATTTTTAGAAAAAATAGATTTTTAATGGAAGTTGGTCTGATATTTGTAGGTACATTTTAAATATTTGATGAAACTTTTGAATAGAGTTATCTTACAATACTGTAACTCAAACCGCGAAAACACATTATGATTGATAAAATAGGAAATTTACTTTCCAAAGTATTTGGTTCAAAGAGCGATAAGGATATTAAAAAAATCCAGCCCATTGTTGATAAAATCAATGCATTGGGCCCGGAAATGGAGAAATTGAGCGACGACGAGCTAAAAGCAAAAACCCAAGGGTTTAAACAGCGCATAGAAGACGCAACCAAACCTACCGAAGACGAAATGGCAGCGGTTAAGGCGAAAATGGAGAAGTACGATGAACTCTCGCCCGGAGAAAGCCGCGAACTTGCCGAAAAAATGGATAAACTGGAGCAACAATGGCTTGATGTTTTGGAAGAAACGCTGGATGAAATGCTGCCGGAGGCCTATGCCGTTTTAAAAGATACTTGCCGGCGCTTTGTAGGTAAGAAATGGACCGTTGCGGGCGAGGAAATCGAATGGAACATGATTCCATACGATGTGCAGTTGATTGGAGCCATCAGTTTGCACCAGCGAAAAATTGCCGAGATGAAAACGGGTGAAGGTAAAACCTTGGTGGCCATATTTCCGGCTTTCCTCAATGCGCTGGCCGGACGCGGAGTGCATGTAATTACCGTTAACGACTATTTGGCCAAACGTGACGCCGAATGGAACGAGCCACTTTTCAACTTTCACGGTTTGGAAGTGGATTGTATAGATAAATACCAGCCCAACTCCGAAAACCGCAGAAAAGCATACAGAAAAGACATTACATACGGCACCAATAACGAGTTCGGTTTCGATTATCTGCGCGATAATATGGTGGTGGAAAAAGACCAACTGGTACAACGAGAGCACCATTATGCAATTATTGACGAGGTGGATTCCATTCTAATCGACGAGGCCAGAACACCTCTCATTATTTCCGGTCCGGTACCAAACGATAATAGGTCGGGTAAATACGAAGAAATGAAACCCAGGGTAGAATCGCTGGTAGAAGCGCAAAAGAAACTGGTTACGCACCTTGTAAAAGAAGCCAACGAAGCGCTGGAAGAAGGCGATGAAATAAAGGCCGGTCTGGCTTTGTTTAGAGCGCAAAGAGGTTTTCCGAAAAACAATAGGTTCCGAAAATTGATGCAGGAACCCACCAATCAGAAGCTGGTATTGCAGACTGAGGCTATTTATTTGGCCGACAACGCCAAAAGAATGCCCGAAGTGGACGAATATCTGTTCTATGCGGTTGATATGAAACAAAATTCCATCGAAATGACGGAAAAAGGCCGTGAGTTTATTACCAGAAAGGGTGAAGATGCCGATTTTTTCATTATCCCCGACATTGGCGTTGAAAGCTCTATAATAGAGGAAGAGATAGCCGCACTGGAAAAGGAGAAAATTGCAGAAGTTGAAGCAGCCGATTTTAGCGACGAATACAAGCAGAAAAAAATACAGGAAACAAAACAGGAAGTGCGGGACGAAAGGGAAAATAGATTCAATAATCTGCATTTATTGTTCGGCGAGCGTGGCGACCGCATCCATACCGTAAACCAGCTGTTAAAAGCTTATACGCTTTTCGAAAGAGAGGATGAATATATAGTACAAGACGGTAAAGTTAATATTGTAGATATACATACCGGCCGTGTTTTATCAGGGCGTAGATATTCTGATGGTTTACACCAGGCAATTGAGGCAAAAGAACAGGTAAAAGTTGAAGCATCCACCCAAACCTATGCTACTATTACCTTGCAGAATTATTTCCGGATGTACCACAAACTTTCGGGTATGACCGGTACCGCCGAAACGGAAGAAGGCGAGTTTAACGAGATTTACGATCTGGATGTGATGGTTATTCCAACCAATCGCCCCATACAAAGAGACGACAAAGAAGACCTGGTATTTAGAACCAAACGGGAAAAATTTAACGCCGCCATCGATAAAATCAGGGAATATAGAGAAAAAGGGCAGCCTGTACTTGTGGGTACAACCAGCGTGGATGTATCGGAAACGGTGAGCCGAATGTTGACCCGTGCCGGTATTTCGCATAATGTACTGAACGCAAAACAGCACGCCAGCGAGAGTGAAATTGTAAAATCGGCGGGTGAGATTGGCGCGGTTACCGTTGCTACAAACATGGCGGGACGTGGAACCGATATTAAATTGGCACCGGGAGTAAAAGAAAAAGGCGGGTTGGCCATTTTGGGCACCGAAAGACACGAGTCACGCCGAATTGACTTACAGCTGAGAGGGCGTGCAGGTCGCCAGGGAGATCCGGGCGAGTCGCAATTCTACGTTTCTTTGGAAGATAAATTGATGGAAATGTTCGGTTCCGATAGAATTGCCAACGTAATGGACAGGCTCAATTTTGATGAAGGCGAGGTTATTACGCATCCATGGATAACCAAATCGCTGGAAAGGGCACAATCCAAAGTAGAGCAGAATAACTTCAGTATCCGAAAGCGACAACTTGAATACGACGACGTTTTAAATAATCAGCGTAAAGTTATTTACTCGCGCCGCCGCCTTGCATTGCAGGGAGAGCAGTTACTGGCAGACGTTTTGGATATGCTGGAAGACTTGGTAATAGATTTGGTTGACCAATACGCCGATGCAGGTGATTATGAAGGGCTGAAAGATATCATTATGCGCAAATTGGCCATCGATATTGAGTATGACGAGGTGGAATGGCCAAGAATGAAAAAAGAAGAGCTGGTCGATTTAATATTGGATAAAGCCATCGAAGCCTATCGCCGTAAAGAAGAACGTATGGCAAAACCGCTTTACGAAGTGATGAAAAGGATAGTTGAAGGCAATCCTGATAACGCACCTGAAAGAGTACAGGTTATTTTTAACGACGGCGTTAAACGCATGCGCGTTATTGTGGATGTACAAGCGGCATTAGAAAATGAAGGTCGGGAAGTGGCACGCGCCATGGAAAGAGCAGCCGTTTTGGCAACTATAGACGAAAGATGGATGACACATCTGCGCGAACTGGATTCGGTAAAAGAAGGTATTGGATTAAGAGCATTCGGCCAGAAAGATCCATTGCTCGAATATAAACGAGAAGCCTTTGATATGTTCCGTCAACTTATTGGAATGGTGAACGAAGAGGTTATTTCCACAATATGGAAAGCCGTACCCGAAGTGCAAATGGAAAACGACCGCCTGCAAGCCGCACAGCAACAAAAATCACGCTTCGATACCGAAAGAATGCAAACCCAGCACGCCGATTCTACCGGTATGGGATTGCAAGGTGGTGGAGAAGAAGGTGGGCAGCGCCCAATGGGTCCAAATGTAAAACGTAAACCTGTACAAGTTGAAGATGAACCCGGCCGTAACGACCGTGTAACCATTCAGCACATGGGCAGCGGAGAGACTAAAGATTTAAAATGGAAGTTCGCCAAAAATATGATAGAAAACGAAGGTTGGATTTTGGTGGAAAAATAAAATCAAAATCCGGCTGTGTTTTTGAGGTAAAAGAGAATTTTGGTGTTATAAACTGTTATCGGTTGGAGCTTAGAAAACCGATATAAAATAAATGCGCTATTTGTAATAAACAGCACTGCATAGCAGTTGCAAAACGCCCCCAATCTGATTTCAAAAATCTGAACTTACAATACAAATAGCGCAATATAAATTATTGCTAATCTATTATTTTTGCTTTTTATAGAATAATCTAATACAATTATTTGTGTGGCGTTGGTGTAAACTTGTGGACTGTAAATACGTGGAGAAAACTAAATTTATAACCGAAGTATTTAGTTTTGTTGCTGTAGTGTACTAACTTATATAGATATGATAGTTTTTACTCAGGTTTAAGCAAGTTAAACTAAATTACAACAAATTTTAAAAAATTGAATATAGATGGCTAAAAAAGCAGTAAAGGAAAAATCGATAGAAGAAAGCCTGTGGCAATCGTGTAACAGTTTGCGCGGCACGGTTGACCCGGCTGATTATAAACACGTGGTGTTAGGGTTGATTTTTCTCAAATTTGCGAGCGATAAATTTGAAGAGCGTAAAGCAGAACTGATTGCAGAAGGGAAGGGAAAATATGTTGAAATGAAGGATTTTTACTTGATGGAAAATGTTTTTTTCCTAGAAGAAACATCCCGATGGTCTTACATTCAGAAAAATGCCAAGCAAAATGAACTTGCCATAAAAATAGATACTGCCCTCCATAATATTGAAAAGAATAATCCGTCGTTAGAAGGCGCCCTACCCGATAACTTTTTCTCTCGATTGGGATTGGAACGAAACAAATTGGCATCACTGATAGATACTATTAGTGAAATCAATACCTTAAAAGACCAAGAACAAGACATTATTGGCAGGGTTTATGAATATTTTCTAAGAAAATTTGCCATTAACGAAGGGAAAGGAAAAGGTGAATTTTATACCCCAAAAACCATCGTTAATTTAATAACCGAACTTATTGAACCATACCAAGGAATCATATACGACCCTGCTTGTGGTTCCGGTGGTATGTTTGTGCAGTCTATTAAATTTATAGAAGCACATCACGGCAATAAAAAAGAAGTATCTATTTACGGACAAGAGGCTTCGGCAACAACCTATAAGTTGGGAAAAATGAATCTCGCCATCCGAGGAATTTCTGCCAATTTGGGTGAAAAAGCCGCCGATACTTTTGCCCAAGATCAGCACAAAGATTTAAAAGCTGATTTTATTATGGCCAATCCCCCATTTAACTTGAAAGATTGGCGAGGCAAAGATGAGCTAATCGATGACCCGCGCTGGAGAGGATACGATGTGCCGCCGGTGAGTAACGCCAATTATGCCTGGATTTTGAACATGGTCAGTAAACTTTCCGAAAATGGAGTGGCCGGATTTATTTTGGCTAACGGCGCTTTATCCGGTGGAGGCGACGAATATAAAATCCGTAAAAAGCTGATAGAAAACAATCTGGTAGAGGCTATCATAATTATTCCGCGTGATACCTTTTATACTACCGATATCAGCGTAACTCTTTGGATTATCAATAAAAATAAATCTGCAAGAAAAGTTACCAAAAACGATATTCACCGAGATTATCGTAATCGGGAGGAAGAAATACTTTTTATGGATTTGCGCACCTTTGGGCAGGTGTATGAAAAAAAATATATAGAACTCAGTCCAAATGAAGTAGATAAAGTCAAAAACACCTATCACCATTGGCAATCTTCGACAAGCTCAGATAGCACTTCGATAGGCACAGACAGCCCTTCGGTAAGCTCAGATAACCCTTCAACAAGATCAGACAGCACTTCGGCAGCATCAAATTACCAAAATATTCCTGAGTTTTGTTACAGCGCAACCAAAGAAGAAGTAATAGAAA
>CAZTOG010000002.1:0-64004 GCA_964615135.1 uncultured Balneolaceae bacterium | reverse complement strand
TACCAAAATATTCCTGAGTTTTGTTACAGCGCAACCAAAGAAGAAGTAATAGAAAATGATTATAGCTTAGTACCCAGCCGTTACATTGAATTTGTAGATAGAGACAGCGGAATTGATTTTGATACTGAAATGAAGCGCATCCAAAAGGATTTTAAACAGCTTATAAAAGATGAGAAAGATTCCCAACAAGAATTAATGGATGCTTTTAAAACATTGGGTTATCCCTTAGAAGATTAAGCGTATGGAAAACAACAGTGAAATACTGATTTATCAAACCGAAAACGGGAAAACGGTTATCGAAACCCGGATGGAGGGAGAAACTGTGTGGCTGACTCAAGAGCAGATGGCAGAACTCTTTCAGCGAGAAAGAAGTGTGATTACCAAACATGTTGGTAATATTTTTAAGGAGGGAGAGTTAGAAGAAAAAAGCAATGTGCAAATTTTGCACATTAGTGGTGCCGACCGTCCTGTAAAGTTCTATAATCTTAACGTTATTATCTCCGTTGGTTATCGCGTTAAATCCCATAGAGGTACTCAATTTAGAATTTGGGCAACTCAAAGATTACGAGAATATCTCGTAAAGGGTTTTACAATGAATGATGATTTCCTCAAAGAAAAAGGTGGCGGAAATTATTTCGATGAACTCTTGGAGCGTATTCGGGATATACGGAGTTCGGAGAAAGTTTTTTGGCGAAAAGTATTGGATATTTATGCAACCAGTATTGACTATGACCCTAGTGCTGAAAGCTCCCGGTTATTTTTTAAAACCATACAAAATAAAATGCACTGGGCAGCTACTGGAAATACGGCAGCCGAGTTGATTTATAAACGAATTTCTGCACAGAAACCCCATTTGGGCCTAACCCATTTTAAAGGCGAAAATCCCAAGAAAAAAGAGATTATCATTGCCAAAAATTATTTGAGCGAAGAGGAATTAAATGTGCTTAACCGAATTGTGACGGCTTATTTGGAAATTGCTGAATTGCAGGCCCTAAATCGAAAACCAATGTATATGAAAGATTGGATTGCCCGATTGGATGATTTTTTAAAGATGACCGGCAATGAGGTATTGCAAAATGCAGGAACCGTAAGCCACCAACAAATGCTGAAAAAAGCGGAAAAAGAATACCAACAATACAAAGAGCAAACCCAAAACGACTTGTCTAAGGTAGAAAAGGATTTTATCAAGCAGATTGAACAAACCGCTAAAACCTTGAAAGATAAAAAGAATGAAGAATAAGAATTACAAACCGATTGGAGATTATATAAGAGATGTAAATAATCGCAACAAAGACTTGGAAACGATTGAATTATTAGGAATAAATATTAGTAATAATTTTATGCCTTCGGTTGCAAATCGTTCTGGTTTAGATTTATCCAAATATAAATTGATAGCTAAAAACCAGTTTGCAACTAATATAATGCATGTTGGACGTGATGAAAGATTGCCTGTTGCGTTATATAGAGAAGACAGGTCTGCTATAGTTTCACCTGCCTATAAAACTTTTGAAATTATTGATGAAAATGATTTACTTCCTGAATATTTAATGATTGAATTTGAGCGTCCTGAGTTTCATCGGCTTGCGTGGTATTACTGTGATAGTTCTGTTAGAGGAGGGTTGGATTGGAATCGGTTTAAAGAAATCAGAATCCCAATTCCCCCAATCGAAGAACAACGCAAATATGTAGCAATTTATAAAGGCTTGTTAGACAATCAAAAATGCTATGAAAACAGCTTTGAGGATTTGCAGTTGATTTGCGATACCTATATTGAAGATTTGATTCAATCGGAAAAACCTAAAAAATTGGGGGATTATATTTCTCAGATTGATAAACGGAATCAAGATTTAGAGTTGGGTTTTATTCAAGGGGTTTCAACGGATAAGATTTTAATTCAAACAAAAGCACGGACAAAAGGAGTTAATCTGAGGAATTACAAAATAGTAAGAAATGGACAGTTTGCTTATGTCGCGGACACTTCTCGGCGTGGTGATAAAATAGCCCTAGCTCTAAACAATGCAGAAGATTGTATTATTTCAGCAATTTATACTGTTTTTGAAGTCAAAAATGAAAATAATTTACTGCCTGAATATCTCTACCTGTTCTTTAACAGAACCGAATTTGACCGTTATGCCCGTTTTCATTCCTGGGGCAGCGCCAGAGAAACCTTTAACTGGGAAGATATGTGCAATGTAGAACTGCCCATACCCAGCATCGAAAAACAAAAAGCCATTGTCACCATTTACCACACCTTAGAAACCCGAAAACGAATAAATGAAGAACTAAAAGAAATGATTAAACCACTTTGCCCCGTGTTGATGAGGGGTGTGGTGGGGGCTTGAACTGCAAACAGTAAAAATTAAGAATTATGCATATTTCAAAAATCACACTCACAAATTATAGAGGCGTTAAAGACCAACGCACTATACAATTAGAGCAGCTTTCATCAATTGTAGGAAAGAATGATGCCGGTAAAACAATTGTTTTATTCGCTGTTGCTACTTTTCTTGATATCAAAAGTTTTCCAATTACTTATTCAGATTTTAATGATATCGATCAAGCAATAGTTTTAGAGTTTGACTTCAAAGATGAAAATATATCAGAAATGCTAATGACAAAACTCAAATCAAAGGTTAAAAAAGAGGATGGCTTAGAAGAATATATACAAGACTTTATTTTTGATGGGGCGATTAGATACAAAAGGGTGGCAGCAAAGGTTGATAAGAAATTTTCGGAAGAACTTGTGTTAGTAAAAGACTATCAACAAGAAGATTTAAGAGGACTGTATTTAAAGTCTGATAAGGAGTTAAATGATTTAATTGAAGCGTATGATATTAAAATCCCAGTTCAAGGCAAAGGAAGGAATTCTAAAGTTGAAAAAATAAAATATATCAAAGAGAGATTTGCAGAGGCAGAAAGAACTGCTTTTTGGGTTGAAGATGATATGAAAATATCAAGTTTATTTCCTGCTGTGGAAATGTTTAAAGCAGATTATGGTTTAGAAGCTGATACAAAGTTCAAGACGAACTCAGTTAGTGAAATTCAAGATTACTTTGATAGAGAGGCAAGAGAAGACGGCACCAAACTTAAAAAAGTAGAATCTGAGATTATAGAGGAAATGAAAAACGAGGCAGATTCTGTACGTATGTATATGCAAGATTATGCCTCAACTTTAAAAGCCATTCAAATTACACCGGTAGTTAGTTGGAAAGATGCTATAAAAGGAGTAGATGTTAGCTTTCAATTTGATGGTGATGAAAAATTTATTCCAATGAGCCATAAAGGAACAGGATATAGGCGATTATTTATGGTTGCTCGTTTCCGATATTTGGCTGAAAAGAGTAAGGGAAACAATATTATTTACCTAATTGAAGAGCCTGAAACATTTTTGCACCCAACTGCTCAACTTGATTTATTAAATGCTCTCAAAGAATTATCAAACGATAATCAAATTATTATAACAACGCATTCGCCTGTTTTTGCTGGAGCAACAAGCGTAAAGAGTGTGGTTTTATGTACAAAAGATGACCAATCTAATTATACCAATGCAAGAGAAAGTGATGACACTGAGTTTCTTTTAAAAATAGTCGATGAATTGGGAATTAAGCCAAGTTACAATTTAAGAGATCATCATGAGAAAATTTTATTTGTAGAAAGTTTAAATGATGCAAAATTCTACCATTTACTGTGCGAAAGACTCGTAGGGAAGAAATTATTGCAAAACAACAAAATTCTCGTTCTACCATTTGGTGGCGGAGAAGATATTGAAAGCTTCTTGAATATTGATTATTTCGATAATTCAAATCGAGATTTATATTTAATTATAGACAGTGATAAAAAGGAAAATAAGCAGGATAAACAAAACCAAAGAGCGGAGAGTTTTGAAACAAAGCCTAATAGTAAAGCTTATGTGATTTCTAAAAGCTGTATTGAGAATTATTATCATCCAAGAGCTTTTGAGCGGGTATATGAGCTTGACGAAAACACATTTGATTTTTTTGATGAAAATGAGAATGTAAGAAACACAATAAAAAAAGTTGTTGAAGAAAAAGAACTCAGAAATAAGAATATTAAAGAGAAAAACAATTTTAGAATTTTCAATGAAACCTCACGGGAAGAATTTGAAGACATTGTTGAGCAGGATTTGATTGACTTTCTTAAAGAAATAACTGACTAGTACGAGCAACGAAATATATCTCATGAACCCCAAACCAAAATACAATCCAAAAATCCACCGGCGCAGATCCATCCGATTAAAAGGATACGATTATTCGCAAGCGGGATTGTATTTTATAACGATTTGTTGCCGGGATAGAGCACATCTTTTTGGATTTATAGAAAATGGAATCATGAAATTAAACACTTATGGGAAAATCGCTTTTAAAGAATGGATAGCAACAGAGAAAATCAGAGATAATTGTAAAATACACGAAACCATCGTGATGCCAAATCACCTACACGGAATCATTGAAATATTATTCAAAAAAGGAAATAAAAAAAACGAAGCTAAAAGCAAATTTCAATCTCCATCCCAAACCATAGGATCGATTATTAGAGGATTTAAAATAGCCACGATAAAAAAGATAAAAGATGATATTCAGAATCAGAAAAATATCAAGAAAAATAATAGTACGGGCGAATTGCAATTCGCCCCAACGGAAAAAATTATTGAATTAAATTTTAAAATTTGGCAACGCAATTATTACGAACATATCATCCGAAACGAACGGGCCTATCAACAAATTTCGCAATACATCATTAACAATCCCAAAAATTGGAATGACGATAAATTCTATAAACCATGAAATTCACTGAAATTAATCCATTTAGAAATGTAAAAATAACTTATAAGTGAATTAATTGTTTGTAAATAACCTTTAAATGAATAACTTTGCAACATTAATAGAAGTTCAGCGTTTTGAAAAGGTGGTTTATTATACCGTCTCAATAAACGAAGAACGGTCGTTATTTGAGCAATTTGTAGAAAAACAGACCATTCAAAACAAAGATAAACTACATCATATTATGGCTTGGGTTAGGGTAATAGGTGAAAAAATCGGCGCCTACAATCAATATTTTAGAAATGAGGCTCAAACCGCAGATACCAGCGCACTCCCACCCAAAGGTAAAAACAGAAACCCTACGTATGTAGAAATTAACGACGAAACAGGAGCACGGCATAACGTATTAAACAATTTAAGGCTGTACTGTTTTAGAGCCAATGAACACGTTGTATTTTTATTTAATGGAGATTTAAAGACGGCAACTAGGGCGCAGGATTGCCCAAATGTGAAGCAACATTTTAGATTGGCTAATACATTGACTGAATTATTGGATGAAGCATTTAAAAATGGAACAATCCAATGGAATGAAGACTATACAGATATTATTGTAGATGATGGTTTTCAATTGGAATGGCACTAAGGAGACAAAATGAAAAAACTAGGCACACCCATAACCGATTGGTTAAAGGAGAACGAAAATCCAGAAATTGAACAGTTCATTGCCAAAAATCTGGCTATTACAGAAAAAGTAAGGCTAGCGTTGGCTGAAAAAGGTTGGAAGTTAAAAGATCTTGCGGAAGCAATGGATAAATCGCCCTCTGAGGTTTCAAAGTGGCTTTCAGGAACACATAATCTAACTTTAAAAAGTATTGTTAAAATGGAAACGGTTTTGAATAGTAGTCTTATTCATACCGAACCCGTTAAAGAGTACGAATATGTGCATCTGGGTTTAATTAAATCCAATGAGGATTATATCGCCAAGAAAACGGAGTACCAAAAAGACTCAGATTCCGGTTCTTTTGAAATAGCAATGTGATATGCAAAAAAAAGCCATCATAGATGCTGAAAAGATCCAATTACTTAAAATCGAAGAAATTTCCTTTGATTTTAACAGCCAATCTTTAAAAACCAGGAGCAATTTTGGCTTGAGTATTGGGCATACACTCATGTACAATTTAGAAGACAAAATGCTCAAACTGGAATTAAGATTTATTATCCATTCCGAGGAGGATGAAGTACTGGTTTCTTTAGAAACAGCCTATCATTTTTTTATCGATAATTTGGACGATTTTTATGAATTAAATGAAGATAATAAACCGATTTTTAATCAATTAATTATTGCCACAATTTTAGGAATTGCCATTTCTACATCGCGTGGTATTTTGTTTGAAAAACTCTCGCTTAATGGAGTGGGAAATATTATTTTACCGGTTGTTTCGCCTCAGAAAATATTGGCTAACCAAAAAAAATGAAATTCACCGAATCTAAACTGGAACAGGTATTTGTTGAACTTCTGAAAAATGAAGGTTATCCGCATGTTGTCGGGCACAGTCTGGTTCGTTCCGGTGAAGACGAAGTACTGATTGAGGAAGATTTAAAAGCTTATTTGCTCAATCGCTATGCTGCTGATGAGCTGAGCGAAACAGAAGCACAATCCATTATTCTGCAACTCAAAACGCTTTCTTCGGCTGATCTTTACGAAAGCAATAAAAAAATGATGCGGTGGCTGTCCGACGGTTTTATCTTAAAACGAGAAGACCGAAGCCAAAAAGACATCCATATTTTACTGATTGATTATACCGGCCTGAATCGCCAACGGCAAAGCCAAAACCTGGATGTCATCACGGCTAAAGAAGATGAAAAGCCTTATGCAGAAGACACCAATATCTATAAATTCGTCAATCAATTGGAAATTGTAGGCACCGAACGGCGAATCCCCGACGGTATTCTTTATATCAACGGCATTCCCGTAGTTGTTTTTGAATTTAAATCGGCAATTCGTGAAAAAACCACCATTTATGATGCTTACAAACAAATTACGGTGCGTTATAAAAGGGATATTCCGGAGCTTTTTAAATACAATGCATTTTGCGTTATCAGCGATGGCGTAAATACCAAAGCAGGTTCTTTTTTTGCCGCCTACGAATTTTATTACGCCTGGCGAAGAATTGCCGGCTTGGCAAAAGATCTAGACGGAATAGACAGCATGTTCACTTTAGTTCAGGGAATGTTGCATAAAAATCGTTTGCGCGACGTTATTCGGAATTTTATTTACATCCCCGATACTTCCAAAAAAGACGAGAAAATTGTGTGCCGCTATCCACAATATTACGCGGCTCGCAGCTTGTACGACAGTATCAAAAAAGCACAAAAACCGGATGGCGACGGCAAAGGAGGTACCTATTTCGGAGCCACCGGAAGCGGGAAAAGCTTTGCCATGCTTTATCTCACACGACTTTTGATGAAAAGCCTGTACTTCGAAAGTCCGACTATTGTGCTGATTACCGACAGAACTGATTTGGACGACCAACTTTCGGAGCAATTTACCAATGCTAAACAATTTATCGGCGATAATACGGTAGTTAGTGTAGAAAGTCGGGCTGATTTGAGAGATAAACTGCAAGGCAGGCAAAGTGGCGGCGTTTTCTTGACCACTATTCATAAATTTACGGAAGATACCGAGCTGTTGACCGACCGAACCAATGTAATTTGTATCTCGGATGAAGCTCACCGCAGTCAAACCAATCTTGATCAAAAAGTTCGCGTTACTTCCGAAGGCGTGAAGAAAACCTACGGATTTGCCAAATATCTGCACGATTCGCTGCCCAATGCCACGTATGTAGGGTTTACGGGAACCCCAGTTGACGCCACCCTGGATGTATTTGGCGATGTAGTGGATGCCTATACCATGACAGAATCGGTGCGCGATGAAATTACGGTTCGTATTGTGTACGAAGGCCGGGCTGCCAAAGTTATTTTGCATAACAGCGAGCTGGAGAAAATTGAAGAATATTACAAACAAGTGGCCGAAGCCGGGGCTAACGAATATCAGATAGAAGAAAGTAAAAAAGCAACGGCTAATATGAATGCCATTTTAGGTGATCCCGATCGTTTGCGTGTTTTGGCCAAAGATTTTATAAAACACTACGAAAACAGGGTAAACGAAGGCGCTACCGTAAAAGGAAAAGCCATGTTTGTGTGCAGCAGTCGAGGAATTGCTTATGAGTTTTATAAAAATGTTGTTGCATTACGGCCGGAATGGGCAGAAATACGGGTTGCCGAAGAAGGTGCAGAATTGACCGAAAAAGAAAAACGGGAAATTTTACCGATGGAAAGAATCAAAATGATTATGACCAGAGGGCAAGACGACCCAAAAGAAATGTACGATTTGCTCGGCACTAACGAGTACCGTAAAAAATTAGACCGACAGTTTAAAAACGAAAAATCCAATTTCAAAATTGCCATTGTGGTAGATATGTGGCTGACCGGTTTTGATGTGCCGTTTTTGGATACCATTTATATTGATAAGCCCATTAAACAGCATAATTTAATCCAAACCATTTCGCGAGTAAATCGCAAATTTGAAGGCAAGAACAAAGGTTTGGTAGTTGACTATATCGGGATAAAAAGAGCCATGAACTTAGCCTTGGCTAAATATAATAAAGGCGAAGAGCAAAACTTTGAGGATATCCAACAATCGTTAGTTGTTGTAAGAGATCATCTGGATTTATTAGCTAAAATCTTCCACAAATTTGATAACTCCGCCTATTTTGATGGTACTGCTATGCAGCAATTAAATACGCTTAACATGGCCGCAGAATATGTTCAATTGACCAAAGAATTAGAGACCCGATTTATGGATTTGGTTAAACGCTTGAAAGCAGCATACGATATTTGTGCAGGAAGCGAAGAATTGAGCCAAAAAGAAAGAGATTATACACACTTTTATTTAGCGGTTCGCTCCATCGTTTTTAAACTCAACAAAGGCGATGCTCCCGATACCGCACAAATGAATGCCAAAGTTCGCGAAATGATAAAAGACGCTTTAGAAAGTGATGGGGTTCAAGAGATATTCAAACTCGGAGAGGATAAACAAAGCGAGCAGGATTTGTTTTCGGAAGATTACTTAGCCAAAATTGATAAAATTAAGCTGCCAAACACCAAAATTAAGTTATTGCAACAGCTTTTAGCCAAAGCCATTGGAGAAATCAGGAAAGTAAATAAAGTAAAAGGGATTGACTTCACTAAAAAAATGAACGCCTTGGTTGTGCGCTATAACGAACGAAAAGAAGACGATGTTTTACGCAGTGAAGTGTATGAGGAAATGGCAGAGCAACTGACCAATATGATTATGGAAGTTCAAAAAGAATTTACTGCAGGAGATGAATTGGGAATCGATTTTGAAGAAAAAGCCTTTTACGATATTCTAAAAGATTTATGCATTAAATACGACTTCAAATATCCGGAAGACAAGCTAATTAAATTAGCCCGGGCGGTTAAAGAATTAGTGGACGGCCAAGCCAAATATCCGGATTGGAATAAACGAGAAGATATAAAATCAGCTTTAAAAGTGGGGCTTATAATTCTTCTGGACGAACATGGATACCCACCGGTTGAAAGAGACGAGGTATATCAAGATATTTTTGAGCAAGCAGAGAACTTTAAGAAGAATAGACAGGTTTAAAAGCTAGAAATCTGTAGGTGATAAATTTGTGTAATGGCAGAAAACGAACTAAACACCAAAGCAGTTTTTAAGTATCACTTAACTACTGCCGCCAATAAAAAATAAGCCTATATAAATAGAATGTCTAAGCCTAACGCAAACAATACGGTATATCACGAGCAAAAAGAGTTTAAAGAAGTTGATTATACCGAAAAAACATTACGAAATAGAGAGTTTCATAATTGTAAATTTGTGGCTTGCGATTTCACTAAAAGTGACCTCCGAACCAATGTTTTTGAAGATTGCGTTTTTGAGAGATGTAATTTTTCTATGGCAGAAATAGAAGGGGTTAGTTTTCGTAACGTGACTTTCATAGGTTGCAAACTTTTAGGAGTAGATTTTTCCAAAATCAATAAATTCGCTCTATCCTTTCGTTTTGAAGATTGCGCTTTAGATTATAGCGTATTTACCGACGCCAAATTGCAAAAGACAAACTTTATAGGCTGTTCTTTGCGCGATGCGGATTTCACTCAGGCTGACTTAACGGCTGCGGTGTTTACCGGTTCCGATTTTTTGGGTGCCCGTTTTTTAAATACCACTCTGGAAAAAGCTGATTTCAAAGCAGCAGCAAATTTCTCCATCGATCCGGAACAAAACAAGATTAAAAAAGCAAAATTCTCACTATTTCAGCTCGAAAATCTGCTCCATAAATATCAACTGGATATTGAATGATATTATTTGCTTTAAAATGCGGTTATTTAATAATTAATGGGCATTTAATAATGCTAAAATAAAACAATAACCGCCACGGTGTTCATTAACCGTCATTTTTTTATTTTACCTATCGAACATTTTCTTTATCTTATTTTCATAATCAGATATTGTGACAAAATTAACAGCCAAAATATTAATAGTTATGTTCGGCATTTTTTCGATGCCGACAGAAGGTCATATTTGTGAGGATATGGCAACAGAAACAGAAATATCCTGTTTTACAATGGATATATCTGGAGACGCAGGTGAGTGTTGCGAGATGGATCACGCACAAAACGAAAAAAAGAAGTGCGATGATACCTGTGGAAGTTCACTTTGTCATTATCCCACTGTAAATACGGCTGTATCCCTTCCATTATCTTCAAAATTGGTAATATCTGCCAATAAACTGAATTCATCTTATTCGGAAGCTTATGTTTCTTCCGTATTCCTATCTATCTGGGTTCCTCCCAAAATAAGTTGATTTGATGGCTGCGTAGCCAAAAGTACGCCTTAACGTGAACAACTTCTGTTCTATAGCAATCAACAAAGGCATCGATTTTTAGTAAGAAGCAGTACGTCTCTTGTATGCCCATTGTTGAAAATATAAATAGCGTTAATTAGAATCTTATTTATAAGAAATATTATTAAAGTCATTAAAGACATATAATTATCGCTTGATTATGATTGCTATGAAAAGGTTGGTTAAGGCATTCAAATAATTTTTTTAACCCATTAAACAACCTAGTATCATGACAAAATATACTTGCCCAATGCACCAACAAGTGCTTCAAGACGAACCGGGAAAATGCCCGCTATGTGGAATGGATTTAGTTCCAGTTGGCACGAATATCGACCATAATCACGATTACGATGCTCACCATGAAGATGGGCATGGTGCACATCACAAAGACGATTTTCTAAAACGATTTTGGATAAGCATTGTCGTAACAATTCCAATCCTGTTACTATCGGAGATGGTGCAAAATTGGGTGGGTTTCCACTTTACATTTAAGGGAGATAAATATGTTCTGTTTGGGCTGAGTACTTTTATCTTTATCTATGGCGGAATGCCTTTCCTGAAAGGAATAGTGGGCGAAATCAAGGCCAAAGCTATCGGTATGATGACATTGGTTGCCATCGCAATTTCTGTGGCATATCTCTACTCATCAGCAGTTGTTTTTGGGTTGGAGGGAATGGATTTTTTTTGGGAGCTGGCAACTTTGATAGACATTATGCTGCTGGGACATTGGTTGGAAATGCGCTCACAAACGGCGGCTTATAAAGCGTTACGCTCTTTAGTGGCACTGTTGCCAAAAGATGTAACCGCAATTCGAGATGGGGAACAGGTTAGCATTCCGTTAAGCGAGCTTAAAAGTAGCGAAAGTGTACTTATCAGACCAGGCGAAAAAATACCTGCCGATGGTGTAGTTATCGACGGACAGTCGTATGTAAACGAAAGCATGTTGACCGGAGAAAGCCTGCCCGTACAAAAGCAAAAAGGTCAAAAAGTAATTGCCGGGACCATAAACGGAGACGGTGCTTTAACCGTAAAAGCTACCGGTATTGGCCAAGATAGTTATTTAAATAAAGTCATCAATTTGGTGCAAGATGCCCAAACCAACAAATCGAAAACCCAAAACCTGGCCGATAAGGTGGCTAAATGGCTCACTTTTATTGCAATAGCCGCCGGTATAATTACTTTCATTGTCTGGTTTATAGATAGCAGCGACCTTGCCTTTGCTTTGGAAAGAACGGTAACAGTTATGGTCACCGCCTGTCCTCATGCTTTGGGCGTAGCTATTCCATTAGTGGTGGCAATATCGACCACACAATCGGCAACAAGTGGTCTGCTTATCCGAAATCGTACGGCATTTGAAACCACAAGAAATCTAAATACAGTCATTTTTGATAAAACGGGTACACTCACCAAAGGTTCACACGAAGTTCAAGCCGTGATTTCTTTAACCGATGTTTATTCGGCCACCGAAATCATTCAATACACGGCAGCTTTACAGCAAAATTCAGAGCATCACATAGCTAAAGGAGTAATGCGAAAATTGCAGAACGAAAAACTGGATTTATGGAAAGTATCCGATTTCGAATACATGAAGGGAATGGGAGTAAAGGGAATAGTTAATGGAAAAGAAGTGGTGGCTGCGGGCCCGAATTATTTCAAAGAAAATAAACTTGCCGTTCCGGAAATCCCTGAAGAAATAAATCAGGATGTAGAAACGGTAAATTTTGTACTTATAGACGGGCAAGCAGCAGGAATAATCTCTCTTGCCGACAGTATCCGAGAAGGCTCGAAAGAAGCCATAGCAGCTTTGAAAGCAATGAATATCCGCTCGTTTTTACTGACCGGAGATAATGAGAAAATTGCAGCATCGGTTGCAAAACAGCTTAATATGGACGGCTATTTGGCCAATGTGCTACCTCACGAAAAACAAGAGAAAATAAAAGAATTTCAGGAAAAGGGGCAGATTGTAGCCATGACCGGGGATGGCGTAAACGATGCTCCCGCCCTTGCACAGGCAGATGTAGGAATTGCAGTGGGTTCTGGTACGGATGTAGCCGCCGACACGGCCGATATAGTGCTGGTGGACAGCGACCCGAGGGATGTATCGCTGTTGATTGATTTTGGTAAGAAAACGTACAGAAAAATGACCCAAAATCTAATATGGGCGGTAGGTTATAACGTCTTGGCCATTCCTTTGGCTGCTGGAATTCTATATCCAAAATTTATTTTAAGTCCGGCAGTTGGCGCCATACTGATGAGCGCCAGTACCATCATAGTTGCATTTAATGCCACTCTTCTAAAACTAAATAAAAACAAGCAACGCTAAGAGGTTTAGAACATAAAAAAGGATGTTATGCTAAATAAATTCATCAATTATTTTTTGAACAACAGGGTAGTAACATTAATATTACTATTGGTTGTACTAATATGGGGGCTGGTTACCGCACCTTTTAATTGGCACCAAAATATATTGCCAAGCAACCCGGTCCCGGTGGATGCCATCCCCAATTTGGGCGATAATCAGCAGATTGTTGCAACCGAATGGCCGGGCCGGTCGCCAAAAGATATTCAAGAACAGATTACGTATCCGCTTACCACCGCTTTGTTGGGCATTCCGGGCGTAAAAACAATAAGGAGCAGTTCCATGTTTGGGATGTCCTTTCTCTACATCATATTTGAGGAAGATGTGGAATTTTATTGGAGCCGTTCCCGCATTCTTGAAAAACTGAATTCACTTCCAGCAAAAACTTTACCGGCGGGTGTAACTCCATCGTTGGGGCCGGATGCTACTGCATTGGGTCAGGTGTTTTGGTACACTTTAGAAGGAAGAAATCCGGAAACAGGCAAGCCGAACGGCGGTTGGGGACCGGACGAGCTGAGAACCATTCAGGATTTCTACGCTAAATACAACCTTTCGTCTGCCAAAGGCGTATCGGAAGTGGCGTCCATTGGCGGTTTTGTAAAAGAATATCAGGTGGATATTAATCCCGATGCTTTACGTGCATACAATCTGACAATTATGGACGTGATGACCGCCATTCAAAAAAGCAATTTGGATATAGGAGCGGAAACCATAGAAATAAACAGGGTGGAATACCTGGTACGCGGTCTGGGATATATTAAAAATGTAGAAGACCTTGAAAATGCGGTAGTTGCAGTAAGGAATAATGTACCCGTTAAAATTAAAAATGTGGCTTTTGTCAATTTGGGACCGTCCACACGCAGGGGCGGATTAGACAAAGAAGGCGTTGAAGCGGTTGGCGGCGTGGTGGTTGCACGTCATGGCGAAAACCCATTAAAAGTAATCGACAATGTAAAAGAAAAAATTGCAGAGATGGAAGCCGGTCTTCCACAAAAAACATTGGCCGATGGAACCATATCCAAAGTTACGGTTGTACCTTTTTATGATAGATCGGGCTTGATTCATGAAACGATTGGAACCCTGGAATCGGCACTGGCACACGAAATATTGATTTCAATAATTGTAGTTATTGTGCTGGTTTATAATCTGAGGGCATCGCTGGTTATTTCCAGCATTTTACCGCTCGGAGTGTTGGCCACCTTCATCTTTATGAAATATTTAGGGGTGGAAGCCAATATTGTAGCGTTATCGGGGATTGCCATTGCCATTGGCGTGATGGTGGATGTGGGCGTGGTGTTTGTTGAAAGCATTATCCGTTATATGGAAGAAGAGCGCAAACAAGGTATTGAAAGCAGAGGAAAAGCACTGGTAAATCTGATTTCCAAAGCTGTTTCGGAAGTATCGGGAGCCATTACCACTGCCATGCTTACCACCATAATCAGTTTTTTGCCGGTATTTGCCATGCAGGCGCAGGAAGGAAAATTGTTCCGACCGCTGGCGTTCACCAAAACTTTTGCCATAGCATCTGCCTTTGTTCTGGGGCTGATTGTCATCCCTACCATCGCTTATTATGTTTTTTCCATTCGGATAGAAAAGAAAAAACTGAGAAGGATAATGAATTATGTTTTGGCGGTTTTGGGCGTTGTTTTATGGGTTTATAGCGGTGTTTTTGCAGCAGTAACACTTACTTTTATTGGATTGAGCAATATTTTTGTTACCCGGTGGAAAGGCAAAAAAATCACAAATTATATAAATATTGCTATTGCAGTATTCTTGATACTTTCCTACCTCTCCGAAGAATGGCTGCCTTTGGGAACACAAGCAAGTTTGATCACAAATTTCGGGTTTGTATTTATACTGATTGCTCTTGTGCTTGGAATTTTGTGGGCGCTGGTCATTTATTATGAAAAAATCCTCCGCTGGGCATTAATTCATCGTTGGAAGTTTATGGTCATACCCATTATAACCTTGTTCTGGGGATTACTTGCCTGGCAGGGAACAGACAAAAGTTTAGGTTTTATAGCCAGCGGATTGGAAAATACGGGCTGGAAAAACTTTAAAGAAACTAGAATATGGAAAAAATCGACGGATTTATTCCCGGGTATTGGTCAGGAATTTATGCCTAGTTTAAATGAAGGTTCATTTTTGTTGATGCCAACCACCATGCCACACACGGGTATTCAACAAAATCTGGAATATATACGGATTTTAGACAAACGCGTTCAAAGTATTCCAGAAGTGGAACTAACCATCGGAAAATGGGGACGCGTAAACTCGGCTTTGGATCCGGCGCCCACTCAAATGTTCGAAAACACCATTAACTACATACCTGAATATATTCTGGATAAAGACGGCCGCAGAGAGCGTTTTAAAGTAAACAAACAGGGAGAATATGAATTATTAGGCGGAGGAACATACAATCCCGACAATGGTTTCCGGAAAATAGCCAGAGATAGTTTGATAGCAGATAAAAATGGCAAATATTTCAGGCAGTGGAGGCCCGAAATAAGAAAAGCAGACGATATTTGGCAGGAAATTGTCAATGCGTCCCATTTGCCGGGAATGACCTCCGCGCCCAAACTTCAACCCATAGAAGCAAGATTGGTAATGCTTTCAACAGGAATGCGTGCGCCAATGGGGTTGAAAATATCGGGACCGGATTTGGAATCCATTGAATTTGCCGGAAAAGAAATGGAAAACGCTCTTAAAAATGTACCATCAGTTATCCCATCTACCGTGTTTTACGACCGTGCCGTTGGCGCGCCATACGTAGAAATACACCTGAACAGAGATAAAATGGCCAGATATGGCATCACGGTAGAAGATTTGCAGGAAGTTATTAGCTCGGCCGTAGGTGGAATGGAATTGACCACAACGGTAGAAGGACGGGAACGTTTTCCGGTAAGGCTCCGCTATCCTCGCGAATTACGGGAGCACCCCGAAGACTTGAAAAGAATAATAATTCCAACCGGAATTGGTACTCAAATCCCCCTGGGAGAAGTTGCCGATATAGAATTTGCGAAAGGTGCCCAAATGATACAAAGTGAAAATACCTTCCTGGTTGGATATGTGATATTTGACAAAATAAGTGGTAAAGCAGAGGTGGATGTAGTACGTGAGGCCGATCAAATACTTAAAGAAAAAATAGCAACCGGCGCATTGAATTTACCCAAAGGAGTAAGTTATACCTTTGCCGGAAACTATGAACAGCAAGAACACGCCACAAAAAGGCTGATGTTGGTCATCCCAATAAGTTTGTTGGCTATTTTACTGATTTTATATTTTCAGTTTAAAACCGTTACGGCCTCGCTCATTCACTTTTCGGGGGTATTTGTGGCTTTCGCAGGCGGATTTATTCTGCTTTGGTTGTACAGTCAGCCTTGGTTTATGAATTTTTCGGTAGGCGGAATGGATATGCGGGATTTATTTCAAATGCATGACATTAATTTAAGTATTGCCGTTTGGGTGGGCTTTATTGCACTGTTTGGCCTGGCCACCAACGATGGCGTAATTATGGGTACGTACATTCATGATACTTTTATAGACCGCGACCCCAAAACGAAGGACGAAGTGAGGGAAGCCGTGGTTTTTGCTGGTTTAAAACGGGTTCGACCCGCAGCCATGACCACAGCCACCGCCTTAATTGCACTTTTACCGGTCCTGACTTCCACCGGAAAAGGAGCTGAAATTATGGTGCCAATGGCCATTCCAACATTTGGCGGAATGTTGATACAATCCATGACCATGTTTGTGGTGCCCGTGTTTCAATGTTGGTGGAGAGAATGGGCCATACGCAAAGAAAACCGAATCAATAAAAATAGGTACGTACAATGAAAAATATAGTTGTAAAAGCCGTAAGCCTGGCCATTTTTGTAATAACTGCTGCTGTAATACCGGGAGGATTATTGGCTCAGAGTGCTCAAACGGACTCGTTGGATTATTATATAGCCGTTGCTATAGAAAACAATCCCGGTACAAAGGCACAGAAGCTGGCTTATGAAGCCTATGTTCAGAAAATAGCGCAAGCCGGCGCATTTAAAGACCCAGAACTTTCGGGAGAATTTTATCCAACGCCCATGGAAATCATAGGCGGACGTTCGATAGCAAATATTGGCGTTATGCAGAGCTTTCCTTGGTTTGGCGCAAGAAAACGGGCACGCGTTGAGGCAGGATATGAAGCCGATGTTCAGTTTCAGCAATACCAATCGGAAATGGATAATCTCATACTTAAAGTTTCCATTCAGTGGTACTTGATGCAGCAGTTAAATGAACAAATCAATAATAATTTGGAACACCAAAAGTATCTGGAAAATCTGGAAGAGCTTGCTTTACGGAAATACTCGGCCCCGTCCGATAATGCTTCACCGGGAATGACCGATGTGCTTAAAATACAATTGGAACAAGCAGAGATTGAAAATAATATAGAAAGTTTAAGCGCTTTGTTGAAAACCGAAAAGACAAAATTCAATACGCTTTTAAACAGGGGTGCAAACGAACCGGTGAATATCGGAAACGCTATCCAAAAAATGAATTATCAACTAGATATGGGAGATATTTTGGAAACAATAGAAGTTAATAATCCCGATTTATTGGCGCTCGAAAAAGAAATAATGTCCTATAAAGCAAAGGCTGAAAAAGATAGGCTTTTAAGTTATCCAACATTTGGTATCGGCGCCCAATACATGCTGATAGGTAAAACAAACGAAGATTTATTTAAAATGGGAAGTATGAACGGCAAGGATATGGTTATGCCAATGGTCTCGGTTTCGCTACCCATTTTCCGCAATAAGTACCATGCGCAGCAGAAAGAAAGCGTGCTTTGGCAACAAGCCACCAAAGAAAAAAGAGCCGATACATTCAACAGCTTGAAAAATGAGTTTTATGGGCTTAAAAACCAATTGGATGATGCCGAACGCTCTATCACCCTTTACAAAAAACAAACAGAACTAGCCCTCACTATCTATAATTTGACGGTACAGGAATTTGTGAGCGGTAAAGGCGATTTAACCCGGGTTATTCAGGTTCAGCGCCAGTTATTGGATTACCAATTGAAAAAAAGCGAAGCCATTGCAGCCTATAATTCGCTGGCGGTTTCGATTGAAAAACTAACCTCTTTTAGTAAAAATTAAAATCACAAGAAATGAAAACAAAAAATAACATTTTAAAAAATGGGGCTTTAAAATCTACCATCGTGCTGTTATCAGGATTATTGCTGGGATGGTTGATATTTGGAGGCAACAATGCGCACAATCACGCGCAGGAAGAAGCCATAACAGACGAAGTGGTAACTACCTGGACGTGCTCCATGCATCCGCAGATCAGAATGGACGAGCCGGGGCAATGTCCGATTTGTGGCATGGATTTGATTCCACTTAAAACACAAGATCAAAGCGACCACTCCCTTCACGAAATGGATGAAAATGCCATTCAAATGACGCCGGAAGCTGTTGCTCTGGCAAATATCCAAACCACCATTATTGGCCATCAAACAGCAATAAAAAATATACAACTATATGGCACTATCCAGATTGACGAAAGTTTAAAACACTCCCAAACCTCGCATGTAAACGGGCGAATTGAAGAATTATATGTCAATTTTACGGGCGAATCGGTAAAGCAAGGACAAATTATTGCCAAAATATATTCGCCCGAGCTGATGACGGCGCAACAGGAATTATTGGAAGCGGCCAAGTTAAACGACGCACAATCAAACAACGCACGACCGGATTTGTTGGCAGCCGTTAAAGAAAAGTTAAAACTTTGGAAGATGACCGAAGAACAAATCTCCGGTATTTTGGAATCAAAAACAGTGTCGCCTTATGTAAATATTTATGCCAATATGGATGGCGTTGTTGTAGGCAAAAATGTAAATCGGGGCGATTATATCAATCAGGGTACCGTACTGTACGATTTTGCAAACCTAAACCAATTATGGGGTGTTTTTGAAGCGTATGAAAACGACTTGCCCTTCCTAAAAACGGGCGATACGCTGAAATTCAGCTTGCAAAGTCTGCCCGGCGAAATATTTGAAGGAAAAATCGTGTTTATTAACCCCATTTTAGACGCCACCTCGCGCACCGCTAAAGTAAGAGTGGAGATTGATAATTATCAGAATCTGTTTAAACCGGAAATGTATGCTGTGGCTACAGTTAATGCATCTCTTAAAAACTCCAACAACGGAATACCCGTGCCCAAATCGGCAATTCTGTGGACGGGCACACGATCGTTGGTTTATGTGAAAGAACAGGATGCCGCCATTCCCACATATAGTATGAGAGAAATTGTTTTGGGAGCCTCACTGGGCGATAGTTATATGGTTACATCCGGCATTGAAAATGGCGAAGAAGTAGTAACAAACGGCGCATTTATTATAGATGCCAGCGCACAATTGGAAGGAAAAATAAGCATGATGAACGAAAAACCTGAAGAGGAAATGGACGAGCATCACCACCATTAAATAGCTGTTTTAAATAAATTATTTTAACTAAAATAATAGAATTCTCAATAAGTATAGATAAGGCATTGTAGATTTTTTATGGCTTTTACTGCCATACCGATAAGCTTTATCTATTATTGTTCATCCACAGGAAATTATTTTAAAACTGAACACTTGCCAATATTAAAAAGATTGTTTATCATTGTTAGTAAACACTAACATATAAAAATCAGTTTACATTGAGCAAAGATTTTACGGATAGACAAATAGAGATAATGGAGGCGGCAACAAGTCGAATCGATAAATATGGTATTCAAAATTTAACTACAAAAACTTTGGCAGCGGATATCGGGCTTTCCGAACCGGCTTTGTATCGTCATTTCAAAAACAAGAATGAAATCCTTCTAAGTCTTCTTGAATATTTTAAGTCGGAAATGAAAAACAGAATCGATAATATTAATTTTTCAGAGGGTGAGACGACTGGCAATAGATTAAGAAAAATTTTTGAATCTCAATTATCAACTTTTGCTAAATCTCCGGCTATTGTCAGTGTTATTTTTGCCGAAAGTATTTTTCATTACGATGATTCTTTAAGTAGTAAAGTATCTGAAATAATGAGCATGATGCACGAAACCGTTCAAACGAATATTAAATTGGGACAGTATCTTGAAGACTACAGTACTATGCTTAAACCCGGAACGGCAACCACAATAATTACAGGTAGTATGCGTATGGCCGTAATGAAATGGAAATTGTCGGGCAATAAATCGGATATTATTAAAGACGGGATGACAGTTTTAAATGGGATTTTAAGAATGATAGAAAAATAAAATTAAAACCATTAAATAGAGAATTGAATATGGAAGAAGTAATAAAACCCAAGGTTAGAACACTTGCCAACGGCACAAACTTAGTTGCCAAAGAAATGGCCGGTAAAAAAGACAAATTATTACCCAAGCATTTAGCAAATGTAGAGTCGATAATTTTTATTCATGAAGGGGAGTGCATCCTCAGAATAAATGATGAAGATGTTGTATTAAACGCAGGAGATGCATTTATAGTGCCGCCAAATGTAAAACATCAATTTAAGGGGATAACCGATTTTAAAGGAATCCATTTTATGCCCAAGGAAATAAAATTCGAATTTTTTTAAATAAAAACAATCACTGCGTTGGCCAAGCTCTATAACATAACTTGACCAACGCAATGACAATCAAAATTTTTTTATCTATTTATGTTAGTTAATACTCACAAACTTATTTTGCTGCTGGTGCTTTTTGTTGGTATCAGCTCGGTACAGGCACAAGAAATTTGGACCTTAAAGCAAAGCATCGATACGGCTCAAGTAAAAAATAAGACGTTGCTTATCAATAAAAATAATATTGGTATCAGCGAACAAAAGCAGAAAGAAGTTGTAGCAAATCTTATCCCTAAAATTTCTGCAAATGCCGATTATAAATATTTTATGGAATTGCCCACGCAGCTAATGCCAATGAATGCCTTAAACCCGGCTGCACCCGATGGACAATTTAGAGATATGCAGTTTGGCGTGCCGCACAATATCAATGCAAATGTACAAATGGTACTGCCTTTGTATAATTCGCAGATTTATGGGGCAATAGGTAATACGAAAATTGCAAATGAGCTGGCGAAATTGCAGTATCAAAAAACTGAAGAACAAGTTATTTACGATATAACCACACTTTATTACAACGCTCAAATATTAAAAAACCAACTTGATTTTATAAGCAGCAACCTGGTTAACTCAAACAAGCTGCTGCAAAGCATGCAATTGATGAAAGACCAGCTTTTGGTAAAAGAAACGGATGTAAATAAAGTGCGATTGCAAACCGATCAACTGGAAACGCAGAAAGATGCGATTTATAGTAATTATGTGCAGGTTTTAAACGCATTAAAACTAAATATTGGGCTGCCCTTACAAAAAGATATAACCGTGGAACTCGAAATTCTACAACCGGCGCCAAAAAATATGGCTCCTAGAAAGTCACTGGATTTAAGGATATTAAATTCACAGAAATCCTTAATCAATAATGAAATAAAAACACTCAATTATTCGCGATTCCTACCTTCTTTAAATCTTATCGTTTCTTATGGTACTACCGGTTTTGGTTACGATAAAAAGCCAAACAATTTTTTAGACTTTTATCCCATTGGTTTTGCAGGCGTACAAATGAGTTTTGACCTTTTTAATGGCACGGTTACGCAGCGGAAAATCAACCAAAAAAGACTGGAAATCAATAATAACGAACTTCAGACCCAGCTAATAACCGATAAAACGGAAATGGAAATAAGTAATGCCAATAGTAAAAAATCTATC
The DNA here is from genome assembly GCA_964615135.1 of uncultured Balneolaceae bacterium. Taxonomy (GTDB): domain Bacteria; phylum Bacteroidota; class Rhodothermia; order Balneolales; family Balneolaceae; genus Balneola. The sequence continues at coordinate 42,148 of CAZTOG010000002.1, read as the reverse complement.
GCTCAAAGTGCGATCGCAAACACGAAAAATCAAATAGATTTGGCCGATTCAATTTACGAGCAAACCGTATTGCTGCAAAAGCAAGGAGAAGCCAACCTGACAGAAATTTTACTAGCAGATAATGCATTGCGCGAGGCCCAACAAAACTATCTTGGCGCGATCATCGACTATCTAAAAGCCGACTTAGAATTCAAAAAATTAACCGGAACAATAATTGAATAATTATTAATAGTTAAAATTAAAAATTTACGAATATGAAAAAAACAATCTGGATCATTGTAATAATTGCAACCACCGGTTTAGTGCTATTTAAACTGATTGGCAACAAAAAAACTTCAGAGAGCCTAATTTATAATTACGATAAAGAAAAGCCCGTTACCGTTGACGTAAAAGCTATAAGTTATCAAAATATTTTAGAGGACAGGGTTTATACCGGTAGCTTTGGACCAAACAGAGAAGTTAAAATTAGTGCCGAAACACAAGGTAAAATAATCCGAATTTTTGTTGATGAAGGGAGTTATGTACAGACGGGACAAAAACTGATTCAATTGGATACCTCACTTTTAGAATTACAGCTTAAAACGATTGAAGTTCAGATTAAAGGTCTGCAAGACGATGTAAACCGTTTTACTATTTTAGCAAAAGCCGATGCGGTACAAGGGGTACAGTTGGAAAAAGTAAAACTTGGACTGGAATCAGCTGAATTACAAAAATCTACTTTACTGGAACAAATAAATAAAGCGGCAATCAAAGCACCATTTAATGGTATCATAACCGCAAAACTTAGCGAAATGGGTGCATTTGCGGCTCCTGGTATTCCCTTACTGCAAATAACAGACATTGATTGGCTCAAATTCAGGATTAATGTTCCCGAGAATGAATTAAAACAGTTTTATTCTAATCCAAGTTATTCCATTTCGGCGGACGTGTTCCCCAATATACCCCTCAAAGGAGAATTAACTATGGTTGGAAGCAAAGCGAATCCGGGTAACAGTTTTCCAGTGCAATTTCAAGTAAAAAATACCGAAAGGCTGGACATAAAATCCGGCATGTTTGGCAAAGTACACGTATCAAATACCGACGAAAAACAGCAGGTTGCAATCCCTTCCTCCGCAATAGTCAACACGTCCGGCAAAACTCAAGTCTATGTAGTGATGGATGGAAAAGCAGTATTGAAAACAGTAACCACTTCCAAAAACATGGGCAACAAGACAATAATTGCTGGCGGCTTAAAGGAAGGGGATATCATAGTTACCAAAGGTTTTATCAATCTTTTTGATGGAGCCGGGGTTTTAATTGGAAACCAGGAATAGGGGTATAAAATGAATATCACAAAAATTGCTATAGAGCGCCCTTCGTTGATTGTTGTACTTTTTAGCGTATTTACACTATTGGGAATTATCGGGTTTATAAATTTAGGCTACGAATTAATGCCCGATTTTAATCAACCTGTTGTCGTAATCAGAACGGTTTATCCCGGCGCAGAGCCTAATGAGGTGGAAACCTCCGTGTCGCGTAAAATAGAGGATGCGCTTTCCAATCTTGAGGGTGTGGATTATCTGGTTACCAAGTCATTGCCCAATGCATCGGTTATTATTGCCAACTTAAATTATGGCACCGATTTGGATCAGGCCATGCAAGATGCTCAACGTTATATTGAAAATATAAGAAAAGACCTGCCCGACGATATTTTAAACCCCGAAATGAGCAAAGTATCGCCAAATGATCTGCCTATTATGTCGGTTAGCGCTACAAGCGATTTAAATCCCACCGATTTTTACCAAAATATGATTGATAACTATTTGCCGCAAATCCAGCAAATAAAAGGCGTGGCAGAAATTACTGTTTTAGGTGGTCAAGAGAGAGAAATTCAGGTAATGGTAGATAAAGATAAACTTAAATTTTATAAAACATCTCTGTTACAAATTGTGGAAGCTATAAACCGATCGGGCATCGATTTGCCGGCTGGACAGTTACGCACAAATACAGAAAACAATTCCGTTCGCTTGGTCGGTAAATACAGCAATATTGAAGATATCAAAAATGTTCAGATTGCGATGCCGTTCCCGGGCGCACCGGTTTATGTTAAAGATGTGGCAGAAGTTGTGGATGGGGTTCGTGAAATTGATTCGTACAGCCGGTTCAATGGAAAAACCGGAATCGGGCTGATGATAAAAAAACAAGGCGACGCCAATGCCGTTGATGTTTCTACTTTAATCAGTGAAAAATTTCGCACCATAGAAGAACAGCACGCAAGTTCAAACGTAAAATTTGTAGTAACCGACGACAGCACCGATAACACCATTGCAGCGGTAAATTCGGTAGTATCCGACCTTATTATGGCGGTAATACTGGTTTCCATTGTGATGTTGTTATTCCTAAGAAGCTATAGAAATGCGCTAATCGTAATTATTGCAATCCCAACTTCTTTAATCACGGCATTCGGCACCATGTGGTTGCTTGGATATACACTGAATTTAATGACCCTTTTGGCAATGTCGCTGGTTATTGGTGTTTTAGTGGATGATGCAACCGTAGTTTTGGAAAATATACAACGCCATTTGGATATGGGTAAAGAGAAAAGGACCGCGGCAATGGACGGCCGGATGGAAATTGGATTTTCTGCCGTATCCATTACCTTGGTGGACGTAGTGGTATTTGTACCCATTTTATTTTTACAGGTTTTTGTGGCAGATATGCTCAAGCAGTTTGCTGTGGTTGTTATAGTAACGGTTTTAACCAGTTTGCTGGTTGGATTTACGCTTACACCGTGGATGGCCTCAAGAATTGGAGAAAAAGACAATTTACAACCCACCAATTTTTTGAATCGTTTTCTACTTTGGTTTGAAAAACAACTGGATAGTTTTACCAACTGGTACGGCAACACACTGCAATGGGTTTTAAAACATAAACTTATTTTTACGGGTTTTGTGCTGTTACTGTTTATGGGAACAGGACTGATGATGAAGCAGGGAATTATAGGTAAAGAAATGATTGCAACGGGCGATCAGGGCAAATTCCGACTGGCGATGGAATTTGACAAAAGTGTTTCCATCGAACAAAATAATTTGGTAACCGAAAAAATAGAAACCTATATATTGCAAAAACCCGAAGTGGAAACGGTGTTCAGTAATATTGGCGGGCCAAGCACCGGAATTGGAAGTTTAGGTGTAGGTGCTGCGAATAAAACGGAACTAACCATTCAGTTAAAACCTAAAAAAGAAACCGGCAACCTATCCACCGAAGCGTTTATGCGAGGGTTACGGGAAGAATTACAGATGGATCATTCAGGTGTTAATTTTTCCATAATAGCCTTGGGACTAATACCACGTACAGCACCCATAGAAATTACACTGAGCGGGAGTGACCTTGGCGAAGTTATGCAAGCCAGTGAAAATTTAAAAGATGTAATCGAAACCATACCCGGAGCAGATAATGTACGCTTATCGGTAGAAACAGGAAGTCCGGAACTGAAAATTATCCCCGATAAAGACAAAATGCAACGCTTAGGCTTAAATACTGCGTATGTGGGCATGAATTTGCGAACTGCTTTTACCGGTAACGACGATGCCAGATTAACAGAAGACGGAACGGAATTTCCGGTGCGTATTTGGTTGGACGAATTCAGCCGCCAAAATATAGACGATTTACAGCAACTGGAAATTATTAATCCAATGGGCGTACCTGTCGAGCTGTCGCAAATTGCAAGCATCGAAAAGGATAATTCTCCATCACTTTTAGAACGAAAAGATCGTCAATCTGCAGTTACGCTTACGGCCAATGCATTGGGTCGGCCATCAGGTACAGTTGCAGACGATGTTGTTGCTTATATCAAACAAAATCCTTTGCCTGAAGGCATACAAATGACATGGGGAAGCGACATTAAAAGTCAAAACGATAGTTTTGGTGCGCTGGGTTCCGTATTAATTATTTCTTTTATCCTTATCTATTTGATAATGATTGCATTATATGATAGTTATCTTTACCCTTTTGTGGCTTTATTTGCCATTCCGGTAGCCGCGATCGGCGCATTTTTAGCATTAAACCTCTCATTGAGCCACCTCAGCTTATTCGCATTGCTTGGCTTGATTATGTTAATGGGATTAGTAACCAAAAACTCAATATTGATTGTTGATTTTACCAACCAAATGAAAGCATCCGGAATGCACTACAAAGAAGCAATTGTGAATGCGAGCAAAGGGCGATTAAGACCCATTTTAATGACATCTATCTCCATGGTGGTGGGAATGTTACCCATTGCGCTGGCAAAAGGAACGTCCGCTGAATGGAAAAATGGATTGGCTTGGGTAATTATTGGAGGTTTGCTCTCTTCTTTGGCGTTAACCGTATATCTGGTGCCCTTGGTTTATGACGTTGTGGATGGCATTAAAGAAAGACTTAGCGAAAGGAGAATTGCAAAATGAAATATTTAATCCTTCTGATAATAGCTCCTTTAGCAATGGGTATAAGTTTATTTTCCGACACGGATAAAGCCCATTATAGCTTAACCATTGAAGTAGAAAATCTACGTAATTCTACCGGTGTAGTTCAGGTTTCTTTATATAATACAAAAGGCTCTATACCCGACGAGCATTATAAAAATTATTTCAAAATGGGAAAAACGGTTATCGAAAATGGCAAAGCCGAATATACATTTACAGATTTACCAAAAGGCGTGTACGCAGTAAATATTTTACACGACGAAAATAATAACGGTAAAATTGATAAAGGATTCATCAAGCCAAAAGAAGGCATAGGGTTTTCAAATTATACATCTATAGGATTATCCAACAGGCCTAAATTTGAAAATGCAAGTTTTGAGCTGAATAAAAACATGACAGTTAAAGTTATGACCATCTATATGTAAGCGTAGTCACCAAAGATTAATGCAAAGCAAAATAGTAAATGATATTATGACTAAAACAGAACTTGAAAAACTAAATCATTATTTGTTTGTGATTAAAAATTGGACCGAAAAGCAATCCATGTTAGCACTCGTGGATGCCTTTTTGCAATTAAATTCTTTAGATGTTACAAAAAATCAAGAGATGTGGGACAAAATTAAAGAGGCTTTATCCCAAAACCCGGAGTTTAGAGATAAAGAACTGCTCAGTTATATAACTTATAAAGAATATGCAAGGCAAGGGTATTGGTGGTGGGATTCTAAAAACTGGTTGATTGAATAACTTCTTTATTTCTGGTTTTGGCTTTTATTTTCAGCAAGGATTAACTGATATTAGTCAATTTAGAGATGTATTATTGTTCTATCGGTTTAAATTTTCATATTCTGCGTTCGAATGTTTTTCCTAAATTCTGAGTTTCATATCTGGAGTAAATAATTACTTTTAATGAAATTTCAGAATAAAAATAGAAGATATGGGTAAGGTGTCGAACACTTTTCACAAAGTAGATATTGTTGTAATTGGAGCAGGACAAGCGGGTTTGTCGGCGGCCTATCATTTAAAAAGATTGGGCATTGCCCCGGGAGAAGGCTTTGTGGTATTGGATGATGAATTTGGTGCAGGAGGGGCGTGGCAGCACCGATGGGATTCGTTGACGCTGAGTACCGTTAATGGAATTAATGATTTGCCGGGAATGAATTTTGCAGATGCAGTGGATACCAAAAACACCTCTTTACAGGCTAATATTGCCGTGCCCGATTATTACGAAAAATACGAAAAGCACTTCGAATTGCCGATTATCAGGCCCATACGGGTGAAAGAGGTTTTTGAGAAAAATAATCGATTTTATATCAAAACAAATGGAGTCCAATTTTCCGCAAAAGGCATTATAAATGCAACGGGAACCTGGAAAACCCCGTTTTGTCCCGAATATCCGGGTTGGGATTTGTTCAAAGGCCGGCAGTTGCACACGGGAGACTATAAAAACGCCGAAGAATTTATAGGAAAACACGTGGTTATTGTAGGCGGTGGAATTTCAGCCGTTCAACTTTTGGGCGAAATCTCGGAAGTTACAACCACCACTTGGGTTACACGCCGCAAACCCGACTTTAGAAGTTATGAATTTACTCAAGAAAAAGGTCGCGAAGCCGTTGCCATGGTAGATGAACGCGTTCGAAAAGGATTGCCGCCGGAATCGGTGGTTTCTGTAACCGGATTACCGCTCACTCCCTACATTCAAGAATTGCTGGACAAGGGAATAATGGACCGAAAACCAATGTTTAAAGAGATAACCGAAACAGGGGTGCGCTGGGAAGATGGAACCGAGCTTAACGCCGATGTTATTTTCTGGAATACCGGATTTCGACATTCATTAGAGCATTTAGCGCCACTTAAACTACAAAACGAAGAGGGCGGTATTGTAATGTCGGGCAGACTGGCCACCCAAGTAGAAAAAGACCATCGCATCCATTTAACAGGATATGGACCCTCCGCCTCCACCATTGGCGCCAATCGCGCCGGAAGAGCTGCTGCTTCAGAACTACTAGCTCATTTGGGATTAAAAGAATAGATAAAAACCCGCTTCAATTTTTATAAACCATTAAAATTCGGATTAAACTCCGATATTTACTATTAATATTCGGAGTTTGTTCCGAGAATTTATAGATTTTTCGTTCTTGAGAATTTACTCTCGTGCCGATCCGCCAGTGGCGCGGATTCGGAACGCATTCTTGAACCTCTGGTTCATGACTCCTCCGAAGCATTTGCCTTCAAATACGCCCTCACCCGGTTTTATGCAAGTACAGCATTTGGGATTTTGAGATTGAGAAATAAGGGGACTGGGTTGGTAGAAATTATAAGTGATGGATAAGAAATGATGGGCGTTTTTTAGAGTTATTCTGAACGGAGTGAAGAATCTGAGGTGGCGATTCATCTATTAATACCGAAAAGAATCGAAACTATAGCTTTTCCTCATCTTTTATTTTATTCAGAACAAGCAGTAACGGTACAGATTCTTCGCATTCGCTCAGAAAGACTACATTATCTTATCTATAATAATTCACTTCCATTTCCGTCGGATTTATCCGACGGAATGACTTTTGAATGCAAGACTTGGGGCTTTAGCCCCAAAGGTGCGAAATTATTTTTTTATAAGATTTGTCATTGCGAAAAAATACGCAGCGAATGCAAGTATTTTTGTGGCAATCTCCTCATACTCGTTCTGAAATAGCTGATTTTATATTCCATTCGGTGACCACCCCGGTTTTGTGCATGCACAAAACCTGCCCCTCCACAGAGGGGAATTGGTTTAAAAACTGTAAAGCTACTTCAGGAATATGAGAGACATATTCAATATATAGAGGTTAAATATACACCCATAACTTCTATAAAAACAAGAATAATTCCCCTCTGTGGAGGGGCGCTCGCTAGCGGGCGGGGTGGTCCTGAACATATCTATAAAAACGCACCTCCAAAATTTCACATCGGGGGTCCCGTTCGGAACCTAAACCCTATTGACAACACCCCAATAAAACAATAAATTAGTCTGACTAGTCAGACTATAAAAAGGAGTGATATTTATGAAAAAATGGCAAATACAAGAAGCTAAAGCAAAATTTAGTGAAGTGGTTAATGCTGCACAAAGCGAAGGTCCACAATTTATTACTCGTCACGGACAGCCCACGGCGGTTATCCTATCTCAAGAAGAATACGATCGCCTCAAACCTAAAAATAGTTTGGTAGATTTTTTTAAAAACTCACCACTATATGACGAAGAACTGGATTTAACACGCAGCAAAGACACCGGACGCACTTTTGATTTCTAAGTTATGTTTTTAATTGATACTAATGCGATTTCTGAAATCACGAAGAAAAATGCAAATACCAACGTCATTCGTTGGTTTGAATCGATGTCGGAAAATCTACTTTATATTTCTGTATTTACTATTGCGGAATTAAAAAAAGGAATTGAAAAACTGGCCAATGGCACTAAAAAAGATGTTCTTAATGTTTGGATGGAAACCGAATTAGAACAAAGATTTAAAGGACGCATACTTTCTTTCACTGAAACCGAAGCCATTATATGGGGTAAACTAACCGCCGAATTGGAACTCAGGGGAATCACGCTGCCCGTTGTTGATTCACTCATTGCCGCTATTGCACTTAGCAAAAACCTGATTTTGGTAACCCGAAATACTAAAGATTTTGAAAATACAGAAGTAAAAGTGTTTAATCCTTGGGATGGATAAATAAGACCCTGCATCAGTCGATAAAATCTATTAAAATTCGGAATAAGCTCCGATATTTACTATTAATTTTCGGAGTTTATTCCGAGAATTAATACTTATTCTTTTAAATATATGTGGATTTGTTACTCGTTTGGTTTGCTCTGTAAGAAAGTAAATCGAAATAAAGATTAGACAATAAATTCCAAAACATTTTCGGGATGAACCACTTGAGTAGTTTTAGGTTGATACTCATTAGTAAAACTTTTTGAAAATCGGGCTTTTTTATTGGGATTCCATTTGAATTCAAAAGCAGAAATAGAGCCATCTTGTTCTTCTATATAATCAATCTCTTGTTGTGCAAAAGTGCGCCAAAAGTAAGAATGAACGGTATTGTTTTGATAGTGATTTCTTTTCAACCGCTCACTAATCACATAATTTTCCCATAGAGCCCCGATATCATCACGCAGATCTACTGTGGCAAACTGGTTAATAACGGCATTACGAATACCATTATCGTAGAAATAAATTTTTCTTGATTTCTTGAGCTCATTTCTAAGATTGCGACTAAAAGCTTTTAACTGAAATATTACAAAACTTTTTTCTAGTAACTGAATATATCGCTCAATGGTATGATAATCGATGCCAACTGTTCGAGATAGCTCATTTATTGAAACTTCTGAGCCCACCTGAAAAGCAAGGGCTTGTATCAATTTTTCCAATTTTGCCGGCTTTTGGATATTCTCCCAAACTAGGATGTCCTTATATAAATAACTATCCGCCAAGCCCATAACTATTTCGCGCTCGTTTCCGGGATCCATAATAACCTCTGGATAAGATCCATAAATTAAACGATTTTTTAATAAACGGGTAAATTCCCGCTCATTTTGATAGCTTATCAACTCATTGGCAGAGATTGGAAATAGTTCGAATTCCTTTTTACGTCCTGTTAAGGGCTCATTAAGCTTATTAGCCAAATCAAAAGAAGAAGATCCAGATGCAATTACTTTTAAATCGGGAATGTTTTCGTGAATTAATTTTAAAGTAAGCCCAATGTTTTCAATTCGCTGAGCTTCATCTATAATGAGTAATTCATAATTGTTCAGTTGAGTCTTCAAATAGCTTGAACTGGCTTCTTTCAAATCCTTTCGAATGTCCGGCTCATCCCCATTCCACCAAATCGTTTTTAGGTTTACATCCTGCACCAGAGATTTTAACAGCGTAGTCTTTCCAACTTGTCGCGCACCCAATAACACAAGTATTTTCTGCGCAGACAAACTCTCTCGTATTTGTTGATATAATAATCTATGAATCATCTAAAAACAATGTTATTTCATCAAATCTATTAATTTTGGGAATCAATTCCAATATTTAGTATTAATTTTCGGAGTTTATTCCGAGAATTAATACTTTTCACCCTTCCTCGTTCCGATCCGCCAGTGGCGCGGATTCGGAACACATCCTTGAACCTCTGGTTCATGACTCACCCGAAGCACCTGCCTTCAAATATGCCCTCACCCGGTTTTGTACAAGTACAACTTTTAGGGATTTGAGATGGAGAGATTAAGAGACTGGGTTGGTAGAAATTATGAATGACAAATTAGGAATAATGAATGTTTTTCCTGCATCATTCTGAACGGAGTGAAGAATCTGGGGTTTTGAGATATCTATTAATATCGAAAAGAATCGAAACTATAGCGTATTCCATTACTTTATTTTACTCAGGCTAACAGTAACGGTACAGATTCTTCGCTCTGCTCAGAAAGACCTTAATCAGAAATTCTGGTTTTCTTTCGGCCTTAGAAAAATTCGCGTTAAAAATATGGTGGAATGGAGCGTTATAAAAGAAATCATACCGCACCTGAGCTGAGAATTAACATCGATTTTGAAGGAGCATTGATTTCTTTTAGCGAAATGTAACCAGATTTAGCGAATATTTCTTAGCCTTGACTTTTTTTGCTTCGTTTTTTGTGTCAAGACAAAAAATGAAGGTGTGGCGACATTGCGGATTTATCTATTGTATTGTTAGCTTTCAGATGAAAATCGCACTTTTATTTTTACCCAGAACTAGTAGCAATGGTACAGATTCTTCGCATTCGCTCAGAAAGACGTTTTTCTGCTAACCAATAACAACTCAACCAATCAACCAATCAACTACATATCCGCCCTTTTATACTGATTTGGCCATTCTATATTTTGTCTTAATTCTTTTGCGGCTTGGAGCGAAAAGTAGGGATTTCGGAGTAATTCACGGCCTAAAATGATTAAATCTGCTTGACCGGTTCGTAGGATGTGTTCTGCTTGAGAAGCCGTAGTAATTAAACCAACAGCACCAGTTTTTATTCCGGTTTGTTTCCGTATTTCGCCCGCAAAAGAGGTTTGAAATCCCGGTCCACCAATTACTTTTTGTTCCGGTACCAATCCGGCGCTGCTAACGTCTATTAGTTCGACACCGTGTTCTTTCAATATTTTTGCCAGTGCTATGGATTGCTCCAAATTCCATGATTCAACTTCATCCATCCAGTCGGTGGCGGAGATTCTCACAAATAATACAATTTCAGATGGAATTACCGATTTAACCTCTTCAATTACCTCTAAAAGTAAACGAATTCTGTTTTCAAATGCTCCGCCATATTTATCCGTTCTTTTATTACTTAACGGCGATAAAAACTGATGGATTAAATAACCGTGTGCGGCATGAATTTCAATAATTTGATATCCTGCTCCAACCGCACGTTTGGCAGCTTCACCAAATGCTTTAATAACTTCCTTAATTTCATCAACCGTTAACTCATGCGTAGGTGGATTATCCGGATGCCAGGGCACAGGAGACGGCGCTACTGTTTGCCAGCCTAATTCAGAATTGGGTTCTAATGCAAAATCTCCTTCCCAGGGTTTATTCTTCGATGCTTTTCGCCCGGCATGTTGAAGTTGAATTCCTGCAATTGCACCATTTTCCTTTATAAAATCTGTGATTTCTTTGAGTTTTGGAATATGATTGTCGTCCCAAATTCCCAGGTCACCATAAGATATCCGGCCTTCAGGTAAAACCGCCGTTGCTTCTTGCATAATAATGCCGGCACCGCCCACGGCTCGACTTCCTAAATGTACTAAGTGCCAGTTGGTAGCATATCCATCAATGGATGAATATTGACACATCGGCGCCATCATAATTCTGTTTCTGGAGGTTAAAGAACCGATTTTAATGGGATCAAAAAGTTTTGCCATTGCTAATAAATAATATTCAATAAGATTAGTTTATCTGTTCAACTGTTTTACTAAATGATGCTTTATGATATTAATAAACGATAAGTGTACACCCCTCCCCCTTAGTATTATTTTAATTTATGTAGGAAGAGAAGTTTGTGAAATATTGGGTTACATCACTTGTTTAAAAATTTCAATTATGAGCCTAACAATTAATGTTGGTAATTCATTTAAACCGGAATTCTATTTTAAAAATCTCAATACATTTGATAGTAATGGATTACGACTATCGGTTTTCCATATTGCCGATAATACCGTTCTTTGAGGAATATTCTCCAATTCAATAAACTTAATATTCAAATTAAAACCTCTTTTTAAAGAGCTTGGCACAATACCTATTCCCAATTTATTTTCTACCAATCTGAAAATGGTATTGGCGTGAACCGATTCGTGCGCTACTTTGGGCGAAAATCCTTTATTTTCGAAAATACTTAAAATTTTATCGTAATAGCCATGGCTGTATTGACTGGAAAACAGAATAAAAGATTCGTCTTTTAAATCGGCAACGGTTTTAAAATTATGGCTTGAAATGGGATGATCTTCGGGCAGTACCAAGCAAAAATTCTCTTCATATACGTCAATTTTGTTCAGTCCGGCGGGTAGCCGCATGGAGCGTATAAAACCCAGGTCGAGATGGTCGTTGCGTATTCTGTTTATTTGCTCTTGATTGGGCAATTCGGTCAACACAGAATGGATGCTGGGATATTTCTGATTGATTCTTTTCAAAATGCCCGGTATTACGCTCTGCATGGCGGAACCTACAAAACCGATTCGCAGCTCTCCGGCCTCACCGTCTTTTAGGTGATTGATATTCTGCTGAACAAAATCCAGGTGACTGAATAAAAAACGCGCTTCTTCCAATAAATACTCGCCCGATTTGGTCAATTCCACGTTCCTTTTATCCCTGATGAGCAGCGGCGCACCGATATATTCCTCCAACTGCTGAATCTGGCGACTCAATGCAGGTTGGGTGATATACAATTTCTTGGCGGCCTTTCTGAAATGCAGTTCTTCTGCCACAGCAACAAAATATCGTAGATGTCTAAATTCAATCTCATTACTCATAGTTATCAATATATAGATAATAAGTATTATAAATTATTAAATGTAGATGTTATTTTAATCGGTAGAGTTGAGTATGCCCTGAAATTGTCATGGTTGAATTATTAATTTTAAAAGCGTTGAGTTATGAAAGTTTTTAATTTGGGAATCAATCGTCTTTCCATTCAAGACGTGGTTGATATATGCGAAGGACGCACTAAAGTTGTTTTAAATGATACGGCACGTCAAAGAGTTAGAAAAAGTGCCGAAAATGTAGCAAAAATAGTGGAAAGTGGTGAAGTTGTATATGGAGTAAATACCGGTTTTGGTCCGCTTTGCAATACCATAATATCTAAAGAAAACACCGCTAAGTTGCAGGATAATATACTGCGCAGCCATAGTGTGGGTGTTGGAAAAACAATAGATTTAAAATTTGCCAAAACTATGCTCATCCTAAAAGCGCATAATTTAAGTTATGGTTATTCGGGCATTCAGGAAGATACTTTGGATCGAATTATCTACTTTATCGAAAATGATATTATTCCAGAAGTTCCCGAAAAAGGTTCGGTGGGCGCTTCGGGCGATTTGGCTCCCCTTTCGCATTTATTTTTGCCTTTGATCGGATTGGGTAAAGTGCATCACAATGGCGAGTGGAAATCCGGTGGGGAAATGTTGGCGGATTTGAATTTAGAACCCATCGCTTTAGGTGCAAAAGAAGGATTGGCGCTCATCAACGGAACACAATTTATAGCAGCGCACGCGGTTTGGGGTGTTTATGAATTGCATCATTACCTGAATGCAGCCGATATTATCGGAGCAATGAGTTTGGAAGGCGTTCTGGGTTCTACCAGTCCTTTTGACGAAAGAATTCACACTATTAGGGCTTATGATGGCACTCAATTTGTGGCGCATCGATTACGTAAATTATTGAAGGATTCGGAAATGGTAGAATCGCACAAAGTGGATGACGATAGGGTTCAGGATCCTTATTCCATCCGTTGTATGCCGCAAGTGCACGGAACCAGCCGTAATGCGTGGCTTCATGTTAAACAAATGCTAGAAATTGAAATCAATTCCGTCACCGATAATCCCATAATAATTTCGGATACGGAAGCCATCAGCGGTGGTAATTTTCATGGACAACCTATGGCTCTACCTTGCGATTATCTGACCCTGGCAGCGCACGAAGTTGGTAATATTTCGGACAGACGTTCATATCTATTATTGGAAGGAACGCATCCGGGTCTGCCCAAATTATTGATGAAAGATGTGGGCTTAAATTCAGGATTTATGATACCCCAATATACATCAGCGGCATTGGTCAGCGAAAATAAAGCGCTTTGTTTTCCGGCTTCCGCAGATAGTATTCCCACATCGCTGGGGCAGGAAGACCACGTAAGTATGGGTTCTATAAGCGCCCGGAAATTGAATGAAGTGGTACGGAATTTAGGAAAAATATTGGCGGTAGAGCTGGTAAGCGCCGCTCAAGCTTTCGATTTCAGAAAACCAATGAGATCGAGTGCCATTTTAGATGCTTGTCACGAACTGGTTAGGCAGCATATAGACCACGCATCGGAAGATCGGGTTTTTGGTGAGGATATCAACAAAGCCGAAGACCTTATACGCACCCACCAACTGGGCAATCTTGCCGATGAAGTAGCAAATAAATTAAACATTGATATAAACGGAGAATACGATGAACTTTTCAGACTTTCTTAATAAATACGCAGCACATCCAAGCTATAAAGCACCGACCGGCAGCACATTAAACGCTAAAAGTTGGCAAACGGAAGCACCGCTCAGAATGCTTTTGAACAATCTGGATGCAGAAGTAGCCGAAGATCCGGCCAACCTTATTGTATATGGCGGAAATGGTCAGGCTGCACGAAACAGGGAATCGCTCGAGAAAATAATAGAAATCCTGCTTACTTTGGATAATAACCACAGTTTATTGGTTCAGTCGGGCAAACCGGTTGGAATTGTTCGGACTCATCCTGAAGCTCCGCGTGTTTTAATTGCAAACAGTAATCTAGTGCCAGAATGGGCAAATTGGGATCATTTTAACGAACTGAAAGAACGTGGTTTGATGATGTTCGGGCAGATGACGGCCGGCTCGTGGATTTATATTGGAACCCAGGGCATTTTGCAGGGAACGTATGAGACTTTTGTGGCATGCGGCGAAAAACATTTTGGTGGCGATTTAAGAGGGAAATTACTGGTAACCGGTGGACTTGGCGGAATGGGTGGAGCTCAACCTTTGGCGGCAACCATGGCTGGCGCTACATTTTTGGGCGTGGATATAGATCCCGAACGCATCAAAAAGAGAATCGAAACCCGATATATCGATAAAATGACCCATTCGTACGAAGAAGCCATCAAATGGGTGCTCGAAGCCAAAGAAAATAAAGAAAATATTTCGGTGGGATTGGTAGGCGACGTCGGCGATGTGTTAGAGCGATTATTGGAAGATGGGATTACACCCGATATTTTGACCGACCAAACTTCCGCGCATGATCCGATTAATGGATACATACCCCACGGAATGAGTTTAGAGGAAGCTCTGGAGCTGAGAAAATCCAATCCTAAAGAATACGAGGCGAAATCCATAGAAAGCATGGCGCGTCACGTTAAATTTATGCTCGAATTGCAGAAAAAAGGCTCCATTACATTCGATTATGGCAACAATTTAAGGGCTTATGCACAAAAAGGCGGAGTTGAAAACGCATTCGATTTTCCGGGATTTGTTCCTGCTTATATCCGTCCGTTATTTTGCGAAGGCAAAGGACCTTTCCGTTGGGCAGCACTATCCGGAGACCCCGAAGATATCTATGTAACCGATCAGGCTCTGAAAGAAGCATTTCCGGATAACAAACATTTGATAAACTGGTTGGATCAGGCCAGGGAAAAAGTAGCATTTCAGGGATTGCCATGCCGAATTTGTTGGCTTGGAATGGGCGAAAGAGAAAAAGCCGGACTGATATTCAATGATTTGGTGCGTACAGGAAAAGTAAAAGCGCCTATTGTAATCGGTCGCGATCACCTGGATTGCGGTTCTGTAGCATCGCCGAATAGGGAAACCGAAGCCATGAAAGACGGTTCGGATGCCGTGAGCGACTGGCCACTTCTTAACTTGATGTCGAATGCCACAGGCGGCGCAACTTGGATCAGTTTTCATCATGGCGGCGGCGTTGGAATGGGCTTTAGTCAACATGCGGGAATGGTAGTTTTGGCCGATGGAACCGACCGCGCCGAAGAATGCCTGAAAAGGGTACTTTATAACGATCCGGCCATGGGAATTTTCCGCCATCACGATGCAGGATATGAAGATGCGACCCAAGTTGGCGAGAAACACGGATTAATTCTATAAATTTACTAAAAACGGAATAAAATGAAACTCTACGGACCGTTCAAACAGCTTTTAACTATGGAGGGATTACCCCCTCATGGCCCGTTAAAAGACGAGGAATTATCGGTAAAAACAGATATGGGCATTCTGGTAAATCAGGATGGCGAGATATCGGAAGTGGCATCATACAATACATTGAAAAACGAATATCCAAGTGCCGAAAAAATCATGTTTTCCGATGAAAATATGGTTGCATTGCCGGCTTTTGTAGATTGTCATACCCATATTTGTTGGGGCGGTGACAGAACCAACGATTATGCCATGCGGGTTGCCGGAAAAAGTTATTTGGATATCGCAAAAGCAGGTGGTGGCATCATGGATACCGTAAAACAGACCCGAAACGCAAGCGAAGCCGAGCTGGTAAATCTCACCGTAGAAAGAGCTAAAAAACTGATAAAACAAGGAATCGCAACCATTGAGGTGAAATCGGGATATGGCTTAACGCCAAAAGACGAACTGAAAATGCTTCGGGCTATAAAAACGGCTTCAAAACAGGTAAAAGCAGATTTGATTCCGACATTTTTGGGAGCGCATATCAAACCCAGAGATTTTGATGGCACTCACGAAGAATATCTGAATATGCTTATCGAAGAAGTGGTTCCGGTCATCCAAAAAGAAAATCTAGCAAGACGTGCCGATATTTTTGTTGAAGAAGAAGCTTTTGATATAGAAATGGCACGCGATTATGCCACCAAGCTGAAAAATCTAGGTTTTGATATTACCATGCACGTCGATCAGTTCAATCCGGGGCCCTCAAAAATGGCCATAGAAGTGGGAAGCGTTTCTGCCGACCATCTGGAATTTACCGATGATGAATCGGTCAAGCTTTTCAATGGCTCGGAAACGGTAGCCGTTGCTTTGCCCGGCGCTTCTTTGGGATTGGGAATGCAATATACGCCGTGCCGCAAATTATTGGATAATAATGCATGCCTGGCCATTGCAACCGATTGGAATCCGGGCTCTGCACCCATGGGCGATTTGTTGACCCAGGCAGCACTGGTTGGAGCGGCAGAAAAGCTCTCCATTGCAGAAACATTGGCAGCCATCACATTTCGGGCCGCAAAAGCATTGAGAGTGGATGAAGGAACCATCAAAAAAGGACAAAAAGCCAAATTCACGGTATTCCCAACCCACGATTTTAGAACTATATTCTACTTGCAAGGGCAGTTAAAACCAACATACACCGTAATTGGCAACGATTTAATTGAATAAATTAAGCGAACCAAAAGCATAACCCAAAAGCTATCAAAATGAGTTTCTCCAGTATCAAAAGCGAGTTTTACGAAGCACCAAAGCAGGAATTATGGTCGGGCAGGGTAGATTCCGACAAAGATTTCGATTTATTCAGATATCATCAGGTGGTGAAATGTAAAAATCTGGGAGAGTTAGACGGTTCGGACAAAATAGTTCTGTTGGGTTTTGCCTCCGATGAAGGGGTGGAGCGAAATAAAGGCAGAATAGGCGCTTCTGCCGGTCCCAACTATTTCAGGGAAAATATAGGCTCATTGAGTTGGCACGGCAGCAAATTCGGTTTTACCGATGTGGGTAATATATTTCCGCATAACAGAAATTTGGAAGAAGCTCATTTGCAATTATCGGAAGCGGTTAAAGGTCTTTTAAACCAAAATAAAACCATTTTTGTAATCGGTGGTGGGCACGAAACTGCTTTTGGGCATTATTTAGGAGTTGCAAAACATCTGATGGAAACGAATCCACAGGCAAAAATTGGAATTTTAAATATAGACGCACATTTCGATCTGCGCGAATATAATGGGGTTCCGCATTCGGGTTCACCGTTTCTACAAGCCCACGAACACGCCGAAGAAAATAATCTGGATTTGAAATACTTTGTTTACGGTATAAATCCACACAACAATACCAAAGCGCTGTTTAAAACGGCCGAAAAATTAGAGACAAAGCACGTAACCAATCGCGAAATATTCGATTCAGAGGCGGAATCCCTTCAAAAAGTGCAGGAATTTATAGAAAACCGCACCCATATTTATTTAACGGTATGTCTGGATGTGTTCAAAGCCGGCATAGCACCGGGAGTAAGCGCACCGGCTTGGAACGGATTGGAACTAAACCATGCCCTGCGGGTTCTCGATTTGGTAAAAGAAAGCGGTAAGCTAACCTCAATGGATGCATGCGAATTAAATCCAACATTCGACGAAAACCAAAAAACCGCCAAGCTTGCCGGGATGTTGTTCAGTGAAAGAATAGGATAAAATCGGCTTTATTGAAACTTATCAGCCGATGCTGCGTATAGTGTAGCGTTACTATATTTTATTTACAAATATTAGAAATAAATGCTTAGACAGCATTTTAAAACGCTTTTAATTACATTATAAAGTGGACTAACTATAAATCAATGCAGATATCATGAGAAAATTAAATACAATTTTGTTGTTAACCGTGTGTTTATCGGTGGCGTCTTATGCGCAAAGTTTTGATTATCATAGATACTATCACGATATAGACTTATACGATGGTTTGGACCAAAGCTTTTATAAAGAGAGCAGCTTTGGTGTTAAAAATTCGATTTACTCTGCCTATCCCGTTGCTCAAATGGTGAGATATAATCGTGTGGACGGACTGTTTCTTGGTTATCAGGAAGATAAAATGGATTGGAATAAATATAACAATCTGTTTGATTTACCGGATATCAATTTAAATGGCATGTTGGGTTATTCATTTGGTCAGAAAGCATGGCAATACTCCATTGGCCTGGAAAAAAATATTGGATCTTCGCACAAATGGCTGATGTTGGGAGGGAATTTATACAATTCGACCACCACCGAAGATTATTGGAGAACGGGTCAGACCGAAAACAGCGTCACTTCGTTTTTTACGGGCTTCGATTACCAAGATTACTATAAAGCCGATGGATACGGATTTTATGGCCTTCTGAAACCGACCAGAGCCATAGAATTGGGTGCTTCGTACAATTGGGACAATTACAATACGCTGGATGCAAATACCGACTTCTCTTTAATAAGCAAATACGCCGCATTCAGGCCAAATCCCGGTTTGCATACCGGTATCGATAATATTTATCAGGAAACGCTGACATTAGGACTTGTTTTTAAATCGGGTAGAATTGCTCCTGCATCCAACATAAAAACAACGGTTTCTATAAATGCAGAACTGGCCGATATTGGTCAGGCAAAAAACGATTTCTCATATAATAAATACCAGGCAGAGGCCAAAACCTACCTTCGTTTGGACAAAAGCACGCTGTTCAAATGGCGCGTGATGGCCGGTAGTGCAATCGGTGATGTACCGGAGTTCAAGAATTTTGCACTCGGTGGATTGGGCAGTATGCGCGCACTAGGTTATAAAGCTATGCAAGGTAACGAAATGCTGTTGAGCAATTTGGAACTCCAATTTGGCCGCACTTCAACAACTAAACTGGGATGGGTCAATCTGCAAGATTTATCTGCTTCTGTATTTTTGGATTCGGGCGCATCCAAGTTTAACGGCGCATTTTTAGCAGATGGAAATCCCATAAGCGATTACAGCATGAAATTTTCCGATTTATCGCATAATATTGGGTTTGGATTCGGTATCAATACCATCAAATTTGAATTTGCCAAGCCATTATCGGGTATGCAAGGTCAATCCGCGTTTTGGATACGATTTAACCCAACGTTTTAAAATTAAATTAGCCAATATCCTTACTCGGTTTATTGGCTAATTTATGGTTAATCTATAAAATTGGATAATAGCTTGTAGGAGTGTACTCTGGCTTCGAAGTCGGTAATCATGTCTTGTATTACAAACTCTGTTACTCCATAATCTTTGGCGATATCCTGGAGTTGTTGGAGTACCATACCTTGAGTGCCTGCTACAAACTTTGGAATTAACTGTGTCTTGGTATCATAAAGTTGAATTTCAGGAGTATATCCCAGTTCTTTAATGGCTTTATTGGGATAAAATAGTTTCTCGTTTAGCTTCCCTTTTCTCAGATTTTGATACATCAATGTGACCGGCGCCAATAATTCACGAGCTTCCTGTTCTGTATCGGCTGCAACGGCATGAACGGATAATATGAGTTCGGGTTTTTGCACTCCTACACTCGATTCGCTGGGTTTAAATTTCCGAATATAATTTTCGGTGATGGATTTTGCCCCTGCCTGGTTTATGAATCCCGCAAAAACATACCTTAAACCCAAAATAGCTGCGGCATCTGAACTCCAATTGCTTGAACCCAGCAAAAAGGTATTCGGCTTCGAATCAACACTATAAATAGGGATCTGTGAAAAGGCATGATCGTCTGGAAAGGAATGATCCAGCCAAGCCAAAATCTCGATAATTTGTTCGTTTGAATTACTGTGAAATTGTTTGCTTCGGTCTTGCTGGAGGGCCAAATCGCCGATGGTGCCCGTTGTAGCGCGACCGATACCCAAATCTATTCTGCCGGGATAAATTTCTTCCAATGTTGAAAATACTTCAGCCACTTTAAATGCACTATAATGGTTTAATAGCACAGAACCGGAACCAATCGTCATTCTTTTGGTATTGGCGGCTACCGCTGCAATCATAATTTCGGGTGCCCTGCCGGCTACCGATGCCGATGCGTGATGCTCAGCTAACCAAAATTTTGAGTATCCAAAATCTTCCGCATGTTGGGCAAGTTTAATGGTGTTGTGTAGCGCTTCGGTTCTGGTTTCGCCCTCACTTACGGGCGAAATATCTACAATAGATAAATTCATTATTTATTTATACTTAATATTCTTCTTCGTGCCCTATAATTTCCCAGCTGGCGTTTTTGACATCGTGCTTGTTGGTTATGTGCGACAGAAAAACCTCCATCAAATTTTCTTGTCTTCCAATGGTAGAAACTTCCAATAAAAGGGTGATATCTTGAGCCTCGACATTTTCATAGTCTCTGCCTATGGATTGCATCAAAAGTTGGTCGTTTACTACTAAATAATCGAGTAATGTTTGCCTTACTTCACTTTCAAGTACAGCCGGACATTGTATTTTTAATCGGTACTTGGTTTGGCGGATTTTATCCTTTTCATAAGATGTCAAACGAGCCAATCTGATACTGATTGGGCGTAAGGCCAAATGTGCAAATACAATGGTGGCGGTAGTCAAACTGGCCTCAATATACAGGCCCAAGCCTGCAAACGTCCCCACTGCCGCCGAACACCAAATAGTTGCCGCCGTATTCAAGCCCCTGACGTCAAAACCATCTTTCATAATCACACCGGCGCCGATAAAACCGATACCGGTTACAATTTGAGCAATAATCCTGCCCGGATCTCCCCCGGAATTTCCATGTAAGATTACCGATAAAAGTACAAAAGAAGCCGCCCCAATCGAAACCAGAGTGTTTGTGCGCAGTCCCGCACTTTTTTGGCGCCACTGCCGCTCGAAACCAATAACGGCGCCCAATATAAAAGCCGTTATAAGCCTGAAAATATAATCCTGAAACTCAATAATCTCGTTCATTTACCATAAAATAATTTAAAAACATAATTTGTGAATCTGCAAAATCAATTAGTACACTGTAAATTCCAACCTGCGCTTAAAGAAGGATATAATTTATAAGAATTTTGGAACTTAAAAATTATATTAACTTCCAACGCGTAAATATGGCCAATAATAACGATATAATTGAGTTTTATTTTGTTATTTCTTGCGCGCAAGTTATAGTTTAGGTATAATCAAAAAATTTTAAGTTTAAAATTTCAATTTTTAATCACAAATAACAGATTATGGCAAACGGGAAAAATAACGAAGGAGCAACATTTTTTGGGCATCCAAAAGGCCTATCAACCCTGTTTTTTACAGAAATGTGGGAAAGATTCAGCTATTATGGAATGCGTGCCCTGCTTATAATATTTATGGCTGCACCGGTTGTAGAAGGTGGTTTTGGGTTCGACGATAGAAGCGCAGGCGCTATTTACGGATTATATACTATGGGCGTATATTTGATGGCTTTGCCGGGAGGGTGGTTTGCAGACCGGCTTTTAGGTTTAAAAAAATCGGTATGGTACGGCGGCATTATAATTGCGTTGGGACACTTTACAATGGGGCTGCCCGGCATATTAAAGCTATTTGGTTTTGATTCCGGAGCAACCGTAACTGCGTTCGATACCAACTCATTTTTTGTTGGACTTATTCTGGTAGTATTGGGAACAGGGCTGTTAAAGCCAAATATCAGCGCCATTGTTGGCGATTTATACGAAGGCAAAGACAGTGCTAAAAGAGATGCCGGTTTTTCTCTTTTTTATATGGGTATTAACGTTGGTGCTTTGATAGCCCCACTAATAACCGGAGTTTTAGCAAAAACAGATTGGCATTTAGGTTTTGGAATCGCTGGTTTTGGTATGGTTTTGGGGTTGATTCAGTATAAATTATCGGAGCGCCATCTGGATGGTTACGGTGAATTTACCCCGCCAAAAGATGAAAAAGAACTCAAATCGGTCAGCAATAAAGCAAAAATAGCAATTGGATTAAGTGTATTATTTCTGGTTTTGGCGTTTACGGGTATTATACCAATAGACGCGCCGACCATTGCGGGAGCTTCGGGAGTTATTATTGCCATAGTTGGCTTTGGATATTTGGCTTATGTAGCACTTTTTGGCGGCTTGGATGAAGCGGAAAAGAAGAAAGTAGTGGCCATAGGAATTATTTTTATTTTTGCGGCTGTTTTCTGGTCAGGTTTTGAGCAGGCCGGTTCTACTTTAAACTTATTTGCTGAACGATTTACCGATAGAACCGTTTTCGGTTGGGAAATGCCGGCGGCTTGGTTCCAATCTATTAATTCTATTTTTATTATTATTTTTGCGCCTGTATTTGGTGCTATGTGGGTGTGGCTGGCAAAGAGAAATTTAGACCCAAGATCGCCAATTAAATTCGCCGTGGGTTTAATGTTACTTGGCGTAGGTTTTCTGGTGATGTATTTTGCCTCTAAAATTGCTGCAGCCGGAAACCTGGCCGCACCCACCTGGTTAATATTCACCTATATGTTCCATACTTTTGGCGAGCTGAGTTTAAGCCCTGTTGGTTTGAGCTTAATTACCAAGCTAGCCCCTAAAAAATTCTCCGGGCAAATGATGGGAATTTGGTTTTTGGCCAGTTCTTTGGGCAACTTATTGGCAGGATTGATATCGGGCTCGGCAAGCGGCGGCAGTGAAGAAGCACTCGCAAATATGCCCAATCAATACATGATGATAGTGGCCACAACTATTGGTGCCGGAGTGTTGCTACTGCTTATTTCCAAACCAATGAAAAAGCTTATGGGCGATGTGCACTAAATGATTTTTTTGGTTGTTTGAATTGGAGCCCAAATAAGAATAGATTAAACCACTCCGTTATTTTATCGGAGTGGTTTTTTTATGCAGGCCGTTTAACTGAAATTCAAGATTAAAACATAATTGCGTATATTTGAGACTAAAAGTTCCGGTAAAACGCACATGAAAACCATCACACAAAACCCGCCTATTGCCGCAGTGGCAACACCCATCGGAGAGGGCGGCATCGCCATCATCCGGGTATCCGGTAAAAATGCAATTTCCATTGTAAACAGGGCATTTGAAGGCAAAGATTTAACTCAACAGGCAAGCCATACCGTACATTTTGGTCGGCTGAAAGATGCGGAAGGACTTCTTGTTGATGAGATTCTGGTAACGCTGTTCAAATCTCCAAAATCATATACGGGCGAGGATACCGTAGAAATTTCGTGCCATGGCGGGGTTCTGATAACGCAAAAAGTGCTGGAAACGGTGCTTGCTTTGGGCATTCGTGGGGCGGAAGCGGGAGAATTTACGCAGCGCGCATTTCTAAACGGTAAATTGGATCTGGATCAGGCTGAAGCCGTGGCCGATTTGATACACGCCAAAAGTATAAAAGCCATTGATGCAGCCAATCAACAATTGGAAGGACGTTTGGGAGAGCATATAAAACAATTCCGCCAGCAAATAATTGATGCAACGGCCATGATTGAGCTTGAACTGGATTTTGTGGAAGAGGATGTTGAATTTGCCAATAAAGATCAGCTAAAAACCCTCTTGCAGGATGTAAGCGGCGAGATACATACACTGCTGGAAACCTACGAAACCGGTAGATTGGTAAAAGACGGGGTCAAAACGGTGCTTATTGGTCGGCCCAACGCCGGTAAATCTACTTTATTGAACACATTGATTGGCCGGGAAAGAGCCATAGTTACCGAAATAGCGGGCACCACACGCGATACCATTGATGTAGATTGGAGTTACGATGGCTTGCTGTTCAAACTGATAGATACGGCCGGCCTGCGAGAAACTGATGATATTGTAGAAGCAGAGGGCGTACGCCGTTCGCAAAAAGCATTTGAACAGGCCGATTTAATTGTATATCTGAAAGATTTATCGCACCCGTTTACCGAAGAGGAGAGAAAGGAGATTGCCGAATTCCAGAAAAGAGCCGGCGATGCTCCGTTTATACTTATCGGCACAAAGGCCGATTTGGAAATGGAACTGGAATGGCGAACCGAATTTGATTTAAAAATTTCTGCCATAAAGGATGAAAATATAAATCCACTCAAAAAAATGCTGCGAGATCGCGCGCTGGAAAATAAACACTACGATGCCTCCAGTTTGCTGGTAACCTCATCCCGACATAGGGACGCACTGCAAAAAGCGGATAAACACGTGCAAGCGGCTCTAAACGGACTGGAAATGGGCCTCACCGGTGATTTTCTATCCGTTGACCTCAGGGCTTCGCTGAACGAACTCGGCGCAATAACGGGCGAAATAACCAACGAGGATATTTTGGATTCCATTTTCTCGCGTTTCTGTATCGGGAAATAAAAAAACGGATCAAAATTGTAAGGTTTTTTCGTTTAAACGCTCTTATAGATAAAAGTAACGGTTGTTTAATTACAACCATAGGGTTCAATTAAATTTTACAGAGATGATTTTAAACGGAAAATTCAAAAACAGATACCTTTATCCCGATTCGGGAACCACAGTTTTAAACGAAGATGCCTTTCTTGTTACGCTATGCACCAAAAACTATCTCGACCATTTTGGCAGTATAGAAAATGATGGGATGGTACTGTCCAAAGCGGGATTGATGGCAAAAGAATGCTGGTTGAATTTGGCCAACGGGTATCCGCACATTAAAACGGGGCCTTTTGTAATTATGCCGAACCATGTACATGGGATAATAAGAATTAAGCAAAACATAGAGGTTTCCATAACCGAGCGTATGGTTTCCGATGTGCAGGTCAAACTCTATACTCCCCAGACCGAGGTGCAAAGCATTGCCGCTGTTGTTGGCGACTATAAAAAGCAGGTCAGGGAGTACATAAGAAAAATAAGTCCCAAATTTAACTGGCAGCCCGGTTTTTACGATTATTCCATATCGAGCAAAAGTGAATACCGAATGATTAAAAAGCACATCCGTGAAAATCCTTTAAATTGGAAAACAGACTGCTTTAACTTCAGCAAAAAGGCTGTTTAAAACCGCTGTTTACATTTCGGCAACATCAATATTAATTTCTTTGTCGGTAATACTATACGTATAACTACCCGAATAAGTGGGGCAGCAGTGTGCATCGTCTTTCGTGTATAGAAGAAATTTACCGGTAATACCATTGTTGTAACCCGTAATTTTTGTGGTATTTTCCATGAAATTATTGGTTACATCGCTCCAGTTGTTATCTGCTTTTTGCTTATTGAATTCTTTTTGAATGGCAGTGATAATTTCCGGCAGTATATCCGTTTTTTGTTTGCCGTTTGCGTACATGATTTTTGCGAATGTTGGGGTATCGCCGTTATGTCCGGTACAGTTTACCGCATTGAAATAGAACAGCACATCATTTTTACCGGAGTTGTCCAAATCAATCAATTCAAAATAATAATCATTATCATTTGCTGGCAGACCATCCGATTGATTTGGATTGTTTTTGGCCCATTCCAGCCTTTCGTCTTCATTGCCATCGGCGTATTCGCAGCTTGTACCGATACGTTTGCTCTTAACCAAGTCCGCTTTCCACGCTTCCGTTTCAATATAAACGTTGATGGGTTTGTTGGCATCAGATTCGCTTTTATTGCAAGAAATGAGAAAAATACCCGCCAGAAGTACCAGTTTTGAAATGTTTTTGGACATAATATGTAGTATTAAGTTTTATATGGTTTGCGTTTAAAATATAAGGCAATTATCGATGCAATCCCTGCAAATACCGCTATATATATCATAGCCAATATAGAAGAATACGTATTATAAAAAGAGCCACCTTCTACCAGCAAAACGCGAAAAGCATCCAGAAAGTGCGTCAATGGTATGGAGTTGGCAATATATTGAATCCAATCGGGCATTTGGCTTAATGGCCAGGTAAATCCACTGAGTATAAAACTGGGCGTGGCAACCACCATAAGTATTTCTGTGGCCTTAAGCTGGTCGGGCGTAATAATACTTACCAGTATCCCCATAAAACTAACTGAAATCACAAATACACCCGCTATTAACGTTAACGAAGCCAGATTTTCGTTTACCGGTATTTTAAACCAAAATGTGAATAGCCAATAAACAATCCAAATACCAAAGCTCATTATTAAATAGGGTACAACTTTTACGGCAATCATGCCCAATAATGATGTTTTTCGGGTCAGCTCCTCAAAGGTTCCGTTCTCGTACTCCATGGCAAAGGAGAGAGCCAACGCCAATAGCAGCACCTGTTGCAAAACCGTAGCCAGCACTCCGGGCCAGAGGAAATACATATAATTTGTGCCCCTATTGTTCTTTTTTATAAAAGTGGTTTTAAACGGCTCGTAGGATGAGCTTAAAAGTGCTTCCGGTGTGCCTTGTTTTCTAAGGGTTTCCATTTGAGTACCTGCTTTTAATGTGCCCAAAACCAACTGTATGGCCCCTGAAGCATAATTTGCCGTGAGAACATTGCCGGTGTTTATGGTCGTGACTATTTCCGGATTTTTACGGGTCAATACACTGTTTTCGAAACCTTTTGGTATCTGTACGATACTCACCGCACCAAGTTCAATGGCTTCGCGTGTTAAATTTTGATCGTTTGGTTTTATAAGTACAACATCGAGAATTTCATTGTCTTCGAACATCTCAATAATTTTGTAACTCATGCTGCTGGTATCTTCGTCCACCACAATAATGGGCAAATCGGTAACCTTACCTTTTTGATACACGTAGCCCATCAATATTCCGTATAACAACGGCGCGCCGATAAACAGAAGTTTCAGAACATCATTCGACCAAAACAGGGCAAATTCCCGTTTTAAAAGTTCTATAAAGTTTTTCATGGTTATAGAGTGATGGTTACGTTTGTTTTTGGGAACAGTTCGCCGGCTTTTTCCTGTGTTTTTGGGCGGACAATAATCTCAAAAAGCGATTGCTGCATTTCGTAATCGGGGTATGCCGTGGCAATGTTTGCGTATGCCGGCAATACTTTAACCTGACTGACATAAGCATCTATACGTTCTTTATTGTAAACTACCTGTACGCTTATTTGCATGTCTTTTTCTATTTTATCCAGGTCGTTTTCGGGCAGGGTAAAGCGGAAATATGTGGTATTTGGTAAAACTCCTTTGAACAGCGTATATCCGGGTAGTGCCAGCTCGCCAGCTTTCAGGGTGATGTTATCGATTTTCATAGTGGCGGGTGCAATAATAAAGCGCTCATTTTCTGCCGTCAAAGCTTCCTGTAATGCGCCTTGTGCCCGGTTTCTTTGTCCTAATGCCATTTGTTGCTGCTCCAATCTGACGCCATTTTCCACATCGGCAATTTCGGCATTTACGGCAGAAAGTTGTGCTTTTGCGCCCTGAAATTTGGCGTAAGCTTCGTCGAAGGTTTGTTGGGAAATCAACGAGTCTTCAACCATATTTTTTAACCGATTTACTGATTTTTCGGCATAATTATACTGTTCCTGTAATGCGTTTTTCTTTGCTTCCAGTTGAATAAGCTGGTTTTTTGTGGCTCCGGTCACGCTCATGTTATATTGAGCCTCGGCAGCTTCAACCGCTCCCAGCGCTTGTGCTTTTTTCGCATCAATCTCGGGTATATTCAATACGGCCAGTGTGTCGCCTTTTCGAACCACGTCACCCTCGGCAACCCAAACGGAATCGATTCTTCCGGCTAATTTACCTACCACCGATATTTCGTCCCGTTCCGTTTTTCCCTGTAATTCAATCGATTTTGAGCCTTGGCCGCATCCAATAAATAAAGTTGGCAAGATTAATAATATTAAAAATTTATTATTCATTTTTATAATCTTTTATAAAGTATTGTGTTAGTTAAATATAATTTTATCGGATAATTTTCCGGTTGTTATCAGCACTTCCAATGCCGCTTTACGCTGCGCGATAAGATGTTCTATTTTATTTTGATGTGCTTTTACGTAATCGTTTTCTGCTTCCAATCTTTGGCTGATAGATATAAGCCCCTCGTTATATTGGCGCGTTGCCAGCGAAAGTGTAATGGAAGCAACCATTTGTTTCTGATCGGCCAGCTGCACTTCTTTTATCATAGTATTGTAATTCACCAGTTTTTGTTGAAGCAGTAAATCCAGTTTATTTTTACTGTCTTCCAGTTTATTATCCATTTGTTTAACGCTGATATTTGCCTGTTGAACGGTTCTGTTACGTTCCATTCCTGCGAATAAATCCCATTTTAACACAACTCCCGCCATAAAGTTTGGGGCTATTGTAAGTTCGTTCAAATTCAACTGCGGCGATGGCAATGCACCCGGTAAATTATTTAATTCCAGATTGGTTGTGCCGTTGAACAAACTTGAATAAGAAACGCCGGCAAACAGGGCGGCCTGCGGCAAGTAAGTGCCTTTTTCTTTCTTAACCAAAAATTCGCTCGCTTTTTTGAAGGCTTGCAGTGCTTCGAGTTCCTGCTTGTCTGAGGTGTTTAAAGATCCCGGAAGTATGAGTGTTTCGGCCGAGTAGGAAATTTGGTTGATTTCACTTTGATTCAAACCTGTTAGATACTGTATCTTTTCGAGAAGCAATTGTTTGCTGCCTTCGAGCTGTGTTTGTTTGGATTCCAGTTCCAGCTCGGCAAGTTTTATTTTTTCACGGTCGAACGGAATGGCCAGTCCATTTTCGATAGCTTTGTTTACTCTTTCCTTTTCGTTAAGCAGTCTTTTTCTGCTATCCTCAATCAGGTTTTCCGAAACGACTATATAATGCAGCATGTCAAAGCTGTTAATTACATCGATTATTATTTCGTCCTTGTCCGATTCCAGTAAAAAGGCTTCCCCTTTGGCTTTTTGCTCCAGAGCTTTTGCACCATTTGTTATTTGCATCCCGCTGAATAGGACACTTTTTGCGGTTATCCCTCCGTGCAATACGTTTGCTTTGTTTTTTAAAACCGCATTTTCTGCAAACAGTTCATAACCGGTAATCGGCAGGTTTACGGCCGGAACATCGATGGTTATATTGTTATCCAAATATGCATAAGCCCCGGTTGCTTCAACGCGCGGTATAAATTTGCCAACCACTTTTTTGCGTTCTATTTCGGTTTTTTCTATCTCAAGCTCTTTGTTCTGTATGTCGGCACTTCTTTCCAAAGCCAGCTCGATGGGTCGCTTAAGCGCCTGCGGTATGCTTACTTGTGCGTATGAAAATGAAATAGTTGCGAGCGAAAGAATAAAAACGGATGTTATTCTTTTTATCATTTTATTCGTTTTCTATTTTTTTGATGTTGCTGTTTATTTTATCAAAAGTATTTCTGAAGCTATCCAATTGAGCTTTAGAAATGCCCTCGGTTAATGATGAAACTATGTCGTTCAAAACCTTTACAACTGTATTTTCAATTGCTCTGCCGCTTTTGGACAGAAATATCAGCTTGTTTCGGCGGTCTTCGGGGTCGTCTCTACGCTCTACAAATTTTTTGCGTTCCAGCGTATCCACTAAACGCGTAATTCCTGCCCGACCACGGTAAGTTTTATCAGCCAAAATCTGCTGGGTACAGCCATCTTCTTTCCAGAGTACGGCCATAACACTCCATTGCTCTTTAGTAAGTGCAATGCCGGCGCTTTTAATTTTGTTGCTTAAAAGCCTGTTTAAATTAAGCGGAGTGCGCCCTGTTAGTAAATGCAAAATGTCTTCGTCTGTAATCATTGGAATATTAGTTGTTGTATTAACTGTTGCATGTGCAACAAATATACAAATAAATAATTAAATGATGCAACAATTGTTTTTTAAGCCTATTAAAGAATTGCCACTAGAATGGAGTATAAACAAAAAAAACGCACTCCAAAATGAATTGAAGTGCGTTTAATATTTTTGTCAGTTTAAATAACCAACATACAAAAACCGTTCAATTAGAATGAATATCTAACTCCCAGTTGTAGTCTCCAGGTTTGGCTGAAGTGGTAGTTGTAATCGAAGGTTTCGGTTGGGTACTCGCCGCCAACTTTTACGAACGAATATGTTGGTTCGTTGCTCGCATTTTTACCTTGATAAGTTAAGATTCTACCATTATTGGAGATTGCAGCAGTTTTAGCAACGCCCCACTGGGTATTCAGCATGTTACCTACGTTAAGTATGTCCAGGCTAAATTGCAGGGTGTTTGTGGTTCCGCCTACATTAATGTAGTAATCTCTGGCAATTCTGAAGTCAAATCTGTGCAACCAAGGGGTACGAGCGGCATAGCCTTCGGCATAACTGCCTTTGTTAGCTTTCAGGTAGCTGTCTTGGTCAACAAATTTGAAGAATGCATCTTCATCAGCTTGAGAAACGAAGTTGATATCGCCTCTGCCGCTTGGGATGTAAATCAAGTCGTTGTTATAGTTATCACCGTTTATGTCGTTGGTGTACATATAACTGTAGTTTGCACCCGAATTACCGGTATAGAACAGGTTCAATTTGGTTGCTGAGTTTAATTTACCAAATTGCCAAGGCAGTTTGTAAGATACCGAGGCGATTACTCTGTTTGGTATTACGTATTGCGAACGTTGTACTTCCGGCAGGAAGGGACCGTTTACTGAAACTAAGTTACCGTAAGCCGAGCTAGCTTGGCTACCGGGCATACCGGTAATTTCTTTAGATTCTGTTTTTGTGTACGCAAACATTAATGCCAGATTATCCACTGGTTCTGCAGTAACGGTAACGTTACCAATAGCGCCCCAGCCTTCGCTGGTATTTGTAAGGATGAATGCATTTTGTGCATTGTACATAATACTGTTAATGGCTGGATAGATATATCTATTGTCCGAACCACTAAATTTATCCCAAGAACTATCGGGCTCTTTCCAGTTTATGTTTTCTAACATTACATCGTTAATGCTTTTAGTGAAGATACCTTCAACACTAACGGCCATTGGGAACGATGTGGGTAATTGATAGTCAACACCAATGGAGGATTTCCACACTTGCGGCATTTTGAAATCAGGATCAACACCGTTGATTTCACCGGGTAGTGCACCGTCATCCGGAGTCATATTTAGCGGAGCGCCTAATTCTTCAGCAATTTTAATAGGATCTGTAATAATACCACCGGTAAATCTGTCTAAGAATGGGCTTCTGCTTTGTACAGAACCATCGTTAGCGTATGTAGTTACGGCTTGCGCAGAACCTTGAACCATACCGGAGTTTGTAGGCATGTTTGTGAAGAATACTAATGGTAGTCGGCCTTGGAAAATACCGGTACCACCACGTACTTTAAGCATTTGGTCGCCATTTACGTCCCAGTTAAACCCAACTCTGGGTGAGAACTGAATTTTAGTGGTAGGCCAAGCACCTGTATCTACTTTTTTGCCGTTAAAGCTCAAGTTATAAATTGCGTTATTACGCATTAAGTTGTCTGCATAAGAAATATTGTCAGCACGTAATCCTACTGTTAACTTGAAATTATCGGCTACGTTCCACTCATCTTGTATGTAAGCACCAAACTGATGGAAAGCAACTTCTGCAGCCGGCTCTAATTCACCGCCGTAACCATAAGTTACAGCCACGTCAATTGGAGCTCTTTTCTGTAAGAAATCATCAATACTTCCGTATCTGTAGTAACCTGTACCGTTACGCATAAAAGAGTTGTTTGCCATTTGGTATTCGTAGCTTACACCGGCAGTAATCTCATGTTTATCCAGGTAGTATGTGAAGTTATCGGTTACAGTTATAACGTCGTTATTAACACCGTTGTTCCATGAGAACAGCTCGTAACCTGCAGAGATATAAGGCTCTAGAATTTGGTTTCCGTTATTATCATATCCGGCCAGGATGTCGATAAAGGGGAATGGGCTGGATTCGGAACCACGCATATCTTTTATTTTGGTGGCCG
Source organism: uncultured Balneolaceae bacterium (assembly GCA_964615135.1). Classification (GTDB taxonomy): domain Bacteria; phylum Bacteroidota; class Rhodothermia; order Balneolales; family Balneolaceae; genus Balneola. The sequence continues at coordinate 10,055 of CAZTOG010000002.1, read as the reverse complement.
TAATCAATATCTGGTTAGATATTTTGGTGCTAAAACGGCTGTTCAATTCTACTGTACCGGAGTTTACAATATTATCCATCGAGTAAATTGAGTTGGCAAATGCCATACCGTGCTGCGATATACGGAAATATGGAGTACGTGGGGCAACAGTTGAAGTTCCGTTTGTACCATTCCAAGCTTGGTTTTTGGTGTAGTTATAGGTTAAACGGAAGGTATGATCTTTGTTGATGTTCCAGTCGATCTGACCTAAAAACTTAACGTTGTCTTCGTCGCCCGGATAATCGTTGTAAGAACCGGTGCTATATCCGTAATTATCCTTAAGATGTTTGCTTACCAAGTCCATATCGCTTTTAGAAACTCGCGAAAGGTTATTATTGATATCAGCAACGCCATTGTCGGATGGCCTCCAAGTTACAACCTGACCGGGTTGTTTCTCTAACTCGGCATTGGCAAAAAAGAACAATTTATTTTTGATGATGGGGCCACCAATACTAACACCATAAATATTTCTTGACTCTTCGGCTCTTGCACCAAAATCGGTATCTTTAATTCTGTTACCACGCATATCTTGGTTAAACAAGTAGCTGTAAACAGAACCTTTGTATAGGTTAGTACCCGATTTGGTAATAGCGTTAACACCGCCACCAATAAAGTTGGTTTGGCGAACGTCGAATGGCGCTACTACAACTTGAACCTCTTCGATGGCATCGAGAGAGATTGGGTTACCGCCACCGGGAAGCATGTCGGACAGACCAAAGTTGTTGTTAAAGTTGGCACCGTTAACGGTAAAGTTTGTTGAACGGCCGTCACCTCCTGCAATGCTCATACCCGAGCCGCTGTAAGGCGAAATCTTGGTAATATCGGTAATATCACGGCTGATCATCGGCATTGCGGTAATTTCGGCAGAGGAAATGTTGGTAGAAGCACCTGTCTTCTCGGTAGTAAATTTAGTTGCCCGGGTACCGGAAACAACCAACTCATCGAGTGTAAACGTGTCGGAGCTTAAGAAAACATCAAGTATATATACTTCACCCAATTTGAGTGTAATGTTTTCGGTAACATTTTTTTCGTATCCAATATAAGATACCTCAACAGTGTAGGGTCCGCCAACGCGCATACCGGTTAGGTTGAACCTACCATCGGTATTGGTAGCTGTACCGTACTCAGTTCCTGAGGGCGTGTGCTTGGCGATGACAGTAGCACCAATTACCACACCTTCAGCGTCTGTAATTCTTCCGCTCATACTTGAAGTTGTAACCTGGGCTTGCACCACAAAAGTTGCCAACAATAGTAAAACCGGAATCAACACAAACTTAATTTTTGTATTCATATAGCGATTGATTTTAATAGTTTATATTGAAGTTATTGTTATTATAAAAACTGAAAACCATGTTTCAGCCGTGCGGAAGTTAAGATAATTACCATAAATATGCTCAATATTTATCTTCAAAATTAGAATTCGGGCTCTTTGATAATTTAAAATATAACCGCATTTCTTATATATATTAAGTATGTGTTTATACTTGCTCTGGTAGGGTATATAAATAAAAATGGACTACTTCCAGCCAAAGTAGCCCATTAATTAAATAAGTTGAATTAATAAACGGATTTAATATTTAAAATTTGTGGTGCTTTATTCTATTTGAATAATTTTTTTAACCACCCGAACATACCGCGACTTTCACCGTCCCTGCCGCCCGATAGTCCGTCATAATTTGGGCGTGGTAGTTCTCTTTTTAAATTCGGTTTATAACTTCTTTTTTTAGGTTTAAAATTGCCTTTGTCTTGTTTTGCAGTCCGTTTTGAACCTTTGCCCGTGGTACTTTTCTTGGTAGGTTTGTTTTTACGGGTGCTTTTTTTCTCCACTATTTCAACCGGCAGGGGAATCTCTGTAGGAGGATGTCCAATATCTTTTACAATGGCATTCATGTCCTGCTTGTCCATTTTGGAAACCAATGAAACTATTTGTGTAGCCTTGCCTTTTTTAACCAGCTCTGCCCTGAAGCGATATTCATCGGCTTCAGTGGGTACATCGTAGTTAATAACCTGGCTCACATTTTCGATTTCCAGATCGCGGGCAGAAATACCGCCTACCAAAAGAACTTTCATCTCGCCCGCAGCAAATTTATTGTAGCGCTCGTCAAAAGTTTCCTTTTCTATGCCCTCGTATATGCTCACAACGCCCCAATTTTTTTTGAGGATAATTCTGAACAAACGGTTCGCTGTCCGTTTGGACGCCGTAAATATGACGGCGCGACCGTTAAGGGTTTTTTCCAGATGCGCCATTAAAGTCGAGATTTTCATCTTGGGCGGCACATTTATATACCCCTGGTTCAATTTACGGCTCACGGGCGGCGCCGACTCGCCCTCAGCAGCGCTTTTGGCCTTGTCCATTTTACCTTTTCGTTCGGTTTCAGCGCCATTTTCATCATTATCTTCCGAACTTTCCTGGTCTTTTTTCAAAACCACGGAGACGGATAGATTTTTCAGCTTTTTTTCGGGGTTGATGTTATCATTTTCACCCGCTTTTTCAGCTTCTTTATTTCCACTATCGGAACTTAAATCTTCGCCGGCATTGGCATCGGCTTTTTGCGGCTTAATTGCAGAATTATCCGCTTGGTCGTTATTTTTATTCTCTATGTTATTGGTGCGGGCTGTGTTCGATAGGGACTCTTCATCAAAGCCAAAAACAACGGGATTATTTAAAAAATCGGAAGTTAATTTTTGTGTGGCAAAGTTAAATTTGGCCGAATATAGCAATACCTGGGGTGTTCCGTCTATTAATTTAAAGACGGAATTTACCTTATCAACCAGATTGTAGTTTTCCATTTCGTGCCCATTATCAATAACAACGGTGGTAATGTTTTTGAAACGGAAATCTGTGTTGTATAAAATATTCAGTAATTGGCCGGGATTTGCCACTATAACCGGCGCACCATCGTAAAGAGCTTGTTTTTGCTCTTCTTTATTGCCGCCCATGGCAACCTTCGCACTACTGATTTGTGCATAATAACCCATTGCCCAAACCAGCTCGTCTATTTTTTGTGCTCTTTCTTTAGATGGTGTTAAAATTAAAATTCTTGTTTCTTTTACCTCTCCATGATTCAAAATATTTTGTAGTACGGGAATCAAAAAAGCCCCTATATCCGCGTTTTCATTTTTAACCAGCACATTTTTTCCTTCGAGTGCGGTGGGTACTACTTCATTTTGGAGAGGTGTTGGGTTTTCTAAACTTATATCGGCCAGCCCATTAAGTAAATCTGAGCTCAGGCCTAATTTTGCAAAAGACAATATTACACCTCTTCTTTTTGCTTAAATGTTAAATTTTCAAAGATCATCAACCTGCCTTTTATAGGCAGATTTTCAAATACAAGTGCGCAATATACGAAAAAAGTTAGGCAAGCTCATCTAAAATGTTGTCAGGCGCTTCTTTATCGGCATATTTTTCCAAAAAAGTTGGATGAATGCGCAGTCCGCCATGCTGTTTGTAATGATGAACACCCACCAGCAAGATTATCAGAGCCATACCAATAACACCAGAAATACCGGCTTCGGGTCCAAATTCGCCACCGGTAAATGCCACCGGACCGTTTACGGCCGATTTTATCAGCGAGCCTTCTAGCATCATTCCGCTTACCGGCAAGCCGTACACCCCGCCCATCACAAAATTCCATGCAAAGTGGATACCTACCGATAAACCCAGTCTGCCCGTCAAAATAAAGGGCAATACCAGCATAAACCCCGCAAAAACAATGTTTATGGTAGATATTATATCGGCATTTGGATTAGAAAAATGGGCCAATCCAAACAGAACCGAAGTAAAAATCACGGCGATTAACAACCCTGCTTTACTATTTAAAGTACCCATGGTAAATCCTTCGGCAAGGTTTTTGACGGTATAACCCCTGAAAATCACTTCCTCATAAAACCCAACCGCCAGCATTTGCACCAATACGGATAAAATTGGGAGTATCCAGTCCGGCAATTGGCTCTGATGCCACGCAAATCCCGTTATCTCCAGCCATCCGGCCTGCCATTCGATCAAAAATATTACCGATTGGGCGATAAAAGCGATAATTGCGCCCACTAAAAAATCTTTAATCCATTTTACATCAAAAAACAGACCAATATCGGAGATGGGACGTTTATCCATAAACTTGGCTGCAATATAAGCCGCTAAAAACGTGCCGACTGCAATAACCAAGTAGGTTAACCATCCAAAAGGGATGAAATTGGACGGTAAAATGAAGATAATAGTAAGGATGATGAAAAATAGAATTCGAAAACCACTTCGCAATCTTTTTTCGTCGGAGTTATATATAGGGTTCATTTGGCAGACATTATTTATTTTACCCTAATTAAAGTAATTTCAACATCAGATAAAATTAAATTTATGCAACGATATGTATTTGATATAAGCAAGGAAGAAGTAATCAGAGATTTTGGTGTCAACGCCGGCTCCGATTCAATTTTTATCCCTTCGTTTAATGTATATCCCGGCGCGCAAATACCCATAATAGTACAAGAAAAAGGCACGGTTATGGTTTGGGCCTACTGGCAGGGAGCGGATGATGAGACGTTTAATATTAAAAGCGAAGATTTTATCGAAAATCCCAACAAATACAGATCTCTTGGCTGGAGCCCGTGCATCATACCCATCAGCGGGTTTTATTTATGGAAAGAAACGGTAAAAGACCCGTTGCCATTTTATATACGCAGGCTGTCGTATCCGGTGCTGGGAGTGGCCGGACTGTTCAGAGCCACAAACCGTGAAAATAATCACACAAAATATGAATTTGCACCCCTTACTGTGCCGGCAAATGTGCTGCTGCAGCCGTTGGACGACAGGATGCCCTGTTTATTAGAAAAAAAGGATTACGAAAAATGGTTAACGGGCGAAATGGCGCAGATACTTGTACAGCACCTAAAAAGTAATCAACTGATTCCCGATTTGGCCGTTTACAGGGTGCCTGAGCTGGTTAACAACCCTAAAAACAATAGCAGGGATTTAATTCAGCCCATCCCTAAATTAAGGGAAGATGAATAGCTTAATACCTGTTTTTTTAACTTGGGATAGTTTATAAAAATGAATATCTTTAAACCCTTGTATAATAAAAAAGAATTTGAATATGCTTTATAATATTTTAGTGGTAGTAATTGCCATAATCTGTGTTTTGCTGGTTTTTGTGGTACTCCTTCAAAACGGTCAGGGCGAAGGTCTTGCCGGGATTGGCGGCGGAGGCGGCGGCGGATTGGGCGGTTCGTCCGGTTTGGGTGCAAGACGTACGGCAGATTTACTCTCGAAGGCAACCAGCCTTTTCGGAACCTTATTTTTAGTGCTTTGCGTAGTGGCAAACTTTGCAATAGACAGAGGCACAATTAACAGAAGTATTTTACAAGACGGAAGCGGAATCGATGTGGGCATCCCAACCGAATCTGCACCCGCAGTACCAACTTTGCCACCACCGGTAGAAAGTTCGGACAATGGCAGTTCATCCGACAATGGCGATGAATAGTATTTAAATTGGAAGTTATTTTAAAAGCCCGATTATTTAATTTAATCGGGCTTTTTTTATTTTCGGTAAAATTTAGTTTATTATAACCTTTACCACGAACCAAATAACTTTAGCAATTTACCATGAGCTTACTTAGAATAATCTTCGCAATTCTACTGCCACCCCTGGGCGTATTTTTTACCGTTGGCATAAAACCCGCATTTTGGATTAATATATTATTGACATTGCTGGGTTTTCTACCGGGCATTATCCATGCCGTATGGGTTATTGCAAAGGCAGATTGACAGGTCGGCAATAAATTATTGGGAAACCGTTCTATCGGGTAAAATTAACCGTTCCAAAAGCTTAAAATTGAGGAATCAAACCTCATATTTGTATTTAATGCCATCTATTCCATATAAAATACTGATGAAAAGCGATTGAACACTTCAAAAAAATATTTTTTAACACAATTCTTTTCAGAAAATTCACACTTTTTATGACTTTCTTTTGATTTTACAAAAATAAACATTTAATTTGAAGGGTGGGTTGGTGCTAAGTGCCCAATATAGTTTTATTTATGGGCGGTAGATTAAGAATTGACCGGGATAGAAACATAAAATAAGTTGGATGAGAAAGGTAGAGCGTGCAATTCTCGTTTTAGAAGAGAATCTAGCAACAATAAGCAGTGTAAGTGAATGGGCCGAACATTTGGGCTATTCTTCGGTGAGTTATTTCTCGCGCGTATTTAGAGATTGCCATGGAGAGCGCCCAAGCTTGGTATATCAGCAGGTTAAGCTAAATGGGGTAAAAAAATATTTAATAAACAATCCCGATGTTATTTTCCATTCAGTTGCATTGGAATTTGGATTTGCAAATGACCAGGCATTGTACAAATTTGTTAAAAGGCATACCGGCAATTCTTTGACAGAATTGAAAAGGGAGCTTGAATTATTTTGAAATTGAGTATTTATGCAAGAAATTGTTTTTGTCGTTTATTCATTCAGTACTTATATGGTATAGGTACCGCATGAAGCCCCCCGTAATCTTATAAGTAAGGAATTTTAAAATTAATTAGACATGAAGTATGTAATAATTTTCTTTTATTTTTTAATATCTACGGTACATATTTCTGCACAGGAAAGGAAAGTTGAACTTGATCCCGATTACTTGCTCAGCGCTTTTGATTTATATGTAACGGAAGAGCATTTTATTACGTTAGATAGAAATATTCCCGCATGTTATTTCTATGATAAAGAAACCGGGAAATTTGCCAAAGAAATAAACCCAATAGATACTTTCCCGGGCTTTCATTGGCAACCAATAAAATTAGAAGTATTAAAAAATGATATTTTTTTTACAAATTCGGCTCCATGGGCTTTTTTAATATCCAAAAATAACGATTCTGTGAGGATCTTTGACAGGTCTTTTATCCCACCCAGTGCATTTAAGTTTTTATCGGATACTACATTTATTGGTTTCTATACAGAAGCCGGCGGTTCACACAGCTTAAAAACATATAATACGAAAGGTGAGTTCTTGCTTGATTTTGAAGTCCCGGATTTGAACGCTAAGAATATGCTGTATAGAATTTCAAACTTTTATATCCATCAATTTGGGGATAAAATATACTTTATAAATCCACTTGATAATTTCCTGTATAAATATTCCGAAAAGGGTAAGCTTTTAAAATCAATAAAATTGAACATACCATCATTTGATAAAATAACCGGAGATATTAATCCCCGCAAAAATCCGGATCAAATAATACGTGAAGTTATTACGTCTCTAAAAACGAAATCCACAATCCTTTCTTCTTATAAGTTAGATGATTCACATATTTTATTAATAGTTGCGCATAAGAATTCTAAAGTAGATTTGGTTGTGTTTGATATACTGCAAGAGAGGATTATTAAAGTAGAAGAATTATCTGATGAAAGTAGTCCGGTATATGCATTTAAAAATAAGCTTTATTATGTATATCCCACAGAAGAAAATTATACGATACATGAGAAAGTATTTAACTATTAGAGCTTTAACGGAAAAAGGCCTGATTTTTATGCTCATTTCCGTTTTGGCTATAGCATACCTGCAAAATATATATACCATATTATTGGGCAATATTAATTAATCGTGAATATTATGAATAAAGCATTAATCCGGCTATTGACCATCGTTTTAATGTTCAGTTTTGCCTGTAATGGGCAAATAGAAACGGAAAAACCACCCATTCTCAAAAAAACAAAAGAGGGCAGCCTTGAACTTCTGAAAGTACGTGAGTTTGTACTGACCTCCGATGAATTTAACATTGGTGTGATTGAGCCACCGACCCTGTTACTTGAACGGGACGGAGATATAAAAATATTATTTAGAGACACCGGTCTGAACCAGATTTTAATAGCCGACAGTACCGGGTTTGTCCACGGGGCGATAGGCAGGGATGGAGATGGTCCCAAGGAATTCAGGAATATTTCTTCTTTTGGGGTAGACAATGACACGATTGTGGTTCGGGATGCTGCGCTTGATTTGGTCAAGAAATTCAAATTTGACGGGGAACTTGTTAATAGCTACGAAGGAAATTTCAAAGATAAGGTATGGGGGCGATCCAAATTGGTGTACTTCGAGCAGGATAAATTTATTTTAGGAATTCAGGAAGCAGAGAAATCATCTGAGAATAATCACTGGGAATCCAGAACAATAGCCATTTACGATAGGGCAGGCAATTTGGAAAGGGTATTGGGAGGGTATGATTCCAGTTTAATTAAGTCCCATCCATTATATAATGCCCTAAATAGCATATTAGTTCACAATGGGTTTGTTTATACCACCCATCGAACTTCCCCCATTATACAAAAATTTGATTTGGAGACGGGAGAGAGAGTTTCGCGTTTTGGGGTGCTGTCCAAGAATTATAAAGTGAGCAAAGAGCGTCCGAATGCTACCGATCCACGGGAAGTGAAAAACAAAATAAATGTTAAATTTAGTGCTGTAGGCCAATCGTTTATTACCAATGATTATTTTGCATTTTATTTTTATAGCCTAACCGAAAAGTTTTTTGAGCTAAGGAATCCAAGTGATAAGGTGCATTTTTTAAATCTGTTCGATAACAGGGAAGAGTTTCTTGGCGAGATAGCGCTGCCCTTCCAGCCCCTAGCCATGGACAGCAGCAATAAATTATACCTACTGGAAGACGACAATCCCGATAATGTTTTAATAGGTGTGTATGAAATTGTACGTTAGATATATTGTATTGGTTACTGTTTTAACATTCGGTTTTGCCTGTAATGGGCAAATAGAAACGGAAAAACCACCCATTCTCAAAAAAACAAAAGAGGGCAGCCTTGAACTTCTGAAAGTACGTGAGTTTGTACTGACCTCCGATGAATTTAACATTGGTGTGATTGAGCCACCGACCCTGATACTTGAACGGAACGGGGATATGAAAATATTATTTAGGGACACCGGTCTGAACCAGATTTTAATAGCAGACAGTACCGGATTCGTTCATCAGGCGATAGGTAAAGCTGGGGATGGTCCCAAGGAATTCAGGCATATTACCTCTTTTGGGGTTGACAATGACACGATTGTGGTCCGGGATGGTGTGCTTGATATGGTCAAGAAATTTGATTTTGATGGGGAACTTGTTAATAGCTATCAAGGTATTTTAAAGGATAAGCTGTGGGGCCGGTCCAAATTGGTGTACTTCGAGCATGGTAAATTAATTTTGGGAGTTCAGGAGGCGGAGAAATCATCTGCAAGCAATCACTGGGAATCCAGAACAATAGCCATTTACGATAGATTGGGCAATTTGGATAGATTGTTTGGAGAATATGATTCCAGCTTAATTAAATCCCATGAATTATATAATGCCCTAAATAGCATATTGGTTCACGAAGGATTTATATATACTACCCATCGAACGTCCCCCATTATACAAAAATTTGATTTGGAGACGGGAGAAAGGGTTTCGCGTTTTGGGGTGCTGTCCAAGAATTATAAAGTGAGCGACGAGCGCCCGAATGTTACCGATCCACGGGAAGTGAAAAACAAAATAAATGTTAAATTTAGTGCTGTGGGACAATCGTTTATCACCAATGATTATTTTGCATTTTATTTTCATAGGCTAACGGAAAAGTATTTTGAACTAAGGAATCCGAACGACCAGGAACATTTTTTAAATCTGTTCGATAACAGGGAAGAGTTTATTGGCGAGATAGCGCTGCCCTTCCAGCCCATGGCCATGGACAGCAGCAATAAATTATACCTGCTGGAAGACGACAATCCCGATAATGTTTTAATAGGCGTGTATGAAATTGTACGGTAGGTGTATTGTATTCATTCAGTTACAATGAAATTTAGATTTGCAAATGACCATGCATTGTACAATTTTGTTAAAAGACATACCGACAATTCATTGACAGAAACAAAAAGGGAGTGTGAAAAGGGAGTGTGAAAAGGGAGTGTGAAAAGGGAGTGTGAAAAGGGAGTGTGGAAAGGGAGTGTGGAAAGGGAGTGTGAAAAGGGAGTGTGAAAATATTTTAATATTCATTAAAATACGTT
>CAZTOG010000001.1:65116-601856 GCA_964615135.1 uncultured Balneolaceae bacterium | reverse complement strand
TTTTGATTATCTGATATCGATGTTGAGCTTTTTTTAAAATATTGCCTAACGGTTTGGCGGCTTGACGCAGGGCGGATTTTGCCGACAAATGTTGATACGAAGATAATACTTTTTTCTTACCGAAAATGTTCAATCGAAGCGATTTACCCGCCTTGCGTTCAAACCGCTTGTTATGGGCTGAGCAGTTGTAATAGTCGTTATTCTATTCTCCCATCTATTAATTGAATTTCTTTATCAGATTTGGACGCAAAGTCTTCATCATGAGTTACAACCAAGAATGTCTGCCCTTTTTCTTCGGATATTCTCTTAAATAAATCAAAAACAATCTCGGTATTTTTACTGTCCAAGTTTCCAGTAGGTTCATCTCCCATGACAATTAAAGGGTCATTGATAAGTGCACGTGCAATAGCCACTCGTTGTTGTTGTCCACCTGATAGCAAGGATGTCCTTTTTAACGCTTGGTCTTTTACTCCTAATAAATCTAATAATTCAATTGCTTTATGTTCTATCTCTTTTTTTGATAATTTATTTAATTTTAGAGCAGGTAACATAACATTTTGCAAAGAAGTAAATTCAGGTAGAAGAAAATGGAATTGAAATACGAAACCAATATGTTGATTACGAAAATCAGCTAACCATCGGTTGGTTCTACCTTTCATTTCTTGATTATTGATTTTTATGCTCCCGTCGAAATCAGTATCCATGGTAGAAAGCAAATAAAGTAGGGTTGATTTTCCACTTCCTGATTTTCCTGTAATACAAACGAATTTTCCTTTATCCACGGAAAAGGATAAATCTTTTAAAACTTGATTTTTCTGTGGTTTGTAAAAATATTTATTGATATTTTGTGCTTCAAGTACTTTCATTATTTATCCTCTTAAAATAGTTATTGGGTCTAATTTGGATGCTTTTCGAGAAGGTGTGAATCCGGCAAACATAGTGGTGAAAATCCCAAAACAAAATGCCATGATATAGAACGAAGGATTAAAACTCACGGGGAGATGATCCATAACAATTATCGTGTCTGATTCGTAAGGTAGGTGTGTTAGCCCAACGGATGCAAAGTAACCGGAAATTAAACCTATAATTGAGCCAACGAGACCAATGAGTATGGCTTGAATCATAAAAATTCTTCGTACATCTTTATCAGAATATCCGATTGCTTTTAAAATAGAAATATCTTTCATTTTTTCATAAATCATCATAGTCAGAATGTTATAAATACCAAATCCCGCAACTAAAAGAATGATTATTCCAGCACCATAGGCAATCATATTCTGTAAAACCTGACCTTGAAGGAAAGTCGCATTGTCTATTTTCCAATTGGAACCTGAATAATCAAATCTTTCTTGGAATTCTTTTGAAACTTCAGGTGCAATATCTTTGTCATATAACCTAATTTCAATATCAGTAATGTAGGAACTTGGTTGCTGTAGAAAATTCTGAACTGTTTTTAAATCGGAATAGCTTTGATTATCATCTATCGCTGTAAGTCCTGTTTTAAAAATCCCAACTACATTTAAGTTAAAGTTATTCCCGTCTTGCGAAACTACTGAAATGCGGTCGCCTATATTTGCATTCATTTTTTTAGCCAGACCAACACCCATTACTACACTGTTGGGAATGGAAGAAAGTGTTTCAAATGTTCCTGAGACTAATTTGTCCTTTAAATTGAATAGCAAATTGCTTTCTTGATAATCAATTCCTTTTATTTGTCCGTTAATGGATATAGAACCTGTGTTATAAAAAACCTGCATATTGGCTGATTCTGCTGCAACCTTTACTCGTTTGTCTGCTCTAATTTCTCGCAACGTTTGCACTCCATTTCTCAAATTTATTGGTTCTGATTTAGGTTTACGGTGCAATACCACATTTTCTCCCTCGTAATCTGATTGATCCAGAAGACTTTTCTCGGACAATTTTATTTCATTGAATAAATGCACTTGTGGAGATTGGTCAAAAACCACTTCTTCCATATATCCGTGAATACCTTTCATCATTCCAAGTAGGAAAATGAAAGCGGTGATACCAAAAGCAACCCCCATAGTGGCGATGATAGTTTGCCTCAATTTGGCTCGGATGTGCGTAAAGGCAATGGTGCCGGCCAATTTTATATTTATCCAATACTTTTTCATTTTATTCTGGTTTTATAATCACATCATTTACCATTAAACCTGATAGAATCACAATCTTGCCATTATTGCTTGCTCCTGTTTTTACGGCAACTTTTTGCTTGTTATCTTCGTCCTTTACCCAAAGACTATCTCCATCTAAAAGATAATTTTTAGGAATCATTAAAATATTCGGTTGTGTACTGATAACAATATTAGCTTCAACAGATGATTTAGAATAAAACAGAGTATCGGAAGTTACATTTGCCTTAATTCTGAAACTCCGTGTATTTTCTTCTAATACAGGATTGATTTGATTGATTTGTGCTTTAAACGACTGATTGGCATAAGCATCGGTTTGAAAAATGATGTTTTGTCCTACTTTGATTTTTGTAATATCTCTTTCATCTACTATCAGGTCCAGTATATATTTATTCGGAGTGCCAACGAATAATACGGTTTCATTTGGTGAAACATTATCTCCAATATTTGACCGAACATTTAAGACAATTCCGTCAATGGTACTTTTTAACACATTGGTATTTTGTTGAGATTCAATGTTTTTTAAATTGCTTTTTAACTGGAGTAATTGAGCATTTAATTCCTGTTTTTTAACCGATAATTGTCTCTTTAAGTTTTGTAGATTTGAATAGCTTTCTTGTGCTTTTAATTGCATAGTTTCTGCCAATTCTTTTGAAACGGCTGTGTCTTTTGCCAATTCCATATATCGGTTTGCGTTTTGTTGGTCTTGCTGATATTGTTTTTCTGCGGTGTTAATCTGTTCTTCTATTTGTTGTAATATATCCGAAGAAGCTTGGGATTGATTTTCCAAAATATCAATTTGTTCTTTCAAAAACGGGATTTGCTCTTGTCCTTCTATTGAACCCAATATCGCAACAGTTTGATCCGCATGTACAGTATCCCCTGATTTCACTAATATTTTTAAGACTTTTGCATTTATTGTACTTTTTATGTCATCGTACTCCAAAGGCATAATTTTTCCAGATGCGTAAACAGCGGTGTTTAATTGCTGTTCTTTAACCTGATAGGTTTCTTCATCATTTCCGCAAGCAACTAGCAGAAAAAGTGGAAGAATAAAACTTAATAACTTATACTTTGTTTTCATATTTTCTCGATTTTCATTTAGACTGTAAATATTCCAATTCAATTGTATCGTTCCATAAACTTAATTCTGCTTCATTCAACTTTATAAGAGCCTCATTCCAGTCTTGCTGGATTTGCTTGAGTTCAATCATATCAATAACTCCATTTTCAATTTTTTGATAAGACAATTCAACGTTTTCTTGAGCAAGTGCAACTTGATTTCTTCTTGATGTAACAATTTTCTGTTTAGCATTTACATCCAATCTTTTTTGGAGAAACTCTTGTTCTTTTTGTTGAGAAAAGTTTTCAAAATCAGCATTTTTAGAAGCTATTAATGCCTTTTGTTTTTGGGGTAGGTATGCCATTTTCCCGATGGATAGTATGGGAATATCTAATTGAAGACCAACATATCCTGATGCAAACCATTGCGATTGAGTAATAAAACTAAATTCTTGCCCAAATCCCAATCCTGAATAACCTCCGACTAATGAAAGTTTTGTATATAAATTAGATTTTGTAGATTTAAGGTGTTGTTTGGCTATTTCTAATTCTAAGATTTTCTCAGAATATCCGGGCGTTTTATCTGGATTAAAATCTTCTTCAATATGTTGTAAAGTTAAGGTTTCATTCGCCAAAATTAATACATCCCCCAAGGGGAAGCCCATCCAAAATTTCAAACTAAGCATGATTTGTTCGTTATCTTTTTCCTGTAAAGTTTTGGTGTTCTTTAAATCCTCCAAAATACTCGTTGACTGATTAAGAGCAATTTTATCTATCAATCCGTTTTGTAACTTTATTTCTAACAGCGAATGTATCTTTTCGTAAGTTGCTATTCGGTCGTTAGAAACCTCAATATTTTGTTGAAGTAATTGAATCTGATAGAATGACATTCGGATATTTTTGTACAATACCTGCTTGAAAGAAGATGCATTTTCCTTTGAAAGTTGCTCTTGTAATACTGATAATTTTATATCTGACCACTTTGCCGGATTAATAATGTCCCAGGTGGCTGTTGCTCCGATATTGCTCATCCATGGCGTACCCATTCTAACGGGAAGGGCTTCTCCTGGTTGTCCCAATAATTCTCCTGGGAAAACTTGCACTGGAATTTGCCAATAATAGTTTAAATCTCCGTGCAGATTAATTTCAGGTATTAATCCAGCTTTACTTGCTTTGCTGTCAAAATTAGCAGCAATAACCTGTTGATGTTTTGCTAAGATATTTTGGTTATGTTCCTCCGCATAACTCAAGCACTCTTGAAGTGTCCACTCCTGTGCATTTACTTGTAGTTGAAAAAAAGCGAAGAGAAAGAGCAATCCTATATTATATATTTTTTTCATAATTCACTTTGTTTGAAAAAGATACCTTTTATGTATTCTTTATATTGGTCTAAAAACTCATTGCTAAAAACCTCTTCGGTATATGGTGTCACCATTGAGAATCCCTTTATAAAAACTAAAACAGTAAACATTCCAAATTGAAGCTTAGAACTTCCAAGTCTTTTCCCAAAATATTCCAAAAACATATTCTGTGTTTTCTGGGTATTGTTGTTTTTAGTATATGTTTTTGTGAAATATTCAATGACTTTAGGTTGAAAAAATAATTGATAATAAAGTTTCCATTGCGGTCGGTTGTTTTTGCATAAATCAAATAACTCATCTATAAAATGTTCCGCTTCAGCATCAGTAACCTCTGTTTTATTTTCATCTAATTTGGAAGGGTTAAATCGTATTAATATATCATCCCAAATCACTTTTAATAACTCTTCTTTTGATGTAAAATAGTGATACAAAAGCCCTTTACTTATTTCTGCTTTCTTGGCAATTTCATTTACTGATGTGGCTGCAAATCCTTTTTCTGTAAATAATTCTAAAGCAACGTCTTTAATTAGCAATTGCTTTTCTTCTCTTGCCAAATCATTTTTGCTTTTTTTCTTGGTCATTTTATTTTCATTTAATTGACTGAACGGTCGGTCAAAATTAATAATAAAAAATAAACCACCAAATAAATTCTTTATTTTTTTTAAAATCGAGAAAATTTAGATGTTGGAAGAATGGAGAATTAATCTCTATTTATTAGGTGTGTAACTTTATTGAAATGTGTTCTTTTGCTTTGCCCATAACGGTTTCGGGCTTTGCGTTCGGGCGGGTTTCGGAGCACAAAGCTTCAATTTATTACTAAAGTTCATTCGAAGCACAAAGCTCCAAGTCGCACATCAGCCCGCCTGACGCAAAACCCGTGTTACCAGCATTCCCTTCTCTCATTTCGTTATTCTTCAAGTCCATCAATAAGTCCACTGTCTTTATGATTTCCAATTTTTTTCAAAGGTTCAGTAACCATTGCTGTCGTCAATTGTCTAATCTCAATATCACTGTAGCCAAGTTGCTTTAACGTTGCAATTTTTTCTTGTAAAATTTTCAATTCACCTAATTCTTTTTCCTGTCTATTCCGATAACTCAAATCTTTTATGAACTCTCTAATAAAAGTTAATGGGTTGGCTGAACCCAAGAACTCCCAAAATCCTGGTGATTGTATGTTAACTTTTGAGATTATAAGAGAGTCGGCAGGTAAAACAATTTTGTCAATGTCTATTTTGCCTTGTAGTTCCAATAGATTTAATGTGCTTTCGTCTGCTCTATGCAAATGCCTGTCCCAGAATAACTCAAACATAAAATGGTCATATGGAAAGTCTTTTCTCATTGAAAATTCTTTCCAATACTTTCTCCAATTGTGAAATCTTTCGTCTAACAGTCTTAATCTTCTGTCTTGGCCATTTGAAAGAGTGTCAACAAGAAAGTCAAAAGCATAAATACTGTTGTATGCATTTTCAAAGTCAGTTAAAAGTTGTTTTACTTCTTTAACTGTCCCAAGTCTTTCAGCTTTAATTTTTAGTGTCGCAGTTTCTGTCGCCATAATTTTTATGGTTGTTTCGATTGTCTTTTAGGGTTGCTGGTAACACATAAATATACGCAATCGCAATTGCGCAAATTTATGTGAAACCTAATTTTAATTTATTATCCCATAAAAAGCAAAAATAAAAGGTTATAAGCAACACCCATTGCGCAATTTGTATTATTAATCAGTTCAACGAATAAAATATTAAGGAATTAATAATACAAAATACGCAATCTCAGATGGTTGGTTTTAATAGGGCAGAAAGGATAAGATTATGTATGAAACCACCTAATAATCCAACAAAAAAAAACCACCCACACCCACTCTTAAAATCAAAGAGTAAGTGTAGGTGGTTTTAATTAAATGTTCAGTTTCCCGAATGTCGAATGGAAAGCCGTTCAATCAATATTAAACACCTTTCAATCTCACTTAAACATTATTCAACGCTTCGTTCAACTCTTGCAGACATTTTTTGGCATCACCGAAGAACATTTGGTTGTTTTCCTGATAGAACAGGGGATTGTCTATTCCGGCATACCCGAAGCTGAGACTACGTTTAAATACCACGGTTCTTTTGGCTTCATCCACGTGTAAAATGGGCATTCCGTAAATGGGACTGCCGGGCGATGTTTTCGCCATTGGATTTACAACGTCGTTTGCACCAATAATCAGTACCACATCGGTAGATGCAAACTCGGGATTTATCTGATCCAAATCGTACAATAAATCGTAAGAAACGTCGGCTTCGGCCAAAAGCACGTTCATGTGTCCGGGCATACGTCCCGCTACCGGGTGGATTCCATATTTAACCTGTACACCGCGCTCTTCCAACTTGGTGGCCACTTCTTTAATTACGTGCTGTGCTTGGGCTACGGCCAATCCATATCCGGGCACAATAACCACTTTCGAAGCATACGCCACTTGAATGGCAAGGTCTTCGGCGTTGGTTTCGCGTACAATTTTGTCGCCATCGCCATCTGAACCTGCGCCGCCCGAACCGCTTCCGCCAAAGGTACCGAAAATCACGTTTATCAACGATCGGTTCATGGCTTTACACATAATATTGGTCAGTATCAGTCCGGCCGCACCCACTAAAGCACCCGATACGATGAGCAAACTGTTGCCGAGCACAAATCCCGCAAGCGAGGCCGCCAATCCGGAATAGGAGTTGAGCAACGAAATGACCACGGGCATATCCGCACCTCCAATCGGGATTACGGAAGTGATTCCAATAAGCAGCGACAATCCCAGGATTATCCAGAAAATAGTTTCGGATTCGGGATTATAAGTGAAAACCCCCACCAGAACCAAAACACCGATCATGGAACCAATATTGATAAAGTTAAGACCCGGGAAAGTAATTGCATTTCCAGATATAAAGCCCTTCAGTTTACCGAATGCCACAAAACTACCTGTAAATGTAAGCGCACCTACAAAAACACTTAATCCTATGGTTACCAACGATGCAGTTTCGATGCTGGTTACGTTGGTAGTTCGTGCCAATTCGCCCCATGCAACCAATGCAGAAGCGGCGCCACCAAACCCGTTAAATACGGCAACCAGTTCAGGCATGGAGGTCATGGCTACTTTTTTGGCCAAAACAGCACCAATTAAACCTCCTACAATAATACCGGCTATGATAACTTCGAAGGATAGTATTTCTTGGTCGAACAGTGTAACCACCACCCCAATCAACATACCGAGGGCGGCAAGTTGATTCCCGCGTCTGGCTGTTGCCGGAGAGCCCAGTAGTTTAATTCCGCGTATAAAAAATGCAGTAGCTATTAAATATATAATTTGTATGGTGCTGGGCAGCCACTCCAAAATAGCTTCGGGTAAAAACTGACTCATTTTTCATCTCCTTTTTTCTTGAACATTTCCAGCATGCGGTCGGTTACCAAAAATCCACCAATAACGTTGATGGTTGCGAAAACTACGGCTATAAATCCCAGCCATTTGGCCAAGGGGCCGCCCGTTCCGCCGGCAACTATTAAAGCGCCAACTATGGTAATGCCCGAAATGGCATTCGAACCACTCATTAACGGAGTGTGCAGGGTGGGAGGAACTTTGGAAATGAGTTCAAAGCCTATAAAACAGGCCAGAACAAAGATGAATAGTGAAGAAATTAATGAAAACATAAATTATCTATTAAAATATGGGTTTAAAATTTCGTGATGTATGTATGATAGTGTCACATTAAAGGGACTTAACTCTTTAATAAAGGCGATATTATTTCACCTTGATGCACGATGGTCGTGTTTAGAAGTATCTCGTCTTCAAAATCGAAGTTTGCCTCGCCTTCTTTGACCAGTAAATTCAAAAGTGCCCAAATATTTTTGGCATATAACAAACTGGCATGATTGGCCAAACTGCTTGCAAGGTTAATCGGACCTACAATTTTCACATCATTTACCGTTACCGTTTCACCGGCTTTGGTTAGTTCGCAGTTTCCGCCATTTTCGGCGGCCAAATCCACAATTACGGAGCCGGGTTTCATATCGTTTACCATTTCTTTGGTTACCAAAAGTGGTGCGGGTCTGCCCGGAATCAAAGCAGTGGTTATTACAATATCCGATTTTTTTACATGCTCGTGAATTACCTGTCTTTGTCGGTCTTGGTCGTCTTCGGAGAGCTCTTTGGCATATCCGCCTTTGGTCTCGGTATCTTCGGCAAGCGGAACTTCAACAAACTTACCGCCCAAACTTTCTACCTGTTCTTTTACGGCCGGGCGCACATCAAAGGCTTCAACAACCGCGCCCAATTTTCGGCATGTGGCAATGGCCTGAAGTCCGGCAACACCCGCGCCCAATATAAGTGCTTTGGATGGGGGAATGGTACCGGCAGCGGTCATCATCATGGGCATGTATTTGTCCAATTCGGTGGCGGCAATGAGCGATGCTTTGTACCCGGCGATGGAACTCATAGAAGAGAGTGCATCCATATTTTGCGCTCTGGAAATTCGGGGGATGGCATCCATGGCCAGAACACTGACGCCCTGATTTTTCAAAAGCTCTACCAATTCGGCATTTTGCAGCGCCCAGATAAAACTGATTAATACGGAACCTTTTTTAAGTTTCAATAAATCATCTTTTGGCGGCGCCTGAACGGCTAAAACAATATCGGCTTTGGTCAATGCGTCTTCTCTGCTAACCACTTTAACTTCTTTGGAAGTATATTCCTTGTTCGGAAAGCTCGACAGGATTCCGGCGTCTTCCTGTATCCACACTTCAAATTCTTTTTTAACAAATTGCCCGGCTACATCGGGGTTGAGAGCAACTCTTTTTTCGTGCTCGGCCACTTCTTTAAGTACAGCAATAATCAAATTAAGCCTCCAGTCTTATTATTTTTTGTATTCGATAACCTAACAATGCATAAACTATATTAATTCTGTATGTATTCCGCACAAAATTATGTTAAAATACACATGTTTTTCGCAAAGAAAACAATAATAGTTAAGTCGAATATTGAATATAAGATTTTATACGAAGGGATTGAATTAAAACCCTGTGGAAAAAACTATTTTAACCACAGGTCGATAAATCAGTACAAGGTTTATTCAAGCTGATAGGCACGTATTTCTGGTATTCCATTGGCGTTGTGCATCACAAAAAGCTGGTCGCGCCATACTTCAATAGCACGTGCAGCTACCGGTATAGTTAACGTGTACGAATAAGCACCTTTTGTATAAACAAGTAACTTATTCGAAGTTTGAAAATCTACCATATAATCATTTATACGGTTGTTATAAGTGTTGATAATTGTATTTAAGTCAGCTTTTTCACCTTTATAAAGGCTATAAACCCGGTCAGAATTATCTGTGCCGATACTTAACGCGCACATGGCATTATATGCAATATCGATGGCATCCCAGTCGCCGGGATGGGTATCCTGTACTATATTTCCGGGTTTGCTCGTTTTAAAAACCAATCCATCTTTGTTAACTGTAAAAACCAACGATGTAAATTGGTTGCCCAGTGTAAGATTTCCATTTAGATTAAGAGATACTTTAAATGCCTGCCAAATACCAAAGTTTTTGAACTGATTGAATTCGGGATGGTCATCTTTGGTAAATTGTTGTACCAGTAGTCCGGGAAAAGAATCGTCTTCACGTCGATAAACTTTAATAAATTCGTTGGTATTATCGATTATAAAAATATACTCGCCATTCGTTAGCAAAATACTTGTATAGTCAGGCAACCGTTTCGACTCGATATAGCGCAAATTATGGTCGTAAATATTAAGCATCTGGTGCCCATAATCCCAAATGTAAACGGTATCTGCAACAACACTGATTGATTTACCCATTACAGATAATTCGCCGGGACCGCGACCTTCCATGATTTTGTTCACAATAATGTCTTTTTTTATGTCAACAGTATAAATCGGTAAATCCGTTGCACTTAAATCCATAATAAGTAGGGTGCTGTCGTTCAAATGTTTGAAGTCATCAGGGGTATAAAGCGATTGTTGTACGGAAATTCCGTTCTGTTTTATTTGTAAAGACTGAGCTGAGCTGTTTGTGATTAAAAAGACAGTTAATATGAGTGCAAAAAAATGATATTTCGTATTCATGGTAAAAAATAAGATAGAGGCACAAAGTGTGCCTTTGTTATTTAAAGGTCGGCCATTTTCTGTTTTTCATGGTTCAATCGCTCCGGGGAGCCTTGGAAAACACCAAAAAACAAAAAAAAACCTAATTCAGGATAATTTGAAGGCTATCCATTAAGTATGACAAAGCGTGATTTAAAAAGTTACGTTTACGAATGTAAAACGATATCAATAAGGCCAAAAATAAAGAATATGTTTTCTTTGTTTAAAATTACGATATCCAGATTCTCCATGATTTATCTGCTGTCAATAGTAATTTGGCAATTGGTAGATACACGTATGTTCGACAAAGTTAAAAATGCCAATTATTTAGAGCACATTCTTTAAACTCAATTTCAACATTATTGCACTCGTTCCCAATTTTAAACTTTTAAATCGCATTAAATGTTAAATCTAAAAGAAAAATTAAAAAACGAAATATATATAGTATATTTAGGCTTAAAATATTGTCTAATTAAGCATTGGGTTGATATTTTCGGCGAGTATAACTAGCGTATTTTTAACGAATAATCTAAAATTTATTTACGGATGAAAGATATAGCAGATAAAAGATTCAAGGTAGTAATTGTGGGGAGCGGCCCTGCGGGATTGACAGCGGCTTTATATGCGGCTCGTGCCGATTTAAACCCCATTGTTTTTGAAGGAATGGAGCCCGGCGGGCAATTAATGACCACCACCGATGTGGAGAACTTTCCCGGATACCCCGAAGGAGTAACCGGGCCGCAAATGATGGACGATTTACGCCGTCAGGCACAGCGCTTCGGTGCAGATACCCGTTTTGGCTTTGTAACGGATATAAATTTCGATGAGCGTCCCTACAAAGTAACCGTTGACGAAACCACCACGGTTTATGCCGATACTATTATTGCGGCAACCGGAGCTTCGGCTTTATGGTTGGGTCTGAAAAGCGAGCAGAAATTAAGAGGCAAAGGTGTTTCGGCCTGTGCAACCTGCGATGGCGCATTCTTTAGAAATCAGCATATTGTTGTGGTAGGCGGTGGCGATACCGCTATGGAAGAAGCCACTTATTTGACCCGGTTTGCTAGCAAAGTAACCGTAATTCACCGCCGTGACGAACTGCGTGCTTCAAAAGCCATGCAAAACAGGGCTTTTGCCAACGAAAAAATCGAATTTATATGGGATAGCGTTATCGAAGAGGTAATGGGCGACCAAGTTGTGGACGGCCTCAGGGTAAGAAACATTAAAACTGACGAAATTACCACTTTGGAAGACGTAACAGGGCTTTTTGTGGCCATTGGACACAAACCAAACACCGATTTGTTCAAAGGTGTTTTGACCATGGACGAAACCGGATATATCCAAACCAAAGATCAGACCACAAAAACCGATTTGCCCGGTGTTTTTGCTTGTGGTGACGCCATGGATTCGCACTACAGGCAAGCCATTACAGCAGCAGGTACCGGTTGTAAAGCTGCCATGGATGCCGAACAATTTCTGGCAGAAGAAATTGAAACAAACGTTGAAATTTCGGACTATAAAACTGCCTAAATAATCTTGCTATGAAAAAAACATTATCGGTAATACTTGTAATAATCGTCATTGCCATTATTGGATATCCATCCCTTAAAAAAGGATTTAAATCGGATATTACCGATAACCCGGCTATTGTGGAGTTTACTGTTCCATATGTTAATTCAGCCGATGCCATGGCTCAAATAATGAAAGAGCCGGGCACTATAATCGATGTGCGTACAAAAGAGGAATTCGATAACGGTCATCTGGCCATTGCCGATATGCAACTCGATTTCTTGTCAGGTGAATTTGCCGAAGAAGCTGACGGGCTGGATAAAACCAAGACCTACTATCTGTATTGTCGTTCGGGCAACAGAAGCGAAAGAGCGGCCAAAATTTTGACCGATAAGGGTTTTAAAAACGTATATAATATTGGCGGCTACCCCGATTTGGTGAAAGCAGGCTTTGAAACTGCCGAATAATAGGGCATACGTTCGATTTATTTATGGATAAAAAATGGCTTCAAAACAGATTGAAGCCATTTTTTTGTTTAAAGCTACTTTTATATCCCAATAAAAAGCTCAAAAATCATAAATAATTTATTCTGCATCTACCTCGGCATCATCAGACTCATCCACTACTTTTTCGACTAAAATTTTATAGTCGTTTAAAAACAGTGCAAACATTCCAATTGCCGAAATGACCGGCGCCATCACAACAACCAAAGTAGCGCCACCCAAACCGATGGTCAGCGGTGTTTGAAATACAACTTCACCTTCTTTGTTCTTGATAATGAGGCGGCGTGCATTACCGTCTTTTACAATGGTGCGAATTTTTTCAATTATCTCTTCAACACCACCTTGTATCTCTTCATAAATGCGTTTTGTACGAGAATCTTTCATATTGTCTTCCATAATATTCAGCTATTAATTCAAGTTTCTTTGTAAGGAATTTACTTCTCATATCTCTTTATACGTAGAGATTAATTAAAAGTTACAAGAAAAAATGTTAGCAAGAGTATATTGCGCATCCACTTTGGGGGTCGATGCAAAAATTATTGATGTGGAAACACATTTTACAATGGGATTACCAAAGTTCTTTCTCGTAGGATTGCCCGACCGTGCCGTGCGCGAATCGCGCGATAGGATTGAAGCAGCAATAAGAAATACAGATTTGACCTATCCACTGGGACGTATTACCGTAAACTTGGCACCAGCCGACCTGCCAAAAGAAGGAAATGCTTTCGATTTGCCCATTGCCATCGGTTTATTGAAGATGTCGGGACAGATTTTTACCGAAAAATTGGATAAAACCCTGTTTCTGGGCGAACTCGCGCTTGACGGACAGATACGTCCGGTAAAAGGTGTGCTTCCCATGGCAGTAGAAGCGCAGAAGATGGGATTCGAAAATATAGTGGTGCCCAAAGAAAATGGAGCAGAAGCAGCTGTGGTGAACGGTTTGAAAGTATTTCCCTTCGAAAATTTAAAAGAAGTAATAGACTGGCTCGAAAATATAGGTCCGATGGATTGTCTGGAGGTGGATGTGCAATCGTTTTTTGCAAGAAACGGAAGAAATGGAATGCTTGATTTTAGCGACGTACGCGGGCAGGAAAATGTAAAACGTGCTTTGGAAATAGCCGCCTCAGGATCTCATAATTTAATTTTGGTGGGCCCTCCGGGATCCGGTAAAACCATGATGGCCAGAAGAATACCTACAATTTTGCCGCCTTTAACCCTTGATGAAGCCTTGGAAACCACAAAAATACACTCTGTTTCGGGAATTTTGAACAGCAAGGATGCGTTGGTGACCACTCGTCCGTTCCGCTCGCCGCATCACACCGTTTCAGATGTTGCTTTGGTGGGAGGTGGCAGTATTCCCATGCCGGGCGAGATATCCATGGCGCATAATGGTGTGTTGTTTTTGGATGAATTGCCCGAATTTAAAAGAAGCGCACTGGAAGTAATGCGCCAGCCCCTCGAGGATGGTTCAGTTTCCATTGCCAGAGCTCGAATGAGTGTAACTTACCCGAGCCGAACCATGCTGGTGGCGTCTATGAACCCGTCGCCATCGGGGGATTGGTACGATCCAAATTCTTTTAACAACGGCACTACCGAAGTACAGATGCAAAGGTATTTGAGCAGAATAAGTGGACCGCTTTTGGATAGAATTGACCTTCATATAGAAGTGAATAAAGTTTCGTACGAAGAGCTTTCTGGCAAAGCCAAAGGAGAGGCATCGGCTGAAATAAGAAAAAGAGTGGTCCGGGCGCGCGAAATACAGTCCAAACGATTTATGGGCATAAAAGGAGTATATAGCAACGCACAGATGAATACCCGTATGGTGCGTAAACTATGCAAATTGGATGAGGCCGGTTCGGAGACTCTAAAAGAAGCAATTACAACGTTGGGTTTATCTGCCCGTGCGTACGATAGAATCTTAAAAGTAAGCAGAACGATTGCTGATTTGGACAATTCGGAAGAAATTCTGAATGAACACGTATCGGAAGCCATTCAATATCGCACATTGGATAGAGAGGGGTGGCTGGGATAAACAAAACAATAAAAGAGAGTTATAACATCTTTATGTAATAATTAGGGGTACAATAACCCCAAAAGTGTATAGTTGATAAACTATAAAGGTTTAATTATGAACGAACGAATTGAAAATAAAGAAATACCTGCACAACTGATTTTTATTTTACCATTATTGGTACTGATTTTATATTTCCTTTTGGTTTAATAAAAAAACAAATAGAGTTGTATATTGATAATCTTTCATCAGAATATTATCAACCGCTCTATTTTTGTATTTATACGCAGACATAGCATTTCCCACTTCCCTTAGAATAGAATTTACCTATCAAATTGAGGCTTCGATCCGGGATAAAATTCAACCGGGCATGAGGGTATGGGTGCCATTCCGAAATTATAATGCCATTGGCGTAGTTGCTGCATTGCATAACAATAAACCCGATTTTAAAACCAAATCCGTTAAAAAAATACTGGATAAAGCCCCTATTTTAAACGGCGAAATGATGCAGCTTATAGAGTGGGTGCATCGGTTTTATTATTGCAGCAAAGGCGAGGTTATGCAAGCGGCTTTGCCGGCCGGATTAAATTATATTTCCAATAAATATGTACGGGTGGCTCCAAAAGCGGAATCCTATTCGGCAACGCCTGAAGGAAAAGAAGTTATAGCAGAGATACTGGATAAAGGCTTGCTGCACGACGATGCCCTTAAACGATGGAACGGAACCAAATACGCCAAATATTTTAAAAACCTGATTAGAGAAGGCGTACTTGAGATTTGGGAGGAACCCGATTTAAAAGTAGATACCAAAATAGTAACAGGTTATACGTGGGCGGCGGATGAGGCATTTCAAAAAGCGGTAGATAAAATTGAAGAACATTCGCCAAAATACAAATGGGAGATGGCACTGGCTGAACTTACCGGTATAGAACTTCCAAAACCAAAATCCGAACTGTTAGTACGCAATAATATTACAGAATACGCTTTGGGAAAGTTGGGAGCCGATGGGTGGTTAAAAACAATCAAAATGGAAGCACAAAATGAGTTTTCCAATCTCGATTATAGGCCGGTAGAAATAAAATCGTTGAATGAAGAACAGAACAATGCTTATAAAGTCATCGAAAAAACGATTGTAAATAATGAGTTTGGCAATTACTTGCTCTACGGCATTACAGGCAGCGGTAAAACCGAAGTTTATATACATGCACTAAAAAAAGTTTTGGAATCCGGAAAAAGCGGGTTGGTGCTTGTGCCTGAAATTGCACTGACACCGCAGACCGTATCTCGATTTTATAAAATATTCGGTAATCAAATTGCGGTTCTGCACAGCAGAATGAGCAAACGGGAACGCCTGACCGAATGGAAATTGCTAAAATCGGGCGAGAAAAAGATAGCTATCGGTCCGCGATCAGCGGTGTTTGCACCCGTCGATAATCTGGGCATCATTATACTCGACGAAGAACACGATTCATCGTATAAACAAGTGGATCCAGCGCCCAGATACCATGCCCGCGAAACAGCCATCATGCGCGCCCACATCAATAATGCAGTGGTAATTATGGGTTCTGCAACGCCGAGCATGCAAGCTCTTTCAATGGCAGCAAAAAATAAAAGTACTCTGTTGAAATTGAGCAAGCGCCATGCCAACGCCAAATTGCCCGAAGTTAAAATTATCGATTTGAAGCAGTACAGAAATGCAATGAGGGGCGAAATGTCGGTAGCGCTGTACCAGGCAATAGATGGCGCATTACAAAAAAAGGAACAGGTAATTTTACTCTATAACCGGCGCGGTTTTGCCAGTTATTTATTATGCCTGAAATGCGGACATATACCCCAAAGTCCCGAATGCTCTATAAGTTTAACTTACCACAAACACAAAAATCTGTTAATGTGCCACTACTCGGGCTATGCCCGAAAAGCGGACAAGGTTTGTGAACAATGTGGCTCCGATGAGTTGATTATCAAAGGCTCCGGCACCCAAAAAGTGGAAGAAGAACTGGAGGAATATTTTCCGGAAGCTAAAATTTTGCGGTTCGACCGCGACACGACATCGAGAAAAGATGGCCATAGTAAAATATTGAATAAATTTGGCAACGGTGATGCCGATATTCTAGTGGGTACGCAATTGGTTGCCAAAGGTCTCGATTTCCCAAATGTAACCGTGGTGGGTGTAATTGATGCCGATACAGAGTTGGCATTCCCTTCGTTTCAATCGTCCGAGAATATGTACCAGCTGCTGAGTCAGGTTGCGGGACGCTCGGGCAGGGGCGAAAAATCGGGCACAGTTTATATTCAAACACGAAATCCCGGAATATCGGCCATTCAATATGCAGAAATGCACAATCATGAGGGCTTTTCGAAAGAGGAAATGTCGTTTCGCAAAGCGTTAAACTATCCTCCCTATTCCAGATTGATAAAATTTATTTTTAAAGGAAAAAACGAGAACGAGGTCAAAGTTTCTGCACAATTGATGCAAAATATACTGGCAAAACTGCTCCCCGATATGGATACCCTTGGCCCTTCGCCGGCAACCATAGCCTGGATGAACAATAATTATTTTTGGGAATTGACTCTTAAAATCGATCCCGCGAAAGGTGCTAATTATATAGAATTATTACTAGATAGGCTCATGGAAACGTATAAAAAAAATGCAGCCTACAGCGAAACGAAAGTGCGGATAAATATAAATGTGGATTCTATTTATTAATTTACTTGCAATATTAGCATTAAAATAAGTATTTATAGCCATTATCCACCATTTAATAAATAGTGTAAATATATGGGTGAGGAACGAGTAAGACTTGCCGACAGTGACGAGCAGGTACAAAAATTTATGAAACAGGTTCTCAGAGATATACGGGCTCTGCAGAAAATGTTGGACGAGGAATGGTTTGAAACAGATACCATACGCATCGGGGCTGAGCAGGAACTTTGTTTGATCGACCAAAATGGCAAGGCATATAATGTAGCCATGGAAGCTATGGAGGTTTTGGGTGAGGACGGAAACTATACCACCGAATTGGCGCAATTCAATTTGGAAATTAACCTGGAACCGCTCGAATTTACCGGAAAATGTCTGTCAAACATGGAGAACAATCTCCAAAGAGAGGTGGAACATGTTAGAAAAGTTATAAACAGCCTTGGCGGCGATATTTTATTGACGGGCATCCTGCCAAGTATCCGTAAATCGGATGTGGATATAGAAAATCTGACACCTTTGCCCAGATACCGTGCGCTGATGGAGGCCATAGACAGGCAACGTGGCAAAGAATATGAATTGCGTATACAGGGCATGGACGAACTCCGCATGAAATTCGATACACCGCTTTTGGAAGGATGCAACACAGGGTATCAGGTGCATTTACAGGTAAAACCAAAGGAATTTGTGAGCAAATACAATATTGCACAGGCCGTGGCCGGCCCCGTGCTGGCTTCGGCAGTAAATTCGCCCATTTTATTTGGGAAAAGGTTGTGGGCCGAAACCCGTATTGCACTTTTTCACCAATCGGTGGATACCAGAAAGGTCGGAGAGCATCTCCGCGATACAAGTCCCAGGGTAACATTTGGAAATAGCTGGCTTCAAGACAGCATTTTAGACATATATAAAGAAGATATTTCAAGATACAGAGTAATGCTGAGCTCGGTACAAGAAGAAGATGTAGCCGAACTTATAAATAAAGGAATTCCACCCAGCTTATTGGCTTTAAATGTACATAATGGCACCGTGTATAGATGGAATCGACCTTGTTACGGTATATCTAATGGTAAACCACATTTACGGATAGAAAACAGGGTTTTTCCCTCCGGACCAACCATTGTGGACGAAATGGCAAATACCGCTTTTTGGCTTGGGCTGCTAAATGGCTTTGAAGATGAGTATGGCGATATTACCCAAAAACTGGACTTCGATGATGCCGTAATGAACTTTTTCGCTGCTTCAAAACTAGGCATGGACACTAATTTTAGCTGGATTGGGGATAAAAAAATATCCGCAAAAAAATTGATAAATAACGAGTTGCTTCCCGTAGCCCGGCATGGCCTGGAAAAAACAGGAATTGATAAATCGGATATTGATACCTATTTGGATATTATCCATGAAAGGGTGGATGAATCGGCTACAGGCTCGTATTGGGCGGTTAAATCGTACGGCAATATTATGAAAAAATCGAACCGGGAACATGCGTTGTCCACCATTGCGAAGGCCATGCTCAAAAATCAGAAAAAGGGCGAGCCGGTGCACAAATGGGGTATTGCCCGAGCAGAAGATAGTGAATCTTGGGCGCCCACAAGCCTGTTGGTAGAAGAATTTATGACAACCGATCTTTTTACCGTACATAAAAACGATTTAATGGAATTTGTTACTAATTTGATGGATTGGAGAAGAATAAAATATGTACCGGTAGAAGACGAACTAAAACATTTGGTAGGGTTGATTTCCATGCGGATGCTCATGCGCGAATATTCAAAAATTGTGCATGAAGAAACCGAAGAAAATCGAACCGTTGAAGAAATAATGATAACCAATCCCATAACCATACATCCCGAGGCCTCTATTATGGAAGCCATGAGCATAATGCAGGAGCGGATGATAGGCTGCTTACCAGTAGTTAAAAACAGCAGGTTGGTAGGAATTATTACAGAAGAAAATTTCTTGAAAATTACAAGAAGACTTTTGAGAACCTTAGACCAGGAAAAGGGGTAAATGAGCATAGTTAATACCCCAACAGAGGCGCGTTCAAAAAGAATATCAGAGCATTATATAGGAGAGGTCAAGGGCCGGCAGGAGGGACCGGTTCTCATAGCTTTGGCCGGTACCCACGGTAACGAAGAAACGGGAATCGGAGCCATTGAAAGGACTCTGAGAATATTGGAATCACTGCCTGACAAGGTATTTGGGCATTTTTTGGGTATCAAGGGAAATATTACGGCCCTCGAAAAAGGTGTTCGTTACCATACCGAGGATATGAACCGGTTGTGGGAAAGATCCATTTTGGATAAAATAAGAAGAACGCCTTACGAAGAACTGGCATCGGTAGACCGGGTCGAAATCAAGGATCTGCTACAAATTCTAGACAGTTTTGTTCTGAATGGTAAAAAGGAAGTGATTTTTATCGATTTGCATACCTTTTCGGGCGAGGGGGGCATGTTTTGCATCACCCCTGATAATGCAAGAAATATGGAGATTTTGTCGCCAATGAATGTGCCCTTAATATTTGGCATCGAGAAGGCTTTAAAGGGAACATCCATAGAATATCTGGAAAAAGCCGGACATATCGGTGTGGCTTTCGAAACGGGAACGCATGGTACAAAAGAAGCCGAAGATGTGGCATTTTCAGGCTTGTTAATGTTGTTGGACAGTACCGGACTGTTAGAGAAAAAGTATATTCCCGAATTTGAAGAATATCAGCGATTTTTGAAAGAAAAAGGAGCCAAATATCCTAAAAAACTTCGTTATCTGTATAAACACATTGTAGAGCCTGGTGATGGTTTTGTGATGGAACCCGGATATGAGAACTACGATAAAATTTCGAAGGGAGATATTCTAGCTAAGGATAAAAATGGTTATATTGAGGCTCATGTAGATGGATATATGCTGATGCCCCTATATCAAAAGCAGGGTTCGGATGGATTTTTTATTATTGAAGAATGTGAATGAACAAACACGGCCTTAAATCCATGTTAATTCCGAACGATAGTTTTAAATTATACAAAACAACCAAAAGTGAGCAAAATTATTAACGATTATCAATTTATTGACGGAACCCGACTGTCTTCGGTCATTGAAGCGCTTATATTTGCCAGTGATGAGCCGATAAGCGGGGAGAAAATTGTCGAAATTATTGTTAATAACGAAGACCAAATAGAAATCAATACCGAAACGGTTGAATTATTTGTAGAAAAACTGAACGACCGATATGAAGAGCAAATGCAAAGTTTTCATATAGAAAAAATTGCAGGCGGCTATACTTTTTTGACAAATAAAAAATTTCATTACTGGCTCAGCATATTTCAACACGAAAATGCATATAAAAAACTATCGCAGGCCGCCATTGAAAGTTTGGCCATTATCGCATACAAACAGCCCATTACAAAACCGGAAGTCGATCAAATACGTGGGGTTGATTCCGGATATATCATCCGACAATTGTTGGAAAAGGCATTGGTAGAAGTATCAGGTAGGGCAGACCGACCCGGAAAACCATTGTTATACCGAACAACCGATCACTTTTTGCGCCATTTTGGGATTAACTCGGTAAATGAGTTGCCCAAGCCGAGAGAAATCGAGGAAATTCTGAAAGACGATGATATGGCTGAGCATAGGCAGCTGCTCTTGGAACACGCCCTAATACAGGAAGAAATGGCAGCAGAAGAAGAGGGTGAAAATAGGGCTGATAATTTGCTAAATAACTTTGATTCGGGTAATAATAGCAACCAAAACGGTCAAAATAATGATGTGGATAAAGTAGAAGATACCGACGAAACAGGAAATATAGATAATAACGACGAGTGAGTAATGAGCAAAAAAAGATTTACACCCAGAGATAATGGCAGAAATAAGTCGAGGTTTAAAAAATACGATAAAAAACCCCTTGCGCCGGCCGGTCAGATTTTTGAAAAAGACACAGAAATTCGCCTAAACAAATATATTGCCCATTCGGGGTTTTGTAGCAGAAGAGATGCCGATAAGTATATTACGGATGGAAAAGTAAAAGTAAACGGGAAAACGGTTACCGAACTTGGTGTTGCTGTAAGAAAGCATGATAAGGTGGAAGTTGCGGGGCAAATGCTTTCGCTGGAACCGTATATATATATACTTTTAAATAAACCGCGTAATACCATTACTACTACCAGCGACGAACGTGGCAGAAATACGGTAATGGATGAAATAGAAAATGCCACCGGCTTGCGAGTATATCCCGTTGGAAGACTGGATAGAAATACTACCGGACTTTTGATTTTAACCAATGACGGCGATTTAACGCACCGATTGACTCATCCAAAATATAATGTCAGTAAAACATACGAAGTAACCTCCGAAAGAGTATTGAATGAAGATGAGTTACGCCAATTGATGGAAGGTATTGAATTGGAGGATGGGCCGGCGCGAGGTTTTAATGTGCAAAAGTATGTAGATGAACCCAAAACCATTTTGATTACGGTTGGCGAAGGTAGAAATCATTTGATCCGCCGTATGATACAATATTTTGATACGGAAGTTACACGACTGAAGAGAGTGGAGTACGCCGGACTGAATCTAAAAGATGTCCGCATTGGCCGATGGAGATACCTGAAACAAGACGAAATAAACAACCTCAGAAGAATGGTTAGGTTGGGGGCACTCGATTTTAATAAATAATTATTATGCCTCTGTTTAGGCATACAAGGGTCTTCGAAATATATTATTAAGAAACCTTCACCCTTCGCACAACCTGTTTTTGATCATACCTAATTAAAGTGTATTTAGGTGCTATTCTGCGTTATTTATTTGTCTTATTTTTGTTTTATGTGGTAAAACGCCGTTATTTTTTAAGCTTATGTGGTGTGTTTAAATATGTAAATATAGGCTAACAGGTTCATATAGTTAAAAACCGGCAGATAAAATATTATTGTTTGCAAAAGTATATTACATCACTTGATTTCAACTGAAGTTTATATAAACTTGCACCGTCCTTACAACATTAATAAACCTATAAAATCATAATGAGTAATAGATACACAAGTATTGGGCGGATGCTCGTACTTTCTTTATTCCTTGTGGCTTTTGTATCGGGCTGTAAAACAACCAGTACCGCTACATCAAGCTCAAGCGATAAGGCAACCCCCTCTTCTATGAGAGGCCCCGCAGCCAGTAAAGGCGGAATGAAAAGCTACAGTGAGGTAATTACTAAAAAAGCTGTTTCTCAAGAAGGTCTTTTCAAAGTTCATAAAATAGATGATGATTATTTTTATGAAATACCTAACGATCTGATCGAGCGTGAAATGCTGCTCGTAACCCGGGTTTCGGGTACTGTACAAAATTTTAGTTTTGGCGGTGCCGGGCAAAAAGCACGCGAACAACAAGTATTAAGATGGCAAAGAAAAGAGAATAAAATTATTCTACGCCATGTTTCTTATTCTAGTGTTGCAGATCCGGATCACCCCGTTTATGAATCGGTAAGAAATAATAACTTTGAGCCGGTAATATTTACTTTCGATATTGAAGCATTGAGTGAAGATAGTTCGGCAGTAGTTATTAATGTGTCGCGTTTATATAATTCGGATGTTGCGATACTAAGTGGTTTAACGAGTTTCCAAAGACAAAATTTCCAAGTCAGAAGATTGGATGATAAACGAAGCTTCATCGAAAAAATAACCAGTTATCCTACCAATATAGAAGTACGTCACGTACAAACTTTTGATGCCGGTAATGCTCCGGACAATAGAGAAACAGGTACATTGTCGATAGAAGTAAACCAATCGATGGTATTGTTGCCCGAAGAACCTATGATTCCAAGAAATTGGGATGCTCGTGTTGGATATTTCTCAATCAACCAATACGATTATAGTTCAGATGAGCACCGTGCAGCGACCAATAGATTTATCACACGCTATAAACTGGTACCTAAAGATAAAGAAGCATATTTGAGAGGCGAATTGGTAGAACCGGAAGAGCAAATAGTTTATTATATCGACCCGGCAACCCCTGAAAAATGGGTCCCTTATCTGGTACAAGGTATCAACGACTGGCAAGAAGCTTTTGAAGAAGCCGGATTTAAAAACGCAATTATTGGTAAAGTAGCACCAACGCCAGAAGAAGACCCAGAATTTTCGCCGGAAGACGCACGCTATTCAGTGATGCGCTATGTTACTAATCCAATCCAGAATGCGATGGGGCCACACGTACACGACCCGCGCACCGGACAAATCCTGGAAAGTGATATTATATGGTATCATAACGTGCAAAATCTGTTGAGAAACTGGTTCTTTATCCAAACTGCGGCAACCAACCCGGCAGCACGCCATGCAAAAATGGCAGACGAAGTGATGGGCGAAATGTTACGTTTTGTTATGGCACACGAATTGGGCCACACCCTTGGTTTACCACATAATATGGGTTCAAGTTCAGCTTATACCGTTGACCAGTTAAGAGATCCGGAATTTACTTCTACCCATGGTACTGCACCATCCATTATGGATTATGCGCGCTTTAACTACATTGCACAGCCCGGCGACGGCGTTACCAATTTCTATCCCAGAATTGGCGAATACGACAAATGGGCCGTTAAGTGGGGTTATTCGTGGTTGCCTGATGTGGAAACACCGGATGACGAAAAAGAAACCCTTAACGAATGGATAGTTGAAAGAGCGGATAACCCTGCATTCTGGTACGGTTACCAAACCGGTGCCGATCCAAGGTCCCAAACCGAAGACTTAACCAACGATGCCGTGAGAGCTAGTGAAATGGGCTTGGCTAACCTACAGGTTATTACAGATAACCTAATGGATTGGATTAAAGAAGATGGCGAAAACTACGATGATCTTGCAGAATTGTACAGTAATGTTATCGGACAATGGAGAAGATACATGGGCCACGTTACCACAAATATCGGCGGCGTTTATCAAACCTATAAAACCTATGAGCAAGATGGCGATGTTTACGAAGTAGTACCTAAAGCCGAGCAAAAACGTGCCATGGATTTTTTGAATACACATGCATTCAACGTAGCTGAATGGATGTATAATAAAGATATCCTGAATAACGTAAACCAATCTACCGCCGTAGAAAATATGCGTTCTGCACAAGTGGGCGTACTTAACAGCGTTTTAAGTCCAGATAGATTAGCACGCTTGACCGATGCAGAAACTCGTTCTTCCGATGCGTATGCACTTATTGAAATGATGGACGACTTGCGCAACGGTGTTTGGGCAGAAGCACGTGCCAAAAAAGAAATAAACATACACAGAAGACACTTACAACGTGCCTATATTGATAGAATGGGCAGTTTATTAACCGAAGAATTCCAGCCTAGATTTGGCTCTGCTTCGGTTACTGTAAGCCAATCTGATATTCGTCCGGTTGTTAGAAATCAACTGAGCATTCTAAAAAGAGACATTGAAAGTGCTATTACTAGCGGCGTGAGTCGTGATACAAGAATTCACCTGGAAGATTCTCTAAACAGAATAAACGATTTATTGGAAGGAAATAAATAAGTTTTATTTCGCCGATTGAATTAAACAAAATAAAAAAGAGCAACCTTTTTTGGGTTGCTCTTTTTTTATTTCCGGAATGTTTTATTCCCGAAAGGAGACACCAATTTTAATTATCGGTCATGGAGCCGTTCTTTTGGGTATCGGGAACCCTGTTCAGAAACTCGTCGTACAGATCGGTTTGAATGCTCTTCATGGGCACTAAATAACCATCTATAAACACGCTTACAATTTGAGATGATGTTTCGAATGGGTCGCCAGTGGATACGAACAAGTTGGCTTTTTTGCCCTTCTCGATGGAGCCCAATTTATCACCAATTCCCATTATTTCCGCAGCATTGATGGTTATCGCCTCCAAAGCGGCTTCCCTGCCCATGCCATAGGCGGCCGCAAAACCGGCATTATAGGGCAAGTTGCGTGAGTTTTCTGTGTCGTTTGTACGAATGGCCACTTTAACGCCCGCTTTGTGCAAGATTCCCGGATTTGCATAGGCCGCATCATAAGAATCGGACTGCCGGGTAGGCAAAGCCAATACCGGACCCGTAATTACAGGTAAGTTTGCGGCTGCAATTTCATCGGCAACGCGCCATCCTTCCGAAACGCCGGTAAGCACAACATTTTTATAACCGCGTTCTTTTACCCAATCGATGGCACTTAATATATCCGGAGCGGCATTCACTTCTATATATAGTATTTGCTCGCCATTTACTACTTTTGCAAGAGCCTCCATTTCAGGGTAGTATCGCAGGTCGGGCGCATTCTGGATTTCGGCATATACTTCGGCCTTATCCCAGGCTTCGTTTGCCTTTTTCAATGCGGTTTCCTGTGCTTTTTTGGCTTGTTCCTCGGATTGACGCCATCTTGCTTGCGCGGTTGGGAAGTTCATTACCACTCCTTTCGAGCCTGCATACATTTGATCGGGCGTGTAGCCGAATAAATCTATAGTAGCAGCCGTTCCCGGAAGTACGCCTCCCGAGGGTACTGTTAACGCATTGGTAACGCCGCTGACCCTGGTAACAGGTATAGCAGCGGAGTTTGGGTTTACGGCCGTCAGTGCCTGCATGTGCGGCGTTATATCGCCATGTTCCTGGAAGTCTTTTGCCTCAGCTATACTACCAATTTCCTGCAGTCCCAGCTTGGTGCCCGAATCTATCATACCGGGGTAGATTTCGTTATTCTTATAATCTATAACTTCCGCATCCTGCGGTATGCTTATATCGGCACCTACGGCTTCAATAATGCCGTTATTGATAATAATGGTACCATTTTCTATAACTCCATTGGTAACGGTGTAAATTTTTGCGTTGGTGAGTGCAAATTTACCGCCTCTGGCTTTTTCCTTACCCATACTTTGGGCAAAAACAGTTATAGGAGCGAAAATAAATACGAATACTAAAATATAAATTGATTTTTTCATGTCGTCCTATTTATGGTTTAAAAATTCTTCCAAATATATCCATTCAGAATCGCCCAAATGGTGCTCGTTATCCAAACGGTCGAAAAGTTGTACCGTTTCGATTTTAGATTCCGGATTGATCATCAATCGTTGGTCTTTGGCATCATTGGCCCTGTCGAAGTATTTCACGCCTTCAATATAGGTCATCTGAGGTACTGCGTATGTAGAAAGCGGGTGTTTGTCGAATATGGTTATATCGCCGTGTTTGCCTACTTCTAAAGAACCTACCATACCGTCTATGCCCAATTGTTTGGCGGGATTTATTGTTATCATTGCCAAGGCTTCGTTATCGCTCAGTCCGCCGTATTTCTGTGTTTTGGCAGCCTCGTGATACAAGTGCCTGATGAGTTCGCCGGAATCTGAGTTGATTGAAGTGGTAACTCCGTTTTTGGTTAGAATAGCGGCGTTATAAGCGGTAGAATAATACACTTCGAGCTTATAGGCCCACCAATCGGAAAATACTGAAGCACTGGCTCCGAAAGCTGCAATTTCGGGTGCTACTTTATACGCTTCGTTAGCATGTTGAAAAGTTAATTTTTTGATTCCGAAGTCGGAGAATACTTTCATCAACATATATATTTCGTCGGCGCGGTAGGAGTGACAATGCACCAATATTTTGCCATCCAAAATATCGACTAATGTTTCCATTCTCAGATCGTATTCGGGTGCTACTTTTCTATTGTTTTTATTGGCGTTGTATTCGGACCATTTCTGTTTGTAAATCAGTGCATCAGAAAAGGCATTTCTTAAAACAGCTTCCACACCCATTCTGCTTGAGGGTTGAATTCCACGCGAGCGTGATATTCTGGTCGGATTTTCGCCTAAAGCAAATTTTATGGTTTTGGGAGCTTCTTCAAAGATAAGTTGCTCAGGGTTAGTACTGCCATAACGTAGTTTAAGCGTGGTGTTTCTACCACCGATTACGTTTGCAGAACCGTGCATTAGGTTAACTATGGTAACCCCACCGGCCAAAGCTCTATAAATGGAAATATCCATTGGGTTAATTACATCTTCCATGTGCACTTCCGGGGTGATTTGCCCGGTAGCTTCGTTTATGGCATTAGCCGCAATGTGCGAGTGTGCATCTATGACGCCGGGCATTACAAACATACCCTCGGCATCTATGGTTTCCACTCCATTTGGTGCTTTCAGGTTTTTGCCGATTTTGGAGATTTTTCCATTCTGTACCAGAATATCGGTATTCTCTTTGGTTCCGTCGGTAATGGTAAGCAGAGTACCGTTTTTAATCAGAACGCTGCCGGAATCTCTTTGTGCATAAGCATTGGATGCCAATAAAAGTAAAGTAATTACCAGTATTTGCGAAAATATAAATTTTAAAATCTTCATGGTTATTTGCCCTCGTCTTTAGTTGCTTGGAAGGGGAATGCTACGTTAAAGGCCGGCACGGAAGCTTCTGCGTCCAACGCACCTCCATCCACATTACCCACAATTACAACATCAATCAGCTCGCCGCCCACGTCAAAAGTAAAATCGAAGCTGAGCAAGCCTTGGTTGTAGTTTAAATTGTTCAGGTTGGAATCCGGCCCGCCGGCGCGATTACTGATTGTTCCCTTTAATTCGCCGTTTTCTTCTGTGAAATTAATCTTTCCCGATTGCTCGCCTTCGGGCGATACTACATTGAAAGACCATGTTCCCAATAAATTTTCTACAGTGTTGGAAGAATTGCCTACATTTGTATTCTTTTTCTCTTCAAAATCGAATTTGTCGCCATCAACAAACATAAATTTGATATTCGATTTTTTATCAAAGATAGGACCGTCGGAAACAATGGCATTGGCTGATTTTCCGTTTTCCAAACTCCCTGTACTGGTCGAAATCCCAAATAAATCTGCGGCATTAATGGTCAGGGCGGCCAAAACCGCTTCTTCACTTAGCCCATTTTCTATCAATGTGAGGATATTGCTTTTTATTTGGTTGCTTTTCAGCCCCATGGTGGAAAACCCGAATTTAATCCCGGCTTTCTCCATTTCTAAGGCTTGTGTTACATATTTTTGATAAAATTCCGATCTGCGGGCGTCTAATGCACGCATTTCGTCTGTTAAACCAGCGCCTTTCAGACTATCGGGCTTTTTGGGTAAATCGAGCGATAGGAATACTTTCGTTCCACTGCTTTTAATCAAATCAGTTATATCCCAGCCTTCCTTTAAATTTCCGATGGTTAAATCAAAACCAAGTTCGCTTTTCAGTTTGATAGCTCTTCGAGCTTCTAACATTGTAGGGGCATTATAGAAAACAGCCTGCTTTTTATCGATAACGGGGAAAAATGCGGTTGTTGCTCTATCGTAATTGGGTCGCACCATATTAGCGCTGTTACTGGCGTACATAACGGTATGTTTTTTAGCATTTTCGGCATTTATATATAAGTTTCTGAATTTTGCCATAATACCTAACGCATTGGATGGGTAAGCGCCCGGTGCACCCAAAAATTGAGTGTACATCGAGTAGTCGTCTTTAATCAAAAGAAAATCTTTGTTATCGGTTTGGGTCAAAGAAATCAAAGCGCCCGTGCCCGGCAGCATTCTACCATAGGGTACAGTGTGCGAAATCGTAAATCCGATGGCTCTCATGGCCGATATATCGTTGCTTTTGGCATCGAGTTGGTTGATAATCTGATTTTCTGGCGTAATACCTGCGTAATCGTTAGGCGGATCGGGAGTAAATAAATCATTGGGGCGAGGCATAGCTTCGGGCTGAATGGCACCGGTATAAGCCATTCCGTCTATAAATCCGGGATATACGAACAAGTCTGTGCCGTCTATTACCTGAGCATTTTTTGGTATATTTACTTGTGCACCAACTGCGCTGATCAGTCCGTCTTTAAATATAATGGTAGCATTATCCAATTGTTTTCCGGGTGCCTGTATAACCGTTGCGTTGGTTATTGCGTAAGTACGTGTTACGGGCGAATTACCGGTAGGATCGCTCTGAGCCCATAAATGGGCCGACATGAAAAGAGGAATCAATAAGCACAGAAATAGTGAAATTGTATTTGGTTTTAACTTCATCTTCTACTTATTAAGGTTTATAAATAACATCACATAATATATATGAATGCCGGTGATGTAACCAATTTAAAACCGTATCAAAAGTAAAATAAGTTTAAAGAATAGTTAAATGCCGTTTAATCGGCTAATTAGTGGCTTTTAAACCTGCATCAAATAACGATGCAGTATGTCCATGGTTTTTAGTACATCGCCCTTAAAAACCTTTTCATTTCGTTGATGGTAGGGATAAATGGCAGGCTCCAACGCAATGGAAGGTACCGCAACGGTCGATTTTTCATTATATACCCGACCATAATTCAAATAATCGTTGGTATTATTGGTATGTACTATTTTGGGATGCAGTGCCTTTATTTTGGATACTAATTTTTCTGTTACTTCCATTTGTTCTTTCGTTGGCTTAGTATCAAAATACTCCCACCAATCGGAATATATTGCCAACCCTTCTTTGCCTTTAAATAGCGGGGTAGTATCTACAGTGATGATGGCTTCAGGAAGAAAATCATTTTGTAATAGATATTCAGCTAATTTTTCGGCTCCCATTCCATGATGCAATCCTTTTCCGGCATTTTTAAGCCTTTCGGGATGAAGTTTCAAGCCGGTACTTTCTTCCATTTCAGAAAATAATATCACTAAGTTGGGATACTCATATTTATGTGCCTGATTTAGCAGCGAAAGGCACACGCCCAATCCCACGGTGTTATCCAGTTGACCTTCCAACTCGGTTTCATGCTCTTTATACGGTAAAACCTCGGGATAACCCTCCCCAAAATGGTCTATTTTATCAAGATGTGCGGTGAGTACAACTGTTTTATCGCTTTTACTTCCTTGTAAGTGGATGGCCAGATTGTTTATGGGCACTTTGACCAAATTTGTGCCCTTAATTCTGTTAACCACCGACTCTATATAAGGTATTATACGCTCCTCGTAAGATGAAAACGACGGAATTTTTGCACATTCTTTTATGAATGAAAAAACGGAAGTATTGGACATAAATATATT
The DNA here is from genome assembly GCA_964615135.1 of uncultured Balneolaceae bacterium. Classification (GTDB taxonomy): domain Bacteria; phylum Bacteroidota; class Rhodothermia; order Balneolales; family Balneolaceae; genus Balneola. Next base: position 571,467 of record CAZTOG010000001.1, on the reverse strand, counting down.
TTTAAGAATATTTGAAATCCGATTGAACCATAAATTGAATCTTTGATGAATCGGAAGTGAACTTATTTTGTAAGCTTGTATTATAAAACTTTCGAACGTAAAAATTGTAATAAAATGCCGGTACCCGTCAGCCAACTGTTAAATATTGGCTATATAGCCGTTAGTCATTTAAAAAGATTTTATACATCCGTATATTACAGACAGATTATTTTAGAACTAAAAGAAAAGGATTTATGAAAGTACGCGTGTTCAATACACCAGAAGAAGGCAGCCGATATGTTGCCAATTTAATGAACAAAACAGTTGAGGAAAACTCAAACGAATCAAAAAATGCAATTTTGGGTTTAGCTACGGGCAGTACACCAAAAGATTTATACCGAATATTGGTTGAAGATTACAAAGCTGGAAAAACCAGTTTTAAGAGTGCGACTACCTTCAATTTGGATGAATATTACCCAATGAAACCGGAGAATGAGCAAAGTTACAGACATTTTATGAACGATATTTTCTTTGACCACGTGAATATAGACAAAAAAAATACCTGGATACCCAGCGGAACCATTGCCGAAGATAAGATTGAGGAACATTGCCTGGAATATGAGGCCAAAATAAAAGAAGTGGGCGGCATTGATTTACAGATTTTGGGCATCGGTACAAATGGACATATTGGCTTTAACGAACCCGGATCTGACGAAGAAACTGTGACGCGATTTATAGACTTGGATGGCCAAACCAGAAAAGATGCCGCACCGACATTTGGTGGCTTGGATAACGTACCCAAGCATGCTATTTCTATGGGTATAAAAACCATATTATCGGCAAAAAAAATTGTATTGATGGCTTGGGGAAAAGGGAAAGCCGAAATAATAAAACAATGTATAGAAGGCGAAGTAACCTCAGATCGCCCTGCTTCATACCTTCAAAATCACGCCGATGTTACCATTATTTTGGATAAGGAAGCTGCCTCGCTAATGTAATGTAAAGGCAGATATTTAAGTAAACTGGTTCTTTGAAGTGCATATAATAAAGCCGTTTTAAGTTTGAAACGGCTTTGTTTTCAGTTCGAATCGCAATTGTATCTATAATTACCAATAATGAAAATTAAAACTTGTGGGTAAAAATAGAATTGTCAAAGTAGTATGAATAACTTGAATGCACTCCATTGAATTAATTGAACTCTCTATACTTATATATGAAATAAATAAACTTGCCTTTTATATTAGTTTATATTTAATTACAAATCCCATAAAAATTTTACAATTTAATTGATTTAATTGCGTTAGGCAGTAAGTTTTAAATATAATTGGAGTGTAAAGCACTTGGATTTTAAAACACAATGAAATTCATATAGCAAAAAAACGAAGCCCGTTATGATTAACAACCATAAGGGGCTTTTTCTTTTGCGCAAGTAAGTTTTGTAATATAATATAGAATAGCATAGCATATAACCCCCATAATAAATCAAATGAAAGCCGTTCAGTTTATAAAAGCTAATAATGCATTGGAACTGCGCAATGTTCCGAAACCAACTCCTGGAAAAAATGAAGTTCTAATTAAAATAAAGGCAGCAGGAATATGCCATTCTGATGCACATTATAGGAGGGGAACTTCTAAAGTGGGTAAGGTGCCGGTAACTCTGGGGCACGAAGTGGCGGGTGTTATAGAAGAGGTAGGCAGCGAGGTTTCAAAATCAAAAGTAGGCGAAAGAGTTTGTGTTCATTATCTGGTTACTTGCGGAAAATGCAAGTTTTGTAAATCGGGGGATGAACAATTCTGTGTAGAAGGGCAAATGATAGGCAACCGGTTGGATGGCGGCTACGCCGAATATATAGCCGTGCCCGAAAGAAATGCTGTTCCACTACCCGAGGAAATCACATTCGAACAGGGCGCAACATTGATGTGTGCTTCGGCTACTTCCTACCATGCTCTGCGTAAATCCAGAATTACAGAAGGCGAAACCGTTGCCGTTTTTGGTGCCGGCGGGTTGGGACAATCGGCAATACAACTGGCAACAATAATGGGTACTTCAAAAGTTTTTGCGATAGATATTAACGACAAAAAACTAGATTTGGCCCGACAATACGGTGCAATTCCCATAAACTCAAAAAAAGAAAACCCCGTGGAAGCCATTTCAAAACAAAATGGCGGAGTTGGAGTAGATATTGCCCTAGAGTTAATTGGCTTGCCGCTAACGCAAATACAGGCTGTAAAAAGCTGTGGTCCATTGGGTAGGGCAGTTATGGTGGGGCTGTCTGACACGCCCGTAGAACTGGATATTTATACAGATGTTCTAGGAAAAGAAAAAGAGATAATTGGCTCGAACGACCATCTTTTGGGAGAATTATCCCAACTGATTGAATATGCAAAAACGGGACGATTGGATATATCTAAAATAGTGGCACAAACCATTCCTTTAAATGCGGAGAAAATCAATGCTGTGCTGGATGGATTGGATAGTTTTAAATCGGGTGTAAGAACAGTTATAGCGCCATAATATTATTGTGGATATCACTAACACACCGCTTGCGCCAATCTAGTTAAGAAACTTATCGCTTATTATTATAAAAATCGCGATATTTGTTGTAGTTTACTTAAATGAATAATAACCACAAGAGAGAAAAAACAAAACTTTAACGCAATTAAAGATTGTTTTATTAAAATAATATTCAAATGAATTTTAAAGAAAAGAACAACTACAGCAATAATAATTTTATTCAGAAACTACTAAACGGCTTTAGCCAGATAATGCTCCAAAAAAATGTAATGACCGGATTGCTGTTTCTGGCCGGCATTGCTTTGGGGTCGGTTTATATGGCGCTTGGTGCAATTTTAGCAACAATGACAGGTACTTTGGCCGCTATTGCGCTAAAATTTGACAAATACGAAACCGGTATTGGTTTATATGGATTTAGTGGCGCTCTGGTAGGCGTGGCCACTATGCTGTTTTTTAAACCAACCCTTATTGTTTGGCTGGCTATTGCGGTAGGAGGGGCACTAGCGGCTATTCTCCAAAATCTTTTTATTCGATATAATTTGCCTGTATATACATTCCCGTTTGTGCTGGTTACATGGCTGTTTATATATTTGGGTGAGGCTTTTTTCCCGGAATTGATGCACTCGTTCAAAAATTATGATTTAAAGGAAATAGAATATCTTGCATTTGCATTTAAAGGTTTTGGACAGGTAATTTTTCAGGATAAATTACTGGTCGGCGTTATGTTTTTTATAGCTGTTTTTATAAGCTCTCCAATTGCGGCATTGTATGGTATGGCTGCTTCTGTGGTATCGGCAATACTTGCAACATATATGCAAATACCGGCAGATACGATTGGAATGGGGCTTTTAAGCTTTAACGCGGTTCTTTGCGCAATTGTTTTTGCGGGCGATCAGGTCAGAGACGGATTTTACGCGCTTCTATCAATAGTGGTGTCTTTAGCCGTAAGCCTTATATTTCTTAAATACGAACTGCCGCAATTAACATTTCCATTTGTTGTGGGAGCTTTTACCATGACTTTAATTAAACAAAGAGTTAAAACAGAAGGCGTTTTTGTATCAGACGATTACAGCGATTAAAAATAGTCATCTAAAATGCCGATTCTATACATTCTACTCATAATAATAGCATGTTTATTGCTTTTATTTACGGGCATATATCTATTTACAAAATCCGTAAAATTTGGCAGTCTGCCTACAGGAAAAAGACTGGAAAGAATAAAAAAATCGCCTAATTATATAAATGGTCAGTTCATAAATAAGGAACATACCCCATCTTTTACGGGAAGAGCCAATATTTTTAAAGTTCTGTGGGAAGTACAGTTTAAATCCGGCAAAACAAGGAGACCTGTGGCACCAATTCCCGGTATTAAAACCAATATTCGCAACCTGCCCATAGGCGAAGATGTATTGATATGGTTTGGTCACTCTTCTTACTATTTTCAATTGAATGGAAAAAAGTTTTTGGTAGATCCTGTTTTCAATAATGCAGCATCTCCGCTTTCTTTTACCACCCAGGCTTTTGAAGGCACTAATTTTTATGGGGCGGATGAAATGCCTAGTATAGATTTTCTGATATTGACGCACGACCACTGGGATCATCTGGATTATAAAACGCTGTTAAAATTAAAACCAAAGGTAAATAAAGTAATATGTCCACTTGGCGTAGGGGCACACCTGCAAAGATGGGAATACAATGAAAATTTAATTACAGAAATGGATTGGGACGAAACTTATAGACTTGACGGGAATCATACTATCCATTCGGTAACATCCCGACATTTTTCGGGCAGGGGTCTCAAAAGAAACCAATCGCTGTGGAGTTCTTATGTGTTACAGACTGACGATTTTAAAATGTTTTTGGGTGTTGATGGCGGATTTGGAAAACATTTCAAAGAAATTGCAACGAGATTTGCACCATTCGATTTTGGCGTGATTGAAAACGGACAATACAATCAATACTGGAAGCATTCGCATTGCTTTCCTGAAGAAACGGCCAAAATTATAGAAATGCTACAAATTGATAAAACCCTTCCCGTACATTCCGCCAAATTCACGCTTTCAACGCATAAATGGGATGAGCCACTGGCAAAATTATCGGCATTGAGCGGAATGCATGGCTTCGATTTATTGACGCCCAAAATAGGAGAACTGATTTACCTGAAAAAGCCTAATCCCGACCTTACAAACTGGTGGGAAAGTATTTCCTGATTTCAACATCTCCAGTCTCCATATCGGCGCGCCCATTTTCAAAATTTTGATTTATTGCTGGTCTAAATATATCAATTAGCATATCAATTAAGCAAACAACACTGACCAACCACATATTTTGATTGAATAATTTCAGGAAATATATAGCACCGACATTAAATTGGATAGTAAAAGGTCCAAAATATATCAAACCAATAAAACAATTTTGAATACTTGAAAAGATAATTATATTGTACTAACTGGTTTTCAATTCTTTAGAGCAAAACTTTACATGAATATGAAACGGCTTATCTTTTTATTTAGCAGCTTGGTGATGTTTTCAAGTTGTTTTTTATTCCCCACAGGTAATGATGACAATGATGACGCGGATGAAGAAAAATTACATCTGCTATGGGAATATTCTTATAATAATCCGGAAGGGTATAGACCGAATACATTGCCGCTTATTATTGACAATCGATTTATTATCACATCGGGAGATAAATCAGTAACGTCGCATAATATTTTGGATGGTTCAATAAATTGGAGATCGCAAATCCATTTTAATACCTCACTTAGAAATAGAGAATTTGCTTTGAACAATGGAATTATTGCGGGAACAATTTCAAAAAAAATAAAGGCCTGGAATGTCTATACCGGCGACCAGATTTGGAGTGTTTCTATACCCGATTCACTGGGTTGGGATAATGGTAGATCGGTAATAGGGTCTACACATAACGGATTTATAGTACCAAGCCGTTCTAAGTATTTATACTTTATTTCCGATGATGGAGTACTGGATATTTTACCTTTAGATTTAGATGCTCTGATAACAACCATAGCGGATAATACCGTATATACATTGCAACAAAAAAAACTAAACATAGCAATTGGCGGCGCTTATGATTTGGCATCAATGGATTTAATTTGGAGGTATAGGTTTAAACAGTCCAAATATAGCTACCACTCATATGTCCCACCTGTTATCAATAGAGGAATGGTCTATTTGTTTTTCGATACCTTTTACGAAAGAGATTCTGCTATTGTTGGCGTAAATGCAGAAAATGGCGCCGAAATTTGGAGAAGGTCAGATCTTACTGCTAGGGTGGTTATTATTAACGAAGATGTTATGTATGGGAGATCATCGGTTTTTGTTTGGGCTGTTAATAAGCATACGGGCGAATTATTATGGAGAGTAGAAGATTTTATAAACTCGGGTTTTGCGAATTATAGCATAGAATACCTGGATGGATACATATATGCGCCATTCCACGAGGGTTTAATGATATTAGATGCCGAATCGGGAGAAATTGTTGCCCATATAAAAAATGATACAGAAGACAGCTATCATTTTATAAAAGCCGGTGCAGGACGTATCTTTGCTCAAAGCGCTCAAAAATTGCATGCATTTGCGCCTTGGGGGCATACCGTGCCGCTGGAAGGTTATTGAATTTTTTTTGTCTGTAATAACTCCATGAGATTATTGAATGCAAAACAATGACTTAAGATATAACGTTTTGTATAACCCTCTTTTTCAAACGAAAGGTAATGCATTCCGGCTTTTAAATCTCATGCTTCAACAAATAAAACCAAAAATAGCAAACCTTTCCAGTACGGATTGAACCTGGCAATATTTTATGAAAATAATAAAAGTATTTGATTACTTTTATTGTAAAAGTTGTATATTGGCTGTCAACATTTTAAAATAAAACAGAACATTATGCCAAAAGCCGACGACATAATTATAAATGTTCAGGAAATTGAACCTCGCCTCCGACATCAACGTATTTTTGATGTATTTAACGAATTAAAAGAAGGGGAAAGCCTTATTATCCATAACGACCACGACCCGCTGCCGGTACAGAACCAATTATTACATTTGCGTGGAAATATATTTTCCTGGCATTATATTATGGAAGGCCCACGTTGGTGGGATGTGCGCGTTACAAGAATTTGCCCAATGATACCCAATGAGGATAATCTTCTTGTTATCAATGTGCCATTATTCCCATCCAGCCAAAAACACGCCAATATTTTTAACGTATTTGAGAACTATCGTCCGGGACAGGCATTTATTATCCATAACGACCACGACCCTAAACCACTTTATTACCATTTTTCTAATGAATACGGCGATGTTTTTGAATGGGAATATTTACAGGAAGGCCCGGAGTGGTGGGATGTGAAAATTACCATTAAAGAAGTTCCGGCAAAAGAATATGTAGGTGAGCTGGTAATCGATATCCCGGCGTTGGAGCCACAATTAAAGCACCCGACCATTTTTGAAACATTCGATAAACTGAAGGTTGGCGAATCGTTGATTATTCATAACGATCACGATCCGAGACCGGTGTATTTTCAGTTAAGTCATATGTACGGCGATGCCATTAGATGGGAATATTTGGAGAAAGGTCCTGTTTGGTGGGATGTGCGGGTAACCAGAACCGCTTAACGCTTTAAATTTCCGTTAAGGATTAAGAAATTAACAAACGGTTGTTTGTTAGTAGTAACATAACCGCGGATATACGATGATAACTTAAAATGCACTGCACTGCATGAATTGTGTATTCGCGGTTCTTTTGTTTATGCTTTAAATATAATCACAATTCATTTTAGATTGATTATATATTAGGGTTTATTCGATATTAATATGATTTATCCAAACCGAAAATAAACAGGCTATAATGCTTAATCAAACTTGCAAAAATGCTATAAAAGCCGTGGTTTACCTGTCTGCCAAAAGCGACGATGGCAGAAAAACAGGGATTAAAGAGGTGGCTGAGCATATTGGTGCAAGTGCCCATAGCGTGGGGAAAATACTACAACTGTTGGCAAAAGAAGATATCATCAACAGCATGAAAGGCCCGACCGGAGGCTTTTTCCTGAACGAACGGCAGCAACTTCAACCTATCTATAATATTGTTTTGGCCATCGAAGGAGAGAATGTATTTAAAGAATGTGGATTGGGGTTAACAAAATGTTCGGAAACATATCCGTGCCCGATCCATGACGAATACAAAAAAATACGCAAGCAGATCGAAAATCTGTTCAAAGATAAAAAAGTGATAGACTTGCGCAATAAAGTAACCGATGGAATAGCGTATCTCATTAACTAGTTAATTATAAGGTTAATAAAGTGTTATGAAAAACTATTCATAATTTTAAAATCCTAAAAAATAATTTTCAACTAAACATGGACATACAAAAAAATGCAGCCGGCGAATGGGATGTAAGAGTATTGGTCCCTATTCAACGCCACGAATTACTAATTAAACTATTTGGCGAACTGCCCGTACACGAAGATTTTATTTTTATAAACGACCATGACCCTCTTCCACTATACTACGAATTCAAATCAATTTTTGGAGATGTAGTTGACTGGGAATACTTAAAAAAAGGAGGAACCGATTGGAAAGTCAAAGTTTCGCGCACCGGCGAATCGGTAGGGAGGGAATTTGAGGGCATTTCTACCTTGATGGACCTCAGAAAAGTAGAACAGGTTAAATGGAAACATGTTGTTTTTCATAGATATGGAATGATGTCGCCAAATACGGTAATGGAACTGATTGCGACCGAAGAGCCAACCGAAATAAAACAGATATTTGAGAAAAAATTCAGCGATAAGCATAAATGGGAGTACAAAAAGCGAGAAGATGGAGAATTTGTAATACACATTACAAAACTGGAATCGGGCGGAAAACTCCATGACGATTTTACCGTTGTGAATATTTTCGACATCAGGCCATACCCACCGGCAAGGCGGCACGAGATGTTCTATAACGCGTTCGAGTTTATACAACCGGGAGAAGCATTCGAATTTATAAACGACCACGATCCGAAACCCTTATACTACCAGATGGAAGCCGAAAGCAAAGATGCTTTTGAATGGGAATATTTACAGGAAGGCCCGGAAGAATGGAAAGTGAGGGTTATAAAGCCCAAACAATAAAAGATATATCAATGGCCGTAAATTGATTTTGTTGGAATTTAATTCGCAAAATAATCATTATCGCTATTGAAATTTGAAGGTGCATTGTATCTGAAATGCACCTTTTTTAAAATAAGAACCCACAAACATTTTATATAAAGAAAGTATGAGCATAGCCGAAATATTATTGCCCGAGATAAAACACGAAGCGGAAAGTACAGGAAAAATGCTTTCGGCAATCCCGACCGATAAATTTGATTACACACCGCACGAAAAATCGATGAAGTTAAAGGATTTGGCAACACATATTGCCGATTTATCCGGCTGGATAGCCGCCATTGTTTCTACCGATTATATGGATTTTGCAGAGGGCAAGGCGCCACGTCCCGAAATAAATTCTACTGCCGATTTGGTGAAATATTTTGAGGATAATACCCAAAAATCCATAGCGGCATTATCGGGGACAAGCGATGAAGATTTGGCCAAAAATTGGGTGCTTCGCCATGGCGACCATGTCATTCTTGATTTGCCGAAAGCGGCCGTTATCCGCAGCATGGCCATGAACCATGTTTATCACCACAGGGCCCAAATAGGTATGTATTTGCGCTTATTGGACGAACCCATTCCGGGAATGTATGGCCCCAGTGCTGACGACCGCGCGAAATAAGTGAATTAATTTCAGACAGCCCGATTGATTGACAGTCGGGCTTTTTTGTTTAAAAAATACCGGCTTAAAAAAATATTTTATGGAAATTTGTCTTTTTCTAAGCGTGAAAATGTATATTTTTAAGCTTAATAGTTTTATCAAAAAAATATATCCATAAAAATATATGACTTGGATTTGGGTTTCTTTTATTGTTTTTATAATCATTTGCCTGGCTTTAGATCTTGGGGTTTTTAATAAAGAAGACCATGTAATTGGTCCAAAAGAAGCTGCAAAATGGACGAGTGTATGGGTCAGCCTGGCATTAGCATTTTCAGGTGTAATTTGGTGGCTGTTTTCTTCCGGATTGATCGATAATCCAACGGGTTTAACTCCAACCGAGGCCGTTATTACCTATTTGACGGGTTATTTGGTGGAATTATCATTGAGTGTGGACAACCTTTTTGTGATTGCCGTCATATTCAGTTCGTTTAAAATACCGGCACTGTATCAGCATAGGGTATTGTTTTGGGGTATTTTGGGCGCGGTTGTATTTCGTGCATTGATGATTGTTTTTGGGGTTACGCTTATCAATAGTTTTGAATGGATGATTTATGTGTTTGGCGTCTTTTTGCTGTACACCGCTTATACCATGCTAAAAGACGACAAAGAAAGCGACCCGCGCGATACGTGGTTATACAGAAAAACGTCTAAGATTTTTAAACTTACAGAAGAGTACCATGGTCACAGTTTTTTTATAGTAAAAGACTCCACACGTTATGCTACACCGCTATTTATGACGTTGATCATAATAGAATTTACCGATATTATGTTTGCGTTGGATAGTATTCCTGCAATATTGGCAATAACTCAAGATGAATTCATTGTATTCAGTTCAAATATATTGGCAATTTTGGGACTCCGATCCATGTTCTTCCTCTTGGTAGGCATGTTAAACCGATTCCATCTCATTAATTACAGTCTGGCCGTAATACTAGGTTTTGTAGGTCTAAAAATGCTGTTTGACGCCTATATCCACATTCCCGCCTGGGTATCATTAATTGTAATTGCTGCGGCACTGTTTTTAGGCATTGTATTATCTCTGGTAATAAAGCCGAAGGGTAGGGTGGTTGATTAGCTATTAGCTGAATAGCTAATTAGTTGAATGGTTAATTGGTTATTTATGTGTTGATTCTCAGTTCTTAAGATTCCGCTATTGCGAACCCCATGCAGCGAATGCGAAATGGGGTGTGGCAATCTTTTGGTATTGACCGTCACTTCCTTCGAAGCACTGACTTTCGGTCGCGCCCTCACCCGGTTTTGTGCAGGCACAAAACCTGCCCTCTCCCGTCAAACGGGAGAAGGAATTTGGATCCGAGCCTCCTATATAAAAACATTCCGTCGGATAAATCCGACGGAGGAGTGTACTTGGAATCACCCCCGCAGCTGAGGGGAATTATTCATTGTATATATTGTATTTGCGAATTATTCTAAAGCAGCTTCGTAATAAGTAGTTACGCAATAAACGTTATTACTTATTACCGTCAGCTTCAGCTGACGGGTTAAGAGAGGTACCCTACACGCAGGGCTTTAGCCCAACAGGAAGCGGTTTTATTTCACTTCATTGGGTAAATTTAGCGGAATTTTGAAAAGTTAAATAGGCTTTGAGAAACTGTCCGTGTATTCAGTGGTTAAATAAGCTGGAACCACAGAATACACTGAACACACTGAAAAGGGGAAAACAAACTTAATGAAGATTTAGCCGATGTCTAGAACTCAATTTATGGATAAAATATGGATATAATGTGGATATTTTATTACATAGTTAGGGGTGCACTCGAGACCACCCCGGTTTCACACAAGTGTAAAACCTGCCCCTCCGCAGAGGGGAATTTATTCGGTGTTAGATAGTTATTTAAGTAAATATTTAATAAACGGTTGCCGTAATTTAAAATACTGACGAAACTGTAAATGTTTTTCAGGAATAAAAGTGAAAATTCCCCTCTTTGGAGGGGCGTTCGCTTGCGAACGGGGTGGTCACGATTCCATAGTTAAACACAATCTTCTAGTTGCACACTCGCCCGGTTATTATAAGCACAGTTTTATTCTATTTTGCTGGAAATTGAATAATTGAATAAGTAGTTGCTCAATACTCTTGAAATGGGGGTAAAGCCCCGGGCCTCGTATATAAAACCCATTCCGTCTGGTAAATCCGCCGGAAATGGAAATGGATTTTTATATTTAATACCGTTCCGTAATAAGTAATTACGAAAATCTGAATATCGAGCACAAATAACCAAGAACCAATTACCCATTCAACCAATTAACCAATCAACTAATCTTCTACCTATTCCTAAAAACCAATCCTTTCCAATGCCCGGTTTTGTAGTAAATAAATCCAACAATAGCTGCCAGTATATTGGAAATAGGGAAGGCCCACCAAATACCGACTTCGTTCAGCCCGGTATTGGCCGATAAAATATAGGCCAGCGGGAAACGCACGATCCAAAGACTGAAGAGAGAAATTAAAAGGGATATATTTGTAAATCCGGCACCGTTGAACACTCCGTTCAGCACTTGCTGTATGCCCATAAAACCAAAGGCAGGACTCATTATTTTTATGAATCGGGCGCTCTCTTTTATCACGATGGGGTCGTTGGGTACAAATATGGCCGTTATAGGTTCGGCAAATGCATAAAGCAGCAAGCCTATTAAAGTAAGTCCGGTAAAAGCGATGAGGGTACTCACATTTCCAACCTTTTCGGCTCGGCGTATTTTATGGGCGCCGATATTTTGTCCGATCATGGTAGTGGTTGCAATAGCAAAACCAAGTGCCGGAATAACCACCAAGCTCAGTACTCGCGCCCCGATTCCATAAGCAGCTACAGCACCGCTGCCAAAACCGGTTACCAAAGCAACCAAAACAGTCATGGCGCCGGCACGTGCCGACTGTTCAAAACTGGCCGGAATACCGATTTGAAACATCCTTTTTGTCCACCCAAAATCCCATTTCATTTCAGAAATACGGATTTTAATGCCTCGTTTGCCTTTAAACAATATCCAAAGGCCAATAATCATGGAAACCGCCTGGGTAATAACGCTTGCTATAGCGGCACCGGCAACGCCCATTCCCTCAAAGGAACCAAAACCGAAGATAAAGAACGGATCGAGCACTAAATTCAACAATACGGCTACCAAAACAACAAACATCGGTATCCAAACCTCGCCAATTCCACGCATCAACGATTGATACACCGAAAACATGAACAGAAAAACGAACCCAAAAGCAGAATACTTAAAATATATTACCGAATCGTTAAAAATATCGGGTTCTGCGCCGACCAATTTCATCAGCGGTCCTGCCAGAAAATAGGTTGCCACCGCAAGTATTGCCGAAATGAAAAAGATTACAAAAACCGTTTGTGAAGCTCCGTAATTAACTTCTTTTTGATTATTAGCCCCTTTGGCCTGCGCCACAATAACCGAACCGGCCAAAGTAAGTCCGATGCCAATAGAAATAATCAGAAATATAATCGGGAAACTTAAACTGACTGCTGCCACCGCATTAACGCTTAAACGTCCCAGCCAAAAAGTATCGATTAATTGGTACATACTTTGAAGCGCGTTGGCCATAATAATGGGAACGGCCAAATTGATAAGCGGCTTGAGAATTCTGCCTTGGGTTAAGTCGTTATTTACCGATTTTTGGGATGGATTTATACTTTTGCTGCTCAAAATTAACTGCTGAAACGATTATTATACACTCTTTCGTTATTTTTCTTCCAATAAATAAAAGGTGCGGGAATGAAAGGATATAACTTTTAGTAATATATATTAGTTCGGTTGCCTATATAGAAAAAATCGATGCATTTTATATACAAAAACAACGATTCTGGCAATTAATACTAGGAAAAATTAAAAAATAATATCGATTATAATCGATTTGGCTTTTTATCTATTACGATATAATTCACAAATTGCCTAAATATATTTATGAAACAATAATAAAATTTAGAAAACTATGGAATGGTATTTAAAGGTTGTACGCGATAATTATTCGAATTTTGAAGGCAGGGTCCGCCGTACAGAATATTGGATGTTTACTTTATTCAATATTGTAATTGTGCTGGCTTTGATTTTTGTGATAGGGATTGTAAGCGAGACTTTGGCAATGATTGCCTATGTTATTTACATGTTGGCAATATTAACCCCGAGCTTAGCCGTAAGTGTCCGCCGCTTGCACGATACGGGTAAATCGGGGTGGTTTCTTCTTCTAAACCTTGTTGCCGGAATTGGTTCAATTATTTTCTTTATTTTTATGATTATGGACAGCACTCCCGGCGAAAATCAATACGGGCCTAATCCCAAAGAAGGATAAAATACGATACAAAAAGAAAAAGCCGAATATTTTAAATACTCGGCTTTTTTTCCGTCTTATAATAAATGCTTTTTCCTATTTAATGTTGGTTCCATAAGGGAATAATAGCTGGATGCCCTGGCGGTCGATTTGGGTTTTTACGTTATCCAGCAGTTCATAAATTTCTTCGCCTACCATTTCTTTGGTAATTTCTTCTTTGGTTTTTATAAAACTGAACTGCCTTATCAAATCTTCGATGGTAAACTCGTAAATAGGCAGTTCCTTGATTTGATATTCTTCTATTTCTGCCATTTGGGCCGCATATTCCAGTGCCGCATCCAATCCTCCCAGCTCGTCAACCAAGCCGATTTCCAGTGCTTCTTCGCCTGTCCAAACTCTGCCCTGGGCAATATTTTCTACCTCATCCATGGTTAAACCGCGACCATCGGAGACCCGGGTCTTGAAAACATCGTAGGTTTGTATAATATTTTCGCGAATAAAATCTTCTTGTGCGCCGCTCAGATTATCGAACAGGCTGTACATTACCGAATTTTTATTGGTGCTTACGTATTGGGCCTTTACCCCGGCTTTATCTGCCAAACCTTTTATGGTGGGCAAAACACCAAATACACCTATACTACCGGTAATGGTTGATGGTTGCGCAAAAATTCTATCGGCTCCGGCAGCTATATAATATCCGCCCGATGCGGCATAATCGCCCATTGAAATGATTAATGGTTTTTCCTGCTTGGCATCTTCCAATTCTTTCCAAATCAGGTCGCTCGACAAAGCACTTCCACCCGGCGAGTTGACACGTAAAACGATAGCTTTAACATTTTTATCCTTTTTTGCATCGATAATGGCCTTATTTATCTCTTTTGGCCCAATAGTATTTACATTCCCGGCGCCATAAGCAATTTCGCCTTGCGCATAAATTACCGCGATCTTGTTTCTATTATATTTATAGTGATTTTGACTGCCGATGTTATTGGCATATTTTACTAATCCTATGCGCTCGATATCGTCATCTTCCTCAATTTCTAATGCATTTTTAAGGCTTTTCTCATAATCGGAGTAGTAGGCCAGTTTATCAATTAAACCAACATCAACGGCTTTTTGAGGGGTACCGGCTTGTAGGTCGTCGGCAATTTTATTCAAGACGCCATCCTCCATGCCTCTACTTTCTGCAATTTCACCTCTTACGTTATTCCAAATCGAATTTAGATAGGATGAAATTTGCTCGCGGTTTGCAGCACTCATCTCATTTTCCAAAAATGGCTCTACCGCACTTTTATATTTACCCAAGCGCACAACTTGCATCTTAACGCCGGTATTTTCTTGCAGATCTTTCAAATATAGAATTTCGGTAGAAAGTCCCCTGAAATCAACCGCACCAACCGGACTTAAGAATATGGAATCGGCAACGGAGCTTAAATAATAGTCTTTTTGCTCGTAAATGTTGCCGTAGGCGGTTATAAATTTACCCGATTCTTTAAATTCCTGCAGGGCTTCGCGCAATTCTTTTATTTGGGTAATTCCGGCATTGATTCCCTCAATCTCGATGGAAATTCCGCTAATCCTGTCGTCGGTGGCTGCATGTTTAATGGCGTTGGTCAAGTAAAATAATCCCTTTTTTTCAGAATCATCGAAGAAAGGGAAATCCAAATATTTTACAGTGCCCGAGTTATCAAGTAATTGATGGTTTATTTTTAGCTCTAATACGGTGTTATCGGCAATTTTTGTAGAATCCTTACCCGAACTGCCCAAACTGACCAAGATAAGCAGCATGAAAAAACAAATGATAAGAAATACAAACAACCCCGTAATTGTTGAAAGTACACGTTTTAAAAAATCCATAATTATGGTATAAGGTTGAAATTATTATTTTAGAAAAGTATGGCAACAAGATAATTGATTTTATACTAATTTGTGCGATTTACCGGTGCCGATATAATTAATTTCTTTTTTAATTATTGAATTTAGATTGTACTTTATTCCATTCTGTAACAATAAATGGAGATTAATGGAAATAAAACAAGTACTCGATAACAACAAAAACTGGGTAAGAGAGAAACTGGAACTGGATAAGGATTATTTTAATAAATTGGCCGAGGGGCAAAATCCGGATATATTATACATAGGCTGTTCAGATAGCAGGGTAACTGCCGAGGAGTTGATGGGCGCCGGGCCGGGCGATATTTTTGTGTGCAGGAATATTGCTAATATGGTTCTTAGCCTGGATATCAGTACGGCCAGTGTTATAGATTACGCCGTAAGGCATTTAAAGGTTAAACATGTGGTTATTTGCGGGCATTATTTTTGTGGCGGTGTAAAAGCGGCGATGGGCGAGGCTGATTTGGGGATACTGAATCCCTGGTTACGCAATATTCGCGATGTGTTCAGAGCCAATAAAGAAGAATTGGACGCCATTAAGGATGAGGACCAACGCTATAAAAGATTGGTTGAATTAAATGTAGAAACTCAATGCGTAAATCTTCTTAAAAAGGCAGAAATTCAGCTGGGAATCCATCACTGGGATCTGAAAGTGCATGGTTGGGTGTTTGATATACACAGCGGTTATATAGTAGATTTGGAAGTACCCTATAAAAAAATATTAGCCGAAATTGAGGAGTTATATCATATAGGATCATAACTCAAAAACAGCAAGACATATATATATAAAGCGTAATAGGAGCTATATTTCGATGCAATTTTAGGTTCAAAACATTCTCCTTTTTTTGTTGGCAATCTTCGAGTCTAAGCTAAATATACCTCCGCCATATATTAGCAGGATAAAAATTAAACCATACAACAATATAAAAAATTCATAGCCTTCGCCTTTTCCTTCTATCCCGGCCCAGTTCATAAAAAAGCCATTGCCTATAATATCAACTATTAGCACACCTATAAAATTACAGGCGATGGCAAAGGCAGCTATCCGAGTCCATAGCCCGGCCAGAACCAACAAAGCACCAAAAAATTCTATAATAATGACCAAAAAACCCAGGAATAGCGGTGCGCCTATTATTTCGGTCATAAACTCCATAGTTCCCAGAAATCCGTTTCCGCCAAACCAGCCCAAAAGTTTTTGAGCACCATGCGGAAAAATCACAATTGCTACAGCCAAACGTGCTATCAATGCAGCCCAATTTTTATTATCAGTAATTACCAGGTTATTATATAATCGCTTCATATCTGTAAGATTTCTAATCCTTTCTAAGTTTTAACTCTCATAAAAAAACATAATGCTATAACTAATTTCAATATAATTGATGATTAAATCAAACCGGTATTTGGCAAAATGTGCTAAATATTGCTTCAAAAAATACAAGAACCTTATTCCGAATTCTCGAAATTCTATACCGATTATTAAAAAGAGGCAAAAATATCTGTTTTATATTTAAATTTTTATATATGTTGTATATCGTTAATAACCAATCAATTATATTGCTGGTATATACCCATGTTCCGCATTTTTTTAATAGAAATATGTTTCGATTTCAATAAATGATACACGATATATTACCGAATGGGTTATAATGGTTTCAGTTAGATAAGGCTCTGGTTTTTTATGGAGTACTTTGAGCTTTGAGTTCTAAAACACAGAGCTCTCTTTTTTATTTGTTAAGCGATAAACGGGTAGGGGTACAGTACTATAAAAGCTTCGATTATAAAGTAATCGAAGCTTTTATTTTTAGCATTATGAGCCAATTCCGGCAGTTCTTCTACTCACAATCTCCAATCGTGCCGAGTATTGTTATAGATAATTGATAATCAGTATTCTACAAAATTATATATAAATTCTTAACTTTCTTATATGCTTAAAATAAGAGAATAACCGGCACTGCACATTAAATATTATTCATTTATGAGGGATATTTTTATTAAGTTAAGCTAAATTTAAAACCCGTTTACAAATAACTTATACACAAGGCTCTTTAAAGGTAAAATCAAGCAGGTATTGTTAATGCAATAATATTAATGGGCATCTGTTTCTTTAAAGCAGTTTTGTATGCGTGCTATTGTAGTAATGATTGCAATAAATATTTTAACATCGGTACTGATAATCAGTCTTTTTATTATTCTTCGCTTAAGAAAGGATAATTCCATTACCAATGTTGTTTTGGCCTGGGCTTTGTTGATTCCGAGTTTCAATTTCATGGATAATATATTAATCCTGACGGATGTAATTTACTCTTTCCCATGGAGTTACTTTTTGGTGCAAATTACGGCTACTTTGTTTGGTCCGCTTACCTACTATTATATCTTATTGATGACGGAGCGCGACAATCCTAAGTCGTTTTTATGGATGAGGATTATAACAGCCTGTTTAATGACTTACGGCTTGATTCTCGGTGTACGCTTCGGGTTTATGGATGCAGCAGCACAGACCGCCTATTTGGATGGAGTTAAGAACGGACCGTATCCCGAAGATATGAACGTGTATTCGCTTTTTATCTTTAGCCATCAACTGCTTTATTTTACCATGAATGCGGTGCAGGTTAGCAGGTTTAAAAAAGAAGTGAAAAAAATAGCTTCCAACTTGAAATCAGCGAAAGTAACCTACCTGTCTTATTTTGTGGTATTGCTTTGGATTTTAACCCTGATTACCGTGCTGCTTTACGGTTTTGCAGATACCATTTACGGACCGGTGGGAACCATATATGTTGAGTATATTTATTTGCCGCTGGTGCTGGTGTCTATATTTATTTATATAATCTATTACGCTTTCAACGAACACGCCATTTTTAGCAAACAAGAGTATCTGGAGCACTTAAAAACCTCTGTTTTACAGATTGAAGAGGTGGACGGTTCGACTGGTAATGATAACGATGTAGAAACAGCAGAGCTATTTAGTAGTATTACCAATTTGTTGGAAACTGAAGAACTGTATAAAAATCCCGAAATAAATATTACGCAGCTAAGTGATAAACTGGATTTGCCCGCGTACCGCCTTGCCAATTGTTTGAAAGATAACGGAACTACTTTTTACGAGCTGATTCGCGAAAAAAGGGTAGAGAAGGCCAAAGAACTGATTTCCGATACAGCATATCAATTTACCATAGAAGCGGCCGCCTACGAAGTTGGATTTAAAAGCCGTGCGTCTTTTTATCGTGCATTTAAAAAGTACGAGAATGCCGATCCCTCCACATTTATCAATAAATCGGAATAAAATACGGGTTTTATTTCAGTTCGTTTAAAATTTTATAGCTTTCCGGCCCCATGTTCAGCATTAAATCGAGCATACTGCAACCGGGTAAGAAGTTATTGTACACCTGTTTGTACGTGGGATGGGTATTTATTTCTATATAATCGTTATTGGGTTGGCGCAGGTAATTTCTGGAATGGTGTTCCATTATCAGAGTATCGCAATTCATGTTTCTTAAAAAAACCTCAGGATTTTCATCGTATTCTTCCAAATCACTTGCCAGTTTATATTCTATATCTATTTCGAGGTAAAGCAGCAAACGTTCAAAAAAGTATAGATTGAAATCTATCAGTTTTTCGAATTCATAGGCCATTTTTATGTCATTTAGCAGTTCGTCCAGATAATAATCGTAGTAAGTGGCATCCGTATAACAGAATTCCAAAGTATTAAATAAAACCTTCTGCCAATGTTGTTGATGGTCCAACCGCACCTCTTTTATGGCTTTCCTTTTATCGCCAGTTTTTATGGGCAGGTTCAGCCATTGCTCGCCATTTTCGCAGCATACCATAATCCTGTGGGTCCTTCCTTTTCTCGACCATCGCTCCAAATCCATCAATATAACCGTATCGGCATGCAGCATTGCGCTTAAATCGTACAAATTGGGTGCAAATTGCGGTGTTATCAATGCCAATAATTTCTGAACTGATTTATTATCCATCTTTAAAACAACTCGGGGTAGAATTTAATATGCTGGAAAATACATAATTCAAAATTCACCTTTAAAAAATTCTTATCTTAAGTCACTATTAATTTAAAAATAAAAGATTATATATTTTATGAGCGTTCGCGTACGTTTTGCACCCTCTCCAACCGGGTTTTTACATATTGGCGGTTTAAGAACAGCATTATACAACTATTTATTTGCCCGGCACAATGGAGGCACTTTTGTACTTCGTATAGAAGATACCGACCAATCCCGATATGTAGAAGGCGCCGAAGAAGATATTATAAAATCACTGCAATGGGCCGGCATGCAAATTGATGAGGGGCCAAATAATCCCGGTAAATATGGCCCGTACCGCCAAAGCGAGCGTAAAGCCATGTACATGGATTATGCAAAGCAACTCATAGATTCTGGACATGCCTACTATGCGTTCGATACTTCGGATGAAATTGACGATATGCGCGAGCGTTTAAAAGCATCGGGAAACCCATCGCCCAGCTATGATTCTATTACCAGACAATCGATGAAAAACAGCCTTACATTGCCCAGAGAGGAAACGGAAAGAAGATTGGCTGCCGGGGATGAATTTGTAATCAGATTGAAAGTACCGCGCCACGAAACCATCCGTTTTGAGGATATGGTACGGGGCATTGTAACCTTTAAAACCGATGGAATTGACGATCAAGTGCTGATGAAATCGGACGGTATGCCAACGTATCACCTTGCCAACGTGGTGGACGACCATACCATGGCAATTACGCACGTAATCAGGGGCGAGGAATGGCTCAGTTCCACGCCCAAGCATATTCTTTTATATCAGGCATTTGGATGGGAGCCGCCCACCATGGCACATTTGCCGCTGATTATGTCGCCAAGCGGCGGTAAACTTTCAAAAAGGAAGGCGGAAAGCGAAGGCATACCCATAAATACCAAAGATTATATGATAGGAAATTATGAGCCGGAGGCGTTGATAAACTTTTTGGCGTATTTGGGATGGAGTCCGGGCGATGATACTGAAATTCATGATTTAGACAGTCTTTGCAAGCTCTTTACGCTCGACCGTGTGAGTAAAGGGGGAGCCGTGTTCAATTTTAAGAAGT
This sequence comes from uncultured Balneolaceae bacterium, assembly GCA_964615135.1. Classification (GTDB taxonomy): domain Bacteria; phylum Bacteroidota; class Rhodothermia; order Balneolales; family Balneolaceae; genus Balneola. The sequence continues at coordinate 550,883 of CAZTOG010000001.1, read as the reverse complement.
TAATGTGGTATAATGAGCATTACCTGAGAGAGTTGAGCGTTCAGAATTTACTGCCCAGAATTAAGAAATTGGCGGATGAAGCAGAGTTTGATACTAAAAATGATGAATATCTATCCAAAGTGATAGAGCTTGTGCACGAAAGAGTGTCGAAAGTGGATGAGTTTTTGGAAATGGGTGCGTTTTTCTTCGATGCGCCCAAAGAATATGACGAGAAAGCACTGAAAAAATGGAAAGACGATAGCCCAAAATTACTTGGAAGTTATTTATCAAAAGTAGAAGCGTTAAGCGAAGGTGATTTTGTGGCCGATAAACTGAAAGACCTTCTGGTTGAAACTATAGAAGAATATGAAGTTGGTTTTGGTAAATTGATGATGCCGCTCAGAATAGCCCTGACGGGACAAGGTTTTGGTCCCGATTTGTACGTTTCTATGGAAATGTTGGGCAAAGAGGAGTCTGTAAATCGTATTAATACAGCGCTAAAACAACTGGGTTAAAATTAATTTGCCATGAAAAAAGCCTTATATCTAGTAGTAATTGCTATTCTGCCATTAACCCTCGCCTGTAAATCGTCGGAAGTGGTTACAGTAAATAAAGCAGATGAAATTGATAAATCTGCCAAAAAAGGCGAGGGTGTTATAGGCGAATTGGCCGATATGTATCACAGTTCGCCCGTTTTTGCGAAAACAATTACAGGTTTTGCCCTTTATGATCCCGAAACCGACGAAATGCTGTTCGAATCTAACGCAGATAAGTATCTAACACCCGCATCAAACACAAAACTGTTTACCTATTATGCCGGTTTAAATATTCTGGGCGATAAAATACCTGCACTTTATTATATCGAAAAAGGGGATTCTCTGATATTTTGGGGCAGTGGCGACCCGTCATTTTTGCATCCCGATATTGGCACTAGTGATGTGTATGATTTTTTGAGCAGTTTTAATGGAAATCTTTACTTTTCCGATAGCAATTTTAACGACGCGGTATTGGGTCCGGGTTGGGCATGGGACGATTACGATGCATATTACTCGGCAGAGAAAAGTCCGATGCCGATTTATGGCAACGTTGCCAGATTTACGCTCGAAAGAGTAGAACAAAATCATATTACAGCCGAAAATGGCGCATACATGGTAAGTCCGCAAATTATATCCAGACATATAACGGAAGAAGGGATAAATACGGGTGGTAATTTAAAATTGAAACGGGATATTGCCGCCAATAATTATCGTTACTCATTCAAATCGGATACAGTGCGCTATCAAATAGACAAACCTTTTCATTATACGCCCGAATTTTTGGTGGAATTATTATCCGATACTCTGCACAGACCAGTAGGTTTTTTGCCTGATTATAAATTGCCTAAAGACCATAAAACCATTTATGGCATGGATGCAAACGACCTATACAAACAAATGTTGCTGCCGAGCGATAATAACGTAGCCGAACAAATAATGATGATGATTTCGGGAGTTACGGGCAATGATTTAAATGTTAGAAAGGGAATACAATACACCGTTGAAAACCATTTGAACGATTTAACCGATGCGCCAAATTGGAGAGATGGATCTGGCCTGTCGCGCTTTAATTTATTTACACCGCGCAGCATCATAGATTTGCTTAAAAAAATTGATGCCAAAGTAGATAATCAGGAACTCTTATTCAGTTTATTACCGCAGGGAGGCAAACAGGGTACCATACGTAATTTATATAAACCACGAGATGGGGATTATGCTTATGTATTTGCAAAAACGGGCACGTTGAGTAACAATCACAGTTTGAGCGGCTATTTAATGACCAAATCGGGCAAAAAATTATTGTTCAGTTTTCTGCACAATAATTTTGTTATTCCAACAAGAGAGGTACAAGGCCAAATGGAAGAAATTTTATGGTATATCCATACCCATTTTTAAAATAAAACGGATATGGATATTTTGGTGTTTGTTGTAAATTGGTGAGAAAGTATGTAATTATGCCAATTCCACTTCAGGTTGTGCAACCGCATCGTCCAGTTTTCTGATTTTAATATCAAATACGGCGTAAATTATCGTCATGATTGGGCTTATCAAGTTAAAGAATGCGAAAGGCAGGTATGCAAAAGTTTCTACGCCAAGCACACTCGAGTGGTAAGCGCCGCAGGTATTCCAGGGTACCAATACCGAGGTAACCGTACCGGAATCTTCAAGTGTGCGGCTTAAATTTTCAGGGGCCAATCCTTTTTCTTTAAACGTATCCTCGTACATTTTACCCGGCACCACAATGGCCAAATATTGATCGGATGCTGTTATGTTAAAGAAAACGCAAGTTCCGGCAGTTGCAGCAATCAACGAACCCGTAGAATTGACTAAGGAAATAACTGCTTCGGCAATTCTTTTTAACATACCACTGGTTTGCATTACACCGCCAAAAATCATAGCCGATAAAATTAACCACACCGTGCCCAACATACCGTACATACCGCTCGAACTCAGTAAATTATCGACCAGTGCATTGCCGGTTTCTATAGAAACATCGCCATACATGGCAATCATAACGCCAACATATTGCGATTCTATCGACGAGGTTGCATATCCAGAGGCATGGTGTACAATTTCTGGTTGAAAAATCAGCGCAAAAATTCCTCCCAAAATTGCACCTATGGAAATGGCAGGGATTGCGGGCATTTTTTTAATTATCAAAACTACTACTAAGACCGGAACAATAAAAAGCCAGGCATTTATATTAAAGGTAGCATCAATTGCTGCCATAATTTCTTCCGTGCCGCCAATCTGGGCTTCTGCCGTATTGAAAAAACCAATAATCAGAAATAAAATCAAAGCAATAAGTATGGATGGGATGGTAGTATATGCCATGTAGCGAATATGGGTAAATAAATCGGTACCGACCATAGCTGGTGCTAAATTGGTAGTATCTGATAGCGGCGACATTTTATCGCCAAAATATCCACCCGATATAATGGCTCCGGCAACCAAACCTTTCGAAATTCCTAAAGCGGTGCCAATCCCGATTAAAGCAATTCCTACGGTAGCGGCGGTTGTCCATGAAGAACCGGTTGCAACCGAAACAATAGCACAAACCACACAAGCGGCGAAAAGGAAAATGGTGGGATTTAAAATTTGAAGCCCATAATAAATCATGGCCGGAACTATACCACTTAGCAGCCAAGTACCCGCAAGCGAGCCAATAAGCAATAATATAATCATAGAGGCCATAGCCGAACTAATACTTTTAACTATACCGGCGCGTAACTCCTTCCATTTAAAACCAATTTTTATGGCAACCAGTGTTGCAATAGCAGCAGAAAGCATTAGGACTATTTGGTTTGAGCCGTCTAATGCAGCATCTCCAAATACGCGAACATTAATGAAAAGTGCTACAATTAAAAATATTATTGGAATAAATGCCTGAAAAAGGGTGGGTTTATTGTATTTGTAGGTCATAAGTTATTCTGTTGCTGTTAGATGGATTTTCTACTCCGTAAAGTATCAATTAAATAGATATCTACTAAATAAATTCTATTCTAATAATTTAATGGTTTAACAAAAGGAAGAATTTTATAAAAACCAAATATCAATATTACTTTGTTTTATTGAATTTAAAAACAGATTCGCCGACTATGGTTTTGGTGCCGGGCTCAAATCTTCTTTCTATATAGGTGTAATGCCCATTATTATCTTTTAGTAGAATAGTGGTGCAGCGTGTGCCGTAATCAGGCGTATTTATAAATATAGACGATACGGCTTTTTCCATTTTAAGGGGGAGTCCGGTTTTTGGTAATTCATGCTCGCCGGCTTTTGTATCATTCATCATAATGTTGAATAAAGCTTTGGTCTCTATATCATTTTTATCCACTAATTTCTTTAAATCGTTAGTTGCATTCACGGTTTTTTCCCACGGTGTGTTTAACAGCGCATTGCTTAACCCATGAAATCCGGCATCTACTTCCGTTATTCCGTCGCCATAATTTGAATAGTAGTAAATGTTTTCATCCTGACCCAGTAATAAATTAAAACCGTTGAATGTATCGCCTATTTTTTCAATCTTTTTTAAATACTCAGGAGCAGGCTGGTTTGTTTTTAAAAAATCCAGTACCAAATCACCTCTTGACGGCGCATTTTCCTTGTGATTATCAATATCTCTGTAATTGGTAAGTGCAGCCCAGCGTCCGTTTTTATTTATGCCCATCCAGGTTCCGCCGGCACGCAAATCTTTTCCGGCAATAATATTAGGATAACCTTCTTCCGTCCATTCTTTGGCTGCTCGCGTTTTACGCCCATAAAATTCATCTCTATTGGTAACCAAAATTAAAGGAAAATCGGGGTGTTTTTTAAAAGCAAAAGTTATTAAACACATATTTAAGATATTTTTTTTAAAATCTATTTAACTTAAGCATATTTGTACAATAAAATTTATCGTACTTTCCGCTTTTGGCTATGACTGATACTACTTCAAACAAAAAAACCAATTTATTGTTCCTGGTGCTTGGCTTACTTGGCATCATTTGGTTTTTTATGGATTTTAGTCGCCTGTGGCTGCCATCAAAAGTGGTGTTTCCGGTTGCGGAAACGGCCATAATTGCCAAAACCGATTCTTTGCTGCAACAATGGGATTTTGAACAAATAGACGGCATATATAGCATTAAACAAGGCGTTGATGAAATTAATATTGATACTTTACAATCTATTTATGGAAGTTTTGGTGTTAAAAACAAGCTGATACAAGCCGAATCTGATGGCGTACCGACCTTGCCATTATTTGTATCGGAAGTGGTGTATAGATCTAAGGGTATTCAAGGCACTGAATATTTGAAAATAGAGTACTCGCAAAATTTTAAGCCTGTAAATTTCAAAGCACAACGGAGTCTTATACAAGACCAAAACTGGAACAATTCCAAGCTGTTAAAACAATACTTTGAAGCTAATACAACCCTTAAAATCAAAGACAGAGGCCATCTCGATTCGTTAATTGCAAATCTGGTTTCTTTTCAGAGGCAAGATTTGCCGGCAAACGAATATTCTGCCTTAAAAAATGCTTTAAATGTGGATAAAAATACCACCGAAGAATTGGAAGAATCCATTTATTCACAAAACCTAATCCGATACATTGCCGAATATTATATAGAAAATAGTTATTGGTCTGGTTTTGATTTTAAATGGGATACACCTGAATTTATTGAAGGAGATATTAATTATTATAGATTTATATTAAAATCCAGAGATGAGTTCTTTGGCTTAAATCCATTTATAGAACTGGAAGTATTGCCATCGGGTGGATTGCTTAACATGCAAGCGCATTACTGGGATGATTCTCCGCCCGGCGATAGAAGTTTGATTTCTTTTGAAAGCAATATGTTTGCTCAGATAGCCATTTTGATTTTTGGGGTTTGGCTTTTGATTATCTTCTATTTCAGAATAAAAGCCCGAGCTGTGGATACGGGTCCTGCTTTATTTGCTGCCGTATTTGCCGGCTTTATGGTACCCATAATAACATCGCTTGCAATATTAAAATTGGTGCCGCTCAACGGCTTTAGAATTGGGGCAGATTTAATAAATCTTCTATTTGCGTTTGGTCTTATTGGAGCATTTAGCTCGGTTGGTTTTTTTCTATTGACAGCGGTGAGCGATTCTATCACCCGCCAATATTGGCCCGAAAAACTATATACATGGGATACGATTCGTCAAGGGATGTTTAACAATAAACCCAATGGTAGGGCAATGCTGCGTGGTATTTCCATAAGTGGTATTTTGATTGCCTTATATATTTTGTTGGCACGATTTGTACCACAGGCGTACCTATCAGGCAAGATTGTGTTCATTTCACAGGAATTTGTATTTGCGCCGTTAGCCAATTTACTACTGACCATAGTAATTAGCAGTTTATTTATTTTATCGACCTATTTGATAATTGCAAGCCAGATATTTGGCCGATGGAAAGTGAAGTGGCTGATTCCATTGGCTACCGGTTTGGCCAGTTTGGTGCTGAATATATCGGTTGTTCAAATATTGCCGCTTGGATTGAATTTCGGCTTTAGTTTTTTGGTCGGCTTTATATTAGGTCTGTTCTACATCCGTTACGATTTTCTTACCATTGTTTTAGCTTATTTCATCTTTTTGAATTTTATATCTACGGCGCAGGGATGGGGGCTTAAAGATTCGCCCGATCAGACCGTGTTTATATTTACGGCATTTATTTTAGTTCTGTTTTTGTGTTTTGGAATCTATTTTGTACTGAAAGGTCCCGAACGCGACGAACTGACCAACTACGTGCCGGAATATTTAGAGAAAATAGCTCAAGAACAGCGGGTGGATCAAGAGCTAAAGATTGCACGAGATATACAGGTTGTCTTCTTTCCAAATAAAATACCGGAAACGGCTTATTTCGATATAGCCGCCAAATGTGAACCTGCATTTGAAACCGGGGGCGATTTTTACGAGTTCATAAAGCTGGATGAAAACAAAATGGGAGTGGCCATTGGGGATGTTAGCGGAAAAGGAATCAAGGCTGCTTTTTATATGACTTTTATAAAAGGCGTTTTCCAAAGTTTAGCAAAAGTGCTCTCATCGCCCAAAGATTTAATGGTTCAGGTAAATTCATTGTTTATGAAAAACGCCACCAAAGGCACATTCATAACTTCGATTTATGGTATTTTAGACTCCGAAAATAACACTTTCACATACATACGTGCCGGCCATAATAAAGTGTTATACTATAGTTCAAAAGATGGGAATGCCGTATATCGCGATTCTTCGGGTTTAGCATTGGGGATGGCTAATGATGCGATTTTTGAACGTGAAAATGATGAATGGAAACTGCATTTAAATCCAAAAGATGTAATAGTTTTATATACTGATGGAATTGTTGAAGCAAAAAATTCAAAAAATCAATATTATGGCGACGGCCGTTTGCAAGAGTTGGTAGAAGAACACCGAAACGAAAAATCCGATACCATTCTTAACCTTATAATGGATGATGTTAGGAATTTTTGCGGGCCACAAAATGCAAACGATGACATGACTTTAATTGTTATCAAAGCCTGAAATACTTTTATATAATTTTTTAACTAATCAATAATGCAATTTTTACGGAAAGCCTTAATTCCAATATTTCTGTTCACTTTTATAATAATTTTTATAGGTTGCGCCCAGAATAACAATCCAAACAAATCGGACGAGAATATAGAAACAGAAGCGGGAGGGGAGAGTGTTTCTACGCAGAATGTAGCGGACAACGACCGTGGAGAGGTTGTGAGTCAAGCCGAAAATGATCCGTCAGGGATAGAATGGGTTTCGCTGGAAGAAGCACAGAAAATAGCCAAGCGTGATAATAAAAAAGTGCTGGTATTCGGTTATGCCGACTGGTGCCCATACTGCATGAAAATGAGAAAAGAAACGTATATAGACGAGGGTTTACAGGAAATTTTATATAAGTATTTTGTACCCGTGCAATTAAACGCCGAAGTGGATGATTATGTAACCTTTAACGGCGAAAGATTTAAATCGTGGGAGCTGGCGCAAATATTACAACTAACCTCGTATCCAACGCACTATTTTATTGATTCGGAAGGAGAAATTTTTGGCGCTCAGCCCGGATTTATTCCAAAAGATGTATTTGGCCCTTTGCTGGGGTATATTGGACAAGAACTATTCGGGAAAATAGACTTTGAAGAGTATCTGAAACAAACAGAGAACATTGTGATAGAGCCTTAAGCCGTCATACGTCCAACACGATGCCGGCTGGAGTTTTTATACTGGTTCGGATATCTTTATTTGCCTTTCGATTTACGGTCTCCAATTATCTTGATTCCACATAATATCACCTATTTTTTCATGATAATATACTGAATCCAAGTCTTTTTATGGTACCTACCTATATTTTGATAAGTTTTTTCAGAATGAATCACCAGTATATACCTATTACAGAAATTATCGGTCTATTGAACTGCTTGCAAAATTGCAATCATTGCCGATAGTATTATGAGCCAATGAACGATAATGTTTAAGGTCAGCTTTTTGAGTAATAAAAATGCTATCCCAAAAACCATACCCCAAGTTAAAAACCACCAAAATTGGTCTATGGATTTTAGGCCATGCTGAAAAATAAATGGAATTGTTGCAACAAATACCGCAACCCACTTATTTATTTTATTGCTTTCCAATGCTTTAATGGCAAATCCTCTATAAACGATTTCCTCTGCCAAACCTGCAACTAAACCCATTATTATAAAAATAACCCTTGACGTGGTGGTTTTGGGCGTTAATGAAGATATTGAATTTAACCTTTCGGTATCTACCATTGAATTTTCCAATATCAATTCAATTAAAACCAATAAAGCAAACGCAAATAGTAGATAGCTACCTATGAAATAAAATGTTTTCTTCCCGGAAAACGGAAAACCAATATCCGCCCATTTCCAACCTGCCGAAGCTAGGATTTTTGATATGAGGTATATTTGGATTAAGTACCAAAAAATTATGATTGTCCAAAATGTATTTATAAAATCGAGCCCGAGATTTGTAATTAGGGAACGTTTTAATAATAATAGTGAAATAAGTGTAGCTATTATAGGAAAGCCTGTCAGTACCATTAGGGTTTTTGATAGGGGAATTGCCCTTGAAAGTTCGGTATTTTGCATCATTCAAAATAATATTAGATAATTTAATAGGACAAAATTAGGTAAAACTGTTCCAATAACAATTACCATATGGTAATTATCAGATTTTTTCTGACCTAATCCTACTAAGGCTCTGCGGGGTAATTCCGAGATATGAGGCTAAATATTTTAGAGGTGTTCTATCTACACCTTTGCGGTATTTTATTAACTGTATATATCTTTCCTTGGCTGTTTTTGTCAAAAGATCGATTTGTTGTTGTTGCTTATCTATAAATGATGCTTCGGCAACAAGCCGTGTAATTTTTTCGCCAAAGTTACCATGTACCATCGTCTGTTGAAAATTTTGGTGGGAAATGCGGAAAATAGTCGAATCTTCAAAAAGCCTGACTTCAATCGGTGTTGCCTTTTGTAAGGTGAACGACATATAATCGAATAGAAATTCATTTTCAAAAGCAATGTCGATACAAACAAAATTGTTTCTGTTCCATATTAAATTACCTCCACTTCCCTTTAGTATAATGTTCAGATATCTTTCTGTGGTATGTGTAGCTTTTAATACCGTCTCCTTGGGGAAGTTTTGCACCGCCCCCAACTTCTCAAAGTTCTCCCACACCTTGATATTGAGGCAAACATAAGGGTCAAAAAATGTTTTAAGTTGTTCTGCTACCATTGATTTATGGTCGTTTAAGTTTGTATTTAACGATTTTGGTATGGCTGAAGACCGGAAAATTCAGTACAAAAGTCTAATGGAAGCACTAACGTTCAGCCCTGTAAAAACACTCAATCGAAGCCATTATCTAATTCTTTTACCAAACAATCGGTTAGCGGAAATGCTTTATTTCAGTTCAACAGATAGAAAATACAATAAATCATCCCTAAATTGAAAGCAGAATGGCAAATTATCGCACCTAAAATAGATTCTGTTTTTTTCCGGCAATAATAAAATAAGATGCTCGCTAAAAACATACTTAAAACCCAAATTAATGTTGGAATAATAAATATTTTCCATTCATTATTTATGAATACCAATCCGAAATGAGAGATGTGGGTTAAGTCGAATGCAGAACCATCCGCTATAGATGCTTTCCTATTTCCGAGCGATTTTGCAAAACTCGAATGAACAATTCCCCTAAAAAATAATTCTTCTCCAACCGGACTGAAAACCATTCCCGTTACCGCCATTATGATAAACATTATAAGTTTATCGTTTGGCTCTATTTCAATAGGGATATTGTACGATTTCCCGATATAGACGTACCAATTTTCAAAAGTATTTTTAAAAAGCAGGTCCCCCAAAATATTAAGATTAAGAAAAGTCCAAATTTCCAATTAAAATCAAAAAATCTTGCCCAAAAAGGTTTTAATTTCTGCCTCAGAACGTCATTTTGCCAATATGATGCCGGTTGCATTTTTTATACCGATTCAGGTATCTTTATTTGCTTTTCGATTTCTGGTCTCCAATTATCCTGATTCGACATAGTATCACAGATTTTTTCATGATAATAGACTTGGATCCAAGTCTTTTTATGGAATTTGCCTACATTTTGATACGCTTTTTCTGAATGAATCATCAGCTTATAAAAAAATTCATCTTTTGGTTCTCTGTGATTACTAATGATTTTGCTTAGAAAATTTGGAGTAACATTAATATCATTCGCAAATTCAGATCTTCTGGAATAAATAGAATCAATATATAGTTTCAAGAATTGGGTAAAATGGGTGCTTTCTTTAAACGCCCCCAAGCAACAAACAGGGCAAGTACAAGTAGTACAATATTAGGAATAAATGGTTCGCTATTCATAATATGATAACCTATTGCCAATACCATGACGATAGAGAGTCCGATGGCTGCAATTGGTGTTAGAATTGGTTTAATACGCAATGCTGCCGGAAGAATTAAACCTACCGTTGCCAGTAATTCGCTGATTCCAATGAGGCGTACCGTTCCAACTCCGAAGTCGTTTACGAAGCCCATTCCGCCATCTACCAATTCCTCAATGGGTGCAGAAATTTTCATAAATCCCGCCATTCCAAAAGCTATCGCCAATAAGCCCTGTACAACCCACAAGCCAATGTGAAGTCCTTTTGATTTTTTTTGTTCTGTCAATATATTTACCTGTTTTTATTTGATTAAGATTAATTTTAAAACTATAATTTCCCTTTCAAAAAGAGTATATACGCTTCTCGTTTCGCTATATTTAAAATAAGCTCTTTTTCAAGCGCACTTCCAACATAACTTCCGTATTTGCCGATTTGATGGGTGGCTTACATTTGTTGTTTTTCTTCTAGTGTGCTCATTACGAAAGAAAGGACCGAAAGCCATAAATGATTTCGGTTTGTTTTCCACCACCTAACAAGAAAAGCCAAATTTCAGTTTCCTAATTATTGGGGCATTACTAGATTTATACCTAGAGAGGTTTATGGCACAAGTGAAACACAAGCTAATTTTGCGAATTATTTTACTGCTAATTTTAAGACCTGTGCAATCAACTTGCCGGCTAATCAGAACGCCAATTGTTTATCGACAGAAGTATTATTTTCTAAATATATCTCACTGATAACTATTCTCAACAACATAGGAAATGCCGTTTCTATATCCCTACTTCTAGCCCGCATCAAATATTAACAGCCAGTTTTACTACCTCGAACCAATCATCAAAAATCATAAGCACGAATATCAGCAGAATTGTTACTATAAAATGCAATATCATTGTTTTTAAAAGATAGCCCGGTCTTTTGGAGCCCAGCCCTTTTGAGGCATCCAGGGAGGTGAGGGTGAATGCGTTGTACCAGATAAAAAGAAATATACCGCTAAGAACCAGTAATAAGGTTTCGGAGCCGCCGGCAAAATAAATTACCGAAATAATGGTTACAAGTATAAAATCAACGTGAAAAATCCACGTATAGATACTAATTATCTGACCTAAACTGTGGATTTTAGGGTTAAAAAGTGCAAGCCAGATAATTGCTACTATCTGCAATAAAAAGACACCGATAGCAGCGATAGTGAAAAATGCAAAATATTGGGAACCAAAGAAGTCCAATATCGGGAAATGGTAATGCAGCGCATCTACGCCGGCGCTTGTGAGCAATGTTCTGGCCAAAAAATAAACAACCAGTCCGCTGAAAACGGCGTGAGACATCATCAAAAAAATACTTCCATTTATGGCTTTATCCCGATATTTAATAACATCATCCACAAAAAAACTATGCGAAAAGAAGTAACGGTGGATGGATTTTTTATACTCATTGTTAGCAGCAATAATAATACCTAACAGTACCCAACACACCAATAAAAGAATAGCCGGCCAACTGAAATTGAAATCTTCCTGCTCATATTGTTTTAGCGGGATTACTGCGCTATCTAAATTATCGGAAGCAACCAAGGCTTCCTTGAATTCTTCATGATTATTCAAAACCCCATTAAGCCATTCATAATCCACAAATAAAAACCCGTCTCTTGCCGAAATATGCTCCACAAAAGAATGCAAAGTATTTGGCGATGTGTTTTCGAATTGCAGAATGATACCGTCTTCGGTTTCGGATGCCAGTGGGATTAATTTTGAGTCGTATATTTCATAAAATCTGAGACTATCTCTTAACTCGGTGCTGTCTAGAATTTTTGAATAAACGGCGTCCATATTTTGAAAACTGCCGGCGCTGTTTTTAAATACCACAAAACCGGAGAATGCTTCCACGGAAGCATATCGGATATTTATACTTTCCAAAACGTGGGAAATCTCATCAGAATGTTGTTCAATCTTGCTTTTTGTAAAAAATTCAAGATTAAGATCTACCAAAAATGGGATTTCGGCTTTTGCCAGGTTTCTGACGATGTAGTTATCGGTAGAGCCGGGAATTATTACTAGCTTAACCGAAGTATTTTGAAATATCGAAATGGTATTTTCTACATTTTGGGCTCCTTCGGTTTGCCAAATAACGCCTAGTTTGTTTTGAGCGGACAGGGTAGTGGTGGACGCCAATATATAGATAAGAAATAATATCTTATATAGTATATTTTTGGCTCCACCTTTCATTTGTTTAAGCTACGGCTGTGCGTTTTGAAAACTCGGCAATGCTGCTTTGTTTGATGGGTTTACCAATAAGTGTAGCCGAGGTGCAATCGGTAATTACCACTTCTACGTATTGTCCCGGTTTGTGTGTTTCGGCATCAAAAACTACCATTTTATTGGTGTCGGTACGCCCCTGAAGCTGTTCATCCGAGCGTTTACTGGTTTTTTCTGCCAATACCAAGTGCGTATTCCCAATTTCGGCCTGATTTCTGTCTAATTGAATAGCCATCTGCTGATCTATGATTTCAGATAATCGGCGTTTTTTTACTTCTTCGGGCACATCATCTTCAAATTTGCGGTAAGCAAGCGTTCTTTCTCTCTCCGAGTATGCAAACATATAAGCCAAATCATAGCCTACTTCGGCCATTAAACTGAGCGTACCCTGATGTTCTTCTTCCGTTTCGCCACAAAATCCGGCAATAACATCGGTGGATAGGGAGACGCCCGGAATGATATCCCTCATTTTTTGCACCAGCTCTAAATATTGCTCGCGGGTGTATGGACGTCGCATTCTTTTTAACATCGAATTGCTGCCCGCTTGTGCCGGTATATGTATATAATTACACAAATTGGGTTGTTCTGCAATCATGTAGAGCAGTTCGTCCGGGAAATCTTTTGGATGCGGAGAAGAGAACCTAAAACGGATTTCGGGGTTTACCTGGCTGGCCGCATACATCAATTTCGAGAAACTGTTATTACCATCTAAATATGAGTTCACATTTTGGCCAAGCAGCGTAATTTCTTTATAACCGCCGTCGCTCAATTGTTTGATTTCATCCAAAACACTGTCCATGGGGCGACTCCTTTCCCGGCCGCGGGTAAACGGAACTACACAAAACGAGCACATATTATCACATCCGCGCATAATGGATACAAAAGCATTAATACCGTTGGTATCGGTTCGTACGGGCGCGATATCGGCGTAGGTTTCCTCCAGCGACAGTAGCACGTTTACCGCTTTCCGACCGTCATCCACTTCGGCCAATAATCTGGGAATATCGCGGTAGGCATCCGGGCCGACTACCAAATCCACTAATTGCTCCCGTTCAAGAATTTTGTCTTTAATACGCTCCGCCATACATCCCAAAACGCCAACGGTTAAATTCTCGTTAGTATTTTTAAGCGACCTTAATTCTTTCAAACGCCTCCAAACCCTGCTTTCTGCGTTATCTCTAACCGCACAGGTGTTAATCAACACCACATCGGCCGATTCTGCACTCATCACAGGCGACAGGCCATCGGCTATCAATATGGAGTTTACAACCTCAGAGTCGGCCTGGTTCATCTGGCAGCCGTATGTTTCTATATAAAATGTTTTGGAATTCATAAACTTGTTTTTTTTGATGGATGAAGTGAAGGTAATAAAATAAGAATAAATAGGCTATTTACTTTGGCCAGGTAGAAGGTGATTTCTGCCATTTTAATAGGGAAGGCAAATCGTCTTCACTTGCCAGCCCTTTTTCTATAGCAACATCCAATAATGTTTTGTAATCGGTTAAGCTATAAATGGGCACACTCAGTTTTTTAAAACGTTTTTGGGTTTCGTCAAACTCGTAATTTAAGATAGAAATGGTGGCCTTAACATCGGCACCGATAAATTGCAGTGCTTCGATTACCGAAATGGCCGAATCGCCGGTGGATATCAGATCGTCTATAATAACTGTCTTTTGTCCTTTATCCACTCCACCTTCAATCTGGCTGGCCATACCTTGTGTTAGCGAATTGACCCGTACATAAGCCATGGGCATATCCAGATAGTGTGCCACCCAAGCCGCATGTGGAATACCGGCCGTGGATGTGCCGGTTATCACATCCAAATCGGTAAAGTTTTGTTTAATATAGGAACTAATTTTACCGGCAATTTTTTTTCTTACTTCGGGATAGCGTAATGTCAGTTTGTAATCGCTGTAAATGGGCGAATTCCACCCCGATGGCCACGAGAAAGGATCGTTTGGCCGTAAAAGTATAGCATTTATATCCAGCAAGGTTGCTGCAATCTCACGTGCAAAATCTCTATCAATTATCATAAAATCTTAATTATTTTCACAAATATGGTGTTTGTGAGGTTAATATCGGCGACCGGCAATACGCACTTTAACCCAAAGCCATAAAGAATAAACGCAACGAAATGGCAGCATATACGCCGGCAAGTAAATCGTCAGCCAAAATTCCTAACCCGCCGCTCAAATTTTGCAGTTTCTTTATTCCAAATGGCTTCATTATATCGAAAATACGAAAGAAAGTGAAACCATAAAACAATATACTTGTAAGGGGCAGCGAGGTAGTTACGGTGGAAATGGCCAGAAAAACCGTGGCTTGCCCGGCCCACTCGTCGATTACCATTTTGGAGGGGTCTTCTCCCCAGGCAGTTTCGCACTCATCGGCAACCCACATATTTAAAAATGAACATAATGCAATAAAAACAACAAGATATATGTTCGGATGGTTACTTTGTAGCAAGTAATATATCGGGAATAAAGCAACCAAGCTGCCAACGGTACCCGGCGCATAAGGTAAAAACCCCGCACCAAAACCGGCACCAATCCATAATTTTATGGTACGAATCATGCTTTTTTACCGAAAAAGAACGTTCGATTTACGTAGATATATTCCAATCCGGTGTATAAAGTCAACAGCGCTACGGCAACGGTTACCCAATACATGGCCGAAGTATCCAATATGGATTTTGAGATATCTCCAAAAATATTATTGAGCCTTTGGAGCAAATCGAGCAACAGAGCGAGATACAAAAAAACCAACTGAACAACAGTTTTGGCCTTGGCCGTATTACGAGTTTTCATGGTTTTTCCTTTTCTCTCGGCATAAATTCGCATCAACGTAACAAAAATATCACGGAATATAATTATCAATATCGCCCACAGTGGATATAACGCGGGACTCACAATATATAATACTACAAACGCGCTGAAAGTGAGAACTTTGTCCGCCAATGGATCTAAAAAAGTGCCTAAAGTGGATTCTATCTCATGTTTGCGCGCCAGGTGTCCGTCCAGGAAATCGGTCAATGCAGCAACAGTAAAAACAACTACCCCAAAAATACCCAATAAAAAACCACCGTTTAAGTATAAATACAGAAATAGCGGAACCAAGAGTATGCGGATTGTGCTTAATATATTCGGTACATTTTTCATTCGTATGAAGATAGGAAATTGAAACGATAATATTCACGATAAAACTGGCATTTTGCCAATGGAATTAAGAATTTATTGAAATGATTGCAGAAATTATATCTATAGGCGACGAATTACTTAACGGCGATACCATTAATACCAATGCTTCGTGGTTGGGCGCGTTTATGTCGGAAAATGGTTTTGAAGTTGCCAAAGTGACCACCATATCCGATGGACTTCCCGAAATAAAACAAACCATTAGCAGCGCAATGGCCCATGCCGATATTGTTTTGTGCACCGGCGGCTTGGGCCCCACACACGACGATATGACAAAAAAAGCCGTAGCCGAACTTTTTAACATGAAAATGCGCACCGATAACGAAGTGCTGACTTTTGTGCAGGATTTTTTCAAAAAAAGGGGAATTCCGTTTTCGGAATCTAATTTTGGCCAGGCTGAAGTACCCGAACAAAGCGAGGTTTTATTCAATAATATGGGCACGGCACCCGGAATGTGGTTTGATATCGAAGGCAAATACCTGGTAGTAATGCCGGGTGTGCCGTTCGAAATGAGATTTATTATGAACCATAGGGTGGCACCTAAACTGCGTGAAAAATTTGGCATTCAGACCCATTTATACTCCAGATATATAAAAACAAGCGGTATTGGCGAAAGCACCTTGAGCGATAATCTACTGGGTAACCTGAACGGATTCTTTAAAAATGGGACAAAACTCGCATTTTTACCCTCCGTTGGCGGTGTTATGTTGAGAATAGACGGGGTGGGGAAAAATCTGTCCGTGGCAAAAAGAAATATAGAACCTCTGGCAAAATATATTTATAAAAAAGCGGGCGATTTTATAATAGGCGAGGGAAAGGAAATTTCGCTTGAAGAAGTGGTGGGGAATTTGCTCAGGGCCAAAAATCTTAGCATTGCAACGGCCGAAAGCTGCACCGGTGGTTTGGTTGCCAGTAAAATTACCGATGTTGCGGGAAGCAGTGATTATTTTAACGGCAGTGTTATTGCGTATGCCAATTCGGTAAAACAGAACACACTTAATGTAGATGAAAACGATTTGATAAACTATGGAGCGGTGAGTAAGCAGGTGGCGTTGCAAATGGCCAAAAATGTAGCCCAAAATTTGAATGCGGATATTGGCATTTCAACAACGGGTATTGCAGGACCTGGCGGTGGCACAGCCGAAAAACCGGTAGGCACCATTTGGATTGGGTTTTGGAGCGTAAACGAGCATTTTGCAATAAAAACCACCTTTAGCAGAAGTCGCAAAATAAATAAGGAACGAGCTGCAAACACCGCACTCGAAATTCTACGCAGGGTTTTGATGGATATTGGGCATTTACCCTATAATTTGGAAAAACAGCTTCCTTGAGAATAATCATATCCCTACATATAATTATATTATTGGGTACCGTAACTTTATTCGCCCAGGTAAGCGACTCTCTGAAAGTACAAACCTCCGAAACGGATAGCACTTTTACGGAAGAAGCTGGTTTATCAGCGCTATCGGATTCCCTGAATTTGCGTAAAAGCGAGGAAATTATAAAAACAGTTGCATTTTGGAACAGAGGAAAAGACGCCATCGATAAAACGGTAAACACCGACAGTTTGATGAGATGGCAGTTTTGGCCCAACTGGGGAGATTTTTATGCGAATAGAAAAGATGTAATTCCATACCGTCTGGGCACCATAGGTCGGCAGGATGCTTTTACCATTAATGGTTATAGCAGCTACGAACAGCAGCTTTATCTGGACGATTTACAGTTGAACGACCCCATAACCGGACTTTTAAATTATAATCTGGTGCCGCACTTAAAGCTGGGTAATGTAAATGAAAGCTATATAAATATATTAAAAACAAATATATATACAAAAAATTATTACTTAACTAAGCCACGCAGTTTTTTAAATTACGATGAGGGTGGGGAAGGGTATAGAAATCTGGAATTTGTAATTACCCAGAATACCAGCCCAACTACAAACTTTGAACTATCCTATTGGGATAGACGAGAGGATGGATATTACCCAAACAGTAAAGTAAATGGAAGTCAGATTTTTGGTAAGTTGAATCATCATATTACGGATAGATATTTTCTACAATTTATGCTTTTACGTAACCAATTTGATAGGGATGAATCGTTTGGGTACAATATTGGAGATCCAAATGTATTTGAATTCAATGAGTTTACAACGCAACCAAATCAACAAAGTGCGAAATCTGAATTTTTGAGGAATGATATTAAAATCGGAATATACTCCCGGGGCGACTCTACACAAAATGAAGATGGCGGACTTATAATAACCAAATCCAGAAACGATTATAATTTAAAATTTACCGCCGATACTTTATTCTGGGACGTCAATGAATATAAAGCAAAGCTGTTCAAGAAAATTAGTTTGGCCGGGATTGATTTAAAAGGAGATTTGGAAGGGTACCACACGGCGGTAAAAGATAGTTCGGTATTAGCCATAAACAATTGGGGCGGTTTGAATTTTACGGGCGATATAAACTCAAATATTACAAATAAATTGGGACTGTATTTGAATGGGAACTATCATGTTAGGGATGACGGCAAAAGCACCACTGCCATTAGCGGCGGCATTAAAATTGTGGCTAGGAAATTGGAAACTCAGTTCGGTTATAGTATTGAAAGCAGGATGCCGGGCATACAAAATATGTATTGGTTGGCAAGAGATTATACCGGTAACAAGAATTTAGCCAATGAGGAAATTCAAAGTATATATGCTTCAATAAATTATGGTATTGGCGAGAAAATAAGCCTCGGTGCTGCGGGCAGATTTAAGAAAGTGGATGATGCCATTCTGCTGGCGGACGACCACACCTTTCAAAATGAGGGCAATTACACAAAAATCAATGCATCGGTATTTGCGCGGTATAATTCCGGGCTTTTCGATATTGAAAGCTCGGCCGTTATGGAGCAGATAATGGAACAGACTTATTTGCCCGATATGGTAAATTTAAACGCAATGGATAATTTACTTCTACTACGAAATTCGGTATTCTTAAAGGGCTATGTTTTTGATAAAGCGGCTTTTATTAAAGCAGGAATAAGAACTATATTTTCAACAAATTATTATCATTCAAAAACGTATAATACAGCATTGCACTATTGGCAAAATAGCTCCTTAGAGCAGCCCATACCAGGTTATTTCAGATTGGATGCCGAGCTATCGGCCAGAGTGCGTGCAATTATGGTCTATGTTACTTGGGAAAACGCCCTCGACGGCCTGGGACAAGCCGGGTACTTCGAAACAGCGGGTTATCCATTATGGCCGCGAAGATTGTTAGTTGGAATCAGAGCACAATTCATAAATTAAAATGAGCTTTAAATACATAATAAAAGAAGGTGTAACCGGCATTCGAAGGGCAAAATTGGCGGCCACAACATCCATTGTTTCACTTTTTATTGCACTTCTGCTGTTAGGCGTTCTGTCGCGGGTATTTTATAATGTATATACCCAGGCATTGGCGCTGAAAGAGATACAAATTGAGGTATTTTTGTACGATTTGGACGGTCGATCGACCAATGATGTTAAGCAGTTTATAGAAAAAGAAGAACTAGTGGCCGAAGTCAATTATATTTCCAAAGACAGTGCCGCTGTAATCGCATCCAAAGATTTGGGTCCGGATATAAAAGATTTAATCGATCTTAATTTCTTTCCTGCATCGTACAGAGTTACCATCGACGCCGTTGCGAGCCCCGAAGAGGTTGAAAAGCTGGCAAAGCGCCTAAATGACATTAAAGGCGTTGACGAAGTGAAATATAATGCGGTTTTACTCAACGTATTGGATTCCAATTTCAGCGTTTTCAGTTTAATGGGCATGGCCATAGGCTTATTGATACTGTTGGCCGCCGTAATTCTTGTGTATAACACCATACGCCTTACCATATACGCAAAACGCGATTTAATCAGAGCCATGAAATTGGTTGGTGCTACCAATCGTTTCATCCGAAGTCCCTTTATTATAGAAGGTATTATACAGGGCATGATAGCCGCAGGTCTTGCAATTTTATGCGTATTTGCAATTTTTGAATTTTTGATACCGCTGTATATGCCAAATATAGGTATTATAGCCTGGCCCTTCGGACGCTGGTACTATTTAGTTGGAACCATGATAATTTTAGCAGTTATTATGGGATGGTGGGGCAGTAGAATGGCTTCCGGACGGTTTATATCCAAGACCTACATTTCCAATCGATAAAAATCGGTTTTTCCGTTTTTTTAAATTAATTCACACCGGTAAATTGGTTTTACGGGCATAACGAGGAATTAATACGGTGCT
Source organism: uncultured Balneolaceae bacterium (assembly GCA_964615135.1). Lineage (GTDB taxonomy): Bacteria > Bacteroidota > Rhodothermia > Balneolales > Balneolaceae > Balneola. Next base: position 530,749 of record CAZTOG010000001.1, on the reverse strand, counting down.
TTCGCATGGTCATCTGCTTCGGCTTGCCTTTTCTTACAGGCTTCTTTATCGGCGCAGGTGCCGTAAAAATGAAGGGAATGCGATTCGATTTCCATGGGATATATTTTATTCAGCAATTCCTGAATTTCCCACACTCTGGGGTCGCAAAATTCCAATACATGCCCGCAATCGGTACAAATAATGTGGTCGTGCTGTTGATATGCGTACGCACGTTCGTAATAGTATTGGCTTTTGCCAAATTGATGGCGCTGAACCAGGCCACATTCCACCAATAGATCGAGGGTATTATATACCGTTGCGCGCGAAACGCGGGTGCCGCCTTCTTTCATTCGGTAAAACAGGTCGTCGGCGTCCAGGTGATCGTCGGCACGGTATATTTCTTCCAAAACCATAAAACGCTCTGGGGTTTGGCGCTGATTGCCTTCTTTCAGATAAGAGCGGAACATTTCTTTGACAAGTACGATAGTTTCTTCGTGTGCGGGATGAGCCATAATAGATGGATTTTTATTTTAAATATAACACATGTTTGACTAGTTTTAAAATTGAGTGTATTTAATTAAAGGTTTATTATATTTACATGTTAATAAACAGTAACAAATAATGTTGATAGTATGGCAACCGTAGTAGAATTTACAACACTTTCTAACCTTACATATAAACTGGCAGAACATTATAAGGGTAAAAATAAGGCACCATTTCATTATAAACCATCGCCAAATGAGGCTTATCAACCAATTTACTGGGAAAAAGTTTTGGATGATGTGAATGCTTTGGCGTCGTACATGCTCGAAAAGGGAGTGGAGAAAGGGGACAGAGTTTGTATTTTGAGCGAAAACAGGTACGAATGGGCAGTGGTTGACCTTGCCATCCAATCGCTGGGCGCAATAAACGTTTCGTTATATACCACGCTGCCGCCCAATCAATGCGAATATATTCTGAACGATTCGCAATCTAAGTTACTTTTTGTTTCCACCGGTATTCAATTGAGAAAAGCCATTGCCGTATTTGATAACTGCAAAGACCTGATTCAAGTGGTAGCTTTTGATGCACCGAACAATAAAAAACACCTCGAACACGATTACGTGGTGCTTTTAGATGATGTAATGGAAATTGGCAGAACCAATTTTGAAAAGCACAAAGAAACCATCGTAGAACGCATGGAAAGCGTAACACCGGAAGATATTTCGACTTTAATTTACACTTCTGGTACCACCGGCAATCCCAAAGGAGCTATGTTAACGCATAGTAACATCGTCAGCAACGTAAAAGCGGCTATAAATCATATTTATTGGGACGAAACGGATAGAATTCTTTCTTTCTTGCCACTTTGCCATTCTTTTGAGAGAACGGCCGGCTATTATTCCATGATATCGAGCGGGGTTGAAATTTATTACGCCGAAAGTGTGGATACGGTATCCAGAAACATGCCGGAAGCCAAACCGACGATTATGATAAGCGTGCCCAGATTGTTCGAAAAAATGTATAATCTCATTTCGAAAAGTATTGAAGAAGGCAGCGCTGTACAGCAAAAAATATTCAGCTGGGCTTTAAGTACCGGTAGAAAATACAGCGAAGGCAAACGCGGTTTGGTATCGTTGCAGAAAGCAGTTGCCGATAAGTTGGTATTCTCTAAATTGAAAGAGCGTACCGGCGGTCATGTAAGGATATTTGTATCGGGCGGAGCCGCTTTGCCCCCGGCCATTGACGACTTTTTTAAAGCTGCGGGCATGGCCATTATGCAAGGTTATGGTTTAACCGAAACATCGCCTGTTATGTCGGTCAATAAAAAGGGGGAGGAAATTACCGGCGTGGTCGGTACCATTATTCAAGGCATAGAGGTGGGCATTAAAGATTTGGATACCGGCGAAATTTTAGCCGTGCAAAGCGGAGATAACTATCCAAGTGACCTGACTTCCGAGGTTGGCGAAATTATTAACCGCGGTCCGAATGTGATGAAAGGCTACTGGAACAACGACGAGGCCACCAAAGAAATGATAGACGAAGACGGCTGGCTACACACCGGAGATGTCGGGCGTTTTGTAAATGGCAATCTGCAAATTACCGATAGAATAAAACACATGATTGTAAATGCGGGTGGTAAAAATATTTATCCCGGTCCGATTGAAGACAAACTTAAAACCAGTAAATGGATAGATCAGGTGGTTGTAGTGGGAGAGGCTCAAGCGTATATGGCGGCCCTCATTGTGCCCGATTTTGAAGCATTAACAGCATTTGCCAAAGAAAATAATCTGGATGCATCATCTAACGAAGTGTTAATAGCGCATAATGAAGTGAAAGAGATTTATCAGAAAGAAATGAGGGAGTTTTCAAAAGATTTGGCATCGCACGAGAAGATTCGTGATTTCAGGCTGTTGGATCAAGAATTTACCGTAGAAACCGGTGAAATTACGCCTACACTTAAAGTTAAAAGAAGGGTTATATCCGAAAAATTCGGCCATATAATTGAAGATATATTTAAGGACGACGATAAGTAGCCGTCCCTAAATATAATCTGTAAAAGTTTATATAAGTGAACTAAAACCAGCCGGTTCCCAACCCACGGAAAGGCCACGGTATGGCTGCAAGGATGAGCACCAAACCGATACCAAACATAATGGCAGTCGATTTATGTTTTTTCAAATCGCTATCTGCTTTTTTAGCGGTAGAATAGCCTATACTAATAAATACAAGAGCTATAATCATAAATGTGATGTGCTCTACTGTATAAAACCGAGCTACAGGATTACCCATGGTTTCAGCGCTGAATCGTACATGCGGGCTGATGAAATAAAGCACCAGACCTACAATAAATTGCAGATTGATACCCATAAATGTATAGGTATTCAATTTTTGGCTGTTTGGATTGAATTGTTTTTTGCCAAGCCAACCATTTAAAGCATTAAATACGGCCAACACCAATAAGACGAGCACAATCCATCTTAAGCCGGAATGAGCGTGCAATAAACCATTATACATAGTTAGTTAAGTTAGGAGTTAAGGTTTAAATTTAAATTTGTAATCTATTGTATTGTTAAAATGTAAAACCAAAATACAAACAATTAAGTTGGTTTTAACGGAATTCTTATTTTCTTCGGTAAAAAATCATCTAAAGTATTTTTTTAGATAATTTATGGTCTCGTCGGCGCCGGTAGTAACCTTAAACATTTGGGTATGCTCATAATATATCATTTTTTCTACCCGTGCCCGTTCAACAAAATCTATAATACCATCGAAATAGCCATCCGTATTGAGCAAAACAACCGGTTTTTGATGAAATCCCAATTGCCGCCACGTTAGGATCTCGAAAAACTCGTCCAGGGTTCCGAATCCACCGGGCAGGGCAATAAAAGCATCGGATAAGCTTTCCATCATGGCTTTTCTGGAGTGCATATCGTTGGTTATATGTAAATTAGTGATTTCGGAGTGGGCAATCTCCGCCCTTTTTAATGCAGTAGGTATGATTCCCGTTACTTTGCCGCCCGCTTTCAGTGCGGCATCGGCCGTGAGGCCCATCATTCCTACCTTGCCGCCGCCAAATACCAATTCCCAACCTTGTTCTGCTATATTTCGTCCAAGCTGTTTTGCCAAGTTCACGAAATATTCATTTTCGGGCGTTTTTGCACCGCAATATATACAGATTCGCACGCTCATTTCATTTAAACATCCTGTTTGTTATGCCAACCAATGCATCCACAAAAAACAGGAGTTCCTTTTCTGTTGTTCTGGTTCCAAAACTAATACGTATGCTCGAATTGGCAATGTTGTCCCGCAGACCAATGCCTTTTAAAACATGGGAGGGCTCCATGGCACCGGATGAACACGCCGATCCATTGGATACACAAATACCCTGCATATCCAGGTTCAACAGCAACATTTTGCCATCCAATATTTTATCGCCCTCATAAAATGAGATATTCAAAATATGCGGCGCTCCATTCTCGATATTTCCATTTATATGGTATTTTCCGGTCAGTTTTTTTTGCAGGGCATTCAATAAAACATGCCGTAATTTTTCAAAATGTTGGCGGTTAGTTTCCATTTCGGTCATGGCAAGTTCAAAGGCTTTGGCAAATCCCACAATACCGGCCACATTCGACGTGCCACCACGTCTTTTTCTTTCCTGGGAACCGCCTCGTATCAAAGGAGTCCAAGTTGTATTGTTTTTAACGTATAACAAACCCACACCTTTCGGACCGTATAGTTTGTGCGCGCTGGCGCTCAATAAATCTACTCCAAGCTCGACTACATCAATCGGTATTTTACCAAAACTCTGCACGGCATCGGTATGGAATGGAACATTGTGGGTTTTGCATACTTCCGAAATAGCGTGCAAATCGTTTATTGTGCCAATTTCGTTGTTCAGATGCATTAGGGTGACCAGCGCGGTATCAGAATCTATCAACTTGGCTGCCGAATCTGCCGTAATTTCGCCCGTGGGCGTCGGTTCTGCAAAGAGCGTTATCAAACCATCTGCTTGCAGATCGGCCAAGGGCTGCAAAACGGCTTTATGTTCCAGTTCGGATGTAATAACCTTATTTTCATTGTCCGAACTTTTTAAAACACCTTTAATTGCGGTATTATTGCTTTCGGTGCCCCCGCTGGTAAAAATTATCTCGGAGGGGTCGGCATTTATACCTTTTGCGATTATTTCCCGGGCTTCTTCAACCGCTTGTTTGGCACGTTGCCCCATCTGATGAACAGAACCCGGATTACCGAAAATCTCTCTTAAAAAAGGCATCATGGTGTCTAAAACACGCTCGTCTATGGGGGTAGTTGCTGCATAATCCAGGTAAATACTTCGCATCTTCGTCAGTGAAATGAAAATTTAGAACTCACCTTTAAAATATCGAAAATCCTGCATTCATGCCGAATTATACGGAATATTTATTTTCGCGAACATATTTGCCAAATAATACTTCCCGATTGAAAACTATGGTTAAAGAATCGTATTTTACGGCATAACAACCATAATAATTACTAAGATTTTGTATTGGTTGGAATAAAAATAAACGGTTTATTAAACAGTCATTAATTTAGCATTATCAATATAGTATGGAAAAATTATCGCTTAACGATTTAGATTTAAAAAACAAAAAGGTATTTATGCGCGTGGATTTTAACGTGCCGATAAATAATGGGGTCATTACGGACGACAATAGAATTGTTAAAGCGCTGCCATCTATAAAATATGTGGTGGAAAACGGGGGACTGTTGATTTTGGCGAGCCATTTGGGTCGCCCGAAAGGAGAGCCGAATCCCGAGTATTCGCTTAAGCCCGTTGCAGAATATCTCTCCAAATTAGTGGATGCGAAAGTTACATTTGCCAACGATTGTATTGGCGAAGAAGCACAAAATGCGATTGATAATTCGGCGTTCGGCGATATTGTAGTATTGGAAAATTTGAGATTTCATAAAGAGGAAACCCAAAACGATGAAGAATTCAGTAAGAAACTGGCATCCTTGGCCGATGTGTATGTAAATGATGCTTTTGGAACCAGCCATAGAGCACACGCCTCCGTAGCCGGCATTACAAAATTCCTGCAACCTGCAGCAGCTGGTTTCTTATTAGATAAAGAAATAAAATATTTGAATCAAAGCGTAAACAACCCTGAGCGCCCATTTGTGGCTATTTTGGGAGGTGCAAAAGTATCGGATAAAATAGGGGTCATCGAAAATCTGTTGGATAAAGTAGATACCATTTTGATAGGAGGTGGAATGACCTATACTTTTTATAAAGCCAAGGGGCTGAATATAGGAAGCTCGCTTTTGGAAGAAGATAAAGTAGAACTAGCGGGCGAATTATTGAAAAAAGCAGCAGAAAAAGGTGTTAAACTGATGCTTCCGATGGATTCGGTAGTGGCCAAAGAATTTAGTAACGATGCCGAACATAAAATTGTGGACGAAAACGGCATTGAAGAAGGGTGGATGGCCTTGGATATTGGCCCGGAAAGCGCCTTGTCTTTTGGTAATATTATAAAACAGGCCAAAACGGTGCTGTGGAACGGTCCGATGGGCGTATTTGAAATGAGTAATTTTGCAGATGGTACATTTAGTGTGGCCGAGGCACTTGCAGAGGCAACCGGGTTTGGCGCAACTACCATAATCGGCGGTGGCGATTCGGCCGCGGCCATAAGTGCTGCTGGTTTAAGTGATAAGGTATCGCACGTTTCTACAGGCGGTGGTGCCAGTTTGGAGTATTTGGAAGGTAAAGAACTGCCGGGTGTTTCTTCCCTGACCAATAAATTGAAGTGAAGCAGCAATAATCCAACGCCTTATCACATAAATTAGTGAGTCGATATATAATCCCTCATCTTAAAGCAATTATACCCTCCCAAAACTCTAAAACCACAGTTTAGGCTGTGGTTTTTTTTACCGGAGCTACTATCGCTCTGCGGAAACTTCTCTTGCGTTCCCAAAACCATTCAACGCCACCGACTTCTGCCCAAAACTCCCTCTTTTTTTGCTGCCCAACTTATAAGGGCAATTATATTTGCATATTAGTTTTTTATTTCTTATGTACAGGCAGAGAGATGCTCCTACACAGAAAATTACTACTATGTACATGCTATTTAACTATAGTATGTGTTTAATAATAATAAATATGGAGTTAATCATGTTGGACACAAAGAGATCTAGAATATTCCTTGGAATAGTTTTTAGTTTGTTTATCGTTGGTTGCAATGTACAAGAATCACTTCATCCGTTCTCATCCGAAATACAATTATCTGAGAGTGCACCGGATAAAATTGAAGTGCAAAAAGCAAGCGCCGGAATTCTTTATAAGATATCCTATATTCAAAGTACAGCTACATTTTCAACCAGAAAACCGGCTGCCTTGAAAACCGATAAAAACAGTGATTTTGTGCTTAATGGTTTTGATAAGATTAAAGAAACCATAACTATAGATAACGCAGGCAATGTTTCTGTCATAAATGAATGGTTGGATGGAAGTGCCGATATAAATATGCCGATAGAGCTATATAACCGAGTTGCAAATATTCAACCCGCTTACCAAGAAGATCCTGTGGTTAGAAGTGAGATGGCACATGGGTCGATTAAATTTTATTCAAAAAGTGGAAAAGTGGCCCATGAATATGCGGTTGATGCAAGTACAATGAAGGTCGATACTCACGACTTTATAAAAGCCCTCAGAAATAATCGTGTAAATGAAACAGCTTCTAGAATTGCCAATAACCTGGATAACCTACAGCGAAATGGTATTTCTTTCGAACAGGTAAATGACAGGTATGCTGAACTTTCTAGTCCTGTTGAATTTAATGGCGAGATTATACAACAAAGACAACTGTTGGATTTACATCTTGGCAGAGTAATAGCTTCCTTTGATATGGGTGCCGATGGGAAAATGTTAGGAAGGGAATTTCTTAAATACAGTAATTCGGATGTTTTTCCGGTTATGCGAAATAGTATGTCCGAATCTTATGGAGAAAGTGATGGTAAATGGATGATAAAGCATCGCACCACGATCGTCAGGGATAATATTGAAATATCAGTGAGCGAATCTTTAATAGGAGAATAGTAATGAAGAATTTGATTACACTTATACTATTTTTGTTTTTAATAAATATCGGTTTAAAAAGTCAGGATTATGCACTTTTTCTTCACGGTTTTCAAGGCTCTGATGAATCATGGGCAGGTAGTGGAACCCCAAATGATTGGGTTACCGATGGTATTATTGATGATTACGTTTTATTAAACTATAGTATCGGAGATTTAAAATCTCCGGCAAGTCAAGCTTCTCTTATTCAACAGATTGCCATTGAAATGGGGCAGAAAGACCCAACCAAAACGGCAAACTGGGTGCTTGTTGGCCATAGTATGGGAGGATTGGTTGCCCGCGCAGGATACCATGAATTAGTTAATAATCCGGCTACCAATGATTTTAATATTAAAGCGGTACTTACAGTAGGTACGCCTCACCAAGGCGCACGTGCGACCCATGTTTCCTTAGGCCCGAAAGCTGGATACATAAACGTACAACCTGTATTGGACGAGTTTAAAGGTCTATTGTTGGCGCCGATTGATGATGTTCATGAGATTGTGGAATGGGTGACTAACTTGAACTCGCCCGATGCTTTGGATTCATTAAAAAAGGCACCTGATTTGTTGAGGAGAGCCACTAATAAATTGGAATCTCTTGCAGATACTTCTGTTACCCATACTATTAAAAACATAATTGGATTGAACGGCAGCCTGATTCAGGATTTAAATAGTGGGCAAATGGATGAGCCCAATCACGTGCGATCGATATTTGGTGCAGAAAAAAGATTTATTCCAGTCAGAGCGGCCAATGAGATGATTGACCCGGGAAACGCGGATGAATTAACTACATTAGATAATTTCGAGAAAATCCGGTGGTTCTATAGGGCCAATGCAAATGCTTGGGATTTTACAGCAGGGTGGTACGATTTTTGGCGTAAATATGGTAGTGCAAGAGCCGCCCGTAGAAAGCGTGACAGTTGGAACAGTGGCCGAAATGCCCTGGACAATATAGATGGATATTGGGGAGAAATGATTGACTCGTACTTTGTAGGGTGGATTGATATATACCAATTTGTACCTATTGAATGTGATGATGGTGGAGGAAGTGGACCTCCGCCACCAGGGCAGATTCCCGAACCCGGTGGTGGAGGGGTTGATTGCTGGGAGCTTCAACTAGTTCCAACCCTCTTTTCTGTACCCACAAAAAACGATGTCATCATCAGCCCGGATTACGCTATATGGAGCCCCGGCCAATACCGAAATGACCGCGTAGTTAATTGGTATTACGACGACCAGCCCGCCGATGGCGGCTACAACCACTTTGAACTGCGCCGGTACAAACGCGCTTATACCCTACCGGGGGTGTTTCAGGTGGGACAGTATGCACCGCCGATGCGGGATGCGGCACTTTGGTTGGATAATGATGTACTTAATTAAGATAAGCTATGAATAGCTTTGTAAAGTCAATACTTCTAATAAGTAGCCTGATGCTTTCAGGCTGCTTTTCTTCTCCGCCTGATAAAAATGGAGAGGATATAGAAGAGCTGCATATACTTTGGCAATATTCCTATGATCTGGATGGAGGGGCACCGTTTACAAAACCGTTATTACGTGGTATCATGATTTTAACATCTGGAGATATTAATATAACCGCTTTGGATTACAGAACTGGTGAATTGATCTGGAAAACGCCTTTTGAGCATCATGGCCAACTTACCAATAAAACATTTGGGATACATGAAAATATAATAGTTGGCAGCATTACAAGAGAAATATTAGCATGGAATAAAGATAATGGTGAACAACTATGGAGTATTTCTGTTGCCGATTCCCTATCTTGGTCCTTAAGCAGGGGTTTTACTTGGGTAAACGGTAATTTTTTACTTCCGGGGCGGGGTACTGAGCTCTATTTTATCTCACCGGATGGAAATCTGAAGGTGCAAGAATTAGATACACGCAGTTACGAGACCAGTGTGCATAATTCTATTTTATATGCAGGTCAACAAAAAGATAGTAAAGGGCAAATAAGTGCATATAATGTTTCTACGATGGAACTCTTTTGGCGGTTTGAACCCGGTAAATTCGGGTACCCTTCTAGGGTTGCACCGAGTATTGAAAATGGGATTGTTTATGTAGGAACAACCGGTGGTCCTGTCGGGTCTCTTAATGGCTTTTTTGCCCTGGATGCGCTCACAGGCGAAGAAATATGGAGGCGGGAGGGTATATTTACCTATTCGGCTGTGCTGGTGGGTGATTATATTTATGTAAACGATGCCGCCGGTATTTATAAACTGCGAAAGATGGACGGCGGTATTGAATGGTACAGCGACTTTAGAGCCGGTGCAGGCACGGCGCCCATCGCTTACGGTTACGGCTTTCTGTATGCCCCACATGCCGGTACCATGCATGTAGTGGACGCCGAAACCGGAGAGATTGTTCACAGATTCAGTCCGCCCGATGGTTCATACTTCTGGCGGGTTACGGCCGGGGCTGGGCGCATCTTTGCCCAAAGCAACCGCCACCTATACGCCTTTGCCCCTTGGGGGCATACCCAACCGTTGGAGGAATAGAAATGTACACGATAACCAAAAACGATGTCATCATTAGCCCGGATTACGCTATATGGAGCCCCGGCCAATACATAAATGACCGCATGACTAATTGGTATTACGACGATGTTCCGGCCGATGGCGGCTACAACCACTTTGAACTGCGTCGGTACAAACGCGCTTATACCCTACCGGGGGTGTTCAATCAGGGTGATTTAGCACCACCGATGGACGAAGCGGCGGATTGGCTGAAAACTACAGTATTTGGAAATCTATGAAAAATCTACGTTTTCTAACCATTGCAATTAGCAGCCTGATTCTTTCAGGCTGCTTTTCTTCTCCGCCTGATAAAAACAGGGATGATATAGAAGAACTGCATGTACTTTGGCAATATGCCTATGATCTGGATGGAGGGGCACCAAAGGTCAGACCTTTAGTTTACCGAAACCAAATTATAACTTCGGGTGATAATAATATCACTTCCCTTGAGATTGAAAATGGTACGATAATCTGGAATACCCCACTCAATCATCATACATCTTTACGAAATAGAACATTCGGCGTTTCAGGAAAGACGTTAGTGGGTAGTGTTTTAAATCAAACGCTTGCGTGGAATATAGAAACCGGAATAGAAAAATGGAGAGTACACTTTGAAGACAGTTTAACATATAGCGATTTGAGCGGAATAACTGCAACAGAAGAAAAATTTATAGGTTTTGGGACAAGTGGAGAGCTTTATAAGCTATCTTTAGATGGGGAAAGAGAAATTGATTGGATAGATATTCGGTCTTATGAATCTACATATTCGGCAGGACAATTATTTATAACACATAGATCTCCCCCGCTAGCTGGAGAATTACAGTATGGAGTTTTACAGAGTATAAACCTGAGAACTATGGGGGTAAATTGGGTTTACGAAACGCCTGGTTATGGATATGTTACACGAATTGCCCCATTAATTGATAAAAACACTCTATTTGCCGGAACAGCAGATGGAGCATCTTATATGAAACACGCCTTTTTCGCCCTGAATGCCAATACAGGCGAAGAAATATGGAAGCGGGAGGGTATATTTACCTATTCGGCTGTGCTGGTGGGTGATTATATTTATGTAAACGATGCCGCCGGTATTTATAAACTGCGAAAGATGGACGGCGGTATTGAATGGTACAGCGACTTTAGAGCCGGTGCAGGCACGGCGCCCATCGCTTACGGTTACGGCTTTCTGTATGCCCCACATGCCGGTACCATGCATGTAGTGGACGCCGAAACCGGAGAGATTGTTCACAGATTCAGTCCGCCCGATGGTTCATACTTCTGGCGGGTTACGGCCGGGGCTGGGCGCATCTTTGCCCAAAGCAACCGCCACCTATACGCCTTTGCCCCTTGGGGGCATACCCAACCGTTGGAGGAATAGAAATGTACACGATAACCAAAAACGATGTCATCATCAGCCCGGATTATGCCGTTTGGAATCCCAATGAAGACCCGGAAGTGTCGAACGGTATCAATTATTATTACGACGATGTTCCCGCCGATGGCGGCTACAACCACTTTGAACTGCGCCGGTACAAACGCGCTTATACACTGCCGGGGGTGTTCAATCAGGGTGATTTAGCGCCACCGATGGACGAAGCGGCGGATTGGTTAATGGAGGAGGTATGGTAAAGTTAGGTTATAGTATAATTAGCATGTTGCTTTTTAGCTCTTGCATTGGCTGTAACCCGACCTCTTCATCTAAAGATTCAAAGGAGCCGGAGTTACGGCTCCTTTGGGATTTTTCTTATGGAACTTTTGGTAATGCACCAAAATCAAGGCCACTATTAATGGATGACCAGTGGGTAATCAGTTCAGGAGATAATCACCTTACTAAGCTTGATATTGAAAGCGGAAACGTGGTTTGGAAAACAGAGTTCGACCATACAGGGCCACTGCAAAACAGGGGTATCGGCCACTCTGAAAATATTTTTGTAGGAAGCATACCCGATAAAATTATTGGTTGGAATCAGATGAGTGGAAAGCAGGAATGGATGGTGCCCGTAGAATCACCGAATACCTTATTCACTTTAGGTGAAATTCAATTTTCAGGCTCAAGTTTTATTGTCAGCGGCAATCAAGGTGAAATTTATTTCATATCCGAAAATGGTTTAATAGTAGATACACAGGTTTCAAAATATAGGGTTTACCAGACTACAACAGTCGGCAATGGCTTATTACTCCTTGGTCAGCGAACTTATGATGAAGATAATTTTAATGGCGCGATTTCTTTGATTGATATAAATAGCGGAATTATAAAATGGGAGTTTAAGCCTGAAGGATTTGCCCCTTTTATTCGTATGCCACCGACAATGCAAGATGGTATTGTTTATTGTGGCACCATGGGAAGCAGCGGCAAACTTAAGCAGGCCTTTTTCGCCTTGGATGCCAATACAGGTGAAGAAATATGGAGGCGGGAGGGAATCTTTACTTATTCGGCTGTGCTGGTGGGTGATTATATCTATGTAAATAATGCCACCGGTATTTATAAACTGCGAAAGACGGACGGTGGTATTGAATGGTACAGTAACTTTAGAGCCGGAGTAGGCACGTCACCCATCGCTTACGGCTATGGCTACCTGTACGCCCCACATGCCGGTACCATGCATGTAGTGGATGCCGGAAACGGAGAAATAGTGCATAGATTCAGTCCGCCCGATGGTTCATACTTCTGGCGAGTTACAGCCGGGGCCGGGCGCATCTTTGCCCAAAGCAATCGAACTTTATACGCCTTTGCCCCTTGGGGGCATACCCAACCGTTGGAGGATTAAAAATACCACTATGTTTTATCGAATTTTATTGCTCAGTATGGTAATTATTTTGGTTCCCATGGTAACGGTGAAAGCTCAACAAGTTGATTTAACCCAATCTGAAGTGAAATCGCCTAAGAATGCTGTTTACCTGGAGCTTTATGGCAGTGGTATTTTATATACATTGAATTACGAAAGAGCTATATCGAATAATCTGCACCTAAGGATTGGAGGCGGTTATCTCGGAATACCTGCACCTGGTTCTGGTCTTAAAATTTATAGTGTACCACTCATCGTCAATAAAATGTTTGGCAAGAAAAATGCCAAATTAGAACTTGGTGCAGGTTTATTTTTCAGTAATGCGGATTTTCGTATCTCTAGAGATCCGGAAACAAAGCATCCAGAATATAGAAAGAGTACGAATCATATAGGACTCATATCAACGGTTGGCTTTCGATATGAATTCAAAGATAAGGGATTATTCAGGATTGGTTTAAACCCACGATATGAATTCAAGGGTTGGGCGCCCGGTTTTGCAGTGGTACCCGGAGTAAGTATTGGCGCAAAATTCTAAATTGAATAATAAATATTCTATTTTATGACTAAAGTGAAGGTCAAGTACCAATGGTCGCAATCTAATCGCGCACAAATAAATGGAATAAATATATAAATTAGAGTTTTACAGTTGCTTTTTATGGTCAATACGTGGTGTGGCACGACTAATTTAAAAATTTATCATTATATATAATGATGTACCAAGGTTGAAAAAAATAATTGTAAGGAATCAAATGGTAGTCTATCTTACTTAGCAAACGAAACAAAAAATTTATGAGGTTACAATTATGAGTTCTCTAAATAAAGCAATGATTATCGGCCGACTAGGTGCGGATCCGGAAATGCGCTATACGCAAAACAACACCGCCGTTGCAACACTCAGCGTGGCAACGAGCGAGCGGTATAAAGATCGCAACGGCGAATGGGTAGAAAGTACGGAATGGCATCGTGTGGTGGCCTGGAATCGATTAGCTGAAATATGCGAGCAGTATTTGAAGAAAGGTTCGTTGGTATATATAGAAGGATCTATCAAAACACGCCAGTGGGAAGATAACTCCGGCCAGAAAAGATATACCACCGAAATCAATGCACGTACCATGACCATGCTCGACAGCAAAGGAAGCGGTTCGGGCGGAGGCCAACAAAGCTCTGCGCCATCTGCCACCAATGTGCAAATGGACGAAGGCTTTGACGATATGGATGACGATCTGCCGTTCTAACGGAACATTGAGTATTAAAAGCGGTGCAGGCAGTTGCTTTCACCGCTTTTTTTATTTAACCGGTATTTTTGGTTAATTAAATTTAGAATAATACTTTTAATCAATATTTGGTTATTTTCTAACCATAACTTGAACAGAATAGCACTTTTTACCACTTTAACAAATTATGAGCCATTGGGAATATTGAACAGCGAATTCGATATCGCCGTAGTTGCAACCCAAATCGTTATTATGATATTGGGATTTATATTTTCTGCCATATTTTCGGGTTCTGAAGTGGCATTGTTTTCCCTTTCGGGTAGAATGGATGAGCTGGATTCTTCCGATTCGGGCAATAAAAGCGATATACGTATTTTGCGAATGCTGGAAGAACCCCGACATCTGCTGGCAGCCATACTCATCGGCAATACTTTTTCCAACATTGTTACATCGGTAATAGCGGCCGTTTTAACCGGTTCCATTGCGGTGCATTTTGGTTTCTCCGAAATATACGTTTTTACTATAGAAGTGGTTGTCCTGACCTTTATGATATTGATATTGAGTGAGATAACACCGAAAATTATTGCCATCAACAACCCTTTAACGGTTTCAAGAAGATGGAGTTTCTTTATTTATGTAAACTTTATACTATTAAAACCGCTGGCTAAAATTATAGCCAACAGCACGGAGCTATTAGAAAACAAACTGCCAAAACCCAGCAGCAGGGTAACATCGGAAGACATTAAAACCATGGCCGAAGTAAGCGAAAAGGGCGGTTCCATTAAAGAAGACGAAAGAGAAATTATAGAAAACGTAATTGAATTCGGTAATATAATTGTGCGCGAAATTATGACGTCGAGAGTCAATATTTTTGCCGTTTCGGTGGATGACAGCCTAGAGGAGGTTCTGGAATTGATTCGGGAAAAATCCATTTCACGCCTGCCTTTATACGAAAATGACCTGGATAATATTCTGGGGGTCATATACGCCAAAGATCTCCTGCCATATATCAATAACGGAACTAACAACTCCACTATAAATTGGCGAAATATAGCACGGGAAACTTTTTATATACCGGCGAACAAAAAATTGGATGACCTACTACGGGATTTCCAGCAAGAAAAAACACATATCGCCATTGTAGTTGACGAATATGGCGGCACCGAAGGGCTGGTTACGATGGACGATATCCTCGAGGAAATTGTAGGAGATATTAGCGACGACTCATACGACGAAGAAAGTTTATATACACAATTTAAGAATGGTATATATTTATTCGATGCCAAAATTGACCTGGATGATATGGAAGAGATATTGGGCGTTGATATAACAACCGATAACGATGAATACGAAACTTTGGGCGGGCTTATTTACCACCTGACCGAAAACCTGCCAACGGTGGGCGAGAGAGTGACATTTAACGGCATGGAGCTTACCGTGCATTCCGTAAATAACAACAGAATTAGAAAAGTACGTGTTAAAGTATCCGATAACGCCGATTTAAATACAAAATAAGCTGTTCACTTGATAAAACCACCCGAAATCGAAATCAAAAAGGATTATAACCTGCGCCTGTTGAATACCATGGGCGTTGATGTACAGGCTGCTTTTTTCGTGGAAATAGAAAGCACGGATGAGCTTATTTCGGCAATGGATTTTGTGCGCGAATCAGAACTGCCCTTCTTGATTTTAGGTGGTGGCAGCAACGTACTTTTTACGGGAAATTTTAACGGAATTGTAATACACAACCGCATAACTGGCGAAAGAATAGTTTCGGAGAACGGCGAAGAAGTTATAATTGAAGTGATGGCCGGCGAAAATTGGCATGATTTCGTTCTCCGATGCGTGGAAAGAAATTTTGGCGGAATCGAAAATCTCTCGCTCATTCCGGGTACGGTTGGCGCCGCACCCATACAAAATATCGGGGCATACGGCGTGGAAATAAAAGATATACTGCACAGCGTAAATTATATAGATGCAGCCACATTGCAGGCCAAAACCATATTGCCCGAAGATTGTAATTTTGGCTATCGCAACAGTATTTTCAAGAACGAACTGAAAGGAAAAGTCGTAATTACCTCGGTAGTGTTAAGGCTGCAAAAAAAGCCAAAAATAAATGTGCAATATAGAGCGCTGGGCAATTATTTATTTGAGCATGGAGTTGAAAATCCGGATATAAAAGAAATAAGTGATGCGGTTATAGCTATCCGTCAAAGCAAATTACCCGATCCAAAAGATATCGGAAATACCGGCAGTTTCTTCAAAAATCCGGTTATTTCACTCAACAAATACGAAGAGTTAAAAGAAAGCTATTCGGATTTGCCCGGCTATAATTTGCCCGAAAGAGAGGTTAAAATTCCGGCCGCATGGCTGATAGACAGAGCAGGGTGGAAAGGAAAAAGGGTTGGAGATGCCGGTGTTCACAAAAATCAGGCCTTGGTATTGGTAAACCATGGTAATGCAACCGGTAGCGAGATTTATGGGCTGTCCAAAGAAATTCAGCAGGATATATTTCAAAAATTTGGAATAATGCTCGATAGGGAAGTAAACATTATAAATTGATATCTTCGATAAATATTTAATTTTAATATGTAATTTTAGATTAAATTTACATATTAAAAGGAGAGTATAATTTAAAACAGCGTAAAGTGACATGAATATATTTCTTAAAAGAAGCTATTTGATATTGGTATTAATTGCATTCGGTATTTCAGGATGCATGACCATGGAAATAAGTCCGGTTACCGGCAATAAACGTGTTTATGGATATACTTGGCAGCAAGAGCTCGAATTAGGGCGAGAGGCAGATAGCGAGATAAGTGCAGAATATGGTATTTACAACGACGCCGAAGTGACAAATTATATTGTCGAACTCGGTGAAAAACTTTTAACGGTCAGTCATTTTAACCGCGAAGACACGCCATCAGAATATCGAAATATCCCGTTTACGTTTAGGGTGTTGGACAGCCCCATAGTTAACGCTTTTGCTTTGCCGGGAGGTTATGTCTATGTCTCAAGGGGATTGTTGGCACACGTAGAAAATGAAGCCCAGCTGATGGTGGTAATCGGGCATGAAATTGGCCACGTGGCAGCGCGCCATGCTTCCCAAAGAGCCGCAAATACGCAATTTAGCCAATTGGCAATAATTGGAGGTGCTATCCTTGGCGAAGTTGTTGGATTGGATGGTGGAAATATACTAAACCTAAGCAACACTACAGCGCAGTTATTGCTGTTATCTTATAGTAGAGATGCCGAGCGAGAATCGGACGCGCTGGGAGTTGAATACTCGGCTATGAAAGGATATGTAGCCTCTGAGGGCGGCCGGTTTTTTACTTCGCTTAAAAGAATGTCCGAAAAAAGCGGCGGAAGTATCCCTTCGCACCTGTCATCGCACCCCGATCCGGGCGAGCGCGAGCAAACTATTCCAAGATTGGCCAACGAATGGGCCGGCAAAGGCTATAAAATGGACATCGTAAATGAAGACCGTTTTAGAAAAATAACGGATGGTATCCTGTTTGACGAAAATCCAAGGGAAGGATTTGAAGAAAATAACATATTTTATCACCCCGATTTAAAGTTTTCGTTCCCGGTGCCCAATGGCTTTACCGTTATCAATCAACAAAGTGCGGTATTTTTGGTGAACGAAAGCCAAGATGCCATCATACAGCTTTCCATAGATTCCGAAAGTAATTCGGTTAAGGCATCCGTGGATAATTTCTTGCAGAATGAAGGGGTTACTGTCATCAGTCAAAATGCATCCAAAGTTAACGGTTACGATAGTTACGTTGCAGAAATCAAACTACAAAACCAAGATGGTACCGACCTGCAAATTGAGGTGACTGCTATTGCTTATGATGGAAATATCTATAATTTCGTGGCTTATACCACTGAGAAGCAATACAATACCTACAGTAAATCTTTTAGCCAGACCAGCACCGGTTTTAAACGCCTGACCGATAGCCGTATTTTAAACATTAAGCCGGTTCGTATTAAATACGTCCAGGCATCGAAAACAACGACGTTTAGAAATTTATTGCCAAATACACTGCCCATGGCCATAGAAGCCCTGGATGTGGCAATTATCAATCAGGTTGAACTGGATACGCAGATTGAAAAAGGAACTTGGATTAAAATACCGGTTCAATAATTATTCAATAGCCCATTATAATAGAGCTGCCGTACTTATTTTATATATTTCAGCAGCTCTTTCTTTTTGATTTTACCAAGCTCGGTTTTCGGCATTTCATCGATTGATATAATTTGTTTGGGTATTTTGTAGCCGGGCAAGTTTTTTCCCAGAATATCTTTTAGTTCGTCATGGCTCATGGAATAGGGTTCGTTTTTGGTTACAAAAGCAATGATTCTCTGCCCCCATTCGTCATCCGGAACACCAATCACGGCTGCCTCTTTGATGTTTTGAACGGCTAATAAAACTTCTTCAATTTCGATGGGATTAACATTTTCGCCGCCGGTTATAATCAAATCATCGCGCCGTGATTCGATATATAACTCGTTATTTTCGTTCAGGTATCCAAAATCGCCCGTATAAAACCATCCGTTTTTATCGAAAGTGCCGGCGTTGTCTTCTGCGTCAAAATACCCATCGAAAATTTGCGGACCTTTCAGCCATATTGTTCCCGGCTGATTAAAGCTCAAAGCTTGATTTGCACTATTTCTGATTTGAATTTTATTGGGTGAAAATATCTTGCCCACTTTGTTCGGTTCGATTTCCTGCTTACCTGAAAAACTATTGGGATTGGCAACAATCTGGGCGCAGGTTTCGGTCATTCCATAACTTAAAACGTAGGATATTTCTCTGGTTTCAGCCTCTTGCAATAAGGTTTTTGTTGATGGAGCCCCTCCCAATAATATGGTTTTAAAATGGCCATGAACGTTAAAACTTGGGTTGTCCAATAATCGATGGAGCATGGTAGGTACCAATGAAGCAACCTGTATATTTTGATTGTTGGCCAAAAGTTTTTCTACTCTTGTCGTATCAAAATTGTCCAGGCGATAAATACCCGTTCCATAGATAATGGATCTTAAAATAATGGTTATTCCGCCTACGTGGTTTAGCGGCAAACACAACAGCCACTGCTTATTGCTATCGGGTTTAAAATTACTTGCCGAAGCTTTGGCTGCATAGTAAACCTGCCGGCGTTTAATGGGTACTATCTTTGGTTTTCCGCTTGTACCGGATGTAAAAAAGTATCCGGCCGTTTTATTTAAATCAATATTGGCACCCGGTTGATGGCTTGATAAGGTGGCTGCGTTTAATTCATTGCCTGCCAATAAACTAGCAGGTGATAAAATGTTGATATTCAGCGAGGTCAACTCCTCATATTCCATTTCAAACGGCTCATCAGTAAATAGAATTGCCGGTTTAATCCTGGATAGATAATTTTTAATTTGTTCCTTGGGCAATTGGGGACTTAAGGGCACAAAAGCGACTCCCAATTTCCAACAGGCGGCAATGGCAAGTACTAAAATGTCGGATGAATTGCCCAGAAAAGCGACAGGGCTGTTTAAATCATCGGTGTGTTTATCCAGTATATTTTTAAAGCCCAAAGTAAATAAATCCAGGTCAGCATAAGAATAGACGCTCTCATCCGATTGCAAAAAGATAACATTGCCGGTTGGGCTGACGTGTGCAATATTTTTATCCCGGGAATCCATTTAAATCAAAAGTTCTTTAAAAATATTGTTAGACAGGGACAGATCTAAATTCAATCCCAGACCTTCGGATATTTTGAAATTTCCATTTTCAATTTCCGATTTGTTGTAATAATCGGATTTAAAAAGGGAACCCGTTGCCAAACCGTGAGCGTATTTTTTACTGCCCCAGACGCCGGCCATGGCCGCCGTAACCTGCCTGCCGATTTCATGTTCCAATGATGTTGTAAATACCAGTTCGACTCCGTTCGATGCAGCTAAATTATATGTTTTTTCTATATCCTCAAAAGTACCGAACATCATTGGTTTTATTATTAGGATATCCGCGGCATTGTTTGCGATGATTTTTTCTGCATCGGCAAAACACCGCACCGATTCATCCGCCGCAATTTTAATTCCTGCCTTCTTCCTTAACTCGGCTAATCCATCAATATCTCCGGCTAAAATGGGCTGTTCGCAGTATTCAATATCCAGTTTTTTAAGCGCATTGAGATTGGCTATGGCTTCGTTTACGCTCCAACTTTGGTTTCCGTCAATCCGAATCTTTATTAACGGGAATTCTTTTCGAAGCTTTTCTATTATTTCAAACTCTATATCAAAATTTAGGCCGAGTTTAAGCTTTATGGTATCAAAGCCTTCGAGAATAGCTGTATTTGCATCTTGAATGCTCTTTTGAAGCGTTCGTATGCCCAAAACGGCATTGGATTTTACCATTTTGGGTGTTTCAATGGTTTCACATAGTTCAGCAGCAAATGAAAGTCCGTACTTTTTTGCTTCGAAATCTTTAAATAGGGTGTTTAATCCAAATAAAAGCGAGGGAATGGGGTGTTTATTATTTAAAACTTTGATAAAACCTTTGCCGGTGTTTTTTGCCAGTGCCGTTTCAATATTGGGTTTAACTACTTTTATGATTTGCAGAATCTCGTCCAAATTATAGTCGGAAAACCCGGGGAGCGGCGCAATTTCACCATAAGCCGTAATGTTTTCGGCTTTATAAACCAGAATTATCCCTATTCTTTTATTTACCGTTCCGGTGCCGGTTTTAAATTCGGATTTAAAAGGAATTTCATATTTGTAAAGTTGAAGCACGGCTTATAAAATTAATCCCAAACTGAACAGTATGCTGAAAATTACCATAAATTTGGCAGTTTGTTCCAATGTTTTGTTCAATTCGGATTTATTTTCGTTGGTCCAGATGGTTTTGACCAATTTTATGGCCAACGGGGCAGATATAAATGGTAAAAGAGACCATAGATTATAATCCAATTGAAAATAAAAATGGGGTGGTATGGCAAAGGCTAAAAGCACCATCAAGGTATACTCCCATTTCAAAGTATTTTCGCCAAAAAGAACTCCCAACGTGCGTTTACCGGCAATTCTATCCTGATTTATATCCCTCAAATTGTTTACTGCCAAAATATTGGTGCATAAAGCCCCGACCGCCAACGAGGCCCAGAACGCATCTATAGACCAGCGCAATGCGTTCACATAAACTGTAGCCGTAACTGCAATAATCCCAAAAAAGATGAATACAAAAACATCGCCCAAACCATTATAGCCCAATGGAAATGGCCCTCCGGTATATAATATCCCGAAAATCAGAGAAAGTATGCCTATAATCAGGATAGTCCACCCGCCGATATAAACAAGATATAAACCTAAAACAAAGGCGATTCCCATACAGATAATAGTAGCAATTAACATCGTTTTGGCAGGAACCAATCCGGCAGCGGTAGCTCTGGTAAACCCGATACGCTCATTGGTGTCGGCACCTTTGATAAAATCGAAATAATCGTTGGCAAAATTTGTGCCTATTTGAATAAGAAAGGCACAGGTTATGGCCACAAGGGTGGCCGGCCAATGAATGGTGGAAAATTCGGCAAATGCCACAGCCACACCAACCAATACCGGTACAAAAGCGGCCGCCAGGGTTTTGGGCCGCGAAGCGTCGATCCAGATTTTCAGTTTACTTGCAGACAATGCACTTATTTTTGTGAATTAGTTAAATTAACAGCTAGGAAGATATAACTTTTATAGTATTGATTTAATATTAAAACCAAATTTTTATAGATTCCTGATTGATAATAAAGTAAAATAAATTCAATCTTATTTGGTTTATATTAGGTAATGAATGGAACAAACCGAAAATTTAGTATGATTGAAATTGATTGGAGCGAATTTGAAAAGGTGGAGCTGCGTGTTGGGACTATAATTGAAGTGGAAGATTTCCCGGAAGCGCGCAAACCGGCCTATAAATTAAAAATCGATTTTGGCGACGAAATAGGAATCAAAAAATCATCGGCACAAATAACCGATTTGTACAAAAAAGACGAACTATTAGGCAAACAGGTTATGGCGGTGGTAAATTTTCCGCCAAAACAAATCGGCCCGTTTATGTCGGAGTGCCTGGTAACCGGATTTAGCAATAAAGAGGGCGCCATTGTGCTGGCAATGCCCGAATTTAGTGTGCCCAACGGCAGTAAGTTGATTTAAAATCGGTTTTTCCAGTCGATTAACATTATTATGCTAATTCAATTGAGAAAATAATTGTGTTACTTGATATTATTTCAAAAAACAGTTTACCAATGTAAGGAAAAATGAAGAATCTGTTTAAATTTATTTTAATCGCTGTATTATTTGTTGGTTTTAGCAGCTCAACTTTCGCCCAAAGGAGTGGGGTAAACAGATCTGCGGGCAATAATCTGCATAATGCAAATAACCTATCTTTGATAAAATATCAAAAGAAGGTGGATGATTTTATTTCTGCCATTGGCGACGAAAATATATCTCGTGCAAGGCGGATAAAAGCGGATATTTTAAATATAATGAAAGATGAAATTCAGCTGAACCATGAAAAAAACCGGGCTGAACAAAGAGAATTATCTCGCTATCCACAAAAGAATACCAGGCAAACCCCGACCAACACCACCAAAACACGACGCCCGCAAAATAGATTTGGTTATAGAAGCGATCAAAATTCGAGAGACGTAGATTTTAGTGCAATGAATACTGCGCAATTGTTGGAAAAGCAGATGGAAATAGCAAAGAAATTGCAGGAGCTGTATCTGGAAGCTACGCAAAATTATTGGCGCCAGGCCAGAGAGCATGAAAACCTGATGTACGAATTTGAAAGAACTTTAAGGCGTAGATAAACCAAATAAAGCGTAATTTATTACCGGTATAAGAGAATAAGCGGCCATAATTAATAAAAGGTATTAAAGCTATAGAATACACCTACATAATTTTATATTTTAAACAGGTTTAGCACACAAAATCTAAAACATTAAATATAAGATTATGAAAAAAAGGATTACGGCGCTATTTGCTATTTTATTTGGGTTAATGACTGTAGCTTATGGTCAAAACAGCGTTTCTTTTGCTTCGCACCCAACCTTAAGTCCCGATGGCAGCACCATGATTTTTAGCTACGATGGTGATTTATGGAAGGTGGATGCCAATGGTGGAGTGGCTTATCGTTTAACGGCCATGGAAGGCAGCGAAACCTCGCCCCGTTATTCTCCCGACGGGAAATGGGTTGCTTTTTCGGCCAACGAAAGCGGAAATTCGGACGTGTATATAATGCCGGCGCAAGGGGGCGAGATAAAACAACTTACCTGGCACAGTGCTTCCGATGAAGTGTATAGCTGGAGTTGGGACAGTAAAGAGATTTACTTTACATCCTCAAGGGCCAATAACTTTACTACATTTAAAGTGAATATTGAGGGCGGTACACCGAAAAGGGTTTTTGAGCATTTCTTTAACACGGTGCACAACGTAGCAGAAATGCCCTCCGGCGAAATATTGTTCAACACATCGTGGGAAAGTTACACCATGACCCATCGCAAAAGATATAAAGGCGAGTTTAATCCCGATATCAGAATGTACAATCCCGCAACCGGAGAATATAAGGAACTGACCGACTATGAAGGTAAGGATTTCTGGGCCAGTGTGGATCGAAACGGTAATATTTACTTCGTCTCGGATGAGATTAATGACGAATATAACCTATATACATTTGAAAATGGGGTCAAAACGCACCTGACCCAATTCGATACTTCCATCAAAAGACCGTTTGTTTCGGCAGATGGCTCAAAAGTAGTTTTTGAAAAAGATTATCAGATATATTTGTACGATGTTTCGACCCGTCAGACCATAAAACCGGAAATAAATCTTGCCAAAAATAAAGTAATCGATCGAAATAAAGATTTTGAAGTAGCCGGAAATATTTCTTTCATGGATGTTTCGCCCGATGGCAAGAAACTTGCTTTTATTTCCAGAGGTGAACTCTTTGTAAGCGATGCCGATGGGAAATTTGTCCGTCAAATGCCGGGCAGCGGTCAAAGAGCAATGGAAGTAAAATGGCTTAAAGATAATAAAACATTGTTATTCAGCCAAACCCATAACGGTTTTCCGAATTGGTTTACGCGCCTGGCCGATGGCAGCGATGCGCCCAAACAACATACCAACGACCTGAGAAGCAACCGCGATATTCATTTTAATGCCGACGCCAGCAAAGGAGTATATTTAAGTGGTCGCGATGAAATCCGTATTATCGATTTGAGTACTTTTAAGAGCGAAACCATAGTTAGGGATGAGTTTTGGGGTTTTCAAAGCTCGGCGCCCTCATTCTCTCCCGATGGCGAGTATGTTTTATATACCGCGCGCAGAAATTTTGAGGAAGATATTTTCGTATATAATGTAAAATCGGGCGAAATCTTGAACCTGACCAATACAGGTGTTTCTGAGTCGGATCCGGTGTGGTCTCCCGATGGTAAATATATCTACTTTGCCAGCAACAGAACGCGGCCATCCTACCCGTATGGAATGCAAAACAGCAGTGTTTATCGAATAGCCCTCGAAAAGCACGACGATCCTTATCGTTCTGAAAAATTCGAAGAATTATTTGCAGAGAAAGCGGATGACGAAGGTGATTCCAAATCCAGTAAAAAAGGAAATGATGCCAAAAAGGACGATAATAAAGTAAAAGTGGTAATTGACGTGCAGGGATTGGACAAACGCATTGAAAGTGTAAGCCAGAGTTTTGGAACACAATCGCGCCCTACAGTATTCGAAAAGGGAGGCAAAACGCATGTGTTGTATTCTTCTAACCAGGACGGTGGTCGCTCGGCTTTGTTCAGAACCACTTACGAAGATTTTGAACGTCCCGAGACCAAAAAAGTAACCGATGGATGGGTGGGCAATATAGTTGAGGTAAAAGGAGCCTACTATACATTGAGCCGCGGTGATATCAATAAATTGAATTTGGATAGCGGAAAACTGGATAAAATAAATATTAGCCACACCTTCTATAGAAATTTGGAAGACGAGTTTTATCAAATGTTTGATGAAACCTGGGCCGGAATAGACGAAAATTTCTACGATGGCAACTTCCATGGCGCCGACTGGGCAAAAATTAAAGAACAGTACAAAAATTATTTACCGCTGATCAATAGCAGAAATGATTTAAGAATTCTTCTTAATGATATGCTGGGCGAACTGAATTCGTCGCATATGGGCTTTAATACGCGAGGAAATGAGGAGAATGTAAGCTACAAAGCTGCGACCAATGAGATAGGTGTCGTATTTAATAAC
The DNA here is from genome assembly GCA_964615135.1 of uncultured Balneolaceae bacterium. Taxonomy (GTDB): domain Bacteria; phylum Bacteroidota; class Rhodothermia; order Balneolales; family Balneolaceae; genus Balneola. The sequence goes on along the minus strand of CAZTOG010000001.1, from coordinate 505,396 downwards.
GATAGCCCATATAAAGTAGCCAAGGTTATGGCCGATGGTCCTGCCGCAAAAACCGGTGTGGACATTAAAACGGGCGATATTTTAACGGCGGTTAACGGTGTTGCGGTAAATCCGGATATGGATAGGGACTTCTATTTCACATTTCCAAAAATTGAAAGCGAGTTGCTGCTGACCTTTAACCGAAATGGCAAAGAGATAAATACAAGGGTACATCCACAATCGAACAATGCGTTTAAAACATTGTTATACGATGAATGGATTGACACCAATCGTGCCCGTGTGGACAATCTAAGCAACAATAGGATAGCTTATTCGCACATGAAAAATATGTCCACCGGTGAACTTGAAAGCTTTATGCTGGATATGATGCGCTACGAAAATAAAACAGAAGCCACTATTCTGGATTTAAGATATAACAGAGGCGGGAATGTGCACGATGCGGTGCTTCAGTTTTTATCGCAGCGTCCATATTTGCAGTGGGAATACAGGGGCGGTACAAGATCGCCGCAACCCAACTTTGCACCATCGGGCAAGCCTATTGTGCTGTTGATCAATGAGCAATCGCTGAGTGATGCAGAAATGACTTCGGCCGGTTTCAGGGCTCTTAATTTAGGAGCCATAATCGGGACGGAAACCTATCGCTGGATTATCTTTACTTCATCCAAAGGTTTGGTAGATGGCTCTTCGTACCGTGTGCCGGGATGGGGAACTTACACCCTTGAGGGTGATGATCTGGAATTTACCGGCGTTGCACCCGATATTTATGTCAAAAACACTTTTGTTGATAGGTTGAACGGTGATGACCCGCAATTGGAACGCGCCGTTGAAGAGATTTTAAACCAACTAGGTAATTGATATTAAACAAATAAACTTGTTTTTATAACAGAAAAAGGGAGCTCGTACAGTTCCCTTTTTTTATTAGTTTTGTTCTTCTTCTTCTTCGTCTGAAGCTTCTATTGATTTTTCTGGTTTTATAAGAGAAGAAAGTCTTTCAGTACTTTTGAATTCAGGCTCAATGGGTTCTTCTACTTTCATGATCATCTTTTCATCATTAATAAAACCCTCATTAGCCAGTCTATCTTTATCAAACTCTATCCATTCTTTAATTTCTTCCCTAGTAAAAGCAGATAAGATGCTATTCAGTTCTTCTGTTAATTTGCTATAGTCTAACATAAACTTATGATTGTTTACTATTAAATGGGAAAATGGCGAAAAAGGAGCCCATATAGAAACACCCCTTTTAATTTAAAATATATTATTCCAAAGATTATGAAATTACTTCTTCTGGATTGGAATTAGGATTAGTAATTTCAATTACTTCATTATCAATAGTCACAGTTCCTCGCAGTCCTTCTTCCCCTAAACTTTTAATAAAAGTATTTATTTTAGAACGAATGATATCGCCTATTACGGGCCATTTATCCATGTTTTTAGTTACTTCAATATCTGCATTTCCTTTTATATCAGCAGCCTTTACATGCCTTGAAACTACAGGTAATTTTGTATGAAAAGTTAAATCGAATTTTATTTTCATTGCTCTAAATCTAGAAATTATTCGTGTTTAGTTGAATTACTAATATAGATGCTATGAGACTATTCGGCAATTTAAAAAATGACTATTTTTATTTGTTATTTCTTCAACCAATCCGGATTTCGTTCCAATACTTTGGCTGCGTATGGGCACTCTGCCTCAATTTCTAAATCATTTTTTACGGCCCACTCCGCTAAAGTTTTTACCAGTTTACCCGCTATTCCTTTGCCCCGTTGGCTTTCGTCCGTCCAGGTGTGATGAACATTTATTTTGGACTCGCTTATTTTGTCGTATTCTATTTTGGCTACTTTTTCGCCATTTTCTTTCAAGAAAAAAGAACCTTTTTCATTGTTATCTTCGTGTATAAAATTCATTTTCGTTTTCCCTTTTTAAATTAACTTTATAGGATTGTTTTCTTCCCTATATCAACGCCAATTGGGCAATATTTGTTCCTTGCCAAATTTGGATAAGGCAGGGATGAATAGTACTAAGACGGACTTCTTTTGAATTTACTCCAATCGGGTTTTCTTTTTTCCAAAAAAGCGTTTTTGCCTTCTTCTGCTTCATCGGTCATATAAGCCAGTCTTGTGGCTTCACCGGCAAAAATCTGTTGGCCTACCAATCCATCATCAATCAAATTAAAGGCAAATTTCACCATTTTTGTGGCAGTCGGACTTTTCTCCAATATTACCTGTGCCCATTCATAAGCTGTTTCTTCCAATTTGGTATGTGGAACCACCGCATTTACCATTCCCATATCGAAAGCTTCCTGCGCCGAATAATTACGTCCCAAAAAGAAGATTTCACGAGCTCTTTTTTGCCCGATTTGGCGTGCCAATAAAGCTGAACCAAAACCGCCGTCAAAACTGGCAACATCAGTATCGGTCTGTTTAAAAATAGCGTGTTCTTTGCTAGCCAGTGTCATATCGCAGGTAACATGCAGACTGTGCCCACCTCCGACCGCCCATCCCGGAACCACAGCAATTACCACTTTCGGCATAAATCGAATTAAACGTTGCAGCTCTAGTACGTTCAGCCTCGGAATACCGTCATCGGCCCGGTAACCCGTTTTGGAGCGTACATTTTGATCTCCACCCGAACAAAATGAATAAACGCCGTCTTTGGGCGATGGACCTTCGGCGCTTAAGAGTACAACACCAATATCGTTATCTTCCTTTGCATCCGAAAAAGCCTCATACATTTCGAAAAGTGTTTTGGGACGAAAGGCATTACGCACTTCCGGCCGATTAAAAGCGATTCGCGCTACACCGTTGCTCTTTTTATATGTTATATCTTCGTACTCTTTAACTGTTTTCCAATTCATGATATTCGATTTTTATCTATAAAATATTTAATGGTTTCAATATACAACTCCGGTTGGTCTAAATGAACCCGATGGCCCGCGTTTTTTACTATTTCCAAATCATTATTCACCAGTTCGGCGTGCATTGCATTCATAATATGAACGTATTTAAGGTCTTTACTGCCAACAATAAGCTGTACGGGTATTTTTAAATCACATAACCGTTCTTTTACGGAGGGCATGGTTCCTGTTCCAAATCCCAGCAGACTATTGCTTATCCATAATGGGTTTTGTGCCTTTTGGATGCTTGAAATATGGCGCAGTTGCTCGTGCGACACTACATCGGAATTAAATATCGGTAAATCTGACCATTTTTTTACAAATCCGTCAAAATCCATCATAATATCATCTGCACGTGAGGCATCCAAAACCTGCCTGACCTCGCGTTCCTGTTTGTTTTCTATGCCAAAAGTGGTGCTTTCCAAAATCAGTCCGGCAAATAACCCCATATTGTGCAAAGCGAGCTGGAGTGCCATTCTTCCACCCATACTGTAACCCAATAAAAAAGCAGGATTTGGCAGCTGTTCGGTAATTAATTTTTTTAAATCGGCTATTTGCTCTTTTGTAGAAAAACGATAATGCAATTCGGCGCCTTCGGTTTCGCCATGTCCCAGTAAATCTATGGTAATTGGATTGCAAAATTGCTTGAGGTTTGGGATTAAAAAATCAAAATATTTTCCACTTCCCATAAAACCGTGCAGCAAAATCAAATAGGGCAGTGCTTTTTCTTCCTGATGTATTTCGAAATGGTATTTTATACCACGTACTTTAAGATTCATGGTTATCGTTCATTGAAAATTGCCATAAAGTATGACGTTCTTGCATGGAAATATCTGCATTGGTTCGGCATTCGATAACATGAACTCCCGGCTCGGTTATAAATTGTTCATAAACTGAGTTTAATTCAGAATTTTTAGTGACCAACTTATAGGAAACGTCATAACCCTTGCACAAAGCGCCAAAATCTACCTGTTGTGGTGTTTCAAAATATTCCAGATGCTTTTCTTTGAGGTCATAAATGGGAAGCATTCTGAAAATATTACCCCCGTTATTGTTTAAAACCACGATAACCAAAGGATTTTCTATGTACTTCCGGCTCAAAAGGGCGTTGGTATCATGCAAAAAGGCGATGTCGCCAATAAATAAGGTTCCCGCTTTATTCAATTGTGTGCTGATGCCAATGGTTGTGGAAATAATCCCATCAATCCCTGCCACACCCCGATTTACATATATTTCCTTTCCCTCTGGATTGGAAAATAGCGCCAAATCCCTGACGGGAAAAGAATTGGAAAGCATCACAAAACTATTTTTCGGTAATCTGTCGCCCAGGTGATTAAAAACAAATCCATCGGTCAGGTTATCGGTATTTTCAAATAGTTTATTTTGTGAATTAAGATATTTCTGTTCCGTTTTTTTCCATAAATCCAGCCATTTTGATTTGGAACCTCCGGTTAAATCGCTCATCTTTATTTTAGCTGGAGCCGGAATATGCACATCGGCCGGCACATCGCCATCTTGCCATAACCTGGGATGTGTAAAACGTATCTGTTGGATATTTTTGTGGGTTTCCAAAAAACTTTGGGCAGCTTTGGTAACGGGAAATGCTCCCATTCGTACTATTAAATCCGGTTGCAAAAGCTCATTGTTTTCTTTTGAGCGCAGAAACGCCGAATACCCTTTGATCTGGTACTCGGTCGGTTCAAGATTTGAGCCCGGTTCGGCCAAAATAGGAGCATTAAGTTTTTTTGCCAGCGGCAGAATATAGCTCGAATTCTCAAAATGGTTTAGTGGACCGACAACGATAACCGGTTTTTGGGCATTCAACAAAGTTTGCCACAGATTGTCGTGGAAAATCGTTTCCGAATTCTCTTTTGCCAAATCATTTTTTGAATATACTGGAAGCGCCTTGTTTTCTTGCTCAATAAGGTTCAAAAAGTCAATCCCCGGTTCCAATGGTTTGCTGAACGGGAAATTTATATGCGCCACGCCGGAGTTTTTAACGGCATAGTGCACGCATTGTTTGGCCGCCGTCTCAATACGTGTTTGGTTTTCCTCCAAAGGATTTGGCTCGCCGGCGTCGTAGAAAAAAACGGCCTTTTTGCCATAAATATTCAGCTGATCCATCGTTTGGGAAGCACCGATATCTCTTGAAACGGCGGGCCTGTCTGCACTGGCAATGATTAGCGGCACTCCCGAGTTATCGGCCTCGCTGACAGCAGGCAAATAGTTGGCAACGGCCGTGCCCGATGTGCAAACCAGAACGCTGGGAATTCCCGTGGCCTTGGCCTGTCCCAAGGCAATAAACGCCGCCGACCGCTCATCAATGGCAATAATTTTTTTAAATCCGGGATGGCATGCAAAAGCCAAAGTCAATGGGGTGGAACGGGAGCCGGGTGAAATTACAACGCTATTTATTCCCTGGTTATAAAGAGTGCGCACAAAACGTGTGGCCCAGAAAAAAGGCAGGTTTTTGGGATTACTTGCTTGCATAATCAAGTGCCGAAAGCATCGGGATAAATTTTACGTTGGTTTCTTCCCATTCTTTAACCGGATCGGATGCACCGACGATACCGCAACCTGCATAAAATCGCACTTCATCTTTTTTTATCAAACCGCTTCGGATGGCCACCGCAAATTCGCCCTCGCCATTTGCATTTATCCAGCCAATGGGAGCCGCGTACCAGCCACGTTCAAAATTTTCGAATGTGGTTATATGCGGAATGGCATCTTTTTTAGGAAAACCGCCAACTGCCGGGGTGGGGTGCAAGGTTTTGAGCACTTCTGTTTTCGAAACCTCTTTTTTTATTTTGGCTTTAATAGGAGTGTGCAGGTGGAAGACGTTATTAAGCTTTTTAATTCCGGGTTTTGGCTGTAATTCCAAATTCTCTGCAAAAGGCTCCAAATTTCCCTCAATGGCGCGTAGTACAAAATTATGCTCGTCCAGATTTTTAAGGCTGCTCAGTAAATCCATTTCCAGTTTTGCATCCTCAGTAGCCGATTTGCCACGGGGCGAACTTCCGGCAAGTCCTTCGGTATATAGATAATCGCCCTTAAAGGAAGCCAATCTTTCCGGGGTACATCCTATAAAACTGGATTTTTCATTTTGACGGATTAAAAAGGAATAACAATCGGGATATTGGTTTCTCAAGCGGTGCAAAACTTTGGTATCCGTAACCTTATGCTCCAATTTTATGACTAATTCGCGTGCCAAAACTATTTTATTGTAATAGTTATTGGCAATTTGCTCTTTCGCGCCCTCTACCGAATGTATCCACTGTAAATATTCGGGCGAATCGATGGCCGGCACATTAAAATGGTTTGCCATATCCATATCTTCAGAAATCAGATATTGGTCGGCTTTGGTAATATTTCTAAGCTTGTATATGGAATTGAAGAACCGATCTTTTATGCATAGGGCGGTATCGTCTGCTTCTAATTTGATGGTAACGGTAAGGATGTGAAAAAAGCCATCTTTAATAATCAACCACTCGGGCAAAGTAAAAGAGCCGGAGCCAAAATCCTTCCAGATATCACCGGAGTTATCATCAAAAAACGAAAAGCCGCCCAATAAATGGACAACCGCCAGCGAATGGTTTAGAGCCGAAAAATGGTAGATTTTATTGAGAATAGATTTTCCGCGGGTGGATGCTTCTTTAAATCGGTTTGGACCGGAAGCTTGAACACGTGCCAAATTGCCCGATGCTGCAATGGCAAAATCCAGTTTGGGAAGTTCCCAGTAATATTCGAAGCCGGTTTTATCCGAAAATTGCTCCAATACGGCCAAAGGATCAACTTTTGGAATTACAAAAGAGACCGAATAATAATCAACTTCATTCCGAGCTTTTTTTTGAGCCGCATATTCAGTTTGAACATTAAAATCATCACGATTTATCTGCTCGTGGAACAAGTCGGCCAATACTGTATTAAAAACGTGAGAGTCACCCATTTATGCGCACATTTTAAACTTTCATTAAAAAGTGAAAATACAGAAAATGATAACCAATATCATCTATAATGTGCAATATGGTGCAATTTAATTATTCGGCGTCGTCAAGTTCACCGGTTTGGAAAGGATTGGTAATGCCGTATTCGTTTAAATCGTAGTCGGCCAATCTAAAAAAATGATTCCAGGCGGCTTCGCTACGTCCATCCCTGTCCACCCATGAGGGATGGCTTTGCTTGATGAGCCCCACCACGCGTTTGGCGTACATTAAACGCTCTTCATCGTCTTCAATACGTGGTAAAGCAGCAATCATCAGATCTAAATTGTAGCCGCAATCGTAATCTTTAGGTTTTTTTTGTGGTATAAACATGTTTTTTAAAATTGATTATACGTCAATGATAAGAGTTCTTTTAATTAAGCCAAAAAAAATAATCGATATTTGTTGAGATAGATGCCGTTATATTTTTTACCAAACCCATATCAAGAAAAGTGGCACAATCTCAGTGTCAAAAGCGTGGCTGTCTGCCCAGATTAAAATAATATATAAGAAATAAAATTAATATAAATTTATATAAAACATATATTTATAATAATAGTTAGATTAATCTAAATTTATTTTTATATCAAACTAATAAAAAATATATTGGTGGTATAAATAAAAAGTAAATTTTAATCTAATACTAATGAAAAAAATATGGACATTATGCCTGTTTTTATGGACTGCAACTTCGGCTTTTGCTCAAGATGCGGGTATATCGGGCATAATTCATGATAAACAAGAAGGCATTCCGGCCGCTAATATAGTTCTTAAAGGTGACAATCGATTTGGTACCATAACCGATGTGGATGGCTTTTTTGAAATAAAAAATATCCCTACCGGTAACTATACATTGGAAATATCGTTTGTAGGGTATAAAACCTTGCAAAAAAAGTTATTCATTGACAAAAACCTGGAACTGTCGATAGAATTGGAGAAAAGCAGCGAGCTGCTTGATGCCATCATTATTACCGGCGTTACCGGAAATATAATTGCCAAAGAAAATCCTATAGCCGTTTCATCTATATCGGCAGAGGTGCTTAATGCATCGCCTGAAAGCAATATAATTGATGTGTTGGTGAGAAAAACTCCCGGTTTAAATGTGGTAAAAACGGGCCCGAATATTTCAAAACCTCTAATTCGCGGGTTGGGGTATAACCGGGTTTTAACCTTACACGACGGCATTAGGCAGGAAGGGCAGCAATGGGGCGATGAGCATGGATTAGAGGTGGATAATTATAATCTGGAAAGGGCAGAAATTATAAAAGGCCCTGCTAGTTTGATGTTTGGCTCCGATGCATTGGCCGGGGTTGTATCGCTATACTCGCATAAGCCAAAGTTTTATGACAGCAAATTACACGGAAACTTGCAAAATGAGTTTCAATCCAACAATGGACTAATAGGAAATGCGCTCCGATTAAGTTACGATACCGATTATTATGTATTTGAGTTGCGCGGCTCCAATCGAATGGCAAAAAATTATAGAAATGCAATGGACGGTCCCGTATATCTGACCAATTTTAATGAGAAGAACCTGTCAGCATTGGCCGGAATTAGAAATGAAAACGGATATACCGATTTAAACTTCACGCTTTACGATAACAATCAAGGCATACCCGATGGGAGCAGAGATTCCACCAGCAGAAAATTTACGGTTCAAATCTATGAAGATGACTTGGATGATGACGAAAACAGACCACTTGCAACCAATAAGCAGCTGAATTCCTATTCCATACCCGATTTATCCCAGCATATACAGCATTATAGGTTATTTATGCACAGCTTTTATGAATTTGGCATGGGAAACATCGATTTGGTTCTAGCCGGCCAGCAAAATGTTCGTAGAGAATATAATCACCCAACTGCACCCGGACAGCCCGGTTTGTACGTTAAATTGAATACCGTCAATTATAGTTTGCGTTACAATATCCCGCAATTATCAAAATTTGAATTTTCTACGGGAATAAACGGAATGTATCAACGCAATAAGAACCTGGACGCAACGGAGATTCCAATTCCGGATTACGATTTATTTGATTTTGGATTATTTACGTTCACAAAATGGAGGCACGAAGATTGGACCATCAGTGGTGGTTTGCGCTATGATCTACGTTTGGAGAGTTGGGATGATTTTTATGTTGGCGTAAATCCTGAAACGGGATTCACTCAAAAATCCAATGCGCAAGACCCCGATGCAGAATTGCCTTTTCCGGCATTTAACAGAACTTTTAGCGATTTAAGTGCCAGTATTGGAGCTACTTATAGGCTTACCGACCAAGTTAGTTTAAAAGCAAATGTGGGCAGGGCATTTCGAGCACCCAATATAACCGAGCTGGCAAGTAATGGTCTAGATCCCGGAGCCGGAATTATTTATTTGGGCAACAGAAATTTTCAACCAGAGGTATCGTTGCAAGAAGATATTAGCATAATTGCCGATTATGTGGATTGGTCGGCAGAGTTAAATCTATTCAACAATTATATCAAAAAATATATTTTTTTGAATGCAGTACCCGATGCAAATGGAAATCCACTAGTGGATAATCAAGGCAATAGAACCTACAGTTACGAGCAGACCGATGCGCACTTATACGGAGGTGAAATATGGTTCTCTATACACCCTAAGAATCTACCAAATTTAAGGCTGGATAGCTCCTATGAAATGGTATATGGACTCAATAAAGCTGAGGAATATAAAGGAAAGGGAACCATGGGCGAATATTTAACTTTAATGCCGCCCCATAATTTCAGATCCGAAATTTCGTATAAAATTAAAACTAAAAAATTAAGACTAAGCTCTTTGGTTCCGCAAGTAATTTATCGCCATGTATCGGCACAAAACCGTTATTTTGGACTACATGGAACCGAAACTAAAACAGATGCATACTCATTGGTTGATTTGGGATTAACCGCAAACTTCCAAACCGGAGGTATATTTGCCAAAAATGCACAATTTGTATTTGAGATACAGAATCTGTTCGATACGGTTTATCAGAATCACCTAAGCCGATTAAAATATCTGGAAGATTACGAAAATGGCAACGGTATTTACGATATGGGCAGAAATGTAATGTTCAAACTGATTTTACCGTTTTAAAAAGAGTGTAATGTGAAGCCGACCGCTCTATGTTTTGAGAGAAATCAATATAAATGTAGAGCGGTTTTTTTAAACCATTAATTTAAGAACAGCAACTGTTCCCATTTTGCATTGGGGGACACTTTACGGTTCCATAACTGCAATATACGCAGCAATCGCCTGCTTTTGGTTTTAGAATTTTATTGCATTTTGAGCAATCATAAAAATACTGGCACGCGTTGGTTGGCATGATTTCCTCCTTTTTAAAACCGCAAGAGGGGCAGGTTATGGTAGATGTATCAACAATCTGTAGCATACTGATTATTATTTAAAACTTGGAAACTCTAAAATAGTAAAATTGCTCCCAATGTTGAAATCGATATTATTATCCAAAGCACAGAGCCTTGTACAATGGGTAAAATGCCGACTGATTTTAACATTTTTCCGGATAGTCCGGTTCCGATTAAGAATAAAGTCAGTGTAAGTCCTGCTTTGGAAGCATCGAATATAAATGGGCTGATATGCTCCAATCCCGGCACGTAGGTATTTATTATTATTGCCAGTATAAAAAGTCCTATAAAATAAGGAATTTTGACTTTGGCGTCTTTACTTTTAAATATCAGCGTGCTCAAAAAAGCCAATGGAATGATCCATAAAGCGCGTGCAAGTTTAACCGTTGTCGCAATTTGCAGAGCTTCATCACCATATTTTGTAGCGGCACCCACTACTGAACTGGTATCGTGAATGGCAATGGCGCACCAAAGTCCAAAATCGGCTTGGGACATATCGAATATATTACCGATATACGGAAAAATAAACAAAGCTATCGAATTCAGAATAAAAACCACTCCCAAAGCCACACTTATTTGATTTTCTTTGGCTTTTATAACCGGAGAAAGTGCTGCAATTGCACTACCCCCGCAGATAGCAGTTCCACCAGAAATCAAATAGGAAATAATTTTCTCTACTTTCAGGGTTTTTCCAATAATTACACCTAAAAACAATGTTCCAAAAATGGTGATTACCGTAAATATAAATCCTTCTTTGCCTGCTTGAACGGCGCTGTTTACATTCATACCAAAACCCAAGCCAACTACCGATATTTTAAGGAGCTGCGAAGTTAATTTCTTAGATAATCCCGAAAAAGGATGCTCAAATAACTGTGCAAATACTATTCCCATAAATAAAGCCAGTGGGGGAGAGATGACCGGGGTTAAACAGAGTATGGAAATTACTATAAATAGTAGTTTCCTATATGAAAGACTAAGGCGCAACAATAATTTTAAGGGTTTTAAATAGCGTTTAACTGAATTTTAAAGATACATAAAATAGGGTTTTTGAACCCGTTAAATTCAGCTAATAAATAATAATACCAAGTAGGGCAATTCCAAAAATGAGCAAAACGGGATGCATTTTATAACGGACGGACAAAAATAAAGTGCCCAGAAAGAAAATAGGACTTAAATAATCGGTGAAGTTTTCGGGTGTCATTAGCGAATAAGCCGCAAAGCCAATTAGAGCCAAACTCAGTGGACGAATCCCCTTTAAGAGCGAGTTGAAATAAATATTATCTTTAAACTTTTTGAATGAGTAGGAAATCAGCATTATAAGGATGAAAGCCGGCAAACAAACCGTAATTGTTGCCAAAACGGAGCCTAATATTGATGCGACGGGGCCATATCCGGCGTTTTCTACAGCTGTAAAACCCGCAAAAGTAGCCGTATTGATACCAATAGGTCCGGGAGTGGTTTGTGATATGGCTACTAAATCGGTAAAAGCTTCGTTGGTCATCCAATGGTTTTGAGTAACTACTTCGTCTTGAATAAGTGAAAGCATGGCATATCCACCGCCAAATCCAAATATTCCGATTTTCAAGAAAACCCAAAATAACTTCAGAAAAATCATTTCCTGTCTCCAAATGAAAGCATTAAACCGGCAAAACACCCAAAAATAACAATCCAAACCGGTGATATTTTCAAAAATATCATTACTAAAAGTGCGGCAATGGGGTATAATGCGATTTTAAAGCTTAAATTATTGGCTTTGGCAACAGAAAATATGGGAGCTACAATAAGAGCCACCACCGCAGGGCGAAGTGCTTTAAATGCTTTTCTAACCCAAATATTATCTTGAAATTGCGTAAAGAAAATGGCAATGCAAATGATTATGGTAAATGGAGCAATTATGGTTCCAAGAGCAGCTAAAAGTCCGCCTTTAAAACCGTTTATTTTATACCCAACCAAAGCTGCTATATTTGTAGCAAAAACACCCGGTAACGACTCGGTTACCGTAATCAACTCATATAATTCATCTTTTGTAATCCATTTTCTGCCTACAATATCTTTCTCTATTAATGGGATTACTGCATAACCACCGCCGATGGTGAAAATCCCGATTTTAGTGAATAGAAAAAATATATTAAAAGGCATACTCCGTCGATTTTGCAGCAATTGTGATTTGTTAGAAAGCATCTGTTTATTTATCTGGATTATCTGATTACAAACAAAAACCCTCCAAATAATTAAACAAATTTACATTGGTGCTGAATTTAAATAAAAAAGTACCATGATAAAATATGAAGGTACCTCGTATAAAGTGAATGGAATTAAATTTTTTTCTGTAATCACTGTAATTTTGGTATTCAAACACAAAACTCGTACGTAAAATGTGAATATTCACACAAAGTTCGTACGAAAAATGTGTAAGGATGCACAAAGTTCGTGGGAATAATGTGATTATTATATGAAAAATGTTTATTTTATGTCTTATGAAAAGAGATATTACAGAAGATTTAATACAATGGAAAAATAATCCTAATCGTAAACCCCTGTTAATCAAAGGTGCAAGACAAGTGGGGAAGACCTGGATTATGAAAGATTTCGGTAAACGAAATTTTAAACAGGTACTCTATGTGAATTTTGAGCAGCAGAAATCTTTAAGGGAGCTTTTTAATCAGGATTTTGATGTATCACGCATATTAACGGTGTTGAAAGTTCAATTTAGTATAGATGAACTAAATCCAGGTGATACATTAATTATTTTTGATGAGATACAGGATGCCCCGGGAGGGATAACCGCTTTAAAATACTTTAGAGAAGAGGCTTCTGAATATTATTTAATGGCTGCCGGCTCTCTTCTGGGTGTTGAGTTAAGCACTAGCTCTTTCCCGGTAGGTCAAGTTGAGTTTTTAGATTTGTATCCCCTTACGTTTTATGAGTTTTTAAAAGCAATGGGTGAAAATAATTTGATAGATATACTCAAACAGCATAAGTGGGAAATAGTGAAAACTTTTAAAGACAGGCTCACTAATCTTTTGAAACAATACTATTTGGTTGGCGGTATGCCGGAGGCAGTTAAGTATTTTACCCAAAACAAGGATTTTACAGGGGTTCGGAAAATACAAACCGATATTTTAAATGCATATGACCAAGATTTTGCAAAACACGCTCCACCCGAAATTATACCACGTTTAAAATTACTATGGCAGAGTTTGCCTTCACAATTATCACGTGAGAATAAAAAATTTATTTATGGTTTGGTAAAGACGGGAGCACGTGCTAGAGAATACGAAAAAGCGTTGTCGTGGTTAGAAGATTATGGTTTAATAAATCGAGTTTATCGTATAACAAAACCAGGCTTGCCATTAAAAGCCTACCAAGATTTTAATGCTTTTAAAATTTTCGCACTGGATGTAGGTTTATTATCAGCACTATCCGACTTGGATGAAAAAATCGTTATTGAAAAAAATCGATTGTTTACCGAATACAAAGGGGCGCTAACAGAGCAATATGTGATGCAACAATTGGTATCTTATCTAAAAAAGAAACCTTTTTATTGGTCAGCGCAGTCTGTTGCCGAAGTTGATTTTGTAATTGCGGCCAATCAGCAATTTTATCCTATAGAAGTAAAAGCGGAGGAGAATCTTCGGGCTAAATCTTTACAGTCTTTCAGGGATAAATACAATCCGGGAGTTAGTTTTCGCACTTCCCTTGCGGACTATCGTAACGATGGCTGGTTAATCAATATTCCATTATATGCGGTTTCAGAGTTATTATCGGTGTTAACTGTGAATGCCGATTAAAATATTCCAAGGGATACTTTTACTGAATCCTTTGAAATAATCCCAATTCATTTCTAAAGAATTGCTATTCAATGCCTATAAACCCGTTCAAAAAAAATGCCCTCTAACAAATAGAAGGCATTTCATAAATTATTTCAAATAGTCGGATTTGATTTAAATCAAATCAATCTTACTTATTGATATCCACCAGGATTTTAACTTCGGTTGGACTTTTGATCAAAGCTTCGAAGCCTTTATCAACAATTTCGTCTAGTGAAATTACACTGGTAACCAGTTTCTCAACGGGTAATCTTCCGCTGTCTATCAAAGCGATGGTTTGAGGGAAGATATTTCGATAGCCGATAATTCCTTTAATGGTAATTTCGCGTAAAGCTTGGTCAAGAGCGTCATGCGATACATTTTTTGAGAATAAAGCTACTAAAACCGCGGTACCACCATTGCGTAAACTTTGAATTCCGGTATCGAAAGAGGCTTGAACGCCTGCCGCATCAATAAATACATCCACGCCCATGCCGGTGATTTCCTTTATTTTCCCGGGAATGTCGCTATCTCTTGCATCAAAAGTGTGTGTTGCACCGATTTCTTTGGCCTTTTTGAGCCTTGCTTCCGACACATCGGTTACAAATATTTTGGATGCACCCACCGCCAGAGCTACTTGCACCGTGAGCAGACCGATGGGGCCTGCGCCGGTTACCAAAATAGTATCGCCCATTTTCAGGCCACTTTGTCTTACGCCATAAGCTGCAACGGCAGCCGGTTCAACGATGGCTGCTTGCTCAAATGTCATGCTATCGGGTATTTTGTGTACCATGTAGTCTTCAACAACCACATATTTGGCAAAAGCTCCGTCTGCGGTCAACCCAACAAAACCCAGGGGCTCGGATAAATTATATTCGCCGGAACTGATAAATGGACTTTCCGGGTTTCTGAAAATAGGTTCTACTGTTACGCGATCTCCTTTTTGAACATGAGTTACGTTTTCCCCAACTTCTTCAACAATACCTGAAAATTCGTGTCCTAAAGTAGTTGTGCCTTGATGGCCATTTAAAGCGTAGGGTTCGTCATAAGGAATTAACTGCGGACCGTGATTGTATTCGTGTAAATCGGAACCACAGATTCCGGTAAATTGTACTGCTATTTTAACTTGGTTGGCATTAGCTGAAGGGATTGGAGTGTCTTCTACTCGTATATCTTTTGCTGCATACCAACGTGCTGCTTTCATTGTTGCCATAATTATAAATATTAAGATTAAAGGTAATATATAATGGAAAAAGCCAGTAGCTTCAGTTTTTGTAGTTATTCCATATATAATAAATTCAAATATTTATCTATATAACGATAATAAATATAAAATAGTTCAATGTTAAATTGATTTTTAATGAAAACATCAAAACTTGAGCAGCATTTTGACCCGGGCAAGGCAATTTTAATTAGTAATAGCTTATAGTCCTTTCTGTTATGGCCTCTTGTTGATTGTTAAAGTTGACTGTTTGTTTGGTCCAGTTGCCGTGTTTGTCGTATTCGTATGTGTAGGTTGATAGGGTACTGTTAAATCCTTCGACGTCTATTTTCAGCTCAATTTCATCCCCCTGCTCATTGTATTTATAGGTGCTGGTTCTATTCCAGAGGCTGGATTCATATTCTTTGAAGAGTTTTCCATTTTCATATTCATAGTTATATCGCACTATGGTTCCGTTGTCGGCTGGATAGGAAATATATTCGATTTGATTTCCGTCGTCATCGAATTTAAAGGATTCTTCCGATACCAAAGAGTCGGAGTCTGTGTAATATCCTTTGTGGATGATATTTCCGTGGTCATCATATTTGTATTTTACTACATTAAATAGTGGACCTTTATGGGTATAAAACTCCTTGGTTGCACCTTTCCCATCCTTATTATAAATCCATTTCACATCCATGGTTTGATTATTACCCATAAAATAATTTTCACTTTCGATTTTTGATTTATCTTGCCAGTTATATTTATATTTAGTGCGGGTAACCAAGTCGTTTTCTTCAACTATTATTTCGGTAATAAATCCGATTTTATTGAATTTTCTGGTGGTGGTAGTCAACACTGTATTGTTTTCACCTTCAGCATCGTAATAAATAAATCTATATTCTATTGTTACTAAAGATTTGACGTCTCCTTTTAACCCTAGTTCTGTCCAATCATTTTTATCGGCGTGGATTAATTTATCGTCGTATTTGTCTAAAGCGCCCTCCGGCAGGAAAATTGCAAGTCCAATGCTAAGAGCCACAAATCCAATTACAAGAAAAAGGGCAATTTTAAGTGATAGTTTTAAAGCTTTCATTGTTTAGTACCGTTTTAACCGATTATTGTTTTTGTAAATACCGAAAAATATTTCAATTGTTAATGTATGAGTATAAACGAAAATAATAAAATGCTTTTTTATTTACGAATTGATGCAGTAATAATTTATTTAGGATATGAAAAATGAATGGCTTATAAGTATTTATAAACCATTCATTAATATCGCAAAATAGTAAGAAGTTTTAAATTCAAATTGGCAATCTTAACTAGAAGGGATTTTATCCGGTCTGAATTAAAACTACCAATTTGATGAATTTATACAGCGCAAGCGGGTAGGTTTTCCTTTCTTTTTAGCTTTAAAGGTTTAAACTGAAATTTGAACGTTGGCATCTTAAATTTAAGCTGGAATTTTGGGTATCGTACCAAACGAACAGCGTTTAGTATTACCAATATTACACTTATTTCGTGAATCAGCATTCCGGATGCCAAATGAATGCTATCCATAAGTACACCTACGAGCAGCAGAGCAACCGTTATAAGTGCGAAATAGGTGTTTTGTTTCATATTTCTCACCGTTGCTTTTGCTAAATCCACTGCGTAGGGGAGTCTGTTTAAATTACCCGACATTAGAATTACGTCTGCAGTTTGCATGGTTACATCGGTTGCCGTTCCGCCCATAGCAATTCCCACATCGGCTGTGGCTATTGCCGGCGCATCGTTTATCCCATCGCCAACCATGCCTAGTTTTATGCCCGATTTCTTGCATTCATTTACTTTGGTCACTTTATCTTCGGGCAGCAATTCTGCGGCTACTACATCTATTCCTAAAGATGCAGCAACTTTTTGTGCCACAGCGTTATTATCGCCGGTTAGCATTACGGTATGATTTATTCCGGATTCTTTTAAAGCATATATTGCTTCGGGTGCTTCTGCTCTGATTTGATCGGCAATTGAAATTACGCCTTTTGCCTGGTTATTGATGCTGACCAGCACGGCCGTATTTCCTTTTTCTTCTTGCTGAATCATGTATTCATTTATTTCCGGTTCAATTTGAATACCTAATTTTTGGGCACCCGATTTATTACCTATATAAATCGATTTGTTTTGTAAAATGGCTTGTAATCCGTGGCCTTTCATAATATTTACATCACTGGGTTTATTGGACGCAACCAAGCCCATTTCTTCGGCTTTATTTATAATGGCTTTACCCAAATGATGCTCGGATGTCGCTTCAACTTCAGCTGCCAAGCTCATTAATTCTTCTCTGGCTATACCAAAGCTTTTAACGGCGGATACCTCCGGACTTCCTTTGGTCAGCGTTCCGGTTTTATCAAAAACCATAGCATTTAGTCGGGCCAGTTCTTCCATTTTGTCGCCTCCTTTTATTAGGATACCATTTTTAGCCGCATTACCAATTCCCGCAACTATAGAAACAGGTACCGATATTACCAGCGCGCCCGGACATGCAATTACCAGAAATGTTAGAGCCAAATGTATATTTTGGGTTATTAAACCCACTAAAACCGATAGAATGATAATTCCCGGAGTATAATATTTAGCAAATTTCTCCATGAATTTTTGGGTCTCAGCTTTAGTTTCCTGAGCTTCTTCAACAAGTTCGATAATTTTTGAGAAAGTAGTATCTTCGCCTACTTTTTCGGCTAAAATTTCCAAGTATCCATTATCGTTAATGGTGCTGCTAAATACATTGTCACCTTCTGCTTTATGTACCGGAACAGATTCGCCCGTAATGGTTGCCTCGTTGATATATGCATTACCCGCTAATACTTTTCCATCTACAGGAATTTTACCGCCCGGTTGCACAATAACATGGTCGCCGGCTTGAACTTCATCCGCCGGAATAGTTATACGTTCCCCATTCTTTAAAATAATGGCTTCTTGCGGCGACATATCCACTAGAGATTTCAGTGATGCTCTTGTTTTTTGAAGCGTTCTTCCCTCTAAATAATCTCCAAAAAGGAATAAAAAGCTCACCACGCCTGCCTCGGTATATTCTCCTATTATCAAGGCACCAATTACTGCAATAGTAACCAGCAATTCTATGCTGAAAGCTCGCATTCTCGCGGCTTGAAATGCCTTAAGGGCGATAGGTCCGCCTGCCAATAGTGCCGTAATAAATAAAAGTAAAGAATGAATGGAAGCACTTGGAATGGTCCAATAAGCTATCAGGGCAGCTATAAGAAGCGCCCCTGATATTATGGTTAATTTATTTTTTGTCTTGGTTTTCATAATGTTTCCTCAGCAAATTGGGTTAAGAAATTACCGGATAACCCAGTTTATTTAATACTTCCGAAAGCTTGTCTGAGTTTGTTTTATCGCTTTGATAGTCGATTTTAACCTTGCTCGAATTAAACATTACTTTTACGTTTTCGACGCCTGATTCTCTACCTAAAACAGATTCTATTCTATTAATACAGCTAGGGCATGTAAGTGTTTCAAGTTGAAGTCTGATTGTTTTCATTTTGATATAAATTTTAGTTCATCTTTTTATTTCGATAGAAAGATATACCTGATTTACACCTGTTTGAAAGGATATAGGTAGGGGATAATGGTATAAAAGTAGGATTATGGTAAGTTAATCCTAACTTCTGAATTCAAGTGGGGTAAGTCCGACGTGTTTTTTGAAAAATTTACCAAAATGGGATGGATCGGAAAAATTTAAATCGTATGCTATTTGTGCAACGGTAAATTGTGGGTTTTGAAGACGCACTTTCGATTCTAAAACCAGCATTTCATTAATCCAACTTCCGGCAGTTTTACCACTTACTTTTCGAATAATGGTTGAAAAATATTTGGGCGTTAAATGGAGTTTTTCGGCATAGAATGAAACTTGTCTTTCTTCAATAAAATGATGTGCAAGCAAGGCTTTAAACTCAGACAATATAGCGGTGTTTCTATCTACGGTAACAGGATTTTCTATATTTTGTTTTTTATGTACAGCTTCAATTTCATTTAATATAATATCGATGAGGCTGCGAATAACCTGAGGTTGGCTAGTAATATTATCAGCTGTTTTAACGCGAATTAAATCAAAGTAAGTATTAAATAAATCAAATTGAATATCGTCGATTGGTAAGACTTGCTGGCCGTCTTTTTCGAAAAAACTGAATTTATCCAGGTAATTTATATCAGCATGGTTTTTTAAGAATTTCTCCTTCCGGAAAAATAGGATTTGAGCATCGTAAAGCGAGCCTAAGTCGGTGAATTTACGAATGGCTGATGGTTCAATCGTAAAAATAGCCGGTGCCTTGGCCGTTTGCACAAATAAATCGGTTTCAAGTTGAATTTCCCCATCCTTTAACAAGCAAATAGCGTAAGCAGAGGTACGGTGCGCATCTTCAGAAGCACAGGCATTACTCAAATGCGACATATAAAACCATTTGTCGTTATAAGTATTCCCACTTTTTTCGAGCTTGGTATATTCTATGTAGGGTATGGTCATGTTTAATAAATTTAGTTCTTAGTATTAGTAAGAATCATATTTGATATACGTAATTTCTGGCGTTATAATTCGCTTTTACAGCACCCTATACCAAGTTTGTGTTCTCCCGATAAGAGAGATGCCTATAAAACCCCTGACTTCCAGCGTATTTTCGTCTTTGAGTTCCATTTTGCTTTTATATTCCTTTCCGTTTTCGGGATCCAATATTTTACCGTCTTTCCAAGCGTTTTCTCCATTGGATTTTAAACCCCTGAGTATTACTAATCCTTGAATGGGTGCGTTTTTTAAATCTCCTTTACATTTATCGCAAACCGCATCTTCGCGTCCTTCGGTAAGTATTTTAATAACTTTACCCTCGAGTGTTCCATTTTCCGTTTCATAAATTTCCACGTGTGATTTTTCGGCACCCGTTTCGTCATCTATAGTCTTCCAAATACCCACAGCAGATTGACCCTGCACGGAAACTCCAACAAACAGAAATAAAAGAATGAGTGATATGTGTTTCATAATATTTTTTGCCATTAGGTTCATGTTTTGGATGGTTATAATATAAAAAATTGGAGTTTAATTACAATTTTCCTAGGAAACCGGCCTTCGGCCTTCGAGAGCCTCAGGCCTCAGATCTAAGGCCTCAATTTCGTGGCAGGAAACAGAGGTCTGTCTTTCGTCAGGCTCAAGAACCAAGGCTCTCGAAGCCCGACTTCTTTTCACTACACGTTACATGCCACCGCCCCGAGCCCTGAGGCTCTCGAAGGGCGAAGGGCGAAGGGCGAAGGGCTGGGTTACTCTTCATCCCTTAAATCTCTATATGCAATTGCCAATTTAGGTAATAATTCAGGTGTTCCGCTTATCAAGGCTTCTTTCTTATTACGGCTCCACCCTTGAATCTGTTTTTCTCTATAAAATGCAGTATCTATTCTATCATATACTTCGTAATAAACCAGTTTTACGGGCAACCTTTTCTTTGTATGGTTGGCTCCCTCGCCATTTTGATGTTGAACCAGTCTTTTTTCAAGATATTTTTACTACCCGTGTAATAACTACCATCAGCACAAAGTAAAATATAGGTGTATCCTTTCATTGCAGTTTCTTATTAATTAAACCGGCCTTCGAGAGCCTCAGGCCTCTATTCCGTGCTACCACCTGAGGGCTGTCTTTCGTCAGGCTCAAGAACCAAGGCTCTCGAAGCCTGACTTCCCCATGCTGTTGCCATCGCCCGAGCCCGAGCCCTGAGGCACTCGAAGGGCGAAGGGCGATTGGCCGCCTCTCCAACATAATAAACCAAAATTTAATTACAATTTTCAATCACAGTTTGTAATATTGATTATTTTCTATCTGTTTCTGTTCTAGAAATGGCAGTTTAATTCCGGTTTTATTGTCGAATGGTTAATAAAAATATAATTTTAAATAATGATTGATTTAAGAAGCGATACGGTTACCAAACCGACTCCCGAAATGTTGGAATATATGACCAAAGCCGTGGTTGGCGATGATGTGTATCAGGAAGATGCCACCGTTAACGAATTTCAGCAGAAAATTGCTAAAATGTTTGGTATGCAGGCCGGACTTTTCGTCCCCAGTGGCACGATGAGCAATCAATTGGGTGTTAAGGTTCTCACTCAACCCGGAGACGAAATATTGATTGAAGAAACGGGACATATTTTTAATTTTGAAACCGCCGCAGCTGGATTTTTATCAGGTGTGCAAATCTCAACGGAGAGAGGGCAGTCGGGTAAGTTGGGGGTTGCTCTTCTAAAAGATAAAATACGCGGTAAATACGATTGGGAGCCGAATACAAAAGTTATTTGCATAGAAAACACTACCAATAAAGGAGGTGGAGCTTGTTATACCAAAGAAGAACTGCTTAAAATCAAAGAATTTGCGGATGAAAATGATCTATCGGTGCACTTGGACGGCGCCAGGATATGGAATGCCATTGCCGCAACGGGAATCGAGGCTTCATTTTTTGGTGAAATTGCTGATACTATTTCCGTTTGCTTCAGTAAGGCATTGGGTGCTCCGATTGGTTCTATGTTGTTATCGAGCGAAGAGAATATTGCAAAAGCGCGCCGTTTCCGTAAAATGTGGGGTGGCGGAATGCGTCAGGTTGGTATATTGGCAGCTGCCGCCGACTATGCTGTAGATAATCACCAAAAATTATTGAAAGACGACCATAAAAGAGCAAAATTATTAGCTGAACATATCAATAAAAGTGAGGATTTATCCATAAACCTGGAAGCGGTTGAAACCAATATCCTTATTTTTGATGTGCTTTGTTGCAGTGCAGAAGAAGCGTTGGAAAAGCTTAAAAAGCAAGGAATATTACTCTCTCAATTTGGTAAAAACACACTTCGTGCCACTTTTCATTTTCAGATTGGTGACAACGATTTGAAGAATGTAATCCAGGCTATAAATACAGAATTTTAAGCGGTAGAAATCAAAAATTATCGGTTTATCTCACAAATTCACTAATCACTTTGATTGTTTTAAAGTCTTTATCCAGCACCGCCCAATCCATTTCGTAGCCGGGTGCAATTTTACCGATTCTGTGATGCTCTGACATTACTTTTGCCGGGATATAGGATGATTTTCGAAGTGCATCTTCCACCGAAATCCCCATTTTAACTGCTTTATGCACCGCCAAATCCATAGTTAAACTCGACCCGGCCAATGTTCCCCTTTCGGTTACGTAATGGTCGCCCTTTAATATATAGGTATAGGCTTCGTTTTTGGTTTCGGTAATGGCATCGGTTACAAAAAACAGCCGATCGCCCATAATTTTATGTGCCGTTCTGATGGCTGTTTCGTTGGTGTGTACTCCATCGGGTATAATTCCGGCATAAACATCGCTGTCAAAAGCGGCTCCAACCAATCCTGCATCGTGGTGCGTAAAGGCCGACATCGCATTGAAAAGGTGAGTACATCCTTTGATGCCTAATTTAAAGCCATGTAAAGCTTGATTATAGGTTGCATTGCTATGTCCCGCAAATAATACCACTCCTTGCTTGGTTAAGTATTCAATCACTTTGTCCGGGCAGCATTCCGGCGCCAGCGTAATCATTTTGATCGCACCTTTGCCATATTCGACTATTTCTTTTACCTCCCTCAAAGTAGGTTTTTTGATTAAATCTGGATTATGAGCTCCTTTTTTCTCGTGACTGATATAGGGACCTTCAATATGAAAACCCATTAATCCCGGAAGTCCTAAATTCCAATATTCATGAATGGCATCAATGGATTTTTTGATGACTTCCATGGAATTGGTGGGCAGGGTGATGAGAAATCCGGTTGCACCGCCTTTTATACTAAAATCGTAAACGGCTTTTATGGCTTCCACCGATGGATTGGCAGAGAACATTATCCCTCCGGCGCCATTTATCTGTAAATCTTTGAAAGCAGGTACCACGTATTCGCCATCTATGTTTATGATATCACTTGGATTTCCAATTTCTTCTATGGGTACTATCTTTTTAATTTTACCGTTTTCAACGTAGATAGCCCGATGGGTCAAGAAGCGTTCCCCGTCAAAGATATTTTTTGCCGTATAAATGGTCATTTTTTTATATGGAATTTTATTTAATCTCTTAATTACAGGCTTTTTACCAAAGTATCGACCATAATATCGATTTCCTCTTTGGTAATAACCAATGGCGGTACCAATCTTATTACATTACCTGCGGCCGCGTTTGCAATTACTTTGTTTTCGAACATTTTATCTACCACCGGACGAGAAGGTTTATCCAATTCCACACCGATAATTAGGCCCAACCCACGTACTTCTTTTATACTTGGATGACTTTTGGCTGCATCTCTCAGTTTTTCCATAAAATATTGACCATTTTCACGAGTTTTTTCCAAAATATGCTCTTCAAAAATCGTATCGATACAGGCATTGGCAACCGCACAGGCAAATGGATTGCCGCCAAAGGTAGTGCCGTGATTTCCCACTTCGAAAACAGATGCAATTTCTTCTTTGGCAATCATCGCACTGATGGGAATGCCGTTGGCCAATGCTTTTGCCGTAGTTACTATATCGGGACGTACTCCGTAATGTTCGAATGCCCAGAATCTGCCCGTTCTTCCAATGCCGGTCTGTATTTCGTCAAAAATGAGCAGGATATTTAGTTCGTTGCATAAATTCCGCACCTTTTTCACAAATTCCTTATCCGCTAAATTGATGCCACTATTTCCTTGCACAAGTTCAAATACTATCGCTATAGTGTTTTTATCGGCTTTATTAGCCAAAGCTTCAAAATCGTTATACGGCGATTGCTCAAAACCATCGGGAAGTGGCCAAAACCCTTCTTGAATCTTTTTTGAACCCATGGTAACCGAAGCAATGGAACGTCCGTGAAAACCACCGGAAAGGGAGATTATATTTCCTGTTTTTCCTTGTTTATGTGCCCATTTACGCGCCAATTTTATGGCTGCTTCCGTGGCTTCGAGTCCGCTATTGCCAAAAAATACCCGGTTCAGTCCGGTTAATTCACATAATTTTCGAGCTAATTCACTTTGCGGTTCGGTGTAGAAAAAGTTGGAAGTTTGAATCAGCTTTTCCGCCTGGTTTTTTATGGCCTCCACTATTTTTGGGTGACAATGACCCAGATTATTCACGGCAATTCCGCCAAGAGCATCAATATATTCGTTTCCTTCGGTGTCCCAAACCCGTGCGCCCAAACCTCGTTCCAAAGTGGCCGGAAATCGGTTATAAACCTGTACGTGGTATTTATTTTCCAAGGTTTGTGCATTGTCCATAGATGAAAAAATTAGATTATCAATATTGTGAAACATAAAGTACTATTATATTCAATTAAGCTGATTTTATCACGTGTTTATTATGGAAATTAGTGCATAGGGATTGTGGGATTTAGAGATTGAGGGATTGGGGATAATGAATGATAAATTCTGAATTTAGGATTTGCTTGATGCCTTGGTTTCAATACCTTAGCCGATGATGACGCGGCAAAAACTCATCATTTATAATTAAAAAGCCTCATTATTTTAAAAATTACGGGCAATTCGAGTAACCTCAATGCCCGTGATTTTTAACCCTTATTTAATTAACGAAAACTGTCGGGTTTTCGAAAATTGGCCGGTTTGTAAGCGGTACAGATAAACTCCGGAACTGAAATTAGTGGCATCAAAAGTGACTTCATGAATACCGGGAGCCATTTTTCCATCAACCAAAGTGGCTATTTTTCGTCCAAGCATATCAAATACATCCAGTTTTACCACACCGCTTTCGGGCAATTGAAAACCGATTACGGTAGTTGGATTAAAAGGGTTCGGGTAGTTTTGATGGAGCATTATTTCGTTGGGCAGGAAAACCGGTTCGGGTTCATTGGAAACGGGCAGTGTTTTTAAAGTGGAGGGGATACCATTTTCAAATACAAGCATTTCATCGGTAGTAAGTATGTAAAGTATTTCGGAATCGGGTTTTTTATAGAGACCAGTTATTTTATCAGGTAACGTGGCGAGTAGTTGAAAGCTTTCTCCGAAATCCGTAGAAATAAACAGGCTGTCCTCTTTAGAAAAGTAAAAATGTCCCGATTGATCTTGATCTATTGAAAAATAATCGTTGTCGATAGTACTTACGCTCCATTCAGACGCTTCTTTTCTGACCAAATACGTTTTATCGAGCAACATATAAAAGCTGGAAGAATCGGCATCGAAGGCGGTTTCTTTAATATTAAATTCGTAATCGTAAAATGATTCATGATGCGTTGCAATAGTCGAAAAACTTGCTCCATAATCGTTGGAAAGAACAATGGAAGCGTCCTTAAAACCCACATACATTCCTTCTTTTAGCGGACTTACCCCGGTTACCGTAAAATCAATAAACATGGAATCAGGCAATGTAGCATAACTATTGTGCTGAAATAAAGAAGCATCGTTTTGGTCGAACCAGAATGATTTTCTCAGTTTTTCTTCATATCCGTTATCTTCATTTTTAACCTTGACCACGAGAAAATGAGCCGGAGTTGCAATAATGGCTCTGTCGGTAAAATAATCGTAACTGATTCCATTTGGATTGCCCAAGCCGATATCAAAGGTATAGCCGGATTGGCTTTCTACATAAGTAAATGCTGAAAGCCCTTGAAAAGAAGATTTGATTGCCAAAATGGAATCGGGATGCGTTGCCGTGAAAACGAAGTTATTGATTTCGTTGAATCCATAATCGCAGCCGGGTTTTCTGTCTTTATAATCCCGTAGCTTAATGCTGTCCTGCTTAGATTCTGTATTAAGATGGTAAATATGATTGGTATAAAGATTTAAAGTACCTTCCCATCCGTCTATAGAAATACACTCTGTTTGCCAGGAGTCGTACATTCTATAAAATAAATGGGTTACTTCTTCCGAATCTTCCATTCCCCTTAAATCGTGAAAGTATTTCTCTTGGGCATTGGACAGGAGAGGAGTTAGTGCAAGCAGGGAAAGAAATAGGACTTTTTTCATATCAATACCATCTTAATTTAGAACAATGTACAACATATAAATACACTATTTCAAGCGAATTTAAATGAATGACTAGCACGTAAGAAGCAATTTCGTTACAAATTTGGACGAAACTGCTTCTTAATTAAATTTTAATATGAATGGAGACGAGAGGGTTTTAAATTAATTTCAACCCAATTCTTCCTCTTTCCAAATCGAGAGATATAATTTCCACTTTAATCACATCGCCTACGCCAACTACATCGTGCGGGTCTTCAACACGTTTTTCGGAGCGCGACATATTAGAAATATGCAACATTCCGTCCTGTTTTACACCAATATCCACGAAAGCACCAAAATCGACCACATTTCGAACGGTTCCTTCTACTTTTTGACCTTCCTTCAGGTCTTCCATCTTCATTATATCGGTTCGTAAAATGGGCTGTTGCAGCGATTCGCGCGGATCACGACCGGGTTTTTGTAAGTTTTCTATTATCAACTCTAAAGTGGGTACACCAACGCCAATTTGTTCTGCTACTTTTGCTGTATTTATATTGACCAGCTTTGCCTCTATAATTTCCTGCTGATTGGAAAGGTTTTCTAAGTCAATTCCGAAAAGATTACATAATTTTTCGGCGGCTTCGTAACTCTCGGGGTGAATTGCGGTGTTATCTAATGGATTTTCGGCTCCCGGAATGCGCATAAATCCTGCCGCCTGTTCAAATCTAAATGCTCCAACACCATCCACGTCATGCAGCTGGTTTCTACTGTTGAACGAGCCTATTTCGTTTCTGTATTCCACAATATTTTTAGCCACACTGCGTCCCAGTCCCGAAATATGCGCAAGTAAAGATGCGCTTGCCGTATTTAGATTTACGCCTACCTCATTCACGCAACTTTCTACCACGTCATCCAATTTGGAAGAAAGCTGATTTTGGTTCACATCGTGTTGGTACAGTCCCACACCAATTGATTTAGGATCGATTTTGACCAACTCGGCCAATGGATCTAATACTCTGCGTGCAATAGAAATATTGCCCCTTTGAGCAGCGTCCAAATCAGGAAATTCCTCCCGGGCAACTTTTGAAGCAGAATACACCGATGCGCCGGCTTCGTTCACAATAAGGTAGTTCAGAACCTCATTTTTTGGATTGGTCTTTTTGCCTTGCAGAAAATTGGCAATAAACTGTTCCGTTTCTCGACTTGCAGTGCCATTACCAATAGCAATTAAGTTGACATTATGTTTATCAATTAAATGTGCGATTACGGCTTCCGATTCGGCAATTTTATTGTGCGGTGGTGTCGGGAATATAGTGGCATTATCCAGCGGTTTGCCGGTATTGTCCACAATGGCCACTTTACAGCCGGTACGGAATGCGGGGTCTATTCCCATTATAATTTTGTTTTGAAGGGGAGGCTGCATCAATAGGTTGGCCAAGTTCGTTGCAAAAGTTTCGATAGCATGTGCATCGGCAATTTCTGTAAGTGCGTTTCTGAGTTCGCGTTCCAGCGATGGAAACAACAATCTTTTGAAGGCATCTTCCACGGCATCTTGCAAAAGCTCCGTAAAAATACTCATATCGTTGCTGATTACAATATCATCGATAGTATCCAGTGTTCTTTCTTCCCAAACTTCTGAATTTACAAAGAGGATATTTTCCTTTTCGCCCCGGTTTATGGCCAAAATTTGATAGGGCTTGATTCGACTTACTTTATATGAGGCATCGTAATAGTCTTCATAGTTGGTTCTTTCTTTTACCGTGGGATTCTTTTTAGAGGTAATGGTGGAATGGTTCAAGAAAACGTTGCGCAGTTTTTCCCTAACTTCCAAACTTTCGTTAATCCATTCGGCTACTATATCCAAAGCGCCTGCCCAAGCTTCTTCAACGCTGTTTACTTCCATTTCGGCATTAATGAACTCTTTGGCATAATCATCGGGGTTACCGTCTTCAATCTCCTGCGTCCAAACCAATTCGGCCAGCGGTTCCAGTCCTTTTTCTTTGGCTTTATCGCCTCTGGTTTTTCGTTTGGGTTTGTAAGGCAGATAAATATCCTCCAGTACGGCCAAATCGGTACATGCTATTATTTGTGCTTCTAGTTCGGGGGTAAGTTTATCCTGTTCTTTTATGGTTTTCAGGATGGTTTCCTTTCGGGCTTCCAAAGTTTTTTGAAATTCCAGCGCATCTCTAACGGCGCGAAGTTGTTCTTCGTCCAGACCGCCGGTAGCCTCCTGGCGGTAGCGTGCCATAAAGGGGATGGTTGCGCCTTCTTCTATAAAACCGGCTACAGTATTGATTTGTTTTTGCGAAAAATTTAGTTGTTTAGCTATTCGCTCGATGATAATAGTATTTGTCATTTAAAAAAGTATATCAAAAATTCTTTCTGTTATTCAGCGCCCCAAAAATAATAACACTTGCGATGTATTGGTAATTAATTTTCAAAGAAATTATTAAATGGTCGCGTTCACAATATCTTCACAGTGTGGGTATATATTATATATAGAAATTAGAATCTACTTATAACAGAATGAAATGAGTAGTAATCAAAAAAACAAACATCGAATAAACAAATAAAACAGGAGTTAGCATGAAGAGGTTAATCACATCAATAATTGCCATTCTTTTCTTTAGTGCAGCAGTAAACTCTCAAACGATATATAAACTGTCAGCCGATAACAGCGAAGTTTCGGTAAAAGGAACTTCAAGCTTACATGATTGGGAAATGCCGGCTGAAGAATTTGAAGGCAGTGCTACCGTAATAATAGAAGACAGTAATTTAGTCTCCATCGATAAAATCGATTTTTCTGTTGATGTAGCGTCAATAAAAAGCGGTAAAAGTATGATGGACAAAAAAACCAAAGAAGCTTTTGACCATAAAAAGAATCCGGAAATTGTATTCGATTTAAGCGAGATAACCCAAATAACCGATACCGAAATACATGCAAAAGGAATCTTAAAAATGGCCGGAGCCTCTAACCCGATAACACTGGTTGGCAGCTACAGCATAAGCGGTTCCGGAGCATTGACCATTGAGGGAACAAAAACCATAAAAATGAGCGACTACAAAATGAAACCACCTACAGCACTCATGGGCACCATTAAAACGGGCGACGAAGTAGAAGTGGCGTTTAAAGTAGTTTATCAAAAAAACCAAACCATATAATAAAATATTAAATAATAACGAACTAACGAGTATAGTTATGAAGAAGTTAATCAGTTCAATCACAAGTATTTTTGTAATGGCGCTAATTTTTGCAGGCAGTGTAAACGCGCAATATAGCGATATCCAAAATTTCCGTTACAACGACAAAAGAGGGCTTAATGTATTTGAGGCACCAAAAACCGACACAAAATTTGATGGGTTAAAAGTAAGAATAGGCGCATCCAATACACTGCAATTACAGGGGTTGGATCACAGAAACAGCAAAGCTGTTATGCTTAACCCAATAACCACCAACGTTAACCTTGCCACCTCTAACCTGGATATAGATGTTCAGTTATATGATGGCGTCAGAATGAATTTAAGAACCTATTTATCGTCGCAGCATCACCCCGAGCCTTATGTTAAGGACGGCTATATGCAAATCGATAAGCTGGATTTTATATCCGAAGGTTTCTTATCCGATTTAATGGATAAAGTGACTTTTAAAGTGGGCCACATGGAAGTAAACTATGGCGATAACCACTTCAGAAGAACGGATAATGCCCAGGCATTCTTCAACCCGTTTGTAGGTAACTACATTATGGATTCGTTTACCACCGAAGTTGCCGGCGAAGCTTATTTCAGAAATAACGGATTCCTGGTAATGGCAGGAATTACCAATGGTAAGCTAAATCAATCTGTAAAGAAAGAAGCGTTAACAACCAAATTGTCGCTTGTTGGTAAAATAGGTTACGACAGCCAAATTAATGAAGATTTAAGAGTTCGTTTAACCGGATCTGTTTACCACACCGATCAAAATGCCAATGCATATCTGTACTCTGGCGACCGCGCCGGTTCACGCTACTACGCTGTAATGGATGAAATAGGACAGTCTGACTTTAGAGCAGGAAGATTTGATCCCGGCTTTAAAAACGAGCTGACCGCTATTATGATAAACCCATTTATAAAATTTAAAGGGATTGAGTTCTACGGCGTATTCGAGACCGTTACCGGTAAAGCAGTAACAGAGTCGGACAGCAGAAACTTTAAACAATTGGGTGCAGAGTTGATATACCGCTTAGGCGAAAACGAAGATTTCTATCTTGGCGGCCGCTATAACAGCGTATTTGGTGAACTTGCACATTTTGGAGGTAATGTTGATGTGAGTATAGACAGACTTAACATCGGTGGTGGTTGGTTCTTAACCAAAAACATTATGACCAAAGTGGAATATGTAAAACAAAGTTATAACGATTTCCCGGTAGGTAAATTTGAGAAGGGAGAGTTTAGTGGATTTATGGTTGAAGCTGTAATTAGCTTCTAATTCTACCCCCTCAAAACAGGAGGCGTATCCTGAACGGTACGCCTTTTTTGTTTATAGGTTATTTTTTTAAATCAATTCAAATTATTGACAACTTTAGTGTCTAAATTTAAGTCAAATTCTATTCTTAAATCATCATGCACTTTAATCAATCCAAAAAGTGCAGTTGGCGGTTTGATGGAAAAATCCGTCATTTTTAGATCTTGGAAACCTTTAACCATTATGTTACCTACTTCATTGGTGTGTTGCTCCAAATAAATGGTAAAATGTTTGGTAACATTAGTTATGGTGATAGCAACATCAACGTGAGTGGGTATTTCTTTGTAAATATATACGTTTAATAGGTTAATTTTGATATTGGGATGCTCTTTGTACTTTAGTGCGTTTTTGAAATCTTTGTTAATTGCCCGCTTGCCGCAGTTAAATTCATTCACCCTCAAGTTCAAGGCGTCACCGAGAATAATAATGGTATCCGAATAAGGTTTAATTTGATGATTTAAAGTATCTTGTTCTAAATCTTTTGTGTATTCGCATTCAAAACTGGTAACATTTGCAGTTCCAAAAATGGTTAACTTTGAATCGTTGAGCATTTTTGTTTGAATATCAATGAAATCTTGTGAAAAAGCGTTATTCGAGCTTATAAAAGGCCAAACAAATAGTGGCAATAGAGCAAGAGGTTTGTATCGAAAACTCAAAAGTAGTTTATTGGTATTTATATTAATATCCGCAAATTAATTTGTCAAAAATACTATAATTCATGCACGACATCAAAGAGTTACTTGAAATAGCTAAAAAAATTGCAGTAATAGGTGGCAATCATACTTTAAAGTACTTCAAAAAAGACGTTGAAGTGCTGAGCAAAGAGGATGATTCTCCGGTTACCATTGCCGATAGGGAAACCGAGAAAATAATTCGCGATGAAATCCAGAAAATATATCCCGACCACGGCATAATCGGGGAGGAATACGGCGAAACCAATAGTAACAGCAGGGTTAAATGGGTTTTGGATCCCATAGACGGCACAAAATCATTTATACACGGCGTGCCGTTCTATACCACTTTAATTGGGGTGTTGATAGACAATGAACCGGTAATTGGCGTAGTTAATGCCCCGGCACTGGACGAACTCTGCGCAGCCGCTATTGGCTACGGTGCTACTTTAAATGGCAAGCCGTGTAGAGTAAGGCAAACCAATAAATTGGAAGATGCCACGTTTTTAATGACAGAAATACGAAAATTCAGAAAATATAATATGGATGGGATGTTCCAGGAATTATTGGATAAAACAAAGATTCACCGTACGTGGGGCGACGCTTACGGACACATGATGGTGGCCATAGGTCGGGCCGATTTAATGTTCGATCCCGAGCTGAGTATATGGGATGCGGCTGCACTTTTGCCTATATTGAAGGAAGCCGGTGGTATATTCAGCGATGTAAACGGCAAGGAAACCATACATTCGGGCAACGGGTTTTCTACCAATAAAAATCTATATAGCGAAGTAATGTCAATTTTTAACTCTCACAATAAATGATTCTACAAAAGATTTTTAAATTCTCATTTCTACTTTTACTCATAGTTCCAAACTTACAAGAATGCGAAAGCGATTTCGATTACGAAACGAAACCGGAAATGCCTTATTATATTGATAATACAGAAATTGATGCAACTATAGATACAGATAATAACAGGATAAAAGGCGTAGTGCATTATAAATTGCGAGCGAAGTCGCCAGACCAGCACAAAATTAAATTTAACATTGCCGAACTGGCCATTAATTCCGTAGCCGCCAATAACGAAGAAGCAGAATTTAGAATTGATGATGATTATCTGATTATATCCCTCAAAGATACCTTGGCATTAAACGAAAAGGTTGATATTTCGGTAACCTGGCAATCCGAATCCATTTTTGGAATGCATAAAAATCATTTGGGTACGCTATGGTCCAGCCAAAACCCAAAGGCATTGCGCCACTGGCTGCCCGTTTTTGACCATCCAAGTGCCGAGAGCAAAGTAACGGCCGCTTTTACCATTCCACAAGATAAAGACATGGTATTTAACGGGAAATTTGTTACGGACGAGATCGTATCGCTGCAACAAAAAGAAATTAAATGGGAAAGTGTAAGAAGTGTGCCTTTAACCGGATTGGGATTTGCCGTGGGTAATTTCGATAAAAAAGACGGATTTTCAGGTTCAAAGAAAGTGCAGATTTATGCCGAAAGCGGTGTGTTGAATGACGAACAATTAAGCGCCCTGTTAAGCGAGGCATCCCTAACAATACGTGGCACCGAAAATAAATTAAGCTACGAATATCCGTTCGAAACCCTCAATATTATGGTAATGAGCGATTCGTACTGGGAAGAAAAACAGACCGGAGCCGGATTGGCTTATTTATACACCGATTTGGGCAACCTCAATACCCAGTTAAAAAGAAATATTTACGGACAATGGCTGGGTGAGTATCAAAGAATGGAAAACTTCATCGATAATGTAACCATAATGGAGTATCTCAAAGCTACGTTGCATTCGGAGATGGGAGGAGCCATTGATACCCTGAAAGAACCCGAAGACGACCTCGATTTAACCAGCAGCAGCATTTGGAACGGCAGTTTGTTGGAATACCAAAACAGCAGCGATTTCTTTAAATCGGTGGTGTCGGCTTCCATCAACGAGCTGGTAAAAACACGGAGCGGCGTAATACCATCCAACCTTTATCCCGATTTTTGGTACAATAAAACCGGACTCGATTTTGAAGAATTCGGTCTTTCCCAGAGTGCTGCTACTACCGAAACAAAAAAAGATCGACCAAACTATATTTTGGAGGCCGAATATGATGATATCAATTCGGAACTGACTTTAAAATTCAATGCAATTTCAGGCGATTATACCATTTTATCGGACTTGATAATGGTTGTGCATACTTTTGGCGAAGAATTTTCAAGGGAAATTTCGTTTACCGGTAAAACGGATGCCGTTAAAATGGAAATGCCAACGGATATAGAATATATCACATTTGATGACAGCTCCACGAAGCTGGACCAAATGGAGTTCGGCAAATTCCCGATATTATTTTTACTAAATCAGCTGGGTGATGAAAACAACGAAACGAGGGCTTTGGCCGCAGAACAGTTGGGCTACCATTTGGAAGACCCCGATTTACAGTTGGCTCTGAACGACGCCCTGTCGAGTGAAAGAGAGCCTTTGGTTAGGGCAAAATTACTGCACGCATACTCTTTATTTACCAAGGGCGCGGTGGGCACCGAGCAAACATTTTTGAAAGAGGTAAATAACAATAATGTAGATATTCAGGTTGCGGCCATCAACGCACTGGGCAGTTTTATTGGCGATGAGTACATCATCGGTATTCTAAACTCAAAATTGCTAAATACAGACAATGCCGCGATTTTTGAGGCCGCTCTCAATTCCTATCAAAATATAACCGATAGCGAAGCTTTAATTTCGATGGTGAAAAACTTGTTTCAAAGAGAAGCCGATGGCGAAAAAATACTTCATTCGGTTCGGTTTACCATGGAAATTATACCCGATGCAGCCCATGAATTTTCTGATATTTTGAAAGTCCTGACGGAATATAACCAGCCCTTTGCAATACGACGAAACGCCCTGCAAATATGGGCAGAACAGCTGGATAACGATTCTGATTTAAATGCTTTAGCTGCTGAATACATTGAAGATAGAGATCCAAGAATACGCGAATTTGTAGTGAGCAATGTGATTGCGCAATTGGCAAAAGAAGTGCAAGAAGATTACATGAAACAATTAAAACTGACAGAGTACGACCCGCGCGTTAACACAAAATGATAAGTATCTGATTAACTGAAACATTGATGTTTCATAATCGTATATTAGCAGGCTAACAAATCATAAAAATTATATTTCATTGGACCAATTTAGACCAAACACACAGTTCTCGGTATTTCCACCGGCTATAAAATACTTATTAATTTGGAATGCAATTATTTTTCTGGCTACAATAGATATTTTTGGCGGTAATTGGACAACTTTTGGCAGTGTTGTAAACAAATATATGGTGTTGCAACCCTTTGGGCATGGTTTTGCGCCCTGGCAGCTGGTTACCTATTTGTTTTTACACGCCGATCTATCACATATATTCTTCAATATGTTCGCTCTTTGGATATTTGGCCAATCGCTGGAAAGGGTATGGGGAACAAAACGATTTCTGATTTATTATTTCTTGACCGGAATAGGTGCCGGGCTGATACATTTGGCCGTAAGCGGCGGACATGCAATAGGTGCATCCGGTGCCGTGTTTGGTATTTTATTAGGTTTTGGTATGATGTTCCCAAATCAGTACATTATATTACTGTTTCCACCTATTCCAATTAAAGCTAAATATTTTGTGGCTATTTTTGGATTGATTGAACTTTACTCCGGTGTGACGAGAGCAGATAGCGGAGTGGCACACTTTGCGCATTTAGGTGGTTTAATTGTAGGTTATATATTGATTAAAATCTACAGGTTGAATAAACGTCCACCAATGGAGAACTAAACCGTTAATTTATGTTGTAGTAAGAGAGTAACAGCAACATTTACCATGAAGAACACAACTTTTTCACCATTTTGGACCAGTAGAGGCGGCGGTTTTAACGCGTTGCCCATAGCAATACGCTCGTTGATAGCTATCAACGCCTTTGTCTTTGTTTTTCAGCTTTTGGGCGGCGATGCCGTTAATGCATGGATAGTTAAGTATTTCGCATTCGACCCGTCGTTCCCAACCTTTATCACACAGCCGTGGCGTTTGGTCACTTATTCTTTTCTGCATGGCGGTTTTTTGCATATCCTGTTCAACATGCTTTGGCTCTGGTGGATGGGTAAAACCGTTGAGCAAACCATTGGACCGAGAGCATTTTTGGTCATTTATTTTAGTGCCGCCATATTGGGTGCCCTTTTGGATGCTGCCCTGGCGCACATGTTTGGGATAAACCTCGTTATAGGTGCTTCCGGTGCGGTTACCGGTATTTTGGTGGCCTTTGCAATGCTTTATCCGCGAGCGCCCATTATGTTATTTTTACTGCCGCCCATTCCGGCCAAATATTTTGTAATCGGCTGGGTAGCAATGGATATACTTTTTATCGGAGCCAACGATGGGGTTGCGCGTTTTGTGCACTTGGGCGGTGCTTTGGGCGGATATCTGCTTACAAAAGCATATAAAGAGGGCAAAGACCTGACCCTGATTCCACGCTATATTGAGTATTTACTGGGTTCGGGCAGAAAAAAAACCACCAAGCCAAAAAACAAAAATATGCATATCGTAAAAGATGTGGAAGTTGTGGAAGAGGTGGAGCAATCCGAACTGGATGCCATTCTGGATAAAATTTCGAAATACGGGTATTCCAAACTTACGGACGAAGAAAAAAGAAAGCTCTTCGATATAAGCAAAAAAGAGTAAGTATAAATTTTATATATTTATAATTAATAAATATTTAATGCATTGCTAAACGCCCGCCTACAAAACTAATGAAATGAAAAAACACCTGTCTATCCTCTTTTTGGCCGTGTTTCTTGTTTTTGGTGCCAATTGCATCGATAAAAAAGAAACAAGCACCGATTTTATAGCACCTGAATGGGCAAAAGGAATAGTATGGTATCAGGTATTTCCGGAAAGATTCAGAGATGGCGACCCCGATAATCAGCCAAACAGAGAACGCGTGCATGGTCCGGAAGACTGGAAAATTACCGAATGGACGCAGCAGTGGTACAAACAGGATGACTGGGAGAAAAATTTGGGAGAAGATTTTTACAGGGGAGTTTTTGAGCGCCGTTACGGAGGCGATATTCAGGGGATAATTGACAAACTGGATTATTTAAAAGATTTGGGAATAGGGGGCATTTACTTAAACCCGATTTTTGATGCACAATCGCTCCATAAATACGACGCTTCCTACTACCATCATATCGATAGAAATTTTGGCCCCGACCCGCAAGGCGATGTCAAACAAATGGAAGCCGAGAACCCAAACGACCCCGGCACTTGGCAGTGGACAGAAGCCGATAAGCTGTTCCTGAAACTGATTGAAGAAGTGCACAAAAGGGAGATGAAAATAATTATAGATGGTGTTTTTAACCATACGGGAAGGGATTTTTGGGCATTTAAAGATATAATGAGAAATCAGGAGCAGTCGGAGTTTAAAGATTGGTATTCCATTTTGGCTTTTGATAATCCCGATACCCCTGAAAATGAGTTCGATTATGAAGGCTGGTGGGGATATAAAGGTCTGCCCGAATTTAAACAGGTGGATGGTAATTTAGTCGATCCCGTAAAACAGCATATTTTTGATATTACCCGCCGCTGGATGGATCCTTATGGCAATGGGGATACAAGTTTGGGCGTTGACGGATGGCGTTTGGACGTTGCAGAAGAACTAGGCGACCCTTTTTGGATAGAATGGCACAGTTTGGTGAGGGAAATTAATCCCGAAGCGATAACCATTGCAGAAATATGGACCGATAACGCAAAAAACTACATCAATTCCGAGATGTTTACCGGTGTGATGAACTATCGCTTTGCCTATGCCGCCAAAGATTTTTTGATTGATAAAAGCATCGATAAAGGGGAGTTTAAAAAACGTTTAAACGATATTTGGGAAGATTATCCCGAAAAAGGATGGGACATTCTGCAAAACCTGATGGACAGCCACGATACGCCGCGATTAGCATCCATGGTTGTAAATCCCGGTCTGGAATACGACCGTAAAGGCTCGCCAAAAGACGGGTTCGATCCCAGAAAACCAAATGTAAAGGAGCGTGAGATACAAAAATTGGTAACCCTGTTTCAATATACCTGGAAAGGCGCCCCGATGATTTATTACGGAACCGAAGCAGGAATGTGGGGAGCCGACGACCCGGACGACAGAAAACCCATGGTTTGGGATAATATGGATTACGAGGCTGAAACCATCCATCCGTTGGGCGAAAAACGCCAAAAAGACGATAATAATTTTGATGCCGAATTGCATAAATTCTATTCCAAATTGGCCGAAATAAGAAATAACAATCCTGTTTTACAGAAAGGCAGCGTTGAGTTTGTTGAATCAAACCATCCGGATTTGGTTATCTTTAAACGCACGGCCGCAAACCTGAACCCCGAAAACCAAAAGGATGTATATGTGGGCTTAAATCGGTCGGATGAACGAATATCTTACAGCCTTAAAGTATGCGGTTTGGTCGATTTAATGACCGGAGAGCAATTCCAAAATGAAAATTGTGAAATACAGTTGGAATTCGAGCCGATCTCCGGAAAAATATTGCAAATAAATAAAGAATAAACAGCGCATTTAACGGATACAATGAGAATAGACAATAAATATTTTCCGGTTTTTATGGCAATATTAGCCGTTATTTCGGCTATTTTGATTGTTCTGGGTTCGCTCAGTTTCAAAAACAAGGAAAACAGACGATACATGAAAAGCATTGCTGAGAACGATTCCCTTTCCGTTAAACCGCTATTGATACTACAGCAAGACGACAGCCTGACCATTAACCAGTTTAATGGCCAAGAGGTAGTGGTCTTGTTTTTTTCGAGCTGGTCGGGCAAATCGCAGATGATGATAGAAGAAATCAATACCCTGGCCGATCAAAGTGATATAAAAGTGATTGGCGCCATTGTGCGCGATGCGCTCGAAACCATCAATTTTGCTGAATTGCCCGATGAGTTTGTTTATGTGGATGGCGTGCCTCTTTATAACGACCTGAAAGTGCCGGGCGTACCTTCATACATCCTATTCGACAGGGATGGAAATTATAAATATGCGCATGTCGGGTATCAAAAAGATGCGGGATATACATTGCTAAAAAGCTATCTGGATGAGTAAGAAAATACGTTATATCTTCTACAACGATTCTTTGGTCGAAGCCCAGACAAATATTTTTTCGGGTTTGGACAGGGGCGTTATGTACGGCGACGGCTGCTTTGAAACCATACGCTATTATAAAGGTGAATTTCTTCATTTTGACGAACATTTCAAGCGTTTGGCCAATGGACTGGAATACCTTGATATTGAAAATACCCTCGATAAAAATCATTTAAAAAAGCAGATCGGCCTATTATGTTATAAAAATGGGATGGAATTTAAAGACGCCGCGGTTAGAATACAGTGCACAAGAAAGGGAAGTGCCGGTTTTGCTACACACGAAAAAGGGATGAGCTATACCATCACCATGCGTCCTATTCCGGAGAAAAACAATAACTTCATACTCAAAACCGTATCTGTAAATTCGATTCCCACCCGGGCCTTGAACAGAAATTTTAAACTCTCTAATTCCATAAACTTTATAAAAGCGGCAAACGAAGCAAAACAGTTGGACGGCAACGATGCTTTAATGCTCACTCTGGACGGTTTTATAAGTGAAACCACCATGGCCAATGTTTTTTGGCTGAAAGATAAAACTATTTATACGCCCGGCCTGGATTGCGATATTTTGCCCGGAATCACCCGAAACATGTTGCTTGAGATATTGGATGGCTTTGCCGATTATGAGGTTGCTACAGGTAAATTTGAGCCCGACGAAATGAAAAATGCCGATTGTGCATGGGCATGTAATTCCATTAGGGAAATAATTGAAATTAATGGAGTTGATGAGGTCGTATTTGAGAACAACCATCCGCTTTTGGCTCGGTTAATGAATGCATTTGATGCCTATAAATCGAATTATTTGAAAAGCTGATGAAGTTCGATACTATTGAGGATGTGCGGCGCTTTTTGGATGCCATGCCAAACTTTCAAAAGAAGGGAAAAGCGGCCATAAAAAATGGATTTCAGAATATTAGTGCTTTTTTGGAAAAAATCGGGAGTCCGCATACAAATTTGCCTATAATCCACGTAGCGGGTACCAACGGAAAGGGCACAACCTGTTATTTGTTGGAGCACATCTATACCGAATTTGGCTATAAAACCGGCCTTTTCATATCGCCGCATTTACTGAGCTATAACGAAAGGGTACGGGTTGCGGCGGGGGATATTTCCGATGATGAACTATTGCTTTTTTTTCAAAAATACGGCGATGAGCTCCAAAATACGGGTTTTTCGTATTTCGAGATAAGCATGTTGCTGGCTTTTTGGTATTTTGATGCGCAGAATGTTGATATTGTTATATTGGAAACGGGGCTGGGAGGACGATTGGACTCTACCAATGTGGTTAAACCCATTCTGACCATCATTACAAGTATAGGGCTGGACCATCAAAATGTACTTGGCGAAACGGAAGCCGAAATAACCCGCGAAAAGGCCGGAATAATAAAATATAATGTACCCGTTATTGTGGGCAATGCCGGCATGGAAAGCGAGCAAATTTTACTGGCCAGGGCATCGGAAGAAAAATCGGCCATATTTTTGATGCGTAATTTAAATCCACAACTCGAAAAGGGACTATATAGCGATATTACCCTGAACGAAACCATAAAAACGCCGTTTATTGAAAGGATAAACAAATGGAACGTGGCCATGGCCATCTCTGCCGTTCGTTTATTGCACCGGTTCTTTCGTATTGATGAAGAAAGATTGGGCGAAATTATCGGAAAGTTTGAAGGCGTGGCCGCACGTTTTGAGAAATTATTGCCCGACAGGGATTGGTATTTTACCGGCGCCCATAATTATCAGGCATTAAAATCCATCGTGGGTAGTGTTGAAGAGAATTTCACAAAAAAACCGGTATTGATTTTTTCGCTGATGAAAGACAAGGTTTCCATGGAAACTATCAAACTTTTGTTTAACTTTGACCGTAGGTATTTTTTTCAGCAGAAGGATGAAAGAGCAGCAACATTCGATACAATTCATTCATATATAGCAATAAAACCTATTGAAGAGAAAAATTATCAAACTATTTTAAAAGAACTTGAAACAGAGTTGGTAATTATTGCAGGAAGTTTCTATTTTTACCATATTGTAAAGCGGTGGATAGAAAAATACAGCAACAACACCGACTCTTTCCTTACCTAATGAATGGTTTATTACTAAAACTTGAACAGTAAAAATTATTCAAATCAAATTGTGTAGGAACTTATTATTTACCTAATAGCTACAATTATATATGTCAGATAATCAGACCGTCAATATTACGGCCGGAGATTTGGATGCTTTAGAAAAAAAGAAATTGCCCGAATTACAGACCATAGCCAAAGCACTTGGCGTTAAGCGTATTTCAGGGGTGAAAAAGCAGGATCTCATCGATGAAATAAGAAACATCAGCAATAATACACCCAAAGGTGTTACCGTAAAATTAAGACTTAGAAATAAAAAATCGGGTTCAAAAATTTCAGACCGGGGCGCAAAGGTCGATGTCGATAAAGAAATATCGGACCAGCCGGAGCAACCAGTGGAAGCACCCGTCGAAACCAAACCAACCGGGAAGGAAGAAGAACTTACCACCTATGGCGAGCAGCAGCATATAGTTTCATACCGTACCGAAGAGAAAGACGAAAAACCCAAAGCAGAACCCAAAGCCCCCAGAAGAAGCCCGAGAAAGCAAAAGCGTTCGGAGCACGACCAAATTCCAACTTCCAGTGCCGCTACCTTGCAAGAAAGATTGGCAGAGATCGAAGAAGAGCTGGGACCTTATCTGATCAACGAGGGTACACTGGAAATTCTGCCCGATGGCTATGGTTTTTTACGTTCTGTAAATTATAATTATAAGGCCAGTCCGGACGATATTTATGTTTCCCCATCCCAAATCAAACGTTTCAGGCTGCGCCAGGGCGATTGTGTAATAGGTATTATCCGTCCGCCCAAAGTGGGCGAGCGCTTTTTTGCGTTGCTGCGTGTGGAAGGCGTGAATGGACGTATTCCAAAAGATATGGACAACCGCCAGGATTTTGATGATATGCTGCCCATCCACCCGGACGAGCGCTACAGAATGGAGCACGAAGCCGGCGAATATTCTACACGTTTGATGGATCTGTTTTCACCTTTAGGAAAAGGGCAGCGTGGTTTGATTGTGGCCCAGCCAAAAACGGGTAAAACCACCATTTTAACGGGTGTGGCCAATGCGATAGCCAAAAATCACCCCGAAACAAAAATATTGATACTGCTGATAGACGAACGTCCCGAAGAAGTTACCGAAATGCAGCGTTCCGTAATCAGTGCCGAAGTAACGGCATCCACTTTTGATGAAAAGCCGGAAAGCCATATCAGCCTGGCCGAATTGGTATTTCAAAAAGCAAAACGGCTGGTAGAAAGCGGACACGATGTAATCCTGCTTCTGGATTCCATTACCCGCCTGGCACGCGCCTATAACGTGGTTGCAAGCAACAAAGGCAGAACCATGTCGGGCGGGGTAGATGCTGAAGCTTTAAAAGTACCTCGTCAGTTATTTTCTTTGGCACGTAATATCGAAAATGGCGGCTCGTTGACCATATTGGCAACTGCATTGGTGGAAACCGGCTCTCGAATGGACGATGTTATCTTCGAGGAATTTAAAGGAACCGGTAATATGGAGCTTTATTTGGATCGCCGCCTGTCGGAAAGGAGACTGTATCCTGCCATAGATATTTTCAGGAGCGGAACACGCCGCGAAGAGTTATTGGTCTCGGAAGAAGAGCGCGAAAAAGTTGTTTTACTGCGCCGTTACCTGACCAATATGAATTCCTTCGAGGCCATGGAATTTATTCAGGATAAAATCAAAGGAACCCGCACCAACGAAGAGTTTTTACTGTCGATGAACCGATAGGTTATGGGTGGAAAATATTGGCAAATCAAAAAAGCCCTGCATATTGTGCAGGGCTTTTTTGATTTTGGTTTAACGCCTCATTTACTACAACAAACTTATTAATTTATACTGTAAAACAAACAGCCCCGGAATATTTTTTCGGTGCAAGCATACATCTTTTACTGGATATGTATTTGCCCGATTGGGCTGTTTTTATGGTTAAATAAAAACCATATTAAAACTATTTATTGCCTATATACCAATCCACGCTTCCAAAACCATCGCGTTCGCGGTCGCCGAAATCAATGCTTTCGTATAGGCTGTCTGTCCGGAAATCATAAAAATATAGGCTTCTGTCCCTTTCTTCCCTCCGTACCAGCATTAAAACTTGTTGATCAACCGACCATTTTACGGGGGATAGCTCCCAACTATTCAAATGGGTATTTAACGATAAGGTTCCCAGTGTATCACCATTTGCCGGATCGAGATAAAACCAATGTTTTCCCACAGCCGGTATTTCGAATGGCGGGTCGGGTACGCCTATCAGTATTGATTTACTGTCCGGAGACCATACCACATCGCTTACTATGCCATTTGTTGTAACCCTTCTCAGTTTTTGGTCGGCAAAATTGTAGGCGTACAAATCTCTTTTACTCCCCCTTTTCTCATCATCCATATCGTAGTAGTAATCACGGTTCGATGTAAATGTCAGGTATTGCCCATCCGGGCTCCATCTCGGTGCTTGATCAGCGGCCGGGTGTTCTGCCAGCGGTGTAACCGAATCCGTTTCAAAATCGTAGATAAATATTTCAGAGTTTCCACCGCCCAATTCACAATTAACGCACCAATAAAAAGCGATTTTACGGCCGTCCGGACTCCATTTTGGATATGATCCGGGCCAATATAAATCATACTTAGGGGATCGCACGCTCATGGGGCGCATATTACTGCCATCCGCATCCATAATATAAATTGGAAAGCCCAAAGTAGTACTATTCTTTGTAGAGAGGAACACTATTTGTTTTCCATCCGGGCTCCAAGATGGATTCATGGCACTTTCTTTTTCCAGATGGGTAATCTGTTTCCTATCGGAACCATCGGTGTTTGCCACAAATATTTGCATATGAATCCCATTTTCTTCCCGCATAGAAAATACTATTTTACCGGGGATATCCGGTACGTGTTCTTTTTTGGTATCAACAAGGCCGCACGCGCCATAAAATATTAATACAAACCATACTGTAAATGCAATCGAGGCTCTTTTCATATTATCCACCATATTTATTATTACTCTTGGTATTTATATTCAGCTACCTTTAAGTTTAATTATTTAATATTGCAGGGATTGTTCTTTCTGAACAATCCACCTGTTTTTAAACCGATAAGATAAAAAGCGCAGCACAACCGGCCGGGCTTTTTATTGTTAAATAAAAATCATATTAAAACTAGGCCTTTCATGGTATATATAAATCAGCACCATCAAAGCTTGTCATTGTTTCAATCTGTTTTAAAGTTTTTGTTTTTAAATTGTATAAACTAATCTTGTTAGGTTGCCTGGGTAATTTATTATTATAAATATGCAATAATAAAACACCTGTCTTTTTGTCAACACTTAAGGGCCTTAACGCAATATCTTCAGGCAGCTCAATCGGGATTAGAGTATTAATATCTTTTGCAAGATCTAAATGATAAAGTTCACTACCGGATCGATAGATAAATTCTTGCTCATCCAGTGGCAAAAAAAACTCTCTGACATCTCCAGTTTTAGTGATTTGAGTTAAATCATGGCTATGAACATTGACTTTAAAGATATTAGCACGAGATCTAAGTGTATCGCCATTAAAATATTCACGATTCGAGCTAAAAAACAGGGATTGACTATCCAA
The DNA here is from genome assembly GCA_964615135.1 of uncultured Balneolaceae bacterium. Classification (GTDB taxonomy): domain Bacteria; phylum Bacteroidota; class Rhodothermia; order Balneolales; family Balneolaceae; genus Balneola. The sequence goes on along the minus strand of CAZTOG010000001.1, from coordinate 461,168 downwards.
ACTCCAAGTTGGGAAATTATCGCTGGCCGGATGATCTGTCAATTGGGTAACCGTATCTGTTTCAATATCGTAGATAAATATCTCTGTATTTTTTCCGAAAAGCTCACAATCAACGCACCAATAAAAAGCAATTTTACGGCCGTCCGGGCTCCATTTTGGATATGATCCGGGCCAAGCTAAATCATATCTGGTGCTTAATATGCTCATGGGGCGCATATTACTGCCATCCGCATCCATAATATAAATTGGAATGCCCAAGGTGGTCATATTATTTGCAGAAGAGAGGAACACAATTTGTTTTCCATCCGGGCTCCACGATGGATTATAAGCACCACCTTTTTCCAGATGGGTAATCTGTTTCCTATCGGTACCATCGGTGTTTGACACAAAAATTTGTGTACGCCCCCCATTTTCATCCTGCATAGAAAATACTATTTTGCCAGGGATATCCGGTACGTGTTCTTTTTTGGTATCAACAAGGCCGCAAGCGCCATAAAATATTAATACAAACCATACTGTAAATGCAATCGAAGTTCTTTTCATATTATCCACCATATTTATTATTACTCTTGGTATTTATATTCAGCTACCTTTAAGTTTAATTATTTAATATTGCAGGGATTGTTCTTTCTGAACAATCCACCTGTTTTTAAACCGATAAGATAAAAAGCGCAGCACAACCGGCCGGGCTTTTTATCTTATTTTTGGGAATATCCCGTTTTGGATATTATCGGTTATCTTTTATGCATAGGTTATAAAATCCTATTTTATAAGTTGCATTTTTATCTCATTGGTGAACTGCTCACCCGATACGCCCACCGCCTCCATCTTGGCGATATACACACCGCTGGACAGGCTTCCGGCATCAAAGTTCAACCGGTGATGGCCGGCCGTCATCGCGCTGTTGACCAAAGTTGCAACCTGTTGGCCCATAATATTATAAACCCTTATTTTAACCGTTGAATTTTCGGGCAGGGAATAGGCAATTTGGGTACTTGGGTTAAATGGGTTTGGATAATTATTACTGAAAGTAAATTTTTCGGGTAATCCGTCCGGTGCATTCACTACTTCTTTACAAAGGCCAAGCCCGCCTCCACAATCTCCCAAAACAATAACATTTTTGCCCCCTACACCCGTATCGGATTGCTCATAATTCACATATACCGTTAAGGAAAAACTGTTATCGGATGTGCCGGCGTAGCTGCTCGAAGAGGAAACCAATATGGGAGAGCCCATGTGCGGTGTTTTATACCATTCGTATGTATAGGGAGGCGTACCACCACTTACATTTGCGGTCCATCGCTCAACTTCTCCTTTATCAACAGTTGTAGGCCCGTTTACCGTTACCGTTGGGCGGTAATATAAACCCACTCCCTTTGCGGCAAAGGCATTTTGAATCAATTCCCTGTGTACACCTCCATAAGAATAGTAATCCGCTGCCTTCAGCGCATCCCTAAACTCAATAAAATCAGGCGTATCCGAAATTCTATATAGCGCATCATAAACTAAATAATCCACCTTCTCACTGTCTATACCGTTGTGGTTTCTGATATCCCACAAAATAGACGAAAAGAACTCCCCACCAGCGTGTGGTCCAACTATATTTTGATCTTTGTAATCTTGATATGAAACTATTTCCGGATTATTCATATTCCTTTGGGCACTCGGAACTGCATATTCTCCAATTATTGGACGGTTGGTAAAAGAGCCCGCAAAATAATCCGGCGTACCTTCCAAAATAGCCCCATCTTCATCATCTCTATATTCAATTTCGTCATTTATATCGTAAATGACGGCATGGCTATATTCGTGATATATAACCTTATCTTCCCGTGCAAAAGAATTAAATCCCGCGCCCAGCCCATCACCAAAGTAAATTTCTTTCGTAAACCAATTAAACCAGGCATTATTTGTTTCATAAACTGGATGATAAGAATGTGCGTGAGCCGTAATTTTTGTAAATCCAAGGCCGCCGTCATCAATGTTTTCAATAAACTCGTGGCGGAACCGGTCCACATGATAATAAAGGTTCGCTTCATCAAAATGGGTACTGCTGGTACTGTATTCAAAATTGTGAGAAGCTGAATATGCTCTGCCAGTATCGTCGTTTTCTACTTTAACATATCTACCTTCTAAATATCCATTGCCATCTAAACGGTAAAACGTTTCGGTGGTAACAGACGATATACCGGGATGTTTTTTATAAACATTGCCGGTGCCTATAACGGGCGTTATTTTGTTAATCTTTTCTATAACTTCACCGGTATTTGCGTCAATAAAATATAACCAAAATATAGAAGGCTCTTCGGCAATGATACGGGTTTTGTATGATAGTACAAATGTACTGTCCGTAGTGGGATATACCACTAGTTCTGTGCTGTTATTTTCTCCCTTGAGGGTGCTAACGCTAAGATCATTTTTAGCGCTCTGAATGGCCTGCTGCCCGGTAATAGTTGGGTCTGTGGATATATTAATGTCCGGATAATAATTTCCGTTGGCCATGTCGATGCGATTGTCGCCACGAATATGCACCCTATACCGTGCCCCTTCTACAGGGATATCTTTATATTGCTGCAAAAGGATAACGTGGCGCATGTCTCTATTTGTTTTGGTTTCGACATGCCTAAGGTCCGATAAATCGCTTTTCATTGAAAACAACTGGTTGTATTCCATTAAAAACTGCTTGGCAATGGTTTCTGCGTTGCCATTATATACTTTGGACAATCCATTTGAAATAGTTCTGGGTGCCGTGTTGCTTTCCTTCCAGCGAATATCCCAGTCTTCTCCTTCGTTGGCTTTAAACTGCTCCCATTGTTCCTTTTTAAAGAAATCAATATCGTCGTTTTGTTGGGCGTGTACGGAAATACCAAACCCAAACATAATACTTAATAATAGTAGATAGGTTTTCATTTGTTACCTCATTTTTTGTTATTATTGAGGTGTTCGGTTTGCCTGAAAGTCTATCCAGGCAACCAAACACGGGCAACCCTTTTCGGCGCAAGCATAAATCTTTTACCGGATATGTATTTGCCCGAACGGGCGGTTTTTATGGTTAAGTAAGAATCATATTAAAGTTATCTATTGTCTATATGCCAATCTATGTCGTTCGACATATCATTTGCGTCAAAATCAATACTTTCATAAAGGCTGTCTGAACGGAAATCATAAAAATATAGCTTTGATCCAAATCTTTGCTTCTGCCTCTGAAGTATCATTAATATCTGTTGATCATCCGACCATTTTACGGGGAAAGTCAGCTCCGAAATTTCCAAATGGGGGCTTAACGATAAAGATCCCAGCGTATCACTATTGACCGGATCGAGATAAAACCAATGGCTTCCCGTAATCGGTCTTTCGAAAAGCGGGTCGGGTACTTTTATCAATATTGATTTACTGTCGGGGGACCACAACCAATCGCTGATTCCTGGACCGCCCCCTAATACACCGCCGGTTGTAACCCTTCTCAGTTTTTGGTCGGCAAAATTGTAGGCGTATAAATCTCCTTTGGGCATCTCAGGATTGCCATTCATATACTCACGGTTCGATGCAAAAGTCATATATTGCCCATCCGGGCTCCATTTCGGTCTTACATCAGCTGCCGGATGGTCTGTCAATGGGGTAACCGAATCCGTTTCAAAGTCATAAATCAGTATTTCCAGGTTTCCCGTGGTTTTCTCGCAATTTACACACCCATGAAAAGCTATTTTGCGGCCGTCCGGACTCCACTTAGGGCTCGCACCAAGCCAGGCACGATCACGGCCGGGATCCGCCATTTTCATGGGCCGCATATTACTGCCGTCTGCATCCATAATATAAATTGTAAAACCCAATTCACCGCTTTTCATGGAAGTGGTAAACACTATTTGCTTTCCATCCGGGCTCCAGGACGGGCTATTTGCAACATCCCTTTCCAGATGGGTAATCTGTTTTTTATCGGAACCATCGGTGTTTGCCACAAAAATATGCGGCCCCCCACCATTTTCATCAAACATAGAAAATACTATTTTGCCGGGAATATCCGGCCCGTGTTCTTTTTTGGTATCAACAAGGCCGCAAGCGCCATAAAATATTAATACAAACCATACTGCAAATGCAATCGAGGTTCTTTTCATTTTAACCACCATATTTATTATATACTCTTTTGGTATTTATACTCTCAACTATTTGCACATAACTATTTATACAAATAAATATTTTGAAATGCAAGGATTGTTTTATTAACAAAAAATCAATTTGCTTTTAAAATCGATAAGGTAAAAAACTATTTACACTCACAATATACGTTAAATGCATTAATAATACAGCACTTAAGTTGTTTACGGAAAATCAACCTGTTTTATAACCAATAAAAAAGCCCTGCACAATATGCTGGGCTTTTTTTTAACTTAACATAACTAAAACATAATAGTTTTAAGCATTTTATATTTTTTAGTCGGTCGGGCTGTCGGAATAGCCGTTTTTGCCATCAAAAGTATATAAATTTTCTGTTTTGATACAATCCAGGCCGGCACCGGTCAGTTTGGTTACCAATTCCAAAACACGGTTATAACCTACTGCGCTTTTGCTTCCTTCCGACGATAAAAATCTTAATCTCCAATGGTCGGTGCAGATAGATTTTGATATAACATTGGGATACACATTCACGCCACGGTTCGAAATCATTTCCAACTTTAACGCGCCAATGCTATTTTCTTCAACAATTTTGCCCAAAACTTCGGGATTTCTGTCAGCTTCGTCCCAATCCAGAAAAATATCCACACCAACCAATTCCTTTTTCGGTTTTGGTGTTTCTTTCATTTCAATATTAAATGGTTTATCACTGTCACCAAATTTTGTGGGCTTCAAAATCCTTGGTTTTTGTCCCATTCTATCGATAATTGCTTTTGTAAACGCTTTGGTTCCTACCAGCTCTTTGGTGTATTCTTTGCTTTCCAAGTCGGCAGTGTGATATCCGTCTTCAATGGTAGCCAAAAGTGCGTTGGATATTAATTCTGCTTTATCCGGTTGACCAATATGAGCCAACATCATTGCAGCGGCGTTGATTAAACCGGCCGGATTTGCAATATCTTTTCCGGCAATATCGGGTGCGGAACCGTGGATAGCCTCAAACATTGCAAATTCTTTACCAATATTTGAAGAACCGCCCAATCCAACCGAACCTGAAACCTGTGCAACGATATCCGAAACAATATCGCCGTAGAGATTTAGGGTAACTACAACGTCGAACCATTGGGGAGTATCCGCCAGACGCGCCGCACCGATATCAATGATAAAGTGATCTGCTTTTATATCCGGATATTCTTCCTTTATTTCGTCAAAAACCTTGTGAAACAAGCCATCGGTTTGCTTCATAATGTTATCTTTGGTCATGCAGGTAACTTTTCTGCGCCCGTAAGCTCTGGCATACTCAAAAGCATAACGGATAATACGCTCACAACCCGGTCTGGATATTAATTTTAAGCACTGTGTAACTTCTGCCGTCTGCTGATGCTCTATACCGGCATATAAATCTTCCTCATTTTCGCGCACAATAACGCAATCCAGGTTATGGAAATGGCTGTGTACATAAGGCACCAGCGCCCTTACCGGACGCACATTGGCGTAAAGTCCCAAAGCTTTTCTAATGGTAACGTTCAGGCTTTTATAACCGCCGCCCTGCGGAGTGGTAATGGGGGCTTTCAAAAAGATTTTATTTCTAAGCAGCGTATCCCAGGCATCGGGCGACATTCCGGTATTTACACCGCTTTTATATACTTTTTCGCCAATTTTAATTTCTTCGAACTTAAGTGCCGCACCCGATGCTTCCAGAACTTGAAGGGTGGAGTCCATAATCTCTTCGCCAATTCCATCGCCACGGGCTATGGTTATGGTGGTAGGTTTTATACTCATAACTAATAACAGATTTGAAAATTTCTAATAAAAAACGATACCTGCCTTATAGCTTCAGGCAAGTGGTAAATAAATAAAAAGTACCGCTGTTTATAACGGTACTTTTAAAAAAGGAGGTTTTATTTTTGGTCCAATAAATTCTTTAGCGTGACGCCAATATCGGCCGGACTTTCGACCACGGTAATACCGGCAGCGGCCAAGGCTTTTTTCTTTTCTTGTGCGGTGCCTTTACCGCCCGAAATAATTGCACCGGCGTGGCCCATTCTACGGCCGGGAGGCGCTGTTGAACCTGCAATAAATGCAACTACAGGCTTTGTTACGTTCTCTTTGATAAATTCTGCGGCTTCTTCCTCGGCAGTTCCGCCAATTTCACCGATTAATACAATAGCTTCGGTATCCGGGTCTTCCTGGAGCAGTTTAACGGCATCCAAGTGTGTGGTTCCGATAACAGGGTCGCCCCCGATGCCGATGGCCGTTGTTTGGCCCAATCCTACTTTTGTCAGCTGGTCAACGGCTTCATAGGTAAGGGTACCGGAGCGTGAAATCAGGCCCACGTTCCCTTTTGTAAAGATATTACCGGGCATAATACCTACTTTTGCTTCACCGGGAGTGATTACACCGGGGCAGTTTGGCCCAATCAAAGTGGCGCCTCTGCTTTTAACAACTTGTTTTGCCACGATCATATCTTTTACCGGGATTCCTTCGGTAATACAAATAATTACTTTGATTCCCGCAAATGCCGCTTCGGTAATGGCATCTGCCGCAAATGCAGGGGGTACAAAAATGATAGAGGTATTGGCGTCTGCTTTCTCAACAGCTTCTGCAACCGTATTGAATACCGGCCTGTCGAGATGGGTTTGGCCGCCTTTGCCGGGGGTAACTCCGCCCACCACATTGGTTCCATATTCTATCATTTGTTCTGCATGGAAGCTGCCTTCGCTTCCCGTAATGCCTTGAACTACCAGGCGCGTATCTTTTCCAACTAAAACACTCATTAATTACTCTTTAAATTTTAAATTATTAAGGCTTACAATATACGATACTTATGTTAATTTTGATAGTTTAAAATGTGCTTGCGGCAATATTTCGGTAAAAATAATTTAATTCCGAACGATACCCCGAAATTATGGGCATATTTAATCCATTACCGATAAACCGCCATGTTTCGGTTAAAATATTTATATTATGGGCTCATGCTTTAGCAGTTAATTATATGGCTTCCGAATTTAGAATTCCTGATAGTAAAATTGAAGAAATACGCGACGCGGCAGATATTGTCGAGGTGGTATCGGATTATGTGCGCCTGAAAAAATCGGGCAGCAGTTTTTCGGGTCTATGCCCATTTCACAACGAAAAAACACCATCTTTTTACGTTACCCCCTCTATGGGCATTTATAAGTGCTTTGGTTGTGGCGAATCGGGCGACGTATTTCAGTTTTTAATGGATCAGGGCGGCATGAGTTTTAGCGAAGCCATATACCATCTGGCCGATAAATACGGCGTACCCATGCCCGAGCCGCAGGCCGTTGAGCCGGATGAAGACTATAAATTCAAGGAAGGAGTTTACCATGCGCTAAAATTTGCGGGCGTGCAGTTTTATAAAAACCTGATGGAAAGCGAACATGCCGACAAAGCCCTTAAATATCTTGAGCAACGGGGCTATAACCGTTCCGTAATCAGAAAATACGGCCTTGGCTATTCTTTACCCGATTTTCAAAGCTTATATGATGTTGCACAATCGGCGGATATAGATGTGGAATATCTGTTGGGCGGCGATTTGATCAAGCCCAAAAAGCATGGCGAAGGGTATTACGATACTTTTCGGAATCGCCTCATGTTCCCCATATTCAACACATCGGGTAAAGTAATTGCCTTTGCCGGGCGTGTACTAGGTTCCGAAAAAACAGCCAAGTATGTAAATTCGGCCCAAACCGAAGTATATAATAAAAGTCAGGTTTTATATGGATTGAATTTTGCCAAAAACGATATACGCAGGAAAAAAGAAGTTATTTTGGTGGAAGGATATACCGATGTTATCACGCTTGGCATGCATGGCATCAATAATGTGGTGGCGAGCTCGGGAACGGCACTGACCCCGGGCCAAATCAGGGTTTTGCACCGATATTGCGACCGAATTATAATGATATACGATGCCGATGCCGCCGGCCAAAAAGCCATGAAACGTGGCATTGATATTGCCCTTGCCCAAGATATGGAAGTACTGCTGTTGGAGCTGCCCGACGGTGAAGACCCAGATTCGTTTGTAAGGCAATACGGAAAAGAATCATTTGATGACGAAAAAAGTAAAAATGCACAGGATTTTGTCGATTTTTTGGTGACAAAAGCAGATACGGAAGGGCGATTACAGAATCCGAACGAAATTGTGCGTATAATAGACGAAATAATAGAAACCATAGCCAATATACCGGGCGAAATACGCCGGCAAACATACATCCAATATTTGCACCAAAAAACCCATAAATATCGGGGAGGCTCCGATAAAGAGCTGTTTAAAATATTGGATCAAATCCTGTTCCGTAAAAGAAATGAAGCTCAGCGCGACCGAAACCGGGAACAGCGAATGGCGTCGAATACTCAGATAAACGACGGTTTACAGCAAAATGACCGTTCACAATCGGATCAAAAAGAGCGCTCTCGCCAAACAAAGGCAAAACGTCCGGAGTACGAAAAAGAGCTGATACGCCTGATGCTTTTGTACGGTAACGATATGATAGAATATATAGGCTCGTACATCAGCGAAAAAATGTTTGAGGATGAGCAGATAGGGGAATTGTTTGAGGATATTATCCACAAATATGCCGATGGAGAGGATATAAATCGGGATATTTATATTGGAAAATCCGAGAAATTCAGAAAAGTGGTTGGCGATGTTTTATTGGATCGCTATTCAACCGATTTGGGCAGTCCCGGAAAAGATTACACCATTGTTACCGCTTATCAATCTGCAAAAGGAGCCATGAAAGCCCTCATGCTGGCCTTTTACCAAAGGTATAAAGCAACCTTGGCCGATGAATTCAACCATACGGACGATGATTCTGAAAAAATGGATATCATGAAAGAAATTACGGCCGTAAATAGAAAAGTATCCGAAATAACATCCAAATTATTGGACGCCCTTTACCCCGACCCCGATACCATAAAAAACATGGGCGTAAAAGAGCGCCGTTTCGAGTATAATTTGAAACCCCGGGATGAATGATGAGTTGCCTAAAAGTTGGTAATGGCGTAAATCAATAAATTAGCGCCCATTTGAAGTGATTTTTCCCTTAAAGCAGCAGGGGGGTTATGCACTTCGGGGTCAGTCCATCCATCCGCAAGGTTCGATTCGTAGGTATAAAAAACAACCAGTTTGCCCTTCCTGAAAATACCAAATCCCTGCGGCGGTTTATTGTCGTGTTCGTGAACTTTTGGAAGACCGTTCGGGAAACTGTACAGCTGATGATAAATAGGGTGGTTAAATGGAATTTCCAGCATTTCTTCGTCGGGGAATACCTTTTTCATCATGGCGCGTGCGTATTTGTCCAGCCCGTAATCATCGTCAACGTACAAAAACCCGCCATTTTCAAGATATTTTCGCAGGTTTCGTGCTTCCGATTCGTTGATGTCTATGTTGCCGTGTCCGGTTAAAAATGCAAATGGGTACGAAAACAGTTCACTGCTTCCAATGGCCACATCTTTGTACTTTGGCGAAATGGGAATGTTCACCCTTTCGGCAGTGTAACGGATGACGTTGGTCAGCGCAGAAGGGTCGTTATACCAGTCGCCACCGCCCCTGTATTTTATGCGTGCAATTTCAAAATTGGCCGGATCTTGGGCCGGTGTCAAATCAGCATTTATAAATATAAGTGCCAGTATCAGTATGATTAATTTTAATTTTCTCATAGGTTTGCAAAATATATCCACTTTTTTGCACATTTATTCATCTTATAATTAAAATACTCCTCAATGTTTGGCTAAATATTGGATTGAATTTTAAAAGTTTGTATTTGGCTAATAATCCTTGGCAATAAAACCAATTCTTTGGGGTTTAGCTAGCAGCACATTTAATGTGAAAATTTCGTATATTACAACTCTGTTCTTTAACATATTGGGGGTGAGCCGGATTCGACGGGATGCGTACAATCGCAGGTTGCATGTCGAGAGTTACCAATGGATCTCGTAACAATATCCATTATGGACCTAAAAATAATTGACAACAATTATTCTTACAGCTTAGCAGCTTAAACTGCTTTGAGCCGTTCCCTTGGTTGCGTGCCTATCAGCGCCAAGCCGAACGCCGATTCAGATAGGATAGCGTAAATGTGCTTTCTGACGCGTTTACGTGAATCTTTTACAGAATAGTGTAAAGTTGCCTTGTTATCGGGCTAAGCTTTATGCGAATTTTAAACGATAACTAAACATGTAGATATTTGTAGGTTTACCTTTTCGGACCGGGGTTCGACTCCCCGCACCTCCACATTTTTAAAAGCCAATTTAATTATATATTGAATTGGCTTTTTTTATTTATAAATTACGCAATAATGAAAGGTTGACTATCCGAGCGCTATTAAAAATTTATACGATGATTATTAGAGCAGCAAAAAAAGCAGATTTACCCATTGTATTCGAGTTGAACGAGGAATCGGTTCCCCATGTCGGTAAAATTGGGATGGACGACCTGGTATGGTATTTTGAAAACAGTCGCAAGTTTTGGGTAGTGGAAGAAAAAGGTGTAATCCATGCTTTTATGATAGTTTTTGGCCCGGGCTCGGATTATAAAAGTTTAAACTATCGCTTTTTTGATGCCCATTATTCAGACTTTGTATACGTGGACAGGCTGGCTGTTGCTGCCGGACAAAGACGGAACGGGCTGGGCAAAAAACTCTATTCCAGGTTGGAGGAAAAAACAAAGGCACCTTATATTACCTGCGAAGTTAATCTATTGCCCGAAAACCCCATTTCCTTCAATTTTCATACCAATTTGGGTTTTAAGGAAATTGCAAAACTATCCACGCATTCGGGCGACAATATGGTTTCGTTGTTGGTTAAGCAACTGGATAAATAGACATTACAAAAAAAGGCACCATTGCTTTCAAACAACAGTGCCTTATTGAGTTGAGTTAATTAATATTAACTATGGGCTTAAAAAATCAGTTATTTTCGGGACGTAATTTTCGCACGGTAGCACCGGCGCGCCACATTTCCGAGTTGCGCAGCTCAGCCAGTTCCACTTCCAGTTTTTCGCGATAATCGCTTTTACTGTTTGATGTAATGGCAATTTCTGCTTCGTTGCCTGCGGCCACATCCTTATAAAGTTCCTGGAATACCGGTTTAGTGATATCGCGGAATCTTTTCCACCAATCCAAAGCTCCTCGTTGGGCCGTGGTAGAACAGTTGGCATACATCCAATCCATTCCGTTTTCGGCAATCAAAGGCATTAACGATTGTGTCAGTTCTTCTACCGTTTCGTTAAACGCTTCGGAAGGAGTGTGGCCATTTTCGCGCAAGGTTTCGTACTGGGCGGCAAAAAGACCCTGGATGGCACCCATCAGCGTACCGCGCTCTCCGGTCAGGTCGCTATAAACTTCCCGTTTGAAGTCTGTTTTGAACAGATATCCCGAGCCTACACCAATTCCAAGGGCAACTACTCTGTCGTACGCATTTCCGGTAGCATCCTGAAAAATAGCATAGCTGGAATTCAGGCCTCTGCCTTCCAGGAACATGCGTCGAAGCGAAGTTCCCGAGCCTTTGGGAGCTATCAAAATAACATCCACGTCTTCCGGCGGAATGATATTTGTTTTCTCTTTGAAGGTGATTCCAAAACCATGCGAAAAGTACAGTGCTTTGCCTTTGGTCAGGTGTTTTTTAACGGTAGGCCAGACCGCAATTTGTCCGGCATCCGATAATAAATATTGAATAATGGTTCCTTTTTCGCAGGCTTCTTCAATATCGAAAAGGGTTTCTCCGGGAACCCAGCCATCTTCTACGGCTTTATCCCATGTTTTCGAATCTTTGCGCTGGCCTACAATTACATTAAAACCATTGTCTTTCAGGTTTAATGCCTGTCCGGGACCTTGTACTCCATAGCCTATTACCGCTATGGTTTCGTTTTTTAGAATTTCCAATGCTTTTTCCAGAGGGAATTCCTCGCGGGTTACAACTTCTTCTTCAACTCCGCCAAAATTTAATATTGCCATTCGTTTATTTTATTTAAAATATTTTGATTAAATAATTAGTTGTTATTGTGTGATTTATCTGGTTACGGCTACTCTGCCTGAACGCACAAACTCAGTCAGCCCGTATGGTTTTAATTCATCGAAAAGCTGTTTTGTTTCGTGTTTGTAGCCGGTTTTTTCGATGATGGTGTAATTATTTTCTACCGTCAGGATTCTTGCATTGTAATTTCTTACAATTTCCTCGGCATTACCGCCACGCGAAAGTGCTTCGGTAGGCAGCTTGTACAGGGCCATTTCCTGTAAAACCATTTCCTCCGATTTATAGTAGGAAGCCTTTAAAACTTCAATCAGTTTTTCTATTTGTTTGACTACTTTTTTAACGGTGTCTTCCACTTCGTTTACCACTATGGTATATTTATGGAAATCTTCCATTTCGCTCTCCGATGTGGTCAAGCTTTCTATATTTATTTTTCTTTTTGTGAAAATAATGATGATTCTTTGCAGTAATCCTACGTTATTTTCGCTATATGCGGTTATTGTGAATTCTTGTTTCATTTTTTGTGCTCCAATATCATGTCTGCAACTCCCGCTCCCGATGGTACCATAGGGAACACGTTGTTCTCTTTGCCTACCATCACTTCCAGGAAGTATGCACCTTTGTGATTAATAAATTCTTCAACTGCTTTTTCCAGTTGGTCTCTTTGGGTTACCAGTTTGGTCGGTATTTTAAATCCTTCGGCAACTTTTTGGAAATCCGGGTTGATCATTTCCGTAGCAGAATATCTACTGTCCATAAATAATTGCTGCCATTGGCGTACCATGCCCAAAAACTCGTTATTGAGCAGTAATACCTTAACGTCAACTTCTGTTTGATAGATTGTTGCCAGTTCTTGTATGCTCATTTGCAGGCCGCCATCGCCCACTACGCAAATTACCTCACGATCGGGAGCGCCAAGTTTGGCACCGATTGCTGCCGGTAGCCCAAAACCCATGGTTCCGAGTCCGCCCGAGGTTACATTGCCTTTCGATTTGGTAAATTTGGTGTATCTGCATGCAACCATTTGGTGTTGGCCCACATCGGTTACCAATATGGCCTCGCCGTTGGTGTAATTATTTATAAACTTAATTACTTCGCCCATGCTCAGCGTGTCAACAGAAGGATTCAGCTCGTCTTTGATTACTTTTTCGTATTCAATTTTATAGGCGTCTTTAAATTCCTGTAACCATTCCTCGCGATTGTTTTCGTTTACCAGTTTTGTAAGTTCTGTAAGGGCATCTTTCGCATCCGCAACAATGGCAACGTCTGTTTTAACGTTTTTATCAATCTCGGCGGCGTCAATATCTATGTGAACTACTTTTGCCTGCTTTATGAATTTGTTCAAATTACCGGTTACGCGGTCATCAAAACGCATTCCAACCGCAATAATAACATCTGCTTCGTCTGTCATTAAGTTTGCAGCGTAATTGCCGTGCATGCCCAACATTCCCACATTCAATGGGTGGTCGCTTTCCAATGCCGACAGGCCAAGAACCGTCCATGCCGATGGAATCTGTGCTTTTTCTATGAATTGTTTGAATTCGTTTTCTGCGTTGGCAAGAAGTACGCCCTGGCCAAAGAATATGTATGGTTTTTTAGCTGAATTTATAAGCTCTGCGGCTTCTTTTACTTTCTCCATATCCAATTTTGGTCGTGGGGTATAGGTTCTTAAGCCGGTACATTTTTCGTAGGCAAAATCGAACTCATTGATTTGTGCGTCTTTGGTAATATCGATAACAACCGGTCCCGGTCGTCCCGAATTGGCTATATAAAATGCTTTGGCCAATGCCTCCGGAATTTCTTCGGCTTTGGTTACCTGAAAGTTCCATTTGGTGCAAGGCATTGTGATTCCGATTACGTCGGTTTCCTGAAATGCGTCACTGCCCAATAAGCCGGCCGGTACTTGTCCAGTAATACAAACAATCGGGTTTGAGTCGATCATGGCATCGGCCAGTCCCGTAACAAGGTTCGTGGCTCCGGGTCCTGATGTGGTAAAACAAACCCCGGTTTTTCCCGAGACAGTAGCGTAGCCCTGAGCGGCATGAATGGCACCCTGTTCGTGGCGTACCAGAACGTGCTTCAGTTCTTCTTGATGATAATAAAGCGAGTCGTAAACCGGCATGATTGCCCCGCCGGGATATCCAAAAATGGTTTCTACGTTTTCGGCTTTCAGTATCTCGATAATTGCATCCGCACCGCTCATTCGTTTGGTTTTAGGGGCGTTTGCCTTCTGTTCTTTTTCTTTCGTAATTGTTAGTGTTTCCATCTATTTTTTGATGTGTGTTTATGTATTATTAAGTTCTTGTAATTATTAAAATTCATCGGTTACGCAACCCAGGGAAGCCGGCGATACCGTTCGGGCATATTTGTATAGATGTCCCTTGCTTTCTTTCAATTGCGGTGCCTTCCATTCTTTGCGGCGTCGCTCCAGTTCTGCCTGTTCCACCATTACATCTATGGTGTTATTAATGGCATCTATTTTTATGGTATCGCCATTTTTCACTAAAGCTATATTTCCGCCTTCCTGTGCTTCCGGTGTTACGTGACCCACCACAAAACCGTGTGAACCACCCGAAAATCGGCCATCTGTTATTAAGGCTACATCTTTGCCAAGTCCGGCACCCATTATGGCGGATGTTGGCTTTAGCATTTCGGGCATACCGGGACCGCCTTTTGGCCCAACATATCTGATTACCACCACATCGCCTTTGGTTACTTCTCCATTTTTGATGCCATCATTTGCAGCTTCTTCGGTATCGTAAACGCGTGCGGTTCCTTCAAAATATTCGCCTTCTTTTCCGGTTATTTTGGCTACGGCACCTTCCGATGCCAGGTTTCCGAACAGTATTTGGATATGTCCGCTTTTTTTGATCGGTTTTTCAAGGGGCCAAATTATTTTGCTGTCCAAATTGATGGCTTCAACATCTTCCAGATTTTCTTTGATGGTTTTGCCGGTAACGGTCATGCAATCGCCGTGCAGATATCCTTTTTCCAGCAGGTATTTCATTACTGCAGGCACACCGCCAACGTGATGTAAATCTTCCATTACGAATTGACCACTGGGTTTAAAATCTCCCAAAAGCGGTGTTTTATCGCTTATTTCCTGAAAATCTTTAAGTGTAAATTCTATTTCCGCCGTTCTTGCAATTGCCAACAGGTGCAACACGGCATTGGTGGAGCCGCCCATTACCGTTGCTAGTGTAAATGCGTTTTCCAACGATTTTTTGGTGAGTATATCCCGGGGTTTAAGGTCTTTTTCGAGCAGCATTCTCATATAATCGCCTGCTTTTGCACATTCCTGCTCTTTTTTGTCATCGTTTGCAGGGTTAGATGAATTATATGGAAGAGCCAATCCCATGGCTTCAATGGCAGACGACATCGTATTGGCCGTGTACATTCCGCCGCACGCGCCTTTACCGGGACACGCACACTGGATTACGTTTTCATATTCCGTTTCATCGATGGTGCCGGCTACTTTTTGTCCCCATGCTTCGAAAGCGGAAACAATATCCAGTTTCTTACCATTATAGTGGCCGGCGGCAATCGTTCCGCCATAAATGAGAATGGCCGGTCGGTTAACACGCAACATGGCCATAAGTGCTCCCGGCATGTTCTTGTCGCAGCCTACAATGGTAATCATACCGTCGTAGCTCATGCCTTTCACAACGGCCTCCATAGAGTCTGCAATAATATCACGCGAGGGGAGCGAGTATCGCATTCCCGGTGTTCCCATCGAAATACCGTCGCTTATACCAATAGTATTAAAAATAAGCCCTGTTAAATCAGCATCCTGTACGCCTTGTTTTACTATTAAGGCCAGATCGTTCAAGTGCATATTGCAGGGATTTCCTTCATATCCCGTGCTGGCAATTCCCACCATTGGCTTGTTAAAGTCGTCATTGGTCAATCCAATGGCGTGCAACATGGCTTTTGCGGCCGGTTGGGTATCGCTTTGTGTTATAATTTTACTGTGTTTGTTTAATTCCGACATTTAATGTGTTTAAAGTTTTGTGCAAAAAAAAAGCCTTCCGTTTTACGGGAAGGCTTTTTTCAATTATCTATAGAATAATCACCAATATAACTTCCCGGCATGGTAGTTTTTACCAATAACGACGACAGAAATAATAATAATAGCCGGAGAAATAATATTTGTGTTAAGCATAATTTCTTTTGTTGTTTAATACGGCGCTAATGTAAAAGCTATTTAAACTCATAGCAAGTGTTATTTATTAAAAAGATTTTTTTATTTGGGATGTCCAACTCTTATTTGTGGATTCTTCTTGGTTTGAATTTGGCCTGTATGATACTTTGAACGGGCTTATTTTCGATTTTTGACTCTAACCAGGATATGATATCCAAGTAAATAAAGTGTCTTCTTTGAAAGGGAAGATTGCTGATATTTATCAGTTTTTGTCGCAATTTAATAAACTCTTCTTTGACATCTGCGAGCTTAACATTACCCAGATTGCGCAGAAATTTCAGTACTTCCTCTTGCACTTTGTTCAAATCGTTCATTTTTCTGAGGAATCTATACGTAGAACGGATTTGATAATCTACCAGGGTTTGATTTCCCATCTCATAGTGGGCAATGAGATTTAAAATACGTGCAAAGCAGTGCAGATCTTCCCTTAGGTGCTGGTCGGGATAGTTAATTATTTTATTTAGATAAAATATTGATTTTTCAGTCTCTCCGGCGCCAAAATATAGAGATGCAATTTTATAGTAAAATACCAAAACGCGGTGAGGATCAACACTATTTGAATATTTTTCCAATTTATCCATTAGCTCCGGCACCATTTCTATGCCTTCGCTGAAAGTACCGATAATAAAGTGCGAATTTATTTTGGAAGTATAGGAATACATGAAACTTAGTGTTTCCAGGTTTTCATTGTTCCTTATGGGCGGATTTTCGGCAAACTCTTCCAGATGTTTAAGCTCTATTTCATGCTTATCGTAATGTTCCAGTACAAAAAGTGCTTCCAAAAGAACATGCATTCCTTTTATATACCATATTGGCTCAAGGGTAAGCATATCGGGCTTGTTACGGAACAGATTGACCCATTTTTGGGCGTACTTGTATTGAAGTAAAAAATCTTGAATAATCAGGCTATACCAAGCGTATGATATATAAAGATATAACTCTTCAAAAAAAGTTAGGTTATCCAGATTTATCTTTTCTAATTCGCTCTTAAAAAAGCTTTGGATATTTTCAAAATCCTTTTGGTTTCTTACGTGCCCGTTTTTTATATAAATCCCATACAAGCGGATGGAAAGGTTGGAAAGGGTATTATATCGCCTTAAAGTGCCCAGTATTTCATCGGTTTCTTTTACCAGTTTATCGGCCCTGCTTTTTAGGCTTCTGGTTATATATTGCGATTCGATAATCTTTTCAAACACCAGAATATCATAAGTTTGTGAATCGCGGTTATTATTTGCTGCAATCTCTTTTGCTTTTTCCAAGATGCGCAAACTTTGGGTGTAAAGGCCCTTATTGTACAAAATTCGGGCATAATCGATTTGTTCTCTCAGCTGAATATCTACATTGTAATTGATATTGGTAAGCCTGAGGCTGATTAAAATCTGCCTGTATAAATGCGCCTTTAGGTTAGAAAGCTGGCGTTTTTTCAATCCTTTTACCTTCTTCACTATCACCGCCTCATCGTAACTATCCGACTTATCAATGGCATCAAATAAGCTGATAAACTTTGGGTCGCGCGTGTTCGTGCGTGTTGCAAATATTTTAAAACTGCGCTTTTCTGCCTTAGAGAGCGATTTAATGAGCTGAAAAAGGTAGTCGTTAGAATTGTTGGACATTGTAAAAATTCACTTCCAAAAGTATTGATAAATAGTTGATAATAAACAGATAATAAAAACAAAATATATCTGCGAAACGACATGGATATCGTAATTAAAACATAATAAGGTTTTATTTATAAAGTATGCGCGCATAAATTGGCGCCCGTATTACATACACCTTAGCCGGAGACAGTAATATAAATGTTGTTAAGCCAGAAATACCAGAATTAAAAAATGTCGAACAAAAAAATTCAAATTTTTGACACTACGCTGCGCGATGGTGAGCAAGTGCCCGGTTGCCAGCTAAATACAGAAGAAAAAATTGAAATAGCAATAGCACTTGAAACAATGGGCGTTGATGTGATGGAAGTCGGTTTTCCCGTTTCAAGCCCGGGTGATTTTAAATCCGTTGTTAAAATTACCGAAATTATAAAAAAGACCACCATTTGTGCGCTTACAAGAGCCGTGGAAAAGGATATTGACGTTGCCGCAGAATCTTTGAAAAAAGCAGCCCTGCCACGCAT
Organism: uncultured Balneolaceae bacterium; assembly: GCA_964615135.1. Taxonomy (GTDB): domain Bacteria; phylum Bacteroidota; class Rhodothermia; order Balneolales; family Balneolaceae; genus Balneola. The sequence goes on along the minus strand of CAZTOG010000001.1, from coordinate 442,746 downwards.
ACATACCGGTATCGGTACATCCGACAGCCATGTTTTTACCAAATTAAAAACTACCCGTGAAGATGTTATCGAAAGGGCGGTTGCGGCCGTTCGTTACGCAAAAAAGTATGTTGAAGATGTAGAGTTCTATGCCGAAGATGCCGGAAGAACGGACAATGAGTTTTTGGCCATGGTAATTGAAAAAGTAATTGCCGCCGGTGCAACGGTTGTAAATATACCCGATACTACAGGTTATTGTTTACCATGGGATTATGGTGCTAAAATAAAATATCTGAAAGAAAATGTAAAAGGCATCGATAATGTCACCATTTCAACCCATTGTCATAACGATTTGGGGCTTGCAACCGCAAATTCCATTGCCGGAGTGGTAAACGGTGCCACCCAGATAGAATGTACCATTAACGGTATTGGCGAGAGGGCAGGAAATGCTTCGTTGGAAGAGGTTGTAATGATTATGCGCCAGCAAAAAGGGCTGAACGCCGATACCGGAATAAATACCAAATGCCTTAAATCAATCAGCGAGTTGGTTTCCGGAAAAATGAAAATGCCGGTGCAGCCCAATAAAGCCATCGTAGGTTCTAATGCGTTTGCGCATTCATCGGGAATACACCAGGATGGAGTGATAAAAAATCGCGAAACGTATGAAATTATAGACCCGGCCGACGTTGGCGTTTCGGAATCTTCAATTATCCTGACCGCACGAAGCGGACGTGCCGCCCTGAATTTCAGACTGGAGCAATTGGGCATCAAAACCGATAAAAACGAGCTTCAAAATATTTACAACAGGTTTTTGGTTATGGCCGATGAGAAAAAAGTGATACAAGACAAAGATCTGTTACAGCTTCATGCAATGGTTTCATCTCAAATGGCGGGAGTAAATGGGTAAAACATTATTTGAAAAAATTTGGGATGCCCATGTTGTAGATAAAGTAACCGGTGGACAAGAAGTGCTGTACATCGACAGGCATTTTATTCACGAGGTTACCTCACCGCAAGCTTTTGACGGAATCAGAAACCGCGGCATCGATATTTTCAGAAAGGACAGAATCGTAGCTACGGCAGACCACAACGTACCGACGCTCAACCAGCACCTGCCGATTAACGATCCTCTATCTAAGTTCCAAGTTGATACGCTGACCAAAAACTGTGACGAATTTGGCATAGAACTATATGGTCTGGGGAATCCATTTCAAGGCATTGTGCATGTTATCGGGCCGGAATTGGGGGTAACCAAACCCGGAATGACCATTGTATGCGGCGACAGCCATACCTCCACGCACGGTGCTTTTGGTACCATTGCATTTGGCATCGGTACATCGCAGGTAGAACAGGTTATGGCAACCCAATGTCTGCTATTACAAAGGCCAAAAACCATGCGTATTTCCATTGATGGAGAGCTGGGAAAGGGCGTTTATGCCAAAGATATTATTCTGTATATCATCTCGCAGTTGACCGCAGCCGGCGGTACCGGATATTTTGTTGAATATGCCGGTTCGGCCATAGAAAACCTGTCTATGGAAGCCCGAATGACCATTTGCAATATGAGTATTGAAATGGGGGCTCGTGGCGGACTTATTGCTCCCGATGAAACCACGTTCAACTACATAAAAGGGCGCAAATTTGCGCCGTCAGGTGAAAAATTTGAGGAAGCCAAAGCCTACTGGAGCACATTAAAATCCGACAAGGATGCCGTATTCGATAAAGAATACCATTTTAAGGCAGAAGATATCCTGCCCATGATAACGTATGGCACAAATCCTGGTATGGGAATACCGATTACGGGACAAATACCTGCCGAATCACCAAAAGGAGAAGAAGCCGGTTTTGAAAGAGCCTTGGAATACATGGGTTTTGAACCCGGACAGGATATGATCGGTAAAAAAGTGGATAATGTGTTTATCGGAAGCTGCACAAACAGCAGGATTGAAGACCTTAGGATTGTGGCCAACTTTGTTAAGGGCAAAAGAAAAGCGGCACATGTTAACGTAATGATTGTTCCGGGCTCAAAACAGGTAGAAGAACAGGCCAGAAAAGAAGGAATAGATGAGATTTTGATGCGGGCAGGTTTTCAGCTTCGTCAAGCGGGCTGTTCTGCCTGCTTGGGAATGAACGAAGACAAAGTACCACCCGGGAATTACTGCGTTTCAACATCAAACCGTAACTTTGAGGGGAGACAGGGGCCGGGTTCGCGCACCATGTTGGTCAGTCCGTTCACCGCAGCCGTTATAGCCATAGAGGGCAAAATAGTAGATGTAAGAAATTATGCCGATATGGAGGTAGCCGTATAATGGAAAAATTGAACTATATAAAAACCACCGCAGTGCCTTTGCCGGCTCAAAACGTGGATACCGACCAAATCATTCCGGCACGTTTCCTGAAAGCAACATCGAGGGAGGGATTTGGTGAAAACCTGTTCCGGGATTGGCGATATGATTCGGAAGGCAATCCAAAAGAAAAATTTGTACTCAACAACCCGAAATATAGTGGCAAGGTATTAATTGCGGGCCGTAATTTTGGTTGCGGTTCGAGCCGCGAACATGCCGCTTGGGCTTTGTACGATTATGGGTTTAGAGTGGTTATATCCAGTTATTATGCCGATATATTCAAAGGCAATGCACTGAATAATGGGCTGCTTCCTATCGAAATCAGCGATGATGTACTGCAAAATCTGCTGTCGAGCATTGCGGCATATCCCGGGCTAACCATAGAAATCAGCCTGGAAAACCAGACTTTGACAGCACCGGAAATTGATTTGGAAGTAAAATTTGAAATCAATGCTTATAAAAAGGAATGCCTGCTGAATGGATATGATGATATTGATTTTTTATTGAGCAAAATGGAAAAGATTAAAGAATTCGAAAAAAAGCATATTGAGTTTTAATTATGAAAAAGAAAATAGCCGTTCTGCCCGGCGACGGTATTGGTCCGGAGGTTATTAAACAAGCTATTAAAGTATTAAAATCGATTGCGGTTAAATTCGATCATAAATTTGAGTACGAATATGCTTTGGTGGGCGCGGCAGCCATAGACAAAACTGGAAATCCACTTCCCGATAAAACCATTGAGGCCTGTAAATCTGCCGATGCCATTCTTTTTGGTGCCATTGGCGACCCCAAATACGATAACGACCCCAATGCAAAAGTACGTCCCGAGCAGGGGTTGCTAAAACTTAGAAAAGAATTGGGTTTATATGCCAATATTCGTCCTGTGGAGCTTTATCCGTCATTAATTGATAAATCGCCTCTTAAAGAAGACCGTATCATAGGCACCGATTTGGTTGTTTACCGCGAATTGACGGGCGGTATTTATTTTGGCGAAAAAGGCAGAAGCGAAGATGGACTCACGGCGTTTGATAACTGTAGTTACACGGTTGAAGAGATAAAAAGAATTTCCGTTATGGCATTTGAAGCCGCATTGAGAAGGAAAAAGAAACTTACGCTGGTGGACAAAGCCAATGTTTTGGAAACTTCGCGCTTATGGAGGGAAACCGTGCAGATTTTAGCCATAAATTACCCCGAAGTAGAAGTGGAATATCTTTTTGTGGATAATGCGGCCATGCAAATCATTCAACGCCCAAACCAATTTGATGTAATTTTGACCGAGAATCTTTTTGGGGATGTCTTATCCGATGAAGCCAGCGTAATAACGGGTTCCATCGGGCTGCTGCCTTCTGCTTCGGTAGGCGAGCACACCTCACTGTTCGAGCCGGTGCATGGAAGTTATCCACAGGCGGCGGGCAAAGATTTGGCAAACCCCGTGGCAACTATTTTATCGGCAGCCTTGATGCTGGAAAGTTTTGAGATGTATCAAGAAGCCGGAGTAATAAGAAATGCTGTAGCACGCGTAATCAAGAAAGGCTTGGTAACCCCCGACCTAAACCCGAACCGACATACCGGGTGTTCAACAATTGGCGATGTTGTGAGTTTACTTATAGAAACCGAAGTACCGCTCGATACAACGTTCGAAAATTTGATGGTTGGAAGTTTACCCGTAATTTAATTCTCCGTTTGCCGGTTAGATGAAACTTCCGGCAAACTTAATCTTTATTTTCATTTGCCATCAACGGTTGGGAATTTGGCCGGGGTAAGCAGCAGTATTGCCAATGTTATAAAGGCTATAATTACCAGCCCCATATATACATAGTGGGTGGCATTGAAAAAATTCTCCCGTAAATAAAGGCTTATTTCCGGCGCAGCAGATTTGCCTTGCAGAATTTCAACCACCTTATCTACACCGGGCAGTTGCGGCGCTAAATTTGAAGGTGCATTTTTCAATCCATCGCTAAGTACGGCGTTGTAAATGGCTGCAAACATGGCAGCGCCCAAGCTTTGGCCAAAATATCGTGAAAACATATTGGCACCCGTAACCACGCCTCTTTGTCCCCAATTAACTGTGGATTGTACGCCCACAATCATTGGTGTAGAAATGAGCCCGAATCCGGCGCCTAAAATCAGTTGAGTTGCTACCAAAGTCCAGATGGGACCCGGAAATTTCATGAAAAAGAAGGTAAAGGCGCCGATAAGCACAAATATGATTCCACATAGCGCCGTATTTCTAAAGCCGATACGTAAATATAATTTACCCGATAAAGCGGATGAAACGGGCCAGGTCAAACTCATACTTGCCAAAATAAATCCGGCTGCAATAGCATTTACCCCTGTTACCGATTGGGCAAACACCGGCAAATACATATTGGGCGCCATGGTTGCAATTCCCATTCCTACGGTGGCTAAATTTGCGCCAACCAGTACGCGGCGCGACCACACCCATTTTGGTAAAATCGGGTCTTTTGCCTTACGTTCAATCCTAACGGTAATATTAACTAAAACCGCACTTATAATTACAATGCTCAAGGTTTGATACGACAGCCACGGCCAAGATTGTCCGCCCTGTAAAAGCCCGAACATAATGGTGGTGCCCGTTAACAACATGGCCATTGCGCCGGCCCAATCGACAGTGGGATTATTTTTGGGTTTGTTTTCGATAAGAAAAGTATAAATCAAGAATATGGATGCTATACCAAAAGGGATATTTATAAAGAAAATCCATCTCCAGGATACATATTCGGCAAATGCACCACCCAATGCCGGACCTATTATGGCAGAAATACCCCAAACACTGGAAAGCCACCCTTGGATTTTTGCACGTTCTTCTATGGTATAGATATCGCCGGCGATGGTATTGACCGTGGCCATAATGGCACCGGCGCCAACGGCCTGTACTCCACGGAACATTATAAGCGTGTACATATTCCAGGCAGCGCCGCAAGCCGCAGAACCAATTAAAAATACAATAACACCTAGAATTAAAATGGGTTTTCTGCCATATATATCGGCCAGTTTACCATACACGGGAATGGTTATGGTCTGTATCAATAAATAAATGGAAAACAACCAGCTAAAAAGCGAAAATCCACCCAAATCGCCTACAATTTGTGGAATAGCCGTGGCTACAATGGTGCCATCCATAGCTGCCAAACTCATGGTCAGCATAAGAGCCAGTAAAACCCAATTTCTGCGCATTTCCGGTATTGGCGCGTCTCCAATTATGGGTTCTTTTTCTAATGTTTGCAAAAACCTACCTCAAGATTAATAGTTTTCTATCCATAACGATAAGCGAATCCAATTCGATTCAATTAATTGTATTGCCTTAAAATTGGAAACACTAAAAGTACGGTTTTTGAGGTATATATTCCGTTCAAAATTGTAATGAAATGTTGCCGATACGTTTTATTTACAGGTTTTTTACCGAACAATGTTTTAGTCAATTCTTTTAAGATCCAAGTCGTGGAAATCGTAACTAAAATCTATAAAAGGCGATATTCCCTTCATTTTTAGTTCGGTGGCTTTATCGTTTTCGTCCAGATTAAAGGATGCAAAAGCACTGTATTCCTCATCTGGATTTTCCCACTGTATAGCGAAAACGTTTTCTTTGTAATAATACATTTTCCCGGTCAATTTTGGAGAGCGTTCGGCTTTTATCCATAGTGTGTTTTCTCTCTTTTCAATAACAAAATTACCAAACCATGGGTCTTGATAGATGCCTTCATATACATTTTGATTTATTTGTACATCTTTCTTAGCTTCGACATCTTTCCAAACCTGTTCCGTGAAAGTATCGGCACTATGGGTGGCTTCACTGAAAGCACGTATTCTATCGGTTATCCAGTTTTGTTTTTTAACACCTAAATATCCGTCCATAATTTCGTTTGCAACCGACCACGACACGCCGGCACCGGGAGAAGTGTTGGTCAGCACTACTATGCCCACTTTCAGCTCCGGTATCAGAATGGTTCGCGAACGCATTCCGGGTAAACTGCCGGTATGTTCGGCCGTAATATACCCCGCTTTATCCTCTAACTGCCAACCCAACCCGTAAGCCTGGAAGTGAGAATTATAAATACCATCCGAAACCACACTAAAGTCCAGATTTGTGTGCGGTTTCCATAGTTCATCGTGATTGTCGAACGAGATAATGGTTTCTCCGTTATATCTTCCCCTGTTTAAATGCATCAACATCCACTTGCTTAAATCGTTAACGCTGGCATAAATACCGCCTGCAGCACCCAAAGATTCGTGGTTTTTTGTATAAGTTGGTATTTGGGTTAAAACATTATTATCTGCCGTGTGGGGTTGGGCTACATTGTCCAGATTTTCCAGCCTTTGATATACTGCTTTTGAACGCTCCATGTCCAGCGGTTTCATTATTTTTGTTTCCACAAAATCGGCCCAGCTCATTCCCGAAACTCTCGCCACTACTTCTCCGGCCACAATATAAAGCAGATTATCGTAATCATATTTAGTTCGGAATGCCGATTGCGGTTTTTGGTATTGAAAGCTTTTTACCACGTCATCAACCGTAAAATTACCGCCATCGGGGAAGAACATTAAATCTCCGGCACCCAGCCCCAAACCGCTGCGATGGGTCAACAAATCCTGGATATTAAAATTCTCCGTAACATAAGGATCGTACATTTTAAATTCGGGAATGTACTCAATTACTTTATCCGTCCATTCCAATTTACCTTCATCTATCAAAATGGCCAGAGCAGCGGTGGTAAATGCTTTCGTATTCGATGCAATGGCAAATAGCGTGTTTTCATCCACTTTATCGCCCGATTCCATTACTGCGGTTCCATAACCTTTTGCATGAACTACCCGGTCGTTCTCAACAACTGCAACGGCTATTCCCGCCATAGTTGTACTGTTCATAGCCACATTGACCAAAGAATCTATTTGGTGGGAGGTGTATGCCTGACTATAAGCGTTGTTGGCGGGCAACCATAAAAACCAAAGACCTAAAAAGCAGATAAATTTGTTCATTATACTTTAAGCAGATTTAATTTTACAATTACGAAGTAGTATAAACTATTTATATTTTTTATTAAAATATGTTTGAAATTACATTATAATCAAAGAAAGTTATAATTTAAAAAATCAATTATTTCCGTGTAGGATCCCTAAATTTGCAGTCAGCTCAAATAAATAAAAACCAAATATAATTGAACTATTCATTTCAAAAACTGGAAGAAAACTTAAAACGATACTGGGGTTACGATTCCTTCAGGAAAGGGCAGGATATTGCGGTACAATCGGTATTGGATGGTAAAGATACCTTGGTTTTATTTCCAACCGGTGGGGGCAAATCTCTTTGTTATCAAGTGCCGGCAACGGTTTTTGAGGGAATTACGCTGGTTATTTCGCCGCTGGTTGCACTCATGCAAGACCAAGTTATGCAATTGCAGAGCAAAGGCGTATCCGCCACCTTTATAAACAGTACCATATCCCGCAGGGAAGTTGAGCAAAGGCTTATCAATGCCAGAAATGGTATGTATAAGCTGTTGTATTGTGCTCCTGAGCGACTTAAAACGCAATTATTCCAAAATGAACTGGCTAATTTAAAAATAGACTTGGTTGCCGTTGATGAGGCACACTGTATTTCGGAATGGGGACACGAATTTCGGCCTGCGTACAGAGAAATAAGAGAATCGTTGGCAAATTTACCCGAAACTACACGATGGTTGGCGCTCACGGCAACAGCAACGCCCACCGTTCGGCAGGATATACTCGATTCCCTCGGCTTTCAAAACCCAAATGTGGTTTCTTTGGGATTTAGCCGCCCCAATTTGGTTTGGTGGATCATAAAAACGGCCAATACGCGAAAAAGACTGATTGGAGCGGTATCCAAAGCTTCTAAAATGGGAGATGGGCTGATGTACGGCGGTACCCGAAAAAATTGTGAATCATGGGCGGAGTATTTTACCAGGCAGGGATTGAAAACCGAGGCATACCATGCCGGAATCGGTGCGGAAGACAGAAAGCGGATACAAGAAAACTGGATTATTGGAAAAACGCCATTGGTTGTGGCCACCAACGCTTTTGGTATGGGCATTGACAAACCAAATTGCAGATATGTAATACATGAAAAAATTCCGGGTTCGATAGAGGCTTATTACCAAGAAGCAGGACGTGCGGGACGCGATGGTGCCGAAAGTTTTCCCATATTATTTTATAAGCCTTCCGATTATGAAAACGCTAAAAAGCAGTTGCAACAAAGTTATCCCACACGAAAACAGTTTGAAGCGGTTTATCAGGCTATGTGCGATAGTTTTGAGTTGGCAAACGGTGCGGTTATGCTGGAAGCAAAAGAACTGGATATACACAATGTAGCCCTCAGAGCTAAAGAATCGGTAGCAGTGTGTAAATCGGTAGTGCGATTGTTAAATCAATTTGGAATAATAGCTTATGAAGATATAGACAAGCCGGCGTTATCCATACAGTTTATACAAAGCCGGGAATTGGTCAATCAATTCAAGCAAGCTTCGAACAATCCAGAAAAAGCCGAATTTGTGGATAAACTGGAAAGATTTTTGGGAAACGATGCTTTTTATGAGGCAGTTGAAATGGAAGAAGAGGTACTGACCGCCCATCTTAAAGTCAATCGTAACAGTTTAATAAAAGCTCTGAATGTACTCATGCAAAACGATCGGTTGATGGTATATAAATCGCTGGGTGAAAGGAGTGTGGTCAAGGTTTTGGAAGCGCGTTCTTCAAAATTGCCATTGAGCAAACAAGAGGTGGAGAGCTATAGAAATCACCTATTGGAAAAATTAGATTATATGAACCGGTTTGTGAACTCCAATAGCTGCCGTGAAGTATTCCTAAAAAATTATTTTGGTGATACAGATACTACGCCCTGTGGTAAATGCGACAACTGCACAAAAAATAAATCTACGGGCAAAGAAACCGAAATAAACACCGAAATACTGAAAAAAGCGTACCAATTATTCAAAAATGAACCAACTACGGATGAAATGCTTGTTATTGCAATGGGTGTTGATTCCGCGACTGCCCAAAGGATAATCAATATTCTTATGGTTGACGGTAAAATTAAGGTTAGCGAAGAAGATACCCGATATTATATTGCAAGTTAATTGGATGGTTCACTTTTCCGCAACGAATCTATCTCATTAAAATACTCAATTTCGTCTTGCAACCGATTTATTACTTTATCAACACGTTTTAGCTGGTCGTCTAACCTGCTTTGATAGTAGCTATGCGCATCCAAAAACCGTTCTTCTTCGATATCGTATTTTTCGAATATGCTCTTTTTTAACGAATCGACCGTATCTTGGGGCGGGAAGTAATATTGCAGTACTTTTAGCATTTGCATTTCAAAAAGAAGATCCACGTAGGTATCTTCATTCAATAAGTTATCCGGTTTTTTTATAACAGGCTCGTTTCTATCGCAGGCAAAAGCCAAAAGTACTGCAAATATTACAAAAATCCGTTTTTTCAAGGTACTATACTGCGGTTTAATTTGGATTTTTTGGGTCTAAAGGCCTCATTACAATATCGCTTATCAAAAAGTTGTCGGGAGTTTCCAGAATATACATTACCGTTTTTGAAATATCCTCCGGCATCATCATATTGGTATGTGGCGTTACAGCATCATCCACAAAAAACTGTGTATAAATGGAGCCGGGCGAAAAACAGGTTACCTTAATGCCGTCGTATCTGAGTTCTTTAAATAAAGCCTCACTAAAACCGCGCATAGCAAATTTTGAGGCGTTATAACCAGAAAAACGAGGCGTACCAATCATTCCGGCAATGGACGCTATATTAACTATATGGCAAACATTGGGATTTTTTTTCATCAGTGGAGTTATCTGGTGTGTTAAATAGAAAGCGCCATTTATATTTACATCCATCATGGTTTGCCATTCTTCTATATTTAATTTATCAACATTGGCAAAATAGCCAATACCGGCATTATTTATAAGCACATCCGGCGCATGGTTATTGTTAAACTCGCTGTTTACCCAATCTTTAATGGACTCAAACTGGGTGATATCCATAGGAACCGGGATAAATTTTGAACCCAGTAATTTTCTTAACTGATTCAATTTTTCTTTTCGTCGCGCCAAACCATAAACCGTTGCTCCTTTTGCAACCAAATCTTTCGAAAATTGTGCACCTATGCCACTGCTTGCTCCGGTAACAATTGCTATCTTTGAGTCTAAATTCATGTTGTTATATTAATTTGCAAATTCTTTACTTTAGTGTAAATGTAATACAAAAAAATGGCAGAAATCGATTCAAAAAAAAATAATTCTACAATTTATATCGATATTGGTAATTCCACGATATCGTTTATGTACGAAGAATCCGGTAATTGGCAATTATTGTTCAAAATTAAACTCTCGGAATTCGAGCTGGCGGTGGAATGGCTGCAAAAACATCGGGGTGAGTTTACGCACTTCGTTGTTGCAAGTGTCCGCGCCGATTTGCGTGAAAAATTGAAATCGAATGTGCCGGGAATCAATTTTGGGATATTGACCATTGGCGATATCGACAGCAAACGCATTGACTATCGCACGCCACAAACGCTTGGAATAGACCGTGTTTTGGGCTGCCTTGCCGCTTACAGTAAAATCAAGGATAGAAATGTGCTGGTTATAGATAGTGGTAGCGCCTGCACCATCGATTTTATGGACAAAAATGGCGTTTATGAAGGCGGTATTATAATTCCCGGTTTAAAATCCTTTTTTGGCATTTTTAAAGAGAAAGCACCCGAACTGCCTGACGTAACTCTTGAACTGCCCGAAGTATGGCCCGGAAAAGACACCCGAACTTCTTTGCAATGGGGACAGTTGGGTTTTTATTTGGATGGAATTCGGTATGCCATTCAAAAATTCCTGAATATGGGCGAAAATACGGATATATATATTACCGGCGGCGATGCCGAATGGATATATCCTTATTTGGATATGACGGAGATAAAACACGTACCGTTTTTGGTGGCAGAAGGGATGAAATTACTATTTAACGGTCGGGATAAAAATTAATCCAGCTTACTTTTAATCAGCGAGACCACCATTTCCATTGCAACCTTATTTTTACCGCCTCTGGGTATAATTATATCGGCGTATCTTTTGCTCGGTTCTACAAACTCCAAATGCATGGGGCGTACGAAAGTTTGATATTGGTCTATTACGCTTTCCACAGTTCGCCCGCGTTCGGTTATATCCCTTTTAAGACGTCTCATCAAACGGATATCACTATCGGTATCTACAAATATTTTCACGTCCATTAGGTTTTTCAGATCGGGCTCGCTGAATATCAGGATGCCGTCGATTAGTATTACCTTTCTTGGCGATAATTTAAGGGTTTCTTTTTTACGGGCGTGGTTGGTAAAATCGTAAATGGGTACATCAACCGGATATCCGTTGGTCAACGCATTGATATGGCGTATCAATAATTCGGTTTCCAGGGAGGAGGGGTGGTCGAAGTTGTGTTTTAGGCGGTCTTCGATGGGCAGATGGTCCAAATCTCTGTAATAGGAATCGTGTTGCAATAAAGCGATGGAATTTTTACCCAAAGCCTTATAAATATGGTTTACAACGGTGGTTTTCCCCGAGCCGCTGCCTCCGGCAACTCCTACAATCAACGGTCTTTTTTTATCAGTTATTGGCTTGTCCATCTAAAAGCAATCCTTGTTCATAATTTACTTTATAATCGCGTATGGCCCTGAATATAGCAGATGCTATTATACTTTGCCCATAATCGCTGGTTAAATATCGTTGTTCCGCCGCATTGGTCAAAAAACCTGTTTCAACCAAAATTCCGGGCATGGTGCTTTGGTATAAAACCACCAGTCCCATTTGTTTTACGCCCCTCGATTTTCGCTGCGCTCTGTTTTTTAACTGATCTTCTACCAAGTAGGCAATTTTTTCGCTGGTGGCTATGTTTCCACTATTGGCTAATTCATATAAAAACAGGTCTTCTTCCGTTAAATCTTCAACTAAATCACTTTTGTATAGCTGATTTTCGCGTTTCATTACCTCAAAAGATTTATTGGTCCGGTGCAGCCCCAGGAAAAAAACCGAGGCTCCGCGTACCGAGCGGTCGGTCCAGGCATCGGCGTGGATGGAAACAAATAAATCAGCCTCAGCTCGGTTTGCAATGCGCCCACGTTCTTCCAATCCTACAAATGTGTCATCTTCGCGTGTATATATCACTTCTACGTCGGGAAGATATTGTTCTATATAATCGCCTAATTTCTTCGCAATTTGCAGCACAACATCTTTTTCCCTGGCTCCGCCGTAGCCAATATTACCGGGGTCGTGGCCGCCATGTCCAGGATCTATAACCACTCTATCAAAGCGCATTTTTTCTTTTATTAGCATAAAAGTATAATCTGTGGGCATATCCGATAGCTCAGATAATTCTTTTACGTCATCAGGTAATATTTCATCAATCCAAGTTCTTTCGGCAAAATTTTTGGTGTGGTTTTTTAGTGCTGTTTCATTCGTTTTGGTTAAACCGAGCAGTAAATCACGCTTGTTTTGGTCGGGATATGCCGATGCTTTGTAAGAAACGTTGTCTTGTAAGAATATATCCAGGCCGTAACCATAGCCTAAATTGTAGAGATGTATTTCCTTTAGATGCTCATTTTGTTCTTCGGGCAGGACGATGTTGGCGGTATCAATATTGGGATGATATAGCACCATTTGTATAAAATCGGGCTCGGGCTGTGTTACCTCAAAAGAATCGACGGCAGAGCTGAAATGATATCTGAGTACCGCTCCGTTACCATCGCTTCGGGTAGCCATGGAAATACGCGATAATTTGGTGTTTTGCTGTGCATAAGTGGCAACATTACCGATTAAAGCAAATAACAATAAAAAACAGAGCTTTAAAAACTTCGATTTAGATACCATGCACCAGTTTATTTAATAATTTATACATCAAATTTATTAACGTTGCAAATTAAGCTTTTATTGGTATCATAAAAAATGCGTTTTCAAGGTTTTTTATAAAATAGGGATGTTTTAGGCACCAATTTATATCCATTTTTATGTTTTCGAGACAAATGTTGTACAAAATAATTACAAATCTAGAATTTCGGATAAAAATTTAACCAAATAATTAAAAATAGTTGAAAGAAGTGTTTACTTCACTTATAATATAATTGCTAATATGACATAAAATGTGCTTATTGAAAAGAAACTAAATTGTTAGATTATATGAAAAAATTACTTGGTCTTTTTTTGCTTTTTGCCGTTATGGCTTGTAATCCAAAAATAGATAAAATGGATGCCCTCCTCAGCAAATATACAGAGTTTACACTGACCACAGATATTGAAAAGCTTACCGATAACGAAAAAAAGATGCTGCCCTTGCTTATAGAAGCTGCCGACGAGATGAACAAGGTATTTTGGTTGCAAGCTTATGGCAGTAAAGATGAATTACTTGATGGGTTGGACGAAAAAACAAGAAAATTCGCAGAAATTAATTATGGTCCGTGGGACAGATTGGACGGAAATAAATCTTTTGTGGAAGGAGTAGGCGATAAACCACTTGGCGCAAATTTTTATCCAGCAGATATGACCAGAGAAGAGTTTGATAATTGGGATTCTGATGAAAAAAGCAGTTTGTACCATTTGGTAAGACGTAATGAGGCCGGACAATTATACACCATTCCTTATAATGAAGCTTTTGCTGAATATCACACCAAAGCCGCCAATAAATTACGCGAGGCAGCAGAATTTGCAGATGACGCCGGACTAAAAAAATATTTACAACTCCGCGCCGATGCATTGGAGAGCAACGAATACCGGGAAAGTGAACTGGCATGGATGGATATGAAAGACAATGGTCTGGATATTATTATCGGGCCCATAGAAAATTACGAAGATCAATTATTTGGCTACAAAACCGCAAACGAGGCCTACGTTTTGGTAAAAGATAAAGAGTGGAGCGATAGATTATCCAAATATGCATCTATATTACCCGAATTACAGGAAGGTTTACCAGTAGATAACAAATATAAAACTGAAATTCCGGGCAGCGATTCCGATTTAAACGCTTATGATGTAGTTTATTATGCCGGTGATAGTAATTCGGGTTCCAAAACCATAGCCATTAATTTACCCAACGACGAAGAAGTACAACTGCAAAAAGGTACACGTCGCTTGCAATTAGAAAACTCTATGAGAGCGAAATACGATAAAATCCTTATTCCCATTGCCGATGTTCTGATTGATAAAGACCAGCAAAAACACATTACTTTTGAAGCATTTTTTGGTAATACTATGTTTCATGAAGTGGCGCACGGCCTTGGAATCAAAAATACCATAACGGGAAATGGAACGGTCAGAACGGCACTCCAAAATCATGCGTCTGCATTAGAGGAAGGTAAAGCAGATGTTTTAGGTTTGTATATGGTTCAATCGCTATTTGATAGAGATATGATGGATGAGGGGCAGATTGAAGATAATTATGTTACTTTTTTGGCCAGTATTTTCAGATCAATCAGATTTGGATCAGCTAGCGCGCATGGTCGGGCAAACTTGATACGTTATAATTATTTTAAAGAAATGGAAGCCTTTAGCTATAATGAAACGACAGAGAGATTTAACATCAATTTCGAAAAAGTAGGCGCTGCCGTTACCTCACTATCCGAAAAAATTATAGTACTACAGGGCAACGGCGATTATGCCAAAGTAAACGAGTTTGTAGAAAAATACACTGTACGTCCACAGGAGCTGGAGAATGCGCTGGAGCGCTTATCGAAGGTAAATATTCCGGTGGATATAATATTTGAGCAAGGAACTAAAGTTCTTGGCTTGTAACATGTTAAACGAATTTTAAACCTCTATTTAATTTTAAATAGAGGTTTTTATTTAAATCTGATATAAATCTATCGTGTATTTAAATAAAAAATAAAATTCATTTAATATTTATGAAAATTTGACATTCTTAGTTGATATTAAGATAATCTAAAACTACACTTAGTAAGTGTAACCAATAAAACTGTAGGAGGAAAACGAATGGATGAAAATGTGTTTTTAGATGCCGCAGAAAATGGCAACTTAGATGCAGTCAGCGAATTTCTCGATCAAGGGATAGACGTTGATACTAAAGACTCTAACAGCCGCACAGCTCTTTTAAAAGCCGCAAAACATGGCCATATCGATGTGGTTAAATTATTGGTAGATAGCTCTGCCGATATAAACTATAAAGATAACAGAGGAACAACCGCCCTTTACTGGGCCTCAACGAACGGTCATCACGAAATTGTTGAGCTATTGATAAATAATAATAGTAACGTTAACGTACAAGACGATAGAGGCTGGTCGGCTAAAGATCAAGCAGTTGCCCAACGTCATACAAAAGTTCTTGAAATTTTAAATAAAGCCGGAGCCCTTTAATAAAGTTAAATGGCAATCTATAGCTACTAAATGTGGTTTCGGCCAAAAACCCTGTTCTTTTTAGGATAGGGTTTTTTTTGAGGTATTGCTTTTATCTGCTGTAAATTATAAAAATACAGGGGCGTTTGTTTAAATCAGGAGCGGGGGCGTGCATCCATTCCATAACGCGTTTGGAGCGTATTTCTTCCGTTTCCATCGTAATATCGGCGGCTATGCAAAGATGGGAATCGGGGTTTACAACTTGCAGAATACTTTTAAACAATTCCATATTTCTGTGCGGTGTTTCCATAAATATTTGGGTGCGGTTGTGCCGGCGTGATTCTCCGTCGAGCTGTACCAGTTTTTGCTCGCGTTCTTTTGCATTTATAGGCAGGTAACCATGAAAAGCAAATTCTTGCCCATTAAAACCAGAGGCCATTAAAGCAAGCAGTATCGAAGATGGCCCAACCAGAGGCACTACCCGTATTCCGTTATTGTGTGCCGCTTTAACCAGCCTGGAGCCGGGATCGGCAACGGCAGGCACGCCTGCTTCCGATATCAACCCAACATCACGACCGGCGTTTAATGGCCTTAAAAAACTAAAAACTTCGGCATCGGGCGTGTTTTTATGCAGATGATAAAAGTCTATTTTATATTCCGGAACGGTATTGCCCACCCAGTGCAAAAATTTAACCGTGGTTTTAAGGTTTTCTACTACCAGTACGTCCAGTTTTCTGAGTATTTCCAGCGTATATTCCGGAATACTATTATTACTCCCCGTTTTTCCCAAAGTAGTGGGAATTAAATATAAAGTGCCCTTACCCATCGGTTGAATCTATAATTTCGTAGTTAAGTTTTTCAACACCCAGTTTGCTTCGCTTATTTGAGAATTTTTGGATTTTAATGCCCGCCAATATAGTTACAATAGAAGAAATAATGGCCACCCACATGTTAAATAACGAGGTGCTGTACTGGATTTCGTAAGTGGGTACCAATACAATTTCGGGATACCCGTTTTTACGATAACTGATGGGTATAATTTTGTTTTGGTGCACTTTTTGTGACATTTGGATGGTTAGTCCGTGTTTTCTAACAATCTCTCCATCTTCGGGAGTGGTAAATTTCAGCACAACATACGCATTGCTTTGTGCTGCTATATGCTTTATTTGCATATCTACAACTTCAGCGGGATAAGGTACCCCTTCTTTAAATGTTTTTTCGGCACCAAAATGTACGGCAGCTTGCTGAAATGATAAAAAAACCAAATAGCCCGGAATCAGCCAAAAAAGTGATAATAAGCGGTAAACAGACATAATATTATTTCGAGGTTTCTTTAAAGGTTACGTCCTGCAATGCCGGATCCCAAATTATACGCTGTTGAAATTCCTCTTGCATGTGATTGGCGGATAAATGCATCCAAAAAGCAACCGGCAAACGGTCGAAAAACATGGCTTGTATATAAGAAGAACCCGTAAATTTAGATATTCCTAGGTCGATACCACTCAACATGCCCATACGAGTATCGTAAAATGCGCCATAATCTTTAAAAGTTAGTGGTATCGTTTCTCCGCGAAAAACCCATCTCATCTTTTCACGGATATTTTTAGAAACCTGCTCCGAAATCAACTCATTATTATGTAATTTTAGCAGTAATTTTGTCATATCATTGGCGGTTGTCTGTGGGAAATTCCCCAGAGCATCTCTTTCTTGCATAAAAGTAATGCCCAACCGGTCTTTTTTAAACGATTTCTTTACTTCGGCATTAAACGCATCATCATTATAAAATTTCTCGGCTAATCCAATAATCTCTGCATCGGTATATCCATCGGCTTTTGTGGAATCGCTAAAATGCTTCGAAACAGAAATGTACAATCCTGAAAAGGGCAGCGGCATATCGGTATTTTCCAATTTTAACTCTGCCATTAGGTTTTCGATATTATTTTTGCCCAGTTTATGCCATAGATAATCGGATATCGTTAAATCTCCCAATTCCACCAAAACAGTAACGGCATCATCCAGTGTAATGGCATCCTTTTTTTTCTTTTTTAGAATTGAAATAGCTTCTTTATACGCATTTGTACTTATATCGGGCAATTGCAGGCGTTCCAAATCTTTTAAATCAAAGGCTTGGGAAGGGTTTAAGATTCCTTTTTCTACCTGTCGCTCGTACTCGGCCACCAGAAAAATATTGGACAGCGTGCCCATAGTTCGTTGCACATCTGCTTGGTAGTGGATACTGGAATCGGGGCTGTCGATGTTGTACGATACAATTGAAATATATTCCGGGTGTTGGCCAATAAATTCAGCCAGTGCTTTTAACGAATAAGTTTGCTCTACATATTCGCTTCCTTCGGCCATACCCTCGCTATTTGAAAAAAGTGTTTTAAAGGCCGAAAAAAAGGGGAGAGTGGTCATGGTAAGCACAGTGGCCACCACCACCACAAAAACGAGCAGGAATTTAAGAGCTCTGTTCAAAATAAAAAACGTTAATGGTTAATGTTCGAATGGAATGAAATATACAAATAACCATTAACGATAAATAACGATTTATGCGAAATTAGAAATGATTTTACCTACAAGGTTCTCATAATCTCTGCACAAATCCACGCGCCGTAAGTTCCAAGTGCGTAGCCCAAAACCGCCAGTAAAACACCAACAGGCGCCAGCGATGGATGAAAAGCCGATGCAACAATGGGCGCCGAGGCCGCACCACCTACATTTGCCTGGCTGCCTACCGCTGTAAAAAAGAAAGGTGCTTTAATTAGCTTGCCAACGCTTAATAAAATGGTTATGTGAACCAGCATCCAGATTATTCCAATAGCAAAGAAACCCGGAACTTCAACAAATGCTTTTAAATCCATTTGCATACCTATAGTGGCTACTAAAACATATAGAAAAAGACTGCCGATTTTTGATGCTCCTGCTCCCTCCAGTTCACGTAGCGGTGTAAAGGAGGCTATTAATCCACCGGTGGTTGCCAGAACAATAATCCAGAAAAATGTAGAATCCAGACTTAAATCGCTTAAAGCCGGGGCATTTTCTGCAATCCATGGTCCAAAAATATCCCCAAAAAAATGGGCAATTCCGGTTATTACAAATGCAACGGCAAATATCTTTACAAAATCGACGTAAGTTGTTATCCGCGTAATGCCTGCTTGGTAATTCTCAATATTTTCGCGCAACGAATCAATAGCGCTGGAGTCGGCTTTGAACCATTTATCTATTTTCTTGCTAATGCCGGCGCCATACAGTAAAAATGCCATCCAAATATTAGCCACAATAATATCTACAGTTACCATGGCGCTGAAAAGCTTATCGCTGGGCTGGTACATTACCTGCATTGCCGCCTGATTTGCGCCGCCGCCAATCCAACTACCCGCTACGGTAGCCATTCCGCGCCAAATTTCGTCCGGACCGCTACCACCAACCAAGTCGGGGCTTATAGCACTTATTATTAATAGGGCGATAGGGCCGCCTACAATAATACCCACCGTACCCGCCAAAAACATGGCTACGGCTTTCCAACCCAATTTTATGATACCCTTAAAATCGATGCTGAGCGTCAATAAAATCAAACTAGCAGGCAGCAAATACCTCGATGCAATAAAATATAAATTCGATTCCTTCGCATCTATAACTCCAATTGTTGCAAAAATGGACGGGACAAAATAGCAAAGCAATAATGCCGGTACAAAAGTATAAAATTTCTTCCAAAAGGGTTTTTCACTGCTCGAGGTTATGAAAATTGCAGCTAAAATTGCAAGCAAAATCGCCAATACAACAGCATCGTTGGTAATTAAAGCAGAAGCTATGAGCATAATTAAAGCGGTATTTAGTTAGTATTTATTAAAATTTGAAAGTGATAATATAGAGTTTATAATATTATTTCTCGTAAAAATGAATAAACTTTTTGTGCCGCAAGTCCAAACGGGAAATATATTAATATATATTATGATTATTTAAGTATTTAATTATAAGTTATTTAACAATGTATATTGGCTGTAGTTTTAATGTGTAATAGCGGTTGCAAATAAGGTTTATGTTTTTAATTTAATCACGACTAAATTATTCATTTTGAGCCACTATGGAATTGATACGGTATTTGTCGTCCCATTTACTTTTGATGAAATCGATAGGGAATTCCTCATTGTATGTATAGAATTCCCCTGTGTTTACTTTCAATTTTGACATAACCACCATCCAGGTTCCACCACCGTAGGCTATACTGGTTACTCTGTAATCTTCAGGGTAATTTTTGTCAAGCCATTCTGTAGGGAAGGAGGATTGATATCGGTATATTTGGTGCCCGTATTCGGGATGTTTTGCCATGGTTACCACCCATTCGTTGTTACCGTAAGTAATATTACCAATCTGTCGGTACTTCCAATTACTGTCTATATATTTTAAGACCTCATTAAGAGTGCCTTTATATAGGCTTTCTTCCCTTATTATTTTGCTGTTATTATTTGGTAAAGACATAACAACAAACCATTGCTCATTTGTATAAGTCACTTCAGTGATATTGAAACCCTGCCTCCAACTTTCCCGTATTTGCTCGAGAGGTAAGCTTTTATTCAGAAAGTAATAATATTGATTTTTATAGGGCAAGCCGGACATTACAACAGTCCATTTACCGTTATTATAGGCCATTTTATCAATATATTTGACTTTACCGCCTTCGGCATTTATATAAGATTTGGGAAAACCCTCGGTTGTTTTGTAGCCTTGCGCGTGGGTTCCGCTGCGCATTATAACTACCCACCTGTTCGTTTGAGCAAACAGATTTGTGCAATTCACTACTAAAAAACCTAAAATAATGGCAAATTTGATCCCTTTCATTTTACCCGCCTTTTTTAATTATTGTACAATACGAACGACGAATTAATTTATTATTTCTGTAGCTTCAAACAAATAAATTTTATTTTCGAACCGGTGGATTTGTAGAATAAACATTTATTGCTATTTTCTCGCTAAATTCTGGCAGCGGGCGTGCGAATTCGATATAATCCAGCATTATTCTGGGTGGAAAAAGGTTGATAGTTATCTTTTTTATTAATTTATTTCCCATAAAAGTAAATTAATATTTTATCCAGCTGTGCCGACCAAGCGCCCCACGAGTGGCCTTCGTTTACCTCTAAATATTCGGCGGATATTCCTTTTTGCTCAAAAATTTGTTTCATTTTTCGGGTGTCTTCTAAAGAATCGCCAATAGTGCCCACACTCATATAGATTTTATAGGGTTGGGAGGCAGTATTTTCCACTAAATCGTAAATTTCGGGGCTGAACCAAAAGGCAGGCGATTGTATAGCAATGTTATTAAACAAATCCGGCGCACTAAATCCAAAATAAGCGGCATTCAACCCGCCCATGGATGTGCCTATCAAACCGGTATTGGCATCTAGAGTATTATAGTTTCTTTTGATTTCTGGCAAAAGGGTATCTCCGAAGAAGTTCAGATATTTTGGATTGACCGAAAACTGTTCCATCCTTCTATTGATGGATGTATCTTCGGGAGCGCGTGCATCTACAAAAACCACAATGATAGGCTCCATTTTATTCAAACTTATCAGATTATCCAGCACCGTTTGTAAAGCTCCCATTTTATCGTGTATATATTCCGAGCCATCGGTTACATAAAGTACCGGCAGTTCATCCGTTTTGCTATAACCATAGGGCGTATATACCTGATATTGAATGGTATAACCCAGTTCCTTGCTTTTGATGGTGATAAAATCGGTTATAGTACCTTTTTTTGCATTATCGTTTAGTTTGGTGTATTCGTTTTCTTTCCATTTTGGCATTCTCAACTCAGAATTGGGACCAAAACCACTCCATTGTTCTTGCGAATTATTGGGGTCCAATATCCAATCGCCATCCACGTTTATTTTATAGTCTATTCTGGCATCCTCAGGGAAAGTGCTCTTTAAATACCATAAATCCGTGCCTTCCACGTTGATGCCCCTGTTTTTTCCGTTTATATCGGGCGACCAATTGTTGAAGTCGCCGTGCCAACTCACATTTTCGGCCTTCCCATTGTATAAAAATATGGCATTTTCACCATCGGTAAGGGGTACTTGATTATTCTGCTTCAATTTTTGCCAAAAAGCATCGGCTTTTGATATTTTTGATTCCAAATTTTCTATCAAATTTATCTTTTCAATATTTTTTTCAAAATCGGATGCGCTGAATTTCTTTTTATTGATGTTACAAGCCGTAAATATCACCAAAACGGCTATAATTGCTCCAAAACCGGTTTTAGTGAATCTACCGGGAATACGATTTTTTATTTTATGCACTTGAATTGATTAGTATGTAATTTAGTTTGATTGTTTATAATACCTAAAAATTCAAAAAACAAAAAAGAAAGCGACAGGGAAAGCCACTTTTTCCGAAATACTTGGTATTTTTAGTAAAATAAAAAAGAGCGGAAATAATTTTTATACGATTTGGAAAATAATTAATGATAGTTTCGAAATTTGGTGGGACGAGTGTTAAAAGTTTCACCTCAATGCAACACAGTGCTGAGATAATAGCAGCAAACAGTAACAGACGATTTATAGTAATAAGCGCAACGGCCGGGACAACCGACGATTTAATAAGCCTTACCAATAATGTATCCGACGATTACCGGGCACATGTATTGGAAAGGATAGAGGACCGGCATTTCTCCATTATAAACCAGCTCAATTACAAAGAAGAAGCCACAAAGCGAGTCAATAAGCTATTGGCCGAACTGAAACAAAAGTTGAAAAAAATTGGTCGCGACAATCTTTGGAAAGATGATATAATGGCTTACGGAGAGTTGCTCTCAACGGCGATTTTTGTGGATGTATTGCAGGAAAACAATGTGGATGCCGAACTGTTAGATGCACGCTCCATATTAATTACCGATTCAAGTTTTGGCACGGCCGAACCGGATATAAATCAAATAGAAATCAGGGCCAATAAGTTTTTACGTCCGGATAAAATCTATTTGACCCAAGGCTTTATTGGCAGTGATATTTTTGGCAACACCACCACATTGGGAAGAGGCGGGAGTGATCTGTCGGCATCGTTGTTTGCAGAAGCTATTAAGGCAGATGTTTTGGAAGTATGGACCGATGTGGCCGGCGTTTATACCTCCGATCCGCGTTTGGTGGAGAATGCCCAGCCCATTAACCAAATATCTTTGGATGAAGCAGCGGAATTATCGGTTTTTGGAGGGAAAATACTTCACCATTCAACATTAAAACCGGCCATAAGAAGCGGCGTTAAAGTTAGAATTCTTTCCAGTAAAGACCCATCGCTGGAAGGCACCACAGTTGTGCCGAAAGCGGAAACCGAACCCGTTATCCGGGCAATTACCATGCGTGAAGGGCAATCTTTATTGACGATAAAAAGCCAAAGTATGCGCCATCAACATGGTTTTTTGATGCGTGTTTCCAGCATTTTGGACAAACACAAAATTTCAGTCGATTTGGTAACCACAAGTGAGGTAACTATTTCGTTGATTTTGGATACCGCCGGGCAACCGTCCATAAAAACCAAGCTAAAATCCAAAGTTTTGGATGAGTTGGCAGAATTTTGCGAAGTGGAGCTGGAGGAAGAATACTCTTTGGTGGCCATTATCGGCAATAAATTGAATGCAACCAAAGGGGTGAGCGGTAAGCTTTTTTACCAGCTGGCCGATTACAATATTCGTGTAATATGCCATGGATCTAGCCCTAATAATATCTGTTTTTTGGTTGATGAACGTGAGGCAAAAGTAATAGTCAAAAAGCTGCACAAATATTTTATTGAAGAAGCTTGAGTTTTAGGCGGACTTTACTGAAAGTAAAAAATCCCGACGGTATTATCTGCAATCGGGATTTTTAATAAATTGCTGACAGGTTGTTAATTAAGGGCTTTATGCGCTATGGCCAATCCCTTAACAAAAGCTTGGATAAGGGCTTCCAACGTATCGGGAGAAGCGCCTTTTGCTTTAAAAGTATGCTCGCCTTTTTTGAGGGTAAGTGTAACAATTACCAAAGAATCGGTATCGGGGCTCAGTATCTCTACTTCGTGATTTACCACATCCAAGGCCAAAAATGAATCGGTCTCTGCTTTTATGGCGGTAAGCACGGCATCCATAGAGCCAACGCCTTGATCCAAGGATATGATATCATCGTCCTGGCCTTCAATTTTTAGCTGCACGGCCGCACTTACCAATCCGCGTTTTCTAACCGTTAATTTATAGTCGAGCACTTCAACAGGGTAGTGTAAATCAGCTTCTTCGTTATACACCAAAGATTTCAGTGCCAACACTTCGGCCTCGCGCAGTTCCTTTCCTTTTTTGCCGATAGTTTCCACATAACTTTCGTATAAGCGGGTTTTGTTTTCGTCCAGAGTTACACTCATGCTGTCGCGCGATTGTCCCCAGCTGTTTTTTTGCATGGCTGGGAAACCTGAGTCGATATATTCACGGATGACTTTCATATCCGGTGCAAGAATTGGCGAAGAAAGCGAATACTTGGATACTATATGTGCACTTTTCAGACCCGTGCCGGTTAATACCAATAGGCATTTTTTGCCTTTAAACGTATCCAGATTGTTTTTCAAGGTAGCCAAAGGAATGGCACTTGCCGGTTCGGTGAAAATACCTTCTTCGATGGTCATCTCTTTAACCGATTCTAATAGCTCATTTTCGGTTGCGGTGTATGCAAATCCGCCTGTCTCGTTTAGGGCGTTATACACTTTCCAAAAATCGTAAGGGTCGCCAACTGCAACGGCATCGGCCATGGTATGTACCTGTTCCTTAACAATCTTTTCTTTTTTAAAAATACCTTCCACAACGGGTGAAGAGTGTTCGGGCTGAACGGCAATCATACCCGGAATTTTATCGATCAATCCGGCAGCCTTCATCTCTTTAAAACCTTTATAAATAGCTGCATAATTGGTTCCGGCTCCAATGGGTACAAAAATATAATCGTAATCGGCGCCACCCTGTTCCAATAACTCGTACGAAAATGATTTTTGTCCTTCCAAACGAAAAACATAATCTCCTGCCAGATAATAATTACCCGATTTTGCAAACTCCCTGCATAAAATTTCGCATGTTCTGAAATCGCCTTTCACACGAATAATGGTGGCATCGTAAATAGTTGATTGGGCCAATTTTACATCGGGTGTTTTTTCGGGTACAAATACAAAACAGGGCAGTTTGAAATAACACGCATAAGCCGCCACGGAAGCCGCCATATTACCCGTTGAAGCCAAGCAAATGGCATCAGCACCTAATTCCAAGGCCTTTTGCACCTCTATATAACTGCCCCGGTCTTTAAAACATCCGGTTGGGTTTTCAAGCTCAAGTTTTGCATAAATATCGGCACCATATTTTTCCGATAATCTGGTTAGATGTTTTACAGCGGTATAATGGTTGGCCAACGGGTCGGGCACTATTTTTTTCAAAGGAAATTGAATTTCTTCCCTAACTTCGTTGTAATGGATATGCAGAGGTCCGCCACACTTGGTGCAATATGTACTTGTTTCGCGTTCGTCGTTGATTTCGTCACATAAATAGCATTTTAAAGTATAGCCGGAATTTGAGCTTTTCATAGATTCTTAAAAAAGTAATTTTATATGGTTATTTAATTATTTCTGGTTGGTTAAAAGCCATTGTTCAATGTTGCAGCTTCTACATTAATAATACAATTAAAAAGGCAGAAGTATTATCTCTTCAAAGTCCATATCCAGCTCTTCCAAAATGGGAGCAGCAATTTCTTCTATTTCACTATCAGGGTATTCATCCAAACCCTCTAATTTTACATAAAGTACGTCGTTTTCTTCGTCCACAAAGAATGTTGCTTCGTTTGCCTCAAAACTTTCTTTTAAAGTGTTCACCAAAAACTCCAAATCTTCCTGGTACGCTTCGTAATCCAATTCTTCAGAATCTGCCATAATTTTAACTAGTTTAGTTTATAAAAAATATAGAACTTAAAGGTATGAATAAGCAACTTGTACTATTAAATAAAATATTAAAAAAGTCACCTCGAATTATCATCGGATTAATGTCCGGTACCTCGCTGGATGGACTTGATATTGCCCTCTGTGAATGTACTGATAATTCTATATTAATAAAGAAATTTAAGACATTTGATTACGACGATAATTTGCGTGCACAGATACGGGCGGTTCAATCTAAACAAACCGTCGATTTGCAAAATTTATGTGTGTTGAACACCAAATTGGCACATATACATGCACAAATGGTTTTGATGGCGTTAAAAGAATGGAAAATGGCTCCCAAAGATGTGGATTTAATAGCATCGCATGGACAAACGGTGTATCACAACCCGACCCGGGAAATGAACAGCACCCTGCAAATTATTGACGGCGACCATATTGCCCAATTAACCAGTATAATAACTATCTCGGATTTTCGCCAAAAACACGTTGCCGCCGGGGGAGAGGGTGCACCACTGGTAGCCCTAATGGATGAAAAATTGTACAGGCATGATACTATTAACAGAATGCTGCTTAATTTGGGTGGAATTGCCAATTTTACCTGGTTGCCATTGAAAGGCAGCAAAAGGCAGGTTATAACATCGGATACGGGGCCGGCAAATACTTTAATTAACGAGGCTATGCAAAAATATTTCAACAAGCCTTATGATGAAAATGGAAATATCGCAAAAATGGGAACAGATCACGCCGAACTGTTAAAATATTTGCTGCTGGAACCTTATTTTAGGAAACCATTCCCTAAAACCACCGGTCAGGAGGATTTTAACCTGACAATTATTGAAGAGTTGATCAAAAGCTATGGCGTAAAATTATCACATCAGGATTTGATTGCGACACTAACCCAACTCACCATTTATAGCATATCCAGAGCGTTCGACGAAATTGCGGGCGACGAAGGCTACGAACTATATATCAGTGGTGGTGGAATGCACAATTCTACCATTATGGAAGGGTTGAAAGAAAGGTTGCCCAATGCCGCAATAAAGAGTTTTGAGAGTTTGGGTATGAATCCCGATGCGAAAGAAGCCGCTTTAATGGCATTTTTAGCAGATAATATGTTGATGGGAAATGCTTTTGAAGTAGCTGGCACCAAAATTGGTATGGGTAAAATCTGTTTGCCCGATTAGGCGCTTTGATACTTGTTCCATACCCTTAAATAATCAATTAGTTCCGAATAGATTGCAATCAATTTTTCACGGATGGGCT
The DNA here is from genome assembly GCA_964615135.1 of uncultured Balneolaceae bacterium. Taxonomy (GTDB): domain Bacteria; phylum Bacteroidota; class Rhodothermia; order Balneolales; family Balneolaceae; genus Balneola. The sequence goes on along the minus strand of CAZTOG010000001.1, from coordinate 415,865 downwards.
TACCCTTTTCAAATATAGCATATTGGGCTTCTTTATATTCCACACGCCCTTCATCGGTTTCAATTTTGATGGGAGCCAGACCAAAATCTTCCAAATCGTAGGGACTGGCCTGCATATCTATGGTACGTGCTTCCAACGCCAATACAAAAGCTTCCAAAATTAAGCTGCTGGGTATCCACGGAAACAATTTATAGGCCCATTTGTATAAGTCCATATTGGAGTGTATGCAACCGGGTTGCTCCATATCCTCAATTTTATCTCTGGAAAGCTCATATCTGTTCATGGGTACGGCTTCAGGCGTGAAAAACCTATATGCATCGAAATGAGTACATAATAATGGGCGCGATTCCACAATTTTGGCAATTTTACCGGTACCAAACCTTAATGGGATTTGATTGTGCCTCGGCTTATCTGCTTTATATACCATTGCCCACTCATGCATGCCAAAACACGCAAAAAATGGTCGGGAATTTTGGGTATTAACCAAGGTTTTTAATATCCAATTAAGCGATTTAAAACGCCTTTTGGCAAATGCGTGTGGATCTACCCAGGCTAAATTTCCCTTAGTAACCATTTCGGTAATAGGGGGTAAATCATCGAAATTTTTAAACTCCAACGCCACATTAAATCCCGGCGACCATCTTTTCAGGTTGGAAGGTTTGAACGAATAATATTCAAACAAAAAATCCATTACCGGCTGTTTTTCGTGATGCGAGCGCTGAACCAGATAGCGGTCTATCAATGCTTCCGATTCGTTAATATGTTCTTGCATCAGGGCAGCCCAATCGGTTTGCGTTAAGATGGTGGTAAATGGATTCAAATTGCGATGAAAAATGGGTTTATTTTCAAGATATATTAAAGTTTAACGCTTCAATAATACTAAATTTAAAATACTATTTTATAGTTGGATCAATTGTACACAAAACTAAAAGTTTGCAATGTTTTGAATTAAACTTCCGCTCTAATTGTTCAATTAGGGTAACAAAAAAATAAAATAGATTAAAAAAATATTATACGATGGTAATTACTAAAAAACACTTGGAAAAAGGTTACAATTATAAAGATTATAACGCCTTGGTTGTTAAACTGCACGATGAAGGCAAAACCACAAATGGCGAAAACACGCAGGATATGCTGGATTACACCAAAATGAACCTGCAAAGAATTTCGCGTTGGGACAAACGCGCGCAGTTATCGGAAGAATTAATAGATGCTTTAAAAAATATTAAAAGAAAAGTTACGTGGGTAGTGCTCACCGAAGGATGGTGCGGAGATGCTTCGCAATCAGTTCCGTTTTTCAATAAAATGGCGGAGCAAAATCCAAATATTGAACTAAAATTATTGCTGAGAGATGAAAATCTGGATGTAATGGACCAATATTTGACCAATGGTAAAAGTCGCTCTATACCAAAATTGATTGCTATTGACTCTGAAACATTTGAGGAATTGGGTGTTTGGGGACCGCGCCCCACTTCAATCCAAAATAAATTTATGGAAATGCTGGCCGATCCGAACAACAAAAAGGAAGATGTAATCAAAGATATTCATCTTTGGTATGCAAAAGACAAAGGCGAAAGCATCCAAAAGGAATTTTTGGAGTTGGTAAAAGACTGGTAACAGCCAATTAAAAACAAAACTGAATTTATTTCAGCCAGTTGTTTATTTTAAATGCCGATGGTTAATTTAACCAACGGCATTTTTTTTAACGACTTTTTGGTCAGGAATTGAATGCGATTTTTAATAGTTATTAAAATAGAACCCTTTAAAATTGGATTAAGATTTAGCAGTGAAAGAAGCATTTCTAAATAATATTGCCCAAACAAGCGACTCTCCCATAGGTTTGGAAATAAGCCATGCCAACGGACCTTTTATCTATGCCACAAATGGCGAAAGATATGTGGATTTTATTTCGGGGATAGCCGTAAGCAGTTTGGGGCACACCCACCCAAAAGTGGTAGAAGCCATTAAAAAACAGATAGAAAAACACCTGCACGTTATGGTGTATGGCGAGTTTGTTCAAAAACCACAGTTGGAATTTGCCGAATTACTGATAAAACAGTTGCCAAAACCACTGGAGCAGGTTTATTTAGTGAATAGCGGAACTGAAGCCATTGAAGGAGCGCTAAAACTGGCAAAAAAATATACAAAACGCCATAAATTTGTATCATTCAATAATAGTTATCATGGCGATACGCATGGCTCGTTAAGTGTTACCGGCAGGGAGGTTTACAGAAAACCTTATATGCCATTATTACCCGATGTGCATTTTCTGGACTTCAATAATGTGGAAGAACTGGATGCCATTGACAGTGAAACAGCGGCTGTTATTTTGGAGCCCATACAGGGAGAGGGAGGTATAATCCCGGCAAATAAAGAATGGTTGCAAGAGGTACGAAAACGTTGCAACGAAACCGGAGCAAAGCTCATTTTTGACGAAATCCAGACCGGATTTATGCGAACAGGTACGTTATTTGCCTTTCAGTATTATGATGTTGTGCCCGATATACTCTGCATAGCCAAAGCAGCCGGTGGTGGAATGCCGCTGGGAGCCTTTATTTCTTCTAAGGAAATACTGTCAGCCATGAAATACAATCCACCACTTAATCATGTAACTACATTTGGCGGACATCCCGTAAGTTGTGCGGCTGCCCATGCCAATCTTTTGGAGCTTCTTAACGGTAATTATGCACAAAGGGCAGAAGAAATCGAGAAAAAAACCAAATCCATTTTGAAAGGAAAGGGAATTGTTGAAGTTCGAGGCAAGGGAGCTATGCTTGGGCTGCAACTGGAAACAAAAGAACTGACCCAAAAAGTAGTAGAAAACTGCCTTGAAAAAGGAATACTTTTGGGCTGGACCCTTCACTCCGATACGCTGATACGGTTGGCACCGCCATTGATTATTGAAGATGGCCTGCTCAACGAAGTCTTGATCGGTATCAAAGAAAGTATAGAATTATATGCCGATTAAAAACAATAATATAATTGTATTAAAGAGGTAATTATGAGAACCATAAATCCAACAAACGGCAAAGTAATAAAAGAATATAAAGAAACGAACAGGCAGGCTTTAGATGCGATTATTTCTAAAGCCAATGAAGCACAAAAGGGCTGGGCGGATAAAACGTACAACGAACGTGCAAAATATCTGTTAAAAGCTGCGGAATTACTGCTTGAAAACAAAGACCGTTTGGCAGAAATAATGACGTTGGAAATGGGGAAGCCCTTGGCAGAATCGGCCGGTGAAATAAAAAAATGTGCCTGGGTATGCGAGTTTTATGCTGAAAATGCAGGCCGTTTTTTATCGGAAGAAATAATAAAAACCGATGCTACAAAAAGTTATGTAACATTTAAACCGTTGGGAGTGGTTTTGTCCATTATGCCGTGGAATTTCCCTTATTGGCAACTGTTTCGTTTTGGAGCACCGGCGCTTATGGCAGGGAACAGCGTGATATTAAAGCACTCGGAAAATACAACGGGTTGTGCGCTGGAAATAGAACGAATTATGCACGAAGCGGGACTTCCTAAAGATTTGTTCAGAACCATCATTGTTTCGAATGAAAATATGGAGGAGGTTATCAAACATCCCGGAATAGCCGCGATTACGTTGACCGGAAGTACAAGAGCAGGCAAAGCCGTAGCTAGCCAGGCAGGCAGTGCTTTGAAGAAAACTGTATTGGAACTGGGTGGGAGCGACCCTTATATTATTTTAGAAGACGCCGATTTGGAAAATGCAGTGGAACAATGTGTAAGCTCCAGACTGATAAATAGCGGCCAAAGTTGCATTGCAGCAAAAAGATTTATAGTGGTAGAAAAAATTTATGAAGAGTTCGTTTCAAAATTTACTGCTGAAATGAAATCTAAAAAGATGGGTAATCCATTGGATAAAGAGACCGATATTGGTCCTATGGCAAGGTTTGATTTAAGAGACGGTTTGCACCAACAGGTACAGAAAAGTGTTGAAATGGGAGCCAAATTAACGTTGGGAGGCCAAATTCCAGATAATGAAGGTGCTTTTTATCCACCTACCATTTTAGAAAATGTAACAAAAGGAATGCCGGCCTATGAGGAAGAGCTGTTTGGGCCGGTAGCCGCTATTATCAAAGTGGCGAACGAAGAAGAAGCCATCGCCGTTGCAAACGACAGCATATATGGTCTGGGCGCAGCAATATTCAGCCAAAATTTAGAACATGCCAACTACTTGGCTGCCAATAAAATAGAAGCCGGTTGTTGTTTCATTAACGAATTTGTTAAATCTGACCCACGATTACCATTTGGTGGAGTGAAAAACTCAGGCTATGGCAGGGAATTGGGTTCGTACGGAATACGTGAATTTGTAAATACAAAAACGATATATATTCAGTAATTTATTGGTTCAAAATTGAGTGATGACATCCATTTTAAATACTTCATAATTGAAAATCAGAATTGCACAAATCAATAATGCAGCGGGTAAGGTAGAATCCAATAAAAATACTATGTTGGAAATCATACATTCTGCTGAAAAAGATAATATAGATATATTGGTTTTTCCCGAACTGGCGGTAACCGGAAATCCAGTGGGAGATTTAATGCTGCACCGCAGTTTTATAGAATTATGCCAATCTGCCAATAAAGAAATTATTGAAAACACCGGAAATACAACTCTTGTTTTCGGTACGGTCACGCAAGGAGAGAATACCAATAAGCTTAGAAATTCTGTCATAATTGCTCAGAATGGGAGCATTTTGGCACAAAGCCATAAACAAAAGTTGCAAAATGTTGGAATTTTCAGTGAATGGAGATATTTCGAGAGCGGCGATGGACCTTCCGATTTTAAAATAGGTGATTTAGGGATTGAAGTTGCCATTTCGGACGATATTGAAAACCTAAAAGGTAATAAGGAATTTGATTTGGTTATAAATCCTACATCAATCCCTTTTACAAAATCAGTACGCGAAAAAAGGCTTGCACGATTGCAGGAAACCGCACGTGAAAATGAAACCTCAATTATCTTTATCAATAATGTTGGTGGCAATGCAGAGTATATTTTCGATGGCGGCTCGTTAGCTTTAGATAAAAAAGGAAATTTTGCCAATAACCCGATTTATTTTGATACCGCTACCATCGACATTGAGTTCAGCAAAGCCGCCAATAATTTTAATGGGGAAGAGGATGGAATCAAAACCCCAAATCCTTACCATAGAATAGAAGCTTGCTATGAAGCTTTAAAATTGGGCGTTAAAGATTATCTCAAAAAATCTAAAGCCGCCAATAAAGTTTTGATTGGCTTAAGCGGTGGGATAGATTCAACACTCACCTGCGCCATCGCCGTAGATGCGCTAGGTGCTGAAAATGTGGTGGGAGTTACCATGCCCTCTGAATTTTCATCTGCCAGAAGTGTCATCCATTCCAGACAACTGGCTAATAATCTGGGTATTGAATTCCACGAAATGTCAATTAAAAATATCTATAACACCTATATAAAGGAACTGCATCCATTTTTTGAGGGAAAACCATTTGACGTGGCTGAAGAAAATATACAAGCACGTATTAGAGGCGATTTATTAATGGCTCTGGCCAATAAATTTGGGTATATGGTGCTTACCAATGGCAATAAATCGGAATTGGCAGTTGGATATTGCACTTTATATGGTGATATGGCCGGCGGTTTAGCGGTAATTGGCGATTTATATAAAACTGAAGTTGTAGATATGTGCAACTGGATTAATACGCACCGATATAAAAAAGAAGTGATACCCGAATCTGTAATTAACAAACCGCCAAGTGCAGAATTACGCCCCGATCAAGTGGATTCCGATACGCTGCCCGACTATGCAATTCTTGATGGAATATTATTAAATTATATAGATAATAGGCTGTCTGGAAAGCAAATAATTGAACAAGGATATGCAGAAGAAATTGTTAGCCGAATTTTAAGATTGGTAGATATTAACGAACATAAAAGACGCCAGGCAGCACCCGTTTTGAAACTCTCCGAAATCTCATTTGGTAACGATAGAAATTGGTCTCTTATCTAGAAATAAAATGTGTAACTTGTACAATATCTATTCGATAAGAATGTTTAATAAACGTTTGCAATGATTATATGCGATTCTGCATAAGAATCACTATCATAAAAGAGTTTTTCAAATTAATTTTAAAGATGCCAAAAATCCATAATTTTGTACTACTTGCTCTCGTTGTTATGAGCTTTTCTATCCCTGCATTTGCACAGAACCAACAAACTACGGGAATTGAAAAAATGCCGGTACGCATGCTACCCATAAACAATCCCATGACGTTGGATAAGTTAAAACAGGATAATGTGCCGACACCAGCTACCCTCGAACTGGATAATTTTCAAATAGATATACTGCGTAGAATTACCGATATATACCAAATATATATTGCCGGTTTAGAAGCACAGATAAATAATAATTTTATTGATGCAGAAACAAGCATCAACGAGGCCATTAATGCATCGCAAACTCTTCTTGATGATTATCCTGAAATAAGATCTGATAGAAGATTCACAGAACTTTCGCGTGTTATTTTATCGGAGTACAGAAACTTTTATGGCATCACCGAATCGGAAATTGAACCCGAAGGCGAAATATTTTCAATCAACGAAGAGCTTTTTTCCGAAGAAAACTTTGCACTTAACGAAAGTTTTAGATTTCCCCGGGATATTGAGCTGAATAAAACGGATGTGCCGTTAATAACCAATAACTATGTTACCAATAGTTTGGTGTTTTATACGATAAGGCGACCGGAAGTGATGGAATTATGGTTAGAACGCGCCGAAACCTATATGCCTGTTATACAGCAAATACTTAAAGAGGAAAAAGTGCCAAGTGAATTGGCATATCTTGCCTTTATAGAGTCTGGGCTCAACCCAACCGCACGAAGCTGGGCCGGCGCAGCAGGAATGTGGCAATTTATTGCAGCAACGGGCAAAGTTTATGGCTTGGAAATTAACTGGTGGATAGATGAAAGGAGAGACCCTGAAAAAGCAACAAGAGCCGCTGCACGCCACCTGCGTGATTTATATAATATATGGGGTGATTGGCATCTGGCATTGGCAAATTATAACATAAGTCCAAGAGGATTGAACCGTGCCATAAACAGAGCCGGAGGTGTTAAAGATTACTGGGTAGCCTATCCATATTTGCCAAAAGAAACCAGAGGCTATGTACCCGGATTTATTGCAACCGCATTGATTGGCTTAAATCCCGAAGAATTTGGGTTCCAAAAAAGCTATAACGGAACACCTTATGCATATGATGTTGCAGAAGTAGAAGGATTAATGCCTTTGGATGAACTGGCGAAAGCTGCCGGAATCTCGACGGACGAACTTAAACGCTACAATCCGGAACTATTACGCTGGGCAACTCCTCCCGGTGATAATTATCCATTAAAATTACCAAAAGGTGTATTATCTAACTTCCTTGCTGCTTATAAAGATATTCCCAAAGAAAAAAGGGCAGAGAATATAACCATGCATACGGTATCACGTGGCGAATCACTCGGCGTAATTGCACGTAAATATGGTACATCGGTGCGAAATATATATGCCAGCAATGAGAATTTGGGAGATGTTATCTACCCCGGACAAACGCTGGTAGTACCATTGGCAATGGGAGGGATGAACAAAATTTCGGCTAATAATCCTACTAATATCACAAGTTCTTCTTCAAATAGAAGCAGCACAACTACTACCCAAGTTACTACACCGGCCAACTCCGAAAAACTAACATATACCGTAAAAACGGGTGATACCGTAGGCCATATTGCAGAATGGTATGGTGTCAGGGCTTATCAGATTAGAACCTGGAACGGTATAAGCAATACCATCAGGGTAGGCCAAAAATTAACGGTTTATGTGCCCAAAGCCACCAAAGATTTTTATAGCGGTATTGAAGGTATGACATTTGCACAAAAACAAAATATGCTGAAAAACGGAGGAGCCACCAAAGCACTTTTAACCTCAAATACCACCAATACCGATGGTTATATGACCTATACCGTGCAGCCAAACGATAATTTGGATAAAATATCGAAAATGTTCGGGGTAACCATTTCTGCAATAAGAAACCTTAACAATCTTAACGGCAACACCATATACCCAAACCAGACTTTGAAAATTAGCAAAGCTAATTAAATTGAAATGAACAATAAGAAAAAACTATTATTATCACTGGCAATACTGTTATTTGCCGGATTGGCGTTTATTCAACGCCAGGATGATATTTATTTTCTTATCAAAAAAAACTTCTCAATTTTCAGCAAAGCTTACGAAAATGTGGCACTGGATTATGTGGACGAAGTTGACCCCGAAAAATTAATGCGCATCGGCATAGACGCCATGCTCGAAACCCTGGATCCCTACACCGTGGTTTATAGCGAATCGCAAATGGAACAGGCCGAAATATTATCCAAAGGCCACTATGCTGGTGTAGGGCTGGAAATTGGCTATAGAGACGATAAGATAGTTATAATTGCACCCACGGATGGAAGTCCGGCGCAAAGAATGGGGCTGAAATCGGGCGACGAAATCGTGGCAATTAACGGGATTTCTACTGCTAACCTGCAACCCGAAGAAGTACAAAACCTAACCGTGGGTGAAATCGGCTCGAAAATAGAAATTACCATAAAAAGATACGGTGTTGATAATAATATAGATTTTGAACTTACCCGCGAAAGAATTGAAGTTAATAATGTGTCGTATAGTGGATATTTGGGCGATAATAATGAAACTGCATACATAAAATTGGCTCAATTTGGGGAGAACTCTGCTGAAGAAGTACGTGTCGCTTTAAAAGAACTAACTTCCCAAAAAGAAGTTAATGGTTTAATATTCGATTTGAGAGATAATCCCGGTGGTATTTTACAAGAAGCAGTGGCCATTATAGACAAATTTATAGAACCCGGCCTTACCGTTGTAGAAAACAGAGGCAGAAAGCACGAATACAATGAAATATTCGAAACCAAAGAGCCGGTAATGTTCAATAAACCGGTGATAATACTGATGAATGGCGGCAGCGCAAGTGCCTCGGAAGTGGTGGCAGGCGCCCTGCAAGATCTAGACAGAGCCGTTGTTATGGGCGAAAGAAGCTTTGGCAAGGGATTGGTGCAAATAGTAAAACAATTGCCCTATAACACCTCACTGAAAGTTACCATTGCCCGCTACTACACACCCAGTGGAAGAAGCATCCAATCGATAGATTATACGCATGAAGGCAGAAATTCGGGGGTAATTAAAAGAAATTCCTCCAACAAAAACTTCAAAACCAGAAATGGCAGAGTAGTTTACGAAGGGCGTGGTATAGAACCAGATATGCCCATTAAACCAGCCACGCTGAATATGCTTCAAATTGCGCTTTTACAACAAGGAATGTACTTCGATTTTGCAACCCAATACTATTCAAATCATCAAAAGGAAGATTTTATAGAATTACCGAAAAACATATTTGAGGAATTTGTTGATTTCCTGGAGTTAAAGGGTTTTGAATACGAAAATAACTACGAAAAAGAGCTTAAGGTGCTCAAGCACGAGATGGAACAGATTCAAGGGGTATCAAAAAAACTAGCCGAGCTCGAAGATCTGATAAAAAGAAATAAAAAAGAGCATTTTGAAGCTGAGCGTAAGACAATAGAAGAGAATTTATATTTGGAGATTCTTTCAAGATTCGTAAATCGAAAAGAAAAAACAAAAGCCGAACTGAAATTGGATAACCAAATCAAAGAAGCACTGAATTTGCTGAAAACACCCAACGAAATAGAAGCGCTGCTCAGTGGTAATTAGTATATGAGCAGAAAAGCTGATTTACATATACATACCATAAAATCCGATGGGAAATTAACCCCCGAAGAAGCAATTCTGCTCGCAGAAAAACGCAATTTAAAAGCACTGGCAATAACCGACCACGATACTATTGAGGGATACAAAGAGGCACTTGCATACATAGAAAACAGTGATATTGAATTAATTCCGGGAGTGGAGATTTCGGCTCAGTTTAAAGGAAGAGAATGCCACCTATTGGCGTATTATTTTGATTTGGATTCGAATGAATTCAATAAATTATTACTACGCCAAAGTTACACTCGTAAACAGCGCATGCGCACCATTGTTGAAATATTGAATAGCTTCGGGCTGGAAATAACATACGATGAGGTGAGAGCAAGAGCCAACGGCGGAAATATTGGCCGGCCGCACGCAGCTTCCATTTTGGTAGAAAGAGGGTATTCGTATAATATCAGGGATGCCTTCAGCCAATATCTTAATACCGAAAAATTGGGAAAGATAAACTTTGCATACCCCGATATAAAGGAAGCCGTGGAAATTATCAAGAATGCGGGGGGAGCGGCCATAGTAGCGCATCCGGGCCGGCTATATTACGACGAGGAAATTGATGAGCTGAGAGAATCCGGCATCGACGGGTTTGAGTGCATCCATCCAAGCCATACCTACGAAAAGCAACAATTTTATAGTGAATACTGCGACAAACATTCTCTTTTAAAAACCGGAGGAAGTGATTATCATGGCAGATATACCGATAATTATACATACGTAGGTACGGTGGCTATAGCATATAAATACATAGAAAATATGCGCAGAATGACGGAGCAGAGAAAGAAATTAATTGAAATCAAATAACGAAATTATGTCTAATAAACTATACGAAGGCACAACTTCAATCGAAAATTTACAGATAGGTATAGCCGTGTCGCAATGGTATCCGTCCATAACCGATAAAATGATGGAAGATGCTATTGCCAAACTTGTGGAAGAAGGCGTAAAGCAGGAAAATATAACCGTAGCACGATGCCCCGGCTCGTTCGAATTGCCACTGACCGCACAATTTATGCTGGAAAGCAAAGAACTGGATGGTGTAATTGCACTTGGTCTGGTTATACGTGGCGAAACTACTCATTACGATTATGTTTGTGATGCGGTAACGGCCGGAATCGGCTCTTTAAATTTAGATTATAACATTCCCGTAGCTTTTGGCGTACTAACAACAGAGAATACCCAACAAGCCTTGGAACGCGTAAATGGCGTGAAAGGCAATAAAGGGGAGGATGCCGCTCTGGCCGTGTTGCAGATGATTTCTTTAAAACACGAATTAAATACAAAATAAAGAAACTACTGCAGCGTTAGACCTTGATAAATCGGTATTAAAACCCTAATTTTGTAGGCTAATAATTAATTATTTAACCCACTTGAAAAACCTAACTTTAACGAATACGGTTCAGTCGGAAGAAGACAAACAAAAGCAGGCCTATTTACAAAAATCGGGGTCTATTCCCGAGCATATAGCCATTATTATGGATGGTAACGGCAGGTGGGCTACCCAAAAAGGAAGTATTCGTTTACATGGCCATAAAGTTGGTGTCGATTCGGTCAGGGATATAACCGAATCGTGCGCGCAGCTGGGGGTTAAATATTTAACACTTTATGCCTTTTCAACGGAAAATTGGGGCAGATCCACGTTAGAGGTAAATGGTTTAATGCGCCTGTTGGCATCATCGCTTCGTAAAGAATCCGAAAACCTGAACCGGAACAATATCAGGCTGGTTACCATAGGTCAAATGGATAGATTTCCAAAAGATTGCCAAATACAGCTGGAAGAATCCATCGAGTTGACAAAAAACAATAACCGTTTGCAACTTTGTCTTGCATTGAGCTATTCTGGCAGATGGGATATTACCGAAGCCGTAAAAAAAATAGCAACCCATGTTAAAGAAAACCGTCTGGATCCATCGCTCATAAATACACAAATGATTGCAGATCATTTATCTACGGCCGATGTGCCGGACCCGGATCTGATTATCAGAACAAGCGGAGAATATAGAATAAGTAACTTTTTACTTTGGCAATTGGCATACTCAGAATTATATATAACAGAAAAATTTTGGCCTGAATTTAGGCGAAATGAATTATACAAAGCCATAGAATCTTACCAAGGCAGGGATCGCCGGTACGGAAAAATAAAAACTGCGAATAACAAAAATAAATAGTAACCGTTTAACGCAATAGAATAGTAGTTAATTACCAGTATAACGTGCTCAAATCAATAAATAAACTCTTACTAACCACAATCTTTACCCTCTTTTTGGTAAGTATTTCAAATACACTTTTTGCTCAAGTAGATTTCGAATTGACCGACCCCACCGAGGAAATCCCCCAAGAATACACCATTTTGGAGATTGAAATTCAAGGTAACGAATCAACACGCGCCGAATTTATATTAAGCGCAAGCCTATTGGCCGAGGGAACCAAAATAACTTATCCGGGCGACAATATACCGGATGCAATGCGGCGGTTATATCAGGCCGGACTTTTTTCCGACGTTTCGATAATGATAAAAGAAAAAACACGGAGTGGAATCAGCCTTATAATAAAAGTAACCGAGCAGCCACGGGTTATAGAATATAAACTGGAGGGCATAAAACGCTCACAACGGCGGGATTTGAGAGATTTGATAGTTCTGATTCCCGGTGTGGCCATAACAGAATCGAACAAGGCACAAATAATCAACACCATTTCACGGTTTTATAAGGAAAAAGGATACTGGTTTACCAAAGTGGAAACGGAAGTAGAGATGGATGAAAAACTCGAAAACCGCGCCCGGCTTATTTTTAAAATCGACCCGGGTAAAAGACTTGAAGTGAAAGAAATAAATTTTGAGGGGAATACTGAGTTTTCCGATAAAAAGCTGAGAAAGCAACTAAAACCTCTGAAACAAGATGCCTGGTATGCTATTTTTGGTAAAAGGGTGTTTAAAAAAGAAGACTTTGAAGAAGGGAAAGATAATATAATTAACTTCTACCGAAAAAATGGGTACTCCGACGCCCGCATAGTTACCGATTCGGTGAATGTTTTTGATTATAAAGGCGGAAAAGAAGGGATTGAGGTAAGCCTTAACATAGAAGAAGGTCCGCAATATAAAGTCAGAAACGTAACATGGGAAGGAAATACCGTTTACAGTGATGAACAACTGACCTCTGCACTGGGTTTTGAAAAGGGAGACGTATTTAATGAGGAAAAATACGAATTTAATATAAATTACAATAAAACCAGTACCGATTTAAATTCATTATATCAAAATATTGGATATCTGTTTTTTAATGTAATGCCAACAATTACCAAAGTCGCGGAAGATTCCATCGATATCCATATGGATATTTATGAAGACGAAGTGGCCACTATCAATGCGGTGTCTTTTACCGGAAATTCAAAAACACACGACGACGTTGTACGAAGATCGTTGAGAACCGTGCCGGGCAATAGTTTTAGCAGAGAGGCCATTGTTCGTAGTATTCGTGAATTGGGAACACTGGGTTTCTTTGACCCGGAAGGCATTGAGCCCGATTACGACGCCAACCCGAATACAAAAACAGTAGATCTTATTTATTCCCTGAAAGAAGCCACCTCTACCGATAATTTTGAATTTTCTGGTGGTTATGGCGGTCAATCCATCGGTGCTATCATATCGGCAAGAATTAATTTCAATAACTTCTCGATGCGTCGTGCTTTTGAAAAGGGAGGTTGGGCACCCATTCCATCCGGCGATGGTCAGCAAGTATCTTTGGGTGTGCAAGTTACCGGCTCCGGTTATCAAAGTTATTCGGTAGGTTTTGTAGAGCCGTGGTTGAAAGGAAGACCCACCTCGTTTGGTATAAACCTATCGTACAACTTGATTAATAATAAATATTGGGGATATGGTAAAAGTGAGCTGTTTATGGGTAGTGTGTCGCTGGGCCGACGCCTGCAGTGGCCGGATGACTTCTTTACACAAAGAACAATATTTGGCTACCAATTATACGACGTAAAAGAAAACTCAGCAGCTTTGCATAGTGGCATTACCAATACCATTACTGTAACCGAGGTAATAGAAAGAAACTCTTTAGATAACTTTATATCTCCAAATATTGGCTCCAAAATATCGGTTTCGGGCGAAGTTGCACTGCCTATACCCGGGCTATCAGATTATTACAAAATAAAAGCCGATTATCAGCATCATTTCCCATTAATAGAAAAATTGGTTTTGACAAGCCAGGCTAATTTCGGTTATATTGGTTACTTTACTGTACGTGGTAGAAGTAATTTCCAGCGTTTCTTGGTGGGTGGAACCCCCTTGCAACAACAGCAGAGTTTCTTGTATGATAATATCGATATGAGAGGCTATCCCGGTGGTTTTACCGAAAGTATTGCGCCCATAGTAAACGGAGAAAAAGTGGGCGGCCGTATTTACAACAAATATTCGCTGGAGTTAAGATATCCGGCTGTAGCAAACGATCAAATTCAGGTAATACCATATACCTTTGCAGACGCCGGTAATTCATTTGCCAATTTTGATACTTTCGATCCGTTCGATGTTAAAAGATCGGTTGGTGTAGGAGTAAGATTATTCCTGCCAATTTTGGGCTTGGTAGATTTAAGTTATGGATATAGATTGGATGGCATCCCAAGCGCAATAAACGGCTCGGCCGTACATGCAGGCGAATGGGAATTTTTATTTAACATTGGTGCACCATTCTAGCAATTTAATATGAAAAAACTCGTTAACTTACTATTGGTTGCAACTGTATTGACCATAATGGGCGAAACGGTACAAGCGCAAAATCAAAAAATAGGATATTTTGATTCAGACATAATTCTTGAAAATATTCCGGAATATAATGGCATTGAACAAGAATTAAGTTTACTGAGCGAGAATTGGAAAACCGAAATCGAAAAACAGGAAAATAAAATTAAAGAATTACGCCTGGATTTTGATGCAAAGGAGATTTTATATACCGAAGAAGTTAAAACTCAGAAATTAGATGAAATAAAATCGCTGGAAAAAGCCAAAGAAAATTTTATAGCACAAAAACTAAGTCCGAACGGTGAATATTTTACACGCCAAAAGGAACTACTGGAACCCATACAGCGCCGAATATTTGCAGCCGTACGCATAGTTGCAGAACGCCAGAATTTTGATTTTGTATTCGACAGGGCCGGCGATATTTATATGGTTTATGCAAAAACTGAATGGAATTTAAACGAAGATATTTTGCTCGAATTGGGTATAGATATCGATGATATTAACATAAGATAGAATAAAAATAAGTAAACGTGAATTATAAAATGATTAAACGAATCCTATTGGCATCAGCCTTTACTTTGATGATCAGCCAGTTCGCTATGGCGCAGATTAAAGTGGGATATGCCAATCCGGACCTTATCCTGAGTCAAATGCCCGAAATACAGGAAATCAGTGCCGATATAGAAAAATTTGCAGCAGAAAAAGATGCTCAACTTCAACCAAAAGCAGATTCTTTGCAAATATTGATTGAAGAATATGAGGCCGTATATGCAACTCTCTCCGCTTCTGCCAGAGAGGCAAGGGAAACACAATTGCTGCAAAAAAATGATGAATTCGAAGAGCTTAGACGCCGTGTCATAGAAGAGGTACAGCTCAGAACGGAAGCACTCTTTAGTCCTATAGAGCTAAAAGTGAATAAAGCTATAGAAGAGGTGGCCAATGAATTAGGTCTGGATTTAGTTCTAAGGCATAAAACTTCGGGCGGCAGCGATATAATATTCTTTGCGGCAGATGACCAACCAAATATTAATGAAAGAGTTCTGAACAAACTTAAATAAAAAATCTTTTAAAATCGGAAAAATGAAAAAATTAACAATACTATCTATATTATTTATAGCTGTTTTATTCAGTGCCGAAACCAAAGCACAGGAATTAAAAATCGGGTACGTAGATCCACAAACCATACTAGACCGTATGCCGGAAATGAAAGCCGTACAGCAACGTTTACTTAACTTTACAGAAAGAATCGGTAACGAACTGCGTACCAAAGAGGCGGCACTTAACGAAGCTATTGAAACGTATAGGCTGAAAGAATCGGCTATTTCGGAAAGTGCTAAACAAGCCGAACAGGAAAAAATACAAATGCAATCTATAGAATTGAGTAACGCAGAGCAACAGGCTCAGCAAGATATAGCCGTGCGACGTAATGAATTACTAGGTCCGCTTTTAGATCAAATTGACGATGCCATAACAGAAGTGGCAAAAAAGAACGGCCTGAGCTACGTACTGAATACCGTTACCAACTCAGGTGATCTCATTATTTTGTATGCATCACCCGATTTCCGCACAAAATATGATATTACAAGCCAGGTAATGGATTATCTGGGCATGTAATAAAAAGAGCAGCCTTTTGTTTCTAGAAAGTCGTCTGTTATTCAGTTAACAGGCGACTTTTTTATTTAAAAAATATTCCGTTTTCTGTTTCTGATATAATCTTCAAAAATATAACCGCCCAACTCGTTTAGTGAAGAAAAATAGGCTCTGCCTTTATTGGCTTCGGTCAGTTCGCGTACAAAATTTTGTAGATAGGGGTCGCGCGCAATCATAAATGTAGTAATGGTAATATCTTCCCGCCTGCATTTTACGGCTTCGTCTAATACCCGATTTATTATTTTTAGATCCAGACCGTAGCTGTTCTTATATAATCGCCCATTCTCGAACATACAGGATGGTTTCCCGTCCGTAATCATAAAAATCTGTTTGTTGGCGTATTTTTTGCGCTGTAAAATATGTCTGGCTTTTTCCAAGGCTTGTAAAGTATTGGTGTGATACGGCCCTACGTTCAAATATGGTATATTTTCTATAGATATTGATTGCGCTTGGTCGCCAAAGGTAATTATATCTAGCGAATCTTTGGTGTAATTGTTTAAAATCAATTCGGACAGCGCCATTGCTACTTTTTTTGCCGGAGTGATTCTATCTTCACCGTATAATATCATAGAATGGCTGATATCAATGAGCAGAACGGTAGCAACTCTGGTGTTATGGTCGGTATTATAAACCGCTAAATCGTCTTCCTTCAAATTAAATGAATCCAAAGTGCTGTGGTTCAGCATATTAAGCATAGTGCCAACCGAATCAATCTGACCAATATCATCGCCGGGTTGCCATTTTTTTGTTTCGGATTGGCGTTCGAAGCCTTTACCAATTTTATGTGTTTTATGCTCACCCGAACCCCCTTTTTTCAGCCCCTTAAAAATTTCTTCCAAAGCATCCTGGCGTAAAATCCGCTCTGTTTTTTTGGACATCTTAAAATCCAAGCTGTTTTCGTCATTATTTAGATATCCAAGATTCTTTAAATCTTCCATAAACTGGTCGATGGAATAACCGTTTTCAAACTGCTTTGTTATATCGTATCTCAGGTCTAAGTCTTTGAGCCACTTTGTTGCTTGATCTACATCGCCACCGGCAATTAACAGCAGTTGTTTGAATAAATCCCATAGAACATCAAAAGGTTTTTTATTTCCACCTTTAGCATATCTTTCGTCCCAAGCAAAATATCTAAAATTCATAGTATCCTTATATACTTTACACTTTAAACTTAAAATAGTGTTATTTAAGTTCCAAACCGTTCAATTTTAATTCTTATAGTTTGTACATTTAAACATGGAAAAAAAAGAACTTAAAGACCGGCTATTTTACGAGAAATTATTATGGGCTGAGGGTTTTGAAAGAATTATGGGACTTGACGAGGTAGGAAGGGGATGTCTTGCAGGCCCCGTAGTGACAGCGGGGGTAATTCTACCAAAAAATATTGATATTCCGGGTATTAGAGACAGTAAAAAGTTAACAAAACACCAAAGGGAACACTTGGCTCAACAAATAAAAAAGCAAGCGCTTTATTGGGTAGTAAAAGAAGGCAGCATAGAATTAATAGATCGAATAAATATTCTTTGGGCCTCAATAGAAACTATGCGGGTATGCGCCGAAACCGGCAGCGCTGCACCAGACTATTTGTTGATTGACGGAAATAGGTACACAAATTCCCTGATTCCGTATAAATGTGTTGTAAAAGGCGATGATAAATCACTCAGTATTGCTGCGGCCTCAATATTGGCAAAGGTATATAGAGATAATTTGATGGAAAAATATCACGCAAAATACCCTGAATTTGATTGGATAAACAATGTCGGCTATCCTACGGCAAAGCATAAACTGGCGCTAAAAAAATTCGGCAAAACCGAGTACCATCGTGCAAGTTTTAAATTGGGAACTGCTAAAAACTATAGTAAACCGTAATTATATAGTTACCTATAAATACTGAACATCCGTTTGTGTTTATCCATATTTAAACACACGGCTAGCATAAGAGCATTACTCAGCAGGGCAGAACCTCCATAACTAACAAAAGGCAGGGGCAAACCAATAATAGGCAGCAGGGCAGTAGCGCTTCCCAGATTTATAAAGAAATGGACAAAAAAGATGGTAGTAACACCCACAATAACCAGTTGTGCATACGGATGTTTGTTATTACCGGCCATTCTGAGCATCATTATAAAGAAAATCGTATAAATAAAAACTAGAAAACCCAAGCCTATAAAGCCAAATTCTTCACCAATAACGCACGATATAAAATCAGTCCATTGCTCGGGTATAAATCGGTATTGCGTTTGCGTGCCCTGAAGAAATCCTTTACCATATAATCCACCCGAACCAATTGCGGTTTTAGATTGAATGATATTCCATCCAACGCCTTTCGGGTCAAAATATGGGTTTGTAAAAGCAATAATGCGTGATACTTGGTGTGGTTGTAATACATGGGTTAAGGCAAAATTTGCAATAAATGCGGATAACCCATTAAATACTATCGAAAGGAAAGCTATGGAAGCTTGCCGTTGCAATATGAAGACCGTTAAAGCTAAAATAACGGCTGCAATAGCGCCATATTTCCAGTTGAGCAGAGTCAAATATAAAACTATGGCTGGCGAAATGATTAATAAAGAAGTACCATAGGGCAGACCGGACCAAAACAAAAACACCGGTATTAAAGCAATAAATACCAGCGCAGAACCCAGGTCGTTTTGTAGAATAATGAGCATAACGGGTACCAATATCATTAGTACGGTTATGATGGCGTGGCGCCATTTTTGGGTGCTTATATTGCGTCTGCTGGTTAAGTACGAAGCCGTTGCCATTATAGTGGCTAATTTCATCAGTTCGCTCGATTGAATATTAATAGGTCCCAGTCTGATCCAGCTTTTAGCGCCATTAATTTCTGTACCGAAGAAAATGGTTAAACCTACCAATATCAGGGTCAGTGCATAAAATATGTAAGAAAATTGTATATACGAGCGTGGCGGTACAAAAGAAAAACTTATAACCAATATAATGGCTGTTGCAATCCATATTATTTGTTTAACGAAGTTTTGGCGTATATAACTGGGTAAAAATTCCGATACCGGTCCCTGGGTAGCACTATAAATGGCAATCAGTCCAATTAACATCAAAGCAATCCATATTGAAAATACAGGCCAGTTAAATCCTTTTGTTCTGCTCATTTACCCACCTCCATTTTCAATTTTTGGTTTGAAATTTTTTACGTAATCATATACGTGCTTTCTTTTTATTTCGCCAAATAAATACTGTTCAATAATCAATCCGGCTACCGGTGCCGCCGAAATGGAGCCAAACCCGGAGTTCTCTAATAAAACGGCTACAGCAATTTGTGGATTGTCAACCGGAGCGAAGGAGATGAACCAGCCGTGATCTTCTCCGGATGGATTTTGTGCCGTTCCTGTTTTACCGGCAACATAGGCATTGGGTACATCGGCATAGTATCGGCCGCTGCCTTCGGTAACCACTCGTCTCATCCCTTTTTTAATTGTTTCTATATAGGAATCTTTTACCCAATCTATTTTTTCAAACAGTATGGGTAGTTCTTCTATTTTTCCATCCGGCATTTCTATAGCTTTTACCAGATGAGGTTTAATTTTATAGCCACCATTAGCTATACTCGCGGTCATTTGTGCAATCTGTAGGGGAGAAGCAGCAATTAAGCCCTGACCTATTCCCAGATTTAGAATATCACCCAAGCTCCACTTACGAACTCCAAAACGCTGGTCCATATATGTGCTATCGGGAACTATGCCTCTGTTCGAGCTCGGTAAATCGATGTTATTAGGCACTCCCAGTCCAAAATCGTTCATTTTCTTGCTCCAACTATTAAATTTGCCGGATGTGGCTATATCGTCCATTACCGAGAGGAAATAGGTGTTGCTGGAAAATGTAATTGCTTTTTCAAGATCGTAGTGCCCCGGGTCGGCCAAATCGTTATAAGCTCGTCCACGTATGTATTGCCCGCTATTATAAATCTGTGTATTGGGCGTTACTATGCCTAAATCCAGCCCGATAATTCCCATTAACGGTTTTAAGGTAGAACCCGGTGGCTGCCTGCTCGAAATGGCACGGTTAAATAAGGGAGCCGTTTCATCGAAGTTTATTTTTTGCCAGTAACTAGGATCAATACTCCCCGAAAGCAGGCTTAAATCATAATCGGGTGCATTTGCCATAGCCAGTATTTCTCCGTTGTTTGGGTCTAATGCAACAACACTGCCAAATTTACCTTCTAAAAGATCCTCGGCCAGGATTTGCAAATCCAGATCGATTGTACTTATCAATCCGCTGCCCTGCACCGGTGGTTTTTTGCCATTATCCTCGGAGTAAACTCCAATGGTTTGCCCAAATGCATTAACACGAATAAAATCAATACCTAATTCGCCTTTTAAACTGTTTTCATATACTAATTCAAGGCCACTTTTGCCAACTCTGTCTCCCAACCTGATATCCGGCTTATTCAGATAATCTTCTCTTGAGGCCTCTCTTAAGTAACCTAATATGTGGGAAGCCCTCATATCAGTGGGGTAGTTCCTTTTACCATCAACCTGATGACCTACACCCGGCAGTTGCCAAATATTTTCTTCGATTGCCGAAAAAGTTTTAAAATCGATATCGTTGAATATTTTGGTACTTCGGTACCACGAGTAATTTTGGGCTTCAATAACTTTGGCATAAACCAAACTATCCGGTACATCAAGAATTTCCGCCAGTAACGGGATTTTGGTTTTGTCGAAATTACCCGGTATTACAGTAACAGAGTAGGTAGGTTTGTTGTCAACAATTAATTTGCCATTTCTATCGTAAATAAGGCCACGTGCTGGTTCTATATATTCTTGCCTGATAGAATTTCTGGATCCAATATCCTGATATGTGTCGTATTCTATTATTTGCAAATAAAAAACTCTACCAAGTACAACTAAACATAATAGTGTGAATATAGCTTGTAATACTATAGTCGATACTTTTGTTCTATTATGGGTGTCATATCTCATTTAAAGTCTAGTTTTCTTTAAATACATAAAGTAGTGCAGCTATAACTGCTGTAAACACACTATTTCCAAACATATATGAAAAAAAGGAAATGCCGATTGAGTATGATTCAATTAGTGAACCCAACATAATAAAGAAAAAGTTGTGTATAACTGCTATTACCAGCATAATCAAAAATACTTGCCATGCTATTAAATTCTTTTGAGCATACTTGTTAATAATGTTGTAAGTCAAAAATACCAGAAGTGTTTTTGCAAACATATATAGGCCCCAAACGTCAAATAATGCATCCTGAAGCAAGCCGAGTCCGGCAGCAAATAATATGGTGCCGGTACGTTTGCGTTTGGTTGCAAGCCATACCAAAAATATAAGCAAGGGGTCGGCATAGGCGTTAAATATTTTTAAATGCTGAAATAGCAATAAATGCGACAGTACAAACAGTATTCCTAAACCGATATGTTTTAAAGTTCCACTACGCATAGGCTATCAGTTTATTATTACGTTATATTCAGCATTTAGTGAATCTACTTCGGTATTTGGAGTAAAATCCACCACAAAACCCTCTGCAACGTCGTAAATGGATGCCGTTGGTTTCAGATAAATCCGTTGGGTTTCTTTTCCTTGTTCTTGCTCTATTTTTGTTACGATGCCTATGGGTATGTTTGGCGGATATTGATTGCTATAGCCGGAAGTTTCTATCACCGAGCCAATATCAACTTTTACAGTTAGGGGCACAAAATTCATTACAAGTTCGTTGCGGTTGCCTTCCCATGATACAATACCAGGCGCATTAATTCCCTGTACTTTGGCGCTTACCTTGTATAAGGTATTAAGATAGGGCATCACTTGTGCGTAATTATCACTTAATAAGACAACTTTGCCTAATAATCCATCAGAGTTGATAAGCGGCATATTTACTTTTATTCCTTCCTTGGCTCCCGGAGTAATAGTAAGGCTGTTATTGATACTGTTCAGTTCTTTACCCACTATTGTTACCGGGATAAGATTGAGAGAGCTTTGTTCTTTAAAGTCGAGTAAATCACGTAACTCTGCATTTTCTCTCTTCAACGAACGCAACTTGCTCAATTCGTCTTGCAGTAGAATATTTTGGCGCTTAAGATATATGTTGGTATTCAGCGCTTGCCTATAAATCCGAACTTGTGAAAGTGGCGTTTGCAACAAACTTACGGTTGCAACCGAAAATTGCCTCAACTTATTTATACCGCCACGGTTCCTACTAATTGCTATAGATATAGCGATAATCAGCAAAATTGCAACAATGAAATAGTCTTTGGCTGTACTTTCTTTTTTATTTCGGGTTAGCATTCATTTAGGTGAATTATGAAATTACGGCTTTGTAATAATCTATATTATCCAACACAATACCGGTTCCTCTAACCACGGCCGTTAATGGCTCCTCTGCAATATGTACGGGTAGATTTGTAGTTTCCATAATCAATTTGTCCAGATTTTTTAAAAGGGCTCCACCACCGGTCAACATTATGCCTCTGTCCAAAATATCGGCGGATAACTCCGGTTTTGTTTGCTCCAGCGATTTTGTAATCGATTCAACGATGGTATTTACCGATTCGGAAATTGCTTCGCGAACATCTTTGGAAGTAATGTGGCGTGTTCTGGGTACGCCGTTAACCAAGTCGCGACCTTTAGTTATCATCTCTAGTTCTTCGTCTAAGGGTGCTGCGGAACCAATTTCAAATTTGATTTTTTCGGCGGTTCTTTCGCCAATTAATAAGTTATGGTTCTTTTTAAAATAGCTGATAATATTTTCGTTAAGTTCGTCTCCACCAACGCGCACCGATTGAGCATAATCTATACCAGCCAGAGTTATAACCGCAATTTCTGTTGTTCCGCCTCCAATATCTACTATCATATTGCCCACTGGTTCGTGCACATCCAACCCAATTCCGATTGCCGCTGCCATAGGCTCGTCAATTAAATATACTTCTTTTGCACCGGCGTGTTCTGCGCTATCGCGCACTGCCCTACGCTCGACCTCTGTAATACCACTTGGCACGCAAATAACCATTTGTCTGGTTGATGAATACCACTTCATCTTAACTTTTTTTATCATGCCCCGTATCATCTGTTCGGCAACTTCAAAATCTGCAATTACCCCATCGCGCAACGGCCTTACGGTTCTTATTTTTTTATGCGTTTTTTCGTGCATTAATTGTGCTTCATGGCCTATAGTTACCGGAACATCATGCTGGTTTAACGCTACAATAGAAGGTTCATTTAATACTATACCTTCGTCGCGGGCATAGATTAAAGTATTTGCCGTGCCCAAGTCCATGGCAAAGTCGGTATATAAAAAATCCAAGAGTCTTTTTTTTCTTTTAATACCGCTTTTGGGCTGAAACGGGTTCGATGAATTCATAAACGAATGTGCTAAATTTTACTATTTTATTTATTCTTTGCTGTGCCTCCAAAAATACAATATTGATATTGCATTTGCGAATATAATAACTGTTTAATATAGAATTATTTTAATAATTAATAGGCTTTTAAACGAGTTTGGCTCAACTTTTTGTTAAACTGCCCAAAACATAAGCATGTAAATATATGGGTTTCTATAATATATGCATGTTTTTGAAATCTTTAAACCATTAATTATAGGCTCTGTAAAGCGTGCCGGAATATCGTATGGCTTTTTATAACGTTTCGATGAATTGACGTATGATTACTGGGTATAATTTAAACTCACTTTGGCGTACTTTTTCATATAGTTGTTCAGCCGTTTCGATCCCGTTCATGTCCACCGTAAATTGCCCCAACACTTCTCCCGTTCCATCATCGTTTTTTACATTATAAACGGTACAACCGGCCACATTATCGTTATTTTGGAGTAATATTTTTTGTGCTTCCAAGCCGTAAATACCCTTTTTTAATAAATCGGCTTTTAAAGATGGATGGATATTAAGAATCCGGCCTTTATAGTGCTGCAACACCGATTTTGGAATGGAAGCGTTAAACCCCGTATAAACTATAAGTTCCGCTTCGAAAAATTTTAATTGATCCAATATGTTTTTATTGTAATCGGAAATAGTGCCGGCAGAATTTGGACTTATAACGGCATAAGGTATTTCTGCATCTTTGGCTTTTTCTATGCTTCCGGCACTTTCGGTATTCGATATAACACCGACAATTTTGCCATTTATTTGACCTTCTTGTACGGCATTTAACAGGGCCTGTAAATTAGAGCCTTTTCCAGAAGCAAATACTACAATATTAATCACTTGTATTGTTTTTATTTTTGCCGTTTATTCCAACTTGGGTGCCGCAGAATGCGTGGAATGGATTTTATTCTGTTGTTCTAATTTAAAAATCTGGTAATTATTAAAACTCCAGATAATCTGATTAACAGTAATTTTAATCATCGTTGCGATTGGTATGGCCACTAACATGCCAAAAATACCTGCGGTTTGGGCGCCTATCAAAATAACAAACAGTATAACAACGGGATGCAGGTCGGCAGAGCGTGAAAATAACAACGGCTGCAGCACCACATTATCAGTAATTTGTACAACAAGTATTGCCAAAACACAAGGTAATACCAACGCGAAGTTTCCGGTTTCTATAATAGATACAATCATGGATAAAATATAACCGATAATTGGGCCAAAATAGGGGATGGTATTGGCCACGCCAACAGTTATGCCTACCGATAGCGAATTTTGTAAACCTGCAATGGAGAGCGTAGCCCACGACAAAACGGCAACAATAAAACTTTGCAATAAAACACTTCTGAAATAATCATTCAATCGGTGCTCAATCTTATCGATAAGTGTGATAGTACTTTCAAAATATTTATTGGGCACCAAGCGAAGTAAATTGCGTCTTATTTTGGACCCATCTTTTAAAAAGTAGAAAACTGCAAAGGGTATTACCAAAGCAGCCATCGCAAAATCAGTAAAAATGCTAAATATGTTACTAACCACATCCGAAAATTTGCCAAAATTAAGCAAATCTTGCAATCCGGCGGTAACCTTTTCCGTTACCAGGTCTATGGGTATAAAATCGTAACTGTTGCTTATTTTGTCTTCTATTTTTATGGCAATGTTCTCCAGACTTTTGATATCCAGTTGGGAGGCAAGTTTTACCATTTGGTCGCCCACAATGGGGAAAACACTTTTAACCAGGTAAAGTATAATTAATATGATGGAGATCATGGTCATTGCAATAGCAGGCAATCTGTTTATACCGCTGCGTTGCAACCAATTGACGATAGGATCCAGTATATAACTCAAAATTATGGCTATAACCAAATACAATACCAGTGTGGAATAGTTATATACTATCAAGCCGACAATAAAAATGCCTGCCAGACCAATTATCGATTTTATAACACCTTCTAAGGTTATTTTCTTCATTCGGTTATCAATTTTAAGAGCGAATCCATTTCTTTTAAAACTATCTGAATATCGTAACCTTTTCTTATCAAAAAGTCGAATAGTTTCTTTTTCCTCTTGCTTGGGTCGGTTCTTAATAACGATGCTTTACGTTTTATGGTCAATTCCCTTAAAACCTCAACTACCTCATCCGCACCAAAAACAGAATCCAGAGCCTCTTCAATGTATGCAGAATTTATATTTTTACGAAATAGCTCATTTCTTATTTTATTGCTTCCCCATTTATTGAATCGGAATTTATCTTTAGCATATTTTAAGGCAAAAGTCTTATTGTTGATATAGCCTTTTTCTTCTAGCTCTGATATTATTTGGCCGACAATATTCGCTTCAAATCCTTTTTTTGAGGCTTTTTGTGCCAATTCAAAACTGGCATGGTCGCGGCGTGCAAGCAATCTTATCATGTAGTCTCTGATTTTGTGCCGGTGTTCATCACCTTGTATTTTTGCAAGTAAGCCTTCGGTCATCAAAGTACCTGTTTTAATATTGTGCGCAATTAAAACCGATTCTGAAACCCCTAATATAAACCCGTCTTCAGAAAACAGCGAGTATCTGTAAATGTTTTTCTTTTGCACTTCAATTTTGGCAATTTTTACCGGCAGCTCGATATGTATCTCATCATAATCCATTTAAGGGGCAATATAATGGAATTGCTCAATCTTTTTTATCAGGATTTTTGGGAACGGGGTCGTATCCATGACCGCCCCACGGATGGCAGCTTCCAATTCTTTTAATGCCCAGCCAAAATCCTTTGAGTGGCCCCCATTCCGTAACGGCTTCTATCATATATTGCGAGCAAGTGGGAGAGTAACGGCAACTTCTGCCCAGCCAAGGGGAGATGGCCATCTGATAAAAGCGAACTATACCGATGATGATTTTGCTGAATATGAGTTTCAGCAGTTTCATTAATCTAAATTGTAGGTTGTGCCGTCTTTTCCATCCATCAACTGCACGCCGATTTCTTTAAGTCGATCCCTTACCTTATCCGATAGCGCAAAATTCTTTTCAGTTCGGGCTTGATTTCGGATATTGATCAGCAGTTCAATCAAATCATTGTTCAGTTCGCTATTGTCGCCGGGTTTTTCGACTGGCCATATTCCCAAAATATCGTCAACTGCTTTTCGAACAAATAATTTAACCTCATCCAGATTGCTTGGTGCGTTATTCGAAGAAATTGTTTTACGTAACTCCCTTAAATATTCGAACAGCACGGCAATGGCCTGCGCGGTATTGAAATCGTCGTTCATAGTAGCTTCAAAGGCTTCTTTAAAAGCTTCAACGTCGTAAGGGGTACCTTTACCGGCTTCGGCTTTTTCTATCTCCAATATCATGGAATGTAGATTTTTCAAGCCTGTTTCGGCCGCCTCAAGCGCTGTTTCTGAAAAATCGGTAGTACTACGGTAATGGCTTTGCAATAGGAAAAAACGAATTACTTCGGGACTCCATGCTCTGCTCAATAATTTGTGATTACCTTCAAAAAATTCAGCCAGGCTAATGGCATTGCCCAACGATTTACCCATTTTTTGGCCATCCATGGTAACCATGTTGTTGTGCATCCAATATTTAACAAACTCGACATCATTTGCGCCTTCCGATTGTGCAATTTCGCACTCGTGGTGAGGAAATTGATTTTCCAATCCGCCGCCGTGTATATCAAAACTATTGCCCAGATATTTGGTGCTCATGGCCGAGCATTCTATATGCCATCCCGGAAAACCAACACCCCAAGGTGAGTTCCACTTCATGATATGGCCGTCATCGGCTCGTTTCCACAGGGCAAAATCTGCCAGATTTCTCTTATCGGTTGCGGTTTCTACCCGGGTACCTGCTTCAGATTCTTCCACTTTACGACCGCTCAATTTTCCATATTCCGGATCTGAGCTCACATCAAAATAAACATTGCCGTTTACGTTGTAGGCATGGCCTTTTTCGATGAGTTTTTCGATCATTTCGATTTGTTCGGGAATATGCCCGGTTGCTCTGGGTACTATATCGGGACGCTTTACATTCAGGGCATCCATATCACGAAAATAGGTGTACGTATAGTGCTCTGCAATTTGCATAGGAGCTACTTGCTCAATTTTTGCCTTGCGCGCCAATTTATCTTCACCCTCGTCACCATCACCCACCAAGTGGCCAACATCCGTAATATTTTGGACATACCTCACCTTATAACCCAGATATCTTAAGTATCTTACCACTACATCAAAAGCCACGTAACTTTTGGCGTGGCCCAGATGCGCATCGCCATAAACCGTTGGACCACACACATATATTCCAACAAATGGCGGATTCAGAGGCTCGAAAAGTTCTTTTTTTCTGCTGAGTGTGTTATAAAGGTGAAGTTTTTTTGCCAAGTCTCTTTAAAATTACTGTAAATCGGTTTTTGTTTTAATAAAATCGATAAATTTTTGCTGTATTTCCTTGTTTTTGAATGCGCCACGGAACTCAGAAGTTATAGTGCTGCTATCTATATCCCTGATACCCCTCATCGACACGCAAAAGTGCTTGCTTTCAATAAAAACGGCGACGTCGTCTGTAGCCATTGCTTCAGAAAGTGCATCAGCGATTTGAAGGGTAAGTCTTTCCTGTACTTGCGGGCGGTGTGAATAGTAGTTAACAATTCTGTTTATTTTGGAAAGCCCGATAACTTTTCCGGTTCCCATATAGGCCACATGGGCTTTGCCAATAAAGGGTAGAAAGTGATGCTCACAAAAAGAGGAGACACGGATGTTCTTTTCGATAACCATATCGCGATAGTGATAATCGTTATCAAAAGTACGGGCATCGGGTCTGTTTTTTGGGTTCAGACCACTGAAAATTTCTTTAACGTACATTTTTGCTACCCTGTAGGGAGTGCCTTTCAAGCTGTCGTCGGTTAAATCCAACCCCAATGTTTCCATAATTTCAGCGAACTTCTCCTGAATTATCTCGATTTTTTTATCGTCGCTCATTTCAAAGGCATCGTCGCGTAAAGGTGTTAATTCCGAACTGGCTATATGGTTATCGCCGCGCTCTTCTGCCAAAATTTTATCTAAATTTGAATTATCCAATGTAAATAGGTTTAAAAAGTTAATTAAATCGCCTTATTGCGAAAAAACCGAACCCCAAAATTAAGAATTTTAGACGTCAATTAATAATTAAAGACAATTCTGGTGCCGGTGTTTGCCGTTAGATATGGATTAAGCTCTAACAGTTACATGAAATTTTGTTAAATTGATAAATTAATATTTAAAAAAAGAAATTAATTATTAGCAAAGCAATAACATAAACCATTAAAAAATAATTCATAATAACGGGCTTAAATATGATTAAACACATAGTAATGTGGAAATTAAAAAATAATGCAGAAGGCGCTACAAAAACAGAAAATGCCAAATTAATGAAACAAAAATTGGAGGCATTACCGCAGAAAATTGAAGCATTACAAAGCGCCGAAGTTGGGATAAACTTTACGGAAGTCGAAAATGAGTCGGTTTGTGATGTGGTATTGACCACAACCTGCAACACGGAAGACGACTTAAAGGCCTATGCACAACATCCGGAACATCAAAAAGTGGTTCAGTTTATTCTAAAAGTTACCAAAGAGAGAAGAGTGGTTGACTATATAACCAACTGACTAAAATAAACCTTAAAACGTGGGGAATATATGGTGAACACAAATCATGATGCAGTTGAACTCCCGATAAATGGCATATTGGATTTACACCATTTTAGTCCCAAAGATTTAAAATATCTGATACCCGATTATATAGAAGAATGTTTGAAAAGAGATATACGTTCTATCAGAATTATTCATGGGAAAGGGAAGGGAGTGTTAAGACGAACCGTGCACAGTATTTTGGACAAAAATCCACGTGTTATTTCGTACAGAACGGCAAACGACAGAAGCAGTTGGGGAGCCACTTTGGTTGAACTGAAAGCACAGGGTTATAACAACGATTGAGAAAAAATTGGAAGAATTATTACTACGACATATACAAAGAATATCCCATAAAATTGAAGCATTAAAAGTTATAAGTCAGAAGATTTCTACCTGGCGATTTATAGTTTTTTTTGCGGGATTAGCTTTAATATTTATCCGACCTTATACTTTTAAAATTACCATAAATATTCTTTTCTTAATTGCAGTGGTGCTGTTCTTTTATCTGGTAGTACGTCACGCGGAAATTGAAAAAACTATAAAGAAATTGGGGTTTCTCAAGGATATAAAAAAAGAGCATCTGTCACGAAAAAACCTGGACTGGGAGGGGATAAAAGAGCCGGATTTTAAACCCGATTTAAATGGTCATCCATTCGCAAAAGACCTGCATTGCGTAGGGCCAAAATCGTTGCATAAACTGATAGACACCTCCATCTACGAAAACAGTTCGGCATTATTGGTTGAATGGTTAATTAATATTAAACCCAATGAGCGGCAACTGGTTAAGCGTTCTCAGTTAATAAAAGAATTAAGTGGTAAAATGCTTTTTAGGGATAAAATGAGAGTGGCAGCCAAATTCGTTAAATCGAAGGAGGGTGGCGAAATGGGGAATCTAAAAGAACTGATAAACCAATTAAAAAAATCCGGACACAATGGCTTTAATTTTCCGTTGGTTGTTTTGTCGATATTAGCGGTTTCAAATATTGTGTTGTTGGCATTTACACTGATGCAAAATCTGTCGGCTATATATTTTGTACTGTCGCTTTTAGCCTATCTTTTGGTATATAAAATGAACAGCCAAAAGGCATCCGGACTGTTCGATGCCGCTTATCAAACTGATAATTTATTTACCACTTTATTTCCGGTTTTAACGGTAATTGAAAATTTTAAATTCAGAGATAAAAGTGGGATGGCAGAATTTGTATCACCTTTTCAAACAGCGCAAATAAAGCCCTCTGTATATGCAAAAAAAGCTGCAAAAATTGCCGGGAAGGCATCGCTGCAAACCAACCAGATATTGTGGCCATTGGTAAATTTACTAATGCCATGGGATTTATATTACGCAATGAAATTTGAAGCTTTAAAAAAGGAAATTGCTCCGAAATTTGAATTTTGGCTCGATAAACTATTTGAGTTGGAGGCACTTTGCTCCATTGCCAATTTTGCGGCATTAAACTCCGATTATACCTTTCCAAAAATAATTGCCGATAGTGAAGCTGAAGAGATATTTATTGCCAAAGATTTAGGACACCCACTTATTAATGCAGATAAAAAAGTTACCAATAATTTCACAGTAGATAAAAATCATAATTTATTTTTGATAACCGGGTCTAATATGGCCGGCAAGAGCACTTTTTTACGTACGGTAGGCATTAATCTGGTATTAGCGTTTGCAGGCGCCCCCGTTAATGCAAGCTCTTTGAGTACTTCTATTTTTAGAATATATACCGGTATAAACATAACCGACTCGCTGGGTGATGGATTGTCGCACTTTTATGCCGAAGTTAAGAAACTTAAAAAGCTTTTAGACCAACTTAAAACCGAGAACCAAATACCTCTTTTCTATTTTGTAGATGAGATTTATAAAGGCACCAATAATAAAGAGAGATATTTGGGTAGCGCGGCATTTCTTAAAGAGGTTGCCAGATATAGTGGGGTAGGGATAATAACCACACACGATTTAGAGCTTGCCGATATGGAAAATGAAATACCGAATCTATCTAATTGGCACTTTACCGAAGATATAAAAGAAAACAGGCTAAGTTTCGACTATAAAATAAGAAGGGGAGCAAGTCCAAGTACCAATGCGCTGAAAATTATGAAAATGGAAGGTTTGCCCACCTAAATATAATTTAAAACCGGTTTAATAGTGCAACAAAATGGGTTTAAATACGTATATAAGTGTGTTAAAAAAAGAAATTAAAATAAATTGGGGATTAAGATATTGCCCGCTAAATCGACTATCTGTAATTAAAATATAATTCCTTATTTTAAAACTAAATTTAAACAACAAATTAATAGTTATGGAAACGCAATTATCTCATTTAACGGCTGAACAATCCAAAGCCATTCAGATTGATTTTATCAATAAAGTATATATGTGGATGTTTGTTGCGCTCATGGTCACCGGTTTTGTGGCTTTACGCGCGGCAAGCTCGAGTGCGATTGCTGAAATGTTTTTTACAAGCACCGGCCCGTTCTTCATCTTACTTATAGTAGAAGTGGCGTTGGTTTTCTGGATTTCAGCGAAAATTGACACTATATCATCTGCCTTGGCAACCGGTTTGTTTATTCTGTACTCCGCGCTTAATGGACTTACCCTGTCAGTAGTATTTTTGCTTTATACCAAAGCATCCATTGCTTCTACCTTTTTTGTAACGGCCGGAACTTTCGGAGTGATGAGTGCATACGGATACTTTACCAAAAAAGATTTAACCGAATGGGGCAATCTTCTTTTTATGGCCTTGATAGGCTTCCTTATTGCCAGCGTGGTCAATATATTTTTGGGCAGCGAAATGATTTATTGGATAATAACCTATATCGGTATTTTGGTTTTTGTAGGGTTGACCGCTTACGATACCCAAAGAATCAAACATATGAGCCTTAGCCTTGACGCCGATACCGAGATGGGCAAAAAAGGTGCAATTATGGGAGCGCTGGCTCTTTATCTGGATTTTATAAACCTATTTTTATTATTGCTAAGAGTTCTTGGTAACAGAAGATAATGGTAGAATATCTGTTTAAATAATTTCAAAGCCGTTCCATATAATCGAACGGCTTTTTTGTTGCAAATTGGTTAAATAACACGGTTTTCTGTAATTAATTATTTCGATGAAGTACGGTTTTTTCAAAAATAAGTCGTGGAAAAACACGGCACTTTTTTTTAAAAAAAACAAGATAATTTTATTATTGATTTATTAGGTCTTACAAGATAACTTAGCCGAGGTATATGATAGTTTGATTCTTGTCCCGGTCTTTTAAATTACCATCTTATTTAAAAAGGAAGTGCTTTATGAATCGCATTTGTTTAGGCTTGCTCGGATTAATTCTAACAACAACTCACCTAAGTGCCCAGGTGCAGCAAACTTCGAATATAGAATCCTATATCGGTTTTAGTTATAATATCTTTTTGGATTCATTTGATTCGGGTTCTTTTAAGGGTATTGAGACTGCCGGCACTCCATCGGTTTCGTTTCGATACGCGCGTTCGAATATGTTTGCAGAATTGCGCTGGCAACAATTTAATTTCCATGATGACCCACACTGGAAAGATCCCTCTTATTTACAGTACGACGCCGCACTCGACCGTTATATCTTTCTCAATCCTGCCTATCAACCGGTAGGAAAACAAAATGAATTCAAGTTCAACTATATCAGTTTGATTGTTGGCCCCCGATTTGAGTTGCTTAAACATTTATCGTACGAAATCGGTACTTCCGTTGATTATTTAATCAGTCATTCCAAAAAATTCGCCGATTTTGAAAATAATCCCTATAAAGAATTCAGTTTGGCGGATTGGGGAATTGTGCAGGAGTTCAACCTTCATTTTTATAACCGAATTCAAACTTGGTACAATGTTACTGAAAAGTGGCGGCTTTCAGCCTATTGGGAGATTAATTTACCTTTAAGCGACGAGTTGACGAAAGAACATTCGTATGGCTCATCTCTGGGTAAATCGGTTTATATTGAACCTGTTAAAAATGGTGCGCAGTTTTTTCTTAATTTTATGATTGAGTATAAGTTGTAAGCTCTATATTATTAAATTGTTTATTGCCCGTCTGAACGATAATAATTTCTAAGATTTTCATCTATTTTTTCGAGCTCATCCTTATCGTACAAAATACCATTGCTCACTACTGCAAAAATGGAACGGGTGTTTTCGATATTTTCGAGTGGATTATCTTTCAGCAGAACCAAATCGGCTTTAAATCCTTCCTTGATTTTTCCATTGTAGTCCTGAACCTCGAAGAAATTACTACCGGCCGTTACGGAACTTTGCAACGCTTCGAGCGGTGTAAGTCCGGCGGACACCATTTCGGCCAGTTCTGCATGCAAGGAACTGCCCGGATACACAAACGAGTTAAATGCGCCACTATCTGAGCCCGCCAGCAATTGTACACCCGCGTTTTTCATGGGTTTTAGCATGCTTTTGAACAGCTCGTACAACCGATAATCAAATTCGTGCTGTTGTTCCGTTTTTCTAATAGCCGATTTTAGCCTGCCGGCATAGGTTTCCTGAATTCCCGGGCCTATAATTTCTAGTTCTGCATCTTTTGTGTGGTCAATTCGGTGCAAATTATTGAGCACATCCATTATATGAAGGGTAGGGGTAACCGCAACATTGTGTTCGGCCAGTTTTTGAAATACTTTTTGTGCTCTTTCTTCATCAAAAGTCTCATATAATTGCTCAATGGCGCTCCAAAATCCCAATTCACCCCGCCGAATTTTTTCAGTGATTTCCTCTTCTTTACTCGATGCTCCTTTCATCACATAATAAAGATGTTCAACGCCCGAAATACCGGCTTCGATGGCATCATCCAACATTACAGTAAGGGGCATGTGTCCGGTTATTTTCATGTTATTTTGCTTGGCCACCCGAATGGCTTCCAGATACAATTGTTCGCTTAATGTGCTGTCATAAAGCTTAATAAAATCCACACCCAGATTTTTGAGCGAATCTATGGCAGCATGTAGTTCTTCTGCGGTTTCAACTTCCAAAGAACCGGCCCAAGTTGCTTTTTTGCCGTCAATTTTTGGACCTGAAGTATAAATACGAGGCCTGATTATCGTATTATCTTGTGTGCTTTTGCGCCACTCGATTACTTCATTCGAAATATCGCCGCCGGCTTCGCGAACTGTGGTTACCCCGTTCAATATATACAGTTGAAGCAAGCGTTCATTCTCGGATGTCAAGGCATTTCCGCCTCTTAAATGCACGTGCATATCCCATAAACCGGGTATTATATAGCCACCTTTGCCCTCAATTTCATAATTTGCAGCATACGCAATGGCACCTGCCCTAAAAATACGGCTGATTTCACCATTTTCTATCAATATGGATTGAGGCTCGTCAATTATCCCGTTTTCAAGATCTATAATGTGAACGTCCTTAATTAAAATGGAGTCGTCGCTGAGTTGAATGAACGTGCAGGATGCTATAAAAAGCAGTAAAAGCAGTGGTATTAACGTAAAATTATAAAGTCGCATTTTTGGAATGTTTAAAGCTTAATTTAAGTTTGATAAGCTAAGTATTGATTCGGTAATATGTTCTTAAATTACATAATTGCCGATAATTATATCACACCATAATTTTAGAATGTTTATCTTTTGCATTCTTCTCATGTACAATTCGAACATTTCATGCCACGGCTATCTATAAATTGACCAATGGATAAAATTCAAGAAAAAAAACAAGATTTTTGGGACCGACTCGGGATAACATTATCCGGTATTTGTGCTATCCATTGTTTACTGCTACCTGTTTTTGTTGCACTTATACCGTTGTGGCCGGCAATTGCAGATTTTCATGATTATACTCATCTCATATTTTTTATAGCTATTGCACCAACCGTCTATTTGGCTTTAAAACGTAAGCATCGGTCAAAAAAAGTAACCGTCTATTTGGTACTTGGTGTGTTCATAATCTTTTTGGCCTGGGCCTTTAATAATCTTTTGGGAGAATACGGCGAGACGGGCATTACGCTCTTGGGTAGTACGATGCTGATACGCGGGCACTGGCTGAATTATAGAACGAAAAACAAGAGTAAATAGGAATGAATAATTGCCACAAATGAATTTGAATCGGCTTATATTATATACCCAATTTTGTAGTCCAATATTGATGGATAACCTACCGGAATAAGTACGGTAACCCTAATGTTTTAATTTTTAAAATACGATATGCCAGAAATTAAACTACCCGAAGTAGAATTAAATATTTACTCGCCTAAAAATTTTACAGAAGTTACCATAGTTGAAAATTATATATGCACGGCCGAAAGCAGCCCCAATATGGTGCGGCATGTTATTTTTGATGTGGGCGGCACGGATTTGGAAGGCCGTGTAAAAGTAGGGCAATCCATTGGGTTTTTGGCACCGGGAGAGGATGAAAGAGGGCGTGCACATAAGCTGAGACTGTACTCAGTTTCATCGCCGACCGAAGGCGAAAACGGCCAATCTAATTTGATAGCTACCACTGTAAAGCGTACCGTTGAAGAAATAGACGGGAAATTATTTTTGGGCGTTTGCTCCAATTTTTTGGCCGATTTGAAACCCGGCGATAAAATAAAGGCTACCGGTCCGAGTGGTAAGCGATTTCTATTGCCCGAAAATGCCGAAGACTTCAACTATATATTTTTTGCAACGGGTACCGGAATAGCGCCCTTTCGCGGTATGGTAATGGAGCTGCTGAAAAGGGGTGCCAAAGGCAAAATTGTTATCGTATTCGGGTGTCCATACCGAACTGATTTGCTGTATTCCGATTATTTCTTTGAAATGGAAAAAAAGCATGACAATTTTCACTTTATAGCTCGTATTTCTCGTGAAGAAAGGCGTCCAGATGGTTCCAAAAAATATGTACAGACTGCCATTGAAGATGAAAAGGAGATACTGGCCCCGATTTTGGAGCAAGACAATACTCTTATTTATCTATGCGGCATGAAAGGCATGGAAACCGGCATATATCACGAACTGGCAAAAAAAGGCTACGATAGCTACATAATCACTAAAGGAGTATTGCAAGAAAAAGCTCCCAATGAATGGACTGCCGAAGATATGCTCAGAAACATCAAACCATCTGTAAAAACTTTTGAAGAAGTGTATTAATAGGAAACCATTCGTAAAGCTCGCATTTTGATTTTAAAAATCAGTTGCCAAATCCTGTAATACCTCCGGAAACAATAAAACGCATAAAATCGGTACTGTCGGCTTTTATAGGTTCTATACTTTTTGGATCGACCACATATAAATTACCCGAAAAATTATACGAGTGTGGACAATAAACGGCTATTTTACTGTCCAGACCGAGCATTTGCATAGATTCTTGCGTGATAAACCCAAAACGTTTAACGCCCGAAACGCCAAAATCGACCATCACCGGTTCTGTGAATTTTTTCTTTTCGCCCACCAATGCTTCGGTTAAATCCTTCAAAGAAGAATAAACAATACTTACAATCGGTGTTTTTCCCATCAATTTTTCGAACCAATAGACGATGGGGCGGGTAAATGCCCTTGAGAAAATAAAACCCAGAATAGTTATGGCAATAAAACCCACTAAAATTCCCATTCCGGGAACATCGTAATTGATCCACCCCAAAAATAAACGGTTAAAGAGCCTGTTTACCCAAGTAAATGCCAGCACCAGGAGATAAAATGTTATGCCCACGGGCAAAACAACCAACATTCCCCTAAAAAAGTAGTTTAACAGTTTTTTCATAATAAGTTTATAAGGGTTAAAAAATCAGGCGCAGCACTTCAAAAAAAGTTACGTCTGTAAAATAAATTCGCTCAAAAGATGGTATCAATATAGAGTTAAAAAAATAAAATATTCAATAATTGGGGCAGTAAATACAAATATAAGATTTCAAGCTAATTGTTAATTTTGAATTTAAATAAATTACTGAGTCACACTGTAAGTTGAGATAAAATTATTGATAATTATGCAGATTATTAGAAAATTAAGATACAAATGCATATCTATTATAGAATTACTAATAATACAATACCTTAAATTTTGGTATTTAACATGAAAAAACTGCTTTTTTGCGCATTACTCTCAATGCTTTCCCTGGGAGTTTCCGCTCAATCTTACGATTTGGAAGATTTGATGTATTTTTTGGACTACTATTATGTGGATGATATAGTAGAAGACCTCGAAGAATCCGGTTATACCTATTCGGGTACAGAGTATGACGAAGAATATGATTTATTCTATATAGATTATTACGATTTTGATCAAAATAATGATTATAGAGCTCTGGAGATATATGAAGACCGTGACAATGAAACAGATGATGTTTATGCACTTGATTATGTAACCAGCGTTTGGGTGGAATACAATACTTTTTGGTCAGAATTGCGCGATAAAGGATTTGAGCGCATTAACGATGAGTTTGATGATAACTCCAAAGAATTTGAACTGCACACCGATTTTGAATATTATTATGCAGAATTGTACAGAATAGAAAAATCGGAAGGGACTCCTACTTTATACGGCATTTACATTTATCGTATAGTCGATTGAAGTATTAATAATAAGTAAAACAAATATTAATTTAAGTACAGATTATAAATTCTTGGAGCAACCGGCATGAAAAAGCTATTTATTGGGATACTATTTATGTTGTTCTCTTTTGGGGTAAACGCACAATCTTTCCCCTTTGGCGAACTGCTCGATTTTCTGAATAAATATGATGTAGATGAGGTAATCGAAGAGCTGGTAGCACAAAATTATATTCACTATAAAACAGAATACGTTGCGGAAGACGATTTAAATTATATAACGTATCACATCATGAACGAGGAAGTCGGTTATTTAAGTATGGTACTCCAAGAGGACCCTGATTATGAGGATTTGGATGCCCTGTATTATGTAACAAGTAATGGTGATGAATTTATTTCCTTAATACAGGACTTGAAGCGTTATAATTTTTTACGTTCCGACGATGGTTCTGTTGATAACTATGCAGAGTACACCCGGGATGTTACCAACTACGAAAGGGGAGAGACTTGGGGAAGCTATTATTCTGCCGAATTAGATATTACGCTAGAGGTAGATGCTGAACTGGTTTTATACAGAATATATTTGACATACAGCGGCTTATAATGATACTTTTTTTTAGATTGATATAGAGTTTTATATATTACATATTTAACAAATATCGGCAATGTTTTTTTGGTGTTAATGCGGTTGGAGTACAGATTTATCGGAATGTGCAATTTAAACCGGTACGTAAGAGCTAACAGCTTTAAAATACTTATATATTGATGTGTTGCAGCAGTAAATGCATTGCATAAGGGTAGTATAAATAAGTAATTATAATGATTTTAAACAATAAATAAACTCACGGGTATATAATATGAAAAAACTAATATTTAGCGCAGTATTCTTACTTACTTCGCTAGGAATTAATGCACAAATCTTTGACTTGGAAGACCTGATGGATTTTGTGGATTATTACTATGTGGATGAAATCATAGAAGTGTTGGAGAAACAAGGGTATTCATATTTAAATACCGATTATTCCAATGATGATTATAATACAATTATCTATGAATCTGAAGATGCTTCTAGAAATGTGAGAATTAACGAAGATCTTTATGGGTATGATGATGATGTTTACTCTTTGATGTATCAAACCATTAAGTATGAAGAGTATGAAGACTACTTGAATGATTTAGTAGAAATGGGGTACGAACGCCTGGATGATGAATCGGATAGCGGTTTTATGGAGTATGAACTTTATTCGTACGAATACGATCAATTCTATCACGTACACGTCTATAAGCATTATCATTCCGAAATGGAAACATGGGTTTATAGCATTGAAATGATGCTTTTATATTACTAATAAAGAATAGAATAAGCTTTGCACTAGATATAAAATATGATCAAACACTCTAAATAAATTCATTGGTGTTTAACATGAAAAAACTAATACTTTGCTCAATATTCTTATTTACATCTTTAGGAATTAATGCCCAAATCATTGAATTGGAGGATTTGATGGACTTTGTGGAATATTACTACGCAGATGAAATTATAGATATATTAAAAGATAATGGATATACGTACTATGACACTAATCGTTCCGGCAAAGGCTATGTGCAATACGTCTATCATGCAGAACGACAAGATAGTTATAGAATGTTGAAAGTTAATAAAGACCTGAATGATAAAGACGACGATGTGCATTCTTTGGAATATTATACATTTTCATATCAAGAGTATGAAACTTTTTTTAGTGATATATCATATATGGGGTTTAAACGTATTGACAAAGGTTTGGACAGCAATATAAGAGTATATGAACGTCGTAAACATATTTATGATGAATACGATGAATACTACGATTATGATATATCCTTTGTTGTGACTATAGGACAACAGTATTATAGTCAATTAAAAAGCTATGCATATATTGTGAATATAGAACTAATATATTTTTATTAACTGCATAAAGTTTATATAAGCTTCATATCATATATATACTTTAAAGACGTTCAAAAACATAATAAAAAACAGCGGAGAAACTTAAGCTATCTAAGTGTGAGATAGATAAAGAAATTTCTTATATTTCGAGGCTTAATCAGTAATCCCTAAATTTTACTCAATGTCATTTAAAACGTCTTCGCAGATAAGGCAAGAGTTTTTAAAATTTTTTGAAGAAAAAGGCCACGTTATCGTTGATAGTGCTCCCGTCGTTCCTAAAAACGACCCTACCTTATTATTTACCAACGCGGGCATGAATCAGTTTAAGTCTATTTTTTTGGGCGATGAAAAAACACTTAAATATAAAGGCAAAGATTGGAGCCGTGCAGCCGATACCCAAAAATGCATCAGAGTTAGTGGAAAACATAACGATTTGGAAGAGGTCGGCCATGATACCTATCATCATACACTTTTTGAAATGCTGGGTAACTGGTCTTTTGGTGATTATTTTAAAAAAGAGGCCATTGCTTACGCTTGGGAATTATTGGTTGATGTTTGGGGGCTCGACCCGGATAGATTGTATGTAACGGTTTTTGAAGGAGACGAAAAAGATGGTCTGCCTGTTGACGATGAAGCCATTGAATTCTGGAAAAGCGAAACCCCCATAAAACATTCACATATTTTAAAATTCGATAAAACCGATAACTTTTGGGAAATGGGCGATACGGGGCCTTGTGGTCCGTGTTCCGAGGTACACGTAGATTTACGTACCGATGAAGAAAGAGAAAAAGTTGATGGGATTACACTCGTAAATACCGACGACCCACGCGTAATGGAAATATGGAATTTGGTATTTATCCAGTTCAATCGCCAAAACGATGGCACGCTGGTGCCGCTTCCCGCCCGACACGTGGATACCGGTATGGGCTTTGAAAGGATATGCGCGGTGCTACAAGGCAAAAGCTCTAACTACGATACCGATGTGTTTACACCACTACTTGACGAAATTGGCAGGCTGGCAAATATAGAGTATGGTAAAGAAGTAAATAAAGATATTGCCATGCGCGTTATTGCAGACCATATACGTGCAGTTGCGTTTTCTATAGCAGACGGTGCCTCGCCGGGCAACGATGGCAGAGGATATGTAATTCGACGTATTCTGAGGCGTGCTATACGATATGGCTGGGATACTTTAGGTTTAAAGGAACCATTTTTCCATAAGCTGGTAGATGTACTGGCTGTACAATTCAAAGATGTATTCCCGGAAATTGATGCCCAAAAAGAATTTGTTAAAAAGATAATTCTATCGGAAGAAAAAAACTTTTTGAAAACCCTGGGGCAGGGAATTGCCTTATTTAAAGAAGTAGCAAAAGGAAAAAAAATTATATCGGGCGACGATGCTTTTAAATTGCACGATACATACGGCTTCCCCATAGATTTAACCCAATTAATGGCTCGAGAAAATGGTCTGCAAGTTGACGAAGAACGCTTTGAGCAACTCATGAAAGAGCAAAAAGAAAGAGCAAGGGCAGCCGGCAAATTTACACTCCAGCACGATACATTAGAAGATTGGATTGAAGTATCTGAATCAGAAAACGACTCAAGTAACGCTTTTGTTGGCTATGATATTACCCAAATTGATACCGTCATAACGGCCTATCGCCACGAGGGCGATAAAATAGCTCTTCAGTTAGATCAGACACCCTTTTATGCGGAAAGTGGGGGGCAAATTGCAGATACAGGCACCCTAACCAATGGCGAAAAGGTTATAGAAATTGTGGATGTACAAAAAGTAAATGGAGTACATATCCATTACGCCACAAGCATGTCCGAAGATTTATCGGGAACCTGGCAAGCCAAGATAGATGATGAAAGACGTGCCGAAATCAAAAAACACCACACTGCAACCCATTTATTGCACGCCGTTTTAAGAGAGGAGCTGGGCGACCACGTTACCCAAAAAGGCTCTTTGGTTGCAAATACGCATTTAAGGTTCGATTTTTCACATTTTGAGGCCGTCAGTCCACAAAAACTAGCCGAAATTGAGCGTAAAATAAACGACAGAATACAACAGAATATACCTTTGTTGGAGCAGCGCGATATTCCTATAAAAGAAGCCAAAGAAAAAGGTGCTATGATGCTTTTTGGTGAAAAATATGGCGATTTTGTACGTATGATAACCTTCGGTCAAGATTTTTCGGTAGAACTTTGCGGCGGAACCCACGTAGATGCAACCGGCGAGATAGGATATTTCAGATTTTTGCAAGAAGCGTCGGTTGCAGCGGGAATCAGGCGTTTGGAAGCTGTGTGCGGCAAGGCTGCCGACAGCGAGCTGAGAAAGGAAAATCAATTATTGCAATCCATTAAAGTGATAGTAGGCCAAAGCGACGATATCCCGGCCGATATACAAAAACTGATAGACCAAAATAAGGCTCTGGAAAAAGAAATTGCAAAAATAAATATGCAAAATACCGGCGCTAAATTAAAAGAACTTCTGGCCAACCCCGAAACAATGGAAAACGGAATCCAATTAGTAAGGGGCGAGATAGAAGGCGCCGACACTAATATGTTAAAACAGCTCGGTTACGATGCATTGCAACAGCATGCAAAAAATACAGTTATCGTATTGGCTTCGGCCGACAACGAGGAAGGCAAAGTGTTTGTTATGGCAGCAGTTACCGACGATTTAATAAAAGAAAAGGCACTCAAAGCCGGGGCATTAGTTGGCCGTTTAGGACGACTGGTGGGCGGCGGCGGCGGCGGACAACCAAACTTGGCAACTGCCGGTGGCAAAAATCCGGATAAATTACCGGAAACACTGAAAAAAGTGAATGAAATCATTACAGAATTCATTCATTAAAGTATGTATCAAATGACGATAACATCCTAAAAAATGGATATCTTATTTACCCATTTTAAAGGAAGTATATTAAGGCTTAAAAATATAAACTATGGCAAAAAAGATAAAAGACGATATTGTTTTTGCACCAATCGGTAGAGGTGAAGTCTCGGATGGTGCAGTCCAAAAGGGAGTGGATCTACCACCCGCAACAAAAAAAACACATAAAGAACTTGGGCTAACCAATAAAAACGTGGTCGATATGTACGAACAGATGTTCCTGCAAAGACGATTTGAAGACCGCGCAATGCAAGAGTACCAAAAAGGTAAATTCGGTGGTTTCTTGCACTTATATAACGGGCAAGAAGCGGTTTCTACCGGAACCACCTATGCCATTAACGAAGACGACGATATTATTACCGGATATCGCGACCACGGCTGGGGATTATGCCGCGGAATTACACCAAACGAAGGAATGGCCGAACTTTTTGGTAAAGCAACCGGCTGCTCGAAAGGTAAAGGCGGCTCGATGCACTTTGCCAATGTAGAGAAAAAATTCTGGGGTGGATACGGTATTGTAGGCGGCCATATTGCACTGGGTGCCGGCTTGGCTTTTGCCAATAAATACAACCAAAATGGCAGAATATCGACCTGTTTTTACGGCGATGGTGCGGTTGATCAAGGCATTATGCACGAAACATTCAACATGGCGCAACTGTGGAAACTTCCCGTAGTATTTGTGGTTGAGAACAACGGTTATGCCATGGGTACAGCCGCAAAAAGACACACGGTTGTAGAAATTGTAGACCGGGCCAAAGGTTACGGAATGAAAAGCGCCGTAATTAATGGTATGGATGTATTTTCCGTTTATGAAAAAATGAAAGAAATTGCGGAAGACGTGAGAAAACACTCTGAACCATGGTTGGTGGAAATCAGAACATATCGCTACCGTGGGCACTCCATGTCGGATCCTATGCTGTACAGAAGTAAAGAAGAGCTGGAAGAATTCCAAAGCTACGATCCTATCGAAAGGTTGAAAACCTATATTCTGAAAAATAAAATTGCAACTCAGGCCAAATTGACTGCAATTGAAGAAAAAGTTGAGGAAGAAATATTGGCGTCTATAGAATTTGCCGATAACTCTGAATTCCCTAAAGAGGAAGCTCTTTACGAAGATATGTTCAACGAAGAAAACCCATACTTTCACGTTTAAAAAATTTAAGAGATTATTATAATGGCTGAATTACAATTTAGAGAAGCAATCAGACAAGCCCTCGACGAAGAAATGGCGCGCGACGAGCGTGTATTCCTGATGGGTGAAGAAGTAGCCGAATATAACGGCGCTTATAAAGTATCGCAAGGTTTGCTAGATAAATACGGATATAAGCGAGTGATAGATACGCCAATTTCTGAACTAGGATTTGCCGGTATAGGCGTTGGTGCTGCTATGAATGGACTTAGACCTGTTATTGAGTTTATGACATTCAACTTTGCCGTGTTAGCTGCCGACCAAATCATAAATCATGCTACAAAAGCAAAATATATGACCGGTGGACAGGTAGATGCACCCATCGTATTCCGTGGACCAAACGCATCGGCAGGGCAGTTAAGTGCCACACACTCGGTGGCATACGATTCTATGTACGCCCATTTCCCCGGAATGAAAGTTATTTATACATCGGAACCAAATGATGCAAAAGGGCTGTTAAAATCCGCAATCCGTGACGAAAACCCGGTTTTATTTATGGAATCGGAACAAATGTATGGGTTGAAAGGCGAAGTTAGCGAAGAAGAGGATTTTTTAATTCCCATTGGAAAAGGAAAAATTAAAAGAGAAGGAAGCGATGTAACCATCGTTGCGCACGGTAAAATGTATCACGTTGCCGTTG
Organism: uncultured Balneolaceae bacterium; assembly: GCA_964615135.1. Classification (GTDB taxonomy): domain Bacteria; phylum Bacteroidota; class Rhodothermia; order Balneolales; family Balneolaceae; genus Balneola. The sequence goes on along the minus strand of CAZTOG010000001.1, from coordinate 371,462 downwards.
AAGCAGCCAAAGAATTGGCTAAAAATGGTATTGAATGCGAAATTATAGATCCAAGGACAGTAAAACCATTGGATTTGCCTTTGATAGTTGAATCCATTAAAAAAACAAACCGCTGTGTTGTGGTTGACGAGTCGCACCCATTTGCAGGTTTTGCGGCCGAAGTTGGTTTCTTGATTCAAAGAGAAGCATTCGACTATTTAGATGCACCGGTTTTAAGGGTTACATTACCGGACGTAAACGCACCGTTTGCAAGAAATCTGTTCGATGCTTGGTTCCCAAGTCCAAAACAGGTAATTGATGCAGTAAATCAAGTTACATATAGAAAATAATTAAACTTTTATAAGCGAAGAAGAATATGGCCATAAAAATTCAAATGCCAAAACTAAGCGACACCATGGAAGAAGGTGTTATTGCCAAATGGTTAATTAGTGAGGGCGATACAGTTAGCTCAGGAGACATAATAGCAGAAGTAGAAACCGATAAAGCCACGATGGACGTGGAAGTTTTTGATAGTGGTACCGTACTTAAATTGGTACCCGGAGAAGGCGATGCAGTGCCATTGGGCGGAACGATTGCTATTATTGGTAAAGCAGGCGAAGATATCAGCAGCCTACTCGACGAAAGCGATTCTTCTTCGGGTGCAAGCGTGGCAGAAGAGCAACCGGCAGCGGCACAAGATGCAAAAGCAGAAGGCGAAGGCAAGGCAACAGATGCCGCACCTGCTGCCAGTTCAGATTCTGATGACGATCGCATCAAAGCTTCTCCATTGGCAAGAAAAATAGCCAAAGAAAACGGTATCAATTTAAGCGATGTAAGCGGCTCGGGCCCAAATGGCAGAATTGTTAAAAAAGATGTTGAAAACTTTACACCGGCTGCTAAACCGGCCGCTGCACCTCAAGCATCTACTTTTGTGGCACTCGAGAGCAAAGAAATCAAAGTTTCGCAAATGCGAAAAGTCATTGCCCGCCGACTATCGGAAAGCAAATTTACCAATCCACATTTCTACGAAACCGTTGATGTGGATATGAAAGCAACCATTGCGGCACGTAAGGCTATGAACGAAATGAACGACGTTAAAATCAGTTTTAACGACATAGTAGTGAAAGCAAGCGCCGTTGCATTGTCGCGTCACCCGGAAATTAACAGTTCCTGGTACGAGGATTATATTACTCAACATGGTGAAGTGAATATTGCGGTTGCCGTTGCAATAGACGATGGTCTGATGACGCCGGTTATACGCCATGCCGATCAAAAAGGTCTGTTACAGATTTCGGCAGATACCCGAGAGCTGGCAGGCTTGGCAAGAGATCGCAAACTACAGCCCGAACAATGGGAAGGCAGCACATTTACCGTATCTAACCTGGGAATGTTTGGAATTGAGGAATTTACCGCAATTATCAACCCGCCGAATGCCTGTATTTTGGCAGTAGGTGCTATCCGTGACACCCCAGTAGTGGAAAATGGTCAGGTAGTACCCGGTAAACGTATGAAATTGACACTATCCAGCGACCATAGAGTGGTGGACGGTGCAAAAGCAGCAATGTTCTTGCGCGATATCAAAACCTTACTGGAAAATCCAATTTCTATGTTGCTGTAACAGCACCCGATGCAGGAATGTAAAGAAAATAAATAAATCGTATTATTTATATAAAGAAAAGGCCCGTTGTGCTAAACAGCGGGCTTTTTTTATATGCATCAAATAAATTCATTTCTGTCGGATTTATCCGAAGGAATGATTTTTATATACCGCTATCGGGGCTTTAGCCCTAAGGTAGTATTTCCGAATCGTATGCGAAATTTTGATTTCGCGCCTTTGGTGCTTGTTTTGGTTTGCCGATATATCAATTTTTATTTCTCGTTCCGATTAGCCAGTGGCGCGGATTCGGAATGTCGGGGGATAGTTGGTTAGCTGATTGGTTAATTCGTTGAATAGTTATTAGAAGTTATAAATTATATACGTTAATTAAGCGTTTTCAAAAGATTGCCAGGTGCGATTCTCCATAGCCTGTTTTCTAAAGTACGTTGGGACCACCCCGGTTTATGCGCAAGCGCAAAACCTGCCCCTTCAATGGAGAGGAATGGAATCGAGCGCTGTACTAGTATTTAGCTATAAAATGAAAATTGAGATATAAACACATGTACGCCATAAAGCTCCAGAACTCTAAATACCCCTCTGCGGAGGGGTGGTCTCGTGAGTACTTCTTAAAAGTTCGCAATAACAACGTTCAATAATCGCCTTGGGAACCAGAGGTTCCCGTATGCGCAACAAACGGGACGTTCGTTGTGAGATAACCCAACTAATAACAAATCAACCATTTAACTAATAATTGATTACTTAATCAATCCTTCTTCAGTCAATAGGCGTTTAACGCGAGGGGATAGGGTAATGGGAACCTCAGGATCTATTTCCAATGCTTTCTTCCAGTTATACAAAAACAATTCGTACTCGTCCAGTTCCAAATAAATACTGCCCGTTAATGCCAGTATATCGGCAGTTTCATCGAATCTGAATTCTGCCGCTTTTTGAATAAAATAGAGAGCAGTTTTAAATTTTGCTGCATAATAGTACTGTTGGGCCAATACATAGTAATTGGTTACTGTATTAGATAAATCTTTATACTCTTGATATTCTGCACTTTCGGGATCTCTTTTCGCAATAATAGGAGTGGGCTCACTCCCTTCATTTGTAGCAGCAGCCTCAATTTCAGATTGGTTTTGTTCAACCTCTATAATTTCAACCAATTCACCGTTGTCTAGGCTTAGTTTTTGACTGCCGGAACATCCGTAAAATAAAATAGTAACCATGCCTAAAAGCAAGGGTAAACTGAATAATGATGATATGTAGGTGCTCGTTTTAATAGTATTAATTATCAGATTCTTCTTCAGTATCAGCATCCGTTTCAACTTCTGCTGCATCTTCTTCCGTTTCTTCTTCGCCTTCTTCTTCTAATACTTCTTTTTCTTCATTCATAATCATTATTTTGTACAGAAAAATTATAAATATTATCAGTAAAGCTGTGCTTAATACTACAATTACAGTTTTATAGGTATTAAGTTGATACATAGTATAATCATACCCTTCGTTTTTGAAGGTTCTGATAGTTGGGATATCGACACGCTCAATATTTACTACATCGCCTCTTTGGGCTTTGGCTTTCACAGCTGTTGAAGCTATTTCGGCAAGAAAATCCAATTCCTCTTGACTATATTCTGAATCTGCGTAAATATTAATTAACAGACGCTCAAGTTTTAACAATTTATACGCATTCTGTGCCAGGATATTGGTTGTAGTTATATTTTGCTCAACATCTCTGTTCAATATACCTTCGGGCAGGTACGGAAGTCCCGGTAGTGTAATATTATCGGGATAGTTTAAGACAACCTGCACACCGGAAACTGGCTCTTTTGCATCTATTAAATTAGTTTCAATGGTAGAACTTACATAAAATGTAGCCGGATTAAAGTATTGAGATACAACGTTGATAACATGCGCGTCGTATGCCTGCTCCATCATAGCAATTCTAAACTCGGTCGATTCAGCATAACCCCGATTATAAGAGCTTTGCGCTAAAAGGGTAGTAGTACCGGCAAATGCTATTGCCAGCAATATAATTGTTACGGCTGTTGTATTTCGTATCATTTTAAAATACCTATTAACATTAGTTATAAATGATTTGTCTAATTTATTCATATCCTGTTCCGAATTATTTTTTAATCCTTTTATCGAGCAATTCCATTTCTGGAATATAAATATTAGGCTCTATGCTTTTTGCTTTATCCCAATTTTCCAGTGCTAAGTCTGTATCGCCTGTCATATAATACAAACTTCCTTTAAGTGCATAGCCTTGTGCCGTTTCGTAGGTTTCCAACGATTGATTCACGTACTCAAATGCTTTGTTGAAGTTTCTCTTATAAAACTCGTTCTGCGATAGCACAATATAGCGTAAAACTTTATCAACTAAATCATATTCGGCTTCTTTTTCCGGCGTACCGTAATCCAATGGATACAGTAATATTTCCAAACCTTCTACAAAATCGCCATCAGGTAGTGCTTCAACTGTAAATTCCAGCATTTCCGGTTTAGATTCAGCTTTTAGTATATCCAGGTTATTTTGGTCTACATAAAGCCTGTAATCTCCCGGTGGTACTTCAAATTCGTAAAAGCTACCATCACTAAACGTTCTTATTTCTTTGCGATAATCGGTGTTTTTATTTTCCAGGAATAAACGCAAACCACCAACACCAGCCTTTTGATTATCACCATATACACGACTTACGCCACCTTCTATAACGCCCGACATATAAAATGGTACTTCTATCTTTTTAAATCGGTTGGGGTCGGAAATAAGGCCAAATTTTTCGAAATCGGGAACCAGCATAGGGTTCCTCAATGCATTCTTGTTAATATCCACATTATAATAATAATAAGGCTGCATTTGTGTAATATACAAAATACCTTTTTTGTTCATATAAGTAGCGCCTGTACGGTCTAGACGTATAGCATTATCGGTAATGGGGTCGTCCACTCCGTGCGTATATTTGCCGTCGCTGTCATTATCTACAAAAAGGTTTACGGCCATGCCGGAACGCCCAACCTGATTACGGCTTGTAAACAGGATATTATTGTAATTGGTATCAAAACCAATGGAGCCACGTATATTTTGTGTAACACTGGCTGAATTACGCATGTAGTTTACATTGGTACCGGAGCGCAATACATTAAAATCTATAACTAAACTAAAGCGGAATGAATTGAAATTATTCATCAGATTTCTGTTAAATCCAAGTTGTAATTGTCCGCTTCTAAAGATATTTCGCGACAGCATCATATCTATGGATTGTAACTGTGAACTCTGGGGATGGTACCGCATTCCGGCTCTTAAGTAAAACCCACGTAAAAAAGCAGGAATACTTGGATTTTGGGTCATTCTATAGGTCAAACTGCCTTCTAAAAGGGCTGCAGTACTGGTTTTGAAGTCTTTCGGTATTCCAATTGTACGGTCACTATATCCAAATCTTAAACCGAGCTTACCCAAATTTAAATTAGCATCTGCTCTATAACTAAAGTTGTTAATATTGTTTTTAATTCTGGAAGTGGTGGACAGCCTTAGACTTATAGGTATGCCAAAAATATTTAAAGGGTGGTAGATATTAGCCTTTATGTTTCTATCGTCTCCTGTTGAATTATATATACTGCGTGTGCTGGTGTACTCGGTATAATCTACATTAATAGAAGTGGATTTCGCATTAATCATACTTAAACTACCACGGTAATAAGCATCGGTTACACCTTCTAAAGTAAGTATATATTGAGAAAATATGCGTGAAGATAAGGAACCACTATAATAGGGGGTATTATTATTGTGGTTGTCAAAATAGGTAACACCGGCATTTAAGGTTAACCAATCAGAAAGGCCATAAGATCCCGTTCCGCTAGTCATATAGTTGCGTTTGGTGCTTCCCAGCATAGGTGTGGCCAGCCTTCCTGCATTAAATGTATAATTGAATACGCCGGTAGGTTGAAAGTTAAAGGGAATATCTATTCGCGAGCTACGTTCAATTATTTGACCGGTTGGACCATAAATTTTTATATCAAATTCAGATGCCCCATACGTAATAGGGGTTAAAAAACGGTAACTACCCAAATCGTCTGAAATCTGATAATCTACCAACATATTGTTCAGATATAATTCTATCTCCGATTCAGGCTCCGTAAAACCGTGTATTTCAAACTCATCGAACATAAAACGAGGCTCAACGGGCTGGTTGGTTAGTCGTATGCCCGTATATTGGTTTGAGATGGTGCCATCTGATGATAGTTGACCCAATTCCAGGTGCGTTAATACCGGGTTATCACGCATTAGGTAACGCCAACGAAGGCCACCGGTATTAAAAGTACCTAAATTGGTTGTGTTATCGTACGAACCAAATAAATTGCCCTGTAGGTCGCCGCCCATAACTTGAAGCCCCAAGTTACCATTGAAGCGATATGAGTTTTTGTCTCTGGTATGTGCTGAGGAAAGGTTATAATCTAGAAAACCACCATCTAATATGGGCATGTTCCTGCCATACTTTAAATCGTATAAATCTCTTTCGCTAAAAACTTTAGCTCTACTTCTACTTCTACTACGGAGTAATTTTTCTACGGAAGGTATGGGCACATTGGTATCGAGTTGCAAGGTCATATTGTTGAAATTGACTGAAAAACCAAGGCCGAAGTATTTGTCAAATAATTCGGGACGAATATAAAAATCTAAGTCTCCTAAAATAAAGTCATCGGGGTGCAATTCAACTTTATCTTTGTCATAAATAAGTGCAAAATTTGCAAAATCAAATGAATATGGTGTTTGTTGGCGGGCATATTTACCGGATACGACAAGTCCATTTATACTGTAGTCAAATCCAAGTAAATCAAACAGTTCGGTTATAGGCAGATAAAAAGTGTTATCGTAATAATAAGCTATAACTACGTTATTAATAACACCACGATATCTAAAATCCATATATACCTCTTGTGCATCGGTATCGGATATTTGCGCTTGTGCACTATAGGGTACAAGCCAAGATACTGTAAATGTTAAAAATAAAAATTGGTATAAATACCAATGGTTTTTCACCTAGTTTACTATATATGAAATGGTTTTGGTTACGGGTTCCATTTGTATCAATTCGGTTGAGGCGATATCGCTTCTTTCTGTTTCAAATAATACCCGGACGGTATAGTTACCTTTGTCAATGTCAGATATATCCATATTGGCTTTATGTGTCCCGTCAAAATAAAGACTGGTACTTGATTTATGTTCTCTGACAATTTCACCTTTACTATTTAACAAGTTTGTTGTAATAGTACCCAGAAATGGTGAGTTCCCTAACCTTTTAAAAACGGTTGCAACGGTTAGTATGTCATCATCTGATTTTGCTTTAATTTCATCTATTTGGATGCCGGTAGCTATATTCCCCTTTTTATAAAATAAACCGGTAACTTGTTCAATTTTAATGGCTAAATTTGCCGAAACCCCATCTACTGCCTGATCTTCAATGGTTTGAGCCTCTTTATTTGAGGTGGTACTTATTCTTGCCCAATACGTTCCATCTTCAATGTCGTTACTTGCAGCTATACGAATACGTACTATTTGGCGTTGCCCCGATTGCAGTATAAAGTTTTGTGGAAAAGCTCTTACACTGTTTGCAATGGAGTGGATGTTTTCTTTATCCTCATCCTCTTTTACCATAACCCTGTTGCCATCCTCGTCGTTTAGCATATATCCAAAATAAAAATCTACACTAACCTCTTGCGGTTGGGAAGAGTTATTTATAACCATATAAGTTCCAAATTTATTTTGGCTGTCTATAAATAAATTGGTAGGAGCTATGGTTAATTGGGCAAAGGCAGACTGTGCCATTAATAAGAAACCCGCTAAAAATAAGTATCTGATTTTCATATATGTATATTGTTGGATGTTATTTTGTCTAAAATAATAAAAATTTTGATAATCTAGGGTTTTTATTTTTAGCTGGATAGGTACAAAAAAAAACCCCGATACCCAAGTAACGGGGTTATATATAACTTAGTGTAAATTAGTTATAAGAAACGGTTACTGTAACAGGTGAGCCACCTACGTTTTCAGTTGAATAATGACCAGGAGTTGTTATAGCAGCCAATTTACCACCAATTACCAATTCGTCTGTATTACCGGAGAGATCTACAACACCATTGGTAGTTGCTGTTATAGCGGCAGATGCAGCACCACCATCAGGGTAGAAATGAGCGTTGGTTGTAAAAGCAACGGTATTTGCACCATCTGATAATGTAGCATTGGTAACGGTAATGGTTATTTCCACATCACTACCCGAAATTTCTAGAACACCGCTATGGTATCCGGTTCCAACGTTATCGTCATCAGCAGCATCGGCAGCACCTGCTTTAATAGTTGCGGCTGTACTGATTAAGATATTACCGAAGTTAATGTTTCCTGCTTCGGTTGCACCCAATGCATCGCCATTGTCTATTACCAATGCGTCAAATGCGCTGGCATAAACTTGAACTTCTGCTGATTGTGTGTCTGTACCTGATTGAGCAAAAGCGTTGAATGAGAAAGTAACTACTAATGCGAGAGCTGTACTTATTGTTTTAATTGTTTTCATAATCGTATTAAATAATATTTTATGTTAATTGTGTTTAATGTTCACACATCAAATATAAGACTTATTTTGATGTGGAAACATTAGAATATTTTAATATTGGAGGCATGTAAGCCCTTTCATTTAGGTAAAAAAATAATTGTATCTTTAGTATTAATAATAGCATAGTAAAATATGTAAATTTTATTGATCTTCTTAATCTAAATGAAATATTAAAAAAATATTTGAAGCTTGATTCTACTCGTATTCTATTTCCATTAAAATATCAGCTTCGTATATACCATCTGGTACATCACCCACATTAATACTGCCATATATATAGAGGTAAATATCATCCCAGTATAATGAGCTTCTATCATCAGTATTATTGTTGTCTGCCATTTGCTGTATAAAGCCTCTGTTATTTGGCAATGGCATGGTATTAAAAGGATTGTCTGAACCATAATTATTGTATGCCGATTGCAGGCTCAATGGAATTTTATATTCTGTACCCGTTTCGGTATAAGTTAAATGCTCGGGAGCCCTGATTACTACATATATACTTTGGGCCATAAAAGCTCTGATGGCAAACACACCGGCAGCTACATCATCCAAATTAATTGTATGTAATCCGGAATTCTTTGTAATAGTGCCAAAATCTAAATCTTGAGTTACACTTGCTGTTAATTCAGCTTTAATGTCAATTTCTATATTTATGAACTGTGCTTTTACAGTAAATGGGGCGAGGCAAATAAAAAAACAGATAAAAGTAATATATGCTTTGTTTTTAATCATAATAAACGGTCACATTTATTTCGCCAGAGTACGCACCGGCGTGTATGTTACCTACATTAAGTGAGCCATATAAATATAGATATGCGGTGTCCTTATGTAAATTAGGATTATATCCCTCATGTGTTGGGGTAGGTGGAGGCCCCGGGGGCACAGTGGTTCTGTGTCTGATCTGAAAACGTGAATCGGTGGTATTGCCTGCCGGAAATAGGATAGCATGGTTGGTATTGTCTGCGCCTCTATTGGCATAAGCTGCTTTTAGTGTAAAAGGAATTCTTTTATTGGAAACTGTTCTGTTGGCTATATCTCCATCCAAGACTATATAATCATCGGCTTGCAGCTCTACAATAACATCTAAATATCTGATACCTTCTATTTCTATAATCAGTGCATCGGCAATATTTTTATTTACAAGGCCCTCATTCAGAAGCACCATTCCAAAATCAATTTTTGGGTTTGGTTGGGTATATAAATCTAATTCGTAGCCGTGATATTTGCCAAACTGAATCCAATCGGGTGGATTTTGTGCCCGTACATCCTGGCTGGTAATCCATGGCGCCATCAAAAACACAAAAGCCGCAAGTATAACATGGATACTGCGGTAGTTAATTTGCGATATGTTTTTTAGTACGCACATATTTAATGTTCTGTATTATATATAGTCTATTTCTAAAGTAAAATCTGCTTTATAGTTTCCGGGTACTGCATTTTTTAAATCCAAATGGCCACCTACCCATATATATACTTTTCCTTCTGCATTAAACTGTAAATCTCTGTTATCAAAATTAAATAATTCAGACGTGCTTTGGTCATCGATGGTGTTCATGGCAATTTCGTATCTGAAAACGATAGAACCTTTTCCATCAATATGGTTTATAAATTGCTCGGGAATATAGTTTAATCTAAAGGTTGCCAGCGGGCTTCCTGTTGCTATTAAATAGCCTGCGTTGAGGTCGGCTATGGGACTTATAAAAAGATTCTCCTGACCCGGTTGTAATTCGCCGAATTCTATGTTACTTATGGTTTCAAGCTCAATAGATTGAATTGCGCTTGCATACACATTAATTTCGGTGGTTACATTAGAGGTTCCATCCGAATTTGATTGTTGTGTTTGCGCAATTGCCAGAGCAGAACTAAAAGCAAAAAACAAGAGCAATAAAGAGACTTTCTTTCTTATCATGATAGTATTTAAGATAAGGCAAAAATTGATTTTATAAGATTAGAATATTTTAATAAACAGGGTCTGTTTGCTCTATTATTAACTGATTTATTTAAGTAATATTATCTTCTTCCTATTTACCGGTAATAAGTCAGAAATTATGGTTTTTGGTATGTCTCACCTTTTGTTAGTAAGCTTGTAATTGCGAATCTTTTATTCGCTATATAATACATTGTTCTAGTCACGAAGCTCTAGCTTCCTAATAACCTTTATAATAATCTCATAAAAATTTAGCACGCACTATTTCTAGCTTGCGACAACAAAAACACTCAGAAACATTCCGGCGACATTTCGACGTTGCTCAATGGCCGCCAACTTCGTAAAGCATTCCCAGCCCCGCCGGTTTGTTTCATATCATTCCTTAACCGTGGATTGCTTCGCTGTGCTCCGCGTATCCCAGGTTACGGTTGTTGGATGCCATTCGGCATCCTTTTTTGTAGTGAATGAACAACAATAGAATATTTACGCCTAATTATAAATCAAGTATTTAATTAATAGTATATCCTCTCTACGGACGGGGCGACCCAAAGAGTATTGTAAAAAGTAAACCGAGAAAAAGCTCACGATTAAAATTGTTAGCCTTATTTAAGCATCAACAAACAGGCAACCGAGGGCAGGGGTACGAAAAAAGGAGATCGCGAACCGACAACCGACACACCGAATACTGAAAACAAATTGACGAAACCATCTAATCAACAATTTCCAGGCCTTCCGGCGGATCGTGATAAGGGCAGGGAGTACGAAAAAAGGAGATCGCCACACCTTATTTCGCATTCGCTGCATAAGGTTCGCGATGACGAATACCAATAACCGATTAAATCACTTAATCAGCGTCATTTTTTTGGATATTACGGCATTGTTGGTATGCAATCTGTAGAAGTAAATACCACTTGCAGCATTACCGGCATTCCATTCGTAGGTGTGTATTCCGGCGGGGAGTTCGTCGTTAACCAATGTAATTACTTTTCTGCCCAGCATATCGTATATGGTCAGATTGGTATAGCTTTGCAGCGGTAGTGCAAACTGTATTTTTGTGGATGGGTTAAAGGGGTTGGGATAGTTTTGTTCAAGGGCAAAGTTTTCCGGTAAATCGGCTGCGTCTTCGCCGGGTACTATACGAATATAAAAACGGTTATCAACGGCTTTTTCTTTATACGTAATTTTTGGTTTACCACTATTTAAATCTCCATTGGGAGCTGTTTTGCCCTTTTTCTGCTTAAATTTGAATGGGTGCTTTAAGCCATTGTTCATTATAATTTCTTTGTTCTCGTGCCTGTCAATTAAAGAAACCTTCCATCCATTGGGTATATTTTTGAAATTTTCAAATCCGAGCATTAAATCTTTATCAGTAGAAAAACCATTATCGAATGCGTCAACCGATAGTTTAATTTCTATAGGCATACCAAATTTACGTGGCAGATTATTTATAGAGAAACGCTCGCCATTTTCTGAAATTGAAGCCAAATCTATATAAGAATTAATACCGGGCGGTGGCAATAGGCGATAGGCATCATAAGTATCTTTATCTAGTTTACCTACATCACTGAACATAAAGTGAGTACTGGCTGCATTACTACCATCGCTCAATGTTATAGAGAAGGAGGGAGCGCTTTCGAGTTCCTGTCGGGAAATTTTGCCTACAAAAACACCGCCCGTTGTTTTAGCACTTTCCTTTACTTCCAATTTGGGCGAAGCATCGTTCGCTTTCACCCAAAAACCCTGGAAGGGTGCAATTAAACCCTGACTTGGTAAATCACCGGTAGAACCGTTCCAAGTTTTATACTGGCTGGTATCGTAATCCCACATATATATGGTGGCATCGATATTAGTTTTGGTCCACGACCCGGCATCGTCCCAATCTATACTAGCTGTGTATGGATTACCCACCAGATTCCAGCCTGAATCGGCCGCTGCGGTATAGGTTACTCCAAAATCTATAGTGCCGTTCGGCTCTTTACCAATGGCACTAAGTGTAACCGGTAAATTGTCGTTGTAACGGTTGTCGCCGGTAACATTCCCAAATACATAGGTATAAAGACCCAACCCGGTAGGGATTGTATCATCAGCATCACCCGGTGCACGCCAGCGCTGGTTGTCGGTTCCGGGATAGTCTTCTTTGTACCAAAGCACGTTGGGTTGTAGTGTATCCGCTATGCCCAGTGTGGAGCCGGTATATCCCTGTGTGGTCAATCCGTTAAAGAAATCGTCGTATGAATTTCCGACCGGAGTGGAGAACAGTCTCCAGCCTTTGCCACCGCTTATTTCACGCTGCATTTCCACGCTGGCAGTACCTGTGTAATTTTTATTGTTTGCTACAAGACTGTACCCCGATTTAATAATCAATCTTCCGTTATCAAGGTTCAAATCGTTGTTTATTACTATATCTCTGTCTGCGGTTACGTTGTATGCATTGTCGATGGTCAAATCGGTAACTTCATTTGGTAGCCCGGTACCTATAATTTGTGCTTCGTTTGCGTTGGTATAGGTAAAGGAGCTGCCACCGCTGGAATCGAAGTTGCGGTTTGCGGTTTGTACGTTTCCGGTTGCACCAGAGGCGCTAATACCCTCCGGTGATCCGATAATCAGATGGCCGCCATCCAACTCAAAAGTTCCATCGCCAGTAATTTTGGTTTTTCCTAAATTGAACTCACTTTCATCAACTAATAATGTTGAGTTATTATCAACTGTGACCGAAACATGATTGGCTATGGAACCGCCTGATGGATTTGTAACGGTTATGGTGTGTCCATCACCAATAATAATTATGTAATTGCTTGATGCTTCTGGATTGGTATTGGCTGCCGGACCGCTATGCCCCGCAAAAGACCAGCTGCTATTAACATCCCAATCGCCTGTTACCCGGCTATATAATGCTTTTTCCGCAGGCATCAGAGGGAAAAATTTCTCATGATTCGGTGAAACTGATTTACCGTTTGTGGCAGTGATATTGTTCATTATAATCACATAGTTCTCGCCCTGTTGTATGCCCGATATGGTAAGGGTAACTATTTGATTATCGCCGCCGGTATTTAAACTGGCACCGGTTACTGTGAGGGTTTGTCCGCTGGCTCGGTCTTTCACCACATAATTGGCAATGTTGGTAGAAGTAGCCGGATCCATGGTCAGGTTAAAGCCAAGATCCACAAAATTCAATGATTGATCCAATGCGGCGGTAACGGCATAAGGGTAATCCAAACTGAGTACATCGTCATCGCCTTCTACTAATCCTTTAACATTCAGTTTATCGTTGCCATTTACATTTATTTCGCCCCCACTGTCCACTTCCAAATCGTTATTGATGGTTATAGTTGATCCATCTACGGCAGTTTCAACGGTAGAATTCGGGCCGATTACCACATCGTAGAAGTCCAAATCTACGTAGGAAGTTATGGTTTGAGTTCCATCGCCATTAAAAGTAAAGGTACCGGTATCAATCTCAAAATCTGAGCCACGCGCAAGACTGAAATCTCCGCCCAAAGAAATATTGGCATCATCCGAACCAAATAACGAACCGCCTGCTATATTAAGGTTGCCTTCCATATTCAACTCGCCGGTATCTAAATTTACAGTGGCACCGGCCACAACATCGGTATTACCCGTTACGGTTAAGGACCCACTGTCTATATTTAAGTGCCCGTCGCCCGTAAATATTAAATTGCCGTCTATATACATTTCGGCATCTTGCACATCTAATAATGCGGTCGAGGCTATTTTTGTATTACCGTTCACGGTTAGGTCTCCATTGCCTAAATAAACATCCCCTGTACCACCCACCTCAAATTCGCCGTTAACTAAAATTTCTCCCTCGTCTTGATAAAGTGTCCCCCCATTACCTACATATAATTTAGTATTAAATGTAGCCAATCCTTTTTCTATATTTAAAATATGCTTTACTTGGGCCAAACCATTAACTGTTAATTCTGAGTTTATGTGTGTTAGATTTATTTGGCCGGTACCATTTGCTATTTCCAAATTACTATTAAATGTTGCACTACCATTTCCAATATTTATTACACCTTGTACAACTTTTGCTGAAGTAGAAGTCACGTTAAAGTGTCCGTCCAAGATGTGTAAAGCACTATGTGCGCGTATAACCATATTGCCATTTACGGTAAATGTTGCGCCATTGTCAATAAATAATTCATCCCCAGGATTATTCCACCAGTCGTTAGTTGTTAAATTATTAATAGTGACATTCTGGGTTATTACCGGATATGGGGTAGTATTATTCCTAAGAACTACATTATCAGAAGAACCCGGCACGCCACTTGGATTCCAGTTACCGGCAGTATGCCAATCGTTACTTACCGCGCCGGTCCAAGTTTTTGTTTGCGCAAATACAGAAAGGCTGCCTCCCAAAAAGGCAATCAAAAATAGTAATATGTATCTGGTTATTTTTTTTGGCATAGCATTCTCATCTTAGCTATGCTAATTTACGGAATTAAAAGCTTAATTTAATATTGCTGAAAAACCTAAAAGTGCCATATTAATATCATTAAGGCGCTTTTAGGTGTGGCTAACTTTAGAATTTCTTAATAATTCAAAAACCGGCCTTTTTTTGTGCGGATATATATAGCATAGTATTGGCTTGTTTAGTTATAAACAGGCCTGCTCTGGCTAAAGTAGTTATTTGTTTCTGGCAAGCAATACACTTTCTATATTTTCCATTTTCACTCCTTTTGCTTTTAACAAAATCAATAAGTGATACAGTAAATCGGCGGCTTCGTTTTTAAATAAATTATCTTCATTTTTCATAGCTTCGATTACCAGTTCCACAGCCTCTTCGCCTACTTTTTGAGCAACTTTTGCAATGCCGGATTTATACAGTTTATTGGTGTACGAATCCTGTTCATTGCCATCAATACGAGAAGAAATAATGGCTTCTAATTTATATAAAAAACCTTTAGCGGTATCATTATCAAAGCAGGAGGTGGTACCACGGTGGCAAGTTGGGCCGGCAGCGTTTGCCAAAATCAGTATGGTGTCGTTGTCGCAGTCCGTAAATATCTTTTTTACGTACAAAAAATTACCCGAGGTTTCGCCTTTGGTCCATAAACGCTGTTTGCTTCTGCTGTAAAAAGTAACTTTGCCTTCGTTTTGTGTTTTGTGCAGGGCTTCTTCGTTCATATATCCTAGCATGAGCACCTGCATGGTTTGTACATCTTGGATGATGGCCGGGACCAATTCATGTTTCTTAAAATCTACTTTCATTTTTAAATAATTCCCTGTTTTTGTAATTCCTGTTTTAGTTGGGGGATGGATACCGTTCCGTAATGAAAAATACCGGCTGCCAGAGCGGAACCGGCTCCCGTTTTATTGAACAGTTCGGTGAAATGCTCTATTTTTCCCGCACCACCCGAAGCAATTATGTTTATACCCACCAGCTTGGATATTTTTGCAATCGTTTCCACATCAAAACCGGATTTTGTGCCATCTTTGTTCATCGAAGTGAGCAGTATTTCACCGGCTCCATTTTTTTCCATCGTCCTCACAAAATCTTCCAGTAAAATATCCGTTTTTTCCCGTCCGCCTTTTATATAAACATAATTGTCGCCCTCAGTTGTATTATAATCTATGGCCACTGTTATTTTATCACCGCCAAAAGCTTGGGAAAGTTCTTTTATCAAACCCGGATTTCCGACTGCGGCCGAGCCAATACTTATTTTTGAAGCACCGGAATCGAGCATTTGCTTTGCAGTTTCCAACGAGTTTATCCCACCGCCCACCAATAATGGAACATCTGTTTTTTGTGAGATTTCCTCTAAAATATTTCGAAATATCCGATTGTTATTTTCATTGGCGGCTATATTGAGCAGCGCCACTTCGTCCGCACCATTATTTGCATATTCTAGTGCCATTTCAACCGGATTTCCAACCTCTTTAAGTCCCACAAAATTCGTTCCTTTTACGGCTTTTCCGTCTTTAATATCTATGCATGCAATTATATATTTATTTTGTGCTTTCATAGGAATTTCTCCAGGTCTTTCAAGCTGATTTTATTTTCATAAATGGCCTTGCCTATAATGGCCCCTTCACAACCGATATCCATCATTTTTTGGACGTCGTCAACCGTTGTAATGCCGCCACTGGCAATCAGGTTTACATTGGTTTTTTGCAAGATTTCCACATATAAATCGGTTGCAGGTCCGGCCAACATTCCATCTTTAGATACATCGGTGCAAATAGTGTATTTGATGCCTTTTTGTATATAATCATTCAGAAATTCAAAGATTTCCCGATCGGAGGTTTGTTGCCAGGCATGGGTTGCTATTTTTCGACCTTTGACATCGGAGCCGAGGATTATTTTATCGCCGCCATATTTTTCGAGCCAGTCTTGGAACAGCTCTGCATTTTTTACTGCAATACTGCCGCCCGTAACCTGGTTGGCACCACTGTTGAATGCAATTATTATGTCGTCATCGGTTTTAAGTCCACCGCCAAAATCTATTTTCAGATTGGTTTTGGCCGATATTTCTTCCAAAATTTTATAATTGGTAATTTTACCCGCTTTGGCACCATCCAAATCGACCAGATGCAGGTATTTAATGCCATGATCTTCGAATTGTTTGGCCACTTCCAATGGGTTTTCGTTGTAAATTGTTTTTAAATCGTATTTGCCCTGGGTGAGCCGTACGCATTTGCCGTCAATCAGGTCTATTGCGGGGATTATTCTCATACTTTTTGCCAAAATTAGAGTACTCCTTTAGTGCTTGGTATTCTGTGGTTTCCGGTTTTTCGTACGGCCATGCGCAATGTTTTTGCAAAGGCTTTAAAGATGGATTCTATTTTATGGTGTTCGTTAGTGCCTTCTGCTTTTATATTGAGGTTGCATTTGGCAGTATCGCTGAACGATTTGAAGAAGTGGAAGAACATTTCGGTAGGAATACTGCCCACCAGTTCCCTGTTAAATTCCGCTTCCCAAACAATCCAGGGGCGGCCGCCGAAGTCGATAGCAACCTGTGCCAGACAATCGTCCATAGGCAAGGTAAAACCATATCTTTCGATGCCCTTTTTACTGCCCAAAGCTTCCAAAAAGCATTCGCCAAGTGCCAGTGCGGTATCTTCTATGGTGTGATGCTCGTCTATTTCCAAATCGCCTTTTACAGCAATGTTCAAATCCATATCACCGTGACGTGAAATCTGTTCCAGCATGTGGTCGAAGAAAGGAATACCCGTATTGATGTTGCTTTCCCCATTTCCATCCAGGTTGAGCTCAATTTTTATATCGGTTTCGTTGGTTACACGAATAGTGGAAGCTTTACGGGGTTTCTTTGCTAAAAAAGTGTAAATATCCACCCAGTTTTTGGTGTTCAACTCGGCGTCCGATTCTCCTTCGCCCATAAAAATGGCTTTGCTTCCCAGATTTTTGGCAAGTTGCACATCCGTCAGCCTATCACCGATTACATATGAGTTTTCCAAATCGTAATCGCCTTTAATATAGTGGGTGAGCAGGGCAGTGCCCGGTTTTCGAGTAGGTGCGTTTTCTTCGGGAAGTGATTTGTCTATCAGAATTTCGTCAAAAACAATACCTTCATTCTGAAAAGCTTTGAGCATTTTATTATGTGCCGGCCAGAAATCCTCTTCCGGGAAAGATGCGGTTCCCAAACCGTCTTGATTGGTAACCATAACCAACAGATAATCCAGTTCAATGGCTATTTTTGCCAGATTTTGAAATACGCCGGGATAGAACTCCAATTTTTCCAAGCTATCCACTTGATAATCGGTGGGTGGTTCAACAATCAATGTTCCGTCGCGGTCTATAAATAGTACTTTTTTCATATCATTTTAAGTGTTTTGAGTAAAATTTCGTTTTCATCGGCAGTTCCGATGCTTATTCGCAGTGTGTTTGCAATTTGAGAGCTTCTGTTGCGCACTATCACGCCTTTTTGTACCAATTCGGCATATACTTTGTCGGCGTTTTCGCATTTTACCAGTATAAAATTGGCATCGGTGGGATATACTTTTTGTATCAGAGGGATGCGCTGTAATTCCCTGACCAACAAATCCCGTTGGCTGAGTATCTGCTCCAAGTTTTGTTCAAATACTTCGTTATTGGAAAGATTTTCCAGTGCCGCATTTTGATTAACACCACTGATGTTATAGGGCGGTTTCACTTTATTAAAAAGCTCGATGATTTTCATGCCGGAAAAAGCCATTCCCACTCTAACATTGGCCAATCCCCGTGCTTTACTGAATGTTTGTGATACAATCAGGTTTGGATATTGGTCCAATTTGGTTAAAAATGATTTTTCTTTGCTGAATTCTATATAAGCCTCGTCCAAAACAACGATTCCCTGAAATTTGCGGATGATTTCTTCCATATTTTCCAGACTATTGCCGGTAGGATTGTTGGGCGAGCAAAGAAATAACATTTTAATATTTTCATCCTCCGATTGTGCCAATATTTCATCGGAATTGAGCTGAAAATCTTCGGTCAGCGGCACTTCAACAACCCCCACATTATTGATATCGGCCGCAACTTTGTACATACCGTAAGTAGGGGGACAAATAATGATTTTATCCCTGCCCGGTTCACAAAAAATTCTCAATGCCAAATCAATTACTTCATCGCTGCCGTTGCCTGTAAAAATTTGATTTACGGGCACATTTTTTACAACTGAAATCCGATTTTTCAAATCACTTTGATGGGCATCGGGATAACGGTTTAAATTGCCAAAAGGGTTTTCGTTGGCATCCATAAATATACCATTAGCACCCTTGAACTCGTCGCGGGCACTGCTGTAAGGTTTCAAATTCAAAATATTGGGACGTACCAGTTTATTTATATCCATTATTGTTTGTTAATTAAATAGTTAATTCGGATAGTCATTGCATTTTTGTGTGCAAAAAGCTGTTCTTCTTCGGCCATAATTTCAACGGTTTTACCAATATTTTTAACACCTTCTTCTGTCAACTTTTGGAAGGTTATTTTCTTCACAAAACTATCGACCGAAACACCGCTATAGGCTTTTGCATGCCCATTTGTGGGTAAAGTATGGTTGGTTCCACTGGCATAATCGCCTGCGCTTTCACAGCTCAAATTTCCAAGAAAAACCGAACCGGCATTGATCACTTTTTGCGCCAATTCCTCTGCATTTTCCACGGCCAATATCAAGTGTTCCGGGGCATATTCATTGCTGAAATCCATGCAGTTTTCCAGGCTGTTCAATACAATTATTTTACTGTTTTCAAGTGCTTTTTCGGCTATTACTCTTCGTGGCAACAGAGCCAGTTGTTTTTGTATTTCATCAATGGTTATTTCCGCTATATTTTGGTTATCGGTCAATAAAATAACCTGGCTATCCGCTCCGTGTTCGGCCTGCGAGAGCAAATCACTTGCCACAAACTCTGGACGTGCATTTTTATCGGCAATTACCAATACTTCACTGGGTCCGGCCGGCATATCTATGGCTGTTCCGTACTGTGCGGCCATTTGTTTTGCAGCCATTACATATTGGTTACCCGGACCGAAGATTTTATATGTTTTTGGAACCGTTTTTGTCCCAATGGTCATAGCTGCAATGGCCTGAATACCGCCCACTTTAAAACAAAGGTTAGCGCCAACAAGCGAAGCCGCATATAAAATAGCGGGATGCACATTTCCGTCTTTATTTGGAGGGGTACACAGTATAATTTCCCTGCAACCTGCAATTTTAGCAGGAATGCCCAGCATCAAAACAGTGGAAAACAGGGGAGCGGTACCGCCCGGAATATAAATGCCAACTTTTTCGATGGCGCGATTTTCTCTCCAGCAAAAAACGCCTTTTTCGGTTTCTATTATTTCCTCATTAATCAATTGAGAACTGTGAAATTTATAAATATTGACGAAAGCAGCATGAATGGCTTCTTTTAAAGCCGGATTCAGTGTGTTTATCGCATAATCAATTTCTTCATTGGAAACTTTAATGGAATCCAGCTCCACTTTGTCAAATTGGAGCGTATATTTTGCAAGAGCCTCATCTCCACTGGCCTTTACATCCTCAAAAACGGATAAAACGGCAGGGTAGAGCGTATTCAAATCCATTACAGGGCGTCTGCTTAAATCTCCCCAGGTTTTTTTATCGGGATATGAAATAATATCGAGCATTTTTTGCATCCTTTTGGTTATTAAACAATCATTTTTTCTATGGGGACGACCAATATCCCTTGGGCACCCAATTTTCGGAGTTGGTCTATAACTTCCCAGAATTCAAATTCCCGGATTACAGAGTGAATGCTGCTCCAACCTGATTTGCCCAATGGCAGAATGGTAGGAGAGTTCACTCCCGGCAGCAGTTTGGATATACCCTCGATGGCTTCATTGGGAGCATTGAGCAGGATGTATTTGTTTTCACCACCATTTTTTACCGCGTTAATTCTAAAGATGATTTGGTCGAGCAGTTCTTTTGCTTTATCGGCCAGATATTTATTGGCAATCAATACGGCTTCGCTTTTGGCAACCACTTCAACCTCTTTCAGGCCATTCATCAAAAGGGTGCTACCGGAACTTACAATATCAAAAATGCCATCGGCCAGGCCAATTCCCGTTGCAATTTCCACGCTGCCGCTCAGTTCTTCAATTCCGGCCGATATTCCTTTTTCTGCAAAAAAGCTCTTTAAAATATTGGGATAACTGGTGGCTACATGTTTATTATTGAAATAGCCGATGCCGCTATAATCTCGTCCACGGGGTATTGCCAGCGACATTCGGCAGTTTGCAAACCCAAGTTTTTCTATAAGTTCAATATCCCGATTTTGTTCCCAGATTTCATTTTCACCAACAATGCCAATATCGGCAACGCCCTGTTCTACATAATAGGGGATATCATCGTCGCGCAGAAAGAGGAATTCTACCGGAAAATTGGAAGCATCGGCACGCAATTTACGCGTACCCGTTGATACTTTGATGCCACATTCGTTAAATAGTTTGAGAGATTTTTCGCTTAAGCGTCCTGTTTTTTGTACAGCAATTTTTAATTTCATTTTTAAAATGTTTGTCTGAGAAAGGCGGATGACAATTACTGCAAAATGTAGGCAATAAAAAAACCATCCGATTTTATCAGACGGTTTTAATTGGTTTTATTACAAAATCATAGTTCGGCCAATTAACACGCCTGAATGCGGTTATGAATAGGTCGATGATGATGATGTAATATGGTTTTTAACATAAAACTGTTTATTGATTCAAATGGCTAATGTATTATAATTTAAAATGAAATCAAATATCTATTTTCAAAATCTTATAAGTTTTTTAAAAAAATGGAACTATTATTCCTCTATAACTGATTTAGAATATTAAATAACATGCAGGCACTACTTATATACTATTTATATCAAATTTAAATAAGAGATCGGAAAAATTATCAAGATTATAAATTGCCGGCATAACGATTGGATATCGATCATTAAGAGAAGAAAAGCGATAATTAGTTATGAGAAATATTGTAGTAACTACTATAATTTTAATATTTTATTTAAATACAGTTCAAGCAAAAAACGGGGATCCCTATCAAAATTCGATTGCACCCATCATAGAGCAGAAAATAGACCAGAGAATTAACGAGGAGCTAAATCTGAGAACGTATGAGGTATTTTCACTGCAAGGGGCAGGTGTTTTCAATTTAAAGCCTAAAGCGTCTGTGGTGCCACCTCGGTTTTGTACAGATATAAAACCAGTGTCACAAGTGGCAGGGAATGGGGATTCGAACTTGGATATAACAAAACTTAGAAATTACGATAAAGGGTTCAGGCATAAATTGGTACGTGGAACGGTTTACACATTGTTAGGCCAGTACGGTACCTTGGCCGTGGCGCTGCAATTGCCCAGAGAATCGTTGAACTGGGACCCCAATAACAAAGAAAAATATTGGCGTAATTTTAGAAATGCTTATACAAAACCGCCGGTTATAGACGAAGATTATTGGTGGACGAACTACATCGGGCATCCTTATCAAGGGGCAACTTACTATAATGCGTATCGCTCGCAGGGGGCTACTTTTTGGCAGTCGACCATTATGACCACTGTTCATTCTACGTTCTGGGAATATGTAATTGAAGCGGGATTTGAACAGCCCAGTATTCAGGATTTGATTGTAACGCCCATTGCCGGAGCCATTACCGGTGAACTCATCCATAAAATGACCATGGATATGAGGAAAGATGGATTTAATTGGTACGAAAAAATTCTGGTTACCATTTTAAATCCACTATATGTGGTAAATAATGGCTATAGCGTAAAATAAAAATTTTAGATAGCGTTTTAAAGCATCAAAAAAGCCATATTGTTTTTGATATCCAAAAATGGATTATCGATAGCAATACGGCTTTTTATTTTACCCGATGGTTTTGTTTGATTTAAAATTGATAGGCAATTATCCGCGGTAGTTTTTGCGTTGAATCAGTTTTTTGATTTTTTCGTTTCCTATCCACACTTTTTGGTTGGTTTCTATATTGATAAATTCCAGATTGATGGTATAGAATATGACCACATTTTTGCGATCTACAGTTTCATCGGCAATGGAACTGATATTGCCTATCATCATAAAATCGGCGCCCAATTCCTGTGCCATTTGTTTGGTGGTTTCGAACGAGGCATAAGTCTGTTGATCGTATCGTTCGTCGCGTACATCTTCCCTTTCAAAACGGTTGGCAACCACGCTAACTTCGCCGGAATTGACAAAAGCCCGTTCCATTTCTTTGGTAAAAACCTCCGTATCTATATGCTCCATGGTTTCGTTGCGTACCAGGCCTACAATTACAACGGGCGCTGAATCGTTGGCGCGGTTAAACTGACTTAACCATGGTTTGCCGAGCGCATCGCCGATCATTTTTTCGGACACCATTCGTGCATCGGTATCGTTCCATCTGCCCGAAAGATCTGTAGTCGAATCGGCATCAATGCGTGTGATTTTCTGTGAAGGTCCGCAGGCGGTTATTAAAAGCAGGGTAAATATTAACCCAAATAGTGATTTTCTCATGATTTTGTGTATTTAATTGTGATAAGTTCTTGTTTAACGTGAATAAATGGATTCTATTAGCATTAATTTCGAATTATTTTCGATGTTTACTATAAAATTTTCTTTGAAAAGTACTCTGCCCCGATGATCTAGGTATTCCATGCTCAGGCCGTGTTCTCCCACAGGCAAGTTTATAGCATGCAACCAAGCACTGCCCGGAAGTGTTTGCCACCCTCTTAAATCGGCTTTTTCGCTCAGTTCAGATGTCAATACTCCAAACAAACCGAATATTTCGCTCAATATAGGGTAATCGTCGCTTAAAGCGCTTTTTATAGTACTTGTACTGATACTTTTAAACAACGCCCTCAGCAAAGCCCGGCTGTAAATAATGGGCTGCTTCGATTTGTACACATTTTTGGCCACCAAATCCATTTCTTCGATCAAATGCAGCGGTATTTTTGTGCCATCATCCAAAACGGCTTGTACCCTATATATTTCGGAGGAGTAAAGCTCAATAACGGGAAAAGATGCCTTCATATAAAATTCGCCAACGCCATCTTCTACCGATGTGCTGAATATGCGGGCGTCTTCCTGTATTTTGTAGGGCGCCTGACCTGTAAAACCGGCCAGCAGAACATTATAGCGGTTGGGATCTATTAAATACCCGAAATCGGGCAATTCCCGATGGGTAAAATCCTCCAGGGCGTTTTGTTCACGGTAGGCATTTCTGAGTTTTTCGTATTCTATTCGTGCATCATCGCGTTTACCTGCTTTGGCGTATAAAATCATGGCCAGATAATGGCTGAAAGCGCTGTTTTGAATATTTAACTCGCCCTGTTTCCAATCTATTTTACTGGTGGTATCCGATTTTGCGAAAGCATCTGCCAGTCCTTTTAGCCGGATGTCGAGCTGTTCCATTTTAAAAGCCATTCTGCGCGCTTCTACCAATGCTTTATCCAATTCTCCCAAATGTATAAAATTTAGTGAGTTGAAAGCATTTATATAGATATCCTCATAGGGTTCGCCGTCGTAAACCAGGGTATTGTCGCTCAACAAAAATGCACCTATACCGCGACTGATACTTTTGGTGAAATTATCTTCTATTTCTTTTTCTGCTTTGGTAAAATATTCTATGCTGGCGCTGTAATTTCCTGCAAAATGCGATACCATTCCGCTTTCCAGGTTATAGAGTACATCGTCTTTGCTGCGATATACCGACTTTTCCCTTAACTTTTCGAGTTGTTTTTGTGTTTTTTCAAAATCACCCGATGCAAAACCGGAACGGATATCCATTTGAGCATCATCGAGCACATACGCATGGCAGCCCACAGCAAAAACTGCCGGCAAAATGAAAATAAAAAGCCGTTTTAAGCCACTCAAACGATGTTTGGTCGGGTTATGCATTCAAAAAAATCTAATTTAGCAATGTTAATCAAACCATTACTATATTTAAAACTCTAAAGTTAACGATAATAGTACATGAAAATTTCAAAATCGAACCATAACATAAAAGTGCTATTCTTTGCGTTGCTGTTGATGCAATGTGCAACACCTATGCCACCCACCGGCGGGCAGCCCGACCGAACTCCGCCCATAGTGCTAAAAACTACTCCGCAATCGGGGACGGTCAATTTTAAAGGTGATACATTCGAGTTTGAATTTTCGAAATTTATAAACCGGAAAAGCATAAGTAACCAAATTACCGTAGAACCCGATTTAGGCATCAAATATAAAGTTAAATGGAAGCGGAAAAAACTGATATTGGTATTTGAAAAGACAATGCCTAAAGAAACCACCGTAATTATCACTTTAGGCAATGATATTAGCGATACACGCAACAATAAAATGGGTAAATCGGTGCAGTTGGCCATATCCACCGGCAACGAAATAGACGGCGGAAGCATTACGGGTGCAATCCGAAATGCCAATGATGGAAAATCGAGAGACGGCCAGGGGGTGTTCTTATACAGAGAACCCGTAAATCTAGACGAAAGAGCTACATATTATGCCCAAACGGATACCGGAGGCGTGTTTGAATTTAACTATCTGAAAGAAGGACGTTACAAAGCTATTGCAGTAAACGATAGAAATCGTGATAAAAAATGGAGCCAAAACACCGAAACAGCACGACCGTTTTACAAAGAATGGGTGGAACTGGAAAAAGGCGGGACCGATACACTTAAAATGATGTATTGGTCGGAACCGGATACCACCAAACCCGAATTATTGGCTGTTGGATTGCAATCATCACAAAAGTTAAGGTTACGATTTAGTAAAGAAATTAAATTTAGTGATACTACAAAAATTCAGATAAGCGACTCGCTCAAGCAGCAAAGTATGGAGGTTGTGCCCCTAAATGTTTCGCAAGACGATGCTTTTATAGCCTATGCATTCAGCTTACAAGAGCTGCATCCCGATAGCTCATATTATATGGAAATAGAGGGAGTCAGCGATAAAAACGGAAACGAAGCATTGAACCTGGAGAGTGGATTTTTGGGAAGCAGCAGGGCTGATACTACCCGCCAGCGCATTATTGCACCTAAAGAAGATGGGTTTTTATACCCCGATCAGTCCATGATAATAGAATATGCAGCCCTCATAACAGAACCGGAAATTTTGGACAGCTTGCTGGTTATAAAAGGGGAGGAGAGTTTCGAAAATTGGCCCAATCTTTCGTACAGGCATAATAAATTAGTCATAGAACCGGATGGAGAATGGGAGGATGGGGTAGAATATCAATTTATGGTATGGGAGCCTTCCAAAAATAAAAGAAAGCTGTTCCGTCCCGAAATTTGGGGCACATCATCTATGGGCGGAGTGGAAATAATAGCTCCTGTAGGAGACAGTTTAACGATTTTTCACGCGATTTTAGAAAATGAAGAAGCCAACATCAAAATAGACACTGTTTTTACCAAAAATTTGTTGATAGACCATATTCCGCCCGTTAATTACTCCATTAGTGTATTTGAAGATGTAAATGGAAATGGAAAATGGGATTATGGCATTGCAATGCCCTATAATCCTCCCGAAAGATATTTTTATAGAGACAATATCCGCGTGCAAAAAGGTTTTACCGTTGAAGTACCGATAGAGTTGTAGTGGTTTTTTTTAATCATGACCACTTCGCTAAGTTGTGCAGACGTTGGGTGTCAACTTGTAAAGAGATAAGGCATCGAAAACAAAATCGTAAAATTTAAAAAATTATAATTTACTTGTTTCCCAAATGGGAAATATATATTTTTATATAAAAATTGAGAATGAAGCGTAATTTTGAAGTTGAGTTGCTTCCCGAAGCTATTGATTTTTTAGAAAACCTTGATGAAAAAACAAGGGATAAAATTTATTATAATATCAAAAAAGCACAGTTTCTAAATGACAAGGAGCTTTTTAAAAAATTAAATGATTTTATTTGGGAATTCAGAACTTTATATAACAACAAAGCTTACAGATTATTCTCATTTTGGGATAAAATTGATGGAAAGGATACATTTGTTATTGCAACTCACGGGATTCTGAAGAAAACGCAAAAAAAACCACCAAAAGAGATTAAAAAAGCCGAAGAAATTAGAAAACAATATTTTGAAAACAAAAAAAGATAAAGTAATGGCAGCAAATAGATTTAAAACCGTGTCTCTCGATAAAATGATTGATAAACATATCGGAGAACGTGGAACCCAAAAAAGAGAAGCTTTTGAAAACGAGCTAAGAATAGATTTATTAGGTCAAGCAATTAAACAAGCAAGATTAGAACAAAATCTAACTCAAGAGCAATTGGGAGAATTAGTTGGAGTTCAAAAAGCTCAAATCTCAAAGATTGAAAACAGTATGAAAAATGCTCGATTTGAAACAATAATGAAAGTTTTTGATGCTTTAGGGGCGAAGGTAAATTTTAACGTTGAAATAAACCACAAAAAAATAGCTTTCTAACTATTACGTCGAGCAACCAAAACGTGGTTTCGTACATGTTCGGTTAAAATTATAATATAAAATACGCATTAAGTACTATTCCTATTTCTTTATTTTTGCTTTTTATAGGATAATAAATTACAATCATGTTTAAACAAATATGCGCAATTTGAGATTACGCAGATTTATGGATGTGTGCCGCACAAAAAGGCTTATAAAAAACATACTATATTTGGAAAAAAATGAAATCACTAGACAAGGATTTACAAACACCTAAAGCTACCCTTATGGAGTTTGGTGAAATTACAAAACGAGTTCTTCATTATCTCCCAAATGTAATTAGCGAATCAAAGACGAAAGATAATTATACTATATTTTCTTCGGTGTTAGCGGGAACAACAAAATATGTAAGACCCATCAATAATATCTTATTTCTACAATCACCGGATACTTTTTCAAAGTGTTTTCAAAAGTTACAAGAAACCTTGAATAGAGTTCGAGAAAATAACATCGTTAGTCAAGCAGAAAAAGACAATTTGGACAGCACAATTTACACAATACAGCAGTCAATCGGTGCGGGGTTTGATTTATTAGTTAATCCAAATAGCGCAAGAAAACATGTTGGTAACCGGTTTGAAGAATTAATAAAAGTGATTTTTACTGAAATAGGTGTTTCAAACAAGAAATTAATTTTGCAAATCCCATACGAGACAGATAAGGGACAAAAAGTATATAAAGCCGAAAATGATTTAATTCTTTCCCCGTTTAAAAAGGTTAAATCAAATCCGACTTCTTTGGATGAACATGAAATTGTGGTTTCTATAAAAACAACCTCTAAAGATCGTATGGGAAAAATTTTTATTGATAAGATTTTATTGGAGAGATTCGTTAAACACCCCCAAAAGGTAATCGGAATATTTCAAAATGATGTTCAAAGGAAAGGAGTGGACAATATAAGCTATACCTTAGTCTCAGGCTTGTTTATGGTCTACACCAAGTTTTTGACCGAACTTGAAGGTGTTTACTATCTGGATCCGCCACCGATTGTTTTAAAGAAGCCTTATTCAAATTTTATCAAAAGATTTTCAGAATTAGTAACATCAGATTATAGGCGATTACTGTCCTCTTAATTTTTGCCTTCGAGATTTAGCATCAATTTCATCCTTTTGGCTGGCAATTCTATTAATATGCTGCTTATCTTCAACCCTTGATTTAATCAAATCGCAATACTCTTTATTTAATTCAGTTCCGAGCCATTGTCGATTAAAAGCCTCTGAAACGGCATAAGTTGTGCCAGAACCACCAAATGGATCTAAGACAATGTCCCTCTCGTTACTAGATGACAGAATTATCTTGGTAAGTAATTCAACAGGTTTTTGAGTGGGGTGCTTAAACCTCTCCCAAGAGCCATTGGAAATAGTTGGAATTTCAATAACATCTTTCGGTTTTGCTCCTAATGGGTTAGGAGTCCAAACTTTTTTACTTTTCTTCCCATTACTATATTGAGAAGTTTCTGCTTGCGTCCTTTGTGGATACTTTAGAGTATGGGAATTATATGGTATCCTTATTTCGTCGATATTGAAAGTAAATTTCTTTGATTTTCGAAAGTGCAAAATACTTTCGTGAGAACGACCCCAATCTTTACCTAGATTAGCTTTATTTCGATAAAACCAAACTAGCCATTTACAGCCTTCAAACATGGGAGCTGCTGCCCATTTTATATCTGCCAATATTTCTGAAAAACCACATATATATAAAGATCCCGTGCTTTTTAGAACCCTGTGGGCTTCTCGTATCCACTCCAAGCTCCAATTTATATATTCCTTTTGGCTTGAGAAAGTATCCCATTCTGCTTTTTTGATATTATACGGTGGGTCGGCAAAGATTAAATCAACAGAATTGGGCTCCAATTCTTTCATGAATTTGATAGCGTCAACTTCAAACAATTTTCCCAAATCAGTTTTAAAATAGGGCTTTTCTATTATTTTAATTTCTTCAGTAATAGTGTCAAAAAGCCCATAATCAACTTGCATTTCTTGAAGAAAATTATTTAACTCATCTTCCGAATAAACCCTATAATTATTAATCGGATGTCTTCTGCTTGGAAATTTTCCAGAATTATCCCATCTTCTAAGCGTTTCTGTGCTTACATTTAAAATTTCAGCAGCTTTTTTGATATTTATTAGTTTTTTCATAGTTACACAACCTTATACATCATTACACAGTAAAGTTAGATTATTTTTTTATAAAAACAAAGAAAATATAAGGCACTTTTACAGACGGCTTAATGCAAAGGTGGATAAAATACTTCGATTGTATATTTATTGTTAAAAGTGCTCAGCACAACCCCGCTATAGTACTAAACTGCTAACCATTACCAGAAAACCATTAGCAGAATTACATTTATAAAAGTAGTAAATAGCAATGATTCAGTTATTTTATAAATTCAAAAAAAACCTATAAAAATGGATGTTCAAACACGAAGAATAGAATTTGTTCAAAAATTTCTGAGGCTCCAAAACGAGAATGTAATTTCCAAGTTTGAAAAATTAATAGACGAAGTGGATGAACTGGAGATAAGCAAGGAAATTACCCCCTTCACCGAAAAGAAACTAAATCAACGAGTAGCTAAATCTGAAAATGATTTTAAACACGGTCGCTATAAAACAACCGACGAACTTCTGGAAAAGTATTAGTTCGTGAAATACAAAGTTCTTTGGTCAAATTTTGCAGATCAACAGATTGATGAGGTTTTTGAGTTTTATAAACAAAAAGCCAAAAGCCATACATTTACAAAAAGAATAGTGTTGGAATTACTGGTTGCCCTTGATAAGCTAAAAACAAATTTGCCGTAATATTGCGTAAACCTCTTTGATTAAGTATTTTTACCAAATTGAAGGTTCGTTCTTCAGTTGAAACTTATCGATAAAAATCCGCCACTCCACCAAACCTTCGAAACTCATAAAGACGGGAAGATAGCAATAAACAAATATGATGGTTTTTAAACAAAACCTATTAATAATTGTCAAGTATTCTGCTCTGTTTACTTGACAAAATGATAATAATAACTAATCCTGCCAAATAGCCACAAAAAATACTGAATTTCCTACCAATCTTGTATTAATTTCCGGTTTATTATATCAATCTCTCGCCGAATCGTAAAAACTGTTACATATAATGGTATTGGATAAAGATTTAATCAAATATTTGTTATTTTATGGAACCGCTTCCAAATAATTAACCTATAGAGAATTAAATTATAAATGTCGGCAATTAGTGAGCATATAAAATCTGAAAAAACAACAGAATCATTTCCATTTAAATTAAAAGAACCCCATAAGCCAACAAATAAAGTGCGTTTTGTAACAGCCACCAGTTTATTCGACGGCCACGACGCCTCGATTAACATTATGCGGCGTATTTTGCAAAGCAGTGGGGTAGAAGTAATCCATTTGGGACATAACCGCTCGGTACACGAAATTGTAAATTGTGCCATTCAGGAAGATGTGCAAGGCATTGCCATAAGTTCGTACCAAGGCGGACATATAGAGTTTTTTAAATATATGATCGACCTGTTGAAAGAAAAAGGTGCCGGCCATATAAAAGTGTTTGGCGGCGGTGGCGGTGTAATTGTTCAGGATGAAATTGATGAACTGCACGATTACGGTGTCGCCCGAATATTCTCGGTAGAGGATGGCAGTAAAATGGGTCTGCAAGGAATGATAAACTACATGATTTATCACAGCGATTATGATACCATGGATGTAAATGGCGATATTGACCCGAAAAAAATATTTGAGGACGATTTTAAGGCGCTGGGTCGGTGTATTACCGCGCTCGAAAATGAGAACAACGATTTTATAAGTTACAGCGATGGAAAACTGTTACTATCCAACGGCGAGGTATTTGAAACTCCGACCCAAAAGACAATCCCAATTTTGGGCATAACCGGAACCGGTGGAGCCGGAAAAAGTTCGTTGACTGATGAATTAGTGCTGCGGTTTATGTCGGAATTTGATGATTTAAGGCTTGGAATTATATCGGTGGACCCATCCAAAGTAAGAACGGGCGGTGCGCTTTTGGGCGACAGAATACGGATGAATAGTATTGACACCAATCGGGTTTTTATGCGCAGTTTGGCTACCCGCGAATCCAATCGCTCGACCAGCGTGGCACTTGAAGGAGTTATTGAATTGTTCAAACAAGCCAATTTCGACCTAATTATTGTTGAAACCAGCGGAATCGGTCAAAGTGGTTCCGAAATTGTAGAAGTTTCGGATATTCCAATATATGTTATGACCGGAGAATATGGCGCAGCTACGCAGCTCGAAAAAATAAATATGCTCGATTTGGCAGAAATTGTAGTACTTAACAAGTTTGAAAAGAAAGGCTCGCAAGACGCTCTGCGCGACATCAGAAAACAAATATTACGTAACCGTGGGGCATGGCAATCGAAACCGCAGGATATGCCGGTATATCCTACTATTGCAGCCCAATTTAACGATAAGGGCGTCAATAATCTTTTTGCGGCCATCATTGAAAAAATAAACGGACAATTTGAACTGGATTGGCAAACAAAATTATATAAAGACACCACACCTGCCGAGGATGCGCATATACAGGCTATTATTCCAGGCAAGAGGGTGCGTTATTTGTCGGAAATATCTGAAACTATACGCGATTATCACCGTTGGGCTAACGAACAAGTCGAAATTGCATCAAAACTAGACCAGGTGCGTGGTACATTAAAGCAACTAGAAAATTGGAAGCCTAAAAATCATGAAAAAATCGCTGAAAGTTTACAGGAAATGGACGAGCACTGGTTGGCCAAAATGGATCTGGTACCGCTGAGTGTATTGGAAAGCTGGGACGAGGTTTATAAAAAATATACATCCGATGTGCATGAGACCAAAATTCGTGATAAAGTCATAAAAAACGAACTCTACAGAACTTCTTTAGCCGGACTGAAAATTCCCCGTGTAGCACTGCCGAAAACAAAAAATCTGGGCGATAGGGTGCGTTTTGCCTTAAAAGAGAATTTACCGGGTTATTTTCCTTATACCGCGGGGGTTTTTCCGTTTAAACGCGAAGGAGAAGACCCTACACGCATGTTTGCGGGAGAAGGAACACCGGAAAGAACCAATAAACGCTTCCATTTTGTGAGTGAAGGGCTGCCGGCTGCACGCCTGTCAACCGCATTCGATTCGGTTACGCTTTATGGTGAAGATCCCGGACATCGACCCGATATTTACGGTAAAATAGGCAACTCCGGCGTTAATATTTGCACGCTGGACGATATGAAGAAACTCTATTCGGGATTTGAGCTCACAAAACCAACCACTTCCGTATCCATGACCATCAACGGACCGGCGCCCATGATTTTGGCCATGTTTATGAATACCGCCATCGACCAGGAAATTGAGCGTTATCTGAAAGCGGAAGGCAAGTGGGAAGAGGCGGTGCATAGAATTGAGAAAAAATATCGGGATATGGGAATGGAGCGTCCTGTTTATACCGGCGACCTGCCACAAACAAACCAAGGTTTTGGGCTGGGAACACTGGGCGTAACCGGTGATGAACTGGTAAGTGCGGAGGTTTATGAATCGATTAAAAAACAAACCCTTCAAGTGGTGCGTGGCACGGTTCAAGCCGATATTTTGAAAGAAGATCAGGCTCAGAATACTTGCATATTTTCGACGGAGTTTGCCCTTAAAATGATGGGCGATATTCAGGAGTATTTTACCGAGCATAAGGTTCGAAATTATTATTCGGTTTCCATTTCAGGCTATCATATTGCCGAGGCAGGGGCCAATCCCGTAACCCAGGCAGCACTTACGTTGGCCAACGGTTTTACATTTGTGGAATATTATTTGGCGCGCGGCATTGCTGTGGATGATTTTGCGCATAACCTGTCGTTTTTCTTTAGCAATGGATTGGATCCGGAGTATGCGGTAATCGGCAGAGTAGCTCGAAGAATTTGGGCGGTTGCCATGAAATATATGTACAGTGCCAACGACCGCTCCCAAAAACTGAAATATCATATTCAAACTAGTGGGCGCTCGTTGCATGCCCAGGAAGTTCAATTCAACGATATACGAACCACTTTACAGGCGCTTTTGGCTATTTACGATAATTGTAACTCGTTGCATACCAATGCGTACGACGAAGCCGTAACTACACCTACCGAAGAATCGGTGCGCCGTGCCCTTGCCATTCAAATGATAATAAATAAAGAATTGGGAACGGCAAAAAATGAGAATATAAATCAAGGTTCCTATTTTATTGAAGAGCTTACCGATCTGGTTGAAGAAGCTATTTTGGATGAATTTGACCGAATTACCGACCGTGGCGGCGTGCTGGGAGCGATGGAAAGAATGTATCAAAGAGGAAAAATACAAGATGAAAGTTTGTATTACGAATCGCTTAAACACAGCGGTAAGCTGCCCATAATTGGAGTTAATACATTTTTGAACGATAAAGCCGACAGCGAAGAAGAAAAGCCGTTGGAATTAATCCGTTCAACCGAAGAAGAAAAGCGTCAACAAATTCATAATTTGGAAGCGTTTCACGAGCGTAATAAAGACAAAACAGCCGACGCACTTCAGCGCCTGAAAGAAGTAGCCAGAAAGGATGGAAATCTGTTTGAAGAACTCATGGAAACCGTGAAATATGCTTCGTTGGGACAGATAAGTCATGCTCTGTACGAAGTAGGCGGCCAGTACAGAAGGAATATGTGATTGTGGATGATATTTGGGTCGATTCTTGTGTATTTTTAGGAATTCAATTTAAGTTAGCGACCTAAAATCCGGTGATATGACCAAAACCATGAATGCCATTGTTTTTGATGAATATGGCGATTGCGATGTGCTGAAATGGGATACTCGTCCCATGCCCGAAGTGAATGCCAATGAAGTGTTGATAAAAGTGGCAGCAGCCGGCTTGAATCGACCCGATATAATTCAACGAAAGGGATATTATCCGGCACCAAAAGGAGCAGTTCAGGATATTTTGGGATTGGAAGTATCGGGCATCATAATTAAAGTAGGACGGCAAGTTACTAAATGGAAAAAAGGGGATGAAGTTTGTGCTTTGGTACCCGGCGGCGGTTATTCAGAATTTGTAACGGCTGATGAAGGCAGTTGTCTGCCCATTCCTGAAAATATGTCGTTGGAAGAAGCCGCTGCATTGCCCGAAGTATTGTTTACGGTGTGGCATAATGTTTTTCAAAGAGGAGGGCTGCAAAAAGGCGACGATATTTTGATATATGGCGGATCGGGCGGTATTGGTTCCATGGCTACTCAGTTGGCAAATTTGTACGGTGCAAAAGTATGGACTACCGCAAGTACCCAAGAAAAAGAAGAATATTGCTATAAAATGGGAGCATCGAAGGTAATAAACTATGCGAAGCACCCTATTGAAGACAAAATACCACAAAATGCCGTGGATATTATATTGGACAGTTTAGGCGGGAAATATCTGGCCGTTAATCTGGATTTGTTGAGACCTGAAGGCCGGCTCGTCTATATAAATGCGATGGAAGGGAGAACCGCCGGGCTGGATATTATGAAAGTAATGCAAAAGCGGTTGAAAATTACCGGCAGCACCTTACGCGCCAGAAGCATGGCATTTAAAAAACAGCTGGCCGAAGATATCCTCGAAAATGCTTACCCGTTGATTGAAAATCCGGCTTTTAAAAGCATGGTCAACTATAGATTTCCAATGAAAAAAGCATCCGACGCACATCGTTTGATGGAATCAAGAGATTTTATGGGCAAAATAATTTTATTAGTTGGGTAGCCTGTTCGTTGAATGGTTGAATTGTTATTGGCTGATTCGTTGAATTGTTGAATAGTTGAATTGTAGTTGTTCTATGTGCCTTATTTATCTCGTAACGAACGTCCCGTTCGTTACGTATATGGGAACCTCTGGTTCCCAAGGCGCCTATTGAATGTTCTTATTGTGAGCTTTTAAAAATCGCATTCGAGACCACCCCGCCCGCGTGCGGGCACCTCTCCAAGGGAGGGGAATGGGTTACTAGCTAAATAGTTAATTTGGTAATAGTTATTAGCTGGCTCGTTTAAGGTGATTTATAATAAACCTGTATGACATTATGTACAGTGGAACCAGAGGTTGGGAACAAGGAAATTAATTTTATAATTTCAGGCACCAGCATAATTACATCCGACTTGCTGACAACGGATAACCTTTACACTTAATCTCTAATCCCCTAATATCTAAATCGCGCCTGCGCAAAACCGGGGTGGTCCCAAGCGTATTTTGAGAGACGAGCCTTAGAATTTGCGTCAAAGCATCTTTCGGAGTGCATAATCAACGCATAATTCCAAAACCGATTTTTGGTTTCTTTTAATTCTTAGCCGTTGATTGACTCGCTGACGCTCGCATTATCAACCGCTACGGTTGTTGGATGCCATCCGGCATCCCTTTTTGTGACGAATGTGCGAAGTTTAGATTTATTATTGGAATGTTGTGGTTCTAATCATTCATATTTTTAAAGAATATTCCCGCACCGCAAAATATGTCCTAGAATTACTTATTTCCTTTTAACTAATTAACCCTTCAACTAATCCCTTAATAACTAATCAACAAATAACAAATCAACTAACCTCCCAAAAAGCCCTTAACTTTATCCAAAAATACACCATTTTCGAAGTATTTGTATAAATCCTCGCCGGGGCAGACCGTCATGCTGGAATAATCTTTATGAGTGGCAATATTTTCGAGGGGAATATTATGTTTTTGAGCCAGCCAGGCGGTAAAATAGGCCAGAGAATCAAGCTGGACTTCTTTAATTACCTGCACCTCATAATTTCCCATAACTTCAATTAAAATATGTCCCTCCGGATTGTATTCAGTATTGGTATCGCCGGAGATGTATATGGGACGAGCCGCATAAAAATTTCCATCCAAATCCATTGAGTAATGATAGGGGATATCCAACCATCCTTTTTCGATTTGGCTAAAACGCTGCAAGTTGCGCATTCCCTGAATGGGATCTTTGCCCTCCGGAAATACCACACCACTGTGATGAATGGTGATATACTTTATTTCCTGGGCTTTCTTGGTTTCCAAAGGTGGATTGCCGCCCCATTCCTTAACCGACATTATAGAAGGTTTTTTTAGCTTATGGAACTGGTTTTGATTGCTTTCGTTTTCATTGCTCCCACACGCGACCATAAGCAATATCACAGAAATTGCGGTGAGCACGCTTCTTATTCTACCCATCATTTATTGCGTAATTGAATTAATATTAGAGTTTTATATCGTCCTTATGAGCCAGGTTATTTTACCTTTATAAATATATGTTTCTGCCGCCATATTTACCAAAAAATTATCACAATTTTAAACCAATACACTTTAATTAAACCTTATATTCAAAGCTTGCTCCAAAATAAGACTCCAGATTTGAACAATGAATAAAATAGTGTCCGAATTGATAAAGCCAAAAGCTAAATTTCAAAATATATTGTTGGTATTCGGTATTATTTTTATAGCTGTAAATTTACGACCGGCCATTTCCAGTGTCGGCCCTTTGGTTCACTTAATCAGAGACGAAACAGGTTTATCCAATTTCTATTTGGGTTTATTAACTACTTTACCGCTTGTTGCCTTCGGTGTGGTTTCTACGCTTACACCGCTGTTTACGCGAAGAATGGGTATAGCCGGAACGCTCGCATTTGCATTGTTATTGATTACCGTTGGCATAGTATTACGTGTTTTTGGTCTGGTTTCGTTGCTGTTTTTGGGGACCGTTTTGTTCGGAATCGGGATTGCGCTCGGTAACGTGCTGATGCCTACACTGGTAAAACGTAATTTCCCAAGAAATTCGGGTGCAATGACCAGTCTATACTCTGCATTGATGGCAGTGGGAACGTCGCTGGCGGCAGGTGTAAGTGTACCTTTGGCAAATACTTTAAAAACAGGGTGGAGAGGCGCACTGGGTATATGGGCTATTCTATCGTTTATCGCTTTTATAGTTTGGTTGCCCCAGCTATGGTATATAAAGAAGTCAAACAATCAAAGAAGCTATCTCAAAGCTATGAAAGGCCTGTCCAAATCTGTAAAAGCGTGGAAAGTAGCTTTATTTATGGGACTTCAATCGTTTACTTTTTATGTGGTATTGGCCTGGTTGCCCGATTTATTGCAATCGCGTGGAATGCCGGCTACCGAAGCAGGGTGGATGCTGTCCCTTTCGCAGGCAACGGGAATTGTCAGCTCTATATTTATACCTATATGGGCAGGAAGACGAAATGACCAAAGTGTTATTGTTTATACATTGATATTTCTGGAACTGATAAGCCTGATTGCATTGCTTTTACCGGGAACTAAATTTATCGCATTCTGGGTAGCATTAATCGGTTTTGAAGTCGGCGGCTGTTTTTCACTGGCACTATTGCTTATTGTGCTGCGCTCTGTTGATACCGATGGCGCTACCGAATTATCCGGGATGGCACAATCTATAGGCTATTTGGTAGCTGCAACCGGACCTATTATTTTTGGGATGATATTTGATATTACCGGCAATTGGAATTATGCGCTGCTATCACTGTTTGTTATTACGTTCATCAAATTATATATGGGATTAGGTGCCTCAAAACCGGGCAAAATTTAGGGGTTAGTTGATTCGTTTATTAGTTGAATGGTTATTAGTGGATTTTTTATTGAAATGCAGTGTCTGAAAGTGCTCATAATTTCAAATAAAGCTAGCTTATTCTGGTAACGAACGTCTCGTTCGTTACGGCAACTGTGAACCTTTGGTTCCTTTGCATAACATACATAAACGTGCATTATCGCGACCACCCCGCCCGCGAGCGGAGAGTTTATTATTAGTTAAATAGTTGATTTGTTGAATGGTTATTAGTGGATTTTTTATTGAAATGCCGTGTCTGAAAGTGCTCATAATTTCAAATAAGACTAGTAATATCAAAAATAAATTAGTGGCCATTGAACAGTGTTAAAATGAGTGCATTGAGCAACGTCGAAATGCTAAATCAAGCGCCAAAGGTGCGTAATCAATAACCTCGAGCGCAGCTCGGGGTTATGAACCCACCGAACCATAAGCGCCAATGGTGCGTAATCAAAAAATCGTGTAAAAACCCGGAGACTCAAATTAAATCTATGGGTCTGATTAATTCCTCCGGCTCCCTGGAGTTTAAGGTTGGAAGACGATTGTGCTCCAAAAAGAATCCGTAGAACCTAAAACACACTCTTTGATTCGTCAACGGGTGAACTTGATTACGCACCGTTGGTGCTTTAAGGTGTATCATACTTTTTAGCCGAGCCCTATGGACTCGGCTAATGATTGCGCACCTTTGGTGCTGGGATGTGGCCATTAATTAAAAATCCCAGATCTTTCTACTCTCCGCTGTTGGCACAGGCAGGAGCTCAACAAGGCTTAAAAACCAAAATCAATGCCCAAATCTCTCAATCCCCTAATAACCAATCAGCTAATCTTCTAATCAACTATCCCGAGCTTCCGGCGGCATTTCGACGGTGCTCAATGTACTCATTTCGACTCCGCTCAATGACCGCCAACTTCGCAAATTATTCCCAGCCCCGCCGGTTTGCTCTTTACCATTTCTTAACCACGGGTAGACTCGCTGCGCTCGCATTATCAGCGGCTATAATATAGTATGAAGCCATTCGGCATCCCTATTTGTATTTATATTTATAGCGATTTCGACCACCCCGCCCTATCGGGCACCCCTCCACAGAGGGGAATTATTCTTTGTTATTATTGATTTTATAAAATTTTATTACACTTCTTTATATTAAGAATGTTTCTCTTAATTTTTTAAAAAAATAAGATTTTCAATTCCCCTCTATGGAGGGGCAGGTTTTGCGTTTGCGCATAAACCGGGGTGGTCCCGCGTGGTTTTATAAGACAAAGCATAAATATATACGTCAAGATACCTTTCAGCGTGTGTTACCAAAATTTTGGCCAGCGCGAAGAAATGAAATTGTTTTCTACATTACATTATTCTACAAAGCCAGAAGTCCGAATGGACTTCAACAGCCGTAGCCCAAGCCTGCAGCCAACTGGTCTGACGGAGCTGGGGGTTATAATGTGTCAAAAGATCGCACCGGCGGGGCGAGTAACTAGTTGGTAACGGAAGTAAAATTCCCACCGGAATGAATCGGAATTATTAATTAAATGAGCCTTGAGCGCATGTCCGCGCCACGTGCGAAAAGCCGAAATGAGGGCATTGAGCCGAGTCGAAAGGCCACCTGAATGTAACGAATTACTTATCATATCTGCCATTGTTGTGGATAGACTTCATCTATAATACTAGCCAATTGATATATAAATGAACCTTTCATCCATTCACCAAATCGCAGTTGCCACTGGGCTCTTCATTTTGGCTTGACCCAAAACGAAGCAAAAGGTCAAGGCTAGGAAATATTCGCTAAATCGGTCTTCATTTCGCTAAAAGAAATCAATGCTCCTTCGCATTTCGTGGTGAAATCAGACCTCTCAGCGGTATGATTTCTTTCTTAACGCTGCATTTTGCCCGATTCTTAACGCTCATAATTCCAAGGCCGGTTTTTTGGATTCTGCTTCTCTAATAACTATCAGCTATTCAACAAATAAACCACTTCCTGATATTCCGGCGGCATTAATTTTCGTCTTTGTAAAGCATTCCCGGCACCGCCGGTTTGTTCTCTTTATTAATTCTTAAACGCTGATAGACTCGCTGGCGCTCGCATTATTAGCGACTATAATATGGTTGGATGCCCTCCGGCATCCTTTTTTGTGGCGAATGTTCGAAATTTAGATTTTTTATTGTAAAATTGGGATTCTAATCATTCATATTTTCAAATAATACTTCTACGCCACAAAATGTGCCCCAGAATGACTTATTTTCCACTAATAACCATTCAACCAATCAATTATTCAACAAATTAACTATTCAACAAATAACTATTCAACTACCCACCCCTTGACTATTTAAAAAAAATTATATATCGTATTCGTTGTGTGTAAGCGCTTACAGGCGCTTCAGAATTTTATTTGCAAATAAAGACTAATTAAAACATAAAATTATGATTAAAAAAGTTACAAAATTTATTTTTTTGGGCCTCTTTTTATACGCATTCGCGGGTAATAATGAGGTATTGGGGCAGGAAAAGATTGATATAACGGGTACTTTTATCGATCCTGAATGGTCCGATGGCCCTCTATTAACTAATTATACCGGCAATTTCTATAAGGTTACCATTAAAATTGAAAGCGATAACCTTCAAGAATTTAAATTTAGGAAAGATACTAGCTGGGATAATGATAAAACTTGGGGAGCTGGAAACATTAATATTGGAAGTAAACATAGTTATGATCATCCAGGAGACAACACAAAATTTACTCCAAGTGATGTAAATCATTACTTTACATTTTCTATGAAATATAATGGAGAGGGAGAACAAGCAGAAGGTATGGTCCAAGAAACCAGTGCCGAGCCGGTTACCATAGAAGAAGTAACACAATTTCCGCTTGCAGCTAATGTAGGTTCTGGTCAAGATGTAACGGTTACAGCTAGTCTGTCGGCAGCGCCATCGCAAGAAGAAATATTTTATGTGCGATATTCAACGGATCCTCAATGGAGTACTTCATCGGTTGAAAAAATGACTGTTAATGGCGATGAAGCTACAGCGGATATTCCGGCTCAGGGTTATAGCACAGTAAGTTATTATGTGTTTTCCACTACCATAGAGGATATTCAAGGAGATTATGATTTGGCTACCATTCATCTAAAAAACGCCGGTGATGGTAACTTTGAATATACAGCAGGTAACTGGTTTACTGCCCAAGACGGTGATTGGGACAATCCTTCTACATGGACATTAGATGCAGTGCCACCAACAGATAAAGATATAGATTTTGCGGGTATCGAGCACAATGTAACGGTAAACCAGGATGTAATAGCTAGAAAAATCGAATTTATAGAAGATAATGTTGAGATTACTTTTGCTAGTGGTGTAAACCTAACCTTGGTTAACGAAGGCGAGATTATTGCTAATACAAATGGAGCTAATTTTGATGCAGAAGACGGTAACGTAACCTTTGAAGGCTTAGGATATATCGATGGAAATGTTACTTTTGGCGATGTAACCATTAAAGGTGGCGTTTACTTTGGTACTAATTCTATAGTAAAAAAGAGCTTAACCTTAGACGAAGGTTATCTATCTAAGGGGTATTTTGGTGATCATGGTGGTACGGATGGTGTAAGTAATGATACATACATACCCACTTATATTGGAGAAACGACTCTTATTATAGCATCTAACTTTGATGCAAAGGGTACGAAACACTTATCAGCCGGTATTGGTACAAGTAATAATAAAAAACCCGCAAATCTTACCATTAAAGCTGATAAAGAACTAGAATTTTTCGGTTCTCTTAGATATATAGAGGGTACACTTACACTAGAAGAAGATGCTAAATTTATTACAGGTGGCTCGCTTGTGTTATTATCCGGCAGCCATTTGGAATTGGGTACTGGTGCTCAAATTACTGGAAGTGTCACTTTCCAGAAAGAAATTGATGGTGTGCAAGGTTGGAGAATGTTATCCACACCAACTAATAGATACGGTGTTACCGATCTTACATTTGAAGATTATTTATCTGGCTTGTGGACTCAAGGATTTACCGGTGCAGAATATGAAGAAGGCGAATCAAATGTGCACATTTTTGATAAGAATTTAGAGGGAGGTGCAGGTGATTTTGTTTCTATAGGCGATAAAGATGATCTACTTCCCAAAGGAGAAGGCTTTATTACTTATGTATTCGAAGTAGATAATTACGAACAGAAAACAGGCGATTTCCCTAAAACACTTAATATATTTGGTGATTTAAACTCCGGTGATGTAACCGTGCCGCTTAACGAAACGAAAGATAATTTCAACTTACTCGGTAATCCGTATGCTTCTACATTAGATTGGGATGCTTTAAAAGCAGATAACAATGATGTTAAGGATGCAGTATATGCATATAAATCAGGAGTGGGTTATGTAGAGTATAGTAATGGCATTGGTGATTTAACCGACGGCGAAATTCCATCTTTCCAGGGCTTCTGGGTAGAATCTGCGGCTGATAAAGGAGGAGCAGAATTTACGTTCAAAGAAAGCGCAATTAAGAAAGGAAATGCCACTCTTTATAAGAACAAAAATCAATCGGCTTCCTTTAAATTATTGGCCGAAATAAACGGCATGAAAAACCATACGTATTTCAGTTTTTCGGATAATGGCACAGTTGGCAGAGATAACAGTGATGCACTTAATTTAGAGCCGCTCGATTTTATGAATCACCTGAGCATGGGAACGCTGGTAAACGGTGTAAATATGAGTATCAACAACTTACCCTTACAGCTGGAAGAAGAGGTTGAATTTCCGCTAAGCATCAACGCATTAGAAGTGGGCGAAGAAGGATATGTGTTGCAATCGGGCACAGTAAGCTTGAAAGCCGACGATTTCAAAAATATGCCTGAAGCCTGGGATGTATTTGTGAACAACTACAATACCGGAGAGCGTGTAAACTTGCGTGAAGTGGCTGAATACAGCTTTATGCTCAATCCGAAGCAAAAAGTGATGGCTACCAGTGCACCACGCAGTATTTTAACGCCGCCAAGCCCAACTCCAAACAAAGCAAAAGCAGTAGAGCAAAGCAGAATTACAATCAGTATTGTAGGATTTGATACGCCAACTTCTACCGAAGTGAAAGATACCCCTGTTGAATTTGGCTTGGAGCAAAATTATCCGAATCCGTTCAACCCAACTACCACCATTAAATATTCTGTACCGCAAGCAGGTAATGTTACATTGGCTGTTTACAATATTATGGGTCAAAAAGTGGCCGAACTTGTAAACACCGGTAAAGCCGCCGGCAGTTACAGCGTACAGTGGGACGCAGCAAACGCAGCCAGTGGAATGTATTTCTACAAACTCAGTTCTGCCGGTCAATCTATAACCAAGCAGATGATGCTTATTAAATAATTTAAAGGAGAATATAGAAATGAGAATACTGATAATTACATTGCTTGCAACTACTTTAGTGCTGTTAGTATCGTCTGTTTTATTGGCTCAACCTCCGGGATTTCCTTTTGGCCCCAGTGGCCCTAGTCAATCGCCCATAGACGGTGGTTTGGTAGTTTTGGCAGCCGCCGGTGGTGCGTATGCCTGGAAAAAACTGCGCGCCAAAGAAGATTAAAAAGCGATTTATTCGTATAGCTACACACAAAAGAAAGGGCTTCATTCGTTGAGGCCTTTTCTATTTATACCAAAGTATTGTTATATCAAACGATTGGATTAACACGAAAAATTTGCATATTTATATACTTTTGGAGACTCACATTAATTCCTGATTTTCTAATATTTCATTTTACAATCCATAATTTTTATGATTATGAAAAAAACAGCTGTAAAAGCATTTTTGGGTACAATTATTGTTCTTTTAACCGCATCCGGTACATTATTTGCGCAAATTAAAAGCCAATGGATAGAAAATCCTGCCAAAATGGATTTGGAACAGACACTGAGCGATATTCAATGGCCGCAATCAGCCCACGCAGCTTTGGTTCGGTCGTTTAAATTATCGGCAGAGATGGGAAATTATAGAGATAACCATTACTTCTCTTTTACAGAAACCGGAGCTTTTGGTCGCGATAATTCGGATGCCATAGAAATGTCGCCACTCGATTATATAAACCACATGTCGTTCAGCACCGTAGTGGAAGGCGTGCAGATGTCGATCAATAATTTACCTTACGATTTTGATGAAATTGCCGAATTTCCGTTGGCATTATATGCGTATGAGGCAGGTTCTACCGGTTATATTTATACCAGCGGAAACGTAACGGTAAATTTGAGCAATCTTAAAAATATACCGGAAGACTGGAAAATTATTATAAACGACCATCGCACGGGCGAATCGGTCGATTTGGTAGCAGCAGAAAGTTATACATTCGCCATTATGACACAGGCCGTGGATGAGGAAAATCCGGAATTAACCATCAGCGTTGTTCCCGGCAATATCAAACAGATAACAGCAACCGCGCAGGATGGAAATTGGGACGATGCCGACACATGGTTGAGTGGCGTAGTGCCCGATGACGAAGAAAGTCTGGAAGAAGTATTTATTGAGCATAATGTTTTGTTAAATAAAGATGTAACCGTTGGTAAATTAGAGATAAAAGGGGGTAAAACACTCAGTCTAAACTCCGATTTCACGCTGACCATAAACAATGGTGAGCTAAATGCCGATGAAGGAAATTTTATATCCACTAATGGCACAGTTTTGTTTTCAGGCGAGTCGAAAGCAACCGGAAATCTATCATTTAACAGGGTAGAACTCAGTGGAAAAACACATATTGCAAATACGGCGGTTATAAACGGCGCATTGGTTTTAAATGGCGGTTATTTGGTAGGTGGTGATATGGAGACAGCGCTGAACAGCTCAAGTGAATTGCCCGATTACGGACATAATGCAGAACTTATTTATGCCACTTCTTTTGAATTTGAAAATGATGAATTTGGTGATGCTTTCGGCGTTAGCGAAGGCAAGATACCGGCCAAAGTAGTTGTAAA
The DNA here is from genome assembly GCA_964615135.1 of uncultured Balneolaceae bacterium. Classification (GTDB taxonomy): domain Bacteria; phylum Bacteroidota; class Rhodothermia; order Balneolales; family Balneolaceae; genus Balneola. The sequence continues at coordinate 326,894 of CAZTOG010000001.1, read as the reverse complement.
AGACGGGGCGACTGTGAAATTTGGGGCACCGATCAGGGTTATGGAAGGAACTTTGACAATAGAAAACGGTGCCGAAGTGAACGCCAATGGCAGTTTATTGCTCAAATACGGCAGTACGTTAGAAAATGAAGGAACATTGAGCGGCGATGTGGGTCTGCAACAAAAAGTAGATGGAACGGAAGGGTGGAGGTTCCTGGCTTCGCCGGTAAGTACAAAACAAAATGGCGAAAATATCAGTTATTTCGATTTACTTTCGGGCTACAGCAAAATATGGACCCAAGGTTCTGCCCGCGCCGAAACCGAAAGCGGAGAGTCCAATGTTTTTACATATGATTTTGATGCAGATGCCGGGAAATACAGTTATGTGCCGTTAGCATCTTTAAAAGAAGATTTGGAAGCCGGGCAGGGTTTTATTGCCTATATATTTGAGGCGGAAGAAGTGGAGCTGAATCCCGAAACCGGTGAATATGAGAAGCTTTCGGGTGAATTTCCAAAATATCTCACCGTTTTTGGCGAGTTGCAGGAAGAAGCCGAAATTTTAGCACCGTTACATTCCGAAGCAAGTACATGGTCGTTGGTGGGCAACCCGTATAATGTGGATATCAGCTGGGAAGAACTATCAAAAACTGCCAAAGGTTTATCCAAGGCCGTATATATTTACGATCATCAGGCCGGTGGCAATGGATATCATGTACATAATACCGAAGTGGGCGATCCGTTTGGTGGTATAATTGCGCCATTTCAGGCGTTTTTGGTTATCAATACCCAGGAAGACGAAGAAAGGGAGCTTAAATTTACCGAAGCTGTAAAAACCGAAGAAAAAGCTACTTTTTATAAAGATGCCGAAGAGATTTCGTACCTGAAACTTCAGGCGGTAAGCGAAAATATGGAAGATGAGCTGTTTGTTTCGTTCAACGCAACGGGAAGCATCGGGGCTGACGAATATGACGCCATAAAACTAAGTCCATTGTATTACGAAGATTATCTCACGTTCAGCACCAAAGCGGAAGACAGACTGCTGCATATCAACAATTTGCCGAAGGAATTGACCGAAAATCTGGAGATTCCGCTTTCGTTGAACCATTTTGAGGCAGATGAAACCGAATTAAAATACATCGCAAAAGATGCCGAGATTACCGTTCAGGCAACCGAGTTGAAAAATATACCCGAAACATGGAATATTTATCTGAACAATCATCTTACCGGCGAAAAATTTGATTTACGCGAAGAGGAAAATGTGACCATACAGTTATCTGATAAGAACAAAAAGATAAAATCCGTTGATTTCAATTCGGTATTGGTTCCGTTGAGCGTAAACCCTGAAATTACCCTTGATGCAAGCGATTTAAGTCTGCTAATTGAGGTGAAAAAGGACTACGTATCCAATGAAATAGAAGATAAACCCGCTGTATTTGCGCTAGAGCAAAATTATCCGAATCCGTTCAACCCAGCCACGACCATTAAATATTCTGTGCCCCAAAATGGAGAGGTACATTTGGTAATATACAATGTGCTGGGCATGAAAGTGGCAGAGTTGGTAAACGAAACCAAAGCGGCCGGAAGCTACTCCATACACTGGGATGCGGGCCAAGCTTCCAGCGGAATTTACTTCTACAAACTAACCACTGCCGGCAAAACCGCAACCAAACGGATGACATTGATAAAGTGAGGTGAGTCGGTTATCTGTTATCTGCTGTGGGTGCGACGGTTTTCTGGGATCGCTCATTAGTCTCGTTACGAACGTCCCGTTCGTAACGCTACCAGGAACCTCTGGTTCTCAAGTACAATGTCAATAAAAGCGAATCTTCATGACCAATCCGCAGCAAAAGCAAGCGATGCTATCCCGACCACCCCGCCCACGAGTGGGCACCCCTCCAATGGAGGGGAATTAATACTTAGTTAAATAGTTGATTAGTTAGTAGTTATTAGTTGGATTGCTTATGGTAATTTATTTCTTGTTACGAACGTCTCGTTCGTAACGCTACTAGGAACCTCTGGTTCCCCTAGCGAACATCGGTAAATACACGTTTTCGGAACCACCCCGCCCGCGAGCGGGCACCCCTCCAATGGAGGGGAATGGGCTGCTAGGTAAACAGTTAATTTGGTAATAGTTATTAGTTGAATTGTTTAGGGTGATTTACAATAAATCTGTATGACATTATGTACAGTGGAGCCAGAGGTTCCAAGAGGCGTTCCCAACCGGAGGTTGGGGACGAGGAATAAGTATTAAAATATAATTATTATATCATCTCGAAACCCAAATTCCCCTCCCGTGGAGGGGTGCCCGCTCGCGGGCGGGGTGGTCCCGGGTGTGTTCCAAGAGATGAACCGTGAGATTTGCGTCAAAGCAATTTTCGGAGTTCATAATCAAAACATAATTCCAAAGTTGATTCTTGGCTTCTATTCAACTAATCAGTTATTCAACTATCTCGAACTTCCGGCGGCATTAATTTTCGGCTTCGTAATGCATTCCAAGCACCGCCGGCTTTTTCTTTGGATTATCCATTATCCACGGGTTGCAACGCTACGCATTGCTTACCCGTGGCTATAATGTAGTCGGATGCCATTCGGCATCCCTTTTTGTAGCTATTACGTGAAATTTTGATCTATTATCGGAATGTTGTGCAGACAAACGCTCATATTTTTAAAAAAAACTTCAACGCCACAAAATTTTGGCCAGTGCGAAGAAATGAAATTGTTTTCTAAATTACATTTCATGTCCAAAACCAGAAGTCCGAATGGACTTCAACCATATTATAGCCCCTAGCGCAGCTGGGGGTTATAATGAGTCAAAAGGTCGTACCGGCGGGACAAGGAATTGGTTAGTGCTACAAAATAATATTCCCGCCGGAATAGAACGGGATTTATTAATTGGCCATAATTCTGAGATCATTTTTTTAAAGATTCACTTACATTAATAACCATTCACCGATTCTTCTAATTAACAATTCCCCAACCGTAGGATGCTAAAGAGGGGACTGAAAACCAATACACGGAATACGGAAAAGGGCAACAGACTCCCCGAAAACAGATAGCCTAATAAAAACAAAATAATATTGTATTATATATTAAATTTAATTATTCTGTAATAATTGTAAGCGCTTACAGGTTCTTACGGATGAATTTCACGTATAGAGAAAACATAACTCACATATTTATGATTAAAAAAGCTACAAAATTTATATTTCTAGGCCTCTTTATATACGCATTTGCGGGTAATAATGCAGTGATGGGGCAAGAGCAATCAGAAGTTATTCTATCCAGCGATTTCAACGGCTGGAGTGAAAACAGTTTTTTAAATAAATTTGGCAATGGTTATTTATATATAACTGCTCAAGTTAATACGGATGATGATCAAAATTTTAAATTTAGAGTGATAGACCTCGAAAAAGATGATAATTGGTATTACCAATGGGGCAGAGACAACCAAGTTTTGAGCTTACAACAAAAACATGAAGTTTGGGCTGCAAATGGTGATAGATGGAGTCCTGAGGATATGAAACTTCAACCCACATCTGGTAAATATTATACATTTACAATGCAAGAACCTACAGATGATTATGAAACGAATACCTACATTATGATTCAAGAAACCAGTGCCGAGCCCGTTGCTATTTCCAGTGTTACACAATTTCCGGCCATAGGATCGGTTGAACTGGATGATGACGTTACGGTTACGGTTGTATTGTCCGCTGCTCCTTCCGCAGAGGAAAGATTCTATGTCCGCTATGCCGTAGATAACGATTGGGACAATACCGTTCAATCAAAACTTGATTTCAGTGATGGCGATGGCACAACCGCTTCTGTTGTTATTCCCGCTCAGGGCTTAAGTGAAGTCAACTATTATGTATTTTCAACTACCATAGATGACATAGATGCAGATTTTGACTTGGCCACCATCAACCTGAACAATAATGGTGGTGAAAATTATGTGTATTCCGCTGAAGAAGATGAGCCGGTTATCGGCTGGGAAACCATTGACGATGGAGACTGGAGCAGTGCCGATACCTGGAATCTGGCTTTGGTTCCACCTACCGATGTTTCTATGGGCAGCGTTACCGTAACACACGAAGTTATGGGCAACCAAGACGCCATTATTGACGATTTGAACATCACGGAAGAGGGTTCTATTTATTTTCAGGGCGACACAGATGTTACCATCGGTGGAGGCGAGTTTTTCGGCACCGTTGAATTCGACAACTTAACCATTAAAGGAGGTGTCCATTTCGGCGAAAATGCGACCGTAAAAAGTAATTTAACCATAGATGGTGGTTATTTGAGAGTAGCAGGAGATTTAACCGGAATTTCGGATGAAAAATACATTCCCGATTATGAAGATGGCGCCACTTTAATATATGCCGGAGCAAACTTTGGCTACGATGAAAATAATTTTGCAGGTGCTTTTGGCGAGAGCGACGAAAAAAGACCGACAAATTTGACCATCAACGATGGCTCAACCGTTTCACTAAATGCCCCGCTCAGAAAAATATCCGGCACGTTAACCGTTAGCGATAATGCTGTTCTAAATACAGGAAATCAATTGTTTTTACTGGCCGGCAGTAAACTGGTAAATAAAGGTGAAATTAATGACCGTGCTCGTTTCCAGCAAAAAATTGAAGGCAACGAAGGCTGGAGAATGTTATCATCGCCAACTACTCACTACGGTGATGAGGGCGGAAATCTGACCTATAATAGTTTACTTAATCAACAAGGTTCCAAATTCTGGATACAGGGCATGTTCGAAGGCGATCAGGGCGGACATACTTCATTTGGTGAGCCAAATATTCGCTATTATGATACCGCAACTAACGATTTTGTGGGCATTCAAAAAGCGTACGACGATCTTACTCCCGGTCAGGGCTTTATTTTCTATGTGTATAATGTAAATCCAGACGATTGGACCGGCGAAGAAGCTGGAGATCCGGTATCCGGTGAAGGTGCATTTACAAAATACATGGAAATTGAAGGCGCTGTGGTTCAGAATGATGTAGAAATCGACTTGAATAAAGATGCAGGCGGTGCAACACTTTTGGGTAATCCCTTTGCTTTTGCCATCGATTGGGACGATGTAAAAGCCGGCACGAACGATATTACCGAGTCTATTTATGTGTACGATCCTTCCTACAATAATGTGGTAAATCCCGATTTTGAAGACGAAAATGTTGGCGGCGGGTATAGAACCTGGAACGGCACGGCAGGAAGTTTTAATGGTAAAATTGCGCCATTTCAAGGCTTCTGGGTCATTAATAAAGCCGATAATGTTTCGGAAGACCCCAAACTTACTTTCGAGCATAAACTATCAGCTGATGCCGATAATGCCGTATTCTATAAAAATTCAGCCGAAAAGGCTTCGTTCAAACTAAGTGCCAGAATGGGTAATTATCGTGATGATGCTTATTTCTCTTTCAATGGAGAAGGCCAGGAGGGATTGGATAATTTTGATGCCTACAAACTTTCCCCGCTGGATTTCAGAAGCTATTTGAGTCTGAGTTCCGTAGCCGATGGGCTGGCGCTGGATATCAATAACTTGCCCATTGATTTGCAAGAATTTGAGTTTCCGCTTCAAATTAATATGCTGGAAGCCGCCGATGACAACTATCTTGCAAAATCGGGTGAAGTGACCCTGGCGCTGGGCGATCTGAACAACATTCCCGAACAATGGAATATTAGACTAAATAATTATAATACCGGCGAAACCGTAAATCTGCGTGAAATAGAAGAATACGCGTTCTTCTTAAATCCTAAACAGAAAGTAAATGCAGCCAAAGCGGCGCTCAGCATACTCTCGGATATTACGCTCAATAAAGAAAAAGCGAATTTAAACGAAACGGGTATCAGCATTACTATTTCGGCAAAAGATACTCCAACCAGCACAGATCCGGTTGAAATACCTGCTGTTTTTGCTTTGGAGCAAAATTATCCAAATCCATTTAACCCAAGTACTACTATAAAATACTCGGTAGCCGATGCGGGTCAGGTTAATCTAACCGTTTACAACATTATGGGCCAAAAAGTGGCTGAATTGGTCAATTCCAGTAAAGCCGCCGGTACTTATACTGTACAGTGGGATGCCGCTAATGCAGCCAGTGGGCTTTATTTCTACAAGCTGAACTCGGCAGGAAGAACCATGACCAAACAGATGATGCTAATTAAATAATTTAAAACTACTAAGGATATAATAACATGAAAACATTTGTAATAACATTTTTAGCCTTTATATTAGTGCTGCTGGTTTCTACAGTAGTTTTAGCACAGCCGGAAATACCCATTCCAATGCTTCCCAAAGCTCCTGACTTGGCGCCGATTGACGGAGGTTTGGCAGTTTTAGCAACGGCAGGCGGAGTTTATGCCTGGAAAAAACTTCGTAACAAAAAAGATTAATTTCATATTTTAAGAAACTCTCTATTATAAGAGTCGCACGTTGAATGTCGTGTGGCTCTTTTTTATTTCTTCACATTTTTAATACTCAAAGAATATATATCAACAAGGCATACAAAAGTATCCATCCGTCTATAATGCCTGAGAAATATTTTTCCTTGCGGTGTTGGTTGGTCCACATAACTAAAACGCCCATTCCAAAATAGGTCAGGTAAAACAAAACACTTACAATAGCTCGATTATTGCCTATAAATAGTAAAATAGCACTTATCAATAGTAATATAATGGATACAAATTTGGAGCCTTTTACGCCTAATATTTGGGGTATAGTATGTTTGGCGGATGAATCGTACACCAAGTCTCTGATGTCGAACGGAATTGTTGCTGCAATGATGAAAAGAAAAATGGATATACTCAAATAAACAGGCGGCTCAGCTTGAGAATAATTGCGTATATAGGGCCACAGAATGGTGGCGAAAGTCCAACATAAAGCAATTAAATAGATTTTTATAAACGGATAATCACGTAATGCATTTAGTTTCCTTATCGGTTGATAAGCATATAAAACGCTGATACATAGCCCGGATATAATCAACCATATATCGATAGATTTACCCAAAATAACAAAGTAAATAATGGGGGATAATAGTAAACTAAATACTGCTAAAATTAATAAATCTTTAGAGTGATGTATGATCCATTCGTGGCGTACCGATTGTTTTATTCGGACTTCATTCAGGCGAAAAATTCGCTGAATATTGTACACAAACAATGTGGAAAAGAAGACGAAAAAGCCAATACCGTATTGATGTGGATTGCCTAATTTAGTAGCGCAGGCAAAAGCCAGAAAACCGGCCGAAATACTCACCAAAATATTACTATATACCAAATAGTCAACTAAAATGGTGGGGATTAGTGCGGTTTTTTGCAGTGTATTATTATAGTTTTTTCGAAAAATAATAAATTATACTTCTTTACTTAGAGATGTTAAATTTAAAGATAAGAAAGATATATTTTCAACATATTAAATATCCATTTTGTTCAATTTTGCTTATAAAACGTGATATGCAATAAGAAATAAAATTTCATATTATTGAAACATAAGAACAGGATATTTGTACAACAATTTATAAGATTTTAGTAAGATGGCATTCATAAAAGAACACAGTAAACTCCATTTGGGTATTTATCCCTTAAATGCCTTAATAATGATATCGCTGCATTTTTTATTAGGCCTGGATTCAATAAGCGATTACCTGGGTTTTATAGAAGTTTATATCCCGTTCTTAAAAAATCTGACTTTCGCATTATCTATTATATTCATCATCCTTGCAATACGTAACCTGTTAAATGCGCTTATATCAAAAATAGACCAAAACGAAGGCGAGATTTATAACCTAAACCGTATTATTCGTTTAATAGCATTGGCGCTGGTTGCTTATGTAAGTATCACATTTTTGTTTCAAGAGCCGTACAAAGGTCTGGCCGGGCTCGGAATTGTTTCTCTGATTCTCGGTTTTGCCCTTCAGGCGCCCATCACTTCTTTCATTGCCTGGCTGTATATCATTTTCAGAACCCCGTACAAGGTAGGCGACAGAATCCAGATTAATGAGAATTGCGGCGTTGTTATCGAGATTAGCTATTTAGATACCATTTTGGAAGAATTTAGCGGCGATTACCTGGGCAACGACCGGAAAAGCGGGCGTATGATTTACTTTCCGAACAGTAGAATTTTAATTGATAAAGTTATTAATTATTCGGGGCCAATAGCGCCTTTTATTTGGAATGAAACGCCCATTCAAATAGCATTTGATAGCGATATTGAATTTGTGGAGGAGTGTTTAAAAGAGGCTTCCGTGCGCGACTTTAAGGAGAAATATCCTACCCGCAGTCTGGTTGGCAACGAACCGGATGTTTATTTTCGCGTAAACGATTACTCATGGATGGAGGCAGTGGTTTCCTATCCCGTAGAACCCAATGATACTACCGGCCGTAGAAATAGAATATTACGCTATGCGCTGCCTCTACTTAATGCCCAACCCGATAAAGTAAAATATCCGATAGGAAGAAGAAGATAATTCGGGGTGTTCTATATCTTTTCGGGTCTGTTGAAGAATAATGCGCCACAATCTTCGGACTCTTGCATGGATTCGAGTACCGATTCCAGGGGTTTTGTATAAATTTGAGGATAATCTACTTCATCAAACTCACTTCTTATAGGGTAAGCCAATTGTTCTTTATCCCACCGGAATTGCGAATCGATGCCGGGTTTATTTCCTCTCGGATCCACTCTGAACCAGCCGGTATCATCAAAATAAACGGCATTTAATCCATGCAATGCGTGACCCGATTCCACCGTTTTGCCATCCCTGAGCACTCTTTGATAGCAAAAACCGGAGGGAATACCCAAGCCACGTAAAAGAGTAGCCAGCACATGCGATTTAGCAAAACAAATACCGTCTTTATACTCTAAAGCTTCTTCGGCACCAATGGTTATGCGCTTACTTTTGGTATCGAAGGAGTGTTGAATATCGTCCCGTGCAATTTCGAAAGCCATTTTTGCCTGTTCTTTTTTGTCGGAGGTAGTTTTTTTTATTTTGTCTATAGTTTGAGCTACCAAAGGGGTGTCGAAACGTATAAAAGGAGGAATTTCAGCTAAATAATCATTCAAATTTTCCGATTCGGGCAGTAGTTTCATAGTTCTTAATTTAAAATTCTGTTTGTATTCTGCAAACAACTCAATCTATACAATCGTTTGGTTGCAAAAGCTGTTTTAAATGTAATAATATTTATTCAAATGGTCGATTTATTGCATCTAAAAATATATTTGAATACTCTTTTGCAATATCTTTTCCATTAATAAAACTGTGTTATGAAATTAAAAATAATAGTCCCCGTATTTTTGTGTTTTTTACTATCCACCGCTTTTTTGAATGCGCAAACCACTATAAATAGAAATAACGACATTGCCGCAATGGTGGCAGAAATATCCAGCGATTCGTTGGAGCAATATATACACGATTTGGTGTCTTTTGGTACACGAAATACTATGAGTAACCAAACCAGCGAAACAGAAGGTATAGGTGCCGCCAGAAATTATGTGTTGGATAAATTTAACAGCTTCGCAAAAGATTCAGACGGCCGGTTTTCGGCGTATATCGATACCGTTACTTTAGCAGCAGATGGCAGAAGAGTAGATCGTCCGGTTTTATTAGGTAATGTGATGGGTGTGCTGAAGGGCACCAATCCCGATGACGACCGGATATTTATTATGAGCGGGCATTTGGACAGTCGTCGGGTGGATATTATGGATTCGGTTAAAGCGGCACCGGGCGCCAACGACGATGGCAGCGGAGTTGCTGCGTTGATAGAAAGTGCCAGAATTATGAGTAAAAAATCATTTAGCGGCACCATTATTTTTGTAGCTGTGAGTGGGGAGGAGCAAAGTTTACTAGGCAGTGGTTATTTAGCAGAAAAAGCCAAAAAAGAGGGCTGGAATGTTGAGGCCATGCTGAACGATGATATGATAGGAAGCAATAACAGCAGCGAAACGAACATAATCAATAATACGCGACTACGCGTTTTTAGCGAGGGCATTCCGGCTTATGAGACAGAAGCTGCTATTCGGCGAATAAGGTCGTTAGGACTGGAAAATGACGGCAATTCGAGGCAGTTGGCACGCTATGTGAAAGAAATTGGCGAAAAATATGTAGATCATCTGGATATTGTGTTGCAATATAGGTCGGACCGGTTTTTACGGGGCGGTGATCATCTTCCATTTTTGGAACATGGGTTCACTGCTGTACGATTAACCGATATGCACGAGAATTATTTGCACCAGCACGAAAATGTAAGGGTAGAAGATGGTATTGAATACGGCGATTTACCAAAATTTATGGATTTTGAGTATCTGCGCAAAACAACTGCGGTCAATTTATCGGTTTTGGCCAATTTGGCCAATTCGGCCGGCATTCCACAAAAAGCAAAAGTAGAAATCAGAAACCTGACCAATAAAACCACTTTGAGCTGGGAAGCACCGCTCTATGGACAAGCCAAAGGCTATTATGTATTAATGCGCCCAACGGCAGAATCTATGTGGACCAAGAAGTTTTATACTACCGATACAGAGATGGTATTACCCTATTCCAAGGATAATTACTTTTTTGCAATACAAAGTGTGAGCCAATCCGGTAACGAAAGTTTGGTTGCCATTCCCATGCCTTGGTAATATTGTAACGAGCCGAAATATAATATAAAGTGTAGTAGGAGAGAGCGGCCTTTTGGTTACTCTCTCTTTTTATTTAATTCGTAATCATAAACCAAGCGGGCAATATTGGCGGCTGCGTCGAGCACTTTTGCACGGTCGGTGGTTTCTTTTGATAGAAACACCAGTACAAAACGATTGCCATCGGGCAGGTAAATAATGCCCGAATCGTGATTTACGCCGGTAATCCATCCTGTTTTATGCGCCACTACGGTTTCTTTGGGTAATTTGGCCGGAAACATATCGTTATGTTTTTGGTCTTTCAGAATTTCTATCATTTCTGTATTTGCTTGTTTCGATATCAGAGTATCGCTTGCCAACGCATCAAAAATGACCATTAAATCGGCCGAAGTAGTGATGTTGTTCATATCCAGGTCAAAGGCTTTTAAATCTTCCACGCCCCTTAAAACCTCTATTTTTTCGGCACCTAAAAGTCGCATACTGCGGGTTATTCTCTTGGCATCCAGAATCTCAATCAAAATATTGGTGGCGAAATTACTGCTTTCGGTTATCATGTGGTAAGCCAGGTCGTATAACGTTACTTTGCTTCCAATTTTATTGAACAAATAAGGCTCTGAATGCTCGTCAACTTCCATGGTAAATTTGGAGCCATCGGCAATACTGGTAAATTCGTTAATAACTTCTACCGAATCGCGCACAGAAAAACGTCCTTCTTCTTCTTGTTTATAAAGCTCAATCAAAACAGGGGTTTTCATGGTGCTTGCGGCATGAAAACGCTCAAATGCGCCAATCAATATCATATCTTCTTGTCCGATACTGCTTCCAATACTTTTATAGGCCACGGAAAAAGTGCCATCCAATGGTTTAAGCTGGTTCTGAATTTTTTGTTTGAGGTCGTCAACGTTTTTAATTTCGGTATTGCAGGCTATGAAGAAGGAATAAAACAATAAAGCCATCAAAAGGGTGGAGAGCTTGATATCCGATTTGTTCATAAGTAAACGTGATTTTTAAGATTTTAAAATAATGCCTGGATGCAAAGACGTCTAAATATAAAAAAAGCTCCGTAAAATACGGAGCTTTTCAAAAGTAACATTATAATATAATAATATCTTAACCTTCGTTTTTGATATTTTGAATTTCAAGACGAATATCTTGGGCCAATTTTTTTACTTCTTGAAGGCCTTTACGAGCTCTAGTACCTGCCGCTTTGTTGCCCTTGTCGTAAAATTTTGACATTTCTTCCGATACTTCATCTATAAGCTCTTGTAGTTGTGTTACTCTACTCATTATAAAAACTCCGTGATTTTTTATTAATAATTTTGTTCCTATTTAGGATGTGGCTCTAAACTATTCATAAGTGTATATCAAGTCAAATAAAAAATTCATTTTTTTCATAAAAATTGAAGAAAATCGCATTTATTTTGCATAACTCACGCCATTTTGATAAAAATAGTACCTTTTCAGGCAATTCTGCCACTAATATTGACCATTAATTTTAAAAAAAACCGCCAAAAACTTACGATTTTATCAATTTAGCGCACTACTTTTAAAACTAAAAGGCAGTAAATCGCTTATTCTGTGCCTAGACATGGTGCTATCTGCGTGATATAAATCTATTTTATGGGCACCTAAATGCTCGGCCAGCACTTGCCGGCAGGCTCCGCATGGGCTGCTCACTTCGCCTTTGCGTGTGTGTACTGCCATAGATGATAAGTTTTTATAACCAAAAGCGAAGGCTTTACCAATGGCCACTCGCTCGGCACAAAGACCTTTTGTCCAGTCGCTGACTTCTACATTAACACCGGTAACGGCGTTGTGTTTGTCGTCTATATATAGCAGTGCCGAAACGGGGAAATTTGAATTTGTAGTAACGGCCGAATCCAACAGTATTTTTAAGGTGGGTAAGGCCTCTTTTTGTTCTACATGCACGGTTTCTTCAATACAATCGATTTGGTCGATATTTTGGGCGATTTCCAGTTCCATATCGAATTCCTTCAGCCAAAAATCGAGTTGTTCCAGATTACGGCTTTCGGCTATAACTTTAATAGGTTGGTCGCCTTCTGCCAAACAGTAACAGCAGGCTGCCTGTATGGCCGGAATGGTTAATGGAAATGAGAGCGATTCGATGCGTACACCCGCATAAAATTTGCCCGATTTACCCTGAACTATGCAGGCTCTGGGGTTTTTAGAGTAAGGGGTAAATGCCCGGTTGTTTAATGTTGTCCAATTCATATCAAATAATTAATTATATGCAGAAAAAGCTACGTCGGCAACGGCAGCACGAATAGTACCTATGGTACTTCCATAACTTCTGTACGGTTGCACGCGGTTTGTCAATAAAATGACGGCCATATTTTTTTCTTTATCCATCCAAATACTGGTACCCGTAAAGCCCAGGTGGCCAAACGTGTTGGTGCTTGAAAATTCACCGGCAGAGGTAAAACCCGTTTCACTCCTTCGATCAAAACCATAGCCTCTGCCACTTAATTCGGACTGTTTGGCGGTGAAGTAATTAATTGTTTCCGCAGAAATATAGCTTTTACCTCCATAATGGCCTTCATTTAAAATCATGGTTGCGTAGCGCGCCATATCTGTGGTGTTGGAGAATAATCCGGCATGTCCGGCAATTCCGCCCATAAAATATGCTTTTTCGTCGTGCACGTAACCGAGTACGACGCCTCTATTATATACGGTATCGTTTTCTGTGGGTACAACATGCGCAACATAATCGGTGCTTACATCATGTGGATTGAAATAGGTTGCCGGCATATTCATTGGGGCATAAAATGTACTTCTTAAATAGGAGTTTAAATTGCTTTGTGTGACTTCTTCAATTATTTCGCCCAGTAAAATAAGTCCGAGATCGCTATAGATATATTTGGTGCCCAAATCGTAGATCATGTCTTCGTTTTTAATGGCATCCACAATTTCGGCTTTGGTGTGCATGGTTTTAACGTAGGGTCGGGAAGCGGGAAATCCGGCCTGGTGCAATAAAACATCTCCCAATGTAATATCTTTTTTATTGTCAGCCTCAAATTCGGGGAAGTAATTACTGAATTTATCGTCTAAGCTTATTTTCCCTTCATCCACCAATTTCATGATGGCGGTTGTAGTAGCCATAATTTTGGTAACCGAGGCCAGGTCAAAAACGGCTTGGGTGTCCATTTTAATTTCTTTATTGTAGGTATGGTATCCCACGGCTTTATTATATATAAGGTATCCGTCTTTCACTACTGCGGCAACGGCACCCGGAAAAACCGAATCGGCCACGGCCTTGTCCAGTATATTTTTAATTTCATCCAATTTTTCGGCATCAATACCTACTTTTTCAGGCGAAGAAAAATTCAGGGTATCTCCGGGAAGCGCGTTGGTACCTTTGGTAGGATGCGGCACATCACTGGCACAATTAATGGCACCAAATATCAAAAAGCTTGATATTAAAAGGTATAGTGCATTTCTGGTAATGTATTTCATAAATATATGCGCCATTATTTATAAAAATGGGAATACAATATACTGTATTGTAGCCAAATATATTGGTTTTTATAAAGCGGTAAGGGCGGTAATCTGGTCTGAATGCAAAAAAGGGTAGCATTAAGCTACCCAATTTTGCCAAAGGTTATAAATATTGGTAATAATCCAATACTTATAGATAAATAGAAGTTTTACGGATTATTGGCCAAAGCTTTTAAAAACCTCGGTTACTCCGCCATCAATCAGTATATCTACACCGGTAATGAAGCCTGCTTTATCGCTAATCAGGAAGTCAACCAGATTAACTATATCCTCGGTTTCGCCAATTCTGCCAGCCGGTGTCATGGAAATGACTTGATTGATGGCATCGGCATTTTTCTCCATTTCTTTTGCAACCATGGGAGTTTTTATAGCCCCCGGCGAAATTGAAATGATTCGGGCACTCTTTTTGCCCCATTTCATGCCTTCCTGTTTGCTAATTTCCATTATGCCATATTTACTCCAACCGTAAGCTTGTCCGGTATTGTCGGTTAATTTCAGAATTTTATCCAAAAAATTTTCATCTAGTGGATTTTTCACCAAATCGGCCACGCCCTCCAACAGTGGGGTGGTGTGCGCCGTTATGGAACTGGTATTTATAATAACGCCGCCCGGTAGTATGTGGTCGTACAGAGCATCCATTAATAATTTAGAGCCAATCAGATTTATTTTATAAATCAGTTCGCTGTTGCTCATAGATTCGCTTACTCCGGCAAAATGCAGCAAATGCTTAAAACCACCTTCTTTCTTTATCCATCCGATAATATTTTGAATATCGTTGTTATCGGTGATATCGAATTTTTGGTACTGTGCGTGATTGCCTATTTCTGCTGCTACATGTTCAAGTTTGGCCTCGTCTATATCTAACAACAATAGCTTTGCGTTTTTACTAAAATGCAAGGCAGCTTCATATCCCATCCCTCCGGTTGCGCCGGTAATTACAATCAAATCTTTCATGGTTATTCTCCTACATAATTTATTGGCTCTTAGTATCGAGCCGTTTATTTCTAACGCCGTAATTTTAATTTGAATATACCTTCGAATTATGAAAAGTATATGTATTTGACCGGCTGCTTTTTCAGATTAAGGCTTTATAAATGAGGTTATTTTTTATACCGATTTTAGCTGCCAGCCTTGCCCATAAATCGCCTATTTAATAATGTAATTAACTAAGTAAATAATGCTATTTGCTCACAAATATTAAGTAATATGATAAATTTATATTTAATTATTGTGTATTAAATTGGAATGAAATATTTTAATTAAAAAATATTAAAAGACATATACATCTTAATATTAATTACTTACAATTCACGATAATAAAGGAATTTAGATATCGTATGCGAAAAAATAAATTATTATCGAATGTTGTGTATTTGTTAAATATAAACCAAATTATAACTGATGATAAGTTAATGACTTATTAATTCAAGGGCTGTACAATAAACAAATAAAAAATTAACGAGGTACAATTATTATGAGAAAAATAATATCAGCATTTTTGTTGTTTGCAATGTCGTTGACTTTTAGTGTTTTTACGCAGGCACAGACTTTTTATAAAGACCATAATGGCATAATTATATGCACGGATGTACAACCAGGAGAAACAGGTATAGTTGATGACGTAGAATATTTGGTTGTTGATAATACCACGCTCCGCGATTTGGTTGCCAACGATGGCCTTGCAGCGCAAAAGGTATGTACAACACCGGTTACGGATCTGTCGGAGTTATTTAGGGATAAGGCGGATTTTAATGAGGATATAAGCTACTGGGATGTCTCGAATGTAACTACTATGGCGAGTGCTTTCCGTGGAGCAACCATTTTTAATGGTGATATCAGCAAATGGGCTGTGCATAGTGTAGCCGATATGAGCAGCGCCTTCCGTGATGCTTCTTCTTTCAATTCTGATATCAGTGGCTGGGATGTGCCTAATCTAACTTCTCTGTATTATACGTTCTCCAGTGCATCCGAATTTAATCAAGATTTAAGTATGTGGGATGTTTCGAATGTATTAGATATGGGTAGTACATTTAGGAATGCCGATAAGTTTAACCAAGATATATCGGGTTGGAACACTTCAAAAGTAACTAACATGAAGTATATGTTCTACAATGCGGGTGTATTTAACCAACCTATAGGTAATTGGGATGTTAGCAGTGTAACCGATATGTACGGTGTATTTAGGGGAGCGACCGCATTTAATCAAGATATTACGGATTGGGATACGGAAAGCGTTACTACCATGCAGAATATGTTTTATGGTGCATCGGCCTTTGATTACGATTTATCGATGTGGTGCGTGCCAAATATTGATATAGAGAACGATGGCACCAAAGATTTTGGTAAAAATTCGGGTCTGACCGAAGAAATGTATCCGGCATGGGGAACTTGTCCGGTCGATATCGAGCATTTGCAATTTTTAGTGAGCGATACCGGTATAATAAGTTGTCCGGATGCCAGCCCGGGTGAGATCGGGTTCGTAAACGGAGTAGAAGGATATTTGGTTCTGGACAATTCCACCATAAAACAACATGCCGATGACAAGCTGGATTTAACCAAAGTTTGTACAACTCACGTAACCACCATGGCTCGATTGTTCAGAAACAATCGGAATTTTGACCAAGATATCGGCGGTTGGGACGTTTCCAATGTTAGGGATATGTCGGGCTTATTTAGTGACCTGACCAGCTTTAACCAAGATATCAGCAATTGGGATGTATCCAAAGTTACCGATATGTCCACAATGTTTAATAATGCGTCTTCATTCAATGGCGATTTAAGTGATTGGGATGTGTCTGGTGTAACCGCCATGACCTCAATGTTTCGGAATTCCATTTTTAGTGGCGATATCGGTAATTGGGATGTTTCCAATGTGACTAGTTTTTATGGAATGTTTTGGCAAAACGCAGCCTTTGCGTCGGATATAAGTGGTTGGGATGTTTCGAGCGCTGAAAACATGTATGGTATGTTTCTTGATGCTATCTCATTTAATGTCGATTTAAAGGATTGGGATGTTTCCAATGTTACCAGCATGAGCTATATGTTTTCTGGTGCAGAATCCTTCAATCATGATATCAGTGCCTGGAGTATGCGGAATGTGAGAACAATGGAGGGCATGTTCAGGAACGCTACGGCATTTAATCAGGATCTCTCGGAATGGTGCGTAGTGAAAGTACTGGAAGAACCGAATTATTTTTCCGAAGGAAGTGCTATTTCATTAGAAAATACGCCTGTTTGGGGAACCTGTGGCAGCAAGCCCAACCCCGATTTTACCTTAACCGAAAACGGTATTGTACAATGTTCTGAAACTATATTGGGTGGTTTTGCCACATACGGCGAAAAAGTATATACCGCTGTAAATTTGGCAACGTTAAAAACAATGATTGGAAATGGTGAAGATGTAACTGGAGTTTGTACTTCATTTGTCACTGATATGTCCAGTCTTTTTACGGGAAATTCCGAGTTTAATCAAGATATTGGCAGCTGGGATGTCTCGAATGTTACCACAATGTGGCAAATGTTTGCGTCTGCTAAAAACTTCAATCAAGATATTGGCAGCTGGGATGTCTCGAATGTTACCACAATGTGGCAAATGTTTGCGTCTGCTAAAAACTTCAATCAAAATATTGGCAACTGGGATGTTTCGAATGTTATCGACATGAAGGGGATGCTTGCTATAACCTCAGAATTTAACCAAGATATTAGCGGCTGGGACGTTTCAAAAGTTACCAATATGGAAGGGATGTTCAACCTTGCAGAAGCCTTTAACCAACCTCTGAATAATTGGAATACCGGGTCTGTAACTTCAATGAGCCGGATGTTTGCCGATGCGGGAGCCTTTAATCAGCCTTTGAACAATTGGAATACTGCAAATGTAACCAATATGGAAAGGATGTTTGAAGGCGCGAAGGCCTTTAACGGTAGTTTGGAAGGTTGGGACTTATCTAAACTGGAAACTATAAAACACATGTTTTGGAAAACCGAATCGTTTAATCAGCCATTGAATGGTTGGATTACCACCAATATAACCAATATGGTAGGTGTGTTTCGTGAAGCCGAGGCCTTTAATCAACCTTTGGATAATTGGGATGTTTCTAATGTTACCGATTTGTCGCAAATGTTTATGGGCACCAACGTTTTTAACAGTTCTTTAGCCGGTTGGAATGCCAATGAAGCAACAAACACGAGCTATATGTTTTCCGGTGCAAAGGCTTTTAACCAGGATTTGAACGGATGGACGCTGGGTTCAGTAGAAAATATGTCAAATATGTTTGCTGAAACAGATGTCTTTAATGCAGCGTTGGATCAATTGGACGTGTCGAGTGTTAAAGATATGTCGTCTATGTTTCATAAAGCGCAAGCATTTAACCAACCGTTAAATGATTGGAATGTTTCATCGGTTACCACCATGTTTTTTATGTTTCGTGAAGCCGCTGCTTTTAATCAGCCACTTTACAGTTGGGATGTTTCAAACGTAACTAACATGAATGATATGTTCAATTTGGCAGCTACTTTTAACCAAAATCTAAGTGGCTGGTGTGTGGTAAAGATTGAAAGTAATCCAAGTAATTTTGCAAATAAGAGTCCGTTATCACCAAATTATCGTCCGGTTTGGGGAACTTGCCCTGGAAGTGCGCAACCAGACCATCCCGAATTTATGCTTAGCGATACGGGCATAGTAAGCTGTGTGGGAGCTTCTCCCGGTGATATCGGTTTGATAGATAGTGAAGAATACCTTGTGGTAGATTATGACATGCTAGCCGACTTGGTTGCCGATGGTAGTTACGCTACTACAAAAGTATGTACCACACCTATAGATAACCTGTCGGGACTTTTCAATAAAAATAAAACTTTCAACGATGATATTAGCTACTGGGACGTATCCAACGTAACCAAAATGGATAGCGTATTCCAAAGTACAGAAGCGTTTAACGGCGACCTTAGTAATTGGAATGTATCCAAAGTAACCAGTATGAAGCAGCTTTTTGCCTCCGCAGATATGTTTAACAGCGATATTAGTGGGTGGGATGTTTCATCGGTTACCGATATGACCGATATGTTCAATTTTGCCCACAGTTTTAATCGCGATTTAGGTGGCTGGGATGTTTCCAACGTAGAAAAATTGTCGAGAATGTTTGTGTATGCCGGCAAGTTTACATCCGATTTGAGCGAGTGGAATGTCTCTAATGTAACACGTATGGACGGAGTGTTTGCGTTTGCAACTTCTTTTGAATCCGACTTGAGTGGCTGGGATGTCTCCAAAGTAACCACGATGCAGGGTATGTTCATGGGTGTGGCCAATTTCACTTCCGATTTAAGCGGATGGGAGGTCTCAAATGTGAAAGATATGTCGTTGATGTTCAACGGCGCTACTGTGTTTGAATCGGATTTATCGCGCTGGGATGTATCCAGTGTACGCGAAACAAATGTAATGTTTTCGAATACTCAAAAATTTAATTCTGACTTAAGCGGCTGGGATGTTTCTAAAGTTACAGATATGAGCTATATGTTTAACGCTGCAGAAGCTTTCAATTCCAATATCGGAGGTTGGGATGTTTCGAAGGTAACCGATATGAAATATATGTTCAGAGATGCGGCAGCTTTCAGTCAGGATTTAAGTTTCTGGTGCGTGGAGAATATAGACACTCTGCCGGACAATTTTGCTGAAGGTTCGGGACTAACATCGCAGCAAATGCCTGTATGGGGAACGTGTCCGGATCTTGTATCTGCCGAGGCCGAAGAGAAACCGGTGGAGTTTGTGCTGCATCAGAATTATCCGAATCCGTTTAACCCTACAACGGGTATTAAGTACGGGTTACCGGCCACTGCACATGTTACGTTGGAAGTTTATAATACGGTAGGTCAGAAAGTGGCCATCTTGGTAAACGCCAAACAGAATGCGGGCTGGCACAATATTACCTTTGATGCGATGAACCTGTCGAGCGGCGTGTATATCTATCGCTTGAAGGCCGGTAATTTTGTAAGCACCAAAACCTTTACGTTAATCAAATAAAACCAAAAACATTGTAATAAAAGAAAAGGCCGGCCATTAATCCGGCCTTTTTTTGTGTTGTCAAGCCCGGCCTTAAGCAGAATAGTAATAACGGAATAACAATCCGCAATAAATTAACAGTATAAAATTAAAGTACAATATAGTTTCAGGGTAAATAAATATTGCGATATGCTCACAAATATTAAATGCGCAGGTAATACCCTGTTTAAACATTATGTATTGAATTGAGATAAATTATTTTATTTAATAACTATTAAAATATATATACATCTTAATATTAAACACTTACAACTTATGTTTATATTAGCTTATGGATAACTTATGTGAAAAAAATAAAATATTGTCAAAGGTTGCACATTTATAAAATATAGACCAAATTTAGCACGATAGAGTATAGACTTAATAATCAAGAGCTGTACAATAAATATAAAACTAACTTGGTACGATTATGAGAAAAATAATTTCAGCGGTTTTGTTGTTTGTAATGTCGTTGTCTTTTAGTGTTTTTACACAGGCACAGACTTTCTATAAAGATTCGAACGGGATTATAAAATGTACAGAGGCACAACCCGGGGATACCGGCACTGTTGACGATGTAGAATATATGGCGGCAAATAGGAGTATGCTTATTACGGCAGCTCAAAGTAGGGGAGATTTGACCACATTTTGTACATCGCTAATAACGGATATGTCTGGTGTATTTAGTGCTGCTGTAACTACCAATAATAGCGTGCAAATATTCAACCAAGATATTGGCCACTGGGATGTTTCCAATGTAACCAGAATGGCATCAATGTTTAGCGGAGCCAACTCTTTTAACCAAGATATAAGTAAATGGGATGTATCTAACGTAACAGACATGACGGCCATGTTTTACGATGCTCAATCATTCAATCAAAATATAGGGGGGTGGAATGTTTCTAGCGCAATCAAAATGAATTCCATGTTTTACGAAGCCAACTCATTTAATCAAGATATAGGAGATTGGGTGGTTAGTAGTGTAACAACAATGAGTTATATGTTCAGAGGGGCAACCTCTTTTGATCAGGATCTGAGCCGATGGAATGTTGGTAATGTTACCAATATGCACGAAATGTTTAGGGGTGCAGTCCTATTTAATGGCAGCCTTTATGATTGGGATGTTTCCAATGTCGAATATATGGGAGGTATGTTTTTTGATGCAGTATCTTTCAATCAGGATATCAGTCAATGGCAAGTTCCTAATGTTCAAGATATGTCGGAGATGTTCAACGGAGCATACACGTTCAACACTTATATAGGCGATTGGGATGTATCAAGTGTTAAAAATATGTCTAATATGTTCAATGGAGCGCTGGAATTTAACAGGTATTTGGATTTATGGGACGTTTCAAGCGTTACTAACTTCTCCGGAATGTTTTATAATGCAGAAAGCTTTGATGGTAGCATCGGAAGTTGGGAAGTAAGACCTCAATCAAATTTTGGTTCAATGTTTGAGAATGCCGCCCAATTTAATCAAGATTTAAGCGGTTGGTGTATAGAAAGTGAGCCGGATATATTTGCAGATGGTAGTAGTTTAGCCGCAGAGAATTACCCGCAATTCGGAGGTTGTATAACAATATATCCCGATTTTGAGATTAGTTCAGCAGGAATAGTAAGTTGTATCGATGCAAATATTGGCGATATTGGTATGGTAGGCAGCGTTGAATACCTTGTTGTTGATAGAGCTATGCTAGAAACAATGCGCGATATGGGTGAAGATTTATCAACCGTTTGTACTACTCATATAACCGATATGAGCGCTTTGTTTTCCGGCAGAGAAAACTTTGACCAAAATATTGGCAGTTGGGATGTTTCTAACGTAACCGATATGTCGGAAATGTTTAAAAATGCCAAGGTATTTAATCAAGATATTGGGGCATGGGAGGTTGCTGGCGTAATCAACATGATGGATATGTTCAGCAATGCCATTCATTTTAATCAAGATATAAGCGGGTGGAACGTGTCAAATGTAGAGAATATGTCTGGTTTATTTAGAGAGGCTAATTACTTTGATCAAGACATAGGCGGCTGGAATGTTTCCAATGTTACAACAATGTCGAATATGTTTGATGGCGCTTATGTTTTTAATCAAAATATAGGCGGTTGGGATGTGAGTAACGTAACCAGCATGGGGGGTATGTTTGCTAATGCCGGATTATTTAATCAGGATATCAGCCAATGGAATGTGAGTAACGTTACCAATATGAACTCTATGTTTTATTTGGCTAATTCTTTCAACCAAAATATTGGAACATGGGATGTATCAAACGTAGGTAGTTTTTCCTGGATGTTTAATGGTGCGGAAGCTTTTAACCAAGATATTGGTCCCTGGGATGTTTCAGGTGCTACAAATATGTCGTATATGTTTTTAAATGCCCGGGCATTTAATCAAAATATTGGGTACTGGGATGTTTCTTCGGTAACGGATATGAAGTCCATGTTTGCGGGAACTTCTGCCTTCAATCAAGATTTAACAAATTGGTGTGTTGAAAATATTACAACAGAACCCGCAACTTTTGCTATAAATTCAGCCCTGCAGCCCGAAAATTATCCGGTTTGGGGAACGTGTCCACTAGATATAATCGAATTCTCTATCGACGAAAATGGCATTATCAGCTGTGCGGATGCATCGGTTGGCGATTTTGGTTATGTGAATGGGATAGGCGGCTATTTAGTAGTTAATAATGGAACTCTAAAAGGTCGCGCAGATGCCGGACAAGATTTGGAAAAAGTTTGTACCACACACGTTACCAATATGTTTGGTCTTTTAGTTGATAAGAGTTTTAACCAGGACATCAGCAGCTGGGATGTGAGCAACGTTACCGAAATGTCTATGATGTTTAACGGCACAACTATGTTTAATGCCAATATTGGGCATTGGGATGTTTCTTCTGTAACCGGAATGACCATGATGTTCCAAAACACCAATAATTTTAACGCAGATATCGGCGGTTGGGATGTTTCCAGTGTGCAAAGAATGAACGCTATGTTTAAAGGCGCGGAAGCATTCAATCAGGATATTGGTAGTTGGGATGTAAGCACTGTTACCAATATGACTAATATGTTTGAAGACAGCGGTGTTTTTAACCAAGATTTAACAGGTTGGTGCGTGGAAAATATTACTACCGAACCGACCAAATTTGCGGACAATTCGGCGTTCGCTTCCGAAAATCACCCCCTTTGGGGAACCTGTAGCGGTGGCTCCGATCCTGAACCCGATCCCGATCCCGAAACTCCAGACTTTGTAATGAGCGATGCCGGGATAGTGAGCTGTCCTGAAGCCTTACCGGGAGATACGGGCTTAATAAATGAAGTGGAATACACGGCCGTAGATAGAGATATGCTGCTCGCTAAGATTGCCAGTGGCGATGATGTAACTACAGTTTGTACATCGCTCGTTACCGATATGTCAGACTTATTTGTTACAAACAGATTCGGCGGCTCAGTTACTTATGCAACATCGGCGGCAGATTTCAATCAAAATATTGGCAGTTGGGATGTATCTAACGTAACCAACATGTACCATATGTTTGAAGGCGCCACATCATTTAACCAAGATATTGGTAGCTGGGATGTTGGAAATGTAGAAACAATGGATGGAATTTTTAATTATGCTTCTGCATTTAATCAAGATTTGGACGATTGGAATACAGAAAACCTAACCATTTTGCGAAATGCCTTTTTAGGTGCCTCCAATTTTGATGGTAAAATAGGCAATTGGAATGTCTCAAATGTTACGGATATGTGGGGCACTTTTGCACTGGCAACGGCTTTCAACCAAGATATTGGCAGCTGGGATGTTTCTGAGGTTACTACATTTAGTGGTATGTTCGACGGAGCTTCCACATTTAATCAGGATATTGGCGGCTGGAATGTAGGCGCAGCAAATAATGGCATGACCTACATGTTCAATGACGCAACATCATTCAACCAAGATCTTACCGGTTGGTGTGTTGATGCGGCAGATTATACTCCATCATTCTTCTCGACAAATTCAGGGCTGGCACCGGAAAATCACCCGATCTGGGGAACTTGTCCGGATAGAACCGAACCCGAGCATCCCGTATTTACGTTAAGTGATGTTGGAATTGTAAGCTGTGCGGATGCCTTGCCGGGCGAAATTGGCTTGATAGGCAGTGAAGAATACCTTGCGGTAGATTATGATATGCTTGCCGGCTTGATTGCTGATGGTACTTACACTTCCACTAACGTTTGCACCACTCCAATAGATAACTTATCCGGTTTATTTACTAAGAATCTGGAATTTAACGATAACATAAGTTATTGGGACGTTTCTAATGTAACCCGCATGGATAGTTTATTCATGGGAGCGGTTCAATTTAATGGTGATATTAGTAATTGGGATGTTTCTAAAGTTACTAGTATGCACCAGGTATTTGCGCTGGCGGGCGAGTTCAATAGTGATATTAGTGGTTGGGATGTATCTTCCGTAACCGATATGACGGATATGTTTGCATTAGCGGCGTCTTTTAACCAAGACTTGAGCGGTTGGAATGTGGGTAGCGTAGAAAAAATGTCGCGTACATTTCTGGGTGCAGAGAATTTTACGTCCGATTTAAGTGGCTGGAATGTATCTAATGTTACCATGTTTGATGGGATGTTTGGGCTGACCAGTGAGTTTGAATCCGATTTAAGTGGATGGGATGTATCCAATGCCACCACTTTACAGGGTATGTTTGGCAGTTCAATTAAATTTACCTCAGATTTAAGCAGTTGGGATGTGTCAAACGTTAAAGATTTCTCTTTACTATTCTATAATGTGGAAAACTTTGAGTCTGATCTCTCTGGCTGGGATGTAAGCAATGTGCGAGATATTACAGGTATGTTTGCCGGAGCGCATAGCTTCAATTCCGATTTAAGCAGCTGGGATGTAAGCAAGGTTACCAATTTCTCTGGTATGTTTGATAATGCCCGAAGCTTTAACAGCGATATTAGCGGTTGGGATGTATCTAAGGCCACCAAAATGGATTTGATGTTCCATAATGCGGAGGCATTTAGCCAAGATCTATCAATGTGGTGCGTTGAAAGCATTGAAATGCCGCCGGTTAGCTTTGCGGATGGTTCGGCTATGTCACATCAGAATTACCCTGTTTGGGGCACTTGTCCCGATCTGGTTTCTACAGAGTTTGAAGAGAAGCCGGCTGAGTTTGTACTGCAACAAAACTACCCGAATCCTTTTAACCCCACAACAGGTATTAAATATGGAATTCCGGCCACTGCACATGTTACGCTGGAAGTATATAACTCGGTGGGGCAGAAAGTGGCCACCTTGGTGAATACCAAACAAAATGCAGGCTGGCACAGCGTTAGTTTTGATGCGATGAACCTGTCGAGCGGCGTGTATATCTATCGCTTGAAAGCGGGCAATTTTGTAAGTACCAAAACATTGACGCTCATCAAATAAAATCTAAAACTTTGCAACAAAAGAAAAGGCCGGACATTGCCCGGCCTTTTTTGTATTGCTGAATAAAGTGCTGCAATTATTGTAATCGGAAAACTATCGGCAGCGAGTATTGAACTTTTACGTTTTGCCCTCTTTGAACACCTGGTGTAAATTTTGCATTTTGCACTACACGTAAAGCTTCTTCATCGCAGCCACCGCCAATACCGCGTATTACTCGCGCGTTTTCTACGTCACCCTGTTCATTTACTATAAACTGAATGGTAACGCGGCCTTCTATACCGGCATTTATAGCTGCTTCCGGATATTTTACGTCGCTTTGCAATCCAGCCAAACCACCTTTTAATTCGGGCATATGCTCCACTACTACAAATACATCATCTTCCGTAGGAAAATCTGTTGGTGGAGGTGGCGGAAGCATCGACTTTTCGATGGATGGCGGAGTAGGTGGTGGTGGCGCATCCGTTTTATTTAGCTTGTCGTTGCCAAATTCTGTACAGGCCGTGGCACCAATTATGCCAACTGCCATTATTAGCAATATCGACAGTTTTAGCCCATTATATTTGTTGTGTGTGTTTGTGTTGTTTAGCTTCATAATTCTATTTTTTAGTTTTGAAGGTTTAGTAGCCATCATTATCATCAAATAGCTGTCCAGTACGGGCTGGTTTGTTGCATATTCATATAACAAGGTGGCATATTCTTTTCTGGATAGGGAGGTATCCAATAAAACCAGCTCATCGCATAGTAACTCTCTCTGTTCCCCGAATTCTTTGTATAAATAATTTATAAATGGGTGGAACCATAGAAATCTGGCTAGCATCAGAGCCATTATATTCAGTAAATAATCGTTGTTTTTAATGTGTATAAGTTCGTGACCGACAACCATATTTAACTTACTGGGGGTGCTTGATTTAACATGTGTTGGCAGCACACAAATGGGCTCTTTCCAGCCAAAAGTAAACGGACTTTTAACAGAATCGCTATACGAAACAAATATCTTCCTGTCTATATCTTCAATAATATTTTTGGTATTAGAATTTAGATTCTCGAGCGATTCAATCGGTTTTTTAGGTAATTCGCCGTAGTAATTTTTAAGCTCAAATAATCTGTACAATAAATTGGTCACCATAAATAGAGAAATGGCTAAAATCGAAAGAGTTATGATGCCAACTATAGTGTAAATTTCGCTATTTATACCACTTATATTTGGACCAGCAAATACATTTATTTCTGCCAGTGATATGGTAATGTATCCGGTAATTTCATGCCCGCCGATGCTGATATGCGGTAAGATGTATTTATTTATGATTACCAGCACCATAGCTACGGGCAAAGTGAGGATTAAATTTATTCTTGCCAGATATTGAAGTTTTATAGAGTCGATAGATTTCAGATTCAATATCAATCTAAATAGTAAAGCGGATACCGACCAGATTAATATTGGCCACCATAGCAATTCTAAAGAAGTACTGCCAAATGTTTGTAATGTGTCTATTAGTTTAATCATAGTAGCACCTATAATTTTTTAATCAATTCCAGAATATCTTCTCGTTCTGCATCTGATAAAGTCTCATTTTTAACAAGGGTTTGTACCAGATCACCTGCCGATCCGCTGAAAACTTTGTCTATTAAATTGTTTACCAAATTATAGCGTACCAAATCGGGACTTATGGCAGCACTATATACATAGGCATTACCGTCTTTAGTGTATTTTAAATACTCTTTGTTTGCCAGATTTTTCATGGTTGTCATTACGGTGGTATAAGCTAAATCTCGGCTTTCAAGTATTTCATCCCATACCTGCTTCACCGTTGCATTGCCCATTTTCCAAACAATGTTTAAAACCTCCATTTCGGTTTCTCCAAGCGGGGTTAGTGATTTTCTCATAATTCTGCTCATAAAGTTTACGTACTACATAGTATTAATGTGTTAGTACTATTATAGTAGTAGTAAATTTTAAATGCAAATAATTTTTAATAAAAAAGAAAAATAAAGGCTATGGGCGGGGTGGAGCTACAACAGGAAGGCAAAAAATAAAGTAAAGTAACAACTTGTAGCAGAATGAATTTATTAAAAAAACATCGTTGTTACTTTACTGAAACTGGTCTAATCAATTACTATTATCAGACAATCTCAAAAGAAATTGCCCTTAATAATAAACGATTTATTATCTCCAATAATTGTTTGCAGCTGCAATAATGGCAAATTCCATGGCTACAGATTGTCCCGCATTAACCAATTTATCGGCATCTTCGGCATAATCAGAGCGCAGGCTGCTACGTACTTCTCCATCGGGTTGGATTAATTTGATGGTCAAACGTGCAATTTTAACAGCAAGCTCACGACCTTCTTCGGGGGTTACGGTTATTAAACTGTTTCCGGGTATTAAATCAAAATCTTTTGGCATGATATAGTCTCCTTTTTTTGGGTTAAAATGGAATATAGAATAACCATTAATAACAAACAGTGACATATATCACTTTACAGGCCAATAATTACAAAACTTTGATTTTTCTGCCTATCTGCTCCACTTTATGGTTTAAGCTCAGTTTTTTTAACAGTCGGGTAATAACTTCCCTTGATGTGCCCAAATCATCGGCTATTTTTTGGTGAGTGATTTCCAATGTTGCATTTTCTGCCAATTCTGCACGTTTGACGAGATAATCCAGCAGTCGTTCATCTAAATTGTATATTACAATTTGTTTGGTGGTTTCCAACAGGTTTTTATACTGTTTTTGGTAATCCGATATTACCATGCTTCCAAAATTGGGGTATTTTTTCAGCCATTCATTTACTTTATATTTTGGCAGCATCAGAAGTTTACAGTCGGTTTCTGCAATGGCGCTGAATTCGGCCGGGTCATTGCTCAAGGTATGGGCAAAACTATAAATACACGCTTCGCCCGGTAATATATAATACAGTAGGAACTGAATATCATTTTCTACCGTAAATACTTTGACATTGCCGTTTAATACAATGGGCAAAAATTGAATTACATCGCCTTGGCGAACTATTGAATCACCATCTTTAAAATATTTGGTAGAAGCATATTCTTCAATTTCTTTGAGTAATTCTTTATTTAAAAAAGGATAACACTCAACCAAAAAAGAGGTAACCATGTCTATATTTTTTAATATTACTGGTCAGGAATTAACTGCATGCTTTTAAGTTTAGCAAATTTAAACAACGTACTATCTTGATAAAAATATCTGTACTCTCCGTTCAGCCAAAAATCAGTTTGATCTCCAAAGTGGTTAGAAAACGGGCGTCCCGATTGTCCGGTGGGTATTACCGACTCGGTTTTGCTTAAATCTGAAAAATCTACAATTCTGCGAATAGACGCGCCTAAAAACATTTCATATGGGTCTTGCCAATTATATTGGCCATTATTTACTGTCATACCATTTCCAACTACCGGATGCGGCCCCGAACTCATTAAATTATTAACTATAAGCTTAAATAATTTACTTGCATTTTCATCTTCCGCTGCCTCCGCAAATAATGGGGGTTTAAAACTGATGGTATGAAGTTGTTCCCACCTCCAATCAGGCGATTTTTCTCCCAATGTTTCGCTTAAATATAAAAGGGCATCGCTCATACTTGCCAAAATGATATCTTCCTTTGTTTCAACCTCAGGGGTATTTACGTCATCAAATAAAATACTGTCGCTGAATAGCAATTGTTCAATAGTCCTTATTCTAACATTTTCCTGGTATATAAAACTGTGAAAGGCTTCCTCACCAAATTCATCCAGCAGGGTGTTTTTAGCAAGTTGTAGCAGAAATACATCAAAAATGGAAGCCGCCGTTGCATGGTTGTCGTACTTATAATCCCAGTTTTTTAAATAGGATATGGCTTCATCGAAATTATAAATAATTTGAGATTCCAAAACATCCAATATAATTGGAGTCATTTTTTCGGCAAACTTTGAATAGGAATCATTTTGTAGTTCAGCAAACAATAAGGGAGTCAAAACTTCGTGCTGGGTTAAAAACTCATTGATTCTTTCAATTCTGGAATCAGGTTCCCAAAATGCAGCCAAATAGTGCTCGTAGCTTTCGGTTGCTAATTTATTGTTGGCATTTGCTATCCAGCCTTTATCGGGATTGATTACATGCGGCATCTCTTCGTGTGGAATATACCCTTGCCAATCATAATCCGAATCCCATCCTTTTCTAACCAATATCTTATTGCCTTTTCTGATGGGCAAATGAGCGTTCGAAAACATGGCAATATTACCGTCAACATCACCATACATAAAGTTTTGTCCGGGTACTCCAAAGTGGGGAAGGGCTGCCCTGAATTCCTGAATATTTTGAGCCCAATTTATTCCATACATCGTTCTAAATTCGTTGCTCATATCTTGCCCGGTCCATCGCATGGCAATCACTTTATCATCCAGCAGCTCGCTGTTGGGGTGTATATCCGAAATTACGGGACCATGTTTGGTTTTTCTGATTTCCAAAACTTCGTCGTCTTGATCTTTTACCTTTATAACCTCTCTGTAACTTTCAAATTCCTCATAAACAGCTTCACCGGTACTCAATGAGTCGGTTATATAGCGACCCCGGTCTTCGGGGTCAACCAACTCCAAGAAAAAATCGGTATCATCGGCCATAATATTGGTAAAAGACCATGCCAGATTATCATTTTGCCCGAGCACAATAAGTGGGGCACCCGCCAATGTAGCACCCGACACATTTTTTCCATCCAGATTAAGATGCACTTCGTACCATTTGCCCGGCATATCCAGCCCCAGATGGGGGTCGCCCGCCAAAAGTGGAAATCCGGTTTCTGTTTTACTTCCATCTACCACCCAGGCATTGCTGCCTACCGATGTACCCGATTTCTGCAATAACGCCCGAAGCTTTATTTCCTTGTCCAAAATGGGCATTAGCGAAGCCGTTAATCTGGCCGATTCTTCATTGTTGAGAGTAGTGTGGATGTCTTCC
Source organism: uncultured Balneolaceae bacterium (assembly GCA_964615135.1). Lineage (GTDB taxonomy): Bacteria > Bacteroidota > Rhodothermia > Balneolales > Balneolaceae > Balneola. The sequence continues at coordinate 296,367 of CAZTOG010000001.1, read as the reverse complement.
GGTACCCTTAGTTCTAAGTCTTCAAATTGTTCGTCTGTAAGTTGCCATTTCAAATAACTGTAGGTAAGCTCCGACCACCAACTCACGTTTAATTCCCAACCCATTAAACGTATTATGGCCATGGTACGTGTTGGATTCCATTCAAAAGGCTCAATTTTGGTTAACGAAAACTCAATGGGCAGTTTATTGGGATTTTTTTTCACATAAGCATTAATCCCATCCGAGTAAGCTTCTAAAATGGCACGTTCGCTATCATTCAATACTTCTTCTTCCAGTTTTTCGGCAATTTTCCAAAAACCCAACGTACGCTGGTATTTATCCAGCCATATTAAATCCTCTCCAAAAAATTCGGCAAAACGACCTTCCGCTGCAATTTGGGTAAGCATCATCTGCCAAAGCCTGTCTTGTGCATGCACATAACCCAGTGCATAATATAAATCGTGCTCATTTTTAGCATAAATATGGGGCACACCGAAATCATCCCAGTGTATATCTACCGGTTGTTTTAAATTTTTGAGAACCACATCTTTTTCGTAATTGGGCAGAGGTTTGTAAAGCGTCCAATAGGCGGAAATACTTATAAATGCTATTATTAAAACCAAAATAAAAATGAAGAACTTTAAAAATGTTTTCATGGCAATGAATTGATATTGTTTGGTTAACGCCTTAATATTTATGCTGTGTATCTACAAATTTGGTAGATGTTATAATCTAAGCATAACAAATTATACTTACTCAAAGGAATTTAGGGTATGATTGTACTTATAAAACGAAAGTTTAATTTTATTTATTGAAAAGCGCTTCCAATTCTTTGTAACTTACACGAAAACTTTAAATCTAATAAAATATGTCGATAAAAAAAGTAGCCGTTATTGGCGGCGGCACCATGGGCAATGGAATTGCGCACGTTTTTGCTATGAATGGTTTTAAGGTTTCTTTGATAGAAACAAAAAAAGAATTTGCGGACCGGGCTTTGGCAATCATTACCAAAAATCTGGACAGAATGTTGGCCAAACAAAGAATAGATGAAGCAGTAAAAACTTCAACACTCAGTAATATTTCGGTTTATTTGGATGTGGCAGAAGGAGTGGGCGATGTTGATCTGGTTGTAGAAGCCGTTCCCGAAAATTTCGAAATTAAGAGGAGTGTGTGGGAAGCTGTTGATAAAAATGCACCGGAAAATGCGATTCTGGCTTCAAATACTTCATCAATTTCGATTACTAAATTAGCAGGTCTAACTAAACGTCCTGAAAAATTTATTGGAATGCATTTTTTCAATCCGGTACCGGTAATGAAATTGGTCGAAATTGTACGCGGACTGGAAACCGATGATGCCACTTACAGCGCGGTAGAGCAAACGGCAAAGGATTTGAACAAAGTACCCGTTCCCGTAAACGATTTTCCCGGATTTGTAAGCAACCGGGTTTTAATGCCTATGATTAACGAAGCTATATTTTGTGTTTCGGAAGGAGTGGCAACGCCCGAAAATGTTGATGAAGTAATGAAATTGGGAATGGCACATCCAATGGGGCCGCTTCGGTTGGCAGACTTTATCGGTTTGGATGTATGCCTGGATATATTGAATGTGCTGTACGAAGGTTTTAAGGACCCAAAATATCGCCCGTCGCCTTTACTGGTAAAAATGGTGGATGCCGGCAAGTTAGGCAATAAAACAGGTGAAGGATTTTTTAAATATAATTGAATTTTATAAATCGTAAAGTTATCACTTAATGGTGAGGGGAGTAGGCTCGTTTTTGGTATTTAACGAGCCTTACTTTTTTTGGAAGGTCTGGTTCAATAATCAAAAAAGCTCCATGGCTTTATTTTCGGCATATCAACCTCAAACGTCATTTTTTCTTTTGTGGTTGGGTGCTCTAAAGTAAATTTAACGGCACGAAGCCCCAAATCCACTCCTTTTGCCGATGAGTTATCGCCATATTTTACATCGCCCCACAATGGATGCCCAATTTTGGCAAGTTGTACTCGTATCTGATGCGGACGACCGGTTATTAAATCGACTTCTACCAAACTGAATTGGGTATTTTGTTTGATAGTTTTATAAGACAGCTCCGATTTTTTGGTGAATGATTTTTTGGAATTGTGGGCATGTACAAAATTCTTTTTTTTATCCTTGGCTAAATGGTGTATTAAATGTTCCTCGGGATTGGTAGTTCCGTGAACCATCGCCCAATATGTTTTTACCACCATGTTTTTTCGGATTTGTTCGGATAAACGGGAAGCCGCTTTCGAGGTCTTTGCCAAAACCATCACCCCGCTTACCGGCTGGTCCAGCCGATGCACCAATCCCAAATATACATTACCGGGCTTGTTGTATTCTTTTTTTAAGTATTGTTTGCATAGCGTCAGTACATCCGGTTTGCCGGTAATATCCTCTTGCGAAAGCACACCCACCGGTTTATCAATAACCAAAAGGTGATTATCTTCGTAAATAATGGGAATATTGGGGTTGGTCTTAGTGCTTTTTTGCATATTAGGCAGTTAAATGAAAATGGTATATTCGAATGTTAAAATAGTATGGATAAAATACGGATTTAAAATTGTTTGTACGGTACGAAAAATAGAATGGAGCATTTTAACGATTCCGGATAATCTTATATAAGTTAAATACATTATATTCCAATATATGAGCGGCAACAAAAGCAAAGAGGATTTACTCGAAAAAGTGGCAAATTTACCACAGCTACCCGGTGTATATATTTATAGGGATGCTGCCGGGAATGTGCTGTATGTAGGTAAAGCAAAAAAACTGCGCAATAGAGTAAGAACATACTTCCAGGAATCCAGGCCGGTTGATGGGCGCATAAGATTGATGGTTTCCAAAATAGTCGATTTAGAGGTGATGATAACCGATTCGGAGGCAGAAGCCCTCATTTTGGAAAACAACTTTATCAAACAGTACCAGCCGCGCTATAATATTATGTATCGCGATGATAAATCGTACCCATATATATGTATCACGGCAGACGATATGCCCCGAATCTTTCCCACCAGAACCGTGGTTAAAGATGGCAGTAAGTATTACGGCCCATACGATAGTGTTATAAGTATGAAACGAATGCTCGAAACCATCCGAAATGCATTCGGGTTGTGTTCGTGTGCGGTTGCCATCAAAACATTGGATAAAACCAGAGGTATCCCTAAATGGCACTCGTGTTTTGATGACTATTTAGAGCGGTGTTCGGGCGATTTGGTTCCGGAATATTATCAGGAAATTGTCAAGAAGATAGAAAAACTACTTCAGGGAAAAACCGACCAGCTGCTCAAAGACATTAAAGAGGAAATGCAAATTGCATCGGATGCGCTGGCATTTGAAGAAGCCGCAAAACTGCGCGATAGTTATATTGCTGTAGAGCGATACAGCGAAAAAATGAAGATAGTAGCCGATAAAAAATTGGATCGGGATATATTTGCCGTTGGGGTAGATGAAGAAATTGGCGAGGCGTGCGGGGTACTGTTTAAAGTAAGAGAGGGTAAGTTGATGAGCAAATTCCGCCGCTTTTTACGTAATATTGAAGACTTGAACGAGCACCAAATGCTCCAGGCTTTTGTGGAAGATTATTACACGGGGCAATACATGGCTGCCATACCGGATGAAGTCTATTTAAGCACAGAGCTGGAAAATGACGAACCGCTTTTAGCCTATCTCTCGCGCGAAAAAGGAAAGAAAGTACCGGTACAAGTGCCAAAAATAGGCGAAAAGGCCCATCTTATCAAAATGGCATTGGCAAACACCCGATTACACTTGAACGAGCGGAAACTAGAAAAAGCAAAAGCTGAAAAAACACGGATACCACACGCAGTAAAAGAACTCAAAGAACATTTAAATTTAAGCAGATTGCCCCGCCGCATCGAATGCTTCGATAACTCCAACTTGCAGGGCACCGATCCTGTTGCCTCCATGGTTTGTTTTGTTGATGCTAAACCGAGAAAAAGTGCATATAAAAAATTCAACATAAAAACGGTGGAAGGTCCCGACGATTACGCTTCGATGAAGGAAATTATTCGTCGCAGATATACCCACGTAATAGAAGAAAAGCTGCAAATTCCCGATTTAATTGTTGTTGATGGTGGCAAAGGTCAGTTAAATGCTGCCATTGAAGTGCTAAAAGAACTTGATTTCTACGGCCAAACGGATATTATCAGCCTTGCAGAGCGTTTGGAAGAGGTTTTTGTTCCGGGTCGATCCGAATCGATTATGATACCCAAAAAATCGACAGCGCTAAAATTATTGCAACAGATAAGAGACGAAGCGCATCGATTTGCGATAACATTTCACCGTAAAAAAAGGTTGAAAAGAACTTTGGTTACCGAGCTTACCGAGATTCCCGGAGTGGGAGATAAAACTTCGAAAAAGCTGCTTAAAGAATTCGGTTCGGTAAAAAATATCAAGAAATTAAAAATCGAGGAGCTCCAAAAAGAAGTGGGGAAAAAATTAGGCGAAAAAATATACAATTATTTCAATACTGAAGCGTTGTAACAACGAACTAAAACCGTAACATGAAAATGTTAGCATTAATATGTTATTTCAGGCAAGTTGCCCAATAGTTAAAATGGGATTAACACAAAACGATAGTATCCAAACGGATGCTGTTGGTTCAATTAACGCTCGATGTTAAATTTTGTGAGAATTTGAACAAAAATTGATAAAAAAGTAAAATTTATTGCATAATTTAAATAGAGCCAAATCCCAAAACTCAGGGTGACAGTTATGAAACTAACAAAGAGAAATACGATAGCAAGCTATAAAGATCTACTAGATCGAGATTTAGTTAGAATGTTCAGAAAGAAAGCCGACGATAAAGCTTTTAACGAACTTTTGAACAGACACCAAGCTAAAATCTACTCCTATATATATAGCATGGTGAAAAATCCGGAAACCGCTAACGATATCTTTCAAGAAACGTTTACCAAAGTTATTACCAAAATGGACGATAACTACAACGAGCAAGGTAAATGGATTGCCTGGGTAATGCGAATTGCGCATAATGCTACTATAGACCATATCAGAAAACAAAAACGCTACTTAGATGTTAATGCTTGGTACGAAGAAGACGATACATCGGATTATTTCGATAGACTGAGCGACGATTCTGTGGTAGATGCGGACGATCAAATCATTATAAGCGAAACCAACGCCAGTTTAATGAAACACATCGCCAAGCTGCCCGAAGAACAAAGAAGCGTGGTGCTTTTAAGACATTATTATGAAATGCCCTTTAAAGAAATCGCAGAATTGACAGACGTTTCCATAAATACCGCATTGGGAAGAATGAGATACGCACTAATCAATCTGAGAAAGTATTTCGAGGAAGAAAGACAATTTGAGATTAAGCATGCAAATAAATGAACTAAACAGTATTCGTTATCTGATGGGGCAAATGGACCCATCAGAAATGATAGAGTTTGAAAATGAAATGAGGAACGACGCAGACTTACTTATTGAAGTAGAAAGTTTGCGTAGTTCCTATAAAAAACTTGGAAATTTACCAACCATCAACGCACCAAATAACGTGCTGGAATCTACACTTGAAAACGTGATTAGATTACAAAAACAGAATATCAGAAAATCAAAATGGTACTCCAATTATGTAATCAAAAGCGCGGCCGCCGTGGTGGTTATTTTATTATCGGTATCCATAGTTTATTTTGGAGCGGATAGTAATAGAGTGGATGATATCACAAACGAACCGGCACAAACAAAGGTAGTGCAACAAACCCCGGTTTCCATAAAAAGCGCTGCGGCACCGGTAACACAAAAAGCTAATAATAGCATAACCCAACCTTGGGTAGATAGAAACGAAATTATAACCATAGAAGACGGCAACAACGCCGTTCTGCTAAAAAGTCTGGATCAAGAATATACCGAAAGCTACAATAAACTGATTCTCGTAAAACCCTCACAGCAAACTACAATACCTAACAGAGAAATTCACTACACCAACTCGCCCGGTAATTAAGGTTGCAGTTACAAGTAATGTGGATAACTTAGATGAGAAGTGTGAATAAGTATTTTTGTAATGAAGCTGCTCTCGCTTTATATTAGAGTCTAAGCCAAAAATTAATTTAAAGCGAAATATTAATGGGTAAAATAATTTCTGTAGCCAATCAAAAGGGCGGTGTCGGTAAAACGACCACCGCAATAAACCTTGCAGCTAGTTTGGCTGTTATAGAACATCCCACGTTGGTTATAGATATAGATCCTCAAAGCAACTCAACAAGCGGACTTGGAATAGACGTTAAAACGGTAAATAACTCAATCTACGAAGTGATGATTGGAAGTGCCGATATTGAAGACGCCATTCGAAGCACGGAATTGGAATATTTGGATGTTGTGCCCTCTCATATAAATTTGGTCGGCGCCGAAATAGAAATGATAGACCGGGAAGAAAGAGAAAGGATACTACAAAAAACCTTCGCTAATCTTAAAGATAAATACGACTTTATTATAATAGACTGCCCGCCTTCGCTTGGCTTATTGACTATAAACGCACTTACCGCATCCGACTCGGTTGTAATACCGGTACAATGCGAGTATTTTGCGCTGGAAGGGTTGGGGCAACTGCTGAATACTATAAAAATTGTGCGCCAGCACCTAAATCCCGATTTGGATATAGAAGGAGTACTGCTGACCATGTACGACAACCGGACACGCCTTTCCAATCAAGTGGCAGAAGAAGTAAAACGCTACTTTGACGATCGCGTATTCAAATCGGTAATTACCAGAAATATCAGACTGGCAGAAGCTCCCAGTTTTGGAAAACCCGTAATTTTATACGATTCTACCTGTACCGGAGCAAAAAATTACCTTGCTTTGGCACGCGAAATAATCAAAAAAAATAAAAAACTGTTTAAAAACAGCCCCGTTCTATCGAATTAGGAGTTAAAAATGGCTAAAAAAGTATTGGGAAGAGGCTTGGAAGTCTATTTTCCTGACTTAGATATTGGTAAAAAAGACGCTGACGGCACAAATAAACCTTCCGGAAAAGAAGAGAAGCCAAGTTATGCCTCTGCAAAAGATAATATTGCAGTAAAAGCCAATACCATTATTAACGTACCTGTCAACCATATCCGGGCTAATCCGCATCAACCACGAACCGAATTTGACGCCGAAAGATTAGAAGAACTGGCCGATTCGATTAAAACGCACGGGTTGATTCAACCTATTACTGTACGTTATCTGGGCGAAAAGCGATTTGAGCTTATAAGCGGAGAAAGAAGACTGAGAGCTTCGAAATTGGCCGGTATCGACGAAATTCCGGCTTATATTAGAGAAGCCGACGACGAACAAAGCATGGCTTTTGCTTTAATCGAAAATATCCAGCGAGAAGATCTTAACGCCTTAGAAGTTGCGCTGGCTTACCAACGTTTGATAGAAGAATTTAGCTACACTCAAGCTCAAGTAGCCGATAAAGTTGGCAAAAATCGTACTACTGTAACAAATACGTTGCGGTTATTGACCTTACCAGATTTTTTGCAAAGTGCGTTAAAAAATGGTTTGATATCGATGGGGCATGCACGCAGTTTGATTACTATCGAAAAAGAGCAGACGCAAAAGAAACTATTAAGTAATACCATCGAAAACGATTGGTCGGTAAGGCAGCTTGAAGAAGCGGTTAGAAGTTTGGAGAAGGCTCCAAAAAAAGCAAAAAAATCGACAGCAAAAGAATCAGACCCGATACTGGAAGACCTATCGGCAAAACTTAGAAAAAAGTTAAGTACCCGGGTCGAGATAGTGTCGAAGAGAAAAGGGGGCGAAATAAAAATCGAATATTATTCTGACGATGATTTGGAAAGAATACTTAATATCATCGATTCTTTTTAGTTTAACTATAACAGTTTTAATGCTTTTGCCGGCCAAAAGTAAAGGCCAGATTATAAACCAAACGGAATATCCAAACCAACTGAATTTTGATAACCGGTTACAATATAAAAGCATCATCGTTAAAGCCCCGGCTGTAAATCAAACCTTTCTCGACCCTAAAAAAGTTATGCGACGATCTTTATTTGTACCGGGTTGGGGGCAAATTACTAATAAAGAAGCATGGAAAGTGCCTATAATTTATGGAGTTTACGGAGGGTTGGCTTATTATAGCATATATTTAACCAAAGAATATCATCAATACCGAGCTGCTTATTATAATAGTTTCCCGCAACATGATGATTTTAGATTTGGGCAAACACCGGAGCATTTGATGGGAAGTAATCCCACGTTTTTGAAAAGCAGAAGAAATGAATTAAAAAACACGAGAGATATTATTTATGTATCGTTAGTGGCGGCGCATTTGTTAAATGCGGTAGATGCCTATGTTTTTGCGCATCTTCGTTCCTTTGATGTTTCGGACGATTTATCGATGAATGCAAAAATTAATCCAGGCATGGTTTACAGCCACGTACATGGTGCCGTTCCAGGTATAACTTTCACACTTGAACTAAATAAATGATGAATACTGAAAACAATACAGAACCAAGAGTTATAATACCCAAAAAATATAAGGATGATAACAGTAAAGATATGTGGCGTGTCTTTAGAATAATGGGCGAATTGGTCGAAGGTTTTGACCGATTGCATGCCGTTGGGCCATGTATATCTATTTTTGGATCTGCACGCACCTCGCCAGAGGACAAATACTATAAAGCAGCAGTTGAAGCCGCAAAATTAATAACAAAAAATGGATTTGGCGTAATAACCGGTGGCGGACCCGGAATAATGGAGGCCGGTAACAAAGGCGCTCTTGAAGCCGACGGAAAATCGGTGGGGTTGGGCATAAATCTACCTTTCGAACAAGGCTTGAACCAATATGTATCCAGCAATTATGAAATAAATTTCCGTTACTTTTTTGTACGAAAACTAATGTTTGTTAAGTATGCACAAGGTTTTATTGTGTTTCCGGGTGGATTTGGTACATTGGATGAACTATTCGAAAGCCTGACTTTGGTGCAAACCCATAAAATTACAAAGATACCGATTGTGTTATTTGGCACCGAGTTTTGGGGCGGACTGGTAGATTGGATCAAAGACAAATTGGTGGGAGCCGGCACAATATCTCCCGAAGACGTAGAGTTATTTACATTAACAGACGACCCTAAAGTAGCCGTAAATACCATTTGTAAATTTTATGAGAAAGAAGAAGTTAAACCTAACTTTAGCATTTAATTTATAATCGTATAGCATAAATATGACGATAACACAATAAATAATAGCACTTATTTGTTAATATCTTTAGAAACTTTAAAAATATTACGTAAATTACGAGTTTACCATATGAACATAATTAAAAATAAATCAATGAAGGTTTTCAATAAAATTGTATTACTGCTTTTTGTAAGCATGTTGGCTTTTAATGTTAGCGCGCAAGAATACGAAGATGCCGTAAATCTATACAACCAAGGTTTGGAACTAGCCAAAGGTAAAGATTATGCCGGTGCAATCAATTCTTTTACAGAAGCATTGAACATTGGTGAGAGTTTGGGCACAGACCAAGGCGAAAGCATTAAAAATCAGGCTGAAAGACAAATTCCAAAAATGTACTACCAAAAAGCAGTAGTTGCATTTAATACTTTTAAAGCCTCTAAATCCGTCGCCGATTTGGATACAGCTATCGAAGATTTTGTAGAGTCGCAAAGCATTGGCAAAAAATTCAGCGATTCAGATATTGAAAGTCGCTCACGTAATATCATTCCACAATTACATTATCAAAAAAGTACTTTGCTATATAGCCAGCAAGATTTTGAAGGCTCTAATGAGGCACTAGATAAAGCCATAACCGCAAATGCAAATTATGCCAAAGCATATTATCAAAAAGGATTGGTTGCCAAAAAACTTAATGCAGACGACCTGGAAAATATGTTATACTGGTACGACCAAGCCATTATGGTTGGCGAAAAAGTTAACGACGCTAAAGTGGTGAATTCCTCAAAAAATTCGGCACACGATGAGTTACTATATAGAGGTGTAAAATCCACCGAAAGTAAAAAATACTCTGAAGCAGTAGAACTGTTTGACTTGGCTCTAACCTACGAGGAAGAGTCTGCCAGCGTACATTATAGATTAGCCGAAGTTTACAACAAGCAGGCTAAGGCCGATTTGGCAATCAAACATGCTAACGAAGCACTGAAATATGAAAGAGGCGGTAAAACCGACCAAGCTAAAATTTACTTCGAATTGGGCATGGCTTACCAAACTAAAGATAATAAAAGCGAAGCGTGTAAAGCTTTTAGTGGTGCACTTTATGGCTCATTTAAGGCGCCAGCATCACATATAATGGAATTTGAGCTCAAATGTGCGCAAGCAAGTAACTAAATTCTTAAGAAGCTCTGAAAATTCAGAGCTTTTTTTTTGCCTTGTTTTTAAAACAATTCATTTAAAAACTGAAATACAGTTTCGTTATATTAAGTATAATTCAACAACATATAGAGACATAATAATAACTAAAAATACTAACTCAAATGTCAAACAAGCTCGATCAACTCTGTGTAAACACAATAAGAACTTTAGCTATTGATGCGGTACAAAAAGCAAATTCAGGTCACCCGGGAATGCCCATGGGTACAGCAGATATGGCCTACGTTCTGTGGACAAAATTTCTAAAACATAACCCAAAAAATCCCGATTGGTTCAATAGGGACCGATTCATACTTTCTGCCGGACACGGCTCCATGCTTATTTATAGTTTACTGCACTTAACTGGTTACGATTTAAGTTTGGATGAAATTAAAAACTTCAGGCAGCTGGGAAGCAAAACACCCGGACATCCCGAATACGGAATTACACCCGGCGTAGAAATGACTACCGGACCTTTGGGACAAGGATTTGCAACCGGGTTGGGAATGGCCATGGCAGAAAAATATTTGTCGAGCCGTTTTAACACCACCGGCAATAAAATTGTAGATCACTATACGTATGCCATTGTAAGCGACGGCGATTTAATGGAAGGCGTTTCGCACGAGGCCGCTTCCCTGGCTGGACATTTAAAATTGGGCAAACTGATTTATTTGTACGATTCGAACCGTATAACCATTGAAGGAACTACCGATTTGGCGTTTACCGAGAATGCAAAAATGCGTTTTGAAGCGTATGGCTGGCATGTACAGGAAATTGATGGCCATAACCATGAGCAAATTGCAGAAGCCATCACAAATGCACAAAATGAAGCAGACAAACCATCACTGGTTATATGTAAAACGCATATTGGCTTTGGTTCGCCCAACAAACAGGATACGCCCGACTCGCACGGCTCGCCACTGGGCAACGACGAAATTAAACTAACAAAAGCCGCATACAATTGGCCATCGGATGAACCATTCCATATACCTGAAGAAGCCTTAAATGAATTTAGAAAAGCCATATCTAAAGGCGAAGAATCCGAAACTGAATGGAATAACACGCTAAACGATTTTAAAAAAGCCGACCCGGAAGAAGCACAGGAATTTAAACGCTGGATAAATAGAGAATTGCCAAATATCGAAGAATTCTTACCCGTGTTCCCGGTATCGGAAAAAGGCGAGGCCAGTAGAAACGCGTCCGGTAAAGTAATTCAAGCATTGAAAGATGCAATTCCAAACCTGTTTGGTGGCTCGGCAGACTTATCCGGTAGCAATAAAACCGATATTGATGACGGTAAATCCTTTGTTGTGGAAAGCAACACGGGCAGGGTAGTGCATTATGGCGTTCGAGAGCACGGAATGGCCGCAGCTATCAACGGAATTAACCTGCACGGCGGGCTTATACCTTATGGCGGTACATTCTTTGTATTTACCGATTATATGCGTCCTGCTATAAGGCTTGCTGCATTGATGGGAGTTCCTTCCATTTTTGTGATGACGCACGACAGCATTGGCCTGGGAGAAGACGGCCCGACTCACCAACCGGTTGAGCATCTGGCCAGTTTAAGGGCTATGCCAAATGTGTTGATTTTGCGTCCGGGCGATGCCAACGAGGTTGCGTATTCGTGGAAAGCAGCCATTGAAAATACGGAAGGCCCTACTTTATTGGTTCTTACCCGACAAAATATGCCCACTTACGAAAGAAATGAAGATAATGCTGCTGCAATGGTTCAAAAAGGAGCCTATATTTTTAGAGATTCCGAAAAAGAAACTCCCGACGCTATTTTAATTGGTACCGGTTCTGAATTAAGTTTGGCCGTTCAGGCACAGGAAACACTTAAAGCAAAAGGCATTGATGCTAGAGTGGTAAGTATGCCATCCTGGGAACTATTCGAGAAACAAAGCGACGAATACAAAGAAAATGTACTCCCGAAAGCGGTTAAAAACAGAGTTTCTGTTGAAGCCGGATCTACCTTTGGCTGGAGGCGTTATGTTGGCAATGATGGCGCATCCATTGGTATAGATAGCTTTGGCGATTCTGCGCCTTTTGAAGTGTTATACGAGCATTTTGGTATCACCGCCGATGCTGTGGTCAAAGCCGCATCCAAATAAAATAAAATTAAATTAAGAGACAACGCTGCTTTAAACTAAATTTAAAAAAGCGTTGTCGATATTTACGATTGGTAAAAGTACGATGAATTATTATATACTTTTGGTTCCAATGGTATATCGACATAAATTTAAACACCGTTTAATATCCATTTGAACGACGTTTAAATTAAATAAAATCACCCTTTCAATTTATTATGCCCAAAAACATACTTTTTCTATTGGATGGAATGGCGTTGGCCTATCGATCCCATTTTGCTTTTATAAATGCCCGTTTAAAAAATAAACAAGGTATTTCAACCGGGCCAATAATGGGCTTTGCAAACACTCTACAACGTCTTTTAGAAGAAGAAAAACCAACTCATATTGCCGTAGCTTGGGATACAAAAGCGCCGACATTCAGGCATATTATGGATGAAAGTTACAAAGCCCAACGCCCGCCTATGCCGGAGGAACTTGTAGAGGGAATCCCGTTGATTAAAGAAATGATTGAAAAATGGGGTATTAAAAATATAGAAAAAGACGGCTACGAAGCGGATGATATAATCGGAACCATTGCCAGCGGAGCTGATGCGGATGACGTAACTGTTTATATGGTTACACCCGATAAAGATTTTATGCAATTGGTGCATAACCACATCAAAATGATGAAACCGGATAACAGAAACGGCGGTTTTAATATAATCGACAGGGAAGGGGTAATGGAATATTTTGGTGTTTACCCCGAAAAAGTGGTGGATGTGCTGGCTATTATCGGAGATACTTCCGACAATATACCGGGCGTACCGGGAATTGGAAAAAAAGGGGCGCCTAAGTTAATCAATAAGTATGGCAGCCTGGAGAATTTATTACAAGAAGCTGAAAAAATAACGGCCAAACGCCAACGCGAAACTTTATTGGAAAATGGAGACTTGGCGATGCATGCAAAAATAATGGTAACCATTAAAACGGATGTGCCCGATATAGAAGAATGGGAGGAATTTAGTTGGGACGGGGCAAATAACAAAGATCTGGCCGACTTTTTTACCCAGATGGAATTTAGAACCCTGACCAAAAAATACTCGGATGAAGCCGCAAAAGAGTATCAACAATCTCCCATATCGGGACAAACAAGTTTATTTGGGCAACCCGTTGAAGTGCAAGAGAATACGCCGGGTATAGATATAAAAAAGAACTATAAATTAATTCAGGAAATAAGCGAAGTTAAAGATCTGGTAGCTAAACTTTTAAAATCTGATATTATTTGTTTCGATACCGAAACCGATTCGGCCAATCCGATTGCGGCAAATTTGGTAGGTATATCATTCAGTATTGAGAAAGATACCGGTTATTATATTCCTCTGAATGTGAAAGGCGGTTTTGAGGAAAAAGAAATTATCGAGCTTATAGAACCAATTTTTACCGATAATCAGAAAATTATAGTGGCGCATAATTATAAATTCGATTATATAATGATGACCAAAGCAGGCATCTCCATAAAAGCGAAGCCCTATGATACCATGATTGCTGCCTATCTGATTAATTCGTCCCAAAAGCTAAGTATGGACGACCTCTCGAAGGTTTACCTGAATTATGCGCCAAAACCGATTGAAGAGCTAATTGGTAAGGGCAAAAACCAAAAATCAATGGCGGATTTGCCGATAGACGATGTTTATGAGTATGCCTGCGAAGACGCCGATATAACTTTGCAATTGTACCACTTGTTAGACGAACAACTCAAAGAAGATGGGCTGGAAGATATTGCACATAACATAGAATTTCCGTTAATAAGTGTATTGGCTGATATGGAGCTGGCAGGCATTCGTTTGGATGTAGATATGCTGCGCTCGTTTTCAGATGATTTAAACGATGATTTGCTGGTTCTGCAAGAAAAAATTCACGAAAAGGCCGGCGAGGTGTTCAATATAAATTCGCCCCAACAATTAGGCTCTATATTATTTGAAAAAATGGGCTTACCGGCGGGTAAAAAAACAAAAACGGGGCAGTACTCAACAAACGAAGCGGTTTTAACAAGCCTGGCGCCCAAATATGAAATGCCCAATCTTATTTTGGAGTTCCGAACTTTGGCAAAATTAAAATCTACTTATGTGGATGCTATGCCATTGCTTATTGAAGAGGGAACGGAAAGGGTGCATACCAATTTTAATCAAAATGTAACGGCAACCGGCCGGCTTTCTTCCTCAAATCCCAACTTGCAGAACATCCCGATAAGAACCAAAAGGGGACGGGAGGTTAGAAAAGCATTTATTGCGGATGAGGGTTACAAAATTTACTCGGCTGACTACTCGCAGGTGGAATTGAGAATAATTGCGCATATTTCCAAAGACCAGGCCATGATGCAAGCGTTTAAAGACGGGGAAGATATACACGCGCGGACTGCAAAGGAAATTTTTGGATTGGAATCGCTGGATGATGTAACACCAAATCATAGAAGGAAAGCCAAAGAAGTGAATTTTGGCATACCGTATGGACTGAGTTCTTACGGTTTGGCACAAAATCTGGGAATTGATAATAAAGAAGGCAAGGAAATGATAGATGAATACTTCAATCGCTTCCCAAAAATTCTGGATTATATAAACGAAACCAAATTGTTTGCCAAAGAAAATGAATATGTGCAAACCCTTTCCGGGCGCAGAAGGTATATTCCCGAAATCAACTCCAGAAATTGGAATGTGCGGGGTTTTGCAGAACGAGTGGCCATAAATATGCCCATACAGGGCACAGCAGCCGATATTATCAAAATTGCTATGATTAATATTCAAAAATGGTTGAAAGAGAATAACAGTAAAAGCAGAATGTTATTACAGGTGCACGACGAATTGGTATTCGAAATACACGAGAGCGAACAGGAAACAACCCCAAATGAAATAATACGAATGATGGAAAATGCTTTTGAATTGGATGTACCGCTAAAAGTTGATGCCGGATTGGGTGAGAACTGGCTGGAAGCGCATTAAGATAAAACTGGATTTATCAAGCATTGTTAAGGAATAATATATGGGAACATACGGCTCAATAAATCCAGATTAAACTTATATTAATTGATTAAATTATGCCCGTATTTAAGTATTTGAACATTAATCAAAGAAATTAATAAGTATTGCAATAATAAATATATGCGTTCCGAAATTACCATTTATAAATCGTCGATTGATAAAAATCTGAAAGCTATAAAAAAGAGACTTCAACCCGGAGTGAAAACCATGGCCGTTGTAAAAGACAATGCGTATGGACACGGCCTTATTGAATTCGCAAAATTGGTTCAAGATCAGGTGGATTGGTTTTGTGTAGCCCATGCTGAAAGGGGAGTTGAGTTGCGAAAAGCAGGGTTTGAACATCCCATTTTAGTGTTTGAAATACCCTCGGAAAAAATAACGGAATTATATACCCAGTATAACCTTGTGGCAACCGTGGCCGATATTTCGACTTTTGATAAATTAAGACCCGGTACCAGATATCATCTCAACTTTGATACAGGCATGCATCGTTTGGGGCTTCTCGAAGAACAGGTTCCGTTAGTAAAAGAAAAAATTAAACAACATAACAATCTGCATTGCGAGGGGATATATACGCATTTCGCTAATCCCGATGACGATATTGATGTAAAAGTAGAAACGCAGCTGGAGAGATTCACAAGAATCAGAGCCCATTTCCCCCAAAATTTATTAACGCATACCGCAAATACAGGTGCCATATTTTACCATACAGATAAAGATTTACAATTTGATGCCGTCCGGGCCGGAATAGGATTATATGGATATGCACCGGGACGGCAAGAAGTGCCCGATTTGGAATCTATTTTAGAATGGACCACACACATTGTTCAGATTAAAAAAATAAATAAAGACGAGCCGGTCAGCTATGGAAGTATTTGGAATGCTCCGGCCGATGGCTTTATATATACCATACCAGTAGGCTATGGCGATGGGATACCACGCATATTGAGTGGTAAACTTAAAGTTATGATAAACAATAAATTATATAATCAAGTGGGCCGGGTAACGATGGATTATATTATGGTATATAGCACCGATGAAATAGATATAGATTCAAAGGTATATTTGTTTAATAGAAAGGAATTGAATCCCGAGATTTGGGCGAACGAAATTGCAACCATACCCTACGAAATTACAACGGGGTTGAACGCCAGAGTTAAAATTAAATACGAATAAAAAAAGCAGTAACTCGATACTGCTTTTTAAACTGAACGGGGCTTAACGCCGCGTTACTTGACTATAGAATGCAATTCAATATCAAAAACTAAGGTATCATTCCGTAAACTATTGTCGGTGCCTTCGTAAGCTAGTTTAGGAGGTATGACCAATACTTTTTTACCGCCTTCTTTCATACCTATTAGTCCCTCACGGAAACCGTCTATAACGCCGTTAACATTTAAATTGGATGGGGTAGTGTTACCATTTTTGTACGAACTGTCGAAAATTTCGCCACTGGTTTTGCGGCCGGTATAATACACATTAACGTTATCCCTTCTATTGGTAGTAAAATCACCGGTACCAACCTTCAATTCATATTCAATAAGGCCTGAATCGTGCTTTATAGGTTGTTCATCGGAGATATCAAAGGGTTCGGGCACGGTTGTAAAATCATCCTCGAAAAAGAATGGATTGCTTTTGCCTCCACACGCCAAAATAAGCGTTGATAGGATGAAGATAGCCGAAAATATTTTTAAAGTTTTAAATCTCATTTATATATTTTTTCGTTCTGTTTTATAATATTTAAACAGTCGATGTGAAAAATTATTGTTGTTTTTCTATCATTATAAGATAAGGGTAGAAAATATTAAAATCAGTACCTGGCTCAAGTCTTTTATTTTAAGATGCGCTCGTTTCTTCAGTTTCTCCAAATGCTTTTTTTAACTCGCGTTCTCTTTTTCTTTGGGCAAAACCGCTAATCCGTATTGCAATTTCATATAAAATTATTAGCGGTATGGCTATCAGAATTTGTGAAACCGGATCGGGAGGGGTAAGCACCGCGGCCAATGCAAAGAAAAGTAAAATTGCGTGACGTCTGTACTTTTTCATAAAATCCGGGGTAAGCAATCCAATACTTGAAAGGGCATAACTAATTATGGGGATTTGAAATATAGCCCCACATGCCAAAACCCAAGTGGTTAAAGAACTAAAATAGGCATTGATGTCAAAATCGTTGCGTATAAGGTCTGATATCTGAAATTGCGAGAAGAATTGCAGTGCAAACGGCACCAATACCAAATAACCGAAAGAAATTCCCAATAAAAAGGAAAAGGTTATGAAAAAAGCGGTAAAGAAAGTTTTTTTCTTGGTTGTTTTTTCAAAGGCAGGCTCCATAAACGACCAAATTTGATAAATAAATACGGGAGATGCTATTATAAAACCACTTATAAAAAGCAGCCCCCATAAAGTAAAGAACTGCCCGGGCAACCTCCTGCTTTGCAGTTGCAAATCTATGGCATCCATACCGATTAATTTATACATAAAAAAATCGGAACGGGCCGGACCCAACAGAAAAGTGTTCAATATGGTATCCCTGAAAATAAAAGCAATGACTACACCTATGGCAACGGCTATAAAACCTTTTATAAGCCTCCATCGTAGTTCCTCCAGATGCTTTAAAAAAGGCATATTTATGTCGTTCCTCGACGGTTTTGTAGCCTCAGGTGGGAGTTCTCCCATTATTTGACGTTCTTGCAATTATTCTTTTATTAAAAATTAAAAATCATACAGCGGGAACCGTGAACACAGATCTTCCACTTGAGCAGAAACCTTTTTGTGTACATCCTCATTTGTGGGATTTTGTAGTACTGTATCAATTAATACCGCAATTTCTTCAAATTCGGCTTCTTTAAGTCCGCGTGTGGTCATAGCCGGAGCACCAATTCTAATACCTGAGGTAACAAACGGACTCTCGGTATCGAACGGAACCATATTTTTGTTTACCGTGATGGAAGCTTTATCTAAGGCTTCTTCTGCAATTTTTCCATTTAGTCCTTTATTGCGCAAATCTATAAGCATTAAGTGGTTATCGGTACCTCCACTTACAATGTTATAACCCAGTTCCATCAGTTTTGCCGATAAAGCTTTGGCGTTGGCCAATACCTGCGTTTGATAACCTACAAAAGTATCTTCAAGTGCTTCACCCAAGGCAACTGCTTTTGCAGCAATAATATGCATCAATGGGCCGCCTTGTGTTCCGGGAAATACGGAAGAATCTAACAATTCACTCCAATTTCTCACCCTGCCCGATTTTCTGGCCACTACACCAAGTGTGTTTTCTGCATCGTTGCCAACCAATATCATACCGCCACGTGGTCCTCTTAAAGTTTTATGGGTGGTTGTAGTAACTACGTGCGCGTGCGGGAGGGGGTCGTTAAGGTGTTTGGTGGCTATGGGGCCGGCCGTATGCGCCATATCCATCCACAAAATAGCGCCTACTTCGTCGGCAATTTCTCTGAATGTTTTATAATCGTAATCGCGCGAGTATGCCGATGCACCGATGGAAATCATTTTTGGTTTAATAGCTTTGGCTTTATCCCTGATTTGGTCCATATCTAGATATCCGGTTTCTTTGTCAACGCCATAAAATTCGGCATTAAAATAAATTCCCGAGAAGTTTACCGGTGAGCCGTGCGTTAAGTGTCCGCCATGTGCCAGATTAAAGCCCAAAAATGTTTCACCCGGTTTCATAAATGCCAAATAAACAGCAGCATTGGCAGTAGCGCCTGAGTGGGGCTGTACGTTAACCCAATCGGCATTATATAATTTTTTTGCTCTATTGCGTGCAATATCTTCCACTTCGTCAACAAATTCGCAACCGCCGTAATATCTTTTTCCCGGATAGCCCTCTGCATATTTATTGGTGAGTACGGTGCCGGCTGCTTCCATAACCGCTCTCGAAACAAAATTCTCGGATGCAATCAATTCAAGGTTAAAATTCTGTCTGTTTTTTTCCAGCTCAACAAACTTAAATACCGAAGGGTCATTATTCTTTAAAAAATTCATTGGATTAATTTCTTTTAATTATTTTTAGTTAACGATTCTATTTTATCTACGCGCCTTTTATGTCTTCCACCTTCAAAATCGGTATCGAACCAAGCTTTTAGTATTTCCTTAATTTCTTTTTCATTCAATTCACGTCCAGGCAGGCACATAATATTGGCATTATTATGTAAACGCGTAATACCCGCCACTTTTGCAGAATATACCAAAGCTGCACGCACTTTAGGGAACTTATTTGCCGTCATGCAAACACCTTGGCCACTGCCGCATAATAAAATACCTTGTTCGTATTCGCCATTGTCTATCCGACGCGCCACCCGAACGGCAAAATCCGGGTAATCAACGGATTCTTCCGAATGTGTTCCAAAATCGACGGGAGTGTGACCCATTTTTTCCAATAAATCGATGGTAATCTCTTTGGCTGCGTAGCCTGCGTGATCGCTTGCAATAGGTATAATCATTGTTAAATTACTGAGTGAAATGATAGTGCTTAAATATCACTAAATTTTAACTTAGTTTAAAGCCAAAACCACCAAGAATATAACCAATTCGACATGCATTATAAGGATGAATTGAAAATTGCTACCAAAGCCGCATTGACCAGCGCAGAAATAATACAAAAACTTCGTAATAACAACGATTTTGAAATTAAATTCAAGGCCAAAAACGATTTGGTAACCAACGCCGATGTGGCCTCCGAGAAAAATATAATCGGCATTATAAAAGAAGCCTATCCCGATGACCAAATACTGGCCGAAGAATCGGCGCAGGGCGATATATTGACCGACCAAAGAACCTGGATTATAGACCCCATTGATGGCACGACAAATTTTGCTCATGGCTTCCCTGTATATTGTATTTCCATCGCGTTGTGGGAAGCGAAAAAGCCAAAAGTAGGACTGGTGTACGAAGTAGCCAACAAAGAAATGTTCTGGGCTACAGAAAATGGCGGTGCTTGGCTGAATGGAGAGAAAATCACAATTTCGGATAACACAGATCCATCACAAGCGTTGATTGCAACGGGATTTCCATATTCAAATGCCGATTTATTGGATGAGTATCTGAATCTGTTGAAAGCAGTACTAACAAAAACACATGGAGTCCGGCGTCCGGGCTCGGCGGCGTGGGATTTATGCAACGTAGCCTGTGGGAGGGTAGATGCGTTCTACGAATATGGACTGAAGCCCTGGGATATAGCTGCAGCCACGCTGATTGTGAAGGAAGCCGGCGGTAAAGTTTACGATTGGAACGGAAAACAAGATTGGCTATTCGGCCAGCGCATTGTAGCCGGAACGGAAATTGCCTGTAACTTTTTGCTGGATGAGATTGGGAAGGTGTTTTAGGGAGCAAACGTAGATTTCCTGTAATTCCTGAATTAGGGCTAAAGCCCTTGGAATCGTATATAAAACCATTCCGTCGGATAAATCCGACGGAAATGTTTATTTGGATTTATTATATAAATCAGTTCTGTAAAAAGTAATTACGCAATAAAAGTTATTTCTTATTACCGTCAGCTTCAGCTGACGAGTTGCGAAAGAAACTCTATACGTGGGCTTTAGCCCAACAGGAAGCGGACTTATTTCATTTTGTTATATAAAATTGACAGGATTTTGAGTAGTTAAACGGGCTTTTAAACAATACTTCCTTGTATTCAGTGTGTTCCGTGGTTAAAGAATGGGGAACCACGGAATACGCGGAATACACAGAAGAAGTTGTATCCGAAATTATAGTCTTATACTTTGCTAAAAGTACCGAAATGTGGTAATTCTGGCAAAATATAAAGCTTGTTTTAAACTCACACTGTGGAGGGTGCCTGCCTTCAGGAGGAGTAGTTCCGAACAGTAATTGTACGTTCCCGTCGTAAAATAAGTGAGAACCTCGGTTTCTCAACTAATATGGAGCTCTCTTGTCTATAGTTTATTACTATCTAGCTCCACATTTTGGGACCACCCCGGTTTCGCGCAAGCGCAAAACCTGCCCCTCCATAGAGGGGAATTGTGTTCTTATTTCTAAAAAAGATTTATAATTTTATAATCGGTTCTTATTGAAATAACCATTTATTATAAGGGCACTTAAATAACTTTTTAGCATTGGGTAAATTCCCCTCTATGGAGGGGTGCCTGCTCGCAGGCGGGGTGGTCTCAAACGTGTATAATATCAACAGATAAACTCATTGTAAATCACTAAAAGTATCATGTGCATCTAAACTCGCATGACATCATCCAAATGTTGTAAAACATCTTTCGCAGTTAGATGTATCACTTTTAATCCTAAACTTTTTAAATAAAAATCTCTCTTTAAATCATATTCAACTTTACAATTATGGGTTACACCATCTACCTCTATAACAACATTAGCATTTGCACAGTAAAAATCGACAATATAATTACCAATAATTTTTTGACGATCGAAATCACATTCCTTAAACTGTTTTCTTTTAAGCTGATTCCAAAGTAATACTTCCGCTAGATTCCCCGCTTTTCGCAACTCTCTCGCTTTTTCTCTCAATTTTGGATTGTAAGGAAGTCTTTTGTACCTCTTTGTTTTCCTCATTTTGCGATTTTTTTGTATAACTTTACTTTTAGTAGTAAGAGGAGATTCTTCTTCTATCCTTACATAGGTTTTTAAACGTGCTGTGGTTCGAACGGTTACTCTAGCGCATTTATAAAGCATGTGAGAAGCCCTATTTTTCAAGTAATGTGTTATTTTGCGGTCCATAGTTTGCCTTTAACAAGCTCCACATTTTGGGACCACCCCGGTTTCGCGCAAGCGCAAAACCTGCCCCTCCATAGAGGGGAATTTTCACTCAGTATATTGAAAAAGATTTACAGTTTATTGTAAATTACCGATAACAACAGAATTATTAACTAATTTCAAGTCAACTATTTAGCTAATAGTTAATTCCCCTCTATGGAGGGGTGCCTGCTCGCAGGTGGGGTGGTCACGTATGCACGCTATAAAACGCATATTTCTTTCAAGAATTTGGATAAAAACCTCACTCCAGACCCTTCGCATTCGCTCTGGGTGACTCGATTTATTTGGAAAAAAGAAGGATGCCGAATAGACTTCTAGTTTTCTAACCAATTGACGAAAATGTAATATTCGTAAAATAGATATAGATGTTATTTCAACAAAATTGCCCTAAATAGTGCATTCTGCCGAAATTGCCCTATTTAGTGCATTTGCAGAGGTATTGATGGAAATCTAGGAATTCAATTCCTAATTTTCATGAAATAAGTAAAAATTATACCGTTATAATAAAGTCTAAATCTGATTACTAACGCTTCGGCTTACTGTTTATCAAGAAATCAAAGCTTTGTACCGGCGTGGGTCGGTTGTGATATTTGAACGGTTCGCCGTAGTCAAATCCACCCATGTGGCCAAAAAATCTTGATCTGCCTTCAATCATTTCAAAAAATGAAGCCGACGAAATATAGGTTTCGGGTTCATCGCCTGGATTGGTGACGTTAAATTGGGTGTGGTACGCAATAACGGATTTCTTTTTATGCTCCCAATACTTGGTTATGTCAAAAATGAAATCGGGTTTAAAGCTGCGATCTTGCATGTAATGTAAGGTATGCTGTGGACGCCAGGGCTCTTGCGGCTCTCCGTTTTCGCCCAAAGTTTCAATTTTGCGCAGACCCGAATAAAATAATGCATCTGCGGTTAGCAAACTACCTTTACCGTGGTCGGGGTGGCGGTCGTAAGGCGCATTTATGATACAGATTTTTGGTTTCAGCAAACGGACTTGCTGAATAATTTGTAGCTGATTTTCTCTATTATTATCCAGAATAGTATCACCTAAATCAAGGGTATGCCTGTACATAACACCCAAAATGTCAGCAGCTGCTTTAGCTTCCTGCATTCTGGTTTCGCGCGTGCCCCGTGTGCCCATTTCGCCATAGGTTAAATCTAAAATTCCGGCCGTATAACCCATATCTACCACCGCGGCAACGGTGCCGCCGCAACTTAATTCCACATCATCGGGATGGGCGCCTATAAATAAAAAATCTAAGTTCATTTTATGTCAAATATTTTCGATTGATTACAGTAATTTAAACAGTGTAACAAATTAATTCAGTAAAAAGTTATAATTTAGAATTACTTTGTAACAAATCGGCAGTATCATACGTATAACAAAGGGATTGAATATTTATAAGATTTATGAGAATAATAAACAGTTTTAACGAAGGCCTGAAGATTGCTTTTAGAGCACTCAGGATGAATAAAATCCGCACATTTTTAACGGTGCTGTGTATTGTTATAGGTATAACCATGGTTACCATTGTCGATTCCGTTACCACCGGAATGGACATTGAATTTGATAACAGTATGGCCATGTTGGGCACCAATGTGGTATATGTTGGCAAATGGCCTTGGACAGGCTTTGACGTAAAGTGGTGGGAGATAGCCAACAGAAAAGAAATGAGAATGGATTATGTGGATTTTATAGACAACAACAGTCAATTGGCCTCGCATGTATCTGCCTCTGTATCGCGTAACGTTACGGTTAGGCATAAAGACAAAAACATAAACAATGTAACTGTTAACGGTGGCACAACCACACTTTTGGAAGTTGAAGGGTTAAATATTGAAGAAGGCCGGATGTTTATAGACGAAGAGGTGCGGCGAGCAGCAAATGTAGTGGTTATTGGCGGCTCGGTAGAAGAGGCTTTTTTCGAAAATGGCAACGCCTTGGGACAAACCATCCGGTTTGGTGGTAAAAAATTTATAGTTATCGGAGTGCTTGAGAAAAGAGGGTCGTTTTTAGGCATGGAAAACACCGATAACCGAATGATTATTCCCATTACTACTTATGGCACCATGTATGGACTTAGATGGGGAATAGAAATAGGCGTAAAATTTCCGAATGAAGAGGCACTTATCGATGGAGAATACGAAATTGAAGGCCTTATGCGAAGAGTAAGGCAGTTAGACGCCGCCGAAGAGAATGATTTTTTCATCAACAAGCCCGATACTTTTAAAGAACAACTGGCCACATTTAAAAACAGCTTATATATAGGTGGTTTTGTATTGGTTGGTTTATCGCTTTTAATTGGCGGTATTGGTATTATGAACATCATGTTTGTAACGGTGCGGGAAAGAACAAAAGAAATTGGAATCCGCAAAGCCGTGGGCGCACAGTCGTGGGAGATTCTCAGCCAATTCCTTATCGAGGCCATAATTATCTGTTTGTTTGGCGGCATTGTGGGGGTTGTTTTGGCCGCTTTGATAACCTTTGGCATTAACCAGGTTTTTACCGCTGTTATGAATACCAGTGTGGTAATGTTTGCTTTCATTTTATGTACTTTAATCGGGGCTATTTTTGGATTTATTCCTGCATACAGAGCCGCAAAGGCCGATCCCGTAGAATCGTTGAGGTTTGATTAATGAATATTATAGAAGTTTTTAAGCAGTCGTTCGCCTCGTTAACGAGCAACAAAATCAGATCTGCGTTAACCTTGTTGGCGCTTGCAATTGGCGTGTTTTCGGTAATCGTTTCTACTACTGCTGTTGCTGTATTGGACAAATATTTTACAGAAACCATGAGCGTTTTGGGCAGCGATGTAATTACCATACAAAGGCGCCCCGCCGTACAACTGGGAGAAGCCGATGCCAGCATACGGAACAGGAAGAGAATCACTTTCGAGGAAGCAGATCGTTTAGATAAGCTTATGACCATTGGAGAAGGGATGTCGCCCATCAGTTTTTTCAGAATGACGGCTATAAAATATAATGAAAATGAAACTGAACCAGATGTTATGGTTCAAGGCGGAAATAGTGAATATTTTGAGAATAATTCATTTAATATAGACGAAGGCAGGAATTTTACGGAAGATGACTTGAATTACGCCAGAAATGTAGTAATTCTAGGTAAAGACGTTCAGGACATCATATTTCCAAATGAAAACGCTTTGAATAAAAATATACGAATTGACGGCCAATCTTATTTAGTAATCGGCACATTGGAGAAAAAGGGACAAATGTTCGGGCAGTCTTTCGATAATCTGGTGGTAATACCTTATACAACAGGCATAAACAAATACGGAGGTTATCGGGATATTGGAATACAGGTTAGAGCACCATCACCCAATAAACTGGCCGAAACCATCGACGAGTTGACCGGATTGATGCGGCTGATAAGAAAAGTGTCGCCGAACGAAGCAAATAATTTTGAAATTATAACCAACGATTCCCTATCCAGCTCGTTTGACGCTTTTACCTATATACTTTATCTGGCTGGTTTTATAGTGGGAGGTATAACCTTATTTGGAGCGGGCATTGGTGTTATGAACATCATGTTGGTTTCGGTAACTGAAAGAACCCGCGAAATAGGAATTCGAAAAGCTGTTGGAGCACCCAATAAAGCCATCGTAAACCAATTTTTAACGGAAACCATATTTATTTGCCAAATTGGTGGTTTGATAGGGCTTGTGTTCGGCATTTTAACCGGTAATATAGCGGCGGTAATGATAGGTACATCGGTTGTAATACCCGTGTGGTCCATTATTATCAGCTTTTTTGGAATGATTATAATTGGAGTGATTTTTGGGGTTTACCCGGCTTTTAAAGCGGCACAATTAGATCCCATCGAAAGTTTACGATATGAGTAAATATCTTCTTATTTTAAGCTAATTCAATCAATAACAAAGCGTATTTTACTATGAACGAGAATTTGAAGGATGCTGCCATGGTAGAAATAGAAAAATTACTGCAAAAGGGTAAAGACCTTCTTGAAAATGAAGAGCTTAGAGAAAGGGCGGATGCGTTAAAAAACAAAGCAGAAGAGACTATAAAAAAGCATCCCATAAAATCGGTTGTCATTGGTCTGGGCATAGGTTATCTGATCGGTAAAATATTAAAATCGAACGACGATTGATATTATGCTGATGAACAATGTTAAAAATCTAATTGCCGACCTTAAAACATATATCGATAGCAGAATAGAGCTGGTATTGCTCAATGCAAGCGAAAAACTATCGGATATAATTGCCGACACGGTACAACAGTTGGCAACATTGGTTATTTTATTCGTCGGTATTATTTTGGCATTGTTCGGTTTAAGCTACTACATAGCCGATTTGATGGACAGCAACGCACTAGGGTTTACTATAGTCAGCGGAGGTGTGCTATTAATCGGTTTTGTGATATTTCTGATAAAACCGACTTTTTTGTCGAATAGAATAAAAAACCAATTTGTTGACAAAATCATCGGCGACAAAAAAGAAGTTGATGGCAAAGAACCCGAATCAAATAATAATCCGCCGGAATAGTTAACTTATTAAAGATATAAAAACCCCATAATTTACCAGAAAAATCAATAATTGCCGAAATCCATGGATGCAAATGAATTAAATAAATTAGAACAGAGAAAAAAAGAGTTGGAGCTGGAAATAAAACGACTTCAAGAGGATGTGGATGTATCGATTGGTAATTTAAAAGATGGCATTAGCGATATTATAAGTCCAAGAGAGCTGATACGGAGATTTCCCCTTAAATCTTTGGGGCTATCCATGTTGGTGGGGTTTATATTGGTAGATGGCGGCAAGAAAAAAAATATGGACAACCGCAATGGTATGAAAGCCATGCTGGGATTTGAAATGAAGAGAATAGTTACCCAAAAACTAATAGGGTTGCTCACCGAACTTATCGAAAATACAACCCAATCCAACCAGCAGAAAAAACAATAACGTAAATTATTTGCGTTTTCTGTAAAAGGTTTAAAAACTGAATATTTAGTATAAAAAATGAAACTAAATTTAGTTGCCTGCGTATAAGTAAACCATGAACATAAAATTGTGACCAAAAGATGAAAAAAATCTTATTTGCTGCAGTATGTATCTTGTTGTTTTCAACAGAAATTATACTTGCTCAAAACGAAAATACAACGATTACACTGCAAGAAGCTATAGAAATAGCACTTGAAAATAATTACCAACTCAAAATCGCCGAAAACGATCTTGGCCTGGCAGAATATAGAATTACCAGCAGCAAAGCGGATTTTCTGCCTAGTATAACATCAAATTTAAACTATTCTATACAACAGGGACAGCAATTTTTACCCGAACAACTTAAATTTATCGATGTTACATCAACCGCATTTAGTGGCCGCATAAGTGCAAGTGTTCCCATATTCAATGGTTTTGCAAATATATTGAATTTAAGGGCCAGTGTGTCGTCCAAGCTATCCAGTGAAGAGAATTTAAATCGCATTAAAGAAAATATAATCTTCGATACGGCCACCAAATACCTTCAAGTACTGTTGAATAAAAAGCTTTTGGAAGATGCATTACAGAATCTGGAAACATCGCGCAAAGTGTTAGAAGAAACCGCAGCACAGGTGGAAGTGGGGGCAAGGCCTTCTGTGGATAAACACAATCAAGAGGCAACCGTTGCCAATAACGAATTTACAGTAACGCAGAGAGAAAATTCGCTGCAAATGGCAGAGCTGCAACTGATTCGCGCTTTGCAGATTGATCCACTCAAAGAGTATGACTTTGTAGTGCCCCATATAGATTTGGACAGCATCCAAAAGTCCGACTTGGCAAAAAGCGATTTAAAAGATTTAATTAATACCGCGTTAACCTCACGCTCGGATTTAAAAAGCGCTGAATTCAATATACAATCATTGCGCTATAATTTGGAAAGAACCCGAAACAATCTGTATCCACAATTAAGCGGTAGTTTAGGGTTATCGTCTAGTTACTCTGACCAGGCAAGAGACCCAATTACTAGAGAGCCGGCATCATTTCACGATCAGTTTTTTGAGCAACGTATCAATAAATCTCTAGGCCTTAGTTTAAACTTCCCGATTTTTAATAACTGGAACCGAATGACCCAAATTCAGACGGCCAAAGTAAACTTGAAAAATGCGGAATTGAGATTCGAAAATACCAATTTGCAGGTTGTTCAGGAAGTAACCCAGGCGCACAACGACTTTTACTCGTACACAAAACAGCTTGAAGCAGCAGAAAAATCGTTAGTAGCTGCCGAGAAAGCTTTTGAAACACAACAAGAAAGATATAATGTGGGTGCCAGCACCTTGCTGGAGCTGACGCAGGCGCAAACACAATATTATGCCGCCCAATCGTCACATACCAGTGCTCTTTATAATCTGATATTTCAAGATAAATTGCTCGACTACTTCATAGGTAAATTGAACCTAGAGGAAGTCAGTTTCAACTAAACACAAAATAATCTAAAATGGCGAAGAAAAAGAAATCAAAAGGACTGCTATTCTGGCTCGTAACTATTGTTGCCGGAATATTTATAATCGGCTTTTTACTCCGGGTAACCGGCGTTTTGGGCGACCATACCCAAGAATTACTGGTTGATACCGAGAAAGCCAAGATTAAAACTATAACGCAACTTGTTTCTTCGTCAGGTAAAATACAACCGGAAGTAGAGGTAATAATACGTCCCGATGTTTCGGGCGAGATTATTGAATTGGCCGTTAATGAAGGCGATTATGTGCGAAAAGGCGACTTACTACTGCGCATTAAACCCGATATCTATCAAGCTAGAATTGATGAGTTAAATGCCATGCTGTTAACGCAAAAATCGCGATTGGAGCAGGCTAAAGCCACCTTGATTCAGGCCGAAACATCGTACACAAAAAACAAAGAGCTTTACGATAGAGACGTTATTTCCGAAATGGATTATGTTCAATCAAAATCGAATTACGAATCGCAAAAAGCCAATTTAAAAGCTTCCGAATATCAAGTGGAAAGTGCAAAGGCACAGCTCAGAAGGGCCGAAGAAGAGTTGCAACAAACCGTAATTCGCGCGCCGCAAAATGGTACGATAACCGGACTGGAAGTAGAACTTGGAGAAAGGGTATTGGGTAACGCGCAAATGGCCGGTACCGATATGATGAGAATATCGGTATTGGATAAAATGGAAGTTCTTGTAGAGGTTAACGAAAACGATATTGTACAAGTTGCCGTACAAGATACCGCTAAGATTGAAATAGACGCTTACCCTGAAAGAATATTTGAGGGTGTGGTAACGGAAATTGCCAACTCGGCAAAAATAACCGGTGCAGGCTCGAACGAGCAGATAACCAACTACCAGGTTAAAGTAAGGATAATAACACCTCACAACATAGACCGTTCGGGCGCCAGTTTGGTAGAGGAAAGTATAGTAGAAGTTGAGGCAGAAAACTTTATACCCGATTTTAAACCCGGGATGTCCGCTTCCGTAGATATTGAAACAAAAACGGTTTATAGTGTAGTTTCTGTGCCTATTCAAGCAGTAACGGTACGCGATTTTTCGAAAGACAGAAAAACCAGTACAGATACTAACGAAGAAGTTGATTCGTTGGTTATCCAAAAAGAAGACTTTCGTAAGGTTGTGTTCGTCTATAAAGAAGGAAAAGCCGTGAGACAGGAAGTAAAAACCGGTATAAGCGACAATTCGCATATACAAATTCTGCACGGTATTGACAAAGGCGAAGAAGTTGTAACAGGCAGTTACAAAATATTGTCAAATGTTTTAAAAGATGGCGACTCGATTAAAAAGAAGTAATAAATTATAGCAAGCATCAATATTTAATAAAAATAATAGAATGGCAAAACCAGTCATAGAAATTACCGATCTGAAAAGGCATTATCAAATGGGTGAAACCATCGTAAAAGCATTAAACGGCGTGAGTTTAGATGTTATGCGAAATGAATATATTGCTATTATGGGGCCATCGGGTTCGGGTAAATCAACGCTCATGAATACCATTGGTTGTTTGGATACCCCAACTTCAGGCGAGTATATTTTGAACAATAACCGCGTGAGCGATATGGATGACTCTGAGCTGGCCCAAGTACGAAACAGGGAAATCGGCTTCGTTTTTCAAACATTTAACCTGTTGCCCAGAACATCGTGCCTTGCCAACGTGGAATTACCACTTATATATGCAGGTATCCGTTCTTCGGAAAGAAAGGAAAGAGCGGCCGAAGTTCTCACCAAAGTAGGCTTAGGAGACCGATTGGATCACAAACCGAATGAATTGTCGGGTGGTCAGCGCCAAAGAGTGGCCATTGCACGGGCGTTGGTTAATAATCCTTCTATTCTATTGGCAGACGAACCCACCGGTAACCTGGACAGTAAAACAGGCGATGAAATTATGATATTGTTCGAGGAACTTCATCGCCAGGGAAATACCATATTGCTGGTAACGCACGAAAATGATATTGCCGAGCATGCCCGCAGAATAGTTCGCTTAAGGGACGGCCTGATAGAATCGGATGAAATGGTTGCGAACCCGACATTGGCAGGATTGAAATTTGATTTTGAAGCCAATTAAAAACCTGTAGTTTGTTTTTTAAATACTGATAATAAAAAAAGCGCTCAATTTGAGCGCTTTTTGTTTATGTATATATTTGTGTTTAAACAACGTATATCTTATCTAAACGATACCCCAATACCCGCATTTACTGTAAAATAATCGGCAGCCATTGCTTCGCCATAAAATGCAAATAGCCCCAGCTTTACACGAAATCCGGCCAGCGCATGAATATTACTATCGCTATCTATCTTAAAAGTAAAAGGATCGCTTATTACAGAATAAGTATTGCCCTGAATAGGATTGTAAGTGGTAACAGGGTAATCACCGTCTAATGAGGCTTCAAATGTGCCTGTTTGATACCCAACACCGCCGTACACAGATATAAATGGCAATGTTTTACCTACCAATACATTGGCAACAAAAGTATTTACACTAGTTGAAGCTTCTTGTGAGCCAAAATCAGGATTGGGCTTGGAATTAGGGTCAAAACTATCTCGGGGAGTACCATTTTCTGGTTGTAAGTCTAAGCTGGCATCCATATTAAATGAGTTAAAACCTAACATAACCGATATATCGACGGGGATTATTTTGCCACCGGGCAGATATTGGTTCAATCCGTGTTTGATAGAACCGCCCAGTAATGAGAATTCTCCATATTCTTTCAGGGAAATTTTAGGTACAAACCGTGCAGTTATTTCTGTATTAAAAATTAACCCTACACTTGCTTGAACCATAGGAGCTGGTACATAGGGAACCCCTAAACCTTTTGGCATATCAAAGTCGCCTAATTTGTTGTTACCTTCCCAAATTTCCATTTTTGGTCCTGCTTTACTCTCGCCGGCCACAGTTGGGGTGATAGGACTTTCTCCACTTGCTACTCTCAATTTTTGCAAGCCTAAGTCATTTATATTAAAACTTTGAAAATCCGACGGAACTATACTCAATCCCGATCGTAATTGAACACTAAAGCCAAGAACCCCTTTAGGTTTTGCAGTTTCGGTAAGCCCTGTGTTTAATCCCGTACTAAATCCGGTTGCAAAGGGTTTTAAATATTCTTGAGTTAATAATGAAGCGTCGTTTGCCCCAGCTTTCATAAAATTACCAATCACATCCACCTGTGCATGCGATGGCGCGATATAAAAAACGGTTAGCAATAAACCCGTAACTATTGTTCTCGAAAAAAGTTTATTTATTCTCATTAAGGTTATTTTTAGTTAAAGATGATTGCACAAGATAATATATCTTCCAATAAAAGTAACTTATTTTTCTACCGATTCTAGTATATTCATGTATGAATTATATCTGTTTGCATCTATTATACCCTCATTAAAAGCTTTTTCAACGCCACAGTCCGGTTCGTGTACATGGGTGCAGGTATTAAATCTGCAATGTTTTCGTGGCTCCAGCATTTCAGGAAAATACAGCGATAACTCCCAGGGTTCTATGTCAACCAAGCCAAACTCTCTTATACCCGGCGTATCTATTAAATTGCCGCCGTTTTCAAGCTCAATTAACTGAGCGTAAGTGGTAGTATGCTTGCCCTTGTTCGAATATTCGGATATCTCACCGACTTTCAAACTGTAACTAGGGTCAATGGTATTTAATAAACTGGTTTTACCTACGCCGGATGGACCAATAAATACCGATGTGTTATCTTTTAAAAGAAAGGCCAGTTCGTTTATTGAGTCAGTATCTTTAATAGTTGTGAAAAGAATTTTATAACCTAATTTTTCATATACCTCGGTAAAATCTACCAGATATTTCAAATCCGATTCTTTGGCCAGATCCATCTTGTTTACAACGATAATAGGTGAGATATGATGCGCCTCGCAAGTCACCAGAAATCGATCTATAAAACCCTCATTTAACTTTGGTTTATTAATGGATTGTACCACAAAAGCATAGTCAATATTGGCCGCCAGTATATGATTGCCTCTTTTACCGTGCGTTGCTTGCCTTATTAAATGATTTTTCCGTTTTAAAATCTCTTCAACATTGCCGGTTCCATCATTATTTATAGAAATTTTGACATGGTCGCCAACAGCCAGCGGGTTTGTTAAATTGCTGCCTTTTAAGCGAAAACGACCGGGCAAACGGCTGCTTATAATTTCATCGCCCACTTTTACCAGGTACCAACTGCCGGTTGATTTAACGACCAATCCTTTTTTCATGATACTTATGCATTTTCATAGTTGAGTTTTGCTTTAAATTAGTATTATTGGCGCAATATACAGTGTTTAAAATATAAATTACCAACATTTTAGCTCGACACATAAATATTAAAAACGATTAAGCTTTAAGAATCCGCCTACAAAAAAGCGCTTTTCTGCATAAATAATTGTATATTTAAAGTATGTTTAAACTAAGTTTAAAAGTAATGTGTTTATGGGTTTAAGCATTTTTGAAAAGGAGAATTAATATATAAACGTAAAGACAATTAAAGTGAAAAAATCAGTTCGTATTGCTTCCGGTCAGGGATTTTGGGGAGATTTACCAATAGCCGCAGTAAATCAGGCTAAAAGAGGACATATAGATTATCTGGTAATGGATTATTTGGCCGAGGTTACCATGTCTATAATGCAAAAACAAAGAATGATAAACCCAAAATGGGGATACGCGCGCGATTTTGTAGGCGTGGTGGAGCAGATTTTGCCGGATATTACCGAAAAAGGCATAACCGTAATCAGTAATGCCGGTGGGGTTAATCCTGTTGCATGTAAAGATGAAATTATGCGCATAGCCAAAGAAAATGGGTACTCAAACCTCAAAATTGCAGTAGTTGATGGCGATGATATACTCGACCAAATGGACACATTGATTGCTAACGGCCATGAAATGAAAAACATGGATACCGGCGAGCCTATTACGGATGTAAAAGATAAATTACTCAGCGCAAACATTTATTTTGGATGCAAACCCATCGTTGAAGCACTTAATCTGGGAGCTGATATAATTATTACCGGAAGGGTTACGGATACCGGGCTTACTTTGGCTCCGCTTATTTATGAATTTGACTGGGACTACGAAGATTATGATAAAATGGCTGTAGGAACCATTGCAGGACATATATTGGAATGCGGGGCGCAATCGTCGGGCGGCAACTTTACCGACTGGCAAAAAGTAGAAGATTTCGCCGATATCGGTTTCCCTATAGTAGAAGCCTACCCAAGTGGCGAGTTTATTGTTACCAAACACGAAAATACGGGAGGATTGGTAAGTTCTCAAACTGTCAAAGAACAACTATTATACGAGATAGGCGATCCCAAAGAATATATAACACCCGATGTGGTAGCCGATTTTACCTCTATAATGGTAGAAGACGTAGCAAAAGATAAAGTGCGAGTACATGGTATAAAAGGAACAAAATATACCGAAACCTATAAAGTATCTGCAAGCTATAATGCGGGCTACAGTTTATCGGCTACTCTGGTTTATTCGTGGCCCGACGCTCTTAAAAAAGCTGAAAAGGGTGCTGAAATCCTGGAAAAAAGGGCCCAACTTTTAGGAATTAAATTTACCGAATTCCGTAAAGAATACGTTGGCTATAATGGTATATTCGAGCATCCTATCCAATACGATGCCGAAGTGGAAGAATTAGACGAAATTCAAATGAGGGTATCTGTCCGGGGCGATTCAAAATCAGATTTAGCTCGGTTTGGCATGGAAGTGGTGCCATTAATATTAACCGGACCCAGCGGCGTAACCGGTTTTGCCGGGGGGCGACCTAAACCAAGCGATGTTGTAGCCTTCTGGCCGGCTTTATTAGATAAAAAAGCTGTAGAACCGCGAGTTACGCTATATACAGTCGAATAAAAGCTGATAATTAGAAAGATTGGATTTACCCAAAAAATAAAAAATTATATTTTGACAGAGAGAACATTAATCGTATTACTTTTGTTTGACGGTAAATAAATAAATAATTTTGAGTGCTCTAAAACAACTAAATTCTTATTTAAAGAATTATAAAACTTCAACTATTTTTGGCGCGTTATTCCTAACCGGAGCTAACTTCTTTCTGGTTTGGATACCCATAATAATACGGCGCACCATAGACCAGGTTGAAGCGCTTTCCAAATTAAGTATTGATGTAGAATCCGGCCTTTTTAATATACTGTTTACGTCTGAAGCTGGAAAAATATTAGCTTATAATGCCTTTATTTTAACAGGTTCGGTGGTTTTATATGGGCTCTTATTATTTGCTACACGCCAAACGTTGATTGTCTCGTCCAGAAGGGTAGAATACGATATGCGAAATGAAATGATGGCAAAATTAATGGCGTTGCCACAAAAGTTTTTTGCTATTTTTTCTACGGGTGAGGTTTATGTAAGGGCTACAGAAGATCAGTCTAAAGTGCGCGACTATTATGGCCCTGTTATTATGTATAGCATAAATACGGTTACGCGTGCCGGATTTGTAATAGCAATGATGTTTATTGTAAACAAACAGCTCATGTTCTGGGCGCTGCTCCCCATTCCTTTTATTTCGTTTTTTGCTTATAGAATTACAAAATATATCCACAAACATTCTATTATAATACAGGAGCAATACTCCGAATTGGCCGGCAAAGCCAACGAAACTTTTTCAAATATACGGCTGATAAAAGCCTATAACAGAACCGATAATGAGCAGTCTATTTTTGATGGCATGAGTGAAGATTATCGGAGAAAAAAGCTGCGCCTCGATTTAATAGAATCTTTATTTCATCCTACTTTGTATTTTTTAATTGGAATATCGGTAGTTATTGTAATTTGGAAGGGCGGCAATATGGTTATCGAAAATACATTGAGTATTGGCAATATAGCTGAGTTCCTTATTTATGTTATTTACCTGACGTGGCCGGTAGCAGCTTTAGGTTATACCACTAATAGATTTCAGCGCTCGCTAGCTTCGTGGCAAAGAATTAAAGAAGTGCTCGATTATCCCGAGGAGGCAAGAAACAGTTTAATGACGGAACAAAGAGAAATTAACGGGAAAATTGAGTTCAAAAATGTAAGTTTTGCTTACCCGGAGTCAAAGAGCGATGCGCTCACAGGTTTGAATTTTGTAATTAATGCGGGCGAAACGGTAGCTTTTGTAGGCAGAACGGGTGCCGGGAAAACCAGTTTGGTACAGCTGATACCCAAGTTATACGATGCCGGAGAAGGCAATATTTATATTGACGATATCGATATAAATAATTATAATTTGGAACAATTAAGAGATGCTATTGGTTATGTACCACAAGAGACTTTTCTCTTTTCCGACACTATAGAAGAAAATATTGCATTCGGTGCAGAAAATGCAGAAACTACAGCTATAGAACGAGCGGCCGAACAGGCAAGGGTTAGAGATAATATTCTTGAATTTGAAAATAAATTTAAAACTGTTTTAGGTGAAAGAGGCATAACGCTGTCTGGCGGACAAAAACAAAGAACTGCAATTGCAAGAGCTTTGATTAAACAACCAAAAGTATTAATATTAGATGACTCTCTTAGTGCGGTTGATACAAAAACAGAGGACGAGATTTTAAAACATCTGAAAAATGATTTTAAAGAGACAACGAAGATAATTATAAGCCACCGCATTTCTACCATTAAAGATGTGGATAGGATATACTATTTAAAAGAAGGAAAAATTATGGAGGCCGGTTCGCATAACGAACTATTGAAATTAAAAGGACATTATAGCAGTATGTATAACAAGCAGAAATTAGAACAAGAATTAGCAGAAATATAAATACAAATAAAGAGTTGGCTTAATACTAAACTAACGCCAGTTGAACCAAAAACGGGAGAAAAAATGATTGTAGTACCATTAGGAGTAGCATCCGCAACACCTACCGCAACCAGACATTTACCAGCAGTAGCTTTATGGAGGGAAGGTAATGTGTTTCTTTTCGATTGTGGAGAGAATGCACAAATGAACATGCTTCAAGCCGGTATAAAACGCTCAAAAATCGAATGTATATTTATATCACACTTCGATGTTGACCACTATTCCGGACTTATAGGCTTACTTTCTACATTACAGCTTCAGAGAAGGGAAAAACCGCTTAAACTAGTGGGCCCGAAAGGCCTCCAGGAATATGTAGAATGGAACCTTGGTTTCTCAAATATCGAATTAGGTTACGAAATTCAATTTATTGAGGTTGCTGAAGACACCGAAGAAGCTACCGTAATAGACGAAGAAGATTACTTTGTTGTAGCCAGAGCTTTGAAACACAGAAAATTTTGTTTGGGATACCGCTTTCAGGAAAAAGACAAACCCGGCAAAGTAAACGCAGTACTGGCAGAAACACTTGGGATAACCAAAGACGAAGATTTTAAGGCGCTGAAAGCCGGTGATAATGTTACATTGGACGATGGCACCGTAATTAAAAGCAGCGATATTGTAGGTTACCCACGTCCCGGCGACAGTTTTGCATATATTACCGATACCGAATACTGCCCTAATGCAGTACGCTTGGCCTTGAATACGAATATTCTTTATCACGAAGCCACATTCGGAGACGCTTTAGCCGATAAAGCAAGGGAAACCGGCCACTCTACAGCAAAAGATGCAGCCAGAGTTGCAACCGAGTCGCAAACCAAATTATTGGTAATCGGGCATTTCTCGGCCAGATATACCAACGCGCATACATTGCTGAATGAAGCCCGAGAAGGCTTCTATCCAACATGGTTGGCACAAGAATTAAGACCTATATTTACCGATCCTGCTAAAGAAAGAGGAATCCTAAAAGCCAAAGTTGAAATCAGGGATTTGACAAAAAGCAAACCCGGTGGTAAATATGACAAATCGGATAGGGGAGGCAGACGCCCATCTACCAGAAATTTCAGATCGCGAGGCGAGGCGCCAACAACAAGAAGAAGAAAAAGTTACGGCTCGGGCGACCAGGACAGAGGAAGTTATAGCAGCCGTGGTGGCGAAAGAGGAAGATCTTCGTACCGAAACGACGATAAAAGATGGAGCGACCGAAAAACTGATTCCGGCTCGCACTATACCAGAAGATACAGTGATAGATCTGAAAAAGACCCCAATAACAGCGATTATAACAACAGATCATCATTCGACGATTACGATAGATTATAAGAACATTACTTTTTGAATAAAAAGAATACAAATGAAAATAAAGCCGTCGATAGGAATCTAATTCGGCGGCTTTATCGTTTTATAAAGCCATATCGCTGGTATGTAATACTGGCAGTAGTGTTAACGTTGTCCGCTTCGTTATTGGGCACGGTACGCCCTAAACTTATCCAGATTGCGGTTGACGATTATATAGCACAAAATGACAGCAGTGGCTTGATGAAGATAATTCTTTATCTGATTCTTGCACTGATTGGCGAATATATCCTTTTGATTGCCGTTACCTATCTAACACGTTGGTTTGGCCAGGGAACATTATACTCTCTGAGAAACGCCGTATTTAAAAAAATCCAAAGTTTGCATATACAGTTTTTCGATAGAACACCCATCGGCAGACTGATAACCCGCACAACCAGTGATGTGGAAGCACTGAGCGAGCTTCTGTCGGATGGCGTTGTTGCAATGATAGGTGACCTTTTTAGAATATTTTTTATTCTTTACTTCATGTTTTCGATGAGCTGGGAACTCACCCTGGTTACCATATCGGTATTGCCATTTCTATTTTATATTACATTTTGGTTCAAAAGAAAAGTCAGAATATCGTTTTTAAACGTTCGCGACCAACTGGCTCGTTTAAATTCGTTTGTTCAAGAGCATATAAACGGGATGGAAGTGGTTAAACTTTTTAATCGCGAAAAGAAGGAGATTAAACGGTTTGAGAAAATCAATCGCGGGCATCAAGATGCATATATTAAAACGATATTTTACTTCTCAATATTTTGGCCATTTGTAGAGGTAACCGCAAGTTTTGCAATGGCTTTAATTGTTTGGTACGGGGGCGGCCGGGCGCTGATGGGCGGAGTTACATTTGGTATTCTGCTTGCTTTCATACAATATGCACGTCAATTTTTCCAACCCATTCAAGGCATTTCCGAAAAATTCAATACACTGCAATCTGCGCTGGCTTCGTCGGAAAGAATTTTTGATTTACTGGACGTAGAAAATGAAATAAAAGAAGCCGAAAACCCAAAAAACATTATAAATAAACAGGGGAAAATTGTTTTTAAAAATGTATGGTTCAGGTATAACAAAAATTCTGACTACATTTTAAAGGATGTTTCATTTACGGCACTTCCAGGCGAAAATATAGCATTTGTAGGTGCAACAGGTGCCGGAAAAACAACCATTATATCGCTGCTGATGAGGTTTTATGATATAGAAAAAGGCACCATAGAAATAGACGATATAAATATAAAGGATTTAAGTTTTAAAGAACTTAGAGCAAATTTTGGGCTGGTATTGCAGGATAATGCACTATTTTCGGGTACCATTCACAATAATATCACCCTGAATAATCCGGAAATAAGCAGGGAAGAAGTTGTACATGCTGCCAAACAAGTAGAAGCACATAATTTTATAGCCAAATTACCCAACGACTACGACTTTGTACTGCGCGAAAGGGGAGCATCGCTTTCTATGGGGCAGCGACAGTTAATAAGTTTTGTGCGTACTTTAGTGTATAATCCTCATATTTTAATTTTGGATGAAGCAACATCCAGCGTTGACTCCGAAACCGAAGCCTTGGTTACCAATGCAAGTGAAAGAATGATGAAAGGGCGTACATCATTGGTAGTAGCGCATCGGCTGTCAACCATTAAAAATGCCGATAGAATTCTGGTATTACACAAAGGAGAGATAAGAGAATCGGGTACGCATACCGAATTGCTGCAAAGGGATAATGGAATTTATAAGAAATTATACGAACTGCAATATAAAGACCAAAAAGTGACGGTCAGTTAGAGCCGTATTAGAAATATGGATTGTTTCGGCTACATAATTTGTTTAAATAGCATATAAAACGGGTAGTTTAATAAAATAATGCGTTGCTTTATCCGTTGATTTGAAGAAACGAGAACTATGATAAGATAATAGTCATAAGAGAATAATAAATAAAAATAAAGGAAAATTATTATGTCAGACACAAAAAATAAAACGGTAGCTAATTTAAAAAAGCAGGTAGGTGACTCATTGGAAAATGCTGCGGAGTATTTGGAAGACAAATACCATGAGAATTACGACAAAGCGTTAGACCGCATGAAGTACGAAAAAGAACGTCTAGAGAACGAACTTCGCCACGGCTACAGAAGCACAAGGCGTTATGTAAGGGCGAATCCCGAAAAAAGTCTGGGAATTACTTTCTTAAGTGGTTTGGCTTTGGGTATATTATTGGTCAGCGTACTTAAAGACTAATAATTTAAATTAATGAGCATAAATAAAGACTACTTAAACGAACTCTTTGAGCGCCTTGAGGCGCTCAGGGGGTACCTTTGACTACGATAAGAGAAAAGTAAAAACAATAGAGCTTACCCACCTTACTCAGCAGCCCGGTTTTTGGGACAACCCAGAAGAAGCCCAACAAATTATGAAAAAACTGGACCACGAAAAAAGTTTAGTCGAATCGTGGGACGATTTATATGCTATAAAAGAAAGCATTGAGGTATTTTTGGAATTTGAAGAAATGGGCGAAGACGTAGATTCGGAATTACAAAGTGAATACCAAAAACTAAATAAAGGGCTCGAAAATCTGGAATTAAGGAATATGCTCAACGGACCGGACGACCAACGGGATGCCGTTATGACCTTCAATCCAGGTGCCGGAGGTACAGAAAGCCAGGATTGGGCTTCAATGTTGTATAGAATGTATGTACGCTGGGCAGAAAGAAACGATTTTAAAGTCTCTGTAATAAACTTTCAGGACGGCGATGTTGCGGGTATCAAAACAGCAACCATAGAAATTTCAGGTAATAACGCATACGGTTTTTTAAAGGCAGAAAGCGGTGTACACAGACTGGTGCGGGTATCACCGTTTGATAGCAATGCCCGCCGCCATACTTCATTTTGTTCCGTATTTATTTCGCCTTTGATAGATGACAGCATAGAACTGGATATAAGCGAGAATGATATTGAAATGCAACGTTTTCATGCAAGTGGTGCCGGCGGGCAACATGTGAATAAAGTAGAAACCGGTGTGCGGCTTATTTGGTCAGGAAAACTCTCCAATGGCAAAGAAGAAAGAGTTGTAGCGGAATGTCAACAAGAAAGATCTCAGGTAAAAAATAGAGAGAAAGCAATGACCTTACTACGCTCAAGGATTTACGAGCTGGAAGTAGAAATACAGGAAGAAGAAAAAGCCAAACTTGAGGGCACCAAAAGCAAAAATGAGTGGGGTTCGCAAATAAGAAGCTATGTGTTTGACGATCAAAGGGTTAAAGACCACAGGACGAACCACGAAACATCGAATGTAAGTGCCGTTATGGATGGCGATATCGACGATTTTATAAAAGCGTATCTATTATCAATTTCATCCAAGCCGCAATATGATTAAAGTTGGTATAACGGGGGGCATTGGTTCAGGCAAAACAACATTCTGTAAGGAATGGGAGCGTTTAGGCGCTTATGTTCTGTATGCCGATGATTTCGCAAAAGAATTAATGGTAAAAGACGCCGAAATTATCCAAAATATAAAAAACACCTTTGGCGCAGAGGCCTATTTTGAAGATGGTGCACTCAATAGAAATTACCTGGCAGAAGAAGCCTTTGCGGGTGGGAGAGTTGACGAATTAAACAGTATTGTTCATCCGATTCTGTGGGACAGGATGGATAAACTTATTTTACAAAAAGAAAAGGAAGGTGTACAAGTGTTTTTGAAAGAAGCCGCGATATTGCTGAACGAGGGGCGGCCGGACAATCTTGATTATGTGATTTTGGTTAAAATACCTGAAAAATTACAGATTGAAAGAGTACAAAAGAGAGACGAAACAACCGCCCAAAAAGTAAGAGATAGAATTGGTAAGCAGCCCGATTTCCAAAAACTGGAACATTTATGTGATTTTATAGTCGAAAACTCGGGTACAAAAGAAGATTTAATTGTACAGGCGCGCCAAATTTATAAAAATATAAATTTATAATAATAAACCGTTTAATTAAGTGGCAGTTAATAAAAAAAGGCCGTAGCTTCTTGGAAAAGCGCTTCCACAAAATAAAAACTTATTATGACAGAGATAAAAAGTAAACGGCTGGTTACATTAGAAGAGTACATTATACGTTCACAGAACAAATTTCCGGGTGCAACAGGGGAACTATCACAATTGCTTCGGGATATCGGCTTGGCCGCTAAAATAATATCCAGAGAAGTTAACAAAGCAGGCATTACAAATATACTTGGCTTCGAGGGTTCGACAAATGTACACGGCGAGTCGGTAAAGAAATTGGATTTATTTGCGGATAATCAACTTATTTCTGCGTTAAGCAGATCGCAAATCACCTGCATGGTCATCTCAGAAGAAAACGACGGCATTGTACGGCTGGAAAGCTCCGGCGGTAAGTATATAGTTTACCTGGATCCACTAGACGGCTCCTCAAATATTGACGTTAATGTATCCATAGGTAGTATTTTTTCCATTTATGTTCGAAAAAGTAAAATTACAGATAAACTGACGGAGCAAGACGCGCTGCAAACCGGTGTCAAACAAGTGGCAGCAGGATACGTTTTGTACGGCTCTAGCACTATTCTGGCTTACACCACTGGTTTGGGAGTTTCTTTATTTACATTAGACCCAAGTATAGGGGAGTTTATTTTAAGCGATGGCGACGTGAAAATACCTCAGCACGGTAAAATATATAGCATTAACGAAGGCAGCTACAATACGTGGGATCTGGGACTAAAAAAATACGTTAAGTACTGCCAGGAAGAAGATGAAGAAACCGGGAGACCATACTCAGCAAGATATATTGGCTCTATGGTTGCAGATATCCATAGAACCCTTATAAAAGGCGGTATATTTATATACCCAAATTCCAAGAAATATCCCAATGGTAAATTGCGCTTAATGTATGAGTGCAATCCACTTAGCATGATCATAGAACAAGCAGGAGGCAAGGCTACCGACGGCTACAGAAGGATTATGGAAATTAAACCTGTCTCTATCCATCAACGTACGCCCATATACATTGGTTCGGTAGATAATGTAAGCCATGTAATGGATTTTATGCACGAATACAACGAGGTTAAAGTCTAGAACCTGACTTTATCGCCTTCTTTTATGTCAAAATCTATGGTGAAGCCCGCGTTGGTTTCAATTACATATTGTGCCGGAGCACCGGAAGGCATGGATTTGTCGGTATAAGCTTTTGCGTTTTGATAAATACTCACAATCACACTGTCGGCATTTACATAGATTATATCCAGGCTTAAAGGAGTGTTTGCCATCCAAAAGCTTTGTTCTTCTTCTTCATCAAAAAAGAAAACCATTCCTGCATCACGCGGCATAGAATGCACATCCATCAGGCCCTGGCTCCGCTCTTGGTCGGTAGTGGCAGATGCATACCTTAGAGTTGTGTTTATTGAGCCGTCTTTGTTTAAAAATGAGAGCGTGTCGGCAAATTCGTGTGAAATGCCCTGAGCAGCAGGAGTGATTTTTGTTTTAGGCTCATCTTCACAGGCAACCACTGCAAGTAAAAATACAAATAAACCGATGCCTATAATTCTGGATTTGGTCAAATAAGATTTCATTTGTGCTTTTATCGATAAATATTTAGAACATATATACGTTTAATGGTTCGCTATAATAAGGTTTTTTTTAATTGATTATCAAAAACGCCATTAATATTTGTTTTAAAGTGTTTATTTATAGTATATGGGCGGAAATAAAGCATTTTAATAGCGTATATAGTTACTATATAATCTTTGAGATTTAACGAAATTTAAGGTATCTTATACGATTGAGTGAGCGTCGAAAGGCACTCGCTTTTTTTTGTACAAATTTTTGTTATAGTGCAACTGGATATAATACAAAATATTAAAGACTTAGCCGAGCCCATTGTTGGAGCTAAAGGCTACTTTATTGTCGATATCGAGATAAAACCGAGTAGAAATACAGAAGTAAGTTTATATCTGGATGGCGAACAAAGTGGTATCAATTTAGATGAATGTGCCGAAATCAGCAATGAATTGGGTTTCATTTTGGATGCAAACGAGGTGTTTGAAGATAAATATCGATTAAATGTTTCTTCGCCTGGCTTGAGTAGACCATTAAAAGATTTTCGTCAATACAAAAAAAATATAGGTCGAAAAGCAAAAATAAAGTACAAAGAAGAGCAAGAATTCAAGAAAACAGATGGAATCCTAACTGGCGTGGATGAAGACAAAATTACAATAGATAGGAAAAATAAAGGCTCTTTAGAGATA
The DNA here is from genome assembly GCA_964615135.1 of uncultured Balneolaceae bacterium. Classification (GTDB taxonomy): domain Bacteria; phylum Bacteroidota; class Rhodothermia; order Balneolales; family Balneolaceae; genus Balneola. Next base: position 252,325 of record CAZTOG010000001.1, on the reverse strand, counting down.
AAATTCAACGATATATTGGAAACAAAAATCGTACCCCAATTTTAAATACCACAACACCAAATACAGATGTCAAACGATTTATCAAAACAAATGATTTCTTCCATTGCGGAAATTGCCAAAGAAAAAGGCATAGACCGCGATCTGTTGCTAACTATTCTGGAAAATGTTTTTAGAACCATGATACGCAGAGACTATGGGGATGATGAGTCATTTGAATTTATTTTAAATGCAGACCGTGGCGAAATTCAGATATTGCACGTAAGAGAGGTTGTTCCCAAAGAAGAATTGACCGATGAGGTTTCAGAAGTTACTTTGGAAGAAGCGAAAAAAATAGATCCTTACATTGAATTATACGAAGAATTGGCTGAAGAAATACCGATTGCCAGCTTCGGACGTCGTGCCGTACTAATGGCCGGTCAACAATTGTCGCAACACATACGTGAGATTGAAAAAGACAATATTTATGACGATTATTCCGACAGGGTAGGTGAAATTATACTGGGCGATGTTTACCAGGTGCGCCATAACAAAGATATATTGGTTAACCACAACGGTGTTGAACTGCTAATGCCCAAAAACGAACAGATTAGCAAAGACAGATATAGAAAAGGCGATACCATTCGTGCCGTTGTTAAAGGCGTGCACATGAAAAATGGCAACCCCACCGTAATAATATCCAGAACGGATGACTTGTTCCTGGAGAGATTGTTCGAAAACGAAATTCCGGAAGTATTTGATGGAATAATTGATTTGGTGCGCATTGCACGTTCACCGGGCGATAGGTCTAAAGTTGCTGTCCGCTCGCACGACGAAAGAGTTGATCCCGTAGGCGCTTGCGTAGGCATGAAAGGAATTCGTATCCACGCCATAGTACGCGAATTGCAAAACGAGAATATCGACGTAATTAACTACACAGACGACCAAGTTGAGTTTATAAAAAGAGCACTTCAACCTGCAAAAGTATTGAAAGTAGAAATTAATGAAGCCGAAAAGCACGCAAGTGTATTGGTTCCGGCCGAAGAGGTTTCGAAAGCAATTGGAAGAGGTGGCGTAAATATCAGACTGGCCATTAAATTGACCGGCTACGAAATTGACGTTTATCGCGATGTTGAGGAAGAAGACGATATCGATATCGCAGAGTTTGAGGTCGATTTTGGACCTGAAATTATTGATAAATTGCACGAAATAGGTTGCGATACCGCAAGAGCCGTCCTGGAATTGGATGAAGATGAGTTAGTTAGCCGAACTAACAATTTTATAGATAAAGAAACGGCAAGAAAAATAATCGAGATTATAGCATACGAGTTCGAGGACGAAGATTAAACGGAGTTCGAAAATAATTACCTTTAATCCCTTGAACCCATAGTTTTTAGAATATATGCCCATTAAAACACCAAAACCACTTTTTAAAATAGCATCGGAATTTAATATTTCAACTCAGTCTATCGTTGATACACTGAAGGCGAATAATTTTGAAGCTAATAATCGTCCGAATTTTAGAGTAACCCCTCAAATGTACGAGGTTTTGGAGGGTGTATATGGTACAGATAAAGAAAAAAACATCGAACACGAACGCTCCCGTGATGAATATGAATCGAGGCGTGGACAACAGAAAGAAACTATTACCATAGATAATATTCTGGAGCCTTTGGATGTAATAGCCGGACTGGAACCCATAGAGGAAAAATCTATTGAAGAAAAACCTGCTGCAGAGGCAAAGAAAGAAGCAAAAATAGAAAAAGAAACCGAGCCTTTACTGACTCCTGTGGAAGACCTGGAACCGGTCGAAGAACAAAAGCAGAAAGAAGAAAAGCCAGAACCTGAAAAAGAGAAACCGGTTGCCGAAAAAACTCCGGAAGTTGAGCCAGAAATAAAAAAAGAAAAAGAAGTTAAAAAGGCAGAGAAACCTAGCCAACCAGAGCCAAAACAAGAAGAACCGAAGTCCCAAAAAGAGGTTAAAAAAGAAGAACCTAAAATAGCGGATGAAACCGCTGTGAAAGAGGCTAAATCTGAAACGGACAAAAAAACGCCAGAAAAAGAACCGGAAAAAGCGAAAAAAACTAAAAAACCTAAGAAAGAAGAATCGCCTAAAGCTAAAATTGAGGAAGACGAGGAAGAAGAAATAATTCGTGGTAAAGCCAATAAGCTAAAAGGCACCAAAGTATTGGGTAAAGTAGAATTTACAAGTGATGTAACTGCAAAACCACGCCGTAAGAAAAGAAAACGTCGTAAAGACCAACCGGCGGAAGGTAAAACGGAAACAACCGCAGCACCTAAAAAACAAAGCAAAGCAGACGACGCCAAAGCAGATAAAAAGAAAGGTAAAACCAAAGCTAAAAAAAGCGCTAAAACTGCAAAATCGGAAGTGGACGAGTATGACGTGGATCGTATGATGCGCGAAACACTCAAAAAAATGCAGCAAACAAACACCGCGGGCTCCAAACGCGCCAAACGTAGAAGGCAGCGAAAAGAAGAGAGAGCGGAAGAACTGCATCATCAGGAGGAACTGCAAGAATTAGAAGAAGGTATTATAGAGATAACCGAATTTATTACCGCCAACGAGCTTGCAGAAGAGCTTGAAGTGGGTGTGAATGAGATTATTTCAGTATGTATGAGCATCGGATTGATGATTACTATTAATCAGCGCTTGGATGCAAGTACGATTGAATTGGTAGCCGGCGAATTTGGTAAAGAAGTTAAGTTCGTAGATGCCGATGAAATGCTAGAGGATCTGGAAATAGAAGAGGATGATCCCGAAGATATGGTAACAAGAGCACCAATAATTACAGTTATGGGGCACGTTGACCACGGTAAAACTTCCTTGCTCGACTATATAAGAAACGAAAAAGTGGCATCGGGCGAGGCTGGCGGTATAACTCAGCACGTAGGTGCATATTCGGTTAAATATAACGACAAGAGTATTACATTCCTGGATACTCCCGGGCACGAAGCCTTTACCGCCATGCGTTCGCGTGGTGCACAAGCTACAGATATTGTAATTCTGGTAGTAGCCGCCGATGATGCGGTTATGCCCCAAACCATAGAGGCTATAAATCACGCGAAAGCTGCAGGCGTTCCCATAGTGGTTGCCATTAACAAAATGGATAAACAGGGAACAACACCAGACAGAATCAAACAACAACTGTCCGATCATGGTGTGCTTGTGGAAGATTGGGGTGGTGAAACTCAATTTGCACTGGTTTCTGCAAAAACAGGACTGGGTATAGACGATTTATTGGAGAAAGTTCTTATAGAAGCTGAATTGCTAGAACTCAAAGCCAACCCAAAAAGAAGAGCCGATGGCGTTGTATTAGAATCCAGACTGGATAAAGGCAAAGGTATAATTGCTAATATCCTGGTTCAAGGTGGTACATTGGAAGTGGGGGATCCTTTTGTGGCCGGATCTAGCTACGGCAGGGTGCGTGCCATGGAAAACTCGCTGGGCAAACGTATTAAAAAAGCTGGTCCTTCAACACCGGTACAAGTAACCGGATTTGATGATATGCCACAAGCCGGTGATAAGTTGATTGTTGCTGAAGATGAAAAGACTGCAAAAGATGTGGCTTCTCAGCGTCAACAAATCAGGCGTGAACAAAATATGAGAAAAACCAAGCACATGACGCTCGATGATATTTCACGTCGCTTGGCACTGGGAGAGGTTTCTGAGCTGAATATTATAATCAAAGCCGACGTTGACGGCTCTATTGAAGCACTTTCTGGATCACTCCAAAAATTGGGCAACGAAGAGGTTTCTGTGCAGATTATACATACCGGTTCAGGTGCAATATCAGAATCGGATGTGTTGCTGGCATCAGCATCAAACGCTATCATAATTGGTTTCCAAGTAAGACCTACAGCCCAGGCAAGAAAACTGGCTGAATCCGAGGAAATAGATATCAGATTGTTCAGCGTTATTTACGACGCAATAGACGAAGTTAAAGATGCACTGGAAGGACTGTTATCGCCAGAAATTAAAGAGCAGATTGTAGGTAATATCGAAGTAAGAGAAATATTTAAGGTTTCGAAAGTCGGTACTATTGCTGGATGCTATGTGCTGGATGGAAAAGTTGATCGAAACAATCCTATTCGTATCATCAGAGATGGCGTTGTAATTTACGACGGTCAAATAGGTGCACTCAAACGATTTAAAGATGATGTGAAAGAGGTTGCTGCAGGCTATGAATGCGGTATCAGTATCCAAAATTACAACGATATAAAAGTAGGCGATCTGTTCGAAAGCTATAAAGTTGTAGAAGAAAAGCGTACACTAGAAGATCTCTAATAAAATTAAGCATTAGATGAGCATCAGACCAAAACGACTGGCCGAAGTTATTAAAAGAGACTTGGGCGAAATTCTGCAAATGAATTACCAACCCTCAGGCACTTTTGTTACTATAACAAAGGTGCTTATGACAGACGATTTGTCTATTGCCAAAGTATATCTCAGTATTTTTGCTCCCGGTAGGGACGTTAGCCCACTCTATGAAAATATTGATTCCAATTTAATAGGCATCAGGCATGCATTGGCAGCGCGTATCAGAAATCAGGTGCGTAAAATTCCCGAGTTACACTTTTACGAAGATGATACGGCCGAATATGTGGATAAAATCGAATCGCTATTCGATAAAGTAAAGAACCAACCCAAAGCATCCACAGACGAAAACGAGTTGTAAGAAATGGCCAAAGCTTTACCTTTGGAACAAATCGAGGTTTTTGATCAAAACAACTTACCCACTATTGATTTTGATTTTGGTACAGCGGCTATTTTATTATTAAATAAGCCAAAAACCTGGACCAGCTTCGATGTGGTCAAATACGTAAGAAATCGTTTGAAAACAAAAAAGGTTGGTCATGCCGGCACGCTCGATCCAATGGCAGAAGGTTTGTTGATATTATGCTCAGGGCGCGCAACAAAATCCATTTCAGAGATACAAGATCAGCCAAAAACTTATGTTGCTGAGGTAACATTTGGCGGTTCTACGCCCACTTACGATGCCGACAGCGAGGTCGATAAAACTGAAGAATTTGCCCATATTACCACCGATAAGATTGAGTCAGTGTTACAAAACGAGTTTTCTGGCACAATTCAGCAAATTCCACCCATGTATTCCGCCATACAGGTAAAAGGACAACGGCTCTATCATTTGGCAAGAAGAGGTGAAAAAATAGAGTTGGAACCCAGAGAAGTAACCATATTAAGCCATAAAATACATTCATTCGACGGGCAAAAACTCACGCTGGAAATTAAATGCAGCAAGGGAACATATATAAGATCAATAGCCCACGATTTGGGATTGGCGCTTAAATCCAGAGCACATTTAAGCAAATTAATTCGAACAAAAATTGGTACTTTTAATGTTGATACAGCATTGAGTCCTGCGGAAATTAACGAATTATTAAAAAGAGAATGACTAATTTGATTCATCTAAAAAATGTAGAAAGAAGTACAAAGAATGTAGTTACGGTTGGAACTTTTGACGGAGTACACGAAGGCCACAGAGCCTTGATAGAGACGGTAATTGAAAGAGCTAAATTCCATAATGGCAGCAGTGTTGTAATTACCTTCGATCCGCACCCGAGACAAATAATTAACCCCGGTGATGATGGAATAAAATTACTGACTACCTTAAGTGAAAGACAGGATATTTTAGCACAAATGGGTATAGATAAAATGATTGTTATACCATTTAATCGTGATTTTTCGCTACTAAGCTCCGAAGAATTCATCAAAGATATTATCTTTGATAAAATAGGGTTATGTGAGTTTGTAATAGGGTACGACCATCATTTTGGAAAAGATCGGACAGGAACCATAGAAACTGTCAGGAAATTGGGTAAAGAACTTGGTTTTGGGGTGCAATTGGTTACAAAAAAAGAAAAGGATGATATAACAGTAAGCAGTACAGTTATCAGAGATATTTTACAGAACACGGGTGAAGTAGAAAAAGCCAATAAATTGCTGGGACGCCCTTATTTACTCAACGGTTTGGTTATACACGGCGATGGCAGGGGAAGAGAAATGGGTTTTAGAACGGCCAATATAAAACCTGAACATAAAAACAAGGTAGTACCGAGCTATGGCGCTTATGCCGTAAAAGCCAAAGTGTTGGGTAAATGGTGCAATGGAATGATGAATATCGGTGTCAGGCCTACTTTTAATGGCGAAAATAGGACCATAGAAGTACATATTTTTGATTTTAAAGAAGAAGTTTATGGAAAGAATATCCAGATTCTTTTTATAAAAAGATTGCGCGACGAAATGAAGTTTTCGGGCATGGATGAATTACGAGACCAATTAATATTGGATAAAACTAAGGCTCTTGAAGCTTTAGAAACTCTAGGCTGATAAAATTATACTATCTTTTAATAAAAATCTGAGCAAATCAATATGTACAATAGATGAAAGCCAACATTACTTTGTGTATATTAAAGAGTATCTAAGCCGTTGCACCAAATTATAACCCAAAAAAAGTAAAGCCATGTTTAGACCAATGTTTGGCTTTCGTCCAAAGCCTAAAAGATTCAATCCACCTCTAAGATATTATGATCCCGAAAAAGAACAAAAGGAGCTGGAAAAAGAAAAAATACGTATAAAAATCAACTCGCACGTAAGAAGAAAACCAAAACAACATACTAGAGTTTTGTATTTGGCACTATTATTGACTCTTGTAGTGTATATCATTTCATATTTAGGAAGAATATAGAGGATTGGACGGCAAAAGCATAGATTCGATTATTAAACAACTACCACCGGAGATAAGCAACAAAATTGCTGCCGGGGAAGTAGTGCAACGTCCGGCTTCAGTAATTAAAGAGCTACTAGATAATTCAATAGATTCAGGTGCAGATTCCATTAAAATTATTATTGAAAATGCCGGCCGTACGTTAATGCAGGTAATAGATAATGGCAGCGGTATGAGCGAAGAAGATTTAAAACTTTGCTTCAGCAGGCATGCTACTTCAAAAATAGAATCGGTTGATGATTTGTTTTCTATTCGTACTCTTGGGTTCAGAGGCGAGGCGCTGGCCTCCATTGGTTCTATTGCCCAGGTTCATGTAAAAACAAAAAGGCCGGAAGACGACAATGGATGGGAACTGGAAGTATTTGGCGGCAAAGAAAAAGACATTATACCCGCCGCAACCGACAACGGCACATCCATATCTATACGGAATTTATTTTTTAACGTCCCGGCAAGGCGTCAGTTTTTGAAGACCGATGCAACCGAACTACGCCATATTTTACGTACCGTTCAGCATGCCGCATTGGCAAATACCGATATAGCATTCCAGGTGGTGGCAGACATGGACGAAATTTATAATTTACCGGCACAGTCGCTAAAAGAGAGAATCTCCCTGCTTTTTGGCTCTAATTACAAAGCCAGTTTAATCGCTTTTGAAGAAAAAACAAGCTACTTGCGTATTTACGGATATGTATCCGACCCCAAGTTGGCTAAGAAAAGCAGGGGGGAACAATTCCTGTTCGTTAATGGCAGGCCTTTTCAGCATAGGTACTTGACTCATGTAATATTAAGCTTGTACGATGCATGGACCAAAAGCAATGAATATCCATTTTATGCACTATTTTTTGAGATTGACCCTACAAAAATAGATGTTAATGTGCACCCATCAAAAATGGAAGTGAAATTTGAAGATGAAAGAAGCATTGTACAACTTGCAAAATCGGTTGTTAATAAAGCGCTCAATTCGCATTTCTATGTTCCCAATATAGAGCATGGCGAAGAAGGTTATATATCAGAAAGATTTAAAACAGACTTTGATTCCGGCTTCCGTCCCTCCCAAACATTTGCAAAACCTAGTTTTGATAAAGGCGCACTAAATATTCCGTCACGAATAAATACCGAACCGATTGGGAATAAAGGGGACGAGTTGGCGCGAACTTTATATGGTGGTAATTTTGATACAAAGGGGAGAGAAGAAGGTACTTTAAATTTCCCCGAAAAATATGCGGCTCAATCAGGCAACGAAAACAGTTTTTGGCAGCTGCACAATTCGTATATAATTACCCAAACCAGAACCGGCGTTTGTTTAATAGACCAACACTTGGCGCATCGCAGAATAATCTACGAAAAAGCCATTACAGCTACCAAAGCAGCACTTCCCAGTACACAACAACTGCTATTTGCACAAACCGTATCGCTATCGGCAACAGATTATATTTTAATTAAAGAAGTACATTCCATTATGTTGAGGATGGGATTCTCCATCGAATTGATGAGCGGAAATACAATATTGATAAGTGGGGTGCCGGCAGATATAGAAATTGGCAACGAGCAGGAAGTTATAACAGAAATGCTTCACCAATATCATGAGCTTGGACAAAAAATAAAACTGGAAGCGCACGAAAAGCTAGCAATTTCATTTGCGCTGAAAGCTGCAATGCCCAGAGGCAAAAGACTTAACGAAAAAGAAATGGAAGCAGTAGTGGATCAACTTTTTGCTTGCGAGCAGCCTTATTTTGACCCACTGAACAAACCAACTATCATCTATTTATCGCTGGACGAGATACAGTCGCGGTTTAGATAAATTAAAAGGCTTCTGTTAATCTAGCCAGTTGTATTTTTTCAATAACTGAATTCCTTCAACACGTACATCATTTGCATTCTCATCTATATTGTTAAATGGATTGTACGATTCCGACAAATCGGTAATGGGCCTGTTAAACACCGCTATATATATGATATCTTTTTCGGGAATGATGACATAAAAAGCCCTGAATCCTCCTTGCCAACCTGTGTGTGATATAATATCGACCCCTAAGTTATTACCAGGATGTTCTTTTGTTGTTATAAACCAGCTTAATCCCACATCGGGTGCAGTTTCACTCTTCCAATTATCAAATTCATAAATTGTACGTGATTTTTCAATGCTCTGCTTCTTCAAAAATAAGTTGTTATTGATGGCTCTTTCGTATTTTACCAAATCGAGTACCGAACTCCATACGCCTCCATTTCCTGCAGCAGCAAAAGTGGGTTCTTCGCCATAATCCAACTCCTCAAATACATCACCGTTTTTTATATAACCATGGGTTACCGACGTGGTTGGGTGCGCACCATCCGTTATTTTACTACTCATCATACCCGCTGGTACAAAAATATTATCAATAACGTATTTTTGCCATTTATTGCCGGTAATTTTTTCAATAATAAGGGCCAGACCATTGAATGCGGGGTTTGAATACTCGAATTGCTCACCAGGCTCGAAATTAAGTTCGTTTGTGGACTTCAACGGCTCAAAATTCTCTTCGTCTTTTGCGCTCAAATAGAATTCGTAATTATCGGCAACGGGTCGCGAATCGGGCAATCCCGAAGTATGCGTCAGCAAATGCTTTATCTTAACCTTTTTGGCTATTTCGGGAGATTTAAAATCATTGAAATATTTATAAAGATTATCATCTAAGGAAAGTCTGCCCTCTGCTTCGAGCTTAAGAATAGCATAAGCAACAAAAGTTTTGGAAACCGAACCGGTGTTAAAAACCGAAGCAGGCGTGATTGGTTTTTGTGTTTCTAAATCTTCTATACCATAAGCTTTAAGGAAAATAGTTTTATTGCCTTTTTGCACTAGTATCGCCCCGCCGGGTTCGTAGGCATAAAACTTGGGATTGAATAGGTTTTCGAACTCCATAATTGCCTCTTTTTCGAGGTTGGCACAAGACAGCAGAATCAATAAAGGAATCAGAAGAAAAATATTTTTCGACATCGGCATAAATAATAAATTTAAAAGTAATTGAATATCATCAAATAATATTAAAAAAGCATTTTATTAGATCTAATTATCAATAAGGATGAATTATAAAAGCTATAAAATATTTTAGTGATTAAATCTATTTATGCAAAGGGTGCATATACCATAAAATCATATTATTAAGATTGTAAATTCCTTAATTATACATAAGGTAATAACAATAGTATATAAATTTAAAAACCTAATAAAAAACAATGGTATAGCAAACATCCATTAGAATAAAAAGATACATTCTTAGATAGACTTTTACCTTAATTAACCATAATTTAAGCACTTCAAAATGCATTTTCGATAAGATGGTTTTTGAATTAAAAAACGTCGTTTGAAATTATCGGTAATGCAAACATTTATAATGGTAATTATATTTGCCAACGTAATAAAAGTTATAAATTAGCTACTCACATAATACCTGATAAGCACTTTATTAAGAGCTTTATTATAAATAATAACAACCATATATGAAAAAATTTCTGTTATTTTTATTGTCGTTTTTGGTACTGGCGCCCGAAGTACTGAAAGCACAATCAGAACCCATAACAAGCGAACATTGGCTGAGCAGTCCCGGAATAATTGGCGTATTTATTCTCATAGCAATAGTTGTATATGTTGCCGTTGCTATATTTGTGGTTCGGTTCAACGACTATCTGGATCGTTTAAAACGCAAACAGCTAGATAAAAACAAGCTATCTTTCGATGAGGAGATTGTCTCGCTAAAAGCAGGTGAAATAGATCGTATTCTTGAAGAAAGGAAGAAAGCACTTACCTATAAGCTGGATGGGGAAGAACTGGGAGGCGATGCTGCCGCAACAGATAAAATCGGTTTGATATCTCAGATAGAAACTAAACCCAGCAACGCATATTTTGATGAAAAACGCAAAACACCCATCAGTGTTGAAACACCCGATGAACTCAAAAAAATTGTACTTTATTATTTGGGTGCGGCAGCTTTATGGCTTATAACAGGCACATTGATAGGACAGTATGCCGGGATGAAACTGGCCTGGCCAGAATTGGACAGCTTGTCATTTCTCTCATTTGGTAGAATCAGACCTGTGCATACTAATATGGTATTCTGGGGTTGGTCTTCAATGGGTATGATTGGATTGGGGTATTTTGTAATAGCACGTACCTCAAGTACTAAGATTTATAATTATAAATGGGCTTGGTATGGTTTTCACCTTATTAATGCTTCGGTAATACTGGGCAGTATCAGTTTAATGGCCGGGGTTAACAATGGTGGGGGAGAATATAGAGAATATATCTGGCCTATTATGCTGTTGTTTGCCATAGCATTAATATTGACCTTTTTTAATTATTATAAAACAGTTGCTACTAGAAAAATCAGTGAAATTTATATTTCAAACTGGTTTATACTGGCAGCATTATTGTGGACCATCGTGCTTTCAACCATCGGTTATCTGCCTTTCTATCAAGATGGTTTGGGAGAGACCGTAATACAAGGTTATTACATGCACATGGGTGTTGGTATGTGGTTTATGACCTTCACCCTTGGTTTGGTGTACTATTTCTTGCCATCATCGCTTAATAAGCCCATTTATTCATATTCTTTGGGTGTGTTGGCGTTTTGGACTCAGATGTTCTTTTATACCATGATTGGTACTCACCACTTTATATTTAGCCCTCTGCCGTGGTGGTTGCAAACCCTGGCCATAGTATTCAGTGCAGGTATGGCAATTCCGGTAGTTGCAGGTACTACAAACTTCTTAATGACAATGAAGGGCAGCTGGAGCCATATTAGTAAAAGTTATGTGTTACCATTTTTCTTGGTAGGTACTATTTTCTACTTTGTAGGTTCCATGCAGGGAAGTGTGCAGGCCTTCAGATTTACAAACTTTGTATGGCATTTCACCGACTTTAACGTTGCACACTCACACATAACTATGTACGGCATTATTGCATTCCTGTTATGGGCAAGTATTTATGCCATTGTACCTAAATTAACCGGCCGCGAACCTCGCCAGGTATTGGTAGGTGCGCATTTCTGGTTGGCATTTATAGGCTTGTTTGCTTACATGATGTCTATGATGGCCGGCGGTACTTTTAAAGGCTTAAGTTGGATTGATGGCGAGCCGTTCATAGAATCCGTTATTTTAATGCAGCCCTATTATGTATGGCGTGCCATAGGTGGCTCGTTGATGGTACTATCTCATTTTATATTTGCTTATAACCTGTACTATATGGTTAAAAAAGGATATACATCGGTGCCTGATTCAAGTCAAAAAAAAGTTCATGACGTAATTGTTTAATAAGGAATTGTAATGCTTAATTTTCATAAAGATCACAAAAATTTAGTTTTAACCGCGTTCTTTACCTTTTTAGGTTTAAGTTTGATAATTGCAGTGTTTCCGGCCTTTCAAATGCAGGCGGTAGAGCCATTGACCGGCCAACCGGCTATGAGCGAAGCCGAAATTAAAGGTTTGGGCGTGTATATTAGCGAGGGATGTGTTGCTTGCCATACACAACAGGTAAGAAATATTGCAATGGATGAAGTTTGGGGCAGCAGACCCAGCGTACCGGCCGACTTTGCCGTTTCTAAAAAACGATATGATGTTTGGAGACAATCTCCTTCCGTTTTGGGTAGTGAAAGAACCGGTCCTGACCTGACAAATATTGGTAAAAGACAGCCTAGCGATACTTGGCATCTTATGCACTTATTTAATCCACGAAGTGTGGTGAGTGCATCGGTTATGCCTTCTTATCCATGGTTATTCACGCAGAAAAAAGAGGGTGAAGTTACCTCTGATGACGTAGTGGTAAGCCTGCCGGAAAAATACTATAACAGAGAAGGCTATAAAGTGGTAGCCACCGAAAAAGCTCTGGATTTGGTTGAATACCTGAAATCTTTGAAACAACATGATTTATCCGGAGAAGAGAAAGGTGAGGATTTTATTCCATCCATTTCGTCAGGCAGTACCGGTGGCAATGTGGATTTGGCGGAGGATACTTCAAATAAATTGAACGGTTCCAAGCTGTATGCCCAAACATGTGCGGTTTGCCACCAGGATAATGGAGCAGGGATACCGGGTGCTTTTCCACCATTGGCAGGTAGTGATATTGTAAACAACGCCAGTCCCGAAAAATTGATAACAATCATTATAGAAGGATATAGCGAATTACCTGAATATGCACCCATGCCGCCCTTTGGCGATATGCTGACAGACGAAGAAATTGCTGCAATTGCTACACACGAACGAAGCAGCTGGGGAAATAATGCACCGGCCGTTAGTGTGGAAGAAGTTGAAAAAATTAGAGAATTTCTCAAAGGCCAATAAGTTGAAATTATGCTTATCATAACAATCATATTAAATCGATTTCTATTTGCCACCGCAAAAATATATACATCCTTGGTATTAATTTTTCAGGATGCAGATGGCAGTAATGATAGTCTAGATTTGATGATGCAACACGGAGTTGAATCTGAGCATAGTTTCTTAGATTATGCAATTATAGTGGGCGGTATAATTATTGTTGTGCTCACTTTAATTTATAGCGTGAAATTTTTAATCAAACCAAACGAAGATAATCCCGAGCATATTAAGAATATTGTAAAAGACGAGGGTTTTTAAATATGGAAGATAACAGATTAGTAAAAGTATTTTTAGACGATAATCCAACTCCGTTTGCGGAGTTTGCGCCACCGGTAAAAATTGTACTGGATACCACAAAAATTCCCGATGGAAAACACAATTTGAAAATTGTTGCCAAATCTTCCAACGGTGTGGAAGGGGTTCGTGAAATTCCGTTTGTGGTGCGTAACGGTCCGGCTATTTCGGTAGTGGGGCTAAAAGAGAATGAAACGGTAAATACCGAAGTTCCGATACTGATAAATGCGTATGGCAGCGAAACAAAAGATTTCTTTGTAATCCGCGGCTCTGAAACACCAAAAGCCATACCCGGCTGGGTTTGGGTATTGTTAATAGCTTTTATAGCTTGGGGCTTGTTCTTCGTACTAATGTATTGGGATTCTTCGCTCTATAAATCGTTTGTCTAAATTTAATTCGTATTGCACCCAAGCCGTCGATAGAAAGTGTTAATAAAAAAACCTCAATTTCAATAAAATTGAGGTTTTTTATTAGGTCTAGAATTTGAAAAGCTACTTCAAATAAAATTCGGTATTTTCATCGGGTACCAGATAGGGATCGATGCTGTCAAAGACAACCCAGGCATCAGCAAAGGCATTTTTAACCAATTTAGTGTATTCCTGGGCGTTGTTTCTGCTGTGAAAGTCTCCAATGTGTACTCTATAATTGGGTGATTTAAATACGGTGTAAACTTCGGCCATATAACCTTCAACGTTATTGCTTACCCATACTCTGAATTCTCCGGCGATAGAGTCGGCTTTTGCCAAATCCGTTCCCGAATAAATCTGTATTCTAAAACCCTGAGTAAGGTCAACAAATCCATCATCTCTTTTGAGTTTACTAAACTCTTCGGGAATGAAGTTTTGATTGGCCGAGTATATATCGCTCAACTTGCTGATGCTTATGCCATCGTTATTGAATTCTACTAATGAATATGCGAAACCATCTTCCAAAACATCCTCGACACTGTATTCTTTACCGTCCTTAGTTATCTTTTTGGTAGAGCTACAACTGTTAATGGTAAAAAATAGCACCAAGAACATTAAAGATATTTTGGATAGACCTCTGAACATCGTTAATAACCAACCGGATGCCAGGTTGTTTTAGTTTCCTGTAAGTCGATTAGGAAATAAGGCGATTCGCCGTCATCCGAATCCCAATCTTTTACCTGGGTTTTAATAACCCTTTTCATATTTTCTGCCGATAGCTCATCAATTTTGACGGCCTGTTTGTTTGGCAATGCATCGGTATAAAATATAGCGTTTACATCCATGTGTGACGCAAAATGTTCAATCAGTTCTTCGCGAACACCGGTTAAAATATTGACTACACCGCCCGGTACGTCCGATGAATTCAAAACCTCTCCCAAAGTAATGGAAGCCAGTGGATATGCTTCGGATGCGTGCACAATACAAGTGTTTCCGCCGGCAATAGTGGGTGCAATAACAGACACCAGACCCAGTAGCGGACTTTCTTCAGGAGCCAATATGGAAACAACGCCCGTTGGCTCGAGCATACTGAAGTTAAAATGTGCACTTGCCACCGGATTAATGGAACCAAATACCTGCTGATATTTATCGGTCCAACCGGCATAATAAATCAACCGGTCGATCGAGGCATTTATCTCATTTTCGGCATTTTTAGGAGTATAGCCGGTCTTTTTTAAGATGTCGATAAATTCGGCACGCCTGGTCTCAAGCATTTCGCCAATTCTGTATAATATTTGCCCACGGTTATAGGCACTGCGCGATTTCCAACCCTTTAAGGCTTTTCTGGCAATCACAACAGCGTCCCTAAAATCTTTGCGTGTACAACGGCATGCATTGGCCAACAGTTTGCCTTCTTTATCAAAAACTTTATAATAATGTCCAGACTCACTGCGTGGAAATGCACCGCCAACGTAAGTTTTGTATGTTTTATGTACTTCTAATCTTTCTGCCATATCTATATTCCTTATATCAAATTAACGTATGCCGCTAAACCGTGTAAACCACCTTCGCGGCCTACACCACTTTCTTTATATCCACCAAATGGTGAGGTTGGATCAAATTTATTGTATGTATTGGACCAAACCACGCCGGATTGTAAACCCGCGCCGATTTTAAATATTTTGGAACCTTTATCTGTCCACACACCGCTTGCTAAACCGTAAGGTGTGTTATTGGCTTTCTCCAACACTTCGTCTGCCGTTCTAAAAGTTTGTACTGTTAAAACCGGGCCAAAAATTTCCTCTTGCACTACTCTGTTCGATTGTGATACGTTCATCAATAAAGTAGGGGGGATGAACCAGCCTTTTTGCGGCAAAGCGCACTTGCTTTGATACACATCGGCGCCTTCGTTCACACCAATTTCGAGGTATTTATTTATGGTATCGAATTGTTTTTTAGAGTTGATGGCACCAATATCGGTGTTTTTATCAAGTGAGTCGCCCACAATCAGTGTTTCCAACCTGTCTTTTAGTTTTCTGATTATTTTATCGGCAACACCTTCCTGCACAAATAATCGTGAACCGGCACAGCAAACATGGCCTTGGTTAAAATATATTGCATTTATAATGCCTTCAACGGCCTGATCTATGGCTGCATCTTCAAAAATAATCAATGCGCCTTTACCGCCCAATTCCAATGTATAGCGTTTATCCGTTCCGGCGAGCGATCTTTTTATAATTCTACCAACTCCGGTAGAACCTGTAAATGCAATTTTATCAATATCTTTATGATTTACAATTTGCGAGCCCGTAGCACCGGCTCCGGTCACAATATTGATTACTCCGTCCGGAAAACCGGCATCCTGTACCATCTCGGCAAACAGAATTGCAGTGAGTGGGGTAGTCTCGGCCGGCTTTAGAACAACTGTGTTGCCCCCTGCCAACGCCGGAGCAATTTTCCACGATAGCATAAGCATAGGGAAGTTCCATGGAATGATTTGTCCACAAACACCCAGAGATTCGGCTTTGCGTCCCGGAAATGCATAATCCAATTTATCGGCCCAGCCGGCATAGTAGAAGAAGTGTGCAGCAGCCAATGGAATATCTATATCCCTCGACTCGCGAATGGGCTTGCCGCCGTCCAGCGATTCTGCAATAGCAAACTCTCGGGCTCTTTCCTGAATCATCCGGGCCAATTTATAAATATACTTGCTGCGGTCTTTTGCCGAAAGCTTTGACCAAACTTCATTGTAGGCTTTTCTTGCGGCTTTTACGGCTTTATCTACATCCTTATCGGATGCTTCCGCAAATTCGGCAACAACTTCGCCGTTCGAAGGGTTAATGCTTTTAAAATATTTTCCTTCCGAAGGTTTTACAAATTTACCGCCAATAAAAAGGTTGTATTTCTTTTTAATTTTTAAAAGATGGGGGCTTTCCGGTGCCGGATCATATTCCCATACAGATGCAAAATCCAATTTGGAATTTGGTGATGTGGGTTTATACGCCTTATTGTTTGTTTTTACTTTTGTTTCAGCCATAATACTGGTATTGTAATATTCTTAATTTTTTTGATTAATCTAGCGAGAAGTAATCGGAGCCTTGATATATGCCTGTTTTCTGTTTTACTATTTGTTTCAGCACATCGTTTGCCAAAGAACTGGCACCAAATCTGAAATAATCGGGGTTTAACCATGCAGCGCCCAGGGTTTCTTTGACGAGCACTAGGTATTGAATGGCCTGCTTGGCGGTTCTGATGCCGCCAGCCGGTTTCATACCTATCATTTTATCGGTATCATAATAGAAATCTCGTATGGCCTCCAGCATTACCAA
The DNA here is from genome assembly GCA_964615135.1 of uncultured Balneolaceae bacterium. Classification (GTDB taxonomy): domain Bacteria; phylum Bacteroidota; class Rhodothermia; order Balneolales; family Balneolaceae; genus Balneola. Next base: position 235,204 of record CAZTOG010000001.1, on the reverse strand, counting down.
CGTAACGGGTTGAGTGGCCGCCGGCGATATTTTACCTGTTGAGGTTTTTATAAAATCTGCACCGGCGTGCATGGCAATATCGCTGGCCAGCCTTACATTTTCGTAAGTCAATAGTTCGCCCGTTTCTAAGATTACTTTCAGGTGTGCATCGCCACAGGCTTCTTTTATGGCGGCAACCTCGTCATATACTTTGTTATACTCGCCCTGTAGAAAAGCGCCTCTGCTTATTACCATATCAATTTCATCAGCACCTTCGCTAACAGCAAATTTAGTATCCTCTATTCGAACCGAAAGTGGAGCCAAGCCACTTGGAAATGCAGTAGCAACACTTGCCACATGTATGTTTGTGCCTTTAAGGCTATCCTTGGCAACCCTTACAAGATTGGGATATACACAAACTGCGGCAACACTCGGTAAATCGGGCATGGCAGGGTGGGGCTGTTTGGCTTTTTGGCAAAGCTGCCTGACCTTACCTTCAGAATCTTTCCCTTCCAATGTGGTTAAGTCCATCATGCTCAGAATCATTTTTAGGGCTTGGACTTTAGACTCTTTTTTAATGCTTCTTTTGTTCAATCGGCTGACTTTTTCGTCAACTGCCACATGATCTATGGGCGTTACTTTAAATAAACTGTCTATATTCATATTATAAAAACGAAAATGGTAATATTAGTATTATGTAATATACTTATAATTTATATTTATTGTGTTATTACGGTAGTGTCGATTTTTACAGACAACCGATTTAATGTTTTGATATTATTTGGCTAAAGTGTTTTTGCTTTTTTATATAGTATCGCCAGATTATCGAAATATTAAACCTGCCTTCCATCGGCATTTTATTTTCAGGGTAATGCGTCTTCCTCTTGTTATTTATTGACTTAAAGTTTCTTATGAAATACATATGAGCCTTAAAAATGGCACCAAAATCTCTAAAGTTGCCCGTTAAAAGAGCGCGCAATGCAGCCACACCATCCAGAAACCACCTTATTGGCATTATAACAACAAGATTCCTCTTGGTTTCATTCTTCCAAAGCATAACCAGGTTATTTCTGAAATTATAATACACCTTGCGCGGAGAGCCCATGGGCAAAGAGCCACCACCCAAATGATAAACTCTGCTTTTAGGAATATATATTATGGGATGTCCCGATCTTTGCAGCCGCCAGCATAAGTCAATTTCCTCCATATGGAATTCAAAATCTTCGTCGAAGCCATTTAAGTGCTCGAATAAATTTTTTCTAATGGTCAAAGCGGCACCACTTGCCCAGAAAATATTCGATTTTTCTTCAAACTGACCCACATCTTTTTCAACGGTGTCAAATATCCTGCCTTTACAAAAAGGGTAGCCAAATTTGTCGAGCATTCCGCCGGCAGCGCCTGCGTATTCAAAATATTCCCTGTTTTTATAATCCAAGATTTTTGGTTGGGCTGCACCCAGTTCTTCATTTTGCGAGAATGCATCGCCGAGGCCGTTAAGCCAATCTTTTTCTACGGCTACGTCGTTGTTTAAAAATAAGAGTATCTCTTTTGTAGCAAATTTGGCAGCCCTGTTATTGCCACCGCAATACCCATAATTATCATCTAATTTTACATGGATTACTTCGGGGTACCGCTCTAAAAGCCACTCGGCTGTGCCATCGGTAGAATTGTTATCGGCGATTATAATCTCAAAGTTATCGTATTGGGTAGAAATAACCGAAGGTAAAAATTTTTTTAAGTGGTGCAAACCGTTCCAGGTTACTATGATTATGCTAAAACCGGGCAAAAATGGGAATATTTTAAAATTAAGATTACTTATGCACAAGAAGTTAATAAAATGTACATTATTAACTCATTGTATTTTATAAAAAAGTTACGGAAGAATACAAAATAATGGTAAAAATAGGGCTTATTTCGGATACCCATAGCTATTTAGATCCGCAAGTGCTGGATTACTTTGCAGATAGGGATGAGATTTGGCATGCCGGCGATTTCGGCATCCTTGCTATTGCGGACCAGCTAAAAGAAATTGCCCCGTTGGTGGGTGTATATGGAAATATTGACGGCGCAGATATACGGCGCGAATATCCATTAAACCAGCGTTTTGAAAGAGAAGGCTTGGATATATGGATGACCCATATTGGCGGTGTTCCCAATCGTTATTGCATACCCATTAGAAAGGAGATTGAGGAAAATCCGCCCGATTTATTTGTTTGCGGGCACTCGCATATATTGAAAATTGCCAGGGACAAAAATCTGAACAATATGCTGTATATGAATCCTGGCGCTGCCGGACGGCAGGGCTATCAGGTGGAGAGAACCATTATTCGATTTGGCATTGCCGACGCCAAACTGCACAATATTGAGGTTATCAACCTAGGCGTTCGGGAGGATTGACCGAACACCGTTAAACGTATTATTTTAGGGTCAACTTTGCCACTGCCTCAACATGGTACGTTTGTGGAAACATATCGACCGGCGTGATTTCCTCCACATTATATACTTCGGCCAGTTCTTTTAGGTCGCGCGCCATGGTGCTGGTATTGCAACTTACATACACAATTCTAGGCACTTTTAAATCGCACAGTCTTTTTACCACATCGGGATGCATGCCTACCCGGGGCGGATCGGTTACCAAAATATCGGGAGCGCCGTATTGATCTACTATTTCCGGCGTAAATACTTCCCGCATATCTCCCTTTATAAAAGATGCATTATCAACATTGTTTTCTTGTGCATTGTGTATGGCATTTTCAACCGCAATATCAACCAACTCAATGCCCAGCACATGCTTGGCCGACTCACTTAAATAAATACTTAAGGTACCAACACCACAATATAAGTCATAAATAATCTCATTCTCTTTGAGCTCGGCATATTCCTTTACAATATTGTAGAGGCTTTCTGCCTGCCGGGTATTGGTCTGGAAAAACGAATTGGGGTGGATTACAAAACTATATTTTCCAATTTTATCTACAATGTATCCGGGACCAAAAATCACGTTTTCGTACCTGCCTATTGATGTGGGGCTTTTGGTATCGTTTATATTGTTTACAATGGTGGTAATAAATGGAAATTCTTTCAGCAGCGCATTGCTCATATTTGAGATTATATCGGCATTGTCTTCGTGGGTAACAATATTCACCATAAAATCTTGGGTATGGTAGGCATTTCTGATGATAACATTTCTCATGAATCCTTCCTGCTTGTGATGGTCGTACGCATTTATTTCATTATCAACGCAATAGCTGCGCAAAAAATCCAATATTTGGAACGATTCCGCTTTCTGTAAATGACATTCGTTCAAGTTAAGGATTTTATCGAACCTGCCGGGTGCGTGCAGTCCGGCCGCCAGCCCGGTATCATCTACATATTCTTCTTGGTTTATTTCTTCCTCGGTCAGCCAGCGTCGGTTGGCAAAACTGTATTCCATTTTATTTCTGTAATAGAAGGGGGTGTCGCAGGCCAATATAGGCTGCACAAGTTCGCCGTCCAACTCTGCAATGCGTATAATATGTTCCCTCACTTGAGATTCTTTGTATTTTACCTGTTGTGAGTAGGCAATATGTTGCCAACTGCATCCGCCGCAAACGCCGGCATGTTGGCATAATGGGGTAATTCTATCGTCGCTGTATTTTATGTATTCGAGTACTTTCGCCTCGCAATAGTTTTTCCTTTTTTTGATGATACGCGCTTTTATAACATCGCCGGGTGCAGTATTGCCCACAAATATGGCCATACCGTTATACTTGGCAACCCCTTTGCCTTTAAAAGCCGCATCATGGATGCTCAGCTCTACTTCAGCACCTTTTCTTAATTTCATTATTAAATTTATTTCTCTTTTGGTTTTTGATAGTATGAGTCGAACTGTGCTTTAATAGCGTAATTTTTATCGGTTAGGTCTTTTATTATGGAATTTGCAATGCCCATGTGTTTTATGGCGATATTGTTCAAAGATTCCAAAAACTTCACGGCAATTTGTGGATGTCTTTCCTTTAAAACCTCAAAATCAGATTCAAAAAAGCCATAAAGGGTAGTGTCTGTCAACGAAATGGCATTTGATTTACGCCTAATGTCAAAATCTCGGCTTATGGCATAACTAATAGATAATGCACCAAAATAATCCGATACTCCCAATATAAAACCGTCTTTGCTTTCGGCCGTATTGTCGTTCAAATCAGTTTTATCGGATTGAGTGAGAAGTATTTCGCCTTTACCAATAAAATACATTCCTGTGCCGGGGTCATTTTTATAAAATATATACTCGCCTTCCTTATAGGCCCGTTCGTGACAGAGGTTTATCAATTCCGATCTTTCAGGTAAACTGAAATTTCTTAAAAAATCGGATTTGAAAATAATATCTTTTTCTTGTTTTAACTGTTTTATCTTTTTCATGATTATAATATCTAGAATGAGTGACCTATACCAAAGCTAAAATGCATTTTTTTATCGTTAAACCAGCCTAGGTTAACATCGTGAGCTCGTAATGTAAAATCAAATCGGACTATAAAAAAATTCCAATCTATCCTTAGGCCTAAACCTGAGCCAACGGCAATCTGTTTATAGAATTCATCGATTTTAAAGCGTCCATCCGAACGCGCGGTGTAATTTCTGGGACCATACCACACGTTGCCTGCATCAGCAAACCAGGCAGCATGCCAGTTTGCCCCTAAAAAATCGTTAATAAATATTTTTCTGAGTTCGGTAAAGGCAGCCAACTTTATTTCGCCACCGTTAACTGTAATTCCCGAACCGGTAAGTTTACCGGGTCCTAATTGAAATGGCGCCCAGCCACGAATATCGTTACTGCCGCCGGCAAAAAACCTTTGGTTTAGCGGTATGCCCGTATTTTTACCATAGGGATGTGCCAAGCCACCAAATAATCTCCATGCAAAGGTCGTTTCGTTGGAGATGCTATGATACCTTCTAAAGTCGGCCGTCAATTTTAGAAACTGGGTATATGAAAGAGCATTATTACTCAAATTGAACAAAGAGGGGAGTTCGCCTTCCGTAACTCCGGGGGTAACTACAAACTTGTCGAATAAAAACGGAATATTACCATTGGAAGAGATAGAATATTCGCTGAAATAGCCAAAGTTACGCTTAACCATATCTGTTCTATAGCTTCTGAATGTATAACGCAGCGCAGATGAAATTTGAGGTTCAAAATCATCCAGAATTCTCAATAACTCAATGGGTAGTGGGTCGCCATCCTGTACACCAAATTCGTTGTAAAGGTTTTGCCTGAATTCATCGGTCGGACTGGCATCAATGATATCAAGTTCAACAAAATCTAAAAAACTGGCAAATCTATTGTTATGTTCTACCTCATAACGCAGGTTAAATCGAACGTCCGAGTTAATGTCGAAATACAGTTGATCTGAGCGACTGTAGGCCAATGAATAGCGTGTTGTGGCTTTAGTAAAGAATTTGGTATTATCGAGCATACGGAAAGGGAAATTCAGCCTTGGCACCGTATAATCGCCTCTCAGTTCGTAGCTTCTGAAAACAGTAGATTGAGAATTTGGATCGGCAATATTTGCCAGTACCGATTTACTTACAAACTCGAAGCTGCTATTCATACTTAACCTGAAATTTTCTGCCCTTCCAAATAAGTTGTTATTTGTATAATCTATCCCAAAACCGGTACCATATCCGTATCTTTTCATTCCAAACAGTTCGGCTTTAAACGTATGTCGGGTTAAGGTTTGAAGGTCTATAAAGGTGGGTATGTATTGCTGGGTGTAATCGGGTGCGGTTGCATCTTCGTCTTGCCCGAATTTTCGGATAAACAACATGCCCAGGTTCTGAAATTCACGCACGGAGTTCATATAAAGCTCGTGATTGTATATATCGCCCGGTTTGAACAATATTTGATCGCTCAAAAGCGAAAGTCTTGTTCTTGCTTTAGGCTCCATATTTCTAAATATATATAGCGTGCTGTCGGCGCTAAATTTAGGCGTGTTTAATGAGTCTTTTATGGAATAGTCGTCGGGCGGATTACCATTTGCTAAATTTATGTGTACATCGCCAAAATTGAATATTTTTCCCGGATTTACATTTATTTGAAGATCCAGTTGGGTGGTGTCTTCTTTGTTGGGCCTTACCAGAATAATTACCGAATCTTTTTGAATGGATGCATACCCGTTGTTTTTCAGAAATTCTATTATGCTAAGTTGCTCTTTTCTTAATGTTTGGGTGTTATACTGCTGATTTACCTCAAACGTGGTGTCATTTAGCTGCCTGCCGGTAAGCTGACTTCTGCGCATAAAAGCAGTATTTTTATTTTCATCTTCAAATTCAGGCATATTAGAGTATGCCAGGGTGTTTATGGTAGAGGGCGGGCCTTCTTGTATTAAAAAGGAAACTTCAACTTTATCGTTGTCGTATTTTATGATGGAGGTATCTATAGCAGCTGCTCTGTAACCGATGGAGTTATAATATAATAGCAACCTTTCCATGTCGGCAGTTATTACCTCACGGTCTAAATATGTGGGCGCCTCACCAATTCTTCCACCACTTAAATGCCAAAAATAATACCAAGGTGTAAATCCCCTAATACCTAAAAGTTCACGATTGGTCCGGGTTCGGATCAGGGTTTTTAAAGTGCTTGTTTTTACGTTATTGTTGCCGGTAAAACGCAGTTTCCGAACAACGGGTTGGTTTTCTGTATTTTCGTTGTTTTGTGCAAAAGCCTGAACGCCGAAAAGCAAAATTACCATTAGTAATAAAGTCAACTTGGCTGCCCTGGCAGAGTATTGATCGATGATATTGAATATCCGTTTTATACCATATAGCATGGTATTGACTGTATTAAATAAACGTGTATAGTGCGGTGCTATACATCGTCATAATCGAAGCCTTCGTCATCTTCGTTATGGAAGAAGTCTTCTTTTTGTATATAATCGGGCCAGATATCTTCTATGCCTTCATATATAGGGTCTTCGCCATCATCAATTATTTCCAACTCTTCCAAGTTGATTAATACCTGTTGCGGCAAACCGTTTCTTTCAGCCCATTCTATCAATTCATCTCTTGTTGCAGGGAATGGGGCATCATCTAATGCTGCAGCAAGTTCTACTGTCCAAATCATAATGTTTAAATTTAGCTAAATATATTCGTGTTGAATAACACAATTTTATGTAAATTAAGCAAGTATATTTTTTAAAAATATATTCTACGCATATAGTGCCAAAAATATTGTTATCTTGGCACAAATACTCAACTAAAATACTTAACTAAAATCCGAAGAGGATTATTGTATGGGAAGCATGGGCGCAACAGAATGGATTATTATCGCAATTGTATTTTTGGTGCTTTTTGGTGCTAAAAGAATTCCTGATTTTGCCAAAGGTTTGGGTCAAGGTCTTAAAGAATTCCGGAAGGCCTCGCACGATATTAAAAAGGAAATACAAGATAGCACCAAAGATATTGATGATGCCATAAATTCAGAAAAAACAGAATCTAGAAACTAATAAAAAACACTTGAACACCTACAGTATTGCAGAGATCCAGCAACTGGTTCTCAATGGAGAAAAATCACTCAAAGAAATAGTTAAAGAATATATATCTCAAATTGAATCTCGAAACGAAGAGATTAACGCATATACTGCTACATACTTCGAAGATGCTTTAAAGCAGGCAGAACTGATCGAAGAAAAGATGAAAAATGGTAAAGCCGGCAGCCTTGCAGGCGCAGTAATTGGTATTAAAGAACTGATTTGTGAGCGTGGAAAACAAGCTACCGCCGCGTCCAATATGCTAAAAAATTTTGAGAGTACCTTCGACGCTACCGTAATAGAAAAAATAAAGCAACAAGATGCCATACTCATAGGCAGGCTTAATATGGACGAGCTGGCCATGGGTTCGACAGGAAAATCTAGCATTTACGGCCCTGCTAAAAATCCGCATAACACAGCTAAAGTAGCCGGTGGCTCTTCGGGCGGAAGCGCAGCCGCAACCGCTGCCAATATGGCTACTCTCGCTTTGGGTTCCGATACCGGCGGTTCCATCAGACAGCCATCATCGTATTGTGGGGTGGTAGGGCTAAAGCCATCGTACGGAAGGGTTTCGCGATATGGCGCTATTGCCTACGCTTCTTCATTTGATTGTATCGGCCCTATAGCAAATTCCGTGGAGGATGCCGCAAAAGCACTGCAGGTTATCGCAGGATTTGATGAGCGGGATAATACATCCAACGTAATTGAAGTGGACGATTATACAGCCGTTGCAAACAATCCCACTAATAAAATTAAAATCGGGGTTTCAAAAGAATTTATGTCTGATGCGTTGGATCCTGAAATAGATGCAGGCATCAAAACAGTATTGGTTAAACTTGAAGCCAATGGTGCGGAAATTGTGCCAGTGGACTTGCCACACCTTAAATATAGTATTGCTGCTTATTACGCTTTGGCAACCGCTGAGGCTTCTAGTAATCTATCCCGAATGGATGGCATCAGATATGGCCATAGAGCGGATAAAGGCGCTATAATAGATGAACTAAAGGCTGAAGAAGCAGATTTGAACAATAAACTGCAAAATGCCGATGCCGACGAAGCCTCGGATATAGAAGCCGAACTGAATAAATTGGATTCACAATTAAACCGATTGTACAAAAAATCCAGGGGCGAGGGTTTTGGTGCCGAAGTAAAACGCCGGATTATACTGGGAACTTATACGCTTAGTGCCGAAAACTATGATAAAATGTACGTTAAGGCGCAAAAAGTACGTCGATTGATTCAAAACGATTTTAAAAAGGCCTTTAACGAAGTGGACGTTATTGTATGCCCTACAGCTCCAAGCACCGCACCGGGTATAAATTCAACCGAAATAAATAATCCATTACAGGAATATTTGGGCGATTTATACACGGTACCGGCTAATTTGGCAGGAATTTGCAGTATAAGCGTGCCGGCAGGTACACATTCTGATGGTATGCCATTTGGAATTCAATTTATGGCCGATGCTTTCAACGAATCCAAAATAATCAACGCTGGACGACTCGTAGAATTGTTAAATAATAAATAAATAAGCCTTTAGTTTTTGATAAGAGGTGGCTATGAACAGAATAAAAAATAAAACTGTAATCATCACCGGAGCTACCTCGGGAATTGGTGAGGCCTGCGCGCATTTATTTGCAGAGCAGGGTGCAGATCTCGTACTTACCGGCCGTAGAAAAGAAAAATTAGAACAACTAAAGTCTAATTTATTCAAAAATAATGATATCACAGTTGATATTGAGGCTTTTGATGTCAGAAATCGAGATGATTGCCAAAAATTTGCAAACAAATATGCACCTACGGCCGATATTTTGATCAATAATGCCGGTTTGGCATTGGGTACCGATAAAGCTTTTGATTTTTCGTTGGAAGATATGGATACCATGATAGACACCAATGTTAAGGCTTTATTGACACTGACTCGGTTCATAAGTCCTTATATGAAAGAAAGGAATAGCGGACATATAATAAATCTAAGCTCAACAGCCGGACATGGTGCTTATACCGGTGGAATTATATATTGTGGCACAAAGCATGCTGTAAAAGCCATTACAGAAGCCACTAAAATGGATTTGCATGGCACAAAAGTAAGAGTCAGCATGGTGTCTCCGGGCATGGTAGAAACCGAATTCAGTGAAGTACGCTATAAAGGCGATAAACAAAAGGCCAAAGATGTTTATAAAGGGGTTGAACCATTAACTGCACAGGATATAGCAGAAATAATTGTATTTGTAGCCAATAGGCCGCCACACGTAAATATAATGGATACCATCATATATCCCGTAAATCAATCATCACCTACAATGGTTTATAGAGATGAATAGAATTTATTTACTGTTCCTGATTTTGGTAACACTTGCCATTTCGTGCAACAGAAAAGAAAATGTGAAATTTACTTTTACCGAAAAGGGAAGAGAAGTACCGGCTTTCCGCGCCGATTCTGCCTATAAATTTGTAGAAAAACAATTGGAAAACGGACCACGAATTCCCAATACCGAGGCCCATAAGAAAACCCGCGATTTTATAGTGGATAAATTGAGGCAATATGCCGGCAATAACTATGTATTTATCCAAGAGTTTAAATCGGAGGCCTATGGCGAAGATTTAGAGCTGTATAATATCATTGCGGCTTTTAATCCCACGGCCACAGATAGAATTATGCTGAGCGCACATTGGGATACACGTCCCAGAGCTGACGAAGACGCAAATAATCCCGATGTGCCCATAGATGGCGCTGATGATGGCGGGAGCGGAGTGGGTGTATTGCTCGAATTGGCCAGAGTATTCTCAGAAAATATGCCACCGGTCGGCGTGGACGTAGTACTTTTTGATGGCGAGGATTATGGTTTTAAAGATGACTTGGATAAATACTTTATTGGCTCCAGGTATTGGGCTAAAAATCCGCCTGTACCCGGTTATAAGCCACGTTTCGGCATATTATTGGATATGGTAGGTTCTAAGGATGCCGTTTTTTATAAGGAAAAATATTCAATGTCGATAGCACCGGGACTGGTTAACGAAATTTGGGATATTGCACACAAGAAAGGTTTTAAGGAACTATTCCCGAAGGAAACGGGCGGCCCTATACTTGACGATCATTATATAGTTTATAACGATGCCAGAATACCCATGATAGATATCATACATCACACGGTAAACAAAGACGGCAGAGTTCAGTTTCCAAAACATTGGCACACCCATAATGATAATTTGGATATTATCGGCACCAACACACTAGATGCGGTAGGACAAGTACTGCTTGAGTTTATTTTTAACAGATTATAATGAATTACTTACAATTTACAATAGAGGTCTCGGAAGACTTCAAGGAAATATTGATTGCAGAATTATTCGACCTGGATTTTGATGGGTTTGAGGAATTGGAAAACGGTATTATTGCTTCCATACCGGCCACACGAATGGACGACACCAAAAGAGAATCCATAATTGTATTGTTGCATGGCATGCGCGCCAACTTGGTCTCCGAACTACTGATTGAGCCACAAAACTGGAACGAAAAGTGGGAGCAGTCTATTAAACCGCAAGAAATAGGCCGGTTTTATGTAACGCCAACCTGGAATGAAGAAGTGCCGCTCAACCCCGATTTAATAAAAATCTATATCGACCCAAAAATGGCATTTGGAACGGGCTATCATGCTACAACGCGCTTAATTTTGGAATTGCTGCCCAATGTAATAAACAAAGACGATAAAGTGCTGGATGCGGGCACCGGAACCGGAATTTTGGGAATAGCCGCTTTAAAATTGGGTGCTGCTTCCGTATTTGGATTTGATATTGACGAATGGAGCGAAGATAATAGTGCGGAAAATATAGCTTTGAATGAAGTAGAAGGCTTCACCGTAAAATTGGGCTCTGTAGAAGTTATCCCTAAAAGCGAAAAATATGACGTTATTCTGGCCAATATAAACAGAAATGCGCTGGTTAAACTGGTACCGGATTTATTACGACATCTTCGCCCGAACGGCACCCTGGTTTTATCCGGATTATTGATTGAAGATGAGGAATTTATTCTGGGACAGGATTTTACCAACTCTTTGGTACACAAAGAGACACACCATTTAGATGAATGGATAGCTTTGGTTTTTAAAGCATGAAAGCCGCAATAGATATAGGCACAAATTCTGTTCTTTTATTGGTTGCCGAAACCAAAAACAATGGCATTGAAACTGTTATCCGCGAAGAACAAAAAATGCCACGAATAGGCAAGGGCGTTGATGCCAACGGGAATATAAATCGTACTGCAATCGACAGACTCTTGAGTATATTGGCCGATTATAAATGCATCATAGAAACGGAATACACGGATTGTAAAGAGATTACGGTAACGGCTACCAGTGCCGTGCGCGATGCCGGTAACAAAAAAGAACTTTTGGATGAGATAAAAGAGACAATAGGATTTAACGTAAGTGTTTTATCGGGAGATGAAGAAGCCCGATTTACCTACCGCGGGGCTTTGGCGATGAGTAAAATATCCGATTCCATACAAAATATGCTGGTTTTGGATATCGGCGGTGGAAGTACCGAAATTGCACTGGGCAATAAAAGGAATCTGCTGGACTTTCATTCCTATGACATAGGTTGTGTGCGTTTTACCGAAAGATATTTGAAAAATGACCCTCCAAAAGTCTTAGAAATAGAAGATTGCCGAAATAATGCCGCATCATTTTTTGAATCAAGACTTTTTGAGCTTTCCGAGAATACCATGGCCATTGGGGTTGCCGGAACATTGACCACTTTGGCCGCTATGGATTTAAATTTAAAAAACTATGATGCCAATAAGGTCAATGGGCACAAAATTGACCGGCAAGGCCTACAAAAAGCAATCGACATATTTGCTACAACGCCACAAAAACAGATTTTGGATGCATATGGGAGCATTATTGAAGGGCGCGTGGACGTATTTATGGCCGGACTTTTGATATTGAAGCAATTTCTGGAAGTATATGATTTGAGCAGCATTACTATTTCTACCGGTGGAATCCGGCATGGTGCGCTTTTGGAACATTGATACGTATCAAAAATAATATGGCAAATTAATTTATTTTCTATTTAAAAAAGCTTTGTATTTTAACGAGATTCCAAAAGAAGTGGATAAGATTAAAAGCAGATTGGATTTAATAAGTTGAACAATACCGACAATAAATCAGAAGACATACGGATTATAGACTCTGTTCTGAAAGGGGACGAGAGGAAGTTTTCGCTGCTTTTAAACAAATACGAGACGGCTATTTTTTTTCGTATCAAAAGGTATGTTAAGGATGAGGAAGTGGGTCGGGATTTGGTGCAGGAGGTTTTTGAGAAAGTTTATGTAAAATTGCATACCTATAATTCCACTTATGCATTCTCTACCTGGCTTTACACCATCGCCGAGCGCCATACTATCGATTATCTCCGCAAAAAAAAGCTCCAAACGGTATCCATCGATAAACCCCTGGATGGAAAAGATGGTGAAATGGAAATTCAAATCCCCGATGCCAATTATGTTCCCGCCGACAGCAGAATTATCAGAAAGGAGATAAGCGCAAAAGTTGACGAAGCCATGAATCAGCTTCCTGAAAAGTACAGGGCTGTTTTGGAACTGCGGCATTTCGAGGAATATACCTACGAAGAAATATCGGAAGAATTAAACCTGCCCATTGGCACTGTTAAGGCGCATATTTACCGGGGAAGGGAGCAGCTGGCCAAATTATTGAAAGATTTAAAGAGCGCTTACTGATTATCCTTTTCCATATAAGCCAGGGCGTGATTGATATTTCTTTTTAAACCTTCATATTTTGCCCTTTTTACGGGTGTTCCAAAAAATGCTTCTTCGTAATCTTCCAGGGTCAGATTTTTCAGATCTTCATCCGTTAAATCGGTTACGGCACTTCTCGGCTCAAAGTCGCTGAATTTTGTTATCACCGCTTTACTGTTCCATGGGCATACATCCAGACAAATATCGCAGCCAAAAATCCATTCGTGCAGGTGGTCGCCGGCATCTTCGTTAAAAGGCCCACGATGCTCTATGGTTTGATAAGATATACATTTGTTGGCATCCACGCGGTAAGGCTCGTAAATGGCGTTTGTAGGGCACGCATCGATGCAGGCGGTGCAAGTTCCGCAATGATCGGTGGGAATGGTGGTATTGTAGGTCAGTTCCAGATCAAGGATAATTTCGCCTATAAAAAAATAAGAACCGATATTTTTGTTGATTACCATAGAATGTTTGCCAATCCAGCCCAAACCGGCCCGTGCCGCCCATGCTTTATCCAAAACGGGAGCCGAGTCGCTAAAAAACCGTCCGTTTATAGGACCGGCAATTTCATCAATATATTCGTATAAAAGTTTGAGGTGGTTTTTCACCACTTTATGATAATCTCGGCCAAATGCATATTTGGATATTTTGAGTCCTTCACGGTCCCAGTATTTTTTATGCGAGGGGTGATGATAACTTGCCAGCACCGAAATTACCGTTTTTGCGCCCGGCACCAGTTTTGTAGGGTCGGTTCTTTTATCCTGATAGTTTTCTATCCATGCCATACCCGCATTTCTGCCCTGATCCAGCCATTCCTGAAAACGTCTGGCCTCGGGTTCCATAAATTCAGCTTTCGCAAACCCACAGGCTTCAAACCCTAAGCTCAAAGCTTTGGCTCGTATTAAAGATGTGAGTTTTTCAGTATTCATTATAGGTTATTTAATCCACTGTTTTTACGGGAACCAGTTTGTCGTCCTTAAGGCGTAATTCCTGGAGTTTCCCATTTACTATTCTAACCGTTCTGGCCGGATAGTTTTTTACGAGCTTATAATCGTGGGTTACCATAAGCACCGCCATACCCCGATTATTGATTTGTGTAAGCAGTTCCATAATATGACTACTGGCTTTGGGATCCAGATTACCGGTGGGCTCATCGGCAAGCAGGAGGCGGGGTTCGTTGGCCAACGCACGGGCTATAACCACTCTTTGTTGCTCACCGCCCGAAAGTTCGTTGGGCATGTGCCGTCTTCTATGACTCAGGCCAACCATAGTTAAAACCTGAAGCACTCTTTGTTTTATAAATCCTGGTTTTTGGCCGGTAACTTGCAGCGCAAAAGCAATGTTATCATAAACATTTCGGTCTTTTAGTAGCTGAAAATCTTGAAAAACGATACCCAGTCTTCTACGCAGCAATGGAATATTTTTTGATTTTAGCGAATTTACTTGATAATCGGTTACAAATACGGTTCCGTTATCGGGCACCAAATCGTGATACAGCAGCTTTAAAAACGAACTCTTACCAATACCTGTTGCACCGATTAAATAAACAAATTCACCGGTACGCAGTTTAAAATCAACATTGTCTAATATCACTCTATTTTCGAATGTTAAACTGACATTTTTTAATTCAATAACTAAATTTTCCGACATTTCAATACTATGGTTACGCGTGCACTTTCATTATTTGCTTCCACAAGGTCAAAATCGCCGTAAGCGGCTTCCAGATGATAGGGGCTTTCGGCCACAATCTCTAGTATTTCGTCCAATGTATAAATATACTGTTTATGGATTTCTTCAAAACGGTTTATTACGGTTTTTCCATCGTTTGCAAATTGTTCTATTATAAATTCGTTATAATGTATTTTATCTTTCTGATTGTATCTACTAGTACGATAGTATCGGTATTGCTGGTTTGATGCCTCATCGTTATCCAGATAATCTACCGCTTCCATCGAATTTACCGGGGTAGAAAAATCGAATATAAATAAACCGTTGTTATTCAAAATGGAATGGCAATCGTTTAAAAGTTTCAATATTTGTGCTTTATTTTCCAAATAATTAATACTATCGAAAACGGTAAATATTACATCAAATGAATCTTTAATGTCAATATTTAAATAATCCATCTTTTGTAACTTAATGCCTGGCATGGCGTAATAAGTTTTTTCTTGCGCAATTTTCAGCATTTCTTCCGATGCATCAGTCGCAGTAATATCGTAATAACCAAGCTCGTTCATAGATAAGGCCATAGTTCCCGTACCACAAGCCAACTCCAATATTTTGCTGGCATATTCGTGATGGTACTGAATTATTTCGTCTATATAATCTGCCCAGGCATCATAGTCCACATCGTGCATTAAAGTATCGTACAGCGGCGCTAGTGATGTGTATATATTTGTTTTTTTCATATTTTTTGTGCCGCTAATTTTACGGCCAATTGGTACGCTTCTAGTAAAGAAGATTCGCTCGCTTTATTTTTTCCGGCAATATCAAAGGCGGTACCATGGTCAGGTGAGGTTCTGATAATGGGCAGGCCGGCCGTGAAATTAACGCCTTTACCAAAAGATAATAATTTGAAAGGCGCAAGACCTTGGTCGTGATACATAGCCAGTATAGCATCGTAATTTTTATAGCTTTGTTGCCCAAAAAAGCCATCGGCAGGGAAGGGGCCGGTGCAATTTATACCATTTTGTGTTGCTATTTTTAAAGCCGGTGCAATAATATCTATTTCTTCGTTTCCTATAACTCCGCCATCTCCGGCATGTGGATTTAAACCTAAAACAGCAATTTTTGGCTCTTTGATTCCAAAATCAATTCTTAAACTTTGGTTTAAAACCCTCAAATCTTCCAAAATCCTGTCTGTTGTTATACATTGTGCCACTTCTTTTATGGGAACATGCCCAGCCACCAATGCAACGCGTAAATTACCACTCACCAATGTCATCAAAAATTTGGAAGTATTGGTTTTCTCAGCCAGAAACTCGGTATGTCCCGGTATATAATAACCTGCCAGATTTACGGCTTCTTTAGATATGGGTGCGGTAACCATGGCATCCAACATACCTTTTATACAAAATTCGGTTGCTTTTTCTATGGCTTGCATGGCCAATAAGCCGCTTTCTGATATCAATTTGCCGGGAGTTGGCGCAAACACGGAAGTTCTCTCAATTTCCAATACAGAAATACCATCTTCCGGAGCCTGTTCTATATTGTCTATGATTTTATAGGGAAATGATAACCCCAAAAGCCTGGAATAAAATTCGATTATTGCACTTTGACCTATAACAATAGGCGTTGATTGCTCTAAATTATGGTTTGCCAGCAGTTTTAATATAATTTCGGGACCAATTCCATTAGAATCGCCTATGGTAATACCTATTTTTGGTTTCATGCATCAAAAGTACAATTTAAAACCAATAAAAACTGAGTTATTCTTGCTTAATCAGCCTAAAATCGGAGAAACCCGTTCCCTTTTCGAATATGAAAGTCCGGGTTGGATATTTCCATACTTCCAATACCTTGCCTTTATCAGGAAATTGACGCTCGGTAGAAGAAGGAGGGCCAAATCGGATGTAAATTCCGCCTCGGTCGGTGTCGTAGCCATCGGGATTTTCGGGATTGCGAAATTCTTTGAACGCATAATCTATTCTTCGGTAATACTCTGTCATTAATTCGTTGAATTCTGTGCCCGGTGTGGGATCTTTATCCGCCCAAAATTTTCTGAAATTGGTTTCCTTTTCTTTGTTGTTTCCTTTTTTTAAGCGTTTCAATTCATCGTCGCTGACTATAAACTTCAACATTTCTATCGACATGTCCAGATTTAGTAAACTGGGCGGCATATCCGGCCAATAAGAGCTTACAATACGCTTGGCTATGGGTTCATCACCATCATTCACCTTAACCGAAATTTGATATACAGCGTTTTCGAAAGTGCTGTTTGGTATTTTAACCAACGCATAATTATGTTTACCCGCGCCATCCTGAATTTGTAAACCGGGTTTCTTTTCGTTATAAATAGTTACATGTGCGTTTTCGTAAATATTGCCGGGTTCTAAGTTTGAGCTGTGCACTACTTCGCCTGTTTTGGTCTCCTTTCGGCTGACTTCAGCTTTGGCCACTTCAAGAGTATATGTGTTGGTCGGGGTATGATTTGGCAGATAAATCAGCGCATAAAAGTCCTTCCCGTAAAGCACATTATCTCCTAAATTCAGCAAGGGCAGTTCTAAAGAATCTTCATTTATTTCATCGCCCAACAGATATATCTCGCCCGATTCGTCTTTGGAAAAATCTTTGACCGTTATGTTTTGCCGGTTGGAATTTCTTTCATTTACTGCCCCTAATATGCTGAGCTGCAACAGGTAGCGATATTTACCTGAAGCTAAATTACTGCTCATAAACCCACTGGTTCCAATTTCTTTGGATTGGGTATCGTCATAATTTGTTGTGAACAGGGTATCTTGCCAAACATCGCGTGCTGCCGGCAAAATATTTGGACTTCCGCTTTTACTGTCTTCTATTTTGGTTATTTCGGTGCTCAATCTCACGGTTGTATAAAACTCTGCGCCGGCCGGGGCATTTAAGTAGTTTTCTGTCCCGATTTTTTTATAACTCAGAAAATCGTTATTCATTCTAAATATAAAAGACAGATGCGTGGTAGAATCACTTTCGCCCGGAAGCATTATTTCGTCCAAAAAGAACATTGGTACCGATGATCGGTTCACCAGTTCGGCATAGTTTAGGCGTTGGGTATGTGCCTTGGTGGCAACAAATAGCAATAAAAGGGCGGTTATTAAATATTTTCTCATATTTAATTCAATATTTTTAAATCGATTACAACAATATCGTCATTTCAGTAATATAAAATCATTATTTTAAACGTAGAAATAAGAATAAGTATTATAAACAAAAATTATAAAGAATATGAGTAAGCCTAGCTCTGCCAACAGTTGGTTGCATAATTTGATTGAAGAATTTAATAACCAGGAGAATATTATTAAACAGGGAGGAGGCGAAGCGCGCATTGCTAAAGAACACGCCAAGGGCAAAATGACGGCTCGCGAGAGAATTGCTGCCTTGATTGACGAGGGTTCCGAATTTCAGGAATTGGGACTATGGGCCGGTTATGAAATGTACGAAGAAGTGGGCGGATGTCCGTCGGGTGGAGTGATTACAGGTATTGGTGAAGTGCATGGCCGAAATTGTATGATTATTGCAAACGATGCCACCGTTAAGGCTGGTGCGTGGTTTCCCATTACCGCAAAAAAGAACTTACGAGCGCAGGAAATTGCCATCGAGAATCACATACCATTAATCTATTTGGTCGATTCTGCGGGCGTTTTTCTGCCTATGCAAGACGAAATATTTCCCGATAAAGAACATTTTGGACGCATGTTCAGAAACAATGCTATAATTTCTGCAAAAGGAATACCACAAATAGCCGCCATTATGGGAAGTTGCGTAGCGGGCGGTGCATATTTGCCCATTATGAGCGACGAAGCCCTGATTGTGGATGGCACGGGCAGTGTATTTTTGGCCGGCAGTTATTTGGTAAAAGCTGCTATTGGCGAAACGGTGGACAATGAAACCCTGGGCGGCGCATCTACGCATACCGAAATCAGCGGCGTTACCGATTACAAAATGAAAGATGACGCAGAATGCTTGCAAACCATCCGTGATTTGGTTGATAAATTGGGACCGTTTAAAACGGCAGGACTAAACCGATCGCAATCTCGAGAAAGCACCCGTCCGGCATCCGAAATTTATGATATTTTGCCCGAATATAGAACCACTCCGTACATTATGGGCGATTTACTGGAGTGTATTGTAGATTATGGCAGTTTTGTGGAGTACAAAAAAGGCTATGGCCAAACTATTATTACCGGTTATGCGCGTATTGATGGCTGGAGTGTAGGAATTGTGGCCAACGAAAGAGCCGTATCACGGACAAAAACGGGCGAAATGCAAATTGGCGGTGTTATTTACTCCGATAGTGCCGATAAAGCCGCTCGATTTATTATGAACTGTAACCAAAAGAAAATTCCGTTGATTTTCTTCCAAGATGTTACGGGTTTTATGATTGGTAAAAGAAGTGAGCACGGAGGGATTATCAAGGATGGTGCCAAAATGGTAAATGCAATGAGCAACAGTACCGTACCCAAAATAACCATTGTTGTGGGCAATAGTTATGGCGCCGGCAATTATGCCATGTGCGGCAGGGCGTACGACCCCCGTTTTATGTATGCCTGGCCTACGGCGCAAATCGCAGTTATGAGCGGAGCTTCTGCGGCCAAAACCCTGCTTCAAATCCAGGTATCTGCAATGAAAAAGAAAGGCGAGGATGTCAGCGAAGAAAACCAGAAAGCATTGATGGATAAAATTACCGAACGCTATAACAAGCAAACGGATGTGCGGTACGCAGCCTCAAGGCTTTGGGTAGATGGCATAATAAAACCCGAAGAAACACGGAGCAGGATATCCAAAGCCCTGGAATGTGCAAACCTTAACCCCGATATAGATGAATACAAAACCGGCGTTATTCAGGTTTAAGCATCAATTTTAATCTGTAGAAGCGGAGTTATTCAACCAGTTTATTATGGCAACCCTGTTGTCTTTAGTATTTTCTATGTTATCTCGACCAAAAGCGCGGATATAATTGCTGAACAATAAGAAATCTGTTTCGTTTTCGTATTTAAAGTATTTGGCCGGGTGATTTACGTCGTATCCTTCGAAGGATTTTGGATAGGGCGTCTCACCAATATCTGCAAACTTATACTCGGTTATGTCGAACTCCTCTTTTAATTCATTTATTATTTTGGAATACAATCCGGTAGAATGAGCGGTAGTACCCACTAAAAGCGCAAAAGTTTTTTCGGGATATCTCCATAGTATCTGATGATTTGTTTTGGAAAAACTATACAAAGACGGCTGATAAACTTCAATCGCATCATCCGATTGTCTGAAACTATACAAATCGGAATGGTCTTTGTATTTTAGATATAAGTCATATTCCCCATTTTCCACAAATACAGGGATGGTGCTGGTAGCCGGACCTTTTCTTTCTAAACAGTTAGCAGCTTTTTTATACCCTTCAAATTCAATCATAATAGTAGTTTCTGCACCGCCAACTCTTTGAAAAATAGTATAATTACTGCAATCAAACTCCTCGTTGGTAAAGAACTGAAGCGCAGGAATGGGGCGTGAATCCAGGCTCTGATACAGTTCCACCGTCGAAAAATTGATGCCGGCGTCTATATTCTCTAAGTCATTGTCCATTTTTATACAAGCAGATAGACTAAAAATGAATAAACTTGCAATAAAAAATATAGTGTTTGTTTTATGTAATCTCATTGATGATTTTATTATCTCTATAAAGGTTATTTTGGTTTAAAAATACCACTATTTGCACAAATATATAAACAATTAAATACCACAACTTGCACGGACGGCGATGAGATACAAAATAAAGGACGGTTACTTCCTCACCATTCACATAGAAGAGTTTTTTACGCTCATCGATTATATGCTTTTGATGTTCTGTTTTTTGCTGGGACTTTTCTTTTCCACCATTATCTGGATATTTGGCCTGGCCGTGTTTATTAAACTATTTGTAAGCCACGAATATGTATTTAATACCGATATCTATAAAATTGAGCAGTATTTACGGTTATTCAGCTATTTCAGGCTGCAAATACGAATTATTCCTTTTGGCGAGATTAACAGCATCACGTTTACCGATTCGCACTCGGAACATGCTTTAAGTGAGAAAGGGTTTTTAAAAAAGGTATTCTATACCATAGATATAGTAACACCCAACAAAGTGCTGCACATATGCAAAACCGATGCAATTGACGGCAATAAAGCGTATAAACTCTTCAACATTATATACGAAGAGCTGGCTTCTATGCTTACGTTCAGCATGGATGTAATCAATTCAGATTTTGAAAATGAAGACGAAGAGGAGAGATAGGCAACCATGATGGCTAATAAAACCATATTGATTATTGGCAAGGTTTGGACCGAACCGGATTCTTCGGCGGCCGGCAGCCGTATGATACAGTTAATAGATTTTTTTGCAGAAAACCGGTATGAAATACATTTTGCCAGTACCGCAAATAAATCGGAATATTCTGTTATACCCGCATCAATTTCGGCGACGCATAAAATAAAGATGAATGATTCTTCTTTTGATGAATTTATTGCGAAACTGAATCCCAAAATGGTGCTATTCGATCGGTTTACAACGGAGGAGCAATTTGGTTGGAGGGTAAGCGAGGACTGCCCTGATGCAATCCGTATTCTGGATATGGAAGACCTGCATTCACTTCGGCATACCAGAGAAAATGCGATTAAAAACGGCGAGGAATTTTCATTGGCCGATTTAGCCAATACCATGGCGTATAGAGAGATTGCATCGATATACAGGTGCGATTTATCGCTTGTAATATCGAAATATGAACTCGAATTGTTGACCGGCCATTTTGGGATTGAAGAATCCATATTACATTATACACCATTTATGTTGGATGAGGTTTCAGAAGGAGAGATTAAAAATATCCGCGGTTTCGACGACAGAAGGCATTTTATGACCATCGGGAATTTTCTCCATCCACCAAATTATGATGCCGTGATCGAGCTTAAAAACAATATTTGGCCGCATATCCGTAAAGAGCTGCCCGATGCAAAACTGTACATCTATGGAGCATATACGCCCGATAAAATAAAAGCGTTGCATGACGTGCAGACCGGGTTTTTGATAAAAGGTCGTGCAGAGGACTCAAAAGCGGTAATTTCCGAAGCCAGATTGATGCTGGCGCCTCTCCGATTTGGTGCGGGTTTGAAAGGCAAACTTATAGAAGCCATGCAATGCGGCACGCCCAGTATAACCACTGAAATAGGGGCAGAGGGAATGGCCGCCGAAAATGATTGGCCGGGCTATGTAGCGGAAAATAATACCGATTTTATAAAAGAGACAATTAGGCTATATACAGACAAAAATCGCTGGAAATTAGCCTCAAACAAAGGATTTGATATAATTAACCGGGATTTTGAGAAGCAAAGCCACTATAAAACGCTTGAAGATAAATTAAACCGGCTGACAACGAATTTAGAAACCCATCGGAATAAAAACTTTATAGGACAAATGCTAAGACATCATACCATGGCATCAACCAAGTTTATGTCGAGGTGGATTGAAGAGAAGGGAAATAAATAAAGAAATATCAAAGTAACTAATTATAGTATTATTCTTAGTAAAAATAGTTATTTTATAAACGTGGCAGATACATAGCATATTAATTATTATATAATTTAAGGCTAAATAAGTCCAAAGCTATAAATGTGAAATAACAAAAATATTATTAAATAGCATACTAAAAAAAGATTGATAATGAATAATACAGATGTTTTTTTTAAGAACCATATAGAACAAATAAATTATATCAAGAATAATTTTACAAAATACACTCTAGCGAATTATTATTATCCGTTGATAATATCGTATTTGGAATTTTTGGATGAATGGGATTATTATGAAGAATTAGAGAATGAAGATATTATAAATTTTTATTTTAATAATATTAATAGTTTTAATTATAGAAATATTAAATCATACATTAATAATACTTTAGTATTCGATATAGTTGGATCACTAGAAGAAGGTTTAGAAAGTGGATATTTTGATGAATATTATGAACATCTAAAAGGTGGGATCGAGAATTACTTAGTTGATGATGATAGAATAGCTCATCTCGGTAAAAAGCTATTTGATATACATCAAGATATAAGTATAAATATTAAAGATATGGGGCAAACATACCGTAGTATTATAGATGTAATTGATGGTATGGATAATGAATTATTTTTAATATTACACTACAATTTCAACAATTCCAACGAGGATAATAACGAAGAACAATTTGATAGCTTGGGTGAAAAATTGAATAAGAAATTCGGATTAAATTTTCAACAAAGTGAAAATTTAATCCGATTATTATGTGTTAAAGCCAAAGAGATACATGAAGTAATAGAGAGTTACGTTGACGAGTATTATACAGAAAATGTGAAATCAATATATAATGAATTAAAAAACAGTGCTCATTCTGCTGATGATATTATAACAGAGTTATTTAAATCTAGAATAAACAAAATAAGTAATATACTATATTCAAAATACAATGAAGATGACGAAGATTCTCCTTTAGTGCATGAAGTTATTGAGTATGTTTACGATTTTGTAGATGGTTTTCTGGAAGCTGATAAAGAAGAGAAATCAGATAATTAAAATAATTCCAACAAAAAAAAAGTAGAACCACTTTCGCAGTTCTACTTTTTTCATTTAAATACTATTTGTATTCCAAAAATTAAGAGGCCGCTAAAAGTCCAAGCAGTTTTTTGCTTTCCGTAAATTCTTCGCTATCGGGATATTCTCTGATAATGGTAGCAATGATGTTTTCTGCTTTATCGTATTTTCCATCCAAATAGTGAGCGTTTGCCGCTTTATATAAGTTGTAGGGAGTAGTAGAATAGTTTTCGTCCCATTTAGCTGCTTTTTCGTATGTGATGGCGGCTTTATCGTACTGGCCGTTTAATTCGTACAGCGAAGCTTCAAAAGAGATAGAACCCACGCCCAAAATACCTTTTACGTGCTTATATCTGTTAATATAGGCCAGAGCATCTTCAAACTTATCGAGCTTAAAATTTGATACGGCGGCATAATAAATAGCTAAATTGCCGGCGTTGGTTCTGGAATATTCATCTGCAATTTCAGTAAAACCGAGAGCAAAAGTTCTATCGTCCCCATAAAGTGCCGTGTTATAGTCGCTTACTGAGTAGGCAGCTTCTGCCTGAGATAATAAAATCTGTGCTTTTTCTTCCTGCTTGCCAGAATAAACACTATAGCTTATCAGGATTGCTATTACTAGTATAAAGGTGGTTCCAACCGATAAAATAGCCGTTTTATTTGCACGGTAGTAGTCGGATGCCTTATTGAGAAAATCAATCAGCGGATCGCGTTCCAGTTCTTCTTTTGAATGATGTTTTGCCATTTTTGAATATTTAAAAATAAATTTTATTAAGTCTTAAAAATAAGACAGTTTACACTTTAACCAAAATATAAAATTAAGATATTGTACCATTATTAATCTCTAGAGTAATATCAGAAAATTCCGACACCTTTCTCTCATGGGTTATCAATAAAATGGTTACTTCGAATTCGTCCCGGAGCTCGGATAAAAGCCCGAGTATGGTATCCGTATTTTTTTCATCCAGGTTTCCGGTGGGTTCGTCAGCCAAAATTACCTTGGGATTGTTCATCAGTGCACGTGCAATGGCCACTCTTTGTTGCTCTCCGCCTGATAATTGAGCAGGACGATGAGCGGCTCTTTCTGCCACACCCAGGCGGTTCATAATATAAAGAGCCCTTTCTCTTGCTTTTTCTTGCCTCGTGCCCGAAATTAAAGCCGGCATGCAGACATTTTCCAACGAGGTGAACTCCGGCAATAAATGATGAAACTGAAATACAAACCCCATATATTTGTTACGAAATTCTGCCAATTGATTTTTATTGAGCGCAAAAATATCGGTATCATCCCATAAAACGCTACCGCTGTCTGGTTTATCCAACCCACCAAGTATATGCAACAGCGTGCTTTTCCCGCTGCCGCTTGTGCCGATAATAGAAGTAATGGAGCCTCTTTGAACCGACAAATCCAAACCATTCAAAACCTGTAATTTTGAACTACCATTCTGAGTAGTGTAGCTTTTCTGTAGATTGGATGCTATTAAAATCGGACTGACTTGCATAACTTTTATTTACTGGTGGTGAATTCCGGGTAAGTTACTTGTTCTATGTGCACGCATTTGCCGGTTTCTGTATCTATTTTTGCAAAAACACCGCAGATATGGTTGTCGCCATTGGCCTGTTGGTATTTTTGGTGAACACCGCTTATAAATCTTTTAATAGCCACTTTCTTATCCATCCCGATAGATGAATTAAACGAGCCGGTCATTCCCGCATCCGTTAAAAAGCCAAGCCCTTGAGGGAAAATTCGGGCATCGCCGGTTGGGATGTGGGTGTGCGTTCCAACCATTAAAGAAACACGGCCATCCAGATACCAGGCCAAAGCAGCTTTTTCTGCGGTAGCTTCTGCATGAAAATCCAAAAATATAAGATTAGTCTGTTCCGTAATTTTGGATAGGGCCCAATCTGCGGTAGCGAAGGGATCGTCTATTGGTTTCATAAAAGTGCGTCCTTGCAGATTCAGCACTCCGATTTTAAAATCTGTTTGTGGTATATTATAAATACCATACCCAAATCCGGGGTTGCCGGTAGGGTAGTTGAGTGGTCTTAAAATGGTGTTATTTTCCCTCATATACGAAAACACTTTCCACTTATCGAAAGAATGGTCACCCCCGGTAATTACATGCACACCGGCCGAATGTAAGGTTTGTATTATAGACTCGTTGATGCCATGTCCCTGATGAGAATTCTCTCCGTTAGCTATAACAAATTGTGCATTATATTTTTTTATTAAACTGGGTAGGAGGGTTTCGATTATGCTAACACCGGCGTCGCCTACAATATCGCCTATAAATAAAATATTTACTGAATTGGACACTATAAATTATCTTTTTGTACTATCGTCTTGAATGCTGTCTAATAGCTTTTCCAGGCTTTTATTGACACGACTTAAAATTACGTTTTCGGTATTTTCTACCGCTTGATTTAGTTTTTTTTGTTCAAATAGTTCTGTGGCAATACTTAGTGCGGCCAGGGTCATTATGGTGCCGTCCGTTTGTTTGGCTAATCTATTTTGGTAGGCTTTAAAGCGTTCATCAACAAATTTAGCCACATTGTTCATGTTCTCAACTTCATCTTCCTCAACTTTAAGTGGGTAGCTTTTATCCATTATGGTAACTTTAATCGATTTCATGACTCTGTATTTAAATGTTGGTCAATTTTTTCAACCAAATGCATTATTTGTTGGCGCATGGCCAGCCTTTCGGATTCGTTGATTGCCGAAAATATATCCGTTTGCTCGCTTCGGGCTTCTTCCAACTTGGTTTTTAATCCTGCATTTTCTCGTTTTAATTGCCTTATGGTATTCTTTAAAACGGAGACTTCCTCGTTTATTTGTTGGAGGAGTTCTTTGAATTTATCACTTTGTCCCGCTAAACTATCCATATTGCATATATTTAGGCTCTAATTTGTGCTGAATATTGCTTTTCAAGTGCTTTGACTACTTTCTTAATTATTGGTTCTACCTCATTGACGTTCAATGTCTTATTAGAATCAACAAAATTTAATCTAAAAGCAATACTTTTACTATTATTTCCTATAGATTTTCCTTCATATACATCAAAAATATCAATATCGGCCAATATTGGGCCTGCATTTTGTTTAATTGTCTCTAATAAAGAGTTGGCAGATACGCTTTTTTCTACAATCAATGCAATATCATATTCAAATGCGGGGAACTTTGGAATATCTTTATATTTAAAGGTGGGTATTTTGGCCAAAGCTTCTTCAATGTTATTTATATTGAATTCTCCGACAAATGCAGCGTAATCCAAATCGTACTCTTTAAGAAGTTTATTCTCAATAACGCCAACCCGTCCCAATTCTATATTTTTGTAATTATAGGCAATATTGCTTTCATCAATTTCGGTGATATTTGCATAATCCAGCAGATTTAATTTGCTTAGAAACACATTCACTATGGCCTTTAAGTCAAAAATATTGTATTCAACATTTTTTGAGGTCCAATGCTCGCGCTGTTTTAATCCAGAGAGGCCAAAAAGTACATGGGTCTGTTCTTTTATGCCGGCATGGTAGGTGAATTGTTCGCTTTGCTCAAACACGTTGCCTATTTCAAAAAGACGTATGTTATCTTTCTTTCTGTTGAAATTATGCGCTGCGGCTACCAAAAAACCGTGCTTTAGGGTAGGGCGCATACGGCTCATATCCTGGTTCAGCGGGTTTAATGTGGTTATGATTTCATCTTTGGCCGCAAAATTCAGGGCTTCTTTTTCCGAAATCAAAGAATTTGTATAAATTTCGCGACAACCCAGTTCTACACCAATATTCCGTATTTTTGTGGTCAGTTTTTCGCGCTCCGTTATAGGCTCGGTTGACACAAAGATACCATGGTTAGGCGATTCTATTTTGTTGTAGTCATACAGTCGGCCCACTTCTTCTATTAAATCCACTTCGCGCTCCAGATCCGGACGAAAAGTGGGGATTTTATAGGTAACGGTTTCGTCCGTTTTGTTGATCAGCTCAAATTCCAGGCCGTTAAGTATGCGTATGGTATCATCTACGTTAAAATGGGTGCCCAAAAGTCTGTTCAAATAGCTTGTTCTCAATGTCAGCTCGGTGGGTTCGGTTTTTATCGGATGAATATCCACCAAACCTTCATCCGGTTCACCGCCACATATTTCCACTATCAAATCGGCGGCTCTTTGCGCTACATAAGCCTGCATATTGGGGTCGATGCCGCGCTCAAAGCGATAGGAGGCATCTGTTTGCAGTTGTTGCAGTTTGGAAGTTCGTCGGATGGAACCCGGATCGAAATAAGCGCTTTCCAATAAAATATCGGTGGTACTATCGGATACTTCCGAGTGCAATCCACCCATTATTCCGGCAATCGCAATAGGGGTATCGCCATCACAAATAAATAATGTACCCGGTTTGCATTTTCTTTGCTGATGGTCGAGAGTTGTGAACTCAATTTCGGTATCAAACTCTTTAATAGTAATATTGTTCGATTTAATATTATCGAAATCGAAGGCATGCAGTGGTTGTCCGTATTCGTACATCACATAATTGGTTATGTCCACCACGTTGTTTACCGGCCTCAAACCTATGGCTTTTATCTTATTTTGAAGCCATTTAGGTGATTCTTCGATTTTTACACCTTTAATTAATTTACCCACATAACGATGGCAATTATCACTCTCTATTTTAATGGTGTATCCATCGCCCTTTTCTTTAGTATTGAAAGCACTTATTTCAGGCTTTTTAAGCCTTGTATTCAGCACTGCCGACAAATCTCTGGCAACGCCAATATGACAAGTGGCATCGGGCCGGTTGGGCGTAATTGCAATATCGATTATTGTATCTTTGTATAAATCAAATACTTCAGATATTTGAGTGCCCGGTTTTAGATTTTCTTCTAGTACCATTATTCCGGAAGCATCGCTACCCAATCCTAATTCAACTTCAGAACAAATCATACCGTGCGACGCTTCGCCTCTGAGTTTTGCTTTTTTAAGCTTTAAAAACTTTCCATTGTCGAGCTTTATTGGCAGGGTAGAGCCTACTGTTGCAACGGGTACTTTTTGTCCTTCTGCCACATTGGGTGCGCCACAAACAATTTGCACGGTTTCATCGCCTAAATCTACCTGACAAACTCGGAGTTTATCTGC
The DNA here is from genome assembly GCA_964615135.1 of uncultured Balneolaceae bacterium. Taxonomy (GTDB): domain Bacteria; phylum Bacteroidota; class Rhodothermia; order Balneolales; family Balneolaceae; genus Balneola. The sequence continues at coordinate 206,548 of CAZTOG010000001.1, read as the reverse complement.
ATTGGCATGTGGTTTTACTTCTAATACTTTGCCTACAATAACGCCTTCTAAATTGGAACCGTAATCGTTTATTTCTTCTACTTCGAGGCCAATTAGTGTTAATTTTTCTTCTAGCTCTTCGTTGGTTAGATTTAATTCGATATAATTTTCGAGCCAGTTACGTGAAATATTCATTTATTTTGAAAGTGGTTAAAATCGTTTAGTTAAATTGTTCTAAAAATCTGATATCGTTTTCGTAGAATGTTCTGATATCGTTAATTTCGTGGCGCACAATGGCAATTCTTTCAACGCCCATACCCCATGCAAAGCCTGTATATTCTTCGGGGTCAATTCCCGATGCTTTTAGTACATTTGGATCTACCATTCCGGAGCCCAATATTTCAAGCCAGCGTCCGGTACCGTTGGCTTCCCACCAGATGTCCATTTCCAGGCTCGGCTCTGTAAAAGGGAAGAACCCCGGGCGTAAGCGGTATTTTATGTCATTTCCGAACATTAATTTAACAAAAGTAATCAGCGTATCTTTTAAATCGGCAACGCTTACGTTTTTATCTATATATAGTGCCTCTACCTGGTGGAACAGGAAATAAGATTTAGCCGATACGTCTTCATTTCTATACACTCTGCCCGGCATAATTGCGCGAATGGGCGGTTTTTGTTTTTCCATCAATCTGATTTGCACCGGCGATGTATGCGTTCTCAGTACCAAATCGCCTTCTTCGGTAGTGCCGCCGCGGCGAACAAAAAAAGTATCCTGTTCATCGCGAGCAGGGTGGTTGGGAGGGAAGTTAAGCGCTGTAAAATTATGGAAATCGTCTTCAATTTCAGGACCATCAGCGATAGTAAATCCCAGGCGATAGAAGATATCCTTCATTTCGTTGAGGGTTTGTGTAAGCGGATGCAGCGAACCCAAGGGTAGTTTTGGTGCTGTTAAGGTAATGTCGTCGGTTGCGGTTTTTACGGTATTAGTGGCGTTTTCAAATCTTTCCTTTAAATTGCTGAAACGGTTGCTTGCCCGGTTTTTGAGTTCGTTCATAGATTTACCGAAAGCGGCTCGTTTCTCGCTTGGTATGGAACCCATTTTTTTAAAAAGTGATTGTATAGCCCCATTTTTAGAGAGGAATTTCAGCCTGAAATTTTCCAGATCCTCTTTGGTTTCGACTATGAAAGCGTCTATATCTTTTTGTAAATCGTTTAAATTATCCGACATTATTTTAAAACTAAATATTTGAAGTCAATTCCCTAAAATAAAAAAACCGGTAAACCTTATTTTGAAAGATTTACCGGCACATAATATAAGCAAGATTGCACTTAAGCAGTAGCTTCCTTTACAATGGCTGCAAACGTGTCAGCATCGTGAACGGCAAGGTCTGCTAGAACTTTACGGTTAATCTGCATATCCTTTGCTCTCATTGCATGAATGAGTTTGGAATATGACAGGCCGTTGATTCTGGCAGCTGCGTTAATTCTCACGATCCAAAGCCTTCTGAATGTACGTTTACGGTTTTTACGGTCTCTATATTGGTATTGCAACCCTTTTTCAACCGCATTTTTCGCAATGGTGTAAACATTCTTTCGTTTGCCCCAGTAACCTTTCGCATGAGATAGAATCTTTTTGCGACGGCGACGGGAAGCCACTAAATTTCTTGAACGTGGCATTTTATTTGAATCTTAAAGGTTAAAATTTATTTATTTGTAAGGTATCAGTTGTTTCATTCTTGGCTCGTCTGCCTTGCTAACGTAGGAAGGTTCGCCCAACTGCCTTTTTGTTTTACTACTTTTTTTAGTAAGGATGTGGCTTTTAAAAGCTTTTTTACGTTTAATTTTACCGCTGGCGGTAACTTTAAAGCGCTTTTTGGCACCACCGTTACTTTTCATTTTTGGCATTGTTATATACCTGCTTTAGTGAAAATTGATAGACCTGTAAAATAAACAGAATTTAGGTCTATATCAATCTTTATTCGGTGCTAAAATCATGGTCATTCTTCGGCCTTCTAAAGTGGGTTTGGTTTCCACTTTCGAAATATCTTCGAGGCTTTTGGCCAACTGTAATAATAGCAGCTCTCCTTGGTTGGTGTAAAGCATGTCACGCCCTCTAAATTGCATGGTTGCTTTCACTTTATCGCCACTTTCCAAAAATTGACGGGCATGTCTGGTTTTAAACTCAAGATCATGATCATCGGTTCGGGGGCGGAAGCGCAATTCTTTTACCGTTACGGTATGTTGTTTTTTCTTGGCTTCTTTTTCTTTTTTCTTTTTCTCGTACATGTATTTACCATAATCTATCACTTTGCAAACGGGGGGATTTGCGGTTGGCGATATTTCTACCAAATCTAAATTGTACGATTCAGCAATCTGAAGTGCCCTTTCTATTACTGTAACCTCGTGTGAACCATCCGGTTTTATTAACCGCACTTGTTGTGCGGTTATATCTTCATTAACTCTAGTTTTATCAACAGGTTCGTTCCTGCGAAAGTTCCTTTTTGCGATATTTTCCTCTTAAATTTTAATTAATCTTCTGGAAGTGTTTTATGTTTAATTTCTTCTGTAATATTTTTAACAAAATCGGAGAAATCAATGGTTCCGATGTCTCCTTTACGGTGCCTCCTAACAGAAACAGTGTTATTTGCAGCTTCTTTTGCACCGACAATTAACATATACGGAATTTTTTGCTTTTCTGCATCTCTAATTTTGCCGCCAATTTGCTCGCTTCTGTCGTCCAATTCAACTCTAACACCGTTTTTGTGTAATTCATCAACACATTTCTGCGCGTAATCGTTTTGATCGTCCGAAATGGGCAATACCTTTACTTGTTCGGGCGCCAGCCAAACCGGAAAGTTACCGGCAAAATGTTCAATTAAAATACTGGTAAACCTTTCCATGGAACCAAAGGGAGCACGATGGATGATTACCGGGCGGTGCTTGGTGTTGTCCGATCCGATATACGTTAAGTCGAACCTTTCGGGCATTACATAATCTACCTGTACGGTACCTAATTGCCATTTTCTACCAATGGCATCGCGAATTATAAAGTCTATTTTAGGCCCATAAAAACTGGCTTCTCCGGGCGCTACAGTGTAATCAAGACCCATTTCGTCCACAACTTCTTTAATTTCGCGTTGCGCACGTTCCCAGTATTCCATATCGCCGCCGTATTTTGCATCGTTTTCATCTCTGTACGAGAGGCGAATGTCCACCGGCATGCCAAAAGTATCGAAAACGTAATTGGTCAGGTCTATGGTATTTTTAATTTCACTTTTAAGTTGATCGTGGGTGCAATAAATATGGGCATCGTCTTGGGTAAATCCTCGTACGCGCGAGAGTCCGCTGAGTTCACCTGATTGCTCATATCTATAAACTGTTCCAAATTCAGCCAATCTAAGCGGTAAATCGCGATAGCTGCGCATTTCGTTGGCATAAATTCTATGATGGTGCGGACAGTTCATCGGTTTTAACAAATATTCGTCGTCGTCAACGGTTATGGGATCGAACTGCGAATCTTGATAGTAGGGGTAATGCCCGGATGTTTTATATAACTCTAAACTGCCAATATGCGGTGTAATTACTTCCTTATAGCCGCGCTCAAATTGTTCGTCGCGCAAGAAATATTCCAACGTTCTTCTTAGTCGGGTACCATTAGGCAACCAAACCGGCAAGCCGCTGCCTATCATAGGGTCAATCATATAAATGCCGAGCTCTTTGCCCAGTTTTCTATGATCTCTTTTCTTGGCTTCTTCAATTAAAGTGAGGTGTTCTTCCAATAATTTTTGTTTTGGAAAGGAGACCCCATAAATACGGGTAAGTTGCTTACTGTTATTATCGCCACGCCAATATGCGCCAGCAATGCTGGTTAGTTTTACGGCTTTAATTAGCCCGGTATTCGGCACGTGTGGCCCTCGGCATAAGTCGGTAAAATCGCCTTGGGTGTAAAAGGTTATAGTACCATCGTCAAGGTCTTCTATTAAGTCCACTTTATATTCGTTACCGATGCCCGAATAGTATTCGAGCGCTTCTTTTTTAGAAATATCTTTTCTGTTGAAGGTATTTTTATGACGTGCCTTTTCCAGAAATTTCGATTCGATTTTTTTTAGATCATCAGGCGATATGGTTTTGTCGCCAAAATCTATATCGTAATAAAAACCATTTTCGATGGGAGGACCAATTCCAAATTTTGCTTCAGGGTAAATTTCTTGTACAGCTTCTGCAAGTAGGTGAGCAGAAGAGTGCCAAAAAGTATATTTGCCGTCATCCGTATCCCAGGTATTTATTGCAATTTTGGCATCTGTGGTAAGAGGTCTGTTTAAATCTATAATTTCACCATTAACAGTTATGCTTAAAGCGGCTCTTGCCAAACCAGAAGATATTGATTGTGCTACTTCTAATCCGGTACTCCCGTTTGCGTATTCTCTTTTGCTTCCATCGGGTAGTGTTAGTGTAATATTTTTAGACATTAATAATTATTAGATGGTAAAATTTAAATCGTTCAAAGATATGAATAAAATAAACCCTCGTCACTTTAAATTCACATATTTGTTTATTTTATAATTTATATAGTATAAAAGTTTAAAATAATGCATATTCTTGAGGCGTGTATATAAAATTAAGTTTTATTTTTAATGGTTGATAACGGGAATATTTTTTTTAAAAGTGTTTTAATGGTCGTTTGCGACCAAACCAATAATATTATTCTGGATGTAAATGATAATTTATGTGAGTTAACTGGTTTTGGCAAGCAAGATTTGATTGGAGTAAACATTGCAGATTTTATTACCAGAGTACCGAATGAGAAATTGAGCTTCAGACCGAGAATAGACTCTAAAAATGACTCATATTGGCATTTTAAAACCCGAAATAACCACGATTTGGTCATCGCCTTTAGCTCACAGTACTTTCTTTTCCACGGTACTCCGGCAATTTTAATGGTTTTGCACGATCATACAAACGAGATTCTTGCCCAGCAAATAAATAAAAACCAGCTTACCCGACCTTTATATTTACCCAACACGCCAACAGTAGAAATAAATTGGGATGGTAACCTTAATATTTTAAAGTGGCAAAGGGATGCCGAGCTTAAGTTTGGATGGAGCATGACAGATATTTTCAATAGTAATGATGTATTGGCAACTATTGTATTTAAAAGTGATTTAGCCTTTGTAAGACGCAAATTGGATTATGCCATTAGAAAAAAGAACCATTTTGTTTTAATTAAAAACCGAAATATAAGTAAGGCCGGTAAAATCATAAATTGCCGTTGGTACAATTATTTGTATTACGACGATGCCGGTAACTTAAAATTTTTGCATTCCATTATTGAGGATATTACCCAGCTCTCAGAAATGCAGGATAAATTAAGAAAGAGTTTTTCCAGTTATATAGATTTAATAAACTCGGTAAGCGACGCCATTTATTTATTAGACGAGAACGGTATCATTCTGGAGGTAAATAAAGGTTTTGAAAGATTGTTTGGTTACAAGCAAACCGAAGTTTTGGGCGAGCATTTTGAAATTTTAGGAATTCCCCGGCCGGATACTACAGAAAGCCTTACCAATAAACTAAAACTGGCTACACAAGATACTAATATAAGGTACGAGGGAAGCGCAAGAAGAAAAGACGGCAAGATTATACCTACAGAAGTTTCGCTTAACGTTGGCAGCTATCTGGATTATAAAGTTTATATAGTTCTTGAGCAGGATATTACCAACCGAAAAAAAATCCAGGAAGAATTGGCCTATAGAGAATCGTTATTCACAAGGCTGTTCAGCATGTCGCCGGTGGGCGTAGCCATGATTGGCACTGAATACGAGGCTTTAATGGTGAACAAAGGCTTTGAAAATATTTTTGGCTATACCGACGAAGAAATAAAGGGGAAAGAGCTCGATAAACTGATTGCCATAAAAAACGAATACTACGAGGCCAAAATACTCTCAGGCACAACAACAACAAGACAGTATAGAGGAGTAAGGAGGCACAAAGACGGCAGAGCGATAGAGGTTATGATATATGCCGTACCTATTTTTAAGGGAGAGGAACATATGGTTACCTTTGGCATTTATATGGATATGACGGAAAGCATCCAGGATAAGAAAAAAATTGAAAAGTCGTTAAAAGAAAAGGAAATACTGCTGTCGGAGATACACCACCGTGTAAAAAACAACCTGGCTATAATTTCCGGATTGTTAGAACTACAATCATATCAAATCAAGAATAAAGAAGCATTAGAAATATTATCGGCAAGCCAAACACGTATAAATTCGATAGCACTGGTACACGAAAAATTATACATGAGCGATGATTTATCAGAAATAAATATGAAAAATTATATCGAGGAACTGGCTCATTTTGTTGCGGATACTTTAAAACCGATAGACTTTAATGTGAAACTTCATTTAAATATTGAAGAAATTAAATTGAATATTCAACAAGCATTGCCTTGTGGCCTTTTATTGAACGAATTAATTACTAACGTGTACAAACATGCGTATAATGGCAGGAACGAAGGAAATTTATGCATTTCGTTTAAGGAAAAAGGTGGGCAAGTGGAATTAATCATTCAAGACGACGGCAAAGGGTTTTCATTTGAGGATGAAGAGGCAAAAGACTCTTTGGGTACCAATTTAATCGATACATTAGCAGATCAATTGGGCGGTACTATCAAAAGAAAAAACAAGCCGGGTGCTTTTATTAAGCTTGTGTTCGATAAACACAAATAACTTTGCTTTCGAAAACCAACCATTTTTCCACTCGCCGATAAAAGGGTAGTAAATAGAAAAAGCCGATATAAATCGGCTTTGTATATAAGTTAAGTGCGTCCTACTGGATTCGAACCAGTGACCCCCACAATGTCAATGTGGTACTCTAACCAACTGAGCTAAGGACGCTTTTGTTGAGAGCCCAAATATAGGCAAGTTTTTTATAATCCTTCAATCATTTTTATTAAGCTTTTCTTATCTTACGCAATTAAATCAGGTTATTTGAAATGATCAACAGACGTTTAGTTAGAGAATCGGTATTAAAAACACTTTATGCAGGCGTGCAAAGTGGAGATTCCACACAATATGTAGTAGATACCATATTAAAAAGCGATTTGAGAAAGGATAAAGAGAATTTGAGATTCGCTGAAAAATTATTTTTTACAACATGGAATAAATTCACTGAATTTGATGAAATTATTACTAACTACATAAAAAACTGGGAAATCGACCGGCTGGCTCTGATAGATCGCCTTGTTTTAAGAATGGCATTATGCGAACTGATGTACTTTGACGATATCCCGACCAAAGTTAGTATAAACGAAGCCATAGAAATTGTCAAAAAATACTCTACCGCCAAATCGGGAAAGTTTATAAACGGAATTTTGGATGCCGCTGTTAACGATTTAATAGAATCCGGTAAAATAAAAAAGCAGGGCAGAGGGTTGATCAACGAAAGCCTGAATAACTGATCTCTTTATTCTAATAAAATTATATTTATTCATCTATGAGTTTAAAATGTGGAATTGTTGGTCTGCCAAATGTAGGTAAATCAACATTATTCAATGCGTTGAGTAATGCAGAAGCAGAAGCTGCAAACTTTCCATTCTGCACCATCGATCCAAACATAGGGTTGGTATCGGTACCCGACCAGCGTTTGATTAATCTGGCCAAAATGGTTGGCTCCAAAGCTATACTTCCGGCCACTATCGAATTTGTGGATATTGCCGGCTTGGTCAAGGGTGCATCAGAAGGAAAGGGCAAGGGCAACGCTTTTTTGTCGCATATCAGAGAAGTGGATTTAATTATTCATGTTGTACGTTGCTTTGTGGATGATGATGTAATCCATGTGGAAGGCGATGTAAATCCAAAAAGAGATATTCGGATTATTGAAGACGAGTTGATATTAAAAGACCTGGAAAGCGTAGAAAAAAGATATAATAATCTGAAAAAGCAGGCAAAAAGCGGCGATAGGGAGTTTGTAGCACAGCTAAATGTGATTGAACGCTTAAAAGAACACCTCGAAAATGGAAACTCAGCAAGAACTTTCGAATCCACAGATGACGAAAAACAAGCCTTTAAAGATTTGTTTTTGTTATCTGCCAAAAATGTGCTTTATGCATGTAATGTGGGCGAAGATGATTTAATGGGTGGAAACAGTCTGGTTGACGAGGTAAAGGGAATTGCTGCCATTCATAACGACGAAACTGTGATGTTCTGCGCCAAAATAGAAGCTGAAATCGCTGAACTGGAACCGGACGAAAAAGAAATGTTCCTTGAAGAACTGGGATTGGAAAGCAGCGGTTTAGATCGCTTGATACATGCGGCGTATAAAGGACTGGGGTTGGCTACATACTTTACGGTCGGCCCCAAAGAAGCACGCGCCTGGACCATCAAACAGGGCTTTAAGGCGCCTCAGGCAGCCGGTGTTATTCATACCGATTTTGAGCGCGGCTTTATACGAGCAGAGACCATTGCTTACGAAGATTTTGAGCTATACGGCTCCGAAAAAGGCGCAAAAGAAGCCGGTAAAATGCGCCAGGAAGGCAAAGAATACGTTGTACAGGATGGCGACGTAATGCTATTCAGATTTAATGTTTAAATTCTAAATTTTTAGAATTCGTCAAAGGAAATTATTGGTAATAAGAGAGTGTACCATTTTGGCGGCTACCAATAGTATGATGAATCCGAATATAATTCTCAAATTCTGGGGCTTGCTTTTTTGAGCTACCTTTACGCCCCAGGCAGAGGATAAAAACACTCCTATTATGATGGGCAATATCAAAGGTATGGATACAAATTTGGTTTGATAGGGCAGCACGTGGGGGATGCTTTTTACCGTATCTACCAAAAAATAATTACTGCTGACCGATATGGCCATTAAAGTAATTACGCCGATAGAAATGGAACTGGCTTTAATAATAGGCTTTTTAGCAATATCGGTAAGGAAAGGAATCAGAATTACACCACCGCCCAAACCTGATAACGAGGTTACACTACCGGCAATAACACCGCCCAGCATTAAGATACCGTACTTGTTTTTAGCGTTTTCATCTTCGTTCACTTTCGCTTTGAAAAACAGCATTCTTGCCGCCAAACCAATCATTAAAAGCAAAAAGACGATATCAAAATAGGTTTTACTGTACCAAGTACCGGTCTTTATAAATTCGGTGATGACAAAAGCAGTTACCATACCCGGAATACCCATATATAAAATATCTTTGGGAAAGAAATTGCCGATTTTATATTGCTTAAGACTTACCGAAAAACCCAAAAACATAGTTACAAATAAAGAATGGGCAATAATCAACCGTACAGAGTCGTCAGGGTTTACGTTGAAGTACAAAAAAATGAGGTCCATGGCGGGTATTATTATAACGTTGCCGCCTGTACCCAAAAGGCCCGAATAAAAACCGGTCAATAGCCCGAGAAAAAGTAAGATAAGTATTAAATATATCGACATATATGCTGTTTAAGAAAAACTACCAACCCCTCCATAAATTGATTGGATAATTATTTAGTGTATTCAATTATAAATATACGGCTACAAATTTAGCTAAGTTGTTGGTTTTTTGCCCTTCTTTATTGTTTAAAAGCAATACGTCGCCGCCCATTGAATAATGGTTGGTATGTTCAAGAATTCTAATGAACGCGCTTTCGACTTCCATATCGTCACAGGCCATCAAGGTTACGGCCATTTTAGAAAAATTGATGGTCGAACCTTCCCCCAGCTTGTAAGAGCCGTTAAATAGGTTGCATCCCAAATTACCCGCAATTTTGTTCTCTTCATTTAAAACGAAATGTGCCTCTTTGGTTAGATATTCAGCATCTTCAACTTTTACTCCATCGATTTCAACCAATTTCCAATATTTTCCCGTAATTTCTTCGTTTTCGAGTACTTTGTTTAATTTATATAGGTCTTTTAAATCCCCCTCAACTCTATTGCCATCTTTATCTAATAGAAAAAGTACATTCTCGCCCACTTTAAATATAGTTTGTTCTTCAGCACTTGAATTTGGATTTAAAGTAATATCCAAACCGTTTTTACTCCATTCGAAATTGCCTTCATCCCTGAATATCTTATTATTTTCGTCGTCGATATAAATGGTGGTGAACTGGTAAGTATGGTCGTGGCTCAGTTTTATTTCAGTTCTTATGCCCGGGCAACTGGCACACGGCAAAATACCGGTATAACTGCCTGCCCAATCCAACGAGTTTTCGCTGGTATGTGCCGAATCCGGGTTCTCAGTAACGTTCTCAGTTTTGGCGTTGCAACCCATTATTAAAATAGCGGTTAGAAAGGCTATAGAGAGATGAAATTTCATTTTCTTTATTAGTTTGATTATTGAGACTTAACTAGTTTTAGCAGTATGGAAATTTAACTAAATTATGGCACATTTAGTTCGGGTTTTATAAATACAAAGAAGTAGAAAAACCTGTCTAATGGTTATATAAACAAAAAAAGTCCCGTGAATTCACAGGACTTTTCAAAATGATAAACCAAGGGTTTTATTCTGTTGCGTTCGGTTGTACTTTAATCAGCTCAACTTTAAAAATCAAAGTCTCGTTAGGGCCTATTAAACCGCCCGGTGCATTTGGGCCATAAGCAAGGTTACCGGGTACTACCAGTTCGTAGGTTCCGCCTTCTTTCATCAGTTGAACGCCTTCGGTCCAGCCGGGAATAACTCTGTTTAACGGGAATATTGCAGTTTCGCCTCTTTGGTAAGAACTATCGAAAACTTCACCGCTGATTAAAGTACCTTCATAATGCACTTCAACTTCGTCGTCTTCTTTGGGCGATTTGCCGGAACCTTCTTCAATTACTCTGATTTGCAAGCCCGAATCTGTTTGTCTGACACCCGCTTTATTGCGGTTTGCAGCTAAAAATTCTTCGCCTTTTGCGGTGTTTTTATCAAATTGAGCCTGTTGTATGGAAATTCTGAACTCGTTGATTATTTGATTTCTTTGAAAATTATCGAGGGACTCATTGCCATCCATACCATTTATAAAACCCGATAGATATTGTTCGTAATTCAGGCCTTCTACGCCTTCCGAAGCGAGAAAAAAAGCATTTTGATAGCCTAATGCAAAGCTGACGCTATCAATATTGGTGCTCAAATTTACTTTTGGCGCTTTTTCGTAATTTGCCGAATTATCGCATGTAATGGCAAAAGTGGAGAGTGCCAATACAAATGTGATTACTAAATTTCTTGATTTCATGTAATATTTTATGATTAAAATTATTTGGATAAACGAATAATTGCATAAAATACGGTAAAATTGAGCAAAGTGGAATTATATTTCCGCTAAACTATGTATATTTACATAAAATCATAAAAAAGGATACTTAGCATTGACATTTAAAGAATTTGACTTACACGAATCACTTCAACTAGGCTTAAACGATATTGGCTTCAGCGAGCCTACTCCCATTCAGGAGAAAAGTATTCCGCCGGCACTGGAAGGAAAAGATATTTTGGGGTCTGCACAAACAGGTACGGGGAAAACAGGGGCATTTGTAATCCCATTGATTGAAACAATACTGCGCAAACCATCAGACGGTACTAAAGCTCTTATTTTAACTCCAACAAGAGAACTTGCACAACAAATTGATGAACAGATATTTGCCCTGGGCTACCATACCGGGCTGACCTCGGCACTGGTTATTGGCGGTGAAGATTTTGGCGAGCAGGCAAATGCCATTCGCGCGGGGGTAGATATAATTATTGCAACACCGGGAAGGTTGATAGATCAGATTAAAGTTTTAAATATAGATTTTGGAACTATTCGATTTTTAGTGCTTGACGAAGCAGACAGAATGCTGGATATGGGTTTTTTGCCGGATGTTTCCAGCATTATAGATAGATTGCCAAAAAAACGTCAAACCATGCTTTTTTCGGCAACTATGCCAAAAGAACTGCAAAAATTGATGAGCAGTATAATGGTTAATCCATTTAAGATTCAGATAGAAGCATCTACGGCGTCAAATAGAGTAGATCAAAGAGCATATTATGCGCCACCCCGCAAAAAACTGCCATTGGTTCAACATCTGCTCAATACTTTGGAGTGGAATTCATGCATTGTGTTTGCTGCCACTAAAAAAGGTACCAACCAACTTGAAAAATTATTAAATGATAACGGCATAAAAGCCGGAAGTATTCATGGCGATAGAAGTCAGGAGGAGCGGTCTGAGGCTCTAAGACAGTTTAAAAACGGCACTATGCCGGTTATTGTGGCAACAGATGTGCTTTCGCGCGGTATTGATATTGATAATGTATCGCTTATCATAAACTATGATGTTCCGAAAGCTGTAGAAGATTATATCCATCGTATTGGACGCACGGGTAGGTACGACAAAGAAGGGATAGCTGTTACTTTTGTAAGCAAGGCCGATGAGAAATTCTTTGAACCCATTCGAAAGAAAATCGGCAAAGATTTACAAATATTAGATACAGAAAAAGCCGTTGAAGACGTTCCCAAGAAATCCAAATCCAAGCAAAAAACAAAGCCGTCAAAATCTAAAGAAACTGAGCGGGAAAAAGAGGTTGACAAGATAACCGATGATATTAAAATGACTACCAAAAAAGACGGTACAGTGGTAGTAAAATTGAAGAGCAAGGAAAAAGAAACCGTTCAGAAAAAAGAACAGCCTAAAACGGAAGATAAAAGCAAAAAGTCGGCAAAGCCCGCACAGCAAAGCAGGAGCAAACCAAAAAATGTACAGAGTATCCGCGAAGAGAAAAAAACTCCACAAAAAACGCGACCTACAAACGAGCACTTGATAATTCCCGGTAGGGTAGAAAAAGCAACCGAAAGACTGCGCTATACTTATAAGCCAACAAAAGGCGTTTGGGGCATTATTAAAACTTTTATACCTAAGTTTTAAAATTATTGCAGCATAGCTTTCTTATTCAATTCGTAGGTTTTTTTTGCCAGGATTATACCCAAAATGGACATAAGCGGGAAAGTGAATAAATACCATTTTGGCACAAAATACCACGAAGAAGCAACTTCGAATAAATGCCAAATCAGCACCATTAATATAAAATAAAGCAAATGTTTACCGGGCATTTTATCGCTTATGGTCAACATCATCATGCACCCAAACCATGTGGAAACGATTGATATTACATAGATAATAAAAATCCAAAAAGGGCTTGGTAAAGAACCGATACCAAAAAATGAATATTCAATGGCATTAAAAAAAGCGATTATGATTCTAGAAAAACCCTCTAAAAACAGTTTTAAAATAAAACCAAGAGCCAATGCCAGAAAACTTTTCATTATTTAATATTACAGGATATAAGCGTTTAAATTAAGTGTTGTATTTTATGCGGGCCGTATGAAGAAAGTTAGTTTTAAAATTATAGAAATCTGGCCTCATTTCTTTGTATAATTAATACAGATAAACAAATAATATTCAAATTCTGAAAAATTTATTCGGTCAAATATCAAAATAAATTTTCAATAAACATAAACATTTTAAGAATCATTAAATGAACGACAACGATTTTTTATCACCGGTAGAAGTAATATCCAGCGAAAAACAGCTCTTGGAGGCGCCCGAGCTTGAAAAATTGGCCAAAGAAGTAATTGAAGAGCAAAAATTGGAGTTTGGTCCTGCCGAGATCGGATATTTTTTGGTGTATCCAAATATCTCCAAACAGAGAGCGGCCAAATGTATGAAGGCCACCCGAGAGGTTAAATATTATTCGGGCAACGATTATTTGATTCAGGTTTCGGGCGAAGTTTGGGATATGCTGGATAAAGACACACGTAAAATGGTAATGTTCCACCAGCTGCTGCACCTAGATCCAACGTTTAAATCGAAAACACAGGAATGGAAAATGAACCTCAGAAAACCCGATTTTTCCGACTTTTATACCATTAACGATAAGTTTGGCAACGAATGGTACAAAACAGTGCAAGCAACGGTTTCCTCTCTATACGATTTGGATCCTCGACAGGAAAGTAAAGTTTCCCTGTAAATAAATATTTGCCCCAAAAGTATTCAAACTTTAATAACAAGTGATAGTTATGAATACTATTTTGGAGCATTGGCAAACTTTAATATTACATAAACGATTAAAATGCGAAATAAATTAAAACTGACTGCGGTGCTGATGGTATTTACCTTTATTGGATTTACCGTTAATGCACAAGGCGTATTGACTTTCGAAGATGTTATGAAATTTGAGGACATCAAAACTCCAAAAATTTCCAACAAAGGTAACTGGCTGGCCTACGGCGTTTGGCCGGAAAGAGGCGACGGCTATACTTTGGTAAACCATACGGAAAAATCCACATCGTATAAGATTGACCTTGCGAACAACCCGGTGATATCTAATGATGAAAATTGGGTTGCAGCCTACAAACAGCCAACTTTGGTAGAAAAACTTAAAGACAAAAAGAACGCACCAAAACAGGGGCTAAGCCTATTATCTTTAAGGGATGGCAGTATTGCCGAATATGACAGCGTTAAGAGTTTTAAATTTTCCGAAAACGGTAAATGGCTGGCCATTACGTTTATGCAATCAAAAGAAGTGGAAGACTTAAAGCATAAAAATAAAAATCTGGGTACAAAGCTGCAATTAATGGATTTAAGCAATAAGGATACATTTATTCTTCCATTTGTGGCTTCCGTTCAATTCGATAGCCTATCTAACTATTTAGCTTATACCGTTATAGATACCAACGCAACCAATAATGGACTGTTTGCGTACGATTTGAACAACAAAACATCTATTGCTATAGAAGCACAAGAAAATGGATATTACACCAGCATCACGTGGGATAACCAACGTGAATTATTGGCTTATACCGCAGCAGCACTGGATACTTCTTTTGCAGATAGCGATGCCGATCTGAAACTCTGGAATGTCAAAGAAAAATCAAGCAAAACTTTGGTATCTGCAACAGAAGTGGGTAGCGAGTGGGCATTGAGATCGAAAAATAATATTTCCATATCGAACGACGGCAAGCGCCTGTTTTTTGGCCTGCAAGACCGCGAAATGGTTAATATTGTGCTAAATGAAGGTAAAAAGGAAGATAAGTCGGAAGTTGATCCGTACGATATTGAAGAATGGGTGAAAGATAGAGGATTGGATATCTGGCATGGGGATGACCCACAGGTAAAAACACAGGAAAAAGTAACCTGGAACCGCAGGAAGAATCAACAATACACGGCAGTTTATCACTTGGATTCCGATAAATGGCTGCAATTGGCCGATAAAAATGTTCCAACGGTTCGTATAAGCCAAAATAAAGATATTTTGCTGGCTTCAAGCAATGTTCCATATCAAAGAGAAACAACCTGGGATGGCTCGTACAGCGATTGGTACACCGTAGATTTAAATACAGGGCAACGTAAAGAATTTCTGGAAAGACTTAGCGGATTTCCACAAATATCGCCAAAAAGCAATTTTGTGGTGTATTACAATAATGAAGATTGGCATCTCTATGATATAAAAAAGGGAGAATATCGAAATTTAACTGAAAATTTGGATAATCCTTTTGCAGATGAAGATCATGATTTTCCATCCGATGTTCCCGGATATGGAGTTGCCGGCTGGCTGGAAGACGACAGCGCCGTATTAATTTACGATAAATACGATATCTGGAAATTCGAGACGGCTACCGGGCAGGCTGTTAATCTTACAAACGGAGCCGGCAGAGCGGAAAAGAGAATATTCAGAATCAGACAATTCGATAGAAATGAACCTATTGGAGCGAAAGACGACTTATTGTTGACCGCATACCACGACTGGAACAAGAATTTTGGTTTTTATAAAGCACAGGTCAATAAAACGGGCGTAACAAAATTATTGGAAGAGGATAAAAAATTTGTAATTCTCGCTAAAGCCGAGAATAGCGATAAAATTCTCTATACACGGGAGGCTTATGACGAATACCCGAACCTCTGGGTTAGCAATAATAATAAGTTTAATAAAACCAAAAGAATCAGTTCTTTGCACTTGGATCTAAAGAAAAAATGGAACTGGGGCAATGCGGAACTTATTGATTGGCTGAGCGTTGATGGGCGTAAAATACAGGGCGTGGTAATAAAACCCGATAACTACGACCCGAATAAAAAATATCCCGTATTTACGTATTATTATCGATTTTTTACGGATAGATTGCACGATTTCGACGTTCCCCAAACAAATCACCGTCCCGTTTTTGCGCAATACGTAAGTGATGGATATGTGGTATTTTTGCCGGATATCCGGTTTGAGGTGGGACGACCCGGTTTTGCCGCTACAAAAAGTTTAGTGCCCGGTGTGCAGAAATTGGTTGAAATGGGCATTGCCGACGAAAACCAACTTGGATTGCACGGCCATTCGTGGAGCGGTTATCAAACAGCATTTATGATTACCCAAACCGATATTTTTGCAGCGGCCATTGCGGGTGCACCGGTAGGCAACATGACCAGTGCATACAGCGGAATCAGGTGGGAATCGGGAATGGCAAGGCAATTTCAGTACGAAAAAACGCAAAGTCGAATTGGTGCCTCATTGGTAGAAGCACCGCAGAAATACATCGATAATTCGCCTGTATTCTTTGCCGATAGGGTAAATACACCACTGCTCATTATGCACGGCGATGTTGACGGAGCGGTGCCGTGGGAGCAAAGTATCGAACTTTATCTATCGTTAAGAAGATACAATAAAGACGTTGTGTTTTTGCAATATCACGGTGAACCGCATCACCTGACGAAGTTTCCCAATCAGTTGGATTATGCAATCAGAATGAAAGAATATTTTGATTACTATCTGAGAGGCATCGGCGAACCCGAATGGATTTTGAAAGGTGAGCCTTATTTAGGGAAATAGTTTTTCTACTGGATTTCATTATTAAAACCTAGCAGAATCTCTTTTCTGTAATAGAAGAGAGCCGAGGTATAAACTAAACAGATCCTGTAGAATTATCTTAGATGTATTTCATCATTTAAGTTGAGAATTTAGTCTTTAATGCAGAAGATGAATCATATCATCTTCTGCAAATTTACAATAATATTTTTATGAAAAAGACTCTATCCATTATTTTTCTTTTCTTTTTCTTGGCTGTTTTCCTATTTATTCTGAATAGAGAGCCAAAACTATCCGAACTTGAAAAGAATTATGTCATGCAACCAACTGGGCAATCTGTTGAGAATCGGATATGGAGAGATATTGGGTTCAATAAAGTAGGCACATCAGAAAATTTTATCTCATCTTCATTTATCAGCTTCGGACTAGATGAAACCATTTATGTAGGCGATGAAATAGACTATTTTGTTAAAAGATTTGATATAAATGCAAACCTCATTGATAGTTTGGGGCTCGGAAAAGGACGAGGCCCAGGCGAGTTTCTTGATTTATATGCAACACTTTTAGACCACGAGGGCAACATTTGGATTAACGACCGAGAAAATGCCCGTATTACGGTTATTGATGCAAAGAATAGGGAAGAATGGCAGACTATAAATCCTGAAGTTGTTCCATTGGCCACTATCCCTATCGATTCGGGAAAATACGTTATCGATCAATTAACATCTGGCAGATTACAGGCTTACTCACCCAATCATAAATATTTAGGTGAATTCGATTCATTTTTGAAAAACTCAATATCATGGATTACAGTATTCCAAGGGAAATATGCAACAGCTAGTGATTTTAGTATAGTTAAAACATTTATTTATACGAATAATATTATAAGGTATTCTAAAAATGGCGAGATAATATATTTTCGAGAGCCTATAGAACCACCTAGCATGGCTTCTATTATTCATTCTCCAGTATTAACGGACTCTGAGGTCCCAGAATATATATATGATTTTCGTTCGGCTGAACAGATTACGACCGGCATAAACTTAGTACGTGAAAATATCCATCTTTTAATTTCAAAAAATAAAGAACCTTTGAAAGACTCAGCTGATTCCAGTGTTTTGAGTTTTACAAAAGAGTTTGTTGATGTTTATGATTTGAAAACGGGAGACTATCTTTATAGTTACAAACTCCCCGAAGCCGTAACTGATTTTTCAGTTTCTGAAAATTTTCTTGCTACAATTTCCGAAGAACAGGGCAGGTTGATGGTTTGGGAAATAAAAGATAATTGGCCACTAAAGTAGCATTAACTCTCAAAAATATGTTTTGAGAGTTTTACTTTCGGCTACTTAAGGTAAAGTGGTCGTATTCTAGTACTCTAGAAGTTTTTTTAAGGCCGGTTCCACTTTAAACTCCGCCGATGAACCATTTTCCAACTGTTTGTTGAACGGTATTGGGATATCCAAAGCTGCGACCCGGTATAAAGGAGCATCCAAATATTCAAAACAATGCTCGTTTATTAATGCCGAAACTTCGCTCATGGGTCCCATAGTTAAATTGGGTTCCTGCACCAGTAAAACACGTCCGGTTTTACGTACAGTGGCTTTAATTGCATCCACATCAAGGGGGGAGAGGCATCTTAAGTCCAATATCTCCAATGAAATGCCTTGTTTTTCATATTTCTTTGCCAAATCGAGTGCCCATTGCACACCCATGCCATACGTAATAATGGAGGCATCGGAACCTTCGCGCTGTATTTTGGCCTTGCCCAATTCCTCATACACTGGAGCGTCTTTGGTGATATCCTTTAAGCTTCGGTACAGTTTTTTGTGCTCAAAAAACAGAACGGGATTTGGATCGTACAGTGAACTGTAAAGTAAATTTTGGGCGTCCTCTACAGTTCCGGGCACTACAATTTTTAAACCGGAATGGGGCATAAACCAGCCTTCCGGCGATTGTGAGTGGAAAGGTCCTGCGCCTACGCCGCTTCCATGTGGCAAACGGATGGTAATATTGAGCGCAGGCGACCATCGGTAGTGCGATTTGGCAATATTTTGAATGATTTGGTTGATTCCACAGCTAACAAAATCGGCAAATTGCATTTCTACAACCGGTTTAAAACCTTCCAAAGCCAGCCCAACGGCGGCCCCCAAAGCTCCGGACTCAATTATTGGGGTATTTCGGATGCGATCTTTGCCAAATTGTTCTACAAATCCCTGGGTCATTTTAAATGCACCGCCATATTCGGCAATATCCTGCCCCATAATTACAAACGATTCGTCTTCTTCAAAGGCTTGTTTTAAAGTAGCCTGTAATGCATCAATAAATCTCTTTTCCGATTCCGTTTCTACCTTATTGGCGGGGATGGAAGGCTGAGTGCTGTCAAAAACGGCATTAACTTCGCCATCCAAATCGAATACGGGATCGTCGGAATCCAACGCTTTCTCCAAATCGTCATAAAATAGTTGGTCGGTTTCTTCATAGATCGCTTCAAAATCCTTATCGGCCATTTTAAAAGTTGTCGCCAAATATTCTTCTATGCGTTTAATCGGGTCTTTTTTGCCCCATTCTTCAAACAATTCTTTTGGAATATAGGCGGTGCCCGATGCTTCTTCGTGGCCACGCATTCTGAATGTTTGAGCTTCTATAAATACGGGTTCTCCCTTTAAGGCCAATCTTCTGGCTTTTTCTATGGCAGTTATAACATCGAATATGTTATTGCCGTCCACGTGAATGCCATGCATTCCGTAACCTACCGCTCTATCTACCAGTCTTTCGCAAGCGTATTGCTCGGTGGTAGGGGTGCTCAATCCATAGCCGTTATTTTCGATTACAAATACAATGGGTAGTTTCCAAACTGCAGCCAAATTTAGAGCCTCATGGAAGTCGCCTTCACTAGTAGCACCGTCGCCACAAATGGAAAACACAACCGATTTTTCTTTTTTCAGCTTTTTGGCCAGCGCAAGACCATCGGCAACGGGCATCATAGCGGCCAAATGGGAAATCATACCGACAATATTGTAATCCAGAATACCAAAATGGAAAGATCGCTCACGACCTTTTGAAAACCCATCTGCTTTCCCGAATAATTGGCAAAACAGGGGATAAAAAGGCACATTACGCGTTGTAAACACCCCCAGATTTCGGTGCATGGGCAAAATATAATCATCTTGTTTTGCCGCTAAAGTCAAGCCAACGGATACGGCCTCCTGCCCAATACCCGAGAACCACTTGCTGATTTTGTTTTGGCGCAATAATTTCAGCATTCGTTCTTCAATTCTGCGCGGTAAAACCAATGCTTTGTAAATTTCCAATACTTTCTTTTTAGAAAGCTTTTTGTTCGGTTGTATCATTAAAATTCCAAGTACATAAGTTGGGGCTATAATAAACTGAAATATAGCCTTTTAAAGGCCTAAAAATACGCTAACTATTGATATAACAAAAGAAGAATTATGCTAAATTGCACTTTTATAAAAGCTTAAATTAAACCCTATATTTTAGCTTTATTGAGGCTTCCATGAATGCGTTTTTTGTGAGGAAATATTAAGAAATAATAATTTTCGCGGCTATATTATTAGATATAAAAAATGCGTATTTTTTCGGGCTTATTTTTTCAAAATCTTTAAAGTGGTTAAAGAGCGATATCAAACTTTATCAATCAGCACATCCAAAAGAAGATTTACTTTAACTTTTAACTTTAATTTTAAAAAGTATTGGAAGCACTCGGTAGGCAAATATTAGTCGAATTTTACGACTGCGACAGCTCTAAGATTAATAATGTTGATTTTATCGAGCAGTCTATGATTGATGGCACTTTAAAAGCGCAGGCGACCATAATTTCCCACAATTTTCACAAATTCAGCCCTTACGGCGTGAGTGGTGTGGTAGTTATAGCCGAATCGCACGTTGCCATCCACACATGGCCGGAGTATAACTACGCCGCCGTGGATATTTTCACCTGTGGCGATACCATCAATCCATGGGTTATACAAGAATACCTTAAGGAGGCATTTGAATCTAAAAATATTTCCAGTATGGAAATGAAAAGAGGCCTGTTCAAAGTCCCTCAGGGAGAGAAACTATTATTTAAACCTTTATCCAGTATTTTACAATAAATCTTTACAAGAATGAACAATACATTACAAATGGTAAGAACGCCAAATGCATATTGCCTGGTTTCTGGCGCGTCTGAGGGCAATACCTTGTTAAATGCATTTGACAATGCACTTTTAGAGGCCAGAGTGGGTGATACCAATTTGGTTAGAATGAGCAGCATTTGTCCCCCCAGTGCCGAGCAGGTCAGCAGAGACGAAATTACATTGCCGGGCGGCGGCTTAATACCTATTGCATACGCCCATACCGATTCACAAACTCCCCAATCGTGGATAGCGTCGGCAGTTGCTGTAGGAATACCGGAAGACCCGAATGAACCCGGTGTAATCATGGAATATTCAAACAATACCCGCCTACAATATGTGGAGGCCATTGTTAAACAAATGGTTATAGATGCGTTTGAGTATAGAAACAGAAAGCTGAAAGAAATCAAATTTGAAGGCATTGAGCATCAGGTAGATGTTTGTGCAGCTACATTTGCAGGCGTTGTACTTTGGTATAAGTAACAATATCTGTTTAATTTAATATCGGGGTTGGCAAAGTATAATTGCATTGCCAACTCTTTTTTTAAAATAGGTTTTTAAAATATTGGCATAATTATAGAAATGGCTATCCAATACAACGAATTTTATCATAAAAACACCGGCCTGACCGTTGGCGTAAACAAAATATTGTTTTCCGAGCAAAGCGCCTATCAATTGGTGGAAGTTTTTGAAACCGATACCTGGGGAAATCTCATGACCATAGATGGAATGGTTATGTTATCTGAGAAGGATGAGTTTGTGTATCACGAGATGTTGGTGCAAACGGCCATGTTTGCGCATCCGAACCCGGAAAATGTACTGATTATAGGAGGGGGAGATGGCGGTTCGGCAAGAGAGGCACTTAAACACTCATCCGTTAAGCAGGTGGATATGGTAGAAATTGACGAAACCGTAATACATGCTGCAAAGAAATATTTGCCAGACGTTGGTGCATGGACAGATAGCAGACTTAATGTATTGGTAGAAGATGGAATTGCTTTTTTAAAAGATAAATTCAATGCGTACGATGTAATCATCATTGATGGCTCCGATCCGGTCGGGCCGGCCGAAGGATTGTTCGAAAAAAGCTTTATCGAACTTTGCCACAATGCCTTAAAAGAGGATGGTATTTTAACAGCACAAACCGAATCGCCTTGGGTGAAAGAATATCATCCCAGCATAAAACAAATATTCGACGCATTAAATGATGTATATGCTCATTCAGCTATGTATTTGGCCTACATACCGTTATATCCGGCAGGAATGTGGAGTTTTGCCTTTGCATCCAAAAATATAAGTCCAACGTCCGAAGCGATATTAAGTCGATTAAACTCCGATAACGACCGGATTATTGAAAAACTCAAATACTATAACAAAGAAATTCATCAAAGTTCATTTGCTTTGCCCAATTTTGTGGCCGACATTATTCGCTAGACAATAAGTTTGGCTTTTATGTTACCAAAAATAGGCAATTATTTATTAATTATACTTTTAGGAACGCTGCCGCTATCGGCCCAAATTATTATTGAAGAAAGCCGGGAGATAAGTTTGCCCGACAACATTCTGAATGATAAAGCGAACCTGGAAATTAATTTGCGCGCCCATTACGCAGAACTGGGCTATTTTGATATCCGAATGGATACGCTAGAAAGCGGTGGTACCATTAAAATTGAAAAGGGATGCCGTTTTACAGTTGAGAATTTCACTTATAGCGATGATACTAAAACCGCTGTAGAGCAAAAATTCAATTATAGTGGTTTCTATTCGGGTAAAATGATTGAGGGAACCATAGAAAGCGAGAGGGACCGTTATATAAATGAGGGTTACCTCAAAGCAAATGCGGAAATAACCAAATTTGAGCCCAACAAAGAAGAGTGCTTAGTTGATATTCACGTAAATTTTGAAAAAGGAAGCATTTATACGGTTGATGCACTGCATTTATCGGGAAATTCCCAGAATTCCGACCGTTTTTTGACCCGAATATCCGGTTTTGAAAGCTCCATTGCAGCCACTAAAAATAATCTCGAACGAATCAGACAAAATTTACTGCAATCGGAATTATTCAACTCGGTAAGCGGGGCAGAACTGTTCGAAAACGATAATAACATTATATTGGCGTACAAGGTTGAAGAGCGCAATTTAAATACTTTAGATGGGGTAATCGGGCTTGCCAACAACAGTGTTGGGAAAAGCATACTGGTTGGAACTGCAACGGCCACAATGGGTAATTTATTTACGGAGGGCAATCAAATTGAATTGCATTACGACAGAATAAGCACCAACACTTCGCGATTAAAATTAAAAGCAGGTCAAAATTTTATAGCAAACACGCCATTCGGAGCAAATATTGGGTTTTCCATCTTTCAAAACGATACGACCTACCAAACCAGAAAATGGGAGCTGGGTGGGGATTACAGAGTGGCAACCGGATTGCGCCTGAATTTTGGTTTAAGAGCCAATACATCTGTTTCGTCACTAAGTGATGGTACAGAAATGGAACCCGATGGAAAGACATTGGGGTTTAGCGTGGGTTTTATTTACAGAACATTAAACTATTTTGATGTTCCAACGGCCGGATTTCTTTTAAACATGGATTTGTTCGTAGCTAACAAATCTTTTGATGATTATGATATAAAGAACCAAAAGATACAGGCGCTGCATGGATATTTGGAACATTACTATCCATTAACCGCCCGATTTATAGTTTTAAATACCATAAATGGGTATATGGCACAGGCCAAACTGTTTACCATCGAAGATTTGCTAAGATTTGGAGGTGCAAATTCAATCAGGGGGTATAACGAAGAGCAGCTTTTGGCTTCTAAAGTAGCGTGGACCGATCTGGAATTCAGATATTTATTGAACCCAACTTCGTACCTGCTGGTTTTTGGGTCCGCCGGCCGGTACCATAGGCCAAAGCTATTTAATGAGTCCGATAATTCGTTTAAAATAACCGAAAATCTTTATTCGGTGGGAGCGGGTTTGTCGTACCGTACCGCCATTGGAAGGTTGAGTTTTGTGTATGCACTTTCCCCAAGCGCAAACTTATCTAACGGGAAAGTGCATTTTGGAATAAAAACATCACTCTAAATCATCATGGGAAACCATCATTTGCAGAGTCTAAAATTCCAATCCATACGCTTCTACCACTTGCTCGTAATTGGTATAGTCCAATCCTTTTGCTTTAAGCACCATATTGGGCGGAATTGCAATTACACGCAGAGTGTCACCGTCAAATAAGTCCTCATTTAATATGTTGTTATTGGCTACTTCACCTTCAAGAATGAGCACAAAACTATCTATATCAAATTGGTAGCGCAAATTCACATAATCATCCTCAAAGGGAATGCCGAAAGGAAGTGAATTCCAGGCCGTTTCTCCGTTAAATCTGAGGTATGCCAGCACCATGCCTTCATCTACGGTAGCCTCATCTAATAGATTCCAGACAAATTCATTAATAGAAACAAATTCATCAACTTGGATAAAATCTTCGGCATAAATGGTAACGGTCGAGGAATAAATCTGCACCCCGTCAAATCCCGGTTCTCCCTTGGGCCCCGTAGGCCCTGTGCAACCGTTAAGAATTGCAATAATAACCATGATGCTTAATATTTTAATATTTTTCATAATATTGCTCCTACCTTTTATTATTTATTTAAAACTAATTTTCCATAATTTTAGTTATTATTACGTGCAAATCAGTAGCATATTTGGGTTAGACGATTATAACCAATAAATATTGTTATTTTCATTTGTATTTTATGTTAAATAAAATTTCAAGCACCGAAAATGTAAATTGTCAGAATAGTGAATAAAATATTAATGGAATATTTGGGTATTTCGGAATATCCATCGAATCGCGGATCTTACTTGTTAATATTGGCCGAAGCAAAGGGGGAAAGACGGCTACCAATAGTGATTGGGCATTATGAGGCACAGGCAATTGCATTGGGCATAGAAAACATGCAACCGCCAAGACCCATGACACACGATCTTCTGAAAAACGTAATTTTAAGCTTTAACAGTTCTATTGATTATATTTTCATCAATTCGATAAACGGCGATACTTTTTATGCACTTATTGTTTATACCCAAAATGGCAATACGGTAGAAATTGATGCGCGTCCAAGCGATGCCATAGCCATGGCCATTCGTTTCAATGCGCCTATATATGTTGACGCTGAAGTATTGGAAAAAAGTGGAATCAATAGCGAGCCGGATAACGCCATAAACATAAAAGACACCTTTGAAAAAGATAACGTCAAGACAACGAAACAGCTACTGGAATCGTTACATAACGACCTGAATACGGCGATAGAAAAAGAAGACTACGAAAAAGCGGCAGAAATAAGAGATGCCATCGATAAACTTAAAAAATAAGCTTTGATCAAAAAAGAATATCCCTTTAATAAACTACCTTTCTCCGATTTATTTAACGACTACATTTATAATTTCGAGAACCTAAAAGAATTTTATAACTATCCTCCATTTGCAGAGAACTCCATAAAACAACGAATAGAGCATCTGAGCCAAAAAACCGGAAATAAGCACTATATAGAAGAGCTTAAAAAATACCACAATCAATTGGGTATCAGTCAGTTAGAGCAGTTAAACAAATTGGATACCGATAATGCCGTTGCATTTATAACGGGTCAACAGCTAGGCGTTTTGGGCGGACCGCTCTACACCATATATAAGACCATAACGGCCATTATATTGGCAAAAGAAACAGAACGTAAATATAATATTCCCGTAGTTCCTGTTTTTTGGCTGGCGGATGAAGATCATGATTTTGAGGAAGTGGCATGGCTGGGGATTCCCGGCAATAATAACTACGAAAAACTGATTTATAACGAAACCGAAGATGGCCGCCCGGTTTCAAATTATGAAATCAATGATTCTATAGACGATTTTAAAAATGAATTAAAAGCGCTGTTGATCAATACCGATTTTAGCGAAGATCTTTGGGATTTTATCGACCGATGTTATAACAATAAAGAAAATTTTGCCTCTTCTTTCGCCAAATTGATAGACAATCTATTTGGAAAACACGGACTGCTGATAGTTGGAAGCAACACACACGGTATAAAGCAATTAATAGGCAGCGAATTGGCCCAATCTATCCAAAACTCCGATAATATTGATAGGGCAATTAAAGAGCAAACATCCGCCATCGAAGCAAATTACCATTCGCAGGTGAATGTGGGTGACTCCAACCTGTTTTTTATCGATAAAGACGGAATCCGTATTAAAATTGATAAAAATGGAAATAATAACTGGAACGTGGGCGACAAAGTTTACACTTCAGAGCAATTGGTTGATGAAATAAGCCAAAATCCACAAAATTATTCGCCCAATGTTTTCTTGCGTCCAATAATTCAGGACAAACTATTGCCCTGCGTTGGATATGTGGCCGGACCGGGAGAAACAGCCTATTACGCTCAAATGAAATTACTTTACGAGGCTTACAATATGCAAATGCCCATAATAGTGCCTAGAATCAGTGCTACGCTGGTAGAATCGGGCATAGAAAGGATAATGAACACGCTTCCGTTCGACTTGGGCAAATATAAAGATAGGGTAGAGGATATTATATCGGAGTATATAGCCATTGCAGACAAACACGATATTGAATCCATTTTTGATGAATGGAAAGGCAAGCTTTACCAGGCTTCTCAAAAACCTGCCGGCATAATTTCGGAAATCGACGGATCGCTGGAAGGAACGGTAGGCAAAACCATAGCCCAAATAGAAACGAATATAGACCAGTTGAAGGGAAGGTTGTACCGGTCGCTCAAACAGCAGGAGCAAATTCAAATACAAAGAATAAAGCGCATAAAAGAACAGCTATATCCCGATGGTGGATTGCAAGAAAGAGGGGTGTCGTTCTTATATTTTATGAATAAATACGGCCTCGGCATTTGGGATGATTTAATTGATGTGTTCAGTAATGAAGATTTAAAGTTAAATTCGCATTATATAATCGAATTATAATGGGCGTTAACGAGCGTAAAATATTGCTGCGCAGGGAATTATTGGAAAAACGAAATAATTTAGGCCCCCAATATTGGAGCGATAAATCGAATAGGATAATAAAATCACTGAAAAATTTACAGGTATTTAAACAGGCAGAAATTATACACTGCTATGTTTCCATGAATCAAAGAAACGAGGTAAACACCCATCCATTGATACAGGATTTGCTAACGGAAGGGAAAAGGGTATTGGTCCCCATTACCGGTTTTGAAACGGGGGAATTGAAACACACAGAATTAAATACTTTCGATGAATTGGTGCCCAATAAATGGGGTGTATTGGAGCCTGAAAATTATATGGTATCAACACAGGAACCGGATGTAATCGTGATTCCCTTATTGGCAGCTGATAGCCAGTTCAACCGATTGGGCTATGGCAAAGGGTTTTACGATAGATTTCTGAAAACAACCAATGCGACCAAAATAGGACTTTTGTTCGATGATTTTTTAATGGATAATATTCCGGTCGATTATTTCGACGAAAAATTGGATATTTTGATTACAGATAAAAAAATACTTAAACGAAACATTTATCAATAGCTTTCGTACCATAGGGCGGAGGATAAATATGTCGGACAAAATCAGAAACAAAAATAAAACCAACAGTACACAATCGCTGGAATTTGACGATTTCGAGCTACAATCGGCAATGAGTGATTTTTTGGATGAAAGTGCAAAAGGAAAGGAAAAGGGAGTCATAAACTTCACTACCGTACTTGGCGCATTTCTTATATTCTTTTCATTCACTTTCTTTTTACAGAAAATCGGTATTCCGATTGGCGGGGGGCTAGTCGGCCTTTCTAAAGCTATGATATCGGTTATGCCAATTGTAGGCACAATTTTGGTGGCTTTAATAGGTTTTGGTTATTTGGTGGGTGATAAAAGAAGAATTAAGAAACAAAACAAAGAAGACAAACGAAAAAAGGAATTTGCAACCCGTAATTTTGAGAAAGTAGCAAGTAAGGAAAAGAAGAGCGAAGGTGCTTCAAAATTCGATTTCGCTTTTAAAACGGCCAAAGCAACGAAAGACGAGTTCAATAAACGTTTGTTAAAATCCAGAACCGATAAGAAAATTGCCGGGGTATGCGGTGGATTGGCAAAATATATAGGTATCAATTCAACGGTGATACGCCTCGTATTTCTGCTGACACTTATATTGGGCTACGGTTCAAGTTTATTAATATATATTGGATTATCTTTTGCCATGCCCAAAGAACCGGTTGAGGCAGTAGAAGAATTTAATTTCTAAATAATTTACAAAGAGTGTTAATATCGTTTGAAGGAATTGATGGTAGTGGTAAATCTACCCAGATAAAGTTATTGGAAGAAGCGCTCAACTTAAAAGGGTATGCCAGCGTAGTATATAGGGAACCGGGAGGTACGGAATTATCGGAACAAATAAGGCAATTATTGCTCAGTAACGAATACGAAATCGACGCCGTTACAGAAGTGTTGTTGTTCTCGTCAGCGCGCTCACAGCTGATAGCAGAAAAAGTAATTCCTCTGCTTAATAAGAACAAAATAGTAATATTAGATCGCTTTTACGACTCTACAACGGCCTATCAAGGCTATGGAAGGGCAAGTCTGTCGATTACACAAATAGACCAAATCAACAAAATTGCATCACACGGCATCGTGCCCGATTTTACATTTTATCTAAGACTTACGCCCGAAGAATCTGCCAAACGCATTGCACATAAAGAAAAAGACAGAATAGAAAAAGCCAGCGATAATTTCTTCCAAAGGGTGTTTGAAGGGTTCGAAAAGCTGATGAAAAGCGAAGAAAGATATAAAACCATCGATGCAAATCAACCGGTTGGGCACATTCATAAGCAAATTATGGAGATATTGCTGCCGCATCTATAGCCCGTTTAGTTTATTGCCGCCACAACAATATTAATACTTTAACGAGCCTGTAAATATATATTTTAGCTAAAAACCCACAATATACATTGCATAAATTAAAAAGCATAATTTATTTGTGTATATAGATTGAAAATCATGCAGAATATCCGTATTTTATGGCAGTATGGTATATTCTTACCTAAACCTAAAAAAATCGGTTTTAAAATAAGTTTTTAACATTAAACGAATATAATTACCAGGTAATTTTTTATTATGGCGCACGAAAGAATCGAGATTGATTTACCACTTGCCAAAGTGTACGAACTATTAAGCAATCCTGTTGATTTTCCAAAATTTTTGCAAGGAATTGATACTGTAAACAGAATTAATTCACAGACTTTTGAGTATAAAACAAAAATTGGAAGCGAAGATTATACATGGACTACAAACTTAATCGACAACCTTCGCAATACACGCTTTGCATGGATTACAATCAACGGTAACCTTAACCAAACCGGTACTATTCGCTTTACTCCATTGGATAACGGCAATAGAACGAGAGTAGAATTTTCTCTTGACTACCGCACATTTTTTGGAGAACCAAGCGAAGAATTGGCTAAATTTATAGAAGAGTTTCCGGCACAATTGGTAGAAGATCTTGAAACTTTTAAAAAATTGGCAGAATCGGATACTTTTAAAGATGCACAAGTAAAACCTTCTGAAGAAGTAACCGCTTAATTACTCTATACAATTTATTTTGTTATTTTAAATGCGTACCCCATTCGGGTGCGCATTTTTTTTAACCTATAATTATTAATTCAAGAATTTGAGACTGAAAGATTTTCTTTACTCCGAAAAAAGTAAAAAACCACATTACTTCTTGATTGGAAACCCTATAGAGCACAGCGTTTCTCCAATTATGCACAACCTAGCCTTAAAACACCATAATCTGGATGGCGAATATCATGCACTTTCCATAACCGGAAAAGATTTTCCACAACTGATAGAGCATTTTAAGAGCCCGAACTTTATGGGTGCCAACGTAACAATCCCTCATAAAGAGAAACTGATTACCTACATGGACAGTTTGGGCGAGGAGGCTACAAAAATTAATGCAGTAAATACCATTTATAAACAGAATGGGGAGCTTATAGGCCATAATACCGACGCTTACGGCTTTATTAAACCACTGGAAGAGATGGGAGTGGACCTGAATGGGGAAAGAACAATTATTTTTGGCACCGGTGGCGCAACAAAAGCACTTATTTACGCACTTAATAAAGCGGGCGTCAGCGATATTGTGCTGGTAAGCAGGCGGCCAAAAAAATACGATGATGACGAGGAGAATAATATCATACGCTGTGGTTACGAAAACTGGTTTATATTTGCGGGTGAGGCCGGGCTTATTGTAAATGCCACTCCGTTGGGCATGCATCCAAATATAAATGCTTCACCCATCGATAATAGCCTAATTGAGTATATGAAAGATAAGTTGTGCTACGATATTGTCTATAATCCACGTACTACCTATTTCTTAAACCAGGCCAAAATGGCCGGAGGAACTCCGATAGGCGGGTTGGATATGCTTATTTATCAAGGGGCAAAGTCGTTTAAATACTGGACAGACCACAATTTTCCAGTAGAATTGATAAAAGATAGATTAAATGAAATTCTGCCTCACTGATGGACTTTATACGCCCCAAACTACTAAACACCAACGTAACCAAAGCGTGGTTTACTCTAAATAATGCCGGCAGTATAAATATAAACAGTAGCATAAAAGGGCTGAATTTAGGCTATAATACCAATGTGGCAACTGAAGAAATTGACAATAACAGGTGGATTTTAGCTGATAATATTGGGACAGATCTGAATGACATTGCCTATGCTACTCAAGTTCACGGTGCTGAGATAAAGGAAGTAAACCACGGCGGTTTGATAGGTGAGTGTGATGGATTGATAACCAACCAAAGGGGAGTTGCTCTTGCTATTCAGGTGGCCGATTGTGCCGCCATCTTGTTTGCAGACGATATAAACGGCGTTATTGGTGCCGCCCACGCCGGATGGAGAGGAGCTATTGAGAATATTGCCGGAAAAATAGTGGTAAAAATGGAGAAATTGGGTGCCAATTTAAAGGCTATCAGATGTTACATCAGCCCGTGCATATCGCTAAGCAAATTTGAAGTTGGTCAAGAAGTTGCCGATAAATTCCCGGAAGTGTTTGTGGATTATAAATCATATCAAAAACCACATATAGATTTACGTGCGTATATAAACAAGCAATTGGTTGATGCGGGTGTTTTGCCCGAAAATATTGAGGTTTCGGATGACTGCACTATTCAGAACACGAATTATTATTCGTACAGGCGCCAAAAAGAAAAGAGTGGGCGCATGATGGCCATTATAAAAATGGTTTAAAAAAAATGCCTCGATTTCGATAAATCGAGGCATTGTATAACTACTGAAGTTATATATAATACATTATTTAAAGCCTTTTGCTTCCAGTATTGCGTCAGAGTTAGGCGCTTTACCGCGGAAATTGGTATAAGCTTCTTTATAATCCAAAGAATTACCGCGCGATAGTATCATATCACGGTATCGCTGCCCATTTTCGCGTTTTAAGCCACCATTTTCATCAAACCATTTACCAGTGTCTAATGCCAACATATCGGTCCACAAATAAGCATAGTAGCCGGCTGCATAGCCACTGGCAAAGATATGATTAAAGTAAGAAGCTCTATATCTAGGCGGCACATTTTCCATCCACAAGCCTTGTTTTTCCAATGATTCTCTTTCAAATTTGTTGGCATCAAAATCTTTAGGCATTTCTTCCAGTTGATGGAAGTTAAAATCCAAATTGGCAGCAGCCAACAACTCACCAAAGTAAAAGCCTTGGTTAAAAGTAGATGCTCTTTTAATTTTATCTATTAAATCCTGCGGAATTTGCTCGCCGGTTTCAAAATGTCGGGCATAATTTTTTAGAATTTCAGGCTCTAATACCCAATGTTCGTTAGCTTGAGAGGGATATTCCACAAAATCGCGAGCTACAGACGTTCCAGACAGAGACGGGTATTTTTGATCGGAGAAAAATCCGTGCAGGGCATGCCCAAACTCATGAAACATGGTTACTACGTTGTCAAACGTAATCAGGGCCGCTTCGCCTTCAGCAGGTTTTGTGTAGTTGCACACATTGTAAATAACAGGTTTGGTATCCAATAAATGCGATTGTCCCACAAAATTGCTCATCCAGGCACCGCCGCGTTTACTGTCTCTTTTGAAATAGTCGCCATAAAATAACCCCATAGGTGTGCCATCCTCGTCGAAAAGCTCATAAACCAATACATCGGGGTGATAGGTTGGTATATCCGTGCGTTCCTCAAAAGTAATTCCGAATAGTTTTGTTGCCGCATAAAACACTCCGTTTTCCAAAACCGTTTTTAATTCGAAATACGGCTTAATCTGGCCTTCGTCTAAATCATATTTTTCTAAACGCACTTTTTCGGCATAGTATTCCCAATCCCAAGGACTCAGATCAAAATCTTCGCCTTCAGATTTTATTTTATCTTGCAATACTTTTTCTTCACTTTTAGCGGCTTTAATAGTTAGCGGTACCAACTCTGCAAAAAAGTCGTTTACGGTTTGTACATTTTTTACCATGGTATCTTGCAAATTCCAGGCAGCGTAATTGGAATATCCCAATAAATTGGCTTTTTGCATTCTCAATTCAACAATTTGCTCTATGATATCCAGAGTGGAATATTTGCCTGATTCCGTTCTGCTCCACGAACGTTTAAATAGTTCTTCGCGGGTTTCTCTGTCTTCTAAAGCCTGGTTAAGCGGTTGCTGGGTGGTATTTTGAATAGGAATTCTCCAGCTGTTGCTACCGTCTACTTTTAAGGAATTAATTTCACTTTGAGTTAACCCATCCAATTTCGTTACATCTTCAATGATAAGTGCCGCATCATTGCCCGCATCGAGAAGCAGTTGTCCAAACTGATTAACCAAAGTTGCCATTTTTGAATTGATAGATTTTAGCTCATTCTTTTCATTTTGGCTTAAATTGGCGCCCGCTTTCAAAAAATCCTGATAAGTAACTTCAAGAAGTCGGCGATCTTCATCATTTAAATCAAATGCATCTTGATTTTCAAAAATGGTTTTTATTCTTTGGAATAAAGCATCGTTAAGTACTATATCGTCGTAATGTTGCGATAGCACGGGTGACATTTCCGCATCAAGCTTATTCAGCGTTTCGTTGGTATTGGATGAACGTAGTGCGGAAAATACGCGCATAACTCTACTGCGAACTATACCGGCTTTCTCCAAAGCAACCAATGTATTTTCAAAGGTTGGTTCTTGCGGATTTTCGGCAATTTCTTTTATAGCCTGCTTTTCTAATTGCAAACCATATTCTATAGCAGGTTTAAAATGTTCATCATTAATTTTGCTAAAGTCTGGCGCACCATAGGGTAGAGCGCTTTCGTGGACCAATGGATTGTCTTTCATATCTTCTTCTGTATAGGTTTTAGATTCGGTGCAACTCCATAAAGTTAAAACCGAAAGGCCTAAAATAAGTAAGTTTTTGAGTTTCATGGTTTAAGTTATTCTGTTTAGTATTTTGGTTTATTAGGCTTTAAAATTAGTTATTGTAGGTATAAGGCTCTATAAAAAGTATTATCTAACCACTGTAAATATATGGCTTTAAAATAAGCCAAATATTATTCATAATTAAGCTTCATGTCGCCTTTTTTGATGTATCCTTTTTTAAATAAAAGGTAGGCAGTTCCGATACTTATAATTGCCGGCATCAAAATATGAAAAATCAGCACCATTATGGCGGTATTCAAGCTAAATCCCATGCTTTCAAAAGCCATGAACTGCCCGACAAAGCCGCTGGTGCCCATACCTGCTCCAAATTTATTATTCGTCATTTTGAATAGCGTAATAGCAATAGGTGCACAAATAATGCCGGCAATAGTGGGAGGGAGCAGTATAAAAGGATTTTTGATGATATTGGCTATTTGTAACATAGAAGTGCCGATGCCCTGAGCAATCAATCCCGAGACGCCGTTATCTTTAAAACTGATTACAGCAAAGCCAACCATTTGGGCTGCGCATCCAATAACAGCAGCCCCGGCCGCTACACCGTCTAAATTAAGCATCAATGCAAGCGCTGCGCTCGATATTGGTGCCGTAAGTGATAATCCCATTAGAGTAGCCACTACAATACTCATGGTTATAGGATGTAATTCGGTTGACCAATTTATAAGATTACCCAGACCAACCATAAAAGAATTAATAGGAATACCAATAAACTTAGCTAAAAAATATCCAATTAAAATGGTTCCCAAAGGCACCAGAATAATATCAATTTTAGTAGATTTATATATTAATTTGCCAATTTCGGTAGCCAGTAAGGCAGCAATAAAACTTCCTGCCGGTCCACCCATGTAATTGCCGAAAGCACCCACGGTTACAACGGAAAATAAAACCAACGGAGGCGCTTTTAGCGAGTAAGCCACCGCAATACCAATAGCTGCGCCCACTATTTTTGCATCCATTGCAAAGGTGCTAATCTCCACAAAGGTAGTAATTGCAATTTGTTCGCCAATGGTTTTAAAAATAAGTCCGATCAAAAGAGAGGAAAATAATCCTAATGCCATAAAACTGAGTGCATTAATCAAGTAACTCTGTACAGATATATTAACACCTTTCGACTTTAGAAATTTTTTTAATGCAATCATGTTATTAAGCTTTTAACCCATGTGAATAAATTAGGTGTTGGCAATATTAGTAGTAGTGGGGAATGATATTAAATGGGTAATCTATTGTAGCGCATGTAGTTGTGATAATAAATCCGTATCTTGTGGAAGATTACAATTTTAAGCGGTTACCTTTTTTATTAAAAAAACTTATCTGTTCAATCATTCTTGCAATCATCCATATTATTGGAAAAGGCGGAAAAATAATAGCAAAAATTGTTTGTGAAGTTGATCCTCTTTTTCTGCCGCCATCTACCGGTAATGTTATGCCAGATACACCTGCGAACCAAATTATGAAAAGAAGAAATAAAATAAAGGCAACACCAATTGCACCAAACAATCCAAAATAATTATATAAGCTTTGTAGCATAATTTGTAAACAAATTGAAAAAAAATGCTTAATTTCGAACTAACTTACAAATAAAATAACCATTCAATAGATAACATGCTTCCAGTAGTTTCCATAGTTGGGAGGCCAAATGTCGGTAAATCAACTATATTTAATCGTTTAATAGGCCAAAGAAAGGCTATAGTGCATGATGAATACGGGGTTACCAGAGATAGACATTACGGCGAGTCGTATTGGAACGATAAGGATTTTCACATTATAGATACGGGTGGGTATTTACCTGACGATATGGATGTAATTGTAACCGGTATTCGTGAACAAGTGCATATTGCCATAGAAGAATCTGACGTTATTCTATTCGTAGTTGATGCTAAAGCCGGTATAAATACTTTGGATAAATCTGTTGCTGCTATATTAAGGGCGCAGACCAAACCGGTAGTAGTAGTAGCCAATAAAGCAGATACCGAGGAAAGAATGCTTAATTCGGTTGAGTTTTATGAGCTTGGTTTTGATGAGATATTTCCCATATCGGCAATTAGCGGCACCGGAACCGGCGAATTACTAGACAAAGTAACCGAATTACTGCCGGAATTGGTTATTAACGAGCCAGAATCGGATACGCCAAAGATTGCTTTTGTAGGGCGCCCAAACGTAGGCAAAAGTAGTTTGGTAAATGCACTTTTAAATAACGAAAGGTCTATTGTAACCGAAATACCCGGTACTACGCGAGATTCTATTCACAGTAATTTTAGTTTTAGTGGCAGGGAATATACGCTTGTGGATACCGCCGGACTTAGAAAAAGGGCAAAAGTAAAAGAAAATATAGAGTTTTATAGTACTATACGTACGGCCAAAGCTATAAGAGAATGCGATGTAGCCGTGTTAATTTTGGATGCAGAACGTGGATTTGAAGATCAAGATAGAAAAGTTCTTAGAGAGGCTGAAAAATATAACAAAGGATTGATTATATTATTGAATAAATGGGACCTTATTACGGATAAAGAGACTAATACGGTTAAAGAATTTGAGGAGTATATTTATAATCTTATACCATTGATGAAATATGTACCAATTATGACCATTTCTGCATTGACAAAGCAAAGAGTACACAAAATAATGGATTTAGTAGATGTGGTCTTAAATAATCGGAAAAAGGAAATATCTACCAATCAATTGAATAAGTTTATAGAACAAATAATTGCCCTAAGACCCATACCTATGAAAAGGGGCCGGCAATTAAAAATTCAGTATGCTACACAGGTTAAATCTAATCCACCGGTTTTTAAGTTTTTTATGAATAGCCCGGAAGATTTACCTGCTAATTATAGACGATTTATAGAAAATAAAATAAGGGAAAACTACGATTTCACAGGAGTACCCATAACTATGGTATTTAGACAAAAATAAGAATTATGATTAATGTTTGGCTTAATATATATTTAATATTAATAGGCGTATCCAGCTTATATATTTATTTTAAGCATGGAAATAGACGAATACATTACAGAAGCTTATTAGTTATAGCAACATTAATATTTTTCATTATAAAACAGATACTGCAAATTATTGCCATTGACGAATTATTTTGGCTCGATTTGTTAGTTATAAGTATGATTTTAAGTTACGAACTTGTATTTATAAGAGAAGCCAAACCCGATTTCTTGCGCTCGCCATTTGTCTATGTATTTATACCTTATCTGAGTTTACTTTTTTTCCCGCTTATATTAAATACAGATGTGCTGCAAAGTTTAGTGGTAGGTGTATTTCAGGCGGTTGCGTTGCTCGTTGCTTTACTT
The DNA here is from genome assembly GCA_964615135.1 of uncultured Balneolaceae bacterium. GTDB lineage: Bacteria > Bacteroidota > Rhodothermia > Balneolales > Balneolaceae > Balneola. Next base: position 169,857 of record CAZTOG010000001.1, on the reverse strand, counting down.
TTATTTATAATTGAAATTAGTAATAAAAAGATGCCCGTATCTAATATTATGCCATTGTTGGTTTTAATTTTAGGCTATACACTATATTGGGCAAGAATAGGGGATAAATCTATTGCCATTTTGATTTATGGAGCTGCTTTGGTTTGGATAATGTCTATCAAACCCCGAATTATATACAAATAATGGATGAACAAAGATATTATATGGGTGTTTATTTCATACTACTTTACATAATATAAATTATAAGACATATTAATATACTTAATACTTATTTTTATATTTCCTTGAATACATATTCTTATAATGAAACTAATTTACTAGTTACAATGGTTATCTAAATGGTAGTTTAAAATTTGGAATAATTACCAAGTATTTATTTGATCCCTTTAAGAGTTATGCTGTAAAATCCAGTTTGACTTCTTATTTCGATTTATTATGAACCATGAACTTTAAAAATGAAATTATGAAAGAAAGATTAAATTATTCGGAAGTAAATCCTGCAGCCATGAAGGCAATGTTGGCCATGGAAAAATTTGTAAGAACCTCTGAGTTGGAATTTTCAACCTATGAATTGGTTAAAACCCGTGTATCTCAAATAAATGGCTGTGCATTTTGTTTAGATATGCATACCAAAGAAGCCAGAAAAGCCGGCGAAACCGAACAACGTCTTTACGCTTTAAGCGCCTGGAAAGAAACCCCCTTCTACACGGATAAAGAACGTGCAGCACTGGAATGGGCCGAAGAACTTACATTAATATCAGAAAATAATGTATCTGATGAACTTTATGCCAGAATGCGCGAACAGTTTTCCGAAAAAGAACTGGTAACTTTAACCATGGCTGTAATTGCCATTAACGGTTGGAACCGACTAGCAATCAGCTTTAGAACGGTACCCGGTAGTTATAACCCCTAGAAACGTAAAAATGTTATGCCAAAAGTAAAAATCAAACGTATTTACGACGATGTAAAAGATCATTCCGGTACGGATGGGTCTTATCGTGTATTAGTTGATAGAATTTGGCCAAGAGGTATCTCAAAAGACAAAGCTCAGCTGGACGATTGGTTTAAAGATCTGGCCCCTTCTACCGAACTGAGAAAATGGTTTGATCATGAGGAGGCCAAATATCCTGAATTTGAAGCTAAATATTTAAGAGAACTAGATAGTAAAACGAAATTATTAGAGGATTTACTTTACAAAGCAAAAACTAAAGATATACTTTTATTATATGGCGCAAAGGATGAAATACACAATCAAGCCGTTATTTTAAAAGAAACACTTGAAAGCATGCTATAAGTATTTTAATATCAATTTATACACAAGTATATAGTTTATTACTTCTAATAATAATTACATTATATTGATATAATATATTTATATTATATCAATATTTTATAATTATGCACTTAAGTATATGTAATGAGAGTACTGATAGTTGAAGATGACAAAGTCTTAACCCTACTTTTAAAGACTATGGTTCAAAAGCTATCTTTAAAAGTTGTTGGCTGCGTAACAACAGGCGAAGATGCCGTTACATTTGCTAAAAGTAACGATCCGGATGTTATTCTTATGGATATACTTTTAGCCAGCGAAATGGATGGTATTGAAGCAGCCAGACAAATTCAAAAAGAGTTCAAAAATATTCCGGTTATTTTCATAACCGGAAATTCTAATAAATATTATAAGCGAAAGGCTTTAAGTATTAAGTACATCGATTATCTAATTAAACCTGTGAGCTTCGATGAATTAAGGAATTCGCTTAACAAAGTGAATGATTTTGATTTATAAACTTAAACAGAACCTTTATTTAATTTAAACATAATCGGTATGGTATATCTTACCGCTACAGGAACTCCCCTTTGATATCCCGGCCTGAATTTTGCCGTTTTTAGGGCTCGTATAGCTTCCTCATCGCAGCCTCCACCAATTCCGCGCACTACTTGCGGGTCGATAATATTGCCTTCTTTGTCTATTACAAATTGCAACACTACCCTGCCTTCTATACCGGCTTTAATAGCCATTTCGGGATATACAACTTTACTTTGAACACTTTGTATTCCACCTATTAGTACGGGCGGTTGCTCCACTACCACAAATATTTCATCCTCGTCATCCTCATCCTTAATCAACTCGGGTGCAGGCGGTGGTGGCGGAAGCTCAATAACCGCATCAAAATCCAGCTCTGCATCCAACTCAATTATTTCATCTTCAATAATTTCATCGTTGGGTACTTCAACCGGAATCATGGGCCGTGGTGGTGGCGGGGCTTTTACTTCCTGTTTGGTTTGAATTACCTCTTCAATCTTTACTTCTTCCTGCCCAATAAAGGTTATGGCTGTTTCATTAACTTCGGTTTTCAGCTCCATCTTAAAGATTAGGATAAATAATAACAATGAAGCAATTAAACCTATCTGAAATCGGATTGTGTAAGTACCGATTTCCTTTCTTTTTCGGTTAAAAACAACGATTGGTTTTCTCATCACACCCTCCATTTGTTAATGTGTAAACAAATATAGCTGTGAAACGTGAATTTAGTGTGAATTTTTACCGCACCGGCTTGGGCGTCAAAACCTTGAGCTTTTTATTTTTTAATCTGAATTTTGCGGTTTCGACCTGAGGCATACTTTCGCCGTCATAGTGGATGAATTGCTTTGGCGATAAATCGATATCTGCTTTCTCGACCGTAATAATCTGCCTGAAATTATCTTTTAAATCCATATTTAATAAAAGCCTTACAAAAGCGTAGATAAGTTTTAGTTTATTGTAGCCTCTGAACAAAACCATTTCTACCTTACCGTCGTATATAAGCGAATTTGGCGATAGTTTAAATATACCGCCCTCTACCCTTCCATTTGTAAAAGCAATCAGCCAAAATGTGTCGGTTATAGATTGTCCGGGAAACTTAATGGTAGCCTCAAAACGCTTGGCAAAGAGGAAAGATTTAGCCCCTGCAAACGCATATCTCAGTTTTCCTTTTATTTTGGTTAATTCGCGTGCATACATATTGGTCAACCCATCAAAACCCATACCAACGGTATTCAAAAATATGGTATCATTAAGCATGGTAACATCTGCCTCTAATACATTGTTACTCTTTAAGGTATCAATATAGTATTGAATAGGCTTTTTTGGTGATAGGTCGATATTTTTAACAAAATCGTTTCCCGTACCCAAGGGAATAATCCCCAATATCTTGTTGGCCTCTATAGCTTGTTTGCCTACCGTTTGTACGGTGCCATCGCCCCCGCAGGCCACCAGAACATCATGGTTTTGGGAAGCTTCTCGCACAATTTCACTGATTTGAGCCGGATTTTTTACGTAGATGATGCTGCTGCCCGGAAAATTTTTCAATAATTCATCTTTATGTTTATCAAAGTACGCTCTGGAGCGCGATGAATTTGATTTTTCATTAACAATAAAGCAATATCTCGTATCCATTTTATTTAATCATAATGCCTGATTGAAATGTCCACACCACCCAATAATTTTGGTATTTTAATCCGGTCTATAATGGCATCCAGCGTAATTTGCCCATAAATAAGCGAGTATTCGGCTCCCGAAATTACCTCACGTTTAATAGGTACGTGCAGCCTCAGGCGGTCGATTACCAGTAACACGAGGTTTTCATCGCCTTTAAATTGAGATTTGATGTAGTTGTTCAACTCGGATTCGGGAATACAGATGATGTATCCGTCTTTTTCAAAAGATTCTGGTGAAAAATTACCTTGTTGTAATGATGAACGCCATTCGTCCTTATTAATAACCGTAAATAATAAATCGCTTTCCAATAGTTTGGTTTTATTTTCTTAAAAATTTCTAAATAAAATATTACCTCAAAGGATAAGAATTTATTTAGAATATTTTATTAATTTTTAATCATATTCTTTAATAAGAACGCAATTATCCTAATTAAATGCTTGAAATCAGATCCCCGAAATTAATACTGAACCGAGAAACTGTCTCAAACAATATAGAATTTATGTATAAAAAAGCCGAAAGGCTTGGCCTTGAGTTCCGCCCTCATTTTAAAACTCATCAATCTATAGAGATAGGAAATTTGTTTAAGCAGCAAGGAGTTACAGGAATTACCGTTTCGTCTATTAATATGGCAAAGTATTTTGCTAACCTTGGCTGGGGCGATATAACCATTGCTATACCGTTTAATATTCTTGAAATTGAGGCGCTTAACAAACTGGCTCAAAAGGCTACAATATCGGTGCTGGTAGTTGATCGGGATGTAATAAAGTTTTTGGAAAATAAACTAACCGTAAACCTCAAAGCTTATATAGAAATTGATACCGGGCAAAAACGTAGCGGAGTGGCGCACAACCATTTTGAGCAGATTGATAATTTGGTAGAAACCATAAGAAGCTGCGATAAAATCGAGTTTGCCGGATTTTATGCACATTCGGGACATACATATAATTGTCGGAGTAAAAACGAAATACTAGATATAGGCAGGCAAGCTATTGAGAAGCTAAATGCTTTATTTGATAGATATAAAGCTCCTATTTGCTATGGCGATACTCCCTCCTGTTCGGTAATGAATGATTTTGGAAAGGTTTCGCAAATTAGTCCGGGTAATTTTGTGTTTTACGATTGGATGCAGGTTATAATTGGTTCCTCTGAGCCCAAAAACATAGCGGTTGCCTTATTTTGTCCCGTTCTGGCAAAGTACAGCAGTAGAAAGGAAATACTGATTCATGGCGGCGCTGTCCACCTATCCAAAGAGTTTATGCTTCGGGATAATAGCATGCCTTATTTTGGTGTAGTAAGCAAAGCATTTGATAAATCGGGTGTCGGCAATATTGTAGAAAATGTATTTGTCAAATCCTTATCGCAAGAGCATGGAATTATAGAATGTACAGATGAATACTTCAATTCTGTGCAGATTGGCGATGTTATTCCTGTTATTCCAATTCATTCGTGCCTGACGGCCGATTTAATGTCCGGTTATGTAGATTTAAATGGCAATGCTATTGATCATTTATCAGCTGCAGCCAAATAATATTCACTTATTTTACTGCCGGTTTATCCACTTTAAAGCTTAGATTATCCGCATCCATTTCTACGTTCATGCCTACAGGTATGGTTACGTTTTTTGCTTCGTGGCTTATCATTGCGCCATAAAAAGCAGGAATACCCAACGGCTTGATATGATCTTCCAACACTTCTTTTAAGGTCATTCCATATCCGCCTTCCGAACAATCGGTGCAACGTCCGAAAATAAACCCTTTTATTTGTTTTAAAATGCCGGCCGTTCTAAGCTGGGTCATCATCCTATCCACTCTATATACGGCTTCAGAAACTTCCTCTACAAATAAAATTGAGCCTTTAAAGTCAGGCAGATATTCCGAACCTAGCATAGCTGTGAATACGGTAAGATTTCCGCCCAAAATTTTGCCGGAAGCTTTGCCCGGATTTATAACATAAGCACCTTTTAAATCCTCTTCTGGGATGATATAAGTTTGTGGTTCGGCATCTATCAGAGCATTATCGAAGCTGTTGGTTGTGAAATTGTTCCACTCGGATGTCCCAACCGGACCATGAAAAGTAATAACGCCTGTTTTGGCTTGAATGGACATGTGCAATGAAGTAATATCGCTAAATCCGATTAGTGGTTTTGGATTATTTTTAATGATATCAAAATCTATATGCTCCAAAATACGATTACAACCCCATCCTCCTCTTACACACAAAATGGCATCTACATTAGGGTCGGCAAACATATCCATTAAATCTTGTGCTCTATCTTTATCTGATCCGGCAAGAAACCCCCATCTATCTCTTACGTGTTTTCCCAGCTTCAGGGTGAATCCCATATTTTTAACGTTTATGAGCATTTCATCAAAATCTTTGGGGTCGTAAACAGGACTAGCCGGCGAAATGAGTCCCAAAGTAGAGTTACGGGTGATTCTATTAGAGAATATTAGTTCCGGACCAGGCTTAAAAGCTGTATTAACGGATGCACCTCTGCCGGTAAGCATTCCAACGGTGCCCATTCCGGCAATCTTTAAAAAATCTCGTCTGCTAAAACTCATTTCGTTAATTTTTATATAATTTATATTTCTTTATTACTTCCAAAACCTCGATGGGTACAAGATGATTTATTTCCTGGTCATTTAAAAGTCTTTTTCTGATATCCGAAGAAGAAATATGTATCTCTTTATGCGGTATGAATACTGCTTTATCCAGAATTTCCGTGTCTGTTTGTGAAGAATTGCCCGAACTTCTTTTGGCCACCAGTAAAGTTACACTGGCCAGAATACGCATATACTCTTTCCATGTATGGAAATTATCCAGGCTGTCTTCGCCTATGCAATAATAAAAAATATAGGTCGGATATTTATTCTTTAGATGTGTAATAGTTTGATAAGTATAAGATGGTTTTGGCAATTCATCTTCTACAGTTAACACCATGGCATCCAAATCTTTAAAAGCTTCTTCAAGCATTTTTTTACGCAGATTGTAAACTACAAAATTCTGGTCGTCTTTATGCGGCGGATCCGGCGTTAGCAGTACCCATAATTCATCGATAAAGCCGGAATTCAGAAAGGATTTGGCAATAGCAACGTGCCCATTGTGTACTGGATTAAAAGTGCCGCCAAACAAACCGACTTTCTTCAATGTGCTATTATTTAGTTGGCTAGTCTATATTTGTCAGTTCTAAAGAATCGATACCTTTCGCTTTTTTATAGCCCAGTTCTGCTTTATCTCTATATTTCTCGGCGTCTCCTCGGTATTCGCTATTTGGGAAAAGCTGCAAAAATTTATTGTAAGTCTGTAATGCAGAGGCATATCTTTCTGCTTGTTTTGCCTCAACGCTTCTTTCGGCGTAACGATTGTAGGTTTCAATCAATTCAACCAAAGCAATTTCGGCCCATTCCGATTCGGGAAAGCGATCTATAGTCTCATCGTAATAAATTACGGCAGCTTTGTATGAATCTATTCGGGAATAAAACTCAGCTGCGGCATATACTTTTCGAGCCAGCTTATTTCTTAAGGCATCTATTTTTGATGCGGCATCTTGAATTTTCTCGGAATTTGGATAATTATTTATAAAAAGCTGAAAAAGCTCAATAGCTTGTGCAGTAGGCCCTTGGTCTAACTGGTAACGCGGACTTTGCTCGTAAAAGCTCATTGCACGTTTGTATTCTACCTCTTCCCTTCTTTCATCTCTAGGATAAAGACTGATAAAACGTTCGTATTCCGATTCTGCAAGTAGATAACGCTCGTCAAGATAATAGCTTTCAGCCAAATAATATTGTGCATCCTGAGCGTAATTTGTACCTCTTCCGTAGCGCGTTACGGTTTCAAATGCGTCGGCGGCATCGTTATATTTTTTCTTCTCGTAGAGCTTCCATGCTTTATCAAAGGAGACATTAATTGGGTCGCCGGGACGTATCAGGGCTTCGTTCTTACAAGCTGAAAAGCCCAGGGATAATGTTATCAATAAAAGAAGGGTTTTCTTCATAAAATATTTGTTTTTAGTAGTCTCTATTCTGTAAAAATTTAAATAGATTTATCAATTCGTTTTTGTAGCCAGATTCGTCGAAAGTATCGAGCAATGAAAACGCATTTTGGTAATGCTCCTCGATCCGTTTTTCCGTTTCTTCAATTACTCCCAAATGTTGGTACAACTCTAGCATCTTATCAATATCATTCTCATTGATATCGGGATTATTCAATGTATCAAAAATATAACTCTTTTGTTCTTTATCGGCTTTTTCTATTGCTAAAAGTGAAAGATATGTTTTTTTGCCTTCGCGAATATCTCCACCCGGTTGTTTGCCAAATTTCTTTGGATCCGCAGTAATATCCAATAAATCGTCCTGTATTTGAAATGCTTTTCCTATTTCATAGCCAATTTCTTCCAAAATATCTTGATACTTGTTTGGTGCGTTTGCTGCAATAGCACCCATCTTTAAGGCGCCAGCAATCAAAGCAGATGTTTTTCCGTCTATCATTTTTATATAATCAGTAACGGTAACGTCTGCGCTGTCAACAAATTGTATATCTAGTGCCTGCCCTTCACAAACGGTAATGGTTGCATTTATAAGTGTATTGTTTATGTTGGCATATTCCTCTTTGGAATAGGCTTTGCTGGTTGCATAATATTCCAATTGTTTATAGGCATCGGCAAACATTACATCGCCGGAGAGAATGGCTACACTTACATTCCATTTTTTAAATACACTAGGCTTGCCCCGTCTGGTATCGGCATCGTCCATAATGTCGTCGTGCACCAGTGTGAAATTATGCAATATTTCTACGGCCATTGCAGCCGGCAGGGCGTTTTTAATATCACCATTGCATAAACCGCAGGACAATAAAGTTAAAAGCGGCCTGATTCTTTTGCCTCCCGAATCGATGCTGTATTTATAAGGGTCGGATAATAAAGCTGGTAAACGGTCCAGTTTAAGATTGCCCAAGCCCTCTTCAAATAGTTGTATTAATTTATTTTGCAAGGTGTATTCGCTCAAATTTATAGTATTTATTGCAAGTGCTAAATATACTGATAAAAATTGGCAGTTTTAAAAACTGTTTTTAATTTGAATGTGCGAATTATTCAGTTCGGAAAGGGCATTACAACCCAATAAAGTAAGTATAATTTTCAAATCCCGGCTCCAATTATCGAAGAGTTTTTCCAAGCCTTCCCGGCCGTCATTTACTATTGCTTTTATAATGGGTTGTGCGGTGGCGGCAAAGTCGGCGCCCAATGCAAAAGCTTTTGCAATATCAAATGCCGAACGTATACCGCCTGAGGCAATCATTTCAAATTTATAGTTTGTTTTAAGTTCTGAAATATCGGCAACGCATTTAACGGTAGAAATGCCCCATTCGTTGAATAATGCGGATGAATCCAATACTTCTTTTCGTGCATTTTCCACTCTTGCCCAGCTTGTTCCGCCCGCCCCGGATACATCTATTACGGAAACACCTATATTTAAAAGTTTTTCGGCCACTTGTTTTGAAATACCCGCTCCGGTTTCTTTAACGATTACGGGAATTCCGGCATCTTCAACCAGTTGTTGTATTCCATCCAGTATGCCTTTGAAATTACGATCGCCCTCGGGTTGCATTAGCTCTTGTAGCGGATTCAGGTGAACTATGGCCGCGTTGGCTTCAATGCTGTCTATGAGTTGGCTTGTCTTGCTTTTCGACAATCCTCCTATGAGTTGGGCGCCGCCAATATTCGAACAAATAAACGAGTTTGGTGCTTTTTTACGCACCACCGCAAAGGTCTCTGTTAAATTTGGGTTTTCGAGCATGGCTCTTTGACTGCCTATACCAAAAGGTAAATTATTTTCTTCGCAGAATTCGGCAATTATAGCATTTATAGACGCTGCCCCCTCGTAGCCTCCCGTCATGGATGATATAAATAATGGAAAAGAAAAAGTTTGGCCCAAAAACTCGGCTTGAGTGGAAACTTCATTAAAATCCACTTCCGGAAGTGCGTTATGTATAAATTCATACCTATCGAAACCTGTTGAACTTTTGTACTGAGTGCCTTCGTTCGCCGTTAGTTCAACATGGTCTTTCTTCCTAGATTCAATTCCTTTTGATGCCATAAATATTTTTTATTTTCTTTATTAACGCAATTCAAAGATACGTTTTATATTCAAAACTTTTAGAATCATAATTGCTTTAAATTTTAAATTGGGCGCAATTGTGGAGAACGAATATCCAGATAATTTACGGCTTTCCGATATACTCCAAAATTGAATATAAAGAACCTAATCTATTGTGCACCAATCATCAAACGTATTTATCGATCAGTTCAATCATCGAAAACAAAGATATGCTCTTTATATAGCTACAGAAAAAATAATATTCCGGATAGGACCTCGCTATATAAAGCAAGCTAATAAAAAAATCGAACCGATAAGTGAGTTTGGAGCAATATCACCTATCGGTTCGATTATGAATTTTTATACTATTTTATTGGCTGGTTACCGATTTAAATACTCGATTATCAAACCAAAATTCGTTTTAAACCGAAATCACTTGAATTTCAGGGTCAACTCTACGCACCATACTTTCGATGGCGTAAAGAGTACCGGATGTAGCTGTTGGGCAGGTGCCGCAAGAGCCTTGATAATGGATTTTTAAACGATTTCCATTTAAGCTTAAAATTTTCAATCCACCGCCATCGGCCAGTAAGTACGGCCTGACCTGCTCGTCAAGCAATTTATTGATTCTTCCCAAACGTGGATCATCCGAATTTCGAATTTCATCGGACATGTGCACGTCATCGTCCTCTTCGGCATGATGTTGGGTTTCGGCAGCGCGAATGGGTGGAGCCAATTTCCTTAATAAATCTGACCAAACTGCTTTACCGTCTTGAGTTACGGTGATATACTTGCCTACGTAATATACGTTAATCACATTGCCTGCAGCAAAAAGTGCCGAGGCGAGTTCGTCATTGGCAGCATCTTCACTAGACTCGAACGAGCGAGTAACACCGTTAGTCAACGGTTCTGCCAATACAAAACGCATTGCATCTGGATTTGGGGTTCTTTCAATCTCCTTAATTTTTGCCATGTCTTTACTCCTTTAGTTATCCAAAAAATTCTTTTACAAGTTCTATTCCATTCACTAATGCATCAATATCTGCTTCATTATTGTAAAATGAAAGTGATGCGCGTACCGTTCCGGTAATATTATAAAAATCCATAATAGGTTGTGCACAATGATGTCCTGTTCTTACAGCAATGCCTTGTTGATCTAAAATCGTTCCCACATCGGTGGGATGAATATCTTTTAACAGAAATGATATTACGGACGATTTGTTATCTGCATTACCAAAAATCCTTAATCCTTCGATATTTTGCAACTTTTTAGTGGCATATTCCAACAATTCATGCTCTCTTTGGGCAATATTATCCATTCCGATGGAATTAAGGTAATCTATAGTGGCTGCAAAGCCTACTCCTGCCGCAATAGGTGGTGTTCCCGCTTCAAATTTAAATGGAATGGTATTATATGTAGTCTTTTCGAAAGTCACTCTATCTATCATATCACCACCGGCTCGATATGGCGGCATGCTTTCTAAAAGATGTTTTTTGCCATATAATATGCCAAAACCAGTTGGTCCGCACATTTTATGAGCAGAAAATGCGAAGAAATCGGCATCTAAATCCTGTACATCAATTTTTAAATGTGGTATAGACTGGGCGCCATCAATCAATACCAGGACATTCATTTTGTGGGCAGCCTCTATTATTTCCTTTACCGGGTTTACCGTGCCCAGTGCATTAGATACATGCGTAACCGCCACTATTTTTGTTTTTTTGTTGAGTAGTTTTAAATACTCATCAAACAAAAAATTGCCGTTCTCGTCCATGGGAACAACTTTAATGACAGCACCTTTTTTATCGGCAATAATTTGCCATGGAACTATATTTGCGTGGTGCTCCATTTGAGAGAGTAAAATCTCGTCTCCTTTTTGCAGGAATGCACCGCCAAAACTATCGGCAACCAAGTTAATGGAATCGGTAGTGCCGGTTGTAAATATGATTTCTTCCAGATGCGCTGCATTTATAAAATTTTTAACCTTTTCGCGGGTCAATTCGTAAGCATCGGTTGCATTTTGGCTTAAGGTGTGCACTCCCCTATGCACATTGGCATGCTCCAGATGGTGATAATCGTTGATTCTTTCCCGTACCACGGTTGGCATTTCGCTGGATGCGCCATTATCCAGATATACCAATTTTTTATTATTGATGGTTTGGTCCAAAACCGGAAAATCGGCCCGGATTTTTTCCCAATCTACTTTTTTAGCGGTATCGGTTGTTTGTTGAATCATTCGGAATTAAAATAAAAGCGAAGTAATCCAATATTACAGGATTACTTCTATATTTTAAAATTATTTATTATCGCGGTTAGTGTACTCAATAACCACTCTGTGAAGCATTTCTTCTACAGATTTAACTTCCATGCTTTCAATACTTTCGAGTGCAAAAGCATATACTAGCAATTCGCGTGCTTTCTGCTCGGTTAAGCCTCGGCTGTGCAGGTAAAACACTTCTTCTTCCTGTAATTGCGAAATGGTTGCACCGTGCGAACAGCGCACATCATCGGCAAATACTTCCAATTGTGGTTTGGTGTGCACGGTACCTTCTTCTGATAACAGCAGGTTTCTATTTTCCTGGAAAGAGTCGATTTTTTGTGCGTCTTGACGTACAAATATTTTTCCATTAAAAATAGAGTGTGCGCTATCGTTTACCACGGTTTTGTGCAACTGATGGCTTTCGCCGTGCGGGAATCTGTGATCCATGATGGAATGGGTATCTGCAATTTGATCACCATCGATCAATACCAACCCATCCACCGTAAAGTCTACTTCAGCTGCATTTTGAATTACACGCGGGTCGTTTCGGAACAGTTTGGCACCCATACATATAGTATAAGAGTGATATTCGCCGTGCTTTTCCAATATTGCAATAGGTCGCGATACATGCGAGGCCGATTTACTGTCACGTTGAATCCTTGCGTGGTGCACATGGGCTCCCGTAAATAATTTAAACTCGGTTACCGGTACGTTCAGGTATTCGTTATTGGCCAATCCATAATGTTCTTCTATAATGGTTGCTTTCGAGAACATCTCTCCTACAAATAGAAGTCGCGGTGTAGCGTAAAACGGTTTATCGGCATCGGTAAATATATTCAATACATGAATAGGACTTTCAACCACGGTTTCCTTGGGTACATAGATAAATGTTCCGTCGGAGAATACCGCATCGTTAAACGCGGCAAATACGTCATTTTCGTAGTTTGTAATAGTACCAAGGTGTGTTTTCAGCGCTTCGTGCTCGGCATTATCGGTGATATTGCCCACTATAACACCATTCGGCAGGTCTTTTATCGATGATAATGTTTCTGAGTAAACACCATTCACAAATACCAGGCGCGAGTTTAAAGCTTCCGGCAGATAATGTTCGGAAATATCGCCTACTTCACCAGCTACTACTTGATTTAAGGGGTAAAAAGTGTTTCTGGTGATGGATTTTAAATCCACAAATCGCCATTCTTCGTCTTTTCTGGTTGGAAAAGGTGTTACAGCCAATTCGGCTATTCCACGTTCATTAATTTTCTTAATTGCTTCTTCCTGGCTTGTAGTATCTATTTGATTGGCCAGGTAAGAGAGCAATGTGTCTGTTTTTTGTAATACTTCACTCATTACTGAGCCTCTCCGCTTGCAAGTAGTTCTTTTTGGTATTTTTCGTAACCTGATTCTTCCAATTGATGGGCAAGGTCAGCGTCTCCCGATTTAATGATTTTACCGTTCATCATAATATGCACAAAGTCGGGTTTAATGAAGTTCAACAATCTTTGATAGTGCGTAATCATAACAATAGCATTTTCTTCGTCTGCTATTTTGTTCACACCTTCCGAGACGATACGAAGTGCGTCGATATCGAGGCCGGAATCGGTTTCGTCCAAAAATGAAAGTACGGGGTCCAAAACGGCCATTTGGAAAATTTCATTTTTCTTTTTCTCACCACCCGAAAACCCGGTATTGATGCTTCTTTCCAAAAACTCGTCTTTCATTTCGATGATATCTAGTTTAGTAAACAGATAATCTTCGAATTCGAGCGGGTCCAATTCCTCTCTGCCGTTTGCTCGTGCGATGGTGTTATAAGCTTCGCGCAGAAGCGTTTTGTTTGTAATTCCGGGTACTTCTACCGGATACTGGAAAGCCAGAAACAGCCCCAAGTGTGCTCTTTCGTCAGCATCCAGCTCAGTAATATCTTCGCCATTGAAGAGTATTTGTCCTTCGGTTACTTCATATTCGGGGTGACCGGATACTACTTTTGCCAATGTACTTTTTCCGCTACCGTTAGGTCCCATTATAGCATGGATTTCCCCTTTGTTTACTTTCAGGTTTACACCCTTCAATATTTGAATATCTTCGCCTTCAACTGAGGCATGTAAATTTTTGATTTCTAGCACGTTAATCTATTTTTAATTTTTCTATTTAATAATTTTTGTTTTCGGTCGAAATATGGTCTAGCCCACACTTCCTTCAAGTTTAACACTTAATAGCGCATTTGCTTCTGCTGCAAATTCGAGCGGTAATTCTTTCAGTACATCTTTAACAAATCCGTTGATAATCATGGAAACCGCATCTTCTTCACTTATTCCACGTTGCATCAGGTAAAATATTTGCTCTTCGCCCACTCGCGATGTAGAGGCTTCGTGCTCTATACTGCTATCCGGATTTTTTGAAGATATATAAGGAAAAGTATGTGCGCCGCATTTGTCGCCAATAAGCATAGAGTCACAAACGGAATAATTTTTAGCTCCTTTTGCTTTTTTTCCAAATCTTACCTCGCCTCGATAGCTGTTTTGTGATTCATCGGCGGAAATACCTTTGGAAATAATGGTACTCTTTGTGTTTTTACCGATATGGAGCATCTTGGTTCCGGTATCAAATTGTTGTTTACCGGTAGATACGGCCACGGAGTAAAATTCGCCGACGGAATCATCGCCTTGCAAAATTACACTTGGGTACTTTAAGGTAACAGCTGCACCGGTTTCCAGTTGTGTCCACGAAATTTTGGATCTATCCCCTTTGCAAATACCTCTTTTTGTTACAAAATTATAGATACCGCCTTTTCCATCTTTATCGCCGGGGTACCAGTTTTGAATGGTTGAATATTTTACGTCGGCATCTTCCAAGGCAACAATTTCAACAACGGCAGCGTGCAGCTGGTTATTATCAAATTTGGGTGCGGTACAGCCTTCCAAATAGCTTACGGTGGATCTTTCTTCGGCAACAATTAGCGTGCGCTCAAACTGACCCGAATTCATATTATTGATTCGGAAATAAGAAGATAATTCCATTGGACATTCGGTGTCTTTTGGTATAAAGCAGAAGGTACCGTCTGAGAATACGGCCGAATTTAAAGCCGAATAGAAGTTATCGCCTGCCGGAACCACGGAACCTAAATATTTTTGAATCAATTCGGGATAATCGCGTATGGCTTCGGAAATGGAGCAGAATATAACGCCCGCTTTTAGCAATTTGTCTTTAAATGAAGTGAATATGGAAACACTATCAAAAATAGCATCAACGGCAACACCCGCAAATGCTTTTTGTTCTTCTATAGGAATACCCAATTTTTCCCAGGTTTTTCTGATTTCCGGATCCATATCGTCCAGACTATCCAACTGCGGAACTTCTTTCGGAGCGGCGTAAACCAGCAGCTCATCAAAGTCTATTTTTTCGTAGCTAGCATTGAACCATGTTGGTTCTACCATTTTTTTCCAAGTATTGTAAGCTTTCAAACGGAATTCGGTCATCCATTCCGGCTCGTTTCTTTTTTCTGAAAGTAAACGCACAGTTTCTTCGGTTACACCATGCGGGAAATGTTCGTATTCAATATCGGTGACAAAGCCATGCTTGTACTCTTCACCAATCATTTCCTCAATAGATTTTGTTTCGCTCATTTAAATTAAATGTGTATTAAATGTTAATATTTTTAACTGAACCGTCCTCAAATCAGTTTGTATCGGCTTTTTTATGTCTTATTTAGAATCTGTCCAAATATACAAAATTATATTTGCAAAATTAAATGAAGTTATACCTTTAATTAGCCATTTATACCGCTAATAATATTTATCCAATTAGATGTAAGTAAATAATAATTAATTGGGTATATATACTTCCAAAAATTTACTTTTTATAGTTGTAGAAATACGGATGGATGTGATGGAATTGGGAATCATAATAGTATCACCAAGTGCAAAGTGGATGCTTTTATTGTTATCGTAAAGTATTTTTCCTTGCCCATCCAGGCACATTATTATAATGCATGAGTCTATTTTGCTGTAATTTCGTTGAATTTCGCCATCGGTCAATATTCTTGTAGTTGCAAAATATTCGTTTTTAAGAACTTCGCTTTCGCTTAAATCCTTATGGTAATCGGTTCTATAGTGCTCATAAAATGTATAATCTATAGCGTCTAAAGATTCCTCAATATGCAGTTCTCTTTTGTTGCCTTCGCTGTCTTTTCGATTAAAGTCGTATATCCGGTAGGTAATATCCGATGTTTGCTGAATCTCTGCGATCAATAATCCCTTACCTATGGTATGTACTCTGCCCGCGGGTATAAAGAAAACATCATCTTTTTTGGCTGCTTCTACATTTAGAATTTCCTCCAAATTACCGGACTCAAAAATTTCTTTATATTCTTCTTTTGTTATAGCACGGTTAAAACCGTTTATCAAAGTGGCTTGCTCGTCGGCTTCTACAACGTACCACATTTCTGTTTTACCGAAGGAATTATGTCTTTTTTTCGCCAGATGGTCGTCCGGGTGCACCTGTATAGATAAATCGGCATTGGCATCAATGAATTTAATTAGTAAAGGGAATGTATTTCCATGCTTTTCATACACGTCATCGCCTACTAATGCTCCTTTAAAGGTATCAATCATTTCGATTAACGATTTACCCTTAAATTCACCTTCCGATACGATCGAAATATCGCCCTCAACACCCGATATTTCCCAAGATTCGCCAATATTTACTCTGTCCTTGGCCGGTTTATTCAATAATGTTTTTAATTTAGTGCCGCCCCAAATCCTTTCTTTTAAAATAGGCGTAAATTTAAGAGGATAAAGCTCGTTTTTGTCCATTTCAAGATAAATTCTAACCCATATTGCTCATTAATGCACATACACTGGCCGTGTTGACGATATCTTCCCAGCTGCAACCGCGCGATAAATCCATAACCGGTTTATCCAGACCTTGAATAACGGGTCCTGTTGCTGTTGCGCCCGCCAATCGCTCGGTTATTTTATAAGCTATATTGCCGGCATCTAAATTTGGGAAAATAAACACGTTGGCTTGTCCGGCTACTTTAGAATCCGGTGCCTTTACCCTGCCGATTTCTTCTACAAAAGCGGTATCAAATTGTAGTTCGCCATCAATAAGTAATTCAGGCGATTTATTCTGAGCTATTTCCAGTGCATTTGTTACATTTTGAATGGTTTCATATTTGGAACTGCCTTTTGTTGAAAATGACAATAAAGCAACTTTTGGCTCCTCACCCACCAGTATTTTATGTGTTTTTGCGGTATCTATGGCTATGGTTGCCAGTTGCTGCTCATCGGGGTAGGGAACTACTGCGCAATCTCCATAGGTAAATACTTTTCCATCCGGAAAGCTCATTATAAAAGAACTGGATACCACGTTGGAGTCTTTGCTAAGTCCTACCACTTGCAGGGCTGCTCGCAACACATCCCCGGTAGTGGCTACCGAGCCCGCAACACAGCCGTCAGCATGGCCAAGTGCAACCATTGCCATAGCAAAATACAAAGGGTCTTTAACGGTTTCGGATGCCTGTTCTATCGTAGTGCCTTTGTGTTTGCGTCTTTCATAATAATGTTTGGCATAGGCGGCCAGGTTTTCACTGCTTTGGCAATCTATTACTTCAATATTTTCGGGATACTTATCCACGCCTTCGTTCGTCAGTAGTATTACATCGCATATTTCGTTGTCTCGCAAGAATTCAGCGGCTTTTATAACCCTTTCATCAGAAGATCTGGGAAGTACAATTCGTTTTTTTGCTTTTTTAGCTGTATCACGTATATGGTTAATGATGCTCATTTTATAATAAGTTTTAAATATATTCCGATTTTTACGCCGAATAAATGATTAATAGCTTAAATCAAGGGATGAGTTGCCATAAAACCTGACATCCTGCCCCTTGTTGAATAAATTTCTTGAAGTGTAGGAAACATTTCTTTCCAGATGGTTAAGAATAGCAGACCAATTGGTCAACCTATTCTGAAATGCTTCGGCCACGTAATATGTAAAGATAGAGTGCATTTTATTGCCGGATTTTGTACTGGAATATACCAGAGAATTTTGATTTACATCCGAAGCAAATAAAACAATTGAATTTTGTATGTTTTTTGTGATTTTATCGGATAACATTTCAATTATGTCCGAGTCGTTATGGCTATTTACAAAATCCAAATCCAAAATAATGGATGCTTTTTTCAGCGGCATATTGCTTATAGTATCAAGTAAATTGCCCAAACTTACTTCTTCACTTTCCAAACTATCTGTGTTGGCTGCCATAAAATAAATATCGCCCATTGTGTTGTCAATTCTTGCGTAACCGTTTAAATAGAAAATTAAATCGGCCGGCAGTTGACCGATATCGTTTTTCAGTGCGTTAACTGCGTTTAATATTTCGGCTTTGCTTGCCAAATCGTTATGATTTTGGATATTACTGGTAGGCACGCCAAGGGTTCTGTTAAAGTATTCGCCCATAAGCCTTGCATCTCTGGTTGCATAGCGTTTTTCGTCCAGTTTGCCCGAATAATTGCCATTAGCAATCATAAATCCGTGCCTGTCCCTTTCGGTAGATACCAGTGTGGGAATGTTTTTCTCCACATCAATATTGCCAAACGGTACATTTGGTATGGCAATTATCGAAATTTCATCAACATATTCGGAGGTCTGCCATATCATTTCTACATCTTTTTCTTGCAGCCACGTTATTGATAATCCATACAACACTTTAATCCATCCATCCACCTTGCCCACGTATTGCATTGCGCTGCCTTTGGCCAGTTCCGTAAGTACGTTTAACGGATTTATTTCGGGTTCGCTCCTCAAATCCGTTACATCGCTGCTTACTACTACATAAGGCTCAAATATAGAAGCAGCAGGAATGGTATAACTATAAGTACTATCGTTAAAAAACACATTTACCTTAAATTTATCATTTTCGTTATATAATAAATTACCTGGATTTATTTCGCTCGCCAGATTAATATTTAAGGTGTTGTTGTCGTTAAACGGCCTTTCGTGCCTCCGCGAAATCACATTGTCGTTATAGATAACTTCATACGCTGGTACAAGTTCCGTTTTCTCGTTATAATCTAGCGTATCTTTGGTGACTATATTTCCTGCCCGCCGTAACAGCCGACTTTCGCCCGTTGGCGTGGGGTTGCCTACAGGTTTCATATTTATAAACGAAACACTGGCTAAAGCCAAACTGGCTCCAACCAAAGTCCATTTTTCCGCATTAGATGGACTTTTTATGAGTTTGTCGTTAATAGTTGCGTACGCCACCAACGAAGCACTTGTAATACCAAAAATGGAATACCCCAATCTGGGTCGGTATTTCTGGATATAACGGCTTGATCTTACGCGTTCGGTGTATTCTGTAGTATTGGCTGTTTTTAGCCTGAATTTAACAAGAGGTTCTAAAGGCGAAATATTATCGGTGCGGGACAAAAGCAAATTCGATTCCAAAATTTTGTAATCGTTTTTGTCTATAGTTCTTTCATCCTCCACAATCCATCTTGTACTCGAGCAGGCGCTTGAGAAAATAAATACTCCAAATAAAAATATAAATAATGCTTTATATGTTTTATTTATATCCATGGTGACTGTTTTGCAGCGGTTGCAATTTTGGCTGCGTCTATGGCAATTACCAACTCTTCGTTTGTGGGTATTACCCTTACATCTACTTTGGAATTTTCACTGCTTATTTTCAAGTTATCGGGAATGGATTTATTCGCATTTTTATCCAATTCAATTCCCAGTCCCTCCATATTTTCCAGCACTTTTTCTCTAATCTGATGAGCGTTTTCGCCGATTCCGCCTGTAAAAACCAAGGCATCCAGACCGTTCATTGAAGCCATATATGAGCCAATATATTTTTTTATGCGGTAGCAAAATACATCAATGGCTTCAATACAGCGTCTGTCTCCCGCTTCCGCTTCGGCCAGTAAATCGCGCATATCTGCGGCGTAACCGCTCAGTCCTAATAAGCCACTGTGTTTATTGAGTAAAGCATGCACATTTGCAAGCGAAAGCTCTTCTTTTTCTATTAAATAAAAGAGTATGGACGGATCCAGATCGCCCGAACGGGTACCCATTACCAAGCCCTCCAACGGTGAAAATCCCATACTGGTATCGTAAGATTGTCCATCTTTTATTGCCGTAATGGATCCACCGTTGCCAAGGTGGCAAGTGATGACTTTTGAGCCTTCCTTTGGTATCCCGGTCAAATCGTAATAACGTCGGCTTACATAATAATGCGATGTGCCATGAAATCCGTAGCGCCTTATTTTATGACGTCTGTAAAGTCGGTTGGGAATACCGTATAAAAACGCATGTTTGGGGATAGAATGGTGAAATGCAGTGTCAAAAACGGCAACGTGGGGTATATTGGGCAAATATTGTTTGGCCGCTCTGATTCCCTGCAGGTTTGGCGGATTGTGCAAAGGTGCAATATCGTACGCTTGTTGTATGGCTTGGTCAACATCCTCATCAATCAGCACGGAATCTTTAAAAGTTTCACCACCGTGAACCACCCTATGCCCTACGGCTTCAATTTCGTCCAGGCTTTTCAGATACTCATTATCGGCTTTGGAAAATAAATCCATAATGGTTTTCAGCGCTGATGAATGGGTTTCGAGCACCATCGACTTTTTACTGACTTTCTCGTCCTTCCACTGGTGCCGCACAATAGAAGTTACCGCACCTATTCTTTCAATCAGGCCTGTGCACAGGCTCTCCTGGTTTTCGGTGTTTATCAGTTGATATTTTATGGATGAACTACCGCAGTTTAATACTAAAATCTTCATTATAATAATGCCCTTTTAAAAGGAAAATATTGCTCCAATTCCAATAATTTGCCTATAGCTAAAGTTATTTTCATTGGCTTTAGGTTTCGATACCCACAGGGGTGCATCGTATCGTATAAATATACCTCTATTTTTACCCAAATAATCAGGGATATTTATTGAGAATTGAGCTCCTATCCCCGCATTTGCGAGTACAGATACTTTGTCGAGCGTTGACAAATTAGGTGAAGCGTATTTAAGGTTGCTGTCGGTATATGCTTTGCCTATGTCGAACAACAAATAAGTTCTGAATTGCGACAGATTGCCTATAATTTTTTTCGATTTTAGCCAAAAATCTACCGGATTGGGGAAATCCAGCTCACTATTGACGTACCATATAGAATTATAGTTTGGCTTACTGCCCATTTTAAACAAATCTGCTTCGTGCCCGAGGTAGCCCCGTAAGCCAAAATCTGTATTTGTGCTTATTAACCCATCTTCTACCAGTGCCATCGGCAGCGTACCTTTTGCTCTCGAAAAACCGTTGTTCAACCAATCATCGGCTTGTCCAAAGCCATAACTAAAATAATACTCCGGTGTGGCCATTTCGCTGGCATAGCCATAATAACCGTTGATATTGATTGCGAAATACGGACCCAGTTCGATATTTTGCTTAATATTTGTTGATAATACACTGAAATAATCGATACTTGGATTGAGATTGTGCTTTGCGTGCACATTTACTATAAAATCGCCAAACCAGTTGCGGTCCGAAAATAAAATATCAACATCCAGCAACGTTTTCCATACATTCCGCCATCTTTGTGGGAATAAACGGTAGCTGCTGTCAAACATTTTTTCCTGTGAAAGGGAGACATACGCTTCTGCGTAATATCTCTCATCAAAGCCATCCTGTGTTCTTTTTTTTACCTGGATTTTATGTTGCGAAAAACCGGTACGAATTTGACTTATGCCCTGTATGCTGAACTCGTTATTGGGTTGGGTGAATCTTGGAACAGGTTCCAAATAAGAAATATAATAAGAGATAGGATTTTTCGGGAATTTAGTGCCGACCCAAATACCGACATCCAAACGATGTGGGCCGTCTAGGAAAGAATCATCCATTTCGCCCAAAAGGCGGACTCCTAACCTAATGCCATCTACATCATTATACCAAATATCGGGAAATGGGGTAATTCTGTAAACATTTTTTTCCTGCGCCAATGCATCCAATGGCAGAAATGCAATACCAGCAAACAGTATTAAAAATGTTATTCTATCTTTAAAATCCACTCCGGTTGTATAATTTTATCGTTTACAATGTCGTGTGCAGTTCTGAGTAAACGTTTCTGTTCAGGCCATGTTATAAATTTTTTAGCTTTTTCTATCGTAGCCCATTCAAAGGCTGTGTGTTCGTCGTTTAAAATTGGATCCTGACCATTTTCTACTTCTATGGCAAACGCCGGGATATGATGTATAGTATCGGTTGCAGCCTCGTAAAAACTGTTAATGGTGGGCAGCACCCAATATAATTTGGCGCTTAATTGAGTTTCTTCATTAAATTCTCGTACGGCAGCTTGCCAGTAGGCTTCGCCCTCTTCTACCTTGCCATGCACCAGGCGCCATTGATTTGGATATATTTTATGTGCTGATCTTTTTAGAAATAAAAATTCCGGTTTTTCATCAACCATTCTATACACATAAACATCAATAAGCCTTTTCATACTTGGTTTTTCTGCTATTTATATTTCAATTTTAAGAACTTTGAGCTCCAGGGTGCCGGCCGGAACTTTAACATTTACAATTTCGCCCACTTTTTTTCCAATTAAAGCTGCGCCAATGGGTGATTTAACCGATATTTTATTTTCCTTAAAATCTGCCTCTTTAGGCGAAACGAGCTGATAGGTCATTTCCTTGCCTACATTTTTATTCAATATGGTAACTTTGGTCAATATTCTTACCTGGGAAAGATCCAGATCCCCCGGTTCTACAATTCTGGCATTGGCCAATATATTTTCTAGTTTGACAATTTTATCCTCTAAAAAACCCTGCGCTTCTTTGGCAGCATCATATTCGGCATTTTCACTTAAATCACCCTTCGACCTTGCTTCCGCAATTTCATCCGCAATTTCTTTCCGGCCCCTCGTTTTAAGGTCTCTTAATTCCTCTTCAATTTTTTCGTAGCCTTCTTTGGTGAAGTAGTTAATATCGCTCATTTTCTTACAATGTATAATGTGTTGGTTAATAAAAAAAAGAGCCATCGCCTGAAGGCTCTTTCCGTTCTATACTCTATTAGGCAAATATAATGCTAAGAATAATGTTTGTCTAATAAGTAAAGTAAATTATTTGATACTTTATTTTAATACTTTTATAGCATCGTTAACGGTTTTTTCGACAAATTTGCCGATATAAGGATGTGCCAAAATGCTTTCTTCCGATAGTTTAAAATCTAACCCGTCTAACATTTTTAAATTGAGTTTATCGGATTCTTCATTAACATCCATAACCGGAATAATGAAAACATCGCCACTTTTGCCTGCTTCCATAACAGCATTCCTAAATGGGTCGTTCACACTGTTGTTTTCTAGGTTATTATCTATTGCAAAGTAATCCATTCCCTTAAATTTTACGGCACTAACCTCGGTCTTTGCTTTGATTAGGGACACTAAATTCGCCATAGATTCCAGCAATTTATCATTGTCATCTGGCTCTGATTGCATTTCAGTGACCAACAAAACAGTTTCTGTTTCCGGTTTATCACTTAGTGTTTCTATTCTTTCCAGTAATATATCGGCTAAAATCGGATTCTCATCCAATGCTTTGGTAACAGTAACGTTTGTTTCGAGGCTGAGTTGCTTCATGTTCATGCTTTCGTCAAAAATCAAATCGTGAATTTTAACACGCTCTTCTTCATCCCAAGTGCCCATTAGTTTGTGCACACTTAAAATGGGTTCGTCGGCAAGTTCATCCCGTTTTCCCAATAAAAACTCATTTTGACGAACAATTGGGCTGTTTGAGGTAAAAAATAACTGCACAGCTATTATGTTTTCAACATCTGCAGCGTTTAAACTGTCTAAAGCAGGTTTAATGGTGGTGTGATCAGCAATGCCAAAAGCGACTTCTGTGGGATAGTTTTCGGCCATTGCTCTCGCTATTTCATTGATATTGTTCAATACACTGGCATTGGTGCTTTCCGGAGCCAATATTAGAATACCAACATTAGACGCGTTTTGTGAACTATTGCACCCATAGATAGTTGCCAAAAATATAATTGGCAAAATGTACCTTATTTGTTTTTTCAATTTTCTTGTATTTAGTTTTATATATGGTAACTTGAATTTAGCAATAAACAGGAGATAAAACATTATAAATCCTACTCAACGAACAATATATTTTGTGTATTCTTCAAATCTTCTGTATTAAAAAGGTGCAAACTTTTATATTGAGCCGGTAGAAAAGCATTTGGAAGAAATATTTTAATAGTGGTCAAAAAATTAACAACACAGCAGATTTTAGAGGATAATTTAAGCGGCAAAGCACCGGCAAAACTTCAAAGCACAAAAATCCTGTTGCATAACATCAGAAGTCTGTACAACGTGGGCTCTATTTTCAGGTCATCCGATGCTTTTGGCATAGCTGAAGTTATTTTATCGGGATATACGCCTACCCCACCCCGACCCGAAATTACAAAAACCGCTATTGGCGCGGAAGAATTTGTGAAATGGTCGCATTATGACCATACCGAAAAAATTGTAGATGACTTGAAAAATGATGGCTACACTTTAATTGGTCTCGAACAAACCAACGATAGTATTCCATTGACCGATTTCGATATTTCATTGCATGATAAACTGTGCTTTATAATGGGTAATGAGGTAACTGGTATAGACAACGATTTACTGCCTCACATCGATTGCTTTATCAACATTCCTCAGTTCGGGCATAAACATTCGCTAAATGTTTCGGTTGCGGCAGCAGTAACCCTATATGCTGTTTTAGAGAAATTGAGCAATTAAAAATACGCTATACAACCAAACCGTTTAGAACGGCTCTAAGGTGTAGTATTGTATTGTGTACATCTCTAATTTACACCCATCATCGTAGGTTTATAATGGTGATAAAACAGTGCGTATTTTGTATTGTTTATCCTGAGCCAAACCGTTGGGGCTTAGAATAATAATACAAATTGCGCGCCAGGTATTGCTTATAAGCTTTTATTTTTGCTTTTTATGAGATGGTAAATTAAAATTGAGTTAGCGGAAATTTGCGTGATTTAGGTTGCGTGGGTTTGGGAGATAGCTGCTAAAATGGAAAGATGATACGACATAGTTAAAACGAAGACGATGTAGGTAGCATCGACTTGTTTATGCGTATTTTGGACATGCAATATACTTTGGACAGTGTTTAGAAGAGAAATTTTCAATAATGCTCTGGACAGACAGAATTTTCAAGAAAAAACCAAGACCAATACGGAAGTAAATAAAATAATAGACACTATTGAAAACTCAATAAAAGACAGTGGGAAATTTTATCTATGAAGTTAAACAATGTTACAGTTTGACCAACTTGACGAAATTCTTGATAAGAGGAATTATTTGGCTCACAAATATTTTAAGCTTTATATAGTAAAATTTCACTCAACTGTCGGATAACTTGAAATTATAAAATACTTCTGTGACTTCATTGACGAGTCAAAACAATTGGACGAGAAATTAAAAGGATAAAAAATGATTAAAAAAATTTGGACAGATCCTGTTTGGAGCAAAGTTATTGCAGTTGGAATAGTTGCATTAATTACACTTGGCTATACAAAGTTTTTAAGCGTTTCAGAAGAAGTTTCTTTCAAAGATGCTTTTGACAAAATTCTTGAAATTAAAATAACCGTTTTTTATGTTATAGTTGCTATTACCATTTATTGGATTGTTTCTTGGGTAATTAAAAGAATATTTAGAAAAAACAACAGTATTTACACTAAGCAACAACAAAAACTTAGGGAAGTTAATAAGTCCGAAGACTCACAGTCAGGTTTACTTTTTAAATGGGACGTATTTTTTGACTATCAAACGCCATTTATTGCGAACTTGACAGTATTTTGCACAAAACACGGACAAACACCAATTAGATTTATGGGAGATAGATGCTCCGTTCCTGGTTGTGAAAATTCTCGACAACAAATAAATAAGTATGCATTAAAAAACTTTATTGAATCAGACTTAATTGACAAATGGGAAAAATTGAAATAATAGCAGCTAACAAACGGTTTGAATGCCAGACGAGAAAAGTGCTTTGATTGATTTTATTTCGGTAAGTTGAAAGTTCGTTATTCGATTGGGGTTTATCGGAAAAAATCCGCCACTTTGCCAAGCTAGTCAAACGTTATGCAACAGTTAGTAAAAGACACGTAAACAAATGAGTGACAATATAAAAATAGAATTAAGTAATTTGGTTAAAGACCCTAAATTAGAAGAATTGTCATTGAGTCTTTATTCTCCAAACATCTTCAATATTCTAAATATAACAAAAACGGAAATTAGGCATTCAAATTTTCTGGCTTGGCTAATGTCACCAGATGAAAGTCATAATTTGAATACGATATTTCTTAAATGGTTTTTAAAAGAAATATTTTCATCTGATAAAATTGATTGGGCAAATGAGTTTTCAATAGATTCTTTGAACTTACACAATGTAAAAATTTATAGAGAATGGCAAAACATTGATATTTTAATCTTGCACGAAAAGTTTGTTATTATAATCGAAAATAAGATTGATTCATCAGAACATTCAAGGCAACTAAGAAGGTACTCTAATATAGTGAGTGACTCTTTTCCTAATTTAAAAAAGGCATTCGTGTTTTTAACAATTGATGGTCTAAATCCAAAGAATGATGAAGATGCAAATCAATATATATCTATTGATTATGGACTGATAAAATCACTAATAGAAATTGTATTGTCAGTTTACAAAAACTCATTATCCCAAAGAATACAGTATTACATAGAAGATTATCTCCTAATTTTAAATAGGTATATTATGAAAGAACACGAATCAGTAGATTTAGCATTACAACTATATAAAAATCATAAAGAAGCGATTGACTTTATTATCGAAAACATTCCTGATAAATTTGCAGAAATACGTAAGATAATTGAAGAAACAATTCTTGAAGAAGGTTACGTTCTTGAAACTTGTAATAAATATTATGCTAGGTTCTTAACTAAAAATCTATCTCCAATAATCCCTAAAACCGGTATTTCTGGATGGAAAGGAAATGAAAGTTTTCTATTTGAAATAGCTTACTGGGAAAAAGGGTTGTCTTTAAAGTTTGTGATTTCACCTGGAAATGAAAAAAACAGACAGATTCTTGCAGATATTATGAAATCCCTCTCAAAATACAAGAGAGCAATTGGGAAAAAATGGTGGACTCATTATAGCGATGCAAAAAAAGTGAACTTTATGAATGATAAATATGAAGATAGTGGAGAGGTAAAATCAATAGTTAAAAAATTATTACGTGAGAATAAAGAATTAATCAATGAAGTTGAGAAAAAAATAATTAAGGTTAAAGATAAGTTTGAGTAATGACGCCGACTGCATAACAGCCAGTTTTTTTTCAGGTGGGGTCGACCGCTCATGGAATAAAGTTAAATAAAGGTGAGTGTAGAAAGAGAGTTTGCTTTATTTGAGAGTAAGAAAAGCAAAGCAACTATAAGATTTAGAACGGTATTATAAAGCGGTTGAATTCAATGCCTTTAAAAACGAAGCCGGATAAAAATATAGATATTTATTATTTCTGTTTTATAAATTATCACTAACTTTGAACTATGCCTGAAAATCAAAACTTAGAATACAAGCGAAATTGGCGAGACGAGTATCTGAAATGGATTTGTGGCTTTGCAAATGCCAACGGTGGAACTATATTCATCGGTAAAGATAATAATGGAAAAGTTGTTGGTTTAAAAGATTCTAAAAAGTTGTTAGAAGATATTCCAAATAAAGTTCGAGATGTTTTAGGGATAATTGTTGATGTCAACTTACATGAAACAAAAGATGGAGAATATTTAGAAATAATTACTGAATCTTACCCAAACGCAATTAGCTATAAGGGTCAATATCATTATCGTAGCGGAAGCACGAAACAAGAATTGAAAGGAAGTGCACTAGAGAAGTTTTTGTTGCAAAAGAAGGGCAAGCGTTGGGACGGTGTGCCAATTCCAAATGTTGGAATAACTGATTTAAAACAAGAAAGCTTTGAGTTTTTCAAAGAACGAGGTATAAGAAGCAAAAGATTAAATGAAGAAATTAAAAACGATAATCCCTCCAAACTTTTAGATAATCTTAAATTAATAGAAGGAGATTATCTAAAAAGAGCCGCAATTTTATTATTCCACCCTGACCCAGAACGATTTGTTACAGGTGCCTATATAAAAATCGGTTATTTTGAAAATGATGCGGATTTAGTTTTTCAAGATGAAATCCATGGAAACTTATTCGAACAGGTTGAAAAAACAGTAGATCTATTATTTACGAAATACATTAAAGCGATTATTAGTTATGAAGGCATTCATCGTGTAGAAACCTATGAGTATCCTTTCGATGCAGTTAGAGAGGCTTTATTAAATGCGATAGCTCATAAAGATTACTCAAGTGGTGCAACTATTCAGATTAGGGTTTATAAAAACAAATTGATGATTTGGAATCCTGGTCAGTTACCTGATAATTGGACCATAGATATATTACTAGGAGATCATGCATCAAAACCATTTAATCCAGATATTGCGAATTCGTTATTTAGAGGTGGATATATTGAGACTTGGGGAAGGGGGATTTCTAAGATGATTTCGCTTTGTTTAGAAGCAGGATTACCTAAACCTAGATTTGAATATTATGGTTCTGACATGTGTATTATCTTTGAAAAAGATATTTATAATGAAAGACATTTAATAGAACTAGGATTAAATGAGAGACAAATTAAAGCCGTTTTGTTTGCTAAAGAAACTGGTAGAGTAACAAACTCGGATTATCAAAAGCTTAACGATATTTCAAAAAGGACTGCAACGAATGATTTAAAAGAGTTAGTAGAAATTTTTAAAGTTCTTAAAAAGAAGGGAGGTTCCGGAGCGGGTGTTTTCTATCATCCAATCGGGCAATAATGGGGCAAAACGGGCAATAATGGGGCAATTTTAAAAATTATCTTGAATTTAAAATTAAAACAATTGCGCAAATTGCACAATGATTGCATACTAATTGCTCCAATTGCATTATAAAACCTACTAAAATAACATACAGAATTCAGAAAATATGGTCTGTTTATATCACTCTGTTCAGCGATAGACAGTAAAATGTTTTGTATTTGGCATTCACTTTTAAATAAATTCTATTCCTTTTAATTTATATTTCCTCTGAAATTGGATCAAAATCAAGGCAGGCGTCCGTTATTTTCGAATTGATTATATTTAAAGAAAGAACAAGAATATGAAAATCGAAATGCTAGCTGAAAAAATTAGATTTAATACAGTGGTTATCAACTCTTGAAGACGAGTGTATTATCAAGAAATTATTAGAGTTTCGAAGAAAAGAAACGGAAGATTGGTGGGAACAGATTATGGAAGAAGAAAAGAAATCCATAAACAAGGGTATCGAAGAAGCCAATAATGATGAACTGAAATCACATTCAGAAGCTCGAAAGGTGTATGAAAAATGGCTATAAAATTAAGTGCTTCCAATGCCCTCGATGCTATTGAAATTCTTTCCTTTTTCTCAAGCAGACAAAGCCCTAAAAATAGAAGGATTTAATAATACGGAAAGTCAACCTTTCACAATGACTGGTCCACCCTATTGCCATATCCATCATTTAACCCCCATCTTGACATAAAAGTAGTTTATTGGATTTTTAATTGTGTTTTTATAGAGAATTATAACAATTCAGTTATTCATTCTTTATCTTACGGGCTTATAACTGTAGAGATTTTAAAATATGTCCGATAAAAAAAGAATTTTAGTTACATCCGCCCTGCCCTATGCAAACGGGCCGCTACACCTGGGCCATATTGCTGGCGCTTATCTTTCTGCTGATTTTTTTGTGAGGTACAAAAGATTGACCGGCGCCGATATTGTTTACATTGGTGGATCTGACGAGCACGGCGTACCCATAACCATTGCCGCCGAAAAAGACGGCGTTACCCCACAGGATATTGTGGATAAATTCCACGAAATCAATAAAAAAACCTTCAAACAGCTGGGTATTTCATTCGATTATTATGGCCGGACAAGCTCTAAAGTGCATCGCGAGACTACCCAGGAATTCTTCACCCATTTGTATGAGAAAGATTTCTTTGTACGAAGAACGGATGAACAGCTTTATGATGCCGAAGCAAAAATGTTTCTGCCCGATAGGTATGTAAAAGGAACCTGTCCACACTGCGGATATGACAACGCGTATGGCGACCAGTGCGAAAATTGTGGTAACTCGCTATCCGGTACCGAGCTGATTAACCCAATAAGTGCAATCACCGGCAATATTCCGGTTTTAAAAGAAACCGAACATTGGTACATGCCACTTGGAAAATCACAGCCCATGTTTGAAAAATGGCTGGACACCCGAAAAGATTGGAAACCGAACGTAATGGGTCAGGTTAGAAGCTGGCTGAGTGACGGCCTGGCAGATAGAGCGGCAACCAGAGATTTAAGTTGGGGTGTACCGGTGCCTTTGGATGGTGCCGAGGGCAAAGTGCTGTATGTTTGGTTCGACGCCCCTATTGGCTATATATCTGCCACCAAAGAATGGGCAGAACTACAGGGCGAACCTGATAGATGGAAAAACTATTGGAAAGATGAAACCACAGAACTGTACCACTTTATAGGTAAAGACAATATCGTATTCCACTGTATCATGTTTCCAATCATGCTTTTGGAGCATGGTAATTATGTAACGCCAAAAAACGTACCGGCAAACGAATTCCTCAATCTTGAAGGCAAAAAGCTATCCACATCTCGCGGTTGGGCCGTGTGGGTGCACGAATTTTTGGAAGATTTTAAGCCCGATCTATTGCGCTATTCTTTGGGCGCTATTTTGCCCGAGTCGAAAGATGCGGACTTCTCATGGAAAGATTTCCAGATGCGGGTAAACAACGAACTGGTCGCCATTTTGGGTAATTTTGTATTCAGGGCACTTTCCTTTACATCAAAAAATGCCGATGGAGTGGTTCCTCCGCTTAAAAGTCCTTCGGAAATAGATTTGGAGGCGCTAAAACAAATTACCGAGCAAAAAGACAAGGTAACCCAGGCTTATGAAGCATTTAAATTTAAGGAAGCACTGCACGAAAGCATCAACCTTGCGCGAATCGGGAATAAATATTTTACAGAAACCGAGCCATGGAAATCCATCAAAAACGAGCCTGATAAATGCATGAATACGCTGAACGTCAGTATGCAAATCTGTACTGCCCTGTCCGTTTTGATGGAGCCCATTATTCCCAATTCCATGCAAACTCTGAGAGAACAGCTTAATTATACGGGCGATATAACGTGGGATGCCGTTTCGGAGAATATGCTGCCGGCCGGCACCCAAACCAAATTTGGTGAAATGCTATTTACCAAAGTTGAGGATGAAGAAATTGACGCTCAAATAACAAAACTAGAACAAAGGGCAAAAGAAAACGCCCCAAAAACAAATTATATGGCATTAAAAGACGAAATAAACTTCGACGATTTCATTAAAATAGACGTAAGGGCGGGGAAAATAATCGATGCCGCAAAAGTGGAAAAATCCAATAAACTTTTAAACCTAACGGTAGATTTGGGCTTCGAGAAACGCACCATATTATCTGGTATTGCCAAACATGTTGATATGGACACCCTTAAAGGCCAAAAAGTTTGCGTGGTAGCCAATTTGGCGCCCCGAAAGATGATGGGCATTTTAAGCCAGGGAATGATTTTAATGGCAGAAGATACGGAAGGTAATCTCAAATTTGTAGAAACCGAAGCCGAGCCGGGCAGTATAATTAACTAATATTGTTGATGCTACAGCAAGAAGACGTCAAATATGGCAAATATCTATCCATGAATCAGGTTCCCATGGGTAGTTTTGTTTCGGAGGGATGTACTTATTTTAAGGTGTATTCTTCTATGGCTGTGCAAATAGATGTGCTCATATTTGAATCGTATCATGCCGAGGCTTCCAATATAATTTCGCTTACAAAGCAGGCATCCGATCTTTGGTTCGGTTTTTTAGAGGAAGATTTAACCGATAAACTATACGCCTATAAAATTTACCCTCCTTCAGAGCCTTCTAATTATTTTATAGCCACCCCTCATTTAATTGCCGACCCTTACAGCAAGCATGTGGTATCGGTAAATAATTACTTAAAGCATCCGAAAACCAAAATTGTTAAACAGACCGATTTCGATTGGTCGGACGATAATTATCAACCACCGAAGGACCCCCGCGATTTGGTTATTTACGAGACGCATATTAAAGATATGGTCGGCCATCCCTCCGCCAAAACCTTTGTAAACGGTATTTATAACGATTTCAGAGAAGCCAGAGTGGGTGGCATTGAATACCTTAAACAGCTGGGTATCAATGCAATAGAGTTTTTACCTTTGCAAAATTTTGGATATTTTGAGCCCGATTTTGAAACCCCTACCGCCGAAGGAGTTTATAACACCTGGAACCCTTATTCAATAAATTATTGGGGCTACATGACCTCCTTTTTCATGGCTCCGGAAAACATTTATGCTTCGGACGCCAGTCTTGAAAAAAATGCCGTGATAGGTGCTCAAAATCGGGCTTCTTATGAACTTAAAACGCTCATAAAAGCCCTGCATAAAGAAAATATCGCTGTGTTAATGGATGTGGTTTATAATCATGCTTCCAATTATGACTTGAATCCGCTTAAATACTTAGCCAAAAATCACTATTTCAGGCTAAAAGACAACGGCGACTTTCTGGACGACAGCTGGACCGGAAATGACATCGAAACCAGAGCAGAATATGCCCGGAAACTGATTATAGACTCCGTTAAATATTGGATCGAGGAATACAATATCGACGGATTCAGATTCGATTTAGCGGGTATTATCGATAATGAGACGTTAGCACTGATAAAATCGGAAGCTGAAAAAATTAAGCCTAATGTATTAATAATAGCCGAACCATGGGGCTTGGAATATAAGCCGACTACTTTTTCCGATTTGGGATGGTCGGCGTGGAATGATAAATATCGGAACGGTTTTAAAGGCTACCACCCTATTGACGACACCGGCTTTATATTTGGCAGGTGGAGCAAAGGCCAAACCCGTTATGGTCTGGAAAATTATTTACGGGGCACCTTAATCGGAAACGACAATGGCTTATTCCACACATCTTCCCATTCGGTAAACTACTTAGAGAGCCATGACGGCTATACTTTGGCCGATTTTATCAAAATAGCGTTGGATAATAAGTTAATAAGTTCCGATACCGAGCCCGCAAATAAGATTAAATTGAACGAGCGGGAATTGAAGATTGCAAAACTAGCTGCAATGCTCCTATTTGTTAGTCAGGGAATCACCATGCTACACTCCGGACAAGAATGGGCACGCTCAAAAGTAGTAGCAGGCAGCAACTATTCGGACGAAAACAAGGGCAAATTTGACGCCGATAGCTACAATAAAGATAACGAAACCAACTGGCTGAACTTTAATCATATTAAGGAAAATCGCGAGCTTTATAATTATTATAAAGGATTGATTGCATTAAGGCTTAGTTCACCTGGTTTGCGCCGTGCTAAAGCCCGGGAAATTAATTTTAAAGTCTATAAAGATCCGCTGCATATTACTTTTTCGATAATTCATGATGAAAGTGACGAACCATACGAGTATTTTATCTCATTAAATGGAAATTCCAGCAACTCCAATACCATTATTTTACCTGATGGCTACTGGGAAGTTGTAGCCGATCACGAAACGGCATCGAACAAAACTAAATCAAGTATTAAAGACGAATTTACTTTACAACCTTTATCAGGTATTATATTAAGAAGGTTGCGAGTGATGAAAGCTTAAAATATTTTAAATCTTTATAATTATTTAAAACAAAACTTACACCCGGAGGATATCTTTTGGCTAATACAACTACAGATCGTGGTTCGTGGAACTCGAAATTAGGCTTTATTCTAGCGGCTGCCGGTTCGGCGGTTGGGTTAGGAAATATTTGGGGCTTTCCAACCCAAGTTGCAGATAATGGAGGGGCGGCATTCCTCATAATATATGCATTATGCTCATTTTTAATCGGTTTTCCGGTTATGGTTGCAGAAATTACCATAGGTCGAAAAACCGGTAAAAATCCTGTAGGAGCTTTTAAAGCTCTCCATTCCAATAAAAAATTCGCCATAATTGGTATGTGGGGAATAGTTTGTGGAGTGATGATTCTTTCTTTTTATACCGTTATTGCCGGCTGGGCTTTTGGCTATGCTTTCGAAGAAATATTCAACTTCTTTGGTATGACTGCCACCGCAAATCTTATTACAGACCTTGGTTTAGGTTGGAAAAATGCACTTTTGGCAATTATTTTTACGCTTGCTACCGTTAAAATTATTACAGGCGGGGTCAGTGAAGGTATAGAAAAGGCTACAAAATTACTGATGCCACTGCTTATTGGTGTGCTGATTATAATGATTGTATATGTTTTATTTCAGCCCGGCAGCGAAATCGGTATAAAAGAATACTTATTGCCCGATTTCAGTAAAATAAATTCCAAACTGGTGTTTTCGGCCATGGGACAGGCCTTCTTCTCCCTATCATTGGGTATGGGTGCCTTAATTACCTATGGTTCTTACTTGAACAAGAAAGAAAATATCCCTCAAGCTGCTGCTTTTGTAACATTAGCAGACGTTGGAATTGCTTTCCTGGCCGGTATGCTCATAATTCCCGCTATGTATTTGGCACAGGCCAATGGCGTAGAAATTTTTGTGGATGGTAGTTTAGCCAATAGCACTACCTTAGTTTTTACTGTTTTACCGGAATTATTTCATAGTATGGGCAGTGTTGGGTTATTCTTTGGTGTTTCGTTCTTCCTACTGTTGAGTATTGCTGCGCTAACTTCCACAATATCTTTATTAGAAGTACCGGTCTCTTATTTTATAGATGAACGTAAAATGGAGCGCAAAAAAGCAGCATGGAGTGTAGGAATGAGCGTATTGGCTATATCGGTTTTAATATCGTTCTTCCCGGTTCTAATCGATTATTTTGTGATAGTATTTAATAATATAGGCCTACCACTAGGTGGGTTGCTGATTTGTTTATTTATTGCATACGTTTGGAAAACAGATAACGCACTAAATGAGATCGAATTTGGTTATGCCGGCATAAGACAAACTTTGTTCGCCAAAGTTTGGCCTATTTTTATTAAATTTGTATGCCCCGCTGCAATACTAATTACTTTGGTAATGCAGCTGATGGAAATATAATAATTGATAATGGAGATCTTGATATTTCTGTTAACAAACAAGATTAATTAAAATTAAATAAAGAATTTATGGCTAAAGTTTCAACAGCCGACTTTAGAAACGGTTTGGTATTAAATCTGGATGGAGAATTATATTCTATTTCAGAGTTTCAGCACGTTAAGCCGGGGAAAGGTCCGGCTTTCGTTAGAACAAAATTAAAGGGTATCGTAAACGGTAAAAACATCGATAAAACCTGGCGCTCGGGCGAACAAACAGAGGCCGTTCGTGTAGAAACAAGGGAATATCAATTTCTGTATCAAGACGGTGGCATGTATTACTTCATGGATAATAATACCTACGAACAAATACCCGTAGCGGAAAATCAGGTTGAAAGAAAAGATTTTATTGTAGAAGGGCAAAACTGTACCATTGTGTTCAATGCCGATGAGGAAGTTGTTTTGTTTGCAGAAGCACCCGACCATCTTATCTTAACTGTAAGCCAAACCGACCCCGGACTAAGAGGCGATACCGCACAAGGCGGCAGTAAACCGGCCACATTGGAATCGGGAGCCGTCATCAACGTCCCTTTATTTATAAATGAAGGCGATAAAGTTAAAGTAGATACCAGAAACGGAACGTATATAGAAAGAGCAAAATAAAATACTATGGACTTAAAATTAATTAAAAATATTATTGAACTGATTTCGGAAAGCGATGTAAATGAGGTTTCAATAGAGGAAGGCGATTTTAAAATTAAAGTGAAAAAATCTGCCGATGTAGAACAAGTGGTTACGTATGCCCAAAGTGCTTTACCGGCCATGCCGGCACAAAGTGCAGCGCCTGCCCCACAGGCAGAACCGCAAGCAAAAGCTGAACCTCAAACTGCTGCCGGTACTGGCGGAGACGTTATAAAAGCGCCTATTGTAGGTACCTTTTACACGGCTCCTTCACCCGACTCCGACCCATTTGTGAAGGTTGGAGATAAAGTAAGTAAAGGCCAAACCCTGTGCATTGTAGAGGCCATGAAAATTATGAACGAAATTGAAGCCGAATTTGGCGGTACCATTACCGAAATATTGGTTAGCGACGGTCAAGCTGTAGAATACGACCAACCTCTGTTCAAAATAAATAAAAACTAAACACAATATGTTCAATAAGATACTTGTCGCAAACCGTGGCGAAATTGCATTACGGGTAATACGTACCTGCCGGGAAATGGGCATCAAAACCGTGGCCGTTTATTCTACTGCCGATGCAAATAGCCTGCATGTAAAATTTGCAGACGAAGCGGTATGTATCGGGCCGGCCGCCAGTACCGACAGTTACCTGAAAATTCCGAGCATATTGGCTGCTGCAGAAATAACCAATGCAGAAGCCATCCATCCCGGATACGGCTTCCTGGCCGAAAATGCCGAGTTTTCCCGTATCTGCACCGAACATGATATTAAGTTTATAGGCCCATCACCGGAAGCCATTAACTCTATGGGCGACAAAGCGGTAGCTAAACGAACCATGGTGCATAACAACGTACCCGTTGTGCCCGGAAGTGATGGCATTGTAACTTCTTATGAAAAGGCCAAAGCCGTTTGCGATAAAATTGGATACCCGGTTATAATAAAAGCTTCTGCCGGAGGTGGCGGAAGAGGAATGCGCACGGTTTTTGAAGAAAGCGAATTAAAGAAAAACTTCGAAATGTGCAGAAATGAAGCACGCACAGCTTTTAACAATCCCGATGTATATATAGAACGCTTTGTACAAAATCCCAGGCATATAGAAATACAAATAATGGCCGACCAATACGGCAATGTGGTGCATTACGGCGAAAGGGATTGCTCGTTACAAAGAAGGCACCAAAAGATATTGGAAGAAGCCCCCTCTCCTTTCATGACCAAAAAATTAAGGGACGAAATGGGACTGGCGGCAATCAACGCTGCCAAATCGGTGCATTATGAAGGTGCCGGCACGGTAGAATTTCTGGTAGATGACGACAGAAACTTCTATTTCATGGAAATGAACACCAGAATTCAGGTTGAGCACCCGGTTACCGAAGAAGTAACCAATACCGATTTAATAGAGCAGCAAATAAGAATGGCCTACGGCGAAAAACTAAGCGCCGATAAAGTAAAAGTAGAGGGTCATTCCATAGAATGCCGAATTAATGCCGAAGATCCTGCCCATAATTTCAGACCATCGGCCGGTACCATTACCGCATTCAATATGCCGGGCGGGCGCGGCGTAAGGGTTGATACCCACGCTTATGAGGGATATAAAATTCCACCATACTACGACTCCATGATTGCAAAATTGATAGTTAAAGCACCCACTAGAAAAGAAGCCATTGCAAAAATGAAGCGTGCTTTGGAAGAATTTATAATCGAAGGAATTAAGACTACCATTCCGTATCATATGCAATTAATGGACGATCCCAATTTTATTAAGGGATTATGCACAACAAAATATTTAGAAAATAATTTTAAATTTAAACCTGAGGATAATTAAATGGATTTACCAGCAGATTTAAAGTATAGCAAAGAACATGAATGGGTTAAAGTAAACGAAGATGGTACGGCAACTATCGGAATTACAGATTTTGCTCAAAGCGAATTGGGCGACATAGTATTTGTAGAACTCGAAGATGAAGGATTCGAATTTTCAGTTGACGATATCTTTGGCACGGTAGAAGCCGTTAAAACTGTTTCCGAATTATTTGCACCCTTAGATGGAGTTATCCTGGAAATTAACGAAGAACTGGAAGATAACCCGGAGTTTGTTAACGACGATCCCTACGGCGACGGATGGATGATCAAAATTAAAATGAACGACACATCCCAGCTCGATAGTTTAATGAACGCCGAAGAATACGCTGAATTAAACTCGTAAATAACGGCTTTATGAATCGGATGGATGAATGGATTCTAATAATAGATTTTGGCCCAGCTTCAACCGGTTTTATTGCCCAGCATCTTCGTAATTTAAATATTTATTGCGAAATAAAGCCTTATCAGAGCTTTAATAATAATATTTCTACCCCCAAACCTTTGGGGGTTATTTTTTCCGGCGTAAGCATGGCCGAATCCCGGTCTTTTGTGAACATTGCCGATTATTTTAGAAATTTAGGCATCCCCATCTTAAATATAATCGATAGCTCCGTACATTCTATCGAAAATTTCGTCGAAATGGCTTTAAATAAGGCCAATATTGAAATGGAATCAGCTGCGGACACTCCCGTTCCCAAAATATCGACATACAATGAAAACCATAATACTCAGCTGCTGAAAGATAAAAACTCGGTTTTTTACCTCGCAGCTGTTCATACCATTGAAGAATCGCCGGACACCGATGCAATTCTTAAAAATTTCGTCTATACCGTTGCAGGTTGTAAAGGTCTTTGGACACCAAAGCAATTTATCGACAGCCAATTAGCAAACATTAAAGAAATTGTTGGTAATAAAAAAGTATTGTGTGCCCTATCCGGCGGGGTTGATTCTACCGTAGTTGCGGTTCTTTTACATAAAGCCATAGGGCAACAATTAAAATGTATTTTCGTTGATAATGGGCTTTTACGGTATAACGAGTTCAGGGATGTTCTCAAATTATATGACGAAGTATTGGCTTTGCCGGTGAAAGGCATAGATGCTTCCGACTTATTCTTAAACCGGTTAAAAGACATTGAAGAACCTGAAAAGAAGCGCAAGATAATAGGCAATACTTTTATCGATGTTTTTGAGGCAGAAATAAATGAGGATGATAATTTTGAATTTTTGGCACAAGGCACTTTATATACAGATATTATAGAAAGTGTATCGATTGACGGAAAAACACCGGCCGTTAAATCCCATCACAATGTGGGCGGTTTGCCCGATAAAATGAAACTGAAATTACTTGAACCCATTAAACAACTGTATAAATATGAGGTCAGGAAAATTGGTCTGGAACTGGGGATACCTCAAGAATTCATATCAAGGCATCCCTTTCCCGGTCCTGGGCTGGGCATTCGAGTTTTAGGTGAGGTAACACCACACAAATTGGACATTCTGAGAAATGCCGATAAAATTTTTATCGATACTTTAAAATCAAATAATTTATATAATAAAGTTTGGCAGGTAGCTACTGTACTATTACCCATTAAAAGCGTTGGCGTTAAAAACAATAAAAGAACCTACGAATATACTATAGCTTTAAGAGCCGTAAACAGCCTGGATGGCGTAAAAGCAACATGGGTAGAGCTACCATATACAATTTTAAATAAAATATCGGAAGAAATACTAAATAATGTAGAGGGCGTTAATAGAGTAGTATATGATATCAGCCCGAAACCACCGGCAACAATAGAATGGGAATAAACCCGGTTTATCAAATTAACAGCAAAGACTAATGAAACGTATATTTTTAACTTTATGGGTGCTATGCTTAGCCTACTCTTTAGGTTCCGCTCAAAATTTTGTGGATGGACTCGAGTTTTATAAGGAAGAGGATTTTGAAAGCGCCCTTGAAATATTTAATAGTACAAACGACCCTTTGGCACTGCTTTATTCCGGAAAGAGTTATTACGCGCTCGGTAACCTTAACAAAGCCGAGGATAAATTGAATGAATGTATTATCTATTCCAAAGATAAAAATATGGAATTCGAAGCCAAATACACTTTATCGGTGGTTTCCTTCCATAAGAAAAAATTTACGAACGCCCTGCAAAATCTATACGATATCATCAGCGATGCCGATAGTACTTTGATCACAATAAATGCAGAAATATTTTATAAGGATATTTTAAACTATCTAAGTGAAAACCAAGTGTATGACGCGCTTAAAAGCATAAATAATATCGACATAAAAACAGACTTGGTTGCTACCACCATCGGCCGTTTCGATTATGATACGGTTATTGATTTATTGGCAAAATTAAAAAGAGAGACCAATTTAAGCAGAGATAATTATATGGTATTAGAGCAGAGGGTTGGATCGAAAACCGATTATGAACGCCACTACCCCGTTTTAAATAAATCAAAAGCTCCCAATGGCACGGTTTACAGGTTGGGAGTATCGCTGCCCTATTTCGATTTTGATTCGAATGAATATGAAATATCGCAGCATTTATATTTTGGAATATACATGGCCGTTGAGCATTTTAACAGCCTAAATAACGGAAAAAAAATATTTATTGATTTTCAAACTTCAGAAGACGAAGCCAGATCCGCCCAAAATGTGTTCAAAATAATGGACGAAAATAACACGGATGTAATTATAGGACCATTATTCTCACAAGCCTCATCCATTTATGCCAAACTATCGGATGATTTCAAAATACCTACCATCGCCCCGCTTGCGAATTCTGAAAACCTGACCCAAAACACAAAGCATCTGTTTCAAGTTAATACGCCTTTAAAAATACAGGGTAAGAAATTGGCTCAATATGCCATTGAAATGAGCGAAAATCCGGATACATTGATTGTATTGACCGAGAGCAATACATCCGGCGAAGTGGCGGCTTTGGCTTTTATGGAAGAGTATGAAAACCTGGGTGGCATTATAAAACACACGTTGATTCGTGATTTTTCAAAACAAAGCTATGTCCTCTTTATAAACGACCCTCAAATACAGGAAGATTTAAAAGAAAATAGCTACAATATCTTCGCTTCTTTTACAGGCGCTGCATCAAGTTCGCTAACTAAAGCATTGCTAACGGAACTGGAGGCTAGTAAGCACAATTTTAGCCTGTTTGGCACCGAAGAGTGGAGTGCAGTCAACTTATTGGAATACCAGCTGCGTGGCACTCAATTATATTATACACAAAGCATTACGCATCTTGCAAAGAACAGTGCAAATGCTGAATTTGCAAGAGATTTTAAACAAAGATTTGAAATTTCACCCAATGAATTTGCTTACGTAGGCTATGATGTCGCGCGACTGGTAATAAGCATTCTCGAAGAAGTTGAAAATCCCGATTATCTGACCGAAAGCTTAAGGGAACTGGATTTATTTGAGGGCCTTAATGCCAATATTGGTTTTAATGGTGCACAGTCCAACCAGAAAATCAGAATCTTCAGCAAACCATAAAACTTAAATTTTATTTTAGCTCTGCTATTTTAATACAGTTTCCCCTGTCTCAGCCTCTTTTATATTTACTTGTTCCTGTAGCCACCTTCGATACTTATCGCTGTCAATTTTATGCTGCTCAAAACTGGAATTAAACTTGTGTGTACCCTCCGGCGTAGCTACCATATAAATATAATTGTGCTGTTTTGGCATTAGGGCCGCTTTTATTGAACTTAGCTTCGGGTTTGTAATGGGACCCGGCGGAAGCCCTTTATTTTTATAGGTATTATAGGGATGGTCGAGCTCGTAGTCTTTAAAATATAAGCGTCTTCTTTCCCCTGCCGCATAAGCAACCGTAGGATCGGCCTGCAAATACATCCCTCTTTTCAAACGGTTTATATACAACCCACTGATAGTCGGTTTTTCGTCTTCGGTGGATGACTCTAACTCAACAATGGATGCCAAAGTCATAATTTCATTTAAAGTATAATCGGAATTCTCAATTTCATCTTCGAATGGTTTCAGCACGCTTTCACTAAAATGAGAAAGTAAACGATTAACTATAGCTCTTGCACTGCTGCTCCAATAAATACTATAGGTTTCCGGCAACATGCGGCTGAATAATTGCTCACTGGTCAAACCAATTTCCTGTAGATATAGAGCGTCACTAAGCTGGTTCTCAATTTCAGCTTCACTTGCATTTATTTGGGCTGCTAATGTGCGGATAAATCCTTCTCGAGTTTGACCCGGCAATACGGTAATTAATAAGGGGTCTTCGTTTCCCAGGCCTATTTTTGCCAATAAATCTTTGGTAGTATAGCTGCCGGTAAGATAGTAATGTCCCTTTTTAAAGCTCCTCCAGCCCCATATTTTGGCCAGCCAGATAGTGTTCTTTTTATTGAACTGGACATTCAGCCGACTTAATTCTTCCGTAAGTCCATCAATGCTTTTATTTTCGGACAAATACAGGTGTATCTCCTCTTGAAAATTAATTGGATTCGGATTTGCCAACCTATAACTTCGAATACCAAAAACCAACGAAAAGATGGCAATGAATAGAGTTACAGCAAAAATATTTTCTTTCATTTCCGAATCAGTTATCTTATATATCATCCCTTAAATTTAGAGTTTATTATGATGAAATAATATAACCTGATTTTTAAGATTCGTTAATTTTTTACAGCCGCGATAACCTGTCTTGCCACCTGGCTGTTGTATTTGAAGGTAATATCTTTGTAATTAATCAAATCTACTATCGTACCAATAAAACAAAGTCCCGATGTAAACAAATATAGCAAACCCATGCCTATTTGGTTCAATACCAACCGGTGTACTCCCGAAAGGCCAATAAAACCCAAAAGACACAAAACTAATATAGTTTGCTGATCTTTACGGCGACTTCTGTAAACATTCGAAAAACGAACAGCTGTTTCCTCAGGAACCCCTTCCAACAATTTCGCCAAAAATACGGCTTCTTCTGCTTCGGCTTCCGGTATATAATCTATTATGTTACGCATGTTGTTCCCTTAATATGTTATTTCTATTTCTGTATAAGTTAATCCAAATAGTTATAATTCTGTGGCTTAAGATGATTACGGCAAATGGGCCGAAAAAATTTGATTTGAATGCCAATGCAAATTCACCTCTGAACAAAAAAGCGATGGAATGTCCTAAACCGTGTCCCGGACAAAAAGGAATGCCGGCCCGTTCAATCAAACAAAATGTTTTCCCGGTTGTATATGGATTCATGGTAGCCATTAAAACCAGCCCGGTCAAAAAAGCAATCCATTCGAAGTGCTTTGAGATAAATTGTATCGGTTTATTCATATTCAAATTATAACTATTTGAATTATTTTATGCCATACCATAATACGGATTATGGGAAAGAAGGTTGCAGTTTTTACACTTTATAGTTTAATAATGCATTATAAAGCTCAGCAATGTTTTCGGCCGGCATGGTTATGGCGGTATTTAAGAGCACGGTTTTATCCTTCATTTCTACCGCGAAGCCTTTTGAATCCATAAAACGGATAAATTCTGCAGGATTATCTACCACATCAAATGCAACCATATTTCCTTTTAGTTTAAAATTGGAATATTGCGTTTGATTTGCCATTTCTGCCAAATATTTTATATGGTTGTTTTCTAAGGAAGATAGAATATCCGTCTTTTCCAGCAGCATATTTAGAGTTACCCAACCAGCCTTGACTTCATCATTTTGCGGGTGATAGGAAGGGATTTGAAATTTATCCGATAATACGGAATGAATGGCATCACTGAATGCACACGCAGAGAGTGATGAAAAACCATTGTTGAGCCCTTTTGCCAGACAAATAATATCCGGCTCCACTTGAGTTTTTTGGCAGGCAAAAATATCGCCTGTTTTTCCAAATCCGGTATTGGTTTCATCAAATATGAGCAAGGTGTCGAACTGGCGGTGAGTCCATTGCAGCTTTTGCATAAACTCTTCCGAACTCATTAGAACGTTTTCGCCTATATGCACTAGCGGCTCTACAATTATACCCGCATATTTATCTTCTTCTGTTGATAATCTTTCTTCCAACTCATCAATAATCGCATCTTCTTTTATATAGTGCGAGGTATCATTCAATATGGTATCGGGATATTCTAAATATTCAAATTCCAAGCCTGTTTGTTCCGCGGTTTTTTTAAATAACTCTTTGCTGCCAATACAGATAAATGTCTTTTTGGACTCGCCCTGTAATTCCCAATATTTAACGGCAATCTGAGTAGATAACACTAAGCTTTGCAGTGCATTTTCGGAAAAGACCAGATGATTGAGCACTTTTGGTAAATTTTCGGTCAATAAAGATGTGTATTTATCCAAAATATTATCGGTATCGGAAACTGACTCAAAAACCAGAGCAAAACTTTCGTTATTGTAGCCTAAAATAAACTCCCCTTTCCCCGAAGTGGTATCCGTCATTTTCGAGCCATTATTAAAAATCAATTCATGGCCCTTAGCATCTGCAATATCAGGATATATCTCTTCCATACCCATCCGATTTTTCTGTTTTATTGAAGGGTTGCTCATTTGTGCTATAACTTTGTATTTGATTTGTTACTCTTTTTTCGCTGCCAGATAAACGATGTGCCAGGTGAATTCTCTGTAGCCTTCTGCTTTTTCATCCCAATA
Organism: uncultured Balneolaceae bacterium; assembly: GCA_964615135.1. Taxonomy (GTDB): domain Bacteria; phylum Bacteroidota; class Rhodothermia; order Balneolales; family Balneolaceae; genus Balneola. The sequence continues at coordinate 125,645 of CAZTOG010000001.1, read as the reverse complement.
ATCGGTTAATAATTTTAACTGTTTGGGGGTCAAATGTTTATCGTTATTTGAAACGTCTATTCCAATTTCTTTTAGGTGATTAAAAAAGTCAATGGCTTTGTCAAATTGTTGAGTAAGTTCATTTTCGTGGTAATCTACCTGCACGCTCGACATGGATAGTTTTATAACCACTTCTTCGGTATCGGGCAGGGTGTTAGATGTAAAAGGTAGTCCCAGCTCCAGACATTTTTCATACCATTCCGGGAATGAGTTTTTGCCCGGGAAAGAACACAGCAAAAGCCCACCATACACAATAGTATCGGCCAGCCTTTCCAACCCAATGGAGGTATCTTTGAACCAATGTGGCACAAAATTACTGATAACCATGGCATTGCTGTCGGGCACCACTTCCATAGTATTGTTTACTTCCAGTACCTTAAAGGAAATTTTATCGGACAGCAGTCCTGCTTTTTCAAGATTTGTTTTACAAATATCAAGAATTTCCTGGTTCAAATCAGTCAATACTATTTCTCTTTCCGGAAATTCCTTAATCAGTAGTTCAGATAGAATGCCTGTACCGCATCCAACCTCAAGTAATGCACCTTTGCGGGGTAATATGTTTTTCCATGGGCGCAACGAAGCCATCAACCCTTCGGCTACTTTACGGTGAATTTCAGCTTTTTCGTGATAATTATGGGCTGCCTTCACCATTTTGGCGGCCAGTTCCTCTGTAATTAATGAGTAGTCATTTATTGTTTTCATAGTGCTTGAAAATAGGAATTAAAGAGCTTAAATACCCATAACTTTCTTTAGATTTTGTAATGGGCAACGCATGGGAATCATCATCAATTATTTCAATAAATTTTTTCCCCACATACCATTTAAGCATCGACCCGGCTACACTTTTCTCAAGCATCGGATCGTGGGAAGATTCCAAGGCGATTATTGTTGAACCAAAATCGAGATCGATTATGGGAAAGGTTATATGTTTGATTTTATGCAGATCCCCTAACAAAAAATCGTAATTAATACGGTTTATATCTTTATGGGAAGGCATCCCTGTTGTATTATAATAGGCATTGAGGATAAACTCCGGATTTTCTTTCGTTTTCTTTATGATGTTGTTTTCCCAATTGATGGCATCATATAGTTTTAAGTCGGCGGGCTTTTCAAAACCATTAAAAATTACCAGATAATCCGCTTTACTTAAAATTGCCGTATTGCACCAATGCAAGCCGAAAGAATGCACAAATACAATTCTTATTTTTGTGCTATTGTCGAACTTGGGATAAAACGGATTTCCAAAATACCCTCTATTGGCGGTTTTAAATAGAATATTCTTTGGAATGTGTTGCTTTAAGGGATTCCAGAAATCGGGGTCTGCACCCCACCCGTGATATGCGTGTATTTCGGCCTGTTTGGCTCCAATATTATGCATAGGTTTTTATTTAAAATCTAAAACACAAAGGTGGAATCACTTTCAAAGCTTCGGCCCATTGCACGGAATTGACGAACAAAAGGTAATTTTCTTTCCACTTTGGGAGCAAATTGCGAATATTCTACCATAAACAGGCGTTTCGTATCGGTATCGTAATAGGTAAAGTTCACAAAAGGACCTCCCATTGCGCCGTTAATCATTTGCCATGTTCCCAAAGTTTCGTACGCTATTAAATTGCCCTTTGAAAAGGATTGGGTTTCAACCGGTCTTCTATATTCTGTAGATACATATTTATCCTCATTATTACCCTGAACATAGATTTGATTTAGCGAGTCGCGCGTTGCATTGATCCAATCGTCATCCAAAAAACTTATATTATCCACTCCATCCTTCCACCATACCCACATCCATCGGTCATTTTCGGGCAGATATCGCCTAAAAGATTTGAAATCGGTGGTGTCTATACTGGGCACATAATCGTGCTGGATGCGTACTTTAAAGCCGTTCTCTTCCCATAGTGCATCGGATATTTCAGTTTGTTCTTTTCTTCTATATACTTCTGCGGTTACCCTTTGCATATCTTTCTGAAACGCATCACTGAGCAATGCCCTATCCGAATTCAATATCTTTTCGGCCAATTCTTCATCACTGTTGGAAGTTAAAATAAGCGCATATTGGTCTCTGAACCATTGGTCTTTTATGGGAAATGCAAAGCTTTCGCCACTTTTAACGCGTTCTTTTACTGATGAATCCAAAAAAGAGCGTATCTGCCGGGATACGTTACTGGAATCTTCCAGCGGTGCAGCAAATATTATATTTTTCATCGACTTTAAATAGTCGAGCTGTTTCTGTGTTTTAAAATCATTGAATCTGAGTGTATAATATTCTTCGGGATTGGGCAAGGTAAATATCAATTTCCCGAAAGTATTGCGAATGGCATCTGCCGTTTGGCTTTGCCACTGGGTAGAATCCATTATTACTATGAACTCGCCATCGCTGCCTTTTGCTTTTTGCCTATAATCGGTTTCGCAAGCGGTTAAAAGACTCATTGCCAAAAATGCCAGAATTATCGTAACTCGATTTTTCATCAGTATAGTATTTAATTTCCATATTTAAGTGAATGTACAAAAGAAAAGACTTCTTTTTGCCACCCTTGTTTTGGGTAATAATTTCTAATCGTATCAATTAAGGCGCTGCCCACAATAAATCCATCGGCATTTGATGCGATATGCTGCGCATTTTCGTACGATTTAATACCAAACCCAACCATAATAGGACTTTTGATAATGTTTTTGCGAACTCGATTTATAAAACTATCCACTGAGTCAGAAACCACTTTATCGTCTCTGGCTCCGGTTACACCCGTTACCGATACACAATATACAAAGCCGGAAGATCTCTCATTGGTCATTTTAAGACGTTCTTCCGTCGTATTGGGAGCGACCAAATAAATAATATGCAAGCCGTGTTTTTTTGCCAGGGGCTCCAGTATTTCACTCTCTTCCAAAGGCACATCGGGAACAATAAGCCCATCTACCCCACTTTCTTGCGCATTTTTGCAGAATTCTTCCACTCCATATCTCAAAATCGGATTTATGTAGCCCATTAGTACCAGCGGGATTTCAGATTGACTTCGAATTTCGCGCACCATTTCAAAAATTTTATCGATCGTAACGCCATTGCTTATGGCAATATCACTTGAATATTGAATGGTGGGCCCGTCTGCCAATGGATCGCTGAATGGCATACCGATTTCTACCATTTCCACACCGTTTTTTTCAAATCCCAAAATCAACTCCGGTGTAGATTCTAACTCCGGATATCCAGCCGTGATGAACAAACTCATCAATTTATCGCCGCTGCCCTGCTTTTCTTCAAATTTTCTTGTAATTCTATTCATTGTCTCAAAAACTTTTTATTAAACCTGCGTTAAGTTGTTACATGTATTCGGAAATGGTGCCCATATCTTTATCGCCTCTGCCCGATAAATTGACCACTACAATTTCATTTTTATTGGTTTTGGGCATCAATTTCTCCAAATGTGCCAGTGCGTGCGCCGATTCCAGTGCGGGTATAATTCCCTCTGTTTTTGATAGCAGTTTAACAGCTTCCAAAGCTTCTTTATCGGTTGCAGGATAATAAGTAACCCGTTGGGTATCGTGTAGGTGGGCATGCTCCGGACCTACTCCTGGATAATCCAGCCCTGCGCTTACAGAGTGTGCCAGCTGAATTTGACCATTTTCGTCGTGCAGCAGATAGCTCATAGAGCCATGCAATACTCCTTTGGTGCCAATGGTGAGCGTTGCAGCTGTTTTATCGGTATCTATTCCCAGTCCGGCTGCTTCCACGCCTATTAATTCAACCTCATCGTTTATAAATGGATAAAAGAAACCAATGGCATTCGACCCGCCGCCCACACAGGCCACCATATAATCGGGGAAGCGATTCTCCAGCTGTATAATCTGTTCTTTGAGCTCGTTTCCAATCACCTGATGAAAGAAGCGCACCATTTTTGGGTATGGATGCGGCCCGACAACCGAGCCTATGATGTAAAACGTATTTTCAACGTTGGTAACCCAATCGCGAATGGCTTCATTGGTGGCGTCTTTCAGCGTTTTGGAGCCGCTTTCTACTTTTTTTACGGTAGCGCCGAGCAAAGTCATCCGATCTACATTCAATTTTTGGCGTTTCATATCTTCGGCGCCCATATATACCACACATTCCAAACCAAATTTGGCACATGCTGTTGCCGTTGCCACTCCATGCTGACCAGCTCCCGTTTCCGCTATTATCCGGGTCTTGCCCATTCTCTTTGCCAATAGAACCTGTCCAAGTGCATTATTGATTTTATGCGCACCGGTATGGCACAGATCTTCCCTTTTTAGATAGATTTTGGCCTTACCGTAATGTTTGGTAAGATTATTGGCGAAAGTCAGTTTTGTTGGCCGGCCTACATATTCGTTGAGCAGATTTTTAAACTCATTTATAAATCCGGCTTCGGATATGGCTTTTTCAAACTCTGCCTCTAAATCGGTAATGGCCGGAATCAGTATTTCGGGTACAAACTTACCGCCGTATTCTCCAAAATAGCCTCTCTTATTTGGCTGGTTATATAGCATTTTTTTCATGATAATTGTTTAAAATATTTTTATAAATCTTTTATGGTAGAAGATTTGCAAAGAAATCATCTATTTTTTGATGGTCTTTTGTTCCCGGTTTTAATTCCAAACTGCTCGAAATATCTATAGCAAATGGTTTGTTTTCGTCAGCTATTCGGCGGGCATTCTCAGCATTAATACCACCGGCAATAAAATATTTTTTATTTATTTGTAACTGGTTGAGCAGCATATTATTAAATGTTTTACCTGTGCCGCCCCAAAGCCCATCAACTTTAGAATCGAACAGATAATATGCTGCATTATTTTCATATTCATCCACCAGTTTTTGAAGCTGCGTTGCCGATGTTTCCGGAGTTACGTGTATCGCTTTTATAACGGGCTTATGGATTGAACCGCAATATTGCGGACTTTCGTTGCCATGTAACTGTACAAAGTCCAGTTTACAATCATCTGCTATTTTATTTACAAGCTCGGCCGATTCATTCACAAAAACACCGACAGTTTTTACGCCATCCAGCTTAGATATTATATTCTTGGCGGTTTCGGGCTTTATATATCTCGGACTTTTTTCATAAAATATAAAACCAAGATAATGCGCCCCAGCCGCTACCGAATACTGGGCATCAATAGCATTTGTAATGCCGCATATTTTGATATTTGGTTTATACGGGCTCATTTACCGGAATAAAGTGTATCAAACTGTTCAGTGGTTTCCTTCAACAGCTCTTTTAAAGCGACTTTTGGATCGGGCTGCCTCATCAATGCTTCACCGATTAAGGCCGAATGTATATTTTCTTTTCGCAGCAATGCCAAATCGGCACCTGTAGATAATCCACTCTCCGATACCAATACCGTGTCTTTGGGTGCTTTTTGCAAGATGGAAATTCCTCGATGCACATCTACTTTAAAATCCTTTAAATCGCGATTATTAACACCTAAAATATCAACCATATCGAAATCCAGTCTATCAAAATCATCCAAGTCGTAACATTCTACCAGAGCATCCAAACCACTTTCTTTTGCAGCGTGCAGTAGCTCCGTTAATTGGCCTCCATCGGTAATGGCAACTATAATCAATACGGCATCGGCGCCATGGGCTTTGGCTTCTTCAATTTGATAGGGATCGATAATAAAATCCTTTCTGAGCAACGGAATATTAGAAAATGCCGCAACATCATTTAAATAGCTCAGACTTCCTTTAAAAAAAGGCTCGTCCGTAAGAATTGATAAAGCCGCTGCCCCGCCCTCAATATATTGATTCGCAATCCTGATGGGGTCAAAATCTTCACGAATTATTCCTTTGGACGGTGATGCTTTTTTTATTTCGGCAATTACGGAAACGGTGTTCGGCCTGTTCAATGCTTTTTTGAAATCAATACGGGTTTTTGCATAATTTTTGAATGAATTGAAGTCCGAATAGGCCACTTTCGATTTCCTTTTTGCAACATCCAGTGCTGTTTGTTCAACTATTTTGTCAAGTATGGTACTCATTTGAACTAATTGGCCTCCATTGCTTCGTTTGTGGCTGCCACAAAATTATTGAATACCTTTAATGCGTTGCCCGAATCGAGGCTTTCCATTGCCATTTGTTTGGCTTCTTTAAAATCTTTTGCCATACTGGAAGCCTGGATTGCAAAAGTAGCATTTAAAAGTGTTATATCTCTCTGCGCATTGGTTCCGTTGCCGTTAAGAATATTTTTTAAAATGATGCCATTTTCTACTCTTCCGCCGCCTTTTAGCTCATCGTGGTTATACATACCAAACCCCAGCGATTCCGGTGAAAACCTCAACATTTCTGAAACTTCACTTTTGTTTAGCTCATAGACCTCGCTTTCGGCGGATACACTGAGTTCATCAAGCCCATCCATAGAGTTGAAAGTATAGGCAAATTCGGTTTCCAGGTTGGCCAATATATTGGCTATTTTAACCGCTATTTCTTGGTTATAGGTACCTATTACATAACGTCTTACACCGGCAGGATTGGCCATGGGGCCCAAAATATTGAAAAATGTTCTGAAACCGAGCGCTTTTCTTGCGGGCATTACGTATTTCATGGCCGGATGAAACATGGGCGCAAACATAAAGGCCATTCCAACTTCGTTGAATACATGCTCTACGCCTTTATTATCCAGTTCTATTACCGCACCCAAATGCTCCAAAACGTCCGCACTGCCGCATTTGCTTGAAGCACTTCTATTGCCGTGTTTGATTACCGGAACCCCCGCGCCCGCAACAATAAAAGATGAAACCGTAGATATATTGAACGTATTGGACTTATCGCCTCCCGTTCCTACCAAATCAATAGCATTTTTAACATCTACATTTACTTTAACCGCTTTATTCCGCATTACCTGCACAAAACCCGTGAGTTCGTCAACGGTTTCGCCTTTCATGCGCATGGCGGTTAAAAATGCAGCTATTTGGCTGTCTTCAATATCTCCCTGCATTACCAGGTTGAGTGCTTCCTCGGCTTCCTGTCGGGTCAGATTTTCGGCAAAAGATAGTTTATTAAGTATTTCTTTAAAGTCCATTTTGTTGATTTGATTATTAAGTAATCGTCCTTATTTAATTTTATAGTTTTTAATCAACCCAACGGCTTCTCTTACAGGTTGCATTACAGTTTCTGCTCTTTCACGGGCTTTTTTTCCACCTTCCAAAAGCACATCTTTTACAAAATCGATATCCTTTTCCAATTTTTTTCTTCGTTCGCGTGCTTCGCCAAAATAATCGTTCATCAAACCAAGCAATTCTTTTTTTGCATGTCCATAACCGTAGCCTCCTGCACGATATTTGGCCGCAATAGATTCTTGTAACTCTTTGCCGGCAAATAATTTAATCAATGCAAAGATATTATCTTTTTCCGGGTCTTTGGCGTCTTCCAGTGCCGCAGAATCGGTTTGTATAGACATGATTTTTTTCTTCAGGGTCTTGCCTTCTTCAAAAATCCCGATGGTATTATCGTAGCTTTTGCTCATTTTGCGACCATCCAATCCCGGCACTACAGCAAGGGATTCGATTATATAATCTTCGGGAATTTTAAAATAATCGTCTTCGAATAGATGATTGAATTTACCGGCCAGATCACGTGCAATTTCTATATTTTGTTTTTGGTCTTTGCCAACGGGCACCAAATCGGAGTGATAAATCAAAATATCAGCGGCTTGCAGTACCGGATATGTAAACAATCCAATATTCGGGCTGATACCCGCTGCAATTTTATCTTTGTAGGCAACCCCTTTCTCCATCAGGCTAACCGGACATACCGTACCCAGAATCCATGCCAGTTCTGCTACCTGCGGCACATCCGATTGTGCAAAAAATGTAGTCGAATCCGGGTCAAGACCAAGTGCCAGATAGTCCAACGTTACATCAATGGTGTTTTCCATCAGCTGCGTGCCGTTTTTAAGCGATGTCAAGGAATGATAATTCGCTATAAAATAGAATGCATCACCATTGTGTTGTAATTGCAAATGTTGGCGTATGGCGCCAAAATAATTTCCGATATGGAGTTTACCGGAGGGTTGGATACCCGATAAAATTGTTTTTTTATTGCTCATTTTATTTCCAATGCTACGCTAAGTGCCTGAATAAGCGCACCTGCTTTATTTTTTGTTTCTAAAAATTCGTTTTGTGGACCGCTTTCTGCAACAATACCTGCACCAGCCTGAATATATACCTTATTATTTGTAGCAACCATTGTTCTTATGGCAATACAGGTATCCATGTTGCCGGAGAAATCAAAATAGCCAACGGCACCGGCATAAATTCCGCGTTTTGTTTGCTCCAGCTCATCAATTATCTGCATTGCTCTGATTTTCGGGGCGCCGCTGACCGTACCGGCCGGAAAACATTGCATCAGCGCATCTACCGAGGTATGGTCTGATACCAAATCGCCTTCCAATTCGCTTACAATATGCATTACATGCGAATATCGTTCAATTATCTTGCTTCTTTTGACCGTTATGCTATCTGCATCACAAACCTTGGATAGCTCATTTATGCCCAGTTCTACCAACATTTCGTGTTCTATGTTTTCTTTTGGGTCGTTTAAAAGCTCTTTTTCCAATTTTAAGTCTTCTTCTATGGTTTTACCACGTGGTTTTGTACCTGCAATGGGCAGTAAACGCACCTTGTTGTTCTGTGCTTGTACCAAAACCTCGGGAGAAGAACCCACGATGCTATAATCAGGATATTCCAGATAAAATAAATACGGCGATGGGTTTACCATGCGTAAAGCGCGATAAAGCATAAAAGTATCACCGGTCATGTTTGCTTCGAAGCGTTGAGATAGCACAACCTGACGTATTTCACCATTTTGGATGTACTTCTTTCCACTTTCAACCATGGTTTCAAATTCCGGTTGCGACATATTACTGGTCAACGTAGCCGGGTCTATGCTGAAATTTCGTGCAGCATGATTGGTATTCAGCGCTACCCTTTCCATTTTATCCAACGCTTCTTGTGCATCATTATAAACAGTTTCGTAGTCCTCAGTATTTTCCACAAAAACCGTTTTTACCAGCACTACCTGGTGTTTAACGTGATCGAAGGCATAAATCTCATCATAAAATGCCCAAACGGCATCCGGCAGATTCAAATCATCGGCTGGTTCGTTTGGTAAATCTTCCACCAACCGATACGTATCGTATGCCGAATAACCAACGGCTCCGCCTGTCAAAAGTGGCAAATCGGGTAGATTAGGCTCGGAAAACTTGGTTGTCAGCTTTTTCAGGGTATCAAAGTAAGGTTTGGCAATATTTTTTGTTTCACCATTCTTATAAAGCACAGTGGAATTGTTCTCGAACTTAAGAGTTTGATACGGATTGCGTCCCAAAAACGAGTATCTGGCAATTTGTTCGCCGCCTTCTACCGATTCCAGCAAAAAAGGAAGGTCGGACCCTTCCCGAATATTCATAAATAATGAAACGGGGGTCAAAATATCGGCTAAAAGCCTTCTATATACCGGAATTGCCGTATATTTTTGGGTCAGTTTTTTAAATGTATTATAGTCCATTGGCAAAAAAAAACCCACTCTTCCATAGGAACAGCGGGTATTTATTAAAGTCTTTTTTTATTGATTCAATTACACAATAAACCCACTGCTCATAAAGCGTTGGGCCACCACCAATTTGTATTTTTTACTATTGTGCAATTCATAACGCAGTGAATATAAAGGTGCTAAAATATAATAGCAATGATAATTTAATTATTTGTTAATTGAATATGCCTTTTTATCTTAATCATTCTTATTTTAAGCGTTGCCAAACAATATTAACCCAATAATTGCCTATTAAAAATCGCTACAAACCAGATTAATCAAATAAAAAGATACTTTTTTGCGTACTACTTTTCTGTTATTTATCACTTTTGGCATTATTGGGCTAAACATCGGTTGCGATTCTCTTCCAGGCATTGAAAAATGGCAAGGCGAAAGTCCTGTTTTGGAGAATTTCACGGTCAATCCAAACGAAATTACCTTCCACCCTATTAACGACGGGCAAAAAGACACCACTTTGAGCATGATTTTAAAAGTAGATGCCTTCAACTTGGGTGACAACCTGCCGCATTATTACATTTTTAAAAATAGCGATGAGGACCCATCCTATACCGGCCAATTTAAAGATAATGGATTGCAAAACAACGGTTTTGAAGCCAATGTTGAGCTGAATACCAATACCTATTCTTTTTTGGAATACAAAATTCTGATTACAGCGGAAGAAAATCACAAATCGGCCGATACTTATATAATCGGTACCGTAAAGCAAACGGGTATAGCTCTTGCACCGCCAGAAATAATCGAAACAAACGCCCCGATTACCGTTAAAATACCCACCAATAATGATGTAATTGTAGCAAGATTTACGGCAAAAGTAAAAGTTGACGGGCAAAATAACATAGATAACGTTTATCTGAATTTCAGAAACGCAGACGGCACTTTGCTGAGTGCGCAGCCTTATGCCATGATGGATGATGGCGAAACAGATGTAAGCGGTGATCTGGTGGCCGGAGATAACATCTACACCAAAAGTTTTTCTATAGATAAGAGCAATACTCCAAGCGAACGTACCGCGCTATATTGGGCCATTGATAAAGCGGGCACCAGCTCCGATACGCTAAAAGTATCTTTTAATATAGTTGAGTGATGATGCGGATAAAGTTATTGAATATATTTTTGGTTTTATTTGCGTGGTCGGCATTGGCAACGGCACAAAATGTATATCCGGTGGATTCTAAATTTAATGGGTATCGCCAAAATACAATATCGGTAATGGCCGCCTCGGGCAATACTTTATGGATAGGTCCTTCTTTGGATTATAATGTTGATAACGACATCGATTGGCTGGCTCCGGCCGATTTGGACAGCATAACGGAAACATTTTCCAGGGCCTTTTCCATATCCATAAAGAATAATAATATAGTGGCCGGACTGGGGCAGAATTTAGATTCCAATGGCGAAATCGTTCCATCCGGTTATGGATATTATATCTCCGATGATAACGGCGAACACTGGAAGTTCTCTGCATTTCCAAAGGATGCAAATCCCGGCAGCGATTGCAATAACGATGCTGGTGTTTATGATGGCAGCTGCGATTTGGAATTTCAATATGGCGGCAAAAAATACTTCAGGGTCAGAAATACCGTAAAACAGCAATCACCGCCTTATGCCGTAAGCCAGTATAACAATTTTATTTTCTCGGCAAGTTGGGCATCAGGTTTGCTTAGAAGTCCCGATTTTGGCGACACCTGGGAAAAAGTGATTCTACCGCCCATGAGCGAAGATACCCTGACACCACACAACCAATATCGATGGATTTCACAATATAAAGGCCAAAATATTGAGCGTTACGACCCCCGAACAGATTATAACCTGACCGGTTTTGGCGCTTTGGTGGACAGTAAAGGCAGAACCTGGTTTGGCAGCGCAGGCGGGGTCAACATTTCTTACGATGCCATTTCTGCTCCGGTTGATAGCATATCCTGGCGACATATTTATTTTAATAATTCCAGAAAGGGTTTGTCGGGTAATTGGGTGGTTACCATTAAAGAAGATACCTCCACCGGCCATATTTGGATGACAAACTGGGTTAACAACGCCCAAGCCGGCGAGCGTTATGGTATTGTATCCACTTCGGACGGTGGGATTACCTTTCAACAATACCTGCTGGGCCAAAAAATAAACGATATTGATTTTAAAGACGGTGTAATTTATGCTGCCGGCGAAAAAGGACTTTTTATATCCAAAGATGCCGGCAATACCTGGACCAAAATGGGCAGAATTGAAAGCGCCAATGCATTTATTAAGGACGATGCCGAATATTTTGCCGTTGCTGTAACCAACAAACGAGTTTGGATAGGCACCAGCGACGGTATTATAAGTACCGACGACCAGGGAAAAACCTGGGAAATATCGAGGGTGGATTATCCCCTTTCGGGTGGAAATAAATACGTTGCAGACACTAAATCTGTCGATTCGTACGCCTATCCCAATCCTTTTTCGCCAAAACTGCATGGAATTGCCAGAATTAAATATGAACTAAAATCCGATGGTGCCGTACATATCAGAATATTCGATTTTGGTATGAATTTGGTGCGTGAATTTGAAAACTCGGATTATTCAAAAGGCACTTATGAGGCGGTTTGGGACGGTTTGGATGGCTACGGCAGAACGGTGTCTAATGGGGTATATTTTTACTCTATCGAAAATGCCGGAACAACCATAAATGGCAAAATATTGGTAATTGAATGAACTACATCAATAAAATATTTGGCGTTCTTATTCTAAATCTGCTGTTTTCAGCATTGGTTTTTGCCCAGAATGGTGGTTTTATCGGAAGTTCGAACCGTATTGGCTTAAATCCAAAATCCATGGCAATGTCGAACGCTATGACCGCTAACATGGGCAACAATACCTATTCGCACTACAATCCTGCTCTGGCCTCCATCGAAAGAGATTACACGCAGGTGCACCTTGGTGTTTCTTCGCTGAGATTTGACAGGGTTCACCAAACACTTGGGGCCAGCTTTCAACTTCCGCCCAAAGCCGGACTTTCGGTTGAACTAATAAGAAGCGGTGTAAACAATATTGATGGCAGGACTGCAAGCGGTTATCCCACCGGTAATTTTGATACATCGGAATATCAATTGTTGACTGCTTTTGGCATGAGATTGAGCCAAAATCTGCACGCGGGGATTGGTTTTAAATTAAATTACGCCAAACTACACAAAGAAATGGACGCCTCAACCGGTGTAGGCATTGATTTAGGTCTTTTATACAAAATAAATCAGCATTTGAACTTCGGATTTGCAGTTCAAGATTTAATGGCCGAACATTCTTTTAACTCGGCAGATTTGTATGGATTGAGCCAGACTCGGAATGTAATAAATAAATTCCCCACACGCCTGAAATGGGGATTATCGTACGAAAAGCCCAATTATAATGTATCCACTGATTTTGAAATCCAGATTTTAAGCTCTGAAATACAAATTACCGAGACATTAAACTCGGGTGGTTTTCCCCAAACTATAGAATCGACCAAAGCAGTTACAAATAACCTAAAACAACTCAGAATTGGCGGCGAATGGCTGGCACACGAAAGATTTATTCTTAGAGGTGGTTATAATTTACCCGATTTTGATCAGTTTTCGTCGTGGGGATTGAGTACAGGCTTCTCGGTTAACCTGCCGTTCGACAAATACAGCCCCACTATAGATTACGCATTTGTTATGGAGCCAAATAGAATTGCCAACATTCATGTTTTTGCATTAAGTTTACATCTATGAGAAAAATTATTTCATTTATCTTCTTTTTTGTGATCGGCGTGTTCAATGTAAAAGCACAGCAAACCGGTTTTGATATTTTCAATTTTGCACCAAGTCCAAGCATTTTGGCTTTATCGGAAGCTGCTACTGCGCTACCAAACGGTGCGGGTTCTACGTATATAAATCCGGCACTGCTGGCATTAATGGACAAATCCAGCATCGACGTGGGTTATTCGAACATGATTGGTGACGCCAGTAATATTTTTGGCGGCGTTAATTTTAAAAGCAAAAACAGAGCCGTTGCCTTGTCTATTTATCGTTCCGGTGACGACAGTTTTGAGCAAAGAGACACTCAAGGTCCGTCCAACGGCAATTTTTCGGTCAGCTATTTATCGGTAACCGGTGCTTTGGCCTACGATTTGGATTTTATTTCGGTAGGGGCTTCTGCTCATTATCTTTTTCAAGAGGTATTTCTGGATAAAACCACGGGTTACTCGTTTAATATCGGTGTTGCCAAAGAGTTTTGGTCGGGACGGTTTAAAACAGGTGCTTCTGTGGTAAATATTGGGAAAATGAACCCATTGGTAGCCCAAGAACCAAAATTGCCAACCGCTTTCAGACTGGGCGGTGCGTTTGATTTGCTACGGTTTACCCCGCCAAAGAACAAAGACTTGCCTATTTTGGTAAGTATTTCTGGCGATTATGTTGTGCCTTTACAAGAAAAAGATGCTAATAATAATATAGGTTTTTTTGACGACCGCGCATTTGCCAACTTTGGTTTAAACCTCAATATTGCCGAAACAGTAGAATTGAAAACAGGTTTAAAAACAGGGAATACTGCGCGACCTTACTCTTTCGGTATTGGCTTTATAACCGAACTGTTGACCTTCAATTATGCGCTGATACCTTATGATACCGGTTTTGGCACGGTTCACTCCATCGGTTTACAATATAAATTTTAGTTTGTTTTACTTATGGCTACAACAACCATTGGCAAGCTTATCTCCTCGCTTGGAACCCAATCGGCTAAATTATATGTAGCCCCAAAAATAAATTATGAATATCCGAATTCCGACTATCTATATAATTTTTATAAACCTCTGGCTGACGAATATCCCGATATCAGTTTTAAAAGTTTGACCGTATTTACCCATTATAAGGTATTTTTTGCCGCACTTGTATCCAGAAAGGTTGTATTGCACTACCATTGGTTCGAATTTCAGGACATTAAGGCACTTTCGGGAATGCCGTGGAAACTGTTTTGGATTCTGATGTTCAAACTGATTGGCGGTAAAATGGTATGGACCATCCACAATGAAGAACCACACGATCAAAAATATTTAAAACTACATCGTTTTCTACATAAATTGATGGCGGTGTTGGCTAACACACTGCATGTGCACTGTAAAACAGCCGTAAATATAATGTCCAAAAAATTGAATTGCGATAAAAATAAGTTTCAAGTCATTCCGCACCCCTATTTTCCGGGCCGGCATATAGATAGAAACGATGCCATAAACCATTTGAATACAAATTACGGGCTAAATCTAAATTCCGGGCAAACTATTGCATTATTATTTGGGCAGATAAGTCATTATAAACAAATTGGCGAGCTGTTGGAGGATTATGATGGAAAATCAAACAATATTCAATTTGTAATTGCGGGAACCGTTAAAAAAGGAAATGATGAATTAGGAGCCAAACTCAAAACTTTATGCAATAATAACAAGAACTTTCACTTGGTTGCGAAATTTTTAAACGACGACGAACTCCCCTATTTTTTGAATGCGGCCGATGTTTGTCTGTTCAATTATAAAAAAATACTCACTTCGGGCGGAGTTTATATGGCACTCAGCTATAATTGCCCGGTAATAGCACCAAATTTAGGTTGTTTGACAGAGTTTAAAAATACGGAAAATGTATTCCTGTTTGATGACCACAAAACCAGGGCCAAACTCATAAATTCATTCCAAAAACATGGGTAAGTTACATCAAAAGGCTTTTTGGATTGGATTTGGCGATATAGCTAATAGAGCATTTTACTTTTTTGCGTCCATTTATCTGGCCAGAACGCTGGGAGCAGACTATTATGGTTTAATTGTGATATCGATTTCTATACTTGGCTATAGTTTTTGGTTCTCGGACTTGGGATTGGTAAATGTTGCCGTTCGCGAAATAGCCAAGCCACTCGAAAATAGAATTTATGGTACAAAACAGATATTAAATCTGAAGGTATTTCTGGGGATTATAGTTTTTATTCTATCTTTTTTGGTGATTTACAGCTTAAATATGCCCGAACTGGACAAAAAGGTAATTTTGGGCTATATGTACTCCATCATACCCTATGCTCTTTTATTGGAATGGTATTTTAACGGGAAGCAAAATTTTGGCAAAGTAGCCATCTCCAAATTTGCCAACGGTCTGGTTTATTTTCTGCTCATAATAATACTCATAAAAAAGCCCGCAGATGTTGAAACCGTTCCGTATCTGTACTTTACAGGATCCGCCATTACCTCTGTCGTATTGGGATTGTTTTTCTTTTACGAGCCAAAGCACGAAAAAACCATATCAGGCAATAAAAGTTACACCGATTTATTAAAAACCAGTTCAATAGTGGGAGTTGGTTGGTTTTTTGCGCAGGCAGTCCAGCTTTTGCCGCCCATTGTTATAGGAATTTTTCTTAGTGTGGGAGATGCCGGTCTGTACGGTGCCGCATACCGAATAATTATTGTTGTAATGCTGTTAGATAGAATATTTGTGAATTTATTACTGCCCAATCTATCAGCTACCTGGAATTTCAATAAAAAACAAGCCGAGAAACATGTTAATCTGGCTTTAAAACTGATTATTATCGGAAGTACTACCCTTACCCTGCTGCTGGTGTTGAACGCAAATTTTGTGGTTGGACTACTTTACGGAACAGAATATCAAGAGAGTGCGAATATTTTAAAATATCTGTCGTTTTTCATAGTTTTTACTTTTATGAACAGCTCGTTTTCGTTTGGTATGTTGGCCACGGGCAAAGATTACGACTATTTAAAATCAAACATCGTAGGTGGAGTTATTGCTACAGTACTGATATTTGTAATTGCAATAGTGGGTACACCCATTGCGGTTGCTGCAGCGGTTTCGATATCAGAATTTTTTATAATGATTTTAGCCTATTTTTGGTTTAAACGCACCATTCCGGTATCGTTTATTAAAGCAGGCAGTATAACAGGGCTTACTGCCATAGGATGTTATTACCTTGCAGACTATTTTGACATGCACTTCATACTATCGTCGATAATGTCGGTTTTGGTTATTGCGTTGATAAGCGGATTGACGGGTTTATTGCGTAAAGAAGACTTTAGATGGCTGAAAATAAACTAATATGTTGGAGCAATCTTTAAATATAGGCGTTTACCAACCGGGATTTGAACTCGTTCAAATCTTAAATTCTATTGGTGTTTTATACGAAGAAATCGATTTTGCTGAGTTAAATCCGGAAAGTTATGCTGCTATTATTTTGGATAACTCCGATTTTGATAACAGAGAACAACCCGCCAAAATTGAAAAATACTTAATGGATGGCGGCAGCGTATTGGAAATCGGTGAGCGCCCTTTTATTTATAAATCTGCCAAAATCGAGCATAAAAAAGTAAATTATCTGGTAAATAATTCCACAAAACCGATATTTAACAATATCTCGCATCTGGATATTTACGACCGTTGCGCGCTTTCTAAAACTAAAAATGCAGTATTTAGCGGTTTGGTTGATTTTAGTTCGAACGGCAAAGGATATAACGCTTTTATAGGCCTTAATTTTGAAAGGTTGTTTAGGCTGCAAACCTACAAACGTAAACGCTTTATAAGTCAGCATGGCACCCCACCGGACGAAATAGTTTCCAGAGTATCACGCGGTACCGTTCAACAATTGGTTAAAAACACCCTTCTTGCGCTGCATATTAAACGCAACTTGCCGCTAATTGCAAAATGGCATTCTCCCACAAAAAAGCCTGTTTTTACTTTTCGTATTGATTCCGATTTTGGCACACAAGAATCAATGGACCATTTATATTTGTTGGCTAAAGAGTATGATTTTCGATTAACCTGGTTTCTGCACGTGGCAGCCCACGAAAAATGGATAAATCATTTTAAAACATATAAAAATCAAGAATTGGCGCTTCATTGCTACAAGCATGGCACCACCACTTCCGCAAATAAACTTTCAAAAGACTTTACCAAGGCAAAATCGTTACTTTCGGCTGCCGGCTTACAAACAGATGGCTATGCTGCGCCTTATGGAATCTGGACAAAAGCGCATTCAAGGTTTTTCAGAAGTGTAAATATCAAATATTCATCCGATTTTTCTTTGGGGTACAATGGTTTACCTTATAAATTGAAATTAGAAAACAACAAGACTCTGCTACAAATACCCATTCACCCCATTTGCACCGGTAGTTTGAACAGAAGACGCTATTCATTTGAAAACATGAAGCTATATTTTAATAATGTTATAGCCGATTGCGTTACGCAGAATAAACCTATAATGTTGTATCATCATCCACTTCAACCAAATAAGGAAATAGTTGAGCATATTTTTAAAAAAGTAAAAGAAACAGGCTATTACAATCTCACTTATAGCGAATATGCCGACTTTTGGGCAAACCGGGAGCGTGCTAATATTAAAGCAGTACTGAAGGACAACAATACTATCGCTATATCGAATAATACAGATGATATAATACTAGAAATAAATCGTTATTATGAACAATTTAGCTTAACCAGTGGATTTAACGAGGTTGATTTAGAAAATACTGAAATATTAAATCGTGTTCCTGCTATAAAGGCATCTCCAAGTGATGTAAAAGTATTATATTCAAATAAATTTAAACTTTTAAAAATCGCAATATTCGATTGGAAAAACAGAATCAGACTATAAAAGCGGCCTTTATTGTCCCTTTGAGCATTGGCGTGGTAAATGGAGGTGTGCGTACGCAGGCACTGAAAACAGCGGAGCATCTTGAACATTTAGGTGTTGAAGTTACGTTTTTAGCACCCAATGAGCTGATTCGATTAGAGGATTTTGATTTATTTCATATTTTTGCGGCCGGCACCGAAACATCTAATATTGCTTCCATAATCGGTAACTCCAAAAAAACGAAATTAGTAGTATCCCCCGTTTTCTTTTCCAATAGACGTGCACGTACTATATTAAATGCCATAAAAGTTGAAAAATATCTGAAAATATTTGGTTCCGGCATACGGTCCGATTTTAGCATAAAAGCAGAAATGTGTAAATTGGCGGATGCAGTTTTACCCAATACAAGCGAAGAATTAACACTTATTCAGAACGGTTTTGGTGTTGATACTAGTAAATTAAATGTTGTTCCTAATGGAGTGGAAACAAGATTTGCCGACAGCGAACCAAATCTATTTATAGATAAATTCGGTATTTCAGATTTCATCCTATTTGCCGGGCAAGCCTCAGCTCCGCGTAAAAATGTAATAGCCTTACTAAAAGCAGCTGATAAAGTTGACCGAAATGTTGTAATCATCGGCTCTTTTGATGAATCGGGTTATAGCAAGGAATGTTTGAAATTAGCTAAATCCTCCACTAATGTTCTTTTAATCGATACTTTGGAGCATGATTCAGATTTACTTGCATCGGCTTACGCAGCCTGTAATACTTTTGTGCTGCCTTCGCAATACGAAACTCCCGGAATTGCAGCCATGGAAGCAGCTTTGGCCGGCGCCAATATTGTAATTACCGAAAATGGCGGTACAAAAGATTATTTTTCAGGTTATGCCGAATTTATAAACCCAAATTCCACCAAAAGTATTTTTGAGGGGTTAAAGAATTCTATAGAAAAAGAAAAGAGCCATCATTTAAAAAAACATATTTTGGATAACTTTACATGGCAAAAGGTAGCAGATAAAACTCTTAACGAATATAAAAAGGTGCTGGCTTGAAAAAAGTAATCGTTGGCTTTGGGACCCGTCCCGAAATTATAAAACTGGCGCCTGTTATTAAGGCATTAAAAGACGGTGGATTCAAAACCATTGTTGTACATACTGGACAGCATGATGAACTCGCGGCAGAAATGCTGGATTTATTTAGCATAGAACCCGATTATAATCTTAAAGCAATGCGCCAAAACCAGGATTTGTTTGATTTGAGCGCTTTTCTGTTGCCCGAATTGAAAAAAGTATATGTTCGGGAAAATCCGGATGCCGTTATTGTACAGGGAGACACTACTTCAACTTATTTAAGTGCTTTGGCGGGATTTTACCTTAAAATTCCGGTATATCATGTGGAAGCAGGGTTACGGAGTTTTGATATTTATAACCCTTTTCCCGAAGAAATAAACAGAAAACAAATCAGTGCTTTTGCAAGCGGCCATTTTGTGCCGACAGAATTATCCAAGAATAATTTATTAGCCGAAGGCTACTCAGATAAAAATATTTGGATAACCGGAAATACCGTAGTGGATGCACTTTATGGTATTATGCAGTCCGATGTCTATAAATCGGAAGAAGAAATTGACTTCGACACGCCCAAAAATATACTTGTAACTTCGCATCGAAGAGAAAACAGAGGAAAACCTTTAGAAGGTATAATGTCGGCTCTTTATAACATTCTGGAAGGTGATAGTGATATTTCCATTTATTTTCCCGCACATCCTAGTCCTGAAGTTCAAAAAGTTGTCCAAAAGCAAAAATTTATGCACAAAAGATTGCATATTCTCTCGCCCATCGGTTACATCCCTTTTTTAAAGTTAATGAATAAGGTCGATTTGGTCTTAACCGACTCAGGTGGTATTCAGGAAGAATGTGCAGCTTTGGGCAAAAAGGTATTTGTACTGCGCGATACTACCGAACGCCAAGAGTTAATCCAAAGCGGATTTACCAAACTTTTAGGCTCGGATACAGATCTAATAACCAAAGAGGCTTTGAATTGGCTGAACAGCTCTTCCCGGGTGGAGAAGCTAAATGTTTATGGAGACGGTACGGCTTCCCGCCAAATCGTCAATATATTGAAAGCTCATCTATAGTTTCGAAAAACATCCTCTTCGCCGGGGTCAAAGTCTGTCCGGAAAAATCTTATAGTACTTGCAATCAGCGCTTTGGAGATAAATATGGTAATAACGGCCATTAAACCGTATTCCTTGAAAATCAGAATCAACACTAAATAGCACACAAAAAGAACGTATTTGCTTTTTTCTTCCCTGATCGACTTTTTATCAAATCTCGGCATTTTATCAAACTGAATAGTACTTACCATCAAAAAAGAAATTACTATAACCATTGGTATTACAACGGCGTTGATGCCATATTCAAAATATTGGAACAAATCGACATCATTTCTAAAAGTTAGGTAAAAAGCGGCTATTATTATGGCTTGAGCCGGTATAGGCAAACCGATAAAGTAATTATCGGTAGGTGAAAGCCTTGCATTAACGTTAAATCGGGCTAATCTTACCGCGCCGCATAAAGGTGGCAAAGCGCTGACCAGCAAGCCCAGAAAATTCAATTCAGATAGGCTGAATTGATAGATTAAAAATCCAGGTGCAACACCAAATGAAACAATGTCGCTCAAAGAATCCAATTCTATGCCAAAATCGCTTGTTGCATTGGCCAAACGTGCCATAAATCCATCTAAAGAATCAAACAATCCTGCCAAAACAATAAGCCATGCACCCAGCGCGTATTCTCCCTTTGCCACAAAAATAATAGAAATAAACCCACTAAATAAATTCATCAACGTAAAAAAGCTAGGTACTGCAATACGTTTATTTACCGGGGTCTTGCTTACTCTTTCAATTCTACGTTTAGCCCTTAACTTGGAGTATTTGCGTTGTACTGGGTATTTCATTTAATTTATCACTCCTATAATTGATTCGCCGGCAACCGTTCTGTCCCCTTCCTGCACTTTAATTTCCACATTGCCAGGCACTATAATATCCATTCTAGAGCCAAATTTCATCATACCAAAACGCTCTCCCGCAATCAGTTGATCACCTTCTTTGATATGATAGACAATTCTTCGAGCAAGAAATCCGGTAATCTGCTTAAAAAATATCTTTGTTCCCGATGGATGCAGTACCCCAAAATCTGCCCTTTCATTCTGCTCCGATGCATGCTCGTTCCAAGCCATCAAAAATTTACCGGGTTTATATTTTAGATATTCCAATAAGCCCGAAACGGGATTCCTATTAACGTGCACATCCAGTGGTGATAGGAATATTGTAATTTGGGTAGATTTTTGTTTTATATAGGTTTGTTCGTCATATTCTTTCACCAAAAGCACTACGCCATCGGCCGGTGAAATAATTAGGTTATCACCTTCGGGTGCGGTTCGCTCCGGATCGCGAAAAAAATAAATCACGATACCGCAACAGAACCCAAAGACAATATAAATGGGAAAGGCGATCCAATGATCTACATATACATAAGTTAATACGTAAACCGTAATGGTTATTGCCAGCGCAATAAAAATTGATGGATATCCGTCTTTAGCAAGCATTTATTTAAAATAATTTAATTACGTCGTTAAATACAACAAATATCATTAAGGCTACCAATATAAGAAAACCGATATTTTGTGCTACAATTTTCACTTTTTCCGTAGGCTCTTTTCTGGTAATCCCCTCGTAAATCAAAAACACCAAATGGCCGCCATCCAAAGCCGGAATGGGCAATATATTCATTATAGCCAAAGTAATGCTCAATAATGCCGTAATACTCCAAAATCCTACCCATCCGCTCGACTCGGTAGCTTGTTTGGTCATGTTGGCGATGGCTATAGGGCCGCCTAAATTTTCTTTTACCGAGATATCGCCCGATAATAATCGTGCAAAACCTTGCACAATTCCTACCGTTTGTTCCCTGGTCTCATTCCAACCTTCTTTGAATGAATCGAAAAATCCATAACTGATTTGTATGCCACCAGACTGGGCTAACGTGGGGGGATAAATTCCTATTGTTTTGCTATCAGTAGGCATTATCTCAAAATTCATATAACCGCCGTCCCTTTCAACACCTATATTCAAAGTTCCTTCCGATGATTTTATTATATCGGTCATTTGGAGCCAATAATTTACTTCATTGCCATTAATGGCCACAATTTTATCTGAACTTTTAAGCCCTGCTTTATCAGCCGGACTTCCCGCAACAACACCGGATGTTACACTGGGAAGAATCAATTCTCTGCTTAAAAAGCCACGCGTTCTTATGCTATCCAGGTAAGAGGATAAAACCGGAACTGTTATCTCCTCACCGTTACGAATTACCGTATAATTCAGATTTTCGGATGTTAGTGCCGAAGCCGATAGCAGATCCGCAAAATAATCGGCCGATTTACCGTTAACTCCGATTAATATATCATCGTTCTTAAAACCGATTTCATTCAGTATAGAGTTTTCAGCAACATAAATGCCATTAATATTATCAATAGGCATCACGGTTTTGCCATAGTTCATGGTCAAGCCTGTAAAAATGAAAAAAGCCAAAATCATATTAAATACCACACCTGCAACAATAACTATAATTCTTTGCCAAACCGGTTTACTTCTAAATTCCCAGGGTTCAGGCTCTTTTCCTATAAAATCGGTATCCATGCTCTCGTCCACCATGCCTGCAATTTTCACATATCCGCCAAGCGGCGTTGCGCCAATGCAGTAATCGGTATCTCCCTTCTGAAAACCCCATATACGAGGAGGAAAACCAATTGAAAATCTCTCAACCTTCATTTTAAATAATTTGGCGGCTAAAAAGTGCCCCAATTCATGAATGAACACCAGTATCATGATAGCACCTATAAAGATAAGTACGGTGCTCAGTATGTTAAACAATAAATCCATTTAGATATTTTTAAAACGATATTATTTTCTATATGCTATTAATTTAACTACACTTATTAATTAGACAATTAAAAAACTATATCTGTATTTCTATTTTTACTTTTTTAAAGTAACGAACTCAATAATATACTGAATTTATATATTTAAAAAGAGAAACAGTATTAATTAGCCAATTAAAATTATTGTAGATTCTAGGGGCGTTCTACCAAAGACGTCAGCGCACCAGGCACATTATCTCAGCACAAATTTATTATTCCTGCATAACCTCTATAATAAACTGAATGTGCTCGCTCAACTCTTTATCTATCAGCGCGGCTCCTCTGTCGATATCTTCTCTTGGCACATTTTCGGCAAATTTAAGTGTTTTAAGTTTTTTGGTTACCGATTTAACTTTCATTCCTTTATAACCCTCCGGACGTACCAACGAAACTGCATGAATAAAACCCGATAGCTCGTCGCATGCAAATAGATAACAATCCAGTTCATTTTCGGGTTCAATTCCCGTTCTGGATGGCGCGTGCGCACTTATGGCTCTTAATATTACCGCTGGATAACTTTTTTCGGGCAAAATATCATCAACTGCTTTATTGGGATGCTCATCGGGGTACTTTTCCCAGTCCAAATCGTGCAGAAGTCCGGTTGTCCACCAAATTTCCGTTTCATTTTCGCTTTTATTGAGCTTTTTGGCGTATGCTTCCATCACTTTTGCAACCATTAAAGAGTGATATTTTAAGCTTTCGCTTTCAATAAATTCATCTAAAAGGCGTAAAGATTCTTCTCTGGGTATCATTTTTTTGGCGTTAAGGATTGATATTAAAAATTAATTGCAATAAATATGTTATTAAATTTAATTATGTGGTAGCCTGTTACTATATTTGGCTCAATTAAATAATTTATAGTAATTTCTTTTTTATAATTTGAATTAATTTAAACTATGTTGCAACAACTAAAGCAATACTATATAAATAAGCCGGAAATCCAAAACATGCGGAGATTTAAAGTTTATGATTAACGAACCGTCATACGCCCCACTAGAATATGGTTGGATTGAAGTTATTTGCGGAGGTATGTTTAGTGGTAAAACGGAAGAGCTGATCAGGCGTGCAAAACGAGCCCATATTGCAGGGCAAAACGTAATTGTAGTAAAACCATCCATAGACAATAGATATAGTGATAGCGAGGTAGTTTCGCATAACGAAAATGCATTGCCCAGTTTAATTGTGGATACCGCCGATCAAATAATTCTGTTAACGGCAAACTCTAAAGTTGTTTGCATAGACGAAGCCCAATTTTTTGACGAACGCATAGTAGATGTAGCCAACATTTTGGCCAATAACGGTAAAAGAGTAATTTTGGCGGGCTTGGATATGGATTTTGAGGGCAAACCATTTGGCCCCATGCCTTTTTTATTGGCAATAGCGGAGTATGTTACAAAATTGCATGCTATTTGCTCGGAAAGTGGCTATGCGGCCAATTTTTCGCAGCGGGTTATAACCAATACCGATACTGTTTTAGTGGGCGAATACGATGCCTACGAACCGCGCGCAAGGCACTGCTTCCGCCCGCCCGTTGACGAAAGAAAAGGTAAACCGGTGCGACCTTTCAAAAATCCGGATATAATAGATAATTCTACAGATAACCAAAACTCTAACTAGGAATAATTTAATGGATATAATTCGTGGTGTAATTGGAATGGTCGCTTTAGTCGGCTTTGCTTTTTTACTAAGCAACAATAAAAAGAAAATAAATTGGAAACTGGTTGGTATTGGGCTTTCTCTACAATTTGTTTTGGCAATCTTTATACTGAAGGCCGATGCATTATCTGCATTTTTTGCTCCATTGGGCTGGCCCAAGTTACTATTTAAATATATGGCCGGCTTTTTTGTTGTGGTTTTAGAATATACTACCGAAGGAGCAGCTTTCTTATTCAGTTTTCTTGGTCTGGGGCCGGAACACGAAGAAAGTATGGGCGCCATTTTCGCGTTTCAGGTTTTACCCACCATAGTCTTTTTTGCATCGCTAACCGCCCTGCTGTATCATTACAACGTGCTTCAAACCGTGGTTAAAGTGCTTTCGAAAGGGATGCAGAAATTATTGGGCACTTCAGGTGCGGAAACCCTTTCCGTTATTTCCAATATTTTTGTGGGACAAACCGAAGCACCCTTGATTATTAAGCCATTTATTCAAAAAATGACTAAATCTGAGTTGCTTACCGTTATGACCGGAGGTATGGCAACCATTGCAGGAGGTGTTATGGCGGCTTATGTGGCAATGTTGGGCTCAACTTTTGCACAAGCAAACGGTATTCCCATTCAGGAAGCCCAACAATTATTTGCTGAAAGGCTGCTAGGAGCAAGTTTAATGGCGGCACCCGCAGCGCTGGTTATTTCGAAGATGCTGCACCCAGAAACGGAAATACCCGAAACATCGGGCGATGTTACCATGGTTGTTGAAAAAACGGACGCCAACGGTATTGATGCTGCAGCTTCGGGCGCGGGTGTTGGTTTGCATTTGGCTTTAAACGTAGGCGCTATGTTATTGGCTTTTATTGCATTGTTGGCTATGTTCAACGGATTTTTTGCATGGATGAGCGACCTTACCGGGCTCACTTCACTCATGGGCGCACCCCTAAGTATTGAAATGGTGCTGGGCTGGGTTTTGGCTCCCGTAGCATGGATTATAGGGGTTGACTGGACGGACGCCACCACCATGGGATCGCTATTGGGTACAAAAATAGTACTAAACGAATTTGTAGCATATCTAAAACTTGCCGAAGAAATGCAGCTGGATATTATTTCCGAAAAGACAATAGCAATGGCCACTTTTGCGTTATGTGGTTTTGCAAACTTGTCGTCCATAGCCATACAAATTGGTGGTATTGGCGGGCTGGCACCCGAAAGAAAATCGGATTTGGCAAAATTTGGCCTGAAAGCCGTGCTTGCAGGTACTATGGCAACCATGATGACCGCCACCATTGCAGGAATGCTATTTTAATTAAATCAAATACTAACAAACACTAATTAAATTTTTATCAAGAATGAGGACATTTTCCATTGCACTTAGTTTTTTTGCAATTTTACTTATTTCATGTTCACATAACCCGGGTATTTATGTAGAATCCAATAACGACAATACCGTAGTTGGTAAAGTCGGCAATCAAAATATTACCTATGGCGACCTGAAAAACCAATTTAATAAAGGGGCAAAAGAGAACCCTACTCTTGAAGAATTAGAAGAGTTTTTACCTGTTTATTTAAATTATGTGGCAAAAATTCAAAGTGCGAGGGCTCACGGTTATTTTGAAGACCCAGAAATAGAAAAAGAATACCAAAAATATGGCAAACAGGCGGCATACAGCTATTGGTTGGAGTATAAAATAAAACCGACCGAGTTCGAAAACTACTATAGAAAAGTAGATAAGGAAGTGAAAAGCGAGCATGTTTTGGTAGTACTGCCCGAAGACGCCGAGCCGGCCGATACCCTTGAAGCCTACGAAAGAGTTATGAATGCCAGAAACGAGTATTTAAAAGGTGGAATTACAATGCAGGAACTGGACGAAAAACACTCTTCACACGCCATGGGGCGCAGAATGGGTGGAGAATTGCCCTGGTTTGGTGTTGGCACAACTGTTTTGCCTTTCGAAGACGCCGTATATAGTCTAGAAGTCGGCGAAATATCCATGCCGGTACGTACCAATTTCGGATATCATATCATCCACTTATCCGATATCAGGGAAGCCGCTGCTGCCCGCAGAGTTTCGCACATATTTATTACCGATCAAAGCGAAACAGGTGAAGAAAAAATTAATGAAGCGTTCGACGCATTGGAAGATGGCAACGATTGGAACGAAGTCACCAAAAAATACTCTAACGACGAACTATCCGCTAAAAATGGGGGCAATATCGGCTGGATAAAATATGGCCAAAGTTTCGCGCCCGATTTTGTGGACGTAATTATGGAGGTTGACCCTACCCTCAGCTACACTGAACCCATAAAAACCCAGTATGGATACCACATTTTTAAAATCGATTCTGTGCGCACCTTTGCCAATGAGGAAGAAAAACGGGAAGCATATATGCAAGAGTTTTTAGACTCGCCCAACTTTAGAAAGAGCAACACATTTGTTGTAGATTGGATTCGCAGAAACACAGATTTTGTAGAAAATCATGATTTATTGAACCAATACTTCGAATATCTGCACGAAAATCCCACAACTCGAATGGAAGATATAGAACTACCCGACTTTGCTGACGAAATAGTTTTTGCATTCAAAGGCGATGAAAGAACCATTCAGGAATTGCACGAATATATTCTAAAATATCAGAGCAGCGCAAGAGCAAGGGAATCGAGAAAAGAATGGGCCATTAGTTTTATGGATAAACTGGTTGACGATCATATTGTTGATTTGGCGGTAAAGGAATTTTCTGATTTTGACGAACAGCTGGATAACTATAAAGCCGGACTTGTTGTGTACCAGATTAACGAAGATAACATGTGGTCGGCCGAAACGGTTGATAGCACCGCATTATATAATATCTACGAAAACAATATAAATCGCTACTCTTATGGCGACAGAGAATTCTATTATTTAATGAGCTCGACCGACTCTACACTATACGACGCTGTCAATTTTATAAAAGAAGGCAACGAACCCGATAGCATACGCGTACATTATCCGAAGGTCGCTGTTGTAAGAGATTCCTCAGGTATAAAAATAGATGAATATTCTTCTTTTATGGAGAATTTAGAGCCGGGAGAATTTTCTGAAGAATTTGAATACAAACGTAAAAACACTTTTATTTATCTGAGAGACATATTGCCGGCTCGACACATGTCTTTCGAAGAATCTTTTAACCGCCTATTGGCCGAATATCAACCGGTGAGGGAAAAAGAATGGCTGGATAGTTTGGAAAAAAATTACCCGATGAAAACCGATGTAAACAATTTAAGAAAAGCCTACAACGCCGACCCTGACATTTAATGTATCGACATTTGCCATATATAATCCTTTTAATGTTAATAACCGGCTGCACTGAAAAAAGCGTAGAAAATAAAGAGGTTTTAGCATCAGTAGGAAAAGCTGAGTTGACACTTAGCAAAGCAAGGAATGAAATTCCCAATTCCTTGCTTATCGCCGACAGTATCAAGGCTTTTAGCGATTACAGAGACAAGTGGATAGAAGAGCAATTATTATTGCAAGAAGCAAAGAGATTAGGCTTTGATAACAATGAATTTATCAAAAGCCAAATCAAAAAAATGGAGAGCCAGATTATCTTAAATAATTTTCAAGATTTGATTATTGGGCTGGACGATTCATTTAAAGAGGTTAGCACAGAAGAAGCCAGATTATACTACCAGGATAATAAAGAAAAGTTTGTACTAAGCGAACGATATATTCGTTTTAGGCACTTTGTGGGCGAAACCAGAGAAAACGCCGAAAATGCACGGAATGATTTATTAAGAGGACACACCTGGGAAAACGTTCTGAATAAATACGGCCTCTATAAAACTTTAAAATTGAACGAGGCCGAAAACTATTATCCGGAGAGCGTTGCACTAGATCAGTACAAAACGCTCAGCAGATATCTGAGTATAATAGGCATCAACGAGGTTTCTTTAATAGAACGAATCGACAATAATTATCATTTTGTGCAATTATTGGAAGAAAAAGCAAGTGGCGAGCATCTTGCATTGGATTGGTTGATACCACAAATTCAAGAATGGCTGACGATCGAAAAAAAGCGAAGGAGTTTCAATACATACCTACAAAATCTGTATCTTGCGGGTAGAGCCAATAACGAAATTAAAATCTACGACATCTTGTTGAAAAGCAATACAAACAGCGTAGAAACTGATACATTGAACACAAATTAATTTATGAAGAATTTTATTCTGTCCATTTTTTTACTAGCAATATCCACCGGTTGGGTATATTCTCAAAATTATACCGTAGCCGACCAAATCGTTGCTATTGTGAACGAAGAGGCTATTTTAAAGTCGGATATTGACCAGGGCGTAGCCGATTATATGCGCCAGGCACAATTGAGCAACCAGCAAATACCCTTTTCGAAAGAACTATGGTACCAATTTCTGGAAGCCGAAATAAACAGTAAGATTTTACTGGAAAAAGCGAAAATTGATTCGATAACTATATCAGATGATAAAGTAAATCGCCAATTAAACGCGCGGATTCAACAGTTAGTTCAACGTGCCGGCAGCGAACAGGCTTTGGAAAATGCATTTGGTAAGTCGATAATTCAAATAAAAAACGATTTTCGTGAAGAGTTTCGTAATCAAATGATTGCCGAAGTTGTGCAGCAACAAAAAATTGCCAGTGTAAAAGTTACAAGACCGGAAGTCAGAGAGTTTTTCGACTTAATCCCAACAGACTCGCTTCCTACTATCCCTGAACAAGTTTCTTTATCACATATTGTTGTACTGCCCCCGCCAAAAGCAGATGCTGCAACCGCAGCTATTGAATATGCAGAATCATTACGCGATTCTATAATCAATCATGGCGTGAGCATTGAAGATATCGCTAGAAGACACAGTACCGACGGCTCCGCAGTTAATGGCGGCCTGCTACCGATGATGCCTTTAAATGACTTAGTATCCGAGTTTTCAGCAGCTGCTGCAGCACTTAATCCGGGTGAGATTTCGGAAGTTGTTAAAACGGCGTTTGGCTATCACATCATACGGCTGAACAAAAGAGTGGGCGACCAAATTGAAACAAATCACGTTTTAATCCGGGTGCAAGGCGAGCAACTGGACGATCAATTTGCAATCGATAAATTAACAGCTATCAGAGACAGCCTGCTGGAAAATCCCGAATATAAATTCAATGAATTTGCAAAAAGGAACAGCGAAGACCCATCAACAGCAAAATCGGGCGGTAAATTGGTAGATCCCCAAACAGGCGAACGTTTAATTGCCTTAACACGATTGGATGCCTCTTTGTATAGAGTGGTATTGTTAATGGATGAAGTTGGGCAAATTTCTGAACCCCGATCGTTTACATTAAACGATGGAAGTGGAGACAAAGGATATAGAATTATACGGTTAGACAGAATTGTGCCGGAACACAGAGCCGATTTTGATATCGACTACGAACGGTTAAAATCCATTACACTTCAGCAAAAACAGGGGCAGATTTATGACGATTGGCTTGATGAATTACGCAAAGATTTTTATGTGGAATATAGAATTCCACAACTTCTAAATTAATTATATAGGTAAGGTTTATGCCGAATACAACCAACGAAGTACATCTTGTTGAAGAATTTAAGAATAGCTTCGAAACTATTAAAAGTGAGATAAAAAAAGTTGTTGTTGGTCAGGATGAAGTAATAGAACAGTTGCTTATCAGTTTGTTCTCCAAAGGACATTGCGTTTTGGTAGGTGTGCCCGGCCTTGCAAAAACCTTGCTTATAAAAACACTTGCCGAAACTCTTGGACTTACATTCAACCGCATTCAGTTTACCCCCGATTTAATGCCCAGTGATATTACCGGAACGGAAATTATAGAAGAAAACAAAGAAACCGGTGAGAAAAACTTCAAATTTATAAGTGGCCCTATTTTTGCAAATATTGTACTGGCCGACGAAATCAACCGTACACCACCCAAAACGCAAGCTGCCTTATTGGAAGGAATGCAGGAATATCACGTAACCATAGCGGGGCAAACCTACGATCTGGACCGGCCCTTTTTTGTTCTGGCTACCCAAAACCCGATTGAACAAGAAGGCACCTATCCCCTTCCTGAAGCTCAACTCGACCGATTTATGTTCAATATTTGGGTAGATTATCCAAGTTTTGAAGAGGAAAAAGAAATTGTAAGCAAAACAACTTCTCATAAAGATGTTGTGATAGAATCTCGTTTGGATAAGGAAAAAATTAAAGAACTTCAAAATTTGGTCAGGCAAGTACCCGTGCCCGACAGTGTACTAGAATACGCCATAAAATTGGTTTCTGCCACCCGACCCGATTCCATACACACTCCCGATTTCTCAAAAAAATACCTTAGCTGGGGAGCCGGACCAAGAGCGTCTCAATATCTCATCCTGGGTGGTAAGGCAAGAGCTTTATCACAAGGGCGTTTTAACGTAAGCATAGACGATATAAATGCTCTGGCCATACCGGTTTTGCGCCACCGTATTGTTAATAACTACGCCGCAGAGGCAGATGGTTTTACAACGGTCAAAATTATCAACATGTTGATAGATAATTTTAGTTAATGTGGGTTTCCAGGGAATACAAAACAGTTTGCCAAGTATAGTTATTGTACTATGCGCTATCGGCATTCTTTTACTTTCCTGGTTTACTTATAAAAATTATTCAAGCATTTCCGCACCGTTCAAATGGCTCCTGGCTGCATTGCGGGCAGCAGCATTGTTGATATTGTTTTTTCTTTTTTTAAATCCTTTCTATAAAAAGAATAAAAACACGGTTAATTTACCAAAATTTGCCGTTTTCTACGATAACTCGGAGAGTACCTCCATCACTAAAAACAATTATAACGGTACCGAAAGTTACAAACAGGCTATTGCCAAGCTAATCGATGATAAACCAAAAAATGCCGAATTGGAGCACTATGAATTTGCAAATTCGGTCAATCATACAGAGCCGGATTCGCTCACTTTCAATAAAAATGCCACCAATCTGGACGAATTGATAAAATATATAGTCGATTTGGAAGACTATAATGCTGCTATTATATTTTCTGATGGTATTATCACTTACGGAAAAAACCCGATTATCAATGCTTCAAACTCCGGATTTCCACTTTATACCATAGCTGTGGGCGATACGGCAAAGGTCAGGGATATAGCCATACAAAATATTACCACCAACAATACGGGCTTCACAAATACCATTCATCCAATCAGGGTTGATATCAGTCAGTTTGGGTTTAAAAATAACGAATTAGAAGTGCGTTTAAAATACAAAAACGATATTCTGGACAGACAAAGCATATCTTTTAAATCCAGCCAAGAAGTTATCACAGTAAATTTTGATTTAGAGCTGAACGATGAGGGACTGAAACTCTACGATATAGAAATAGATTCTATTGAAGGGGAATGGTCGAAAAGCAATAATACGGCCAATTTTTCCATTGATGTAATCGACAGCCGGACGAAAATTTACCATCTTGTAAGCAGCATTCATCCCGATGTTAAAGCTTTAAAATCAATATTATCGGAAAATGAGAATTTCGAAATTAAAAGCTATACCTATTTGAATGAGTGGAAGCCCGAATTGGATATAAAAACCGATTTAGAAGGTGCCGATTTGGTAATTCTACATGGAATGCCTGAAAGCAGCGTTGTAGAGGCGCTTGAAACCCAATATTCGGACAAACCCACGCTATACTTTAACCTGCCTCCCCTCGGTTTAAATAATACAGCGCGAAACTATTTTGAACTCGTTGAAGTAAGCAGCACTGAAAGCATATCGGCATATCCTATAATCAATGAAGGGCAATCAGGCCACGCCATTTTAGATTTTGATGAAATGGATTTCTCGAAAACCGCGCCTGTTTTTACGCCGTTGAGAAGCGAAGTTGCTAATCCGGGAGCCCAAAATCTTTTGTTTGCCAACATCAGAGGTATTAATACCGAAATGCCGTTGTTATCAGTTTTTGAACAAACGGGAGTTCGCAGAAGCACCGTTAATATGTATGGGTGGTATAAAATTTACTTAAGCAATAACGGCAATGAGAGAAACACTATTACCAAATTAGTGGAAAATATAGTCGATTGGACTTCTACAAACCCGGATAACAGATTGCTTAAAGTTACGCCATCCAAAAACACCTATTCTACATTCGAAAACCCTATTATAAATGCTAGTTTAATCAATGAAAAAGGCGGTATAGAATCCAAAGCCAATATTGAACTCGAAATAAGTGACTCGGACAGCATGGTAGGTTCCTATATTCTAAAAAACATGGGCGACGGTTTATATAGTGCCGAACTTCCCGAATTGCCAAGCGGTTTGTACGATTTTACGGCAACGGCACAAAAGAACAATAGGAATATAGAATCAGCTACCGGCTCGTTTGTGGTATCGGAAACCAACGCAGAGCTGATAAATACCATTCGGAATGACGATCTTTTAAAAGGCCTGGCCGAAAGAACAGAGGGCGAATTTTATACCTTCGATAACTTGGATGGTTTTTGGAACAGCATTGATTCCAGGAATTTACTGGAATCTACAACCGTTCAAGAGGAGGTTTTTAGCTTTCCCGTCAAAAATATAATATGGTTTTTAGTTGTACTTGCTATATTGGGTACAGAGTGGATTTTAAGGAAGAGATTTTCCCTGCCTTAAGTCTTGGCTCCTACCCTTGTTAGCTATAATTTTATCAAGCTTTGGATATTTTCGTTATGGAGTTTTTCACGGCCACTCAGAAATTCCAGCTCTATTATAAACGAATACCCAACAATCTCTCCTGATAGTTTTTCTACCAACTTTGCCGCCGCTTCAGCCGAACCACCAGTTGCCAGTAAATCATCATGAATCAGTATTTTTTGCCCGGCTTTTATGGCATCGCTGTGCATTTCTATGGTGTTTGTGCCATATTCCAGTACGTAGTTTTCCGTAATCGTCTTATAGGGGAGTTTGCCCGGTTTCCTGATGGGCACAAATGAAGCACCCAGCAACGATGCCAGATAAGGTCCAAATAAAAAACCACGTGCTTCCAAACCAACAACTACATCGATTTCCGTTTCAAGAAAAGGCTTTGCCAATTCATCTGCTGTAATTTTTAAGGCATCTTTATCGGCCAATAAAGTTGTAATATCTTTAAATTGAATACCCTCTTTAGGGAAATCGGGTATATTTCTGATTTTGCTCTTTAAATAATCGGTTATATTCTGATTTGGAGAAAGCATATTGATTAATATTATTTCATATTTTAGACACGTTAAGATATAAAAAGCATAACTATGGAAAAAACGGAACCTGTAATTTGGCAACCACATCAGCAATTTATGGCGAAAGCAATTTTATTGGCAGAAGAAGCAGCCGATAAAGGCGAGGTTCCCATCGGAGCCCTAGTAGTTAAAGACAACAGAATCATTGGCAAAGGCTACAATCAGGTGGAGATATTGAACGACCCTACCGCACATGCCGAAATGATTGCCATATCGGCAGCTTGCGAAACATTGGGCAGTAAGTATCTGTCCGACTGCACTTTGTACGTTACTCTGGAGCCGTGCGCCATGTGCGCTGGCGCGTTGGTTTGGAGTAAAATAGATACCGTGGTTTTTGGTGCTTCCGACCCAAACGGCGGTGGTTGCGGATCAATTTTCAATATTTGCAATCATCCTCGTTTAAATCACGATGTAAAGGTTATACAGGGTATATTGGAGCAGGATTGCGAGTTTATTCTTAAAGATTTCTTTATGAATAAAAGAACCCATCGTTAAATCCTAGAGACGTTTTCGCCATTATGATGCTTATTGAATTCCTCTTCTGAAATAACCGGTTCATAAATATCCAAAATCGATTGTTGCAGCTCCTTTGCCAGAATTTTTCTGTCGCTATTTATAATCGGTTTTTCATTAAAATGTATGGTGCCCGTGCAGTTTTTTATAGTTATAAGCTTAAAAAAATGTTGTAAAAATGTAATATCGCCCCACCATACAACCGTTTTATAAACCGGTTTATCGCTGTTTGGTATGTCGTAATTTAAACTGGCACTATACACAGGCAATTCCATGGCCGCGGGATACGCCAATAATGAGGATCTGAAAGGCAGCGTGCTATACCCCGGACTAGTTGTCCCTTCCGGGAAAACCGTGATTCCATACCCTTTCTCCAAGCTTTTAGTAACTTCTGCGTTAACTCGTTTGATGTCGCTTAATTTACCTCTATCCACAAAAACCATGCCTATGGTAGCCATAAAGAAACCAAAAATGGGCCATTTTCTCATTTCTGCCTTAGCCACAAAAACGCTGCCGGTTATACCCGTAATTATAAAAATATCTACATAACTTAAATGGTTGCTAACCAAATAAAACGGGGCTTTGGGAGGGGTGCCAATTACGTTAATTTTAATTCCCATTACTTTGGCCATACCCTTACCCCACAAACGAAGTCCATAACGGCGCCAATTGCGGATATTTGCACCAAAAGGTGAAAATAAAATGCCCAATACATTTATGGAATAACTGACTAAAGTAACTAAAATTACGCCCGGCAGACGATAAAGAACACGTATATATTTCATTTAACACCCTATGGTTGCTCAAATTTAAAGTAGATTGTAACTTGTACCCTACTGATTGTATTTATACAAAAAATAACAATAAAGATTTGATTTATCATTAAATTAGACGATATTTTATGCTTTATTTTAGAATTAACAAACACAATACCAATTTTACGACCAATAATTGAGGGACGTACTTTACCATAAAATATATTTTAAATCCGACGCCAGCGATTGGGTGGTCTTTGTGCATGGTGCCGGGGGCAGTTCTACCGTTTGGTTTAAACAAATCAAAGATTATAAAAAGAATTTTAATGTTCTGTTAATCGATTTGAGAGGCCATGGCAAATCGAAAGATTTATTTAAAAAGTACTACAAAGAAAAATATACTTTCGAAAAAATCGGCTGGGATGTTATTCATGTTTTAGATTACCTTAATATTGAAAGTGCCCATTTTGTCGGTGTTTCGCTGGGCACCATCATTATACGAACCATAGGCGAAATTGCCCCGGACAGGATGAAATCGGCCGTTATGTGTGGCGCCATAACACGTTTGAATATCCGCTCCAGAATATTGGTGTTTATCGGCAATATGTTTAAAAAGGTAGTACCCTATATGTGGCTATATTCATTTTTTGCATGGATTATAATGCCACGTAAACGCCACAAACAATCGCGCAACCTGTTTATAAGAGAAGCAAAAAAACTATATCAAAAAGAATTTATTCGCTGGTTTAGACTTACCGGCGAGGTAAATCCGCTACTGCGTTATTTTAAGGAAAAAGAAATCCCCATCCCGATGTTATATGTTATGGGCGATGAAGATCACATGTTTTTGCCACCGGTCAGGCATTTGGTTGACAAACACAAACAATCGTTTTTAAAAGTGATAGAAAACTGCGGACACGTCTGCAATATTGAAAAACCACAAATATTCAACTCCGTATCTATCGATTTTATTCATAAATACAGCGTCGCCCAATAATTATTAACGGTAGTCTTCTAGCTTACCCGATGGCCCTATATATATTACAACCGGGTTTTCCGCTTCATACTCAAATGTCAGTTCTTCCGGCTTGAAATTATTGCGGGGATGTGCTTCCAATACAAAAACCGTATCCGCTAATTCACCTTTTTGTAAATGATAAACACCATTTTCGTTAATTACCGACATGGAATCGGCAGAGTACATTACTGCACTTAAAGAAGTTCTGTTCAATCCAAATCCATCAAAACTACCGCCACCGCCACCCAAAAACACCGGTTTTTGATAGTAATTGGTTGCCGAATTTGTAAATATCTTCAGATCTCTCTGCACTAGCTCTATATTTTCAGGTTTTTTCGGACCTTTATAAATTTTATATGCTTTATACCCAAATCGAATGATATAAAAGGCAACTACTACTGCAATTATTAACAATACTGTTTTTAAACGGCTCATATAAATTCAAAAGTTGTTATTGTAAACGCAACAAATCATATCTCACGATTTAACTATTGCTAAAATTATACTTAAATCACATCAAAAGTAACAAGTAAATAATATACTTTGAATTATATATCAATTCTTAATGTTTTTGGGTTTCAATATTAAATATACTTGGATATTATTGGTCAATGAAGTCTAAAAAGAGCGAAGTTTTCTTTATTTTATTTTCTTTGTGGCTGTTGGTATTTGCTTCCAGCTCGCAAATTATGATTATTGCCCCTATCCTGCCGCAAATTGGTAAAGAATTGACCGTTTCAACTGAGGCTTTAGGCAATTTAATTACCGTTTATGCCGTAATGGTTGGTGTTTTTGCTTTAATAATCGGGCCACTGTCCGATAAACTCGGCCGGCGTAAAATCTTGATTTTGGGAAGCGGAACTATGACCTTATTCCTATTTCTCCATGCATTTATCGTCGATTTTTATAGTTTTTTGTTTGTAAGAGCTTTAGCAGGAATGGCAGGCGGTATTTTAAGCGGTGCTTCGGTAGCTTACGTTGGCGATTATTTTCCCTACGAAAGGCGTGGTTGGGCCAATGGCTGGATAATGAGCGGCATAGCAGTTGGACAGATACTAGGAGTTCCAATGGGCACGTTTTTAACCGATTTATTCCATTTTAAAATGCCATTTATTGCATCAGCTATTTTGATGTTGTTTGCATTTATCCTAGTTATCAATAAAGTACCCCAACCCAATGTAGCGTTGTCTAAAGCAAGATTAACTATTGGTGGCGCTTTGAAAAAATATGTATTGCTTTTAAAAAGACCGGATATATTTTTCGTTTCAATTTCTTATTTTTTAATGTTTTTAAGCGTATCGGTATTTGTTATTTATATGCCAACTTGGTTAGAAAACACTTTCTCTGCCTCACTTACAGCCATTGGATATCTTTTTGCAGCCGGCGGAATTGCCAATGTAATTATGGGGCCCAGTGCAGGCTACCTCTCCGATAAATTTGGCAGAAAATCTATGATTATTTTATCGTGCCTCGGTCTTGCTATTTTGATGTACTCTACCACTTACTTTGTTTTAAAACTAGAGCATGCCTTTATTATGTTCCCGATTGCGATGGCCTTTGTTGCCATGCGGATAAGCCCCTTTCAGGCACTATCAACCGAGTTGGTAAAAGCAAGGAATCGGGGCACATTGATGAGCTTATTAGTTGCAATTGGGCAAGTAGGCTATGGTTTAGGCGGCTCTATTGCGGGACCGTTATATGCAAGCTACGGTTATAAAAGCAATACCATTTTTGGAGCGATATCCATACTTTTAATGGCTATTATTGTATGGAAATTTGTACCCGAACCTAAAATGAAAATACGTCCTGTAAAAATACAACCTTCAAATACATATTCTGTTTATGAAAGTGAAAATAAACGTTGAACGTTCCGGAAGGCGAGGTAAGCAAGTAACTGTAATAAAAGATATACAGCATAACCCAACGGTAATTGAAAATCTGGCTAAAAAACTGAAGCAGCAACTTGGAACCGGAGGCACAGTAAAAGGTAAAAGTATAGAAATACAGGGCAATCACCTCGACAAAATAAAAACCATACTGGCAAAAGAAGGCTTTACTTTTTAAAAAAGCAATCAGATAATCCTTTTTATTAGAAAGAACATAATGGAAGCATTGTCCAACGTGCTGAATCCCTTTATGGCCCGGTCGGCATCCAACAAAGCTTCAAATATTACGGGCATTTCGGCATAACGATATCTGGCAGCCTCATTCCACGATTTATCAAAAAACCATGCACTCCGTATTTCCAGCTCTGTTTGTATCTGATTTTTATTCATTCCTTTTTCAACCAGCCTCAATATTTGCCATATAGTTACAAATGTACTATTTAAAAAAGCGACAATAGATATGATATCACCTGCCTCTGACTTGGAATGTTGCAGTATTTTTTCGGCTATATAAAGCGATTTATTTAAATCTCTCGCCATAACGGCATCCTTTAAATCAAAAACCGAGTACTCTCTGTACATTCCTATTACTTTTTTCACGGCATCGACAGTAATAGTATCCGATTTATCTGAATAGGTAATCAGTTTATCAATTTCGATTTTAATCAACTGTAAGCTGTTTCCTACATATTGCGATAACATTTGTGCAGCTTGTGGTTCAATATTTTTAGACGCAGTAGATTGAACCCAGCTTTGAATCCAATTGGGTATTAAATAATCCGGTAATTTATTGAATTCACTTACACTGGTGGTTTTGCTTTTGAGAATTGCTTTGCCAAACCGGGTGTTGCCCGCAGGTTTGGACGAATCAATCAAAATAAGCACGCAGGTTGGGTTTGGATTTTCAACATAGTGGATAAAACTGTCCACATCGTTGGCCGCTTTTTCAATTTGCTGAAAATTTCGGACAATTATCATCCTCCTTTCTGCCATCATAGGGAAACTGCGTGCCATAGCCAGTAAACGTCCCAAACTCAAATCCTGACCATAGAGCAAATCGTAATTAAAATCCCTTTCATGCTCCGGTATCAATTTGGTAAATGCATCCTGCAATAAATCCAAATAAAATTCCTCATCGCCATATAAATAATACATGGGGTTCAGGGAGTTGGATTTAATCTCATCCAATAATTTCAGGTAGATATCCTGACTATTTTGTTTTCGTGCTGCCATATTGCAAAGATAAGAAAAGTAATGTGTAAGAGAATATTTATTTACCTGCCGGAACAAATTGGTAAATCAGGTAGCTACCCAAAAACAGTTTATTACAAATACGAACCCTTATAACCCAAAATTTGGTTTAATAAATTGCTTATTTTAAGCTTTTCGAATGAAATGATTACACTTTTCATTTTATTTGTACATATACAAACATGCAATTAACTATATCGTAATATGATAAGCAACAGACCGGCCAGTTTTACCGATTTCTACGAATATACGATGGCTCAGGGGTATTTTTTATCAAATAAACATTTGGTTACATCCAGTTTCGATTACTTTTTCCGAAGGCTGCCCTTTAAAGGAGGGTTCACTGTTTTTGCGGGATTGACAGAATTTTTGGAGCAGCTTAAAAACTTTACTTTTCACGATGATGAGATTGAATATTTCCGAAAAAAGGGATTTCGGGAAGATTTTTTGGATTATATGAAAGATTTTCGTTTTTCGGGCGATATTTATTCCGCCAAAGAAGGCGAAATTGTTTTTGCCAACGAACCCATACTAAGAGTGGAAGGCAATATCATCGAAGCACAGATCATTGAAACCTTATTGCTGAATATTTTAAACTTCGAGTCGTTGATTGCAACTAAAGCCGCCAGAGTTCGACATGTAGCTGGTAATCGTACCGTGCTGGATTTTGGTCTGAGGCGCTCGCAAGGCTACGCAGGGGTATTGGCCAGCAAAGCCGCTGTAATAGGCGGCGTGGATGGAACCTCGAACGTATATGGCGGATTGGTTCAAGACTTGAATGTTTCAGGCACTATGGCACATTCCTGGATTCAATCCTTTGAGGATGAACTGGCCGCTTTCAGAACCTATGCCGAGCATTACCCCGATAGCACCGTATTATTGGTAGATACATACGATACACTCAAAAGCGGACTACCCAACGCCATTACTTTGGCCAAAGAATTGGAAGAAAAAGGCCATAAATTAATTGCCATCCGCTTGGACAGCGGCGACCTCTCCTACTTATCCAAAAAAGCCAGAAAACAACTGGATGATGCCGGACTGGAATACGTAAAAATTGCTGTTTCCAACCAGCTGGATGAGCATCTGATAAAAAGTTTGATTGAACAAAACGCACCTATAGATATATTCGGAGTGGGCACAAAACTTATAACCGCTTACGACCACCCCGCGCTGGATGGCGTATATAAATTAAGCTCATACGATGGTCGTCCTACGTTAAAAGTTTCCGAAAATATCGAGAAAGTTACTTTGCCGGGTCGTAAAAAAATCCTCCGTTATTTTAACGATGACGGCTCTTTTTATGCAGACGGTATTTCTTTGGTGGACGAACAGAACCTGGAATGGATTGAGCATCCATTACATACCAAAAAACGTGCAAATATTAAGGGCAAGAGAAGCGAAGAGCTGCTGCATAAAGTTGTATCAAACGGCAAATTGACTATTAAATTACCTACGGTAGCAGAAAGTTCAAATTATGCCAAGCAAAGATTGGCTCTTTTAAATCCCGAGCATAAACGCTTTGATAACCCACACATTTATAAAGTAGGAATTGATTTGAAATTAAGTGAGCTTAGAAACAAATTAATAAACGATAAATTACACTAATAAATATGAATGCCTTACTGATTGTTGATGTACAAAACGACTTTTGCCCTGGCGGCAAACTTGCGGTCAACGACGGCGATAAAGTTATTGCGCCAATAAATAAAATATCAAAATACTTCGACTATGTTATTTTAACGCAAGATTGGCACACACCGGACCATAAAAGTTTTGCAAGCCAATACGCTGATAAAAACGAATACGATACCATTGAGCTAGACTATGGAACGCAGGTGCTGTGGCCCGACCACTGCGTACAAGGTACAAACGGTGCTGAATTTCATGCCGATTTGGATACAACTCCCGCAAGCTTGGTAATACGCAAAGGATATCGCTCGAAAATAGACTCTTATTCGGCTTTTTACGAAAATGACCGAAAAACACAGACCGGCTTAATTGGTGCTTTGAAAGAATTACGTATTACCACTTTATATATAACCGGCCTTGCTACCGATTTTTGCGTTAAATACTCGGCGTTAGATGCTTTAAATGAAGGCTTTGACGTATTTGTTGTGGAAGATGCCTGCAAAGGCATCGACTTGAACAATTCCGTGGCCGAATCCATCGAACAAATGACCAAAGCAGGTGCTAAATTTATTGATTCGAACACCATACCGGGAAATCTTGGAAAATAAATAATGCC
This sequence comes from uncultured Balneolaceae bacterium, assembly GCA_964615135.1. Lineage (GTDB taxonomy): Bacteria > Bacteroidota > Rhodothermia > Balneolales > Balneolaceae > Balneola. Next base: position 83,899 of record CAZTOG010000001.1, on the reverse strand, counting down.
CTTCGATTTTTGCATACTGGGTGCAGGACTTGCGGGCTTAACCATTGCTGATAAATTAGCGGATCATGGCTTAAAAGTTGCCATTGTAGATCCTAACAGCATCGCGGGAGGTGCATCCGGTGTGCCTGTTGCCCTAGTAAATCCTGCTACCGGCAGATATTCTTCAATGGCGTGGAACGGCGTAAAAGGCTATAACAGTATTGTTGAAACCCTGGAAAAAATACAATCCACTACTTCAACAACTATTTATACCCGTCCGGGCATTATCCGACCCGCACCAAACCGGGAATATGCCGAAAAAATGCGCGATACTTTTATTAAAACCAACTGGCCCAAAGGCTGGGTTTACTGGTTAGAAAAAGAAGAGCTTCAAACCAAATACCCCAATCTGGGTTGTGTAGATGGAGGAATATGGCTTCCCCTCGATTTAAACGTGTATATGCCCAGATTTTTGGAAGCATATAAAGATTACCTGGTTACCAAAGGCGTTCGTTTTTATTTGGGAAATAAGTACAAACTCGATTTTGAGGGTAAATGGAGAGTTTTAATTTCCAATGGTGAACATATTCAGATTTTATCCAACTCTTTAATAACCGCTGCCGGCATAAACAGCAAAAATATTGACCAATGGTCGTTTTTACCCCTGCACCCTGTGAAAGGTCAGGTTGCTATTATAGAAACAGATACCCCCTTTCCCTATCAATCTACGGTTTATAATTCGGGTTATGCTTTAAAGTATGGTACAAATAAAATTATTGCAGGCAGCACTTACGAACACACTTTTGAGCATACAACCCCTGATCAGAAAGGCAAAAATCGAATTATTGAAAATTTAAAATATATTCTACCCGATATAGAAAATCATATTCTAAATATTGAGTTATGGTCGGGTATTCGTGCTTCCACTCCTAATCGATTACCCATACTGGGTAGGCATCCCCATATAGACCGTTCTTTTATTTTTACCGGTTTTGGGTCAAAAGGTCTATTATTCAGTAGTTATTTATCGGGAATATTAGCCGATTATATCCTTTATGATAAACCAATACCTGAAGATATAAGTATGGCCAGACTAGGTAAATATTTTTAGTCCGGCCATTTAGTTTAATTATAAATATATGTAGTCAGCTCGGTTAGAACCTGAATACTAAACCGCTGTAAGCAGCTGCTATATCAGCACCATTATTCTTCGAGTTCTTGACCAAGGAAGCTGCCACGGTAAACTCAAAGATATTGAAATCCAACCCAGTACCGATAGAGTAAGCGGCAGAGCTATATCCTCCCATTTTGGTTCCAACTCTCAAAGGTATAAAGTTTAAAAAGCGGTATTCGGCTCCTAAAACCAAAGAGCTTCTTTTGCTATTAACTCCACTATTGTTGAAACCAAAGCCAAAGTCGGCTGCAAGCATTAATTTACCTACATCCAAAGATGCGCCAAAGTTATACATGCCCGGCAACGAGTATTTTTTTGAATCCAAGCTTTCTGAGTTGAAATCTCCATATATATCATTAGCCAAGCTATCGCCTAGATTATCAAAATAATCACCTATGCTGGAATCTCCAACATCGCCATCAAATACAAAGGTGTTTTTTGTATAGAATCTGCCCGGATTTTCTTTAAACGAAACAGAGCCTAAATCGGTAATAGACATGGACAATCTGAGTGTTTTATTTTTACCTAAAGAATTGAGAACCGGTATCCAAATATGTGAAATATCCATTTCTGCCGTAACACCCATATCAAGACCAAAGCCAGAGCCCAAACTACCAATATCGGAACCATCATAGTCCACATAATCGTCAATTTTAGCATCTTTATTGGTTTTTTTAGCATTTACGTAATCTTTCATTTGTTTCGACAAATCACCGTATGCAAATATGTTATATTCAAAATCGTGTATAATGGAACCCATATTACTGCTGCTTGCCGGACTTATGGTCAGATCTGACTTCATATCCATGCTTAGCGAATACGCTCCGATTAAATATTTAGGAGCAACACCTACATTTAGCTTTAAATTTTTTGCAAATAAAAAGGAATCCAGATTCAATATATTTCTTGCATAGGCAAAAGATACTTCACCTAAAGCAGCAAGGCTTAAACTTAAATCAACCGGCGTTTTTGTACCAAATTCGTCTGAGTCGAAGCCATAAAACATTAATTTAGCAAACCCTTTATTAATATTTATGTCATTAATAACTCTGACTCTTGTTGCCAAGCTAAAAGCCTGATTTGAATTATTTATTGAAAGACCGAACGGTACAATACTAACATCGCTTGCTACGGTACGCATCTCATTATTGCTTGTTCCAAACCATTGGTTTAGCATATCTTCGCGAATGCTGCCGCTAATGAGCCTTCCTTCTGTTAAATATTCATTATATACCGATATATTGGCTAAGCTACCACCAAATCTCGCGCCTACTCCACCCATTATTCCGAGTGAGACTTTATTATTACGATTTTTCGTTAACAAATTCGCAGGGTTGATAAAATTTGAATGATAACCATTTACATAAGAGGTACCTCCGCCCCCCATTCCCATCGACTGTGTATTGTAGTGCCTGCTTTGGGCTTGTGCATCGTTAGTTGTAGCAATAAGTAGTAAAGTAACGAGCGATATCAAAATTATATTTAGTTTCTTCATTTTATTCTCCTTATTTGATATCTGTTTCAATTGTTATTTTTGCTCTGGCTCCAATAATCACCTTATCGGTTGCCCTTAACTTTACTGATTGTCCCACCCCGGCCGATTCTGAGGTCAACAATAATGCATTGATTTCGATATTCCTTGTTTGGTTTATAATATTTAACTGACTTCTATCTAACGATAAAACCATACTGTTTTCGTTTGGAGAAGTTGCAAACGACGTATTTGCATCTATATCTGCCGGCTGTAAAACAAATGGAACGTCGTTAGGTGAAGGAGATGAGAAAATAATATTATCATTTTCATCCATAAAGTTTATTACGAAGTCGATTCCAATAGGCAACCCATTTGTATATTTAATTTCAATAACACCTTCGGTTATACTACTTTTATCGCCGCTACCGGGCAATTCCGATAAGTCCGTTTCTAAAGTATCTACAAATGTTGCTCCATCAGAAACAAGATTTAAAGGCACATCAACGTTGAAACTAGGCTCAAAAATAATTGGATTGTTAACAATTACGTTTTCTTCGTTCGGGTTGATGACCGCCTTACCTATTAAGCGTATAGATGTAGGTAAGCTGTTAAAGAATTTATCTACGTTACTGTTAGCTTTATTAAATATTAAACTGCCCGTTTTTAAATTAAGCCCATCTGACGGGTCAACGTCTATTTTTAATATATTTTCGACCGGTATTTGCTGCCCATTCTCTACCATACCGGTAACGGGTGCATCAAAAGGTGTTTCGTACGTACCATCTTTATTGGCACCACTTAAGTACACTTTTTCATTTTTTTCGTTGGTGCCTAGTATAGTCATGTAAAGGATCAAATCGGAGCCAACATTGGAATCATAATTTAAGCTTAAAACTGGATTGGCGAACTCTATTCCTTCAATTTGTTTGGAGAAAGATTCCATTCCATCAAGTTCAATAAACTCTGACTCCTCATCATTAAGTATATCAATGATGTCGTCTTCATGTAAATCATCATTTAGCCAGAAATGCTTTTCCTTAACGGCCCCTTTGGCTACTTTTATGGAAAGATCGGTTATTGTTATTTCCGATGTAATGGAATGATCCTGATCCACTAGCCTGAGTTTATCATTGCCTGCAAGGTTTTGTGTATTTTCAGTAACTGCAACAACCGAATAAACAATTTCATCCGTTGGTGCATATATTCTGTAATCCTTTAAATCAATCGTTCTCGGATCTGTCTGGCTATTACTAAATAGTTTTTCTGCACCCGAATATTCAATTATAAGCGTGTCGGCTTCAGTGTATGGATAATATCTTAAACTTTGTATAGAAATAATAAGCGTGTCCAAATCCATATCCAAACCATTAAATATGGCGCCGATATTAAGCGTACCACTATCCAATTCAACATAGTTTGCCAGATCATTGTTAAAAGAAAAATCTTTGTTATCAAAATCTGTATAAAAATTACTTTCAAACTTTTGAGGCTCAACAGATGCATAGACGTTACTAGCAGTTAACCCATCACCCTTAATATCGTCAATACTCAGTTCATCCGGATCAGATTGAATATTTTGTGCAAACCACTCGGTCTTAACACCCACGTGTATATTGCTTATATGGCTATCAGCAGGTATAATTAGCGAAGACTTGACAGTTTCGCCATTGGCTAAAACATTTGGAATAACAGTAGAAGTAATCTCATCGTTACCACTATATAGTATCACTTCTAATGAATTCAAGTCGAATCCAAAATTATTAGTCAATGTTATATCAATTTGACCTTCGATTATTGTGGCGTATTCGAAAAAATCTAAATTTGCACTAACATCAACAAGAATAGGATTTGCTGTTGCACCACCGGGAAGTAAAGTACCTTGTGGAAACATAGCAGGATCTTGGCCGGTAATTTCTTCGAAACTTATAGCCCCTGGTTTTGTTCCACCGGAGGAAAAGCTTACAATTTCTATCGGACCAATTTTCGAATCTATAGAAGATGCATCAACTTCTATTTCTGGAATACCCTCATCCATACCAGACATATCAAAGTCTTCTTCAAATGTCAGTATAATATGTTCATCGCCGTCCAGCACAAACATATCAGAAAAATCATCTGATGTTGTGTCTATAATGGCGTCGTTTTCGCCGAGTAATTGATACTCTTTATTTAACAATACAGGAGCTTCTATTTTATGCGAAGTTTTAAAGTTCGGAGTCTTTGGTAAATCGCACCCAACGATTAAAAACAGTATCGCAATAAAGAAAAATTTATGAGATTTATTTAGAATTATGTACATGGGGTTATATTATTATTATAGTACCGCTTTATTGTTATTTTTATTATGTTTATTTAATATTATTAAGCTATTTAACTTAAAAATAAATGGTGTTAAATCTGCTTTTTGGAATTTTTAAAACCGTAGTAAGCAAAATCAGTATAATTATTAATAATTTATAAATCAAACTTATTTTTTTTTCAAACACCCTGCAATGTAAAAATATTTTAAATAACTTACCGCCTTTTTAAATAAAAAAAACCCTGCAAATCATCAATCATAGATTTACAGGGTTTTCTGCGGAGAGGGAGGGATTCGAACCCTCGGTACCCTTACGAGCACACTCGCTTTCCAGGCGAGCCCGTTCAACCACTCCGGCACCTCTCCTACTCATAATCGCGGGCGATAAATATATAAGTATTTGCCGCCTTTAGCAAAGTATTTAAAAGCCAAAAGAGAATATTTGTGTGGTATATGCTTTTACTTCTTTATCATCGTTAATAGCAGATTTGAAAATCCACTGTCCGGCCGCTTCCATCGCAGCTTCCATAATCCCATAACCAATACTATTTACAACCGTATAGCCCTTTCCGTTATATTGCCTGATTTCTTTCACAAAATACTCTTCAATTTTTCCATTGCGGTCTATTAAAAAAGTAATCAGCACCTCGGCTTTAATATTTTGCCGGCGGGCCTGATCGGGCATAATGGGTTCAACAATCTTTATAACCCTGGGCGAGCGTTGCGGACTTCCAACAATTTCATCACCATTGCCGTGCTGGCCTATTAATCCCTCTCCTAAAGGTTCGAGCGAAAGTATATTGCCGATGTCGGGTATATCAATTTCTTCATCTATGATTTCATCGTTCGGTACAGGCATGGGCATTTGAGGTACCGGCGGGCGGGCGGGCTGGGTTACCTGCCGGGTCGGAATCATGGTTTCGGTAAATATTTCGGTTTCACTGGTAAATATTTCTGCCGGAACCGAATATTCTACATTAACAGGCCACCATTTTACTATAGCTAATAAAAATAGGGTCGAAATTACAATTCCGAACATTACCCTATTATGAAAGGTCAGATTAAAATAAACTTGTTTTACGGGCCATTTCAATTTTTTCTCATTCTAGCGAGTTCATCCACAATCAGGTCGCGCGAATATTCGCGTAATTCTTTTAAATCGTCGAACTTTGTAGTGTCTATAGGATCCAATACCGATAGCCTGAAATTTGCTTTATAGCTGAACGTTTTACCGCCCGATTTTAGTGCCTCATGTCCGCCGTTTATTACAACAGGTTGAATTTGAAAGCCATGTTCTTTTGCTAGTATAAATGCACCATTTTTGAAAGCACCGATTTCTCCATCCTTCGATCGGGTGCCTTCAGGAAAAATCATAACGGGCACCAGATCTTTAATGGGCTGAACCAATCTATCTAGTTTTCTTAGCGCGCCTTTGCTTTTTCTATCAATAGCAAGATGACCGGTAAACCATGCCAACCATCCCATTACGGGAATCATCATTAAACTTCGTTTGGTTACCCATTTCATTTGCCATGGCAGCATGAACAGAAAAGACATATCCAAAAAACTTTGATGATTGCTTATAAAAACCGTCGGTTTGCTCCGGTCGTATTTTTCTAATCCTGTCATTGTTTTTTTCCAACCCGGGCTTGCATACATCATACACCAGGCCATCCAGGAAAGTACTTTATTGGGAGCTTTCCTATATGGATCAAACAAAAAAGTGAGTAAAAATACAGCCGATATTAAAAAGAAAAATAATAGAAATAGTACACAAAAGTAGAACCAGATTAGTATGCTTGATAAAACTCTCATAATTGTATTTTAGTTATTCGACAGTGCTTTTCTGATAAAACCATCCGCTTTTTCGAGTTGTCTTTTAGCTTCCTCTTTGCTCACTTTATTGAGCGACATCACTATTGCGGTTTTAACGTGATTGTCTGCCGCCTCCAGCAAATCCGAAGCCTCATTATAATCGGTTTCTGTAAACATCATTATAATCCTTTTGGCCCTTTCCACCAATTTTTTATTGGTAAGGTGCAAATCTACCATAACATTCTCATACACTTTACCCAAGCGAACCATGGCACCTGTAGATATGGTGTTTAATACCAATTTTTGAGCGGTACCGCTTTTCATTCGGGTGCTGCCCATAATTACTTCCGGACCTACGGGAACATCAATTACAATATCCGCAAGATAATCCAATTGTTCGGCGGGAACCGTGGTAATTAAAATGGTGGTGCAGCCGCGTTTCTTTGCTTCTTTAAGCGCACCTATTACATACGGTGTTCTGCCGCTTGCTGCTAATCCGCATACAATATCAATGGCTTCTATCCCGCCTTTTTCAACATCTTTGGCGCCCTCCTCTTCATAATCTTCTACGCCTTCCTGCGCTACAAATATGGCATCGGCACCGCCGGCAATAAACGCCTGAACCTGGTCGGGATGGGTGCCGAAAGTAGGCGGACATTCCGAAGAATCCAGCACACCTAAACGACCACTTGTGCCTGCACCAAAATAAAACAACCGGCCACCGCGATTAAAACTTTCACTTATCACTTCTACCGCTTCTGCAATGATGGGCAGTTTTTCGGCAACCAAATCGGCCACTTTCCGGTCTTCATCATTTATTAAACGCACTATTTCAAGAGGGTCGGCTACGTCAATACGCATGGAGTTCTGATTGCGTTGTTCTGTAGCCAGATTGTTCAGTTTATTAAACAGTTTTATATTTCCTTTACTCATAAATATTTTTTTAAGCTCTGTTGCTCCACCATTTTGAAGCAGTATTTAATTCTTTTTGTGGTTTTTGGGTTCCCTGGTTTTCTCCGCTTAGCTTTAGTAACGATGCGGTTAGGGCGATAATGTTCTCGTCAACTTTATTGGCAATCTTTTTGCCTGTAAAGTGATTTTTAACGAAATGGGTGTCGTATTTGCCCGACGTAAATGCTTCGTGGGTCAGCGCAAATTCGCAAAAGGGAATGGTTGTTTTGCAACCTGCAATCTCGTATTCGCCTAAAGCACGCAGCATTCGCTTAATGGCATGTTCGCGGTCTTTTCCATGCACCGTCAGCTTGGAAATCATGGGGTCGTAGTTGATGGTAACTTCCTGTCCTTCTTCTACGCCGGCATCCACTCGTACGCCATCGCCGGTGGGTACGCGGTGTTTTTCCAACAGTCCGGTACTTGGCATAAAATTATCGTCGGGGTCTTCTGCATATATTCTGCATTCTATGGCATGGCCGTCTATTTTAAGGTCGTCCTGTTTAAATGGAAGTTCTTTTCCTTCGGCCACCATAATTTGCAATGCAACCAAATCCAGACCCGAAATCATTTCCGTAACGGGATGCTCTACTTGCAGGCGGGTATTCATTTCCAAAAAGTAAAATTTCTTGTGTTTGTCAACCAAAAACTCAATAGTTCCCGCACCTATATAATCACAACCTTTGGCCGCTTTTATTGCATTTTCTGCCATCTCCTGCCTCAATTCGGGCGTTAATAGAATACACGGTGCTTCTTCAATCACTTTTTGGTGACGCCTTTGAATGGAACACTCCCGATCGAATATATGCAATACATTACCGTGGGCATCAGCCATTATTTGAAACTCCACGTGGCGCGGTTCTTCTAAATATTTTTCTATATAAATACGGTCGTCACCGAATGCGTTCATGGCCTCGGACTTTGCCGCTTTGATGCTGCTCTCAAAATCATTTTTATCGTAAACAATACGCATACCCTTGCCTCCGCCGCCCGCCGCCGCTTTTACCAGAATGGGATATCCGATTTCATCAGCTACTTTCGCGGCTTCTTCAATGCTTTCCAGCTCCGATTCTAAACCGGGCGGGGTTGGTATGCCCAATTTTGTTGCCAATGTTCGCGCCGCAGTTTTATCGCCCATCACCTCAATCGATTTGGCTTTGGGGCCGATGAAAATTATACCTTCAGTTTCGCAGCGGTTGGCAAATTCGGCATTTTCGCTTAAAAATCCATAACCCGGATGGATAGCATCAGCACCCGTTTTCTTCGCTGCATCTATAATCTTATCAATAACCAGATAGCTTTCCGATGATGCCGCACTTCCAATAAAAACAGACTCATCGGCGTGCAATACATGTGGCGAGGCGGCATCAGGTTCAGAATAGACTGCCACCGTTTTTATACCCATTTCTTTGCAGGTATGGATTACGCGCAAGGCAATTTCTCCCCTATTGGCAATCAGTATTTTCTTGATTTTTGGCATAAAATTTTTTCTAATTATAAACTATGTATTATAGGGCTTTAAACAATGATTTAACAATAATCATTTATCAGTTATAATATGTTTTGATTCATTTTTTTGTAAGAATACATACAAATAAACCCTCAAATTGATGATAAAACAATAATGCTAAAATTTAAGTAACTTATATACCGTTTAAAAGTTAGTTTGATGTAATTCCTACACAAAATGGATATAATAATTCTATTTGCCACGGAATTTTAATTGTACAACCGTATCTCCAATGAAAAATAAAAAAGTGACCATATATGAAGTTGCCAAGCAGGCGGGCGTTGCCATTTCTACCGTTTCCAGGGTTCTGAACAAATCGGAAAATGTATCTAAAGGGACCAGAAACAAAGTAGAAAAGGTAATTGAAGAATTAAACTTCAGGCCGCAAGTCAGCGCCAGAAAGTTGGCCAGTCAAGAACCGAATATGGTTGCCATTGCTGTGCCCTCTTTTACCACTCCATTTTTTAACGAGGTCCTGAAAGGCGTTAAAGACGAAATCCAAAAAATGGATTTAGATATCATTATCTACAATACAGGTTCTCGAAACCCGGAAGATGCGGTGCTCAACTTTTTCGATCGCGGAACTGCCGATGCCATCATTATTCTGTCTATAGATGTGGACGAACGCCTGCATAAAATACTACAGGCGGCAAAAGTGCCCTTGGTTTTGGTAAATTCCAAGCACCCTGCCTACAATTATTATATGCTTAACGACCATAAAGGCGGTTACATGGCAGCAGAACACTTGGTAAAACAAGGATTCCAGAATATTGGCATGATCAAAGCGGTCAAAGAATCAAGTTCATCTGGCAACCGTGAAATTGGCTTTATAGATGCACTTAAAAACTACAAAATGAATATCGATAAGGATCTGTTTATTTCGGGCGACTCTACCAAACACGCCGGTTTTACGGAAGAGGCCGGTTACGAAGCCATTTACAAATACGATAAAATGGGCAAATTTCCGGATGCCATATTCTGCGCAAACGATACGCTGGCACTGGGCGCCCTGCATGCCTTAACAAAATTGGGACTAAAGGTACCGCAAGATGTGGCGCTTATGGGTTACGACAACATCAAAGTAACCAAATATCTGGATTTGACCACCATAGACCAAAAAATGCACACCACTGGTACGCTGGCAACCAAAAGATTGGCGGCCATTATAAACGGTGAAGCTACCGATATTGTTCAAACTACTATAGACCCCATATTGGTAGAACGCGGGTCAACAAAAAGAAACGGCAACAGTTAACAATCAAATTTCAGGTAAATTATCATGAAAGTATCTGTATGGGATACCTACGTAGAGCGCGAAGACGGAAAAACGATGCATTTCGACATCATTGTTCCCGAAGAAATGAAAAATGCGGATAAAGTCTATTCCTTCGGCAAAGACTATTTGAACAATAAACCCGTAATTTCAAAAACATTGACTTCTGGCGAATGCAACTTTTGCCATATCGAAAAGGCAACCGACGATATGATAAAATCCATTGGTGAAAAAGGATATTTCATAGTTGAAATGGAGAACTGTAATTAATTTTGAATGGCTTCGGGCCGTTGTGCAGAAAGCCGCTTTGACCCCCTGGAAAAACCGACTTTTACCCACTTTAAGCCCATAAAAGGCGTTTTACAATGGGGATTGGGCGCTGCAAGCAATGCTTTATTTTCGCATAACTCAATAATAACAATAGTATAAACATGCTTAAAAATAATATAATTATTTATTTACTTTTTATCTAAAAAGTAATAGACTTCACGTTGATGAAAAATAATAGCAAACATATCACTTCCAAATCTTACGCATCGAAGGCAATGCGCAAGTCTGCTATTATTATTAAAACTACTATTATTACCAAAATTACCCCTTAGGGGGTACAATAGCACATATCATCCCAAGGGGTTTGCCCTATTCAGTAGTTTTGTAAAATCCAACTCACTCAAATAATAAATGATTGTATTAAAATTTGGCGGATCTTCTGTTGATTCTGCCGAAAAAATCAAAAAAGTAAAACAAATAGTCGAAGATTTATCCCGTTCAAACAATGTAACCGTTGTGGTTTCTGCATTGGGCGGTATTACCAACAAATTAATAGAATGTGCCAACGAAGCAGAAAAGGGAAACGATAGCTACGAAGATATTTTTGCCGATATTGCCGAACGCCATCTAAACCTGTGCAGCGAATTACTGCCGGTTGCCTTGCGCACTTCTACCATTGCCAAAATAAAAATCAAACTGAATGATCTGGAAGATATTATCCGCGGGGTTTTCTTGATCAATGAGCTGTCGGCCCGCACAAACGACCATATTATCAGTTATGGCGAAGTTTTATCATCCAACATTATTTACGATTACCTGAAAAGCGAAAATCTGGATGTAAAATACCTCGATACCTCCAAATTGATAAAAACCGATAACCATTTCGGGAACGCTTTGGTAGATAAAAAACTGAGCTATAAAAATATCCGCGAAGTAGCACAGTATCTGACCACCATTAACATGGCACCCGGATTCATCGCCTCCGCAAAACAAGGCAACTACACCACCACGCTGGGACGCGGCGGCTCCGATTACACCGCTTCGTTATTGGCATCGGCCCTGGAGGCCAAAGAGCTGCAAATATGGACCGACGTAGATGGTATGATGACTGCCAACCCGAAATTGGTACGTCTGGCCCGACCCATCGAAAAAATTACTTACGAAGAAGCGATGGAACTATCGCACTTTGGTGCAAAAGTCATCTATCCACCCACTATTCAGCCCGTGCTGGAAAAGAAAATCCCCATTTCGATAAAAAACACCTTCAAACCCGATGCTCCCGGCACACTTATTACACATCTGGTTGACGATTTTGATAGCCCTGCAAAAGGAATTTCCAGCATTGACGAAGTTGCCCTGTGTACCCTTTCGGGAAGCGGAATGATAGCCGTGCCCAAGTTTTCCTATCGACTGTTCAGAACCCTGAGCCAAAACGAAATCAATATTATAATGATTACGCAGGCCTCTTCCGAGCATTCCATTTCTATTGCCGTTTCCAAAGAGGATGCAGAAAAAGCACAAAAAGCTATAAACAGCGAATTTGAGTACGAAATTGAGCACAAAAAAATAAACCGGCTTGTGGTAGAAGATAACTTGTCAATAGTTGCGGTGGTCGGTTCTAACATGAAAAAACAGGTAGGAATAAGCGCCAATCTTTTCAGCACGCTTAGCTCGAACGGTATAAATGTACGCGCCATAGCTCAGGGCTCTACCGAGTTGAATATTTCGGTGGTTATTGCAAAAAAAGACCTCAAAAAAGGTCTGAACAGTATCCACGAAAACTTCTTCCTCTCCCGGATGAAGAAAATAAATATGTTTATGGTGGGCGTTGGCAACGTAGGCGAGGTATTTCTTGAACAAATCAGGGAACAAAAGGAATACCTGATGGAAAATCACCAAGTGGAGTTGATAATTGCGGGACTTTCTAACTCAAGAAATATGGTTTTTCACGACAGGGGCATAGACCTGGGCGACTGGAAAAATATTTTGAACAACAGCGCCGAAAAAGCCGATATCGATGCATTTATTTGCCAAATTAGCGAAATGAACTTACGCAACTCGGTATTTATTGATTGCACCGCAAACGATGTACTGCCCACATACTACAGAGATATTTTAAAACGCAGTATTTCTATTGTTACGCCCAATAAAATTGCGTGTTCCTCCTCGCAAGAATATTACGAAAAGCTAAAATACACCGCGCGTAAATATAAAGCCAAATTCCTGTACGAAACCAACGTGGGTGCCGGATTGCCGGTAATAAGCACGCTGAACGATTTGGTTAAAAGCGGGGACCGGGTTAATAAAATAGAAGCCGTACTTTCCGGTGCCTTGAACTATATTTTCAATAACTATGACGGCACCGCAAAGTTCAGCGATGTGGTGAGGGAAGCACAAAAAGCCGGATTTACCGAGCCTGATCCACGCATTGATCTGAGCGGCATCGACGTAAACCGAAAAATACTGATTTTGGCACGCGAAAGCGGTTATAAATTGGAACTGGACGATATTGAAAACAAAAGCTTTATCCCAAAGAAGTGTATAAACGAAAACAGTCTGGAAGATTACCTGAACACACTGGATAATTGCGAAAACCATTTCAAGAAAATGTATGATAACGCAACAAAAGAAGGCAAAAAACTAAAATTTGTAGCCACGTTCGACAAAGGCGTTGCAAAAACAAGTTTAGAGGCTTTCAGTGCCAACCACCCCTTCTATCGCCTGGAGGGAAAAGATAATATAGTATTGTACTATACCGATAGATACCCCGAGCAACCACTTTTAATAAAAGGTGCGGGAGCCGGTGCGGATGTTACCGCTTCAGGTATTTTTGCCGATATAATGAGAATCGCTTCAGCTTAATAAATATGAAAGAATCAGTTAAAGTATTTGCCCCGGCAACCGTCTCCAATGTGGGATGTGGCTTCGACATCATGGGTTTTGCCATAAACGAGGCCGGTGACGAAATTACAGCCACAAAAAAAACGGAACCGGGTCTGTCCATTTCGGAAATAAACGGGGCAGACAATCTGCCTTTTGACGTAAATAAAAACGTGGCAACCATCGCCGCCCAGGCTCTGCTCGATGCCGTGGACACGGAAATCGATTTCGGTATCGATTTTAAAATAACGAAGACCGTAAAACCGGGAAGCGGGCTGGGTTCGAGTGGTTCCAGCTCGGTAGGTGCCGTTTTTGCGGTAAATGAGCTATTGGGACGTCCGTTTGAGAAAAAGGAGCTCATAAAATTTGCCATGAAAGGCGAAGCCATTATTTCCGGGCAAGAACATGCCGATAATGTGGCTCCGTGTTTATTGGGCGGCTTTATTTTGGTGCGCGATTACCATCCGCTGGATGTTATCGAACTGGATTATCCCGAAGAATTATATTGCACCGTTATCCATCCGCAGATTGAAGTTAAAACTTCCGATTCCCGCAAAATGCTCAAAAAACAAATCCGTTTACAGGATGCCATTACCCAATGGGGCAACGTGGGCGGACTGGTTAGCGGTCTTGCCAAAGGAGATTACGGTTTGATCAGCCGTTCCCTGAAAGACGTTGTGGCGGAGCCGGTCAGATCGCTTCTAATTCCATTGTACGACGAAGCCAAAAGCGCTGCAATGGCCGCCGGAGCATTGGGTTGCAGCGTATCCGGTGCCGGACCTTCCATCTTCGCACTCAGCTCCGACAAAAAAACGGCCGAAGAAGTTGCCGAGGCATTCAAAAACACATATCTGGACGTCGAAATACCCGTAGTCGTCTATACATCAAAAATCAATCCAAACGGAACAATAGTACTATAGTGAAGTTTTACAGCACCAACAAAACAACAAAACCCACATCATTCAAAGAAGCAGTATTTAAAGGTTTGCCGGAAGATAACGGCTTATTTATGCCGGAAATTATTCCCGTTTTATCCGCCGATTTTTTCGAAAATATAAGCGACTATAGCCTAACCGAAATCGCATTTCAGGTCATTCGCCCCTACGTAACAGGAGAAATTGACGACGCATCGCTAAAAACCATATTGGAAGAAACCCTGTCCTTTGAAATTCCACTTAAAAAAATAACCGACAATACATATTCGTTAGAACTTTTTCACGGTCCGACTTTGGCTTTTAAGGATATCGGAGCACGGTTTTTGGCCAGAACCATGAGCCATTTCCTGAAATCGGAAGGCAGAAAGCTCAATGTTCTGGTGGCTACCTCGGGAGATACGGGCAGCGCGGTGGCAAACGGCTTTTATAAGGTGCCCAATATCGAAGTAATCATACTCTACCCTTCCGGAAAAATCAGCCAATTTCAAGAACAGCAAATGACTACGCTGGGCGAAAATATCACGGCCATAGAACTGGACGGCACCTTCGACGACTGCCAACATCTGGTAAAACAGGCTTTTTTGGATGAAAAACTGGCCAATAGCAAAAATCTCACTTCGGCCAACTCAATAAATGTAGCCAGATTGTTGCCCCAAAGCATTTATTACTTCCATGCTTATGCGCAGCTGGATAAAACCGAGCGCCAAAATGTGGTATTTTCGGTGCCCAGCGGTAATTACGGCAACCTGACTGCCGGATTATTGGCACAAAAAATGGGACTGCCCGTAAAACACTTCATCGCATCTGCCAATGCAAATAATACCGTTCCCGAATATCTGGAAACGGGCGTTTATAAAGCAAGACCCAGTGTAGAAACCATTTCCAACGCCATGGATGTGGGAAATCCCAGTAATTTTGCCCGTTTATTAGATTTATACGGCGACGATTGGAAAGCAATGAAAGCCGCCATTTCCGGATATTCCTATAGCGATGAAGAAACCCGAGCTGCAATCAAAAAAGTGTACCAAGAAACGGGTTATATTCTAGACCCTCACGGCGCTGTGGCCTATTTGGGATTGGAAGATTATTTAAAGGATGATGACAACAAAACCGGTATTATTCTGGAAACCGCACATCCCATTAAGTTTGATAATTCGGTGGAGCCGCAAATAGGTAAAAAATTAGAAATGCCGGCTCATTTAAGCCTGACAAATGCAGATAAAAAAAGCATTGGTATGAAAAACAGTTTTGCCGATTTTAAAAATTTTCTGGAAATGCTCAAAAATTAGTGCTATTCAAATTTGCTTGGGTTAAATTGGCGTTTGCCGATGAATTAATCAGTTAACCGTTTATCTTTAACGCCATGTTGACAAACCCAATTATTAACCTCATAGTTTTGCTACTGATGTCGAATTATGCCATAAATCCTGCGCCAACTTCCAATCCAACTTTAGAACGTGTGGGATATGTAAGCGAACTGGATGGTTTAGAGCGCGAATATTTTGTTTATCTGCCCAAAGGCTATCATACCGAGCCGGACAAAATCTGGCCGGTCATGCTTTTTCTGCATGGAACCGGAGAACGTGGCAACGGACTGGATGAATTAGACTATGTAATGATTCATGGTCCACTTTCTGAGGCTTGGGTGCAAAAAAGAGATTTACCTTTCATCATCATCGTACCACAACTGCATATTTTTGATATTGATAAGGTAGAAGGCTCCGAAGGCCTCAAAAACAGAACAACCGATATTATTCCACGCCGGCAAAAAGACGGTGCTCCACCCCGACTGGAAGCCGCCAAATTAAATTTCGAAATGGAAGGTGCTACGCCTGCTGCCGACATGCCCCAAGAGCCCATTTTCCTGGAATATGGCTGGAATAATGTAGAAAACGATTTATTGGGAATGCTCGATCATGTTTTGGGAAATTATAATACCGATAAAAGCAGGGTCTATCTCACAGGAATCAGCTATGGTGGATTTGGAACCTGGTATATGGCCAGTAAACATCCTGAGCGATTTGCGGCTATTAGTCCTGTGGTTGGATGGCTTCATCCTAGTTTAGTAGCGCCGCTTGCCGAGGCAAATATGCCTATTTGGGCTTTTGCAGGGGGACGAGATAAAGTTGTGGAACTAAAATATTTTTTTGAAGGGATGAATTTACTGGAAAAACAAGGTAATACAAATATCCGATTTACGGTGCATGAAGATATGGGCCACGATGCCTGGAAAAGGATTTATGCCGGAGAAGATATTTATAATTGGTTTTTGGAGCATAGTTTGGATGAGGAATAATGAGTTTTTATTCCATCAACCCTAAAATATTATACCCTGACTCAAATAATATTCATTTACCATTTGCTCGAGAAATCTTCTAAATCACTCTGAGGCATAAATTTCCCTTTTTCATAATCTTGTTCAGATTCATTGATTCTATTTACCATCTCATCAATAGTAAATGGTTTAATTTTGGAACTTAATGTATAAGGTTGTTTTTCTAAGATATAGTTTTCGACTTCATTTAGGAATTTTTCATCCTCAAGTTCAGATATATAGGTTAGTAAATTTATTTTTCGCGTTAATAAACTCATAATATTCAATGATGTTTAATTCATACACAAACTTCTAACAATTTCAGTTCTATTAAATTATCTCAAAGCTCTTCTGTATATTCTTTTTTCAAAGCTTCATCGAGTTTACCAATAGGGAATACATTCCCAAACGCTCCAATTCCAATTATTTCAGATTCTCCTGCCCAATTTATCTTTGTTGTAGAAAAGAGTACATAATTATCGATGCTTATAAAATTATTTAAAAAAGTATCTATTAAAAAACCATCAATCATTGTGCCTAGCCCCTTAAACACCACCGCCCAATTATCATCTAGTTCACCAGAGGTTTCATTCATTGATTTTTGTACACTATTATTAATTTTATATTTAAGCACTTCTTTATGCCTATCTTGGTCAGGATTAGTTAAAACTGCAATTAGGATTAACCCGCCTAATACGAATAAAAGTATTTTACTCTTTTTCATAATTTAAAATGGTAACAAGTTGATATAGACTTATAAGAAAACTATTATAAAAACCATATTAATCAGTTATTTGTAAAATATACGGTATAATTAGTGGATTATCATTATTTCATAAATTGATTTATGTAATTCAAACTATCATTAAATAATCGATTACAAACCAAAAAATCAGACATTTTATAATATCTAATCTTATGCAATACCGAAAACTAGGTAAAACAGATTTTCAAGTCAGCGAAATTGGGTTTGGTTGTATGTCGCTTGAAGTAAATAACACCTCCGAAAATATAAAGCTACTGCAAAAAGCATTTGATAATGGCATAAACTACTTCGACACCGCCGATCTATACGATAAAGGTAAAAATGAAGAGATTGTAGGAAAGGCTTTGCAATCCATCCGGGATAAAGTATATATAGCTACAAAAGTGGGCAATCAATGGAATACGGATGGTAAAACCTGGCGATGGAATACGAGTCGGGAATATATAACCAGGTCCGTAGAACAAAGTTTAATACGACTAAAAACTGATTATATCGATTTATACCAGCTGCATGGCGGAACTTTAGAGGATAATATCCCTGAAATAATCGAAACTTTTGAACTGCTGAAAACCCAAGGCAAAATACGCGAATACGGTATCTCTTCCATTCGTCCAAACGTTATAAAAAAGTGGACAAAACTATCAAATATGCAAAGCGTGATGATGCAATACAGTCTGCTCGACCGTCGTCCCGAAGAAGAATGCTTCCCGCTCTTACAAAATAATGATATATCGGTAATAACACGCGGTACGCTGACCAGAGGATTGCTGTTAAAACAAAATCCTGGCGAATATTTAAACTATTCCACTGCCCAAATAAAACAATTGCAAGATGAACTAAATAAATACGACAACAAACTCGCACTGCTCATTCACTTTGCGCTGAAAAATCCGGTCGTTGCAAGTATTGCTGCCGGAATCAGAACCCAAACCCAACTTGACGAAATTCTAAAAGCGTACAAACACCCTGTTTCCACCCAAATATTGAAAGAAATCGGTAATATTTTACCCGTGAATAAGTATGAAATACATCGGGTTTAGGAGGCTTGTAATGTATTCAGGGGTTATTCTTTTGGTTAACCACAGAATACACTGAATACACGGACGATTTGTTCCGTGCAGCTAATTTATATTTATCCCTTTC
>CAZTOG010000001.1:0-65016 GCA_964615135.1 uncultured Balneolaceae bacterium | reverse complement strand
ACACTGAATACACGGACGATTTGTTCCGTGCAGCTAATTTATATTTATCCCTTTCCGTGTGTTCCGTGTATTCCGTGGTTCCAACTTTTTTAACCACCGAATACACTGAATACGCGGACGGTTTGTTCCGCGCTTTTAATTGGCTTCTTTCCCTTTCAGTGTGTTCCGTATATTCCGTGGTTCCCTTTCTTAACCACCGAATACACTGAATACGCGGACGATTTGTTCCGTGCAGCTAATTTATATTTATCCCTTTCAGTGTGTTCCGTGTATTCCGTGGTTCCAACTTATTTAACCACTGAATACACTGAATACGCGGACGATTTGTTCCGTGCATTAATTCAGAATTCCCCCCTTTCAGTGTGTTCCGAGTATTCCGTGGTTCCCCTTTCTTAACCACCGAATACACTGAATAAAGAAAACATTACACGCTCAGATCCTCAACCTTCTACCCTTTTATTGGATACGAAAAATATGTTTTTAAAATACCAGCATTGCAAATAATACCCCGCAACAACCGATATAATTCCTAAATGCTTCCAAATAAAGATTTCTATTTTTATTCCTAAACATTTGGCTACTAAATCGATATCCCTAAATTACAATTGTAATGATATATACTATTGTTATTACGTAGTATAATTGCTAAATAAGCATCATTAAAATATTTATAAAATAATAGAAGACTAAATTGTCCACTATTGTATTTTTCCATATATTGGGGGCAAATAATTTTATTTTATGTTTTCAAAAGCATGTGAGTATGGAATCAGGGCCTCTATCTATATTGCCGAGCAGTCGATGGTCGGTAATAAAGTTGGATTGATACAGGTTGCCGCCTCTATTGATTCGCCAAAGGCTTATACTTCTAAAATTTTGCAGCAGCTTGCCAAATGCAATGTCATTCAGTCTGAAAAAGGTCCGAAAGGTGGATATTTTATTCATAAAAAGGATATTGAGCTTATTAATTTATGCGCAATAGTTTCGGCTATCGACGGCGATCAAATTTATGAAGGATGCGCACTGGGATTCCCAAATTGCAGTGAAAAGACCCCTTGTTCCATTCACAAACAGTATGCAGGTATTCGAACTGAACTCAAAAATATGCTCGAAACCACTACCCTGCTAACTTTAACCAAAAATTTGGAAAAGGGTTTGGCTTTTTTGAAACCATAATAATTTTTTAACATTTAAGATAACTTTGTCTTATTTTAACAAAGACCAATCTTAATCATAATCAAAAACAATAATTAATTAACAAAAGTATATGAATATCCAAGAACATCACATGATTGGCGATTTAGTTGCTCACGATTACAGAACAGCTAAAGTATTTAAAGATTATGGTATAGATTTCTGTTGTCAAGGTGCCAGAACCATCGGCGATGCCTGCGCGGTTGACAATATTGATGTAAATGCCGTGGTAAACGATTTAAATTCGGTGTCCGAGTCAACCGGTGGTAATGCAGCTACCGATTACAACTCGTGGCCTTTAGATTTGTTGGCAGATTATGTGGCAAAAACACATCACAGATATGTAAGGAACAAAACCGTTGAAATTCAACCCTATTTGGATAAAATTTGCCGCGTACATGGTGATAGACATCCTGAATTGTTCGAAATTAACAAACATTTCCAGGCTACTACCAGAGACATGACCGAGCACATGGCTGAAGAAGAGGGCGAAGTATTCCCATTGATCAAAGAAATGGAAAAAGCCGCCGAGACCGGAGTTCTATCCGATAAATTGAAAGAAACAACATTGGGTAATCCCATCCAAAAAATGATGGATGAGCATTTAATGGAAGGTGATAGATTCAGGGAAATCGAGAAACTTTCGAACGGTTACACCCCTCCCGCCGATGCATGTAACACCTATAGAGTTACTTTTGCACTATTGCAAGAATTTGAAGCAGACTTGCACCTCCATATTCACTTGGAAAACAACATTATGTTCCCTAGAGCACTGGAGTTAGAGAAAAACTTCAATAATAATTAGACTTTTCTTATCACTTTAATGTTCGATGGCAGGTATTGGGCACTTCTCTACTCTCAACCAAGTGCTCAATACCCTGTTTTTTATCCATCGAACTCTAAACACCATATTACAAATTAACTCATATAATATGAAGGATTAAAAATAATTCCGAGTATTATGGGGCATAATTCATACTAAACGCTTGCGTGAAGTTGATAATTAAACATTTTTACGGGAAAAATACAAATCGAGGTACCCAAAGGGGGCATTAAAAATTTCTTGTAACCAAATGCCGGGTATTGATATCTAAAAAGTGCGGATTGTTACAATCCAATTTATTAACTTACTTAAATACTGAAATTGAGGATTCAAATGGATTTATATACACTAACTATAAAATCGATACAAAAAATAACACGAGACGTAGTTCGAATAACCACCACAAAACCCGATAACTATAAATTCCACCCGGGGCAAGCTACCGAGGTACGCATAAACAAACCGGAATGGGTCGATAAGGTAAGACCTTTTACCTTCACCAGCCTGCCACAAGACGACCACCTCGAATTCACTATAAAAACCTATACCGACCACAACGGCGTTACCAACCAACTGTTGACCTTACAGGCCGGAGATGAAATAATTATTGGCGATTCGTGGGGAACCATTGGATATAAAGGTACCGGAACATTTATTGCCGGTGGTGCGGGAGTTACGCCTTTTATTTCTATATTAAGGTATCTAAAATCGAAAGGTGAGCTGGCAGGCAGTAAATTACTGTTTGCAAACAAAACCAGCGAGGATATTATTAATAAAACTGAGTTTGAGAACTTACTCGGTAAAAATTTTGTTAACATCCTTGCCGACGAAGAGGTTAATGGCTACGCTCACGGCTTTATAAGCGAAGAGTTTTTAAAAGCAAATATAACCGATTTTAGCAAGCATGTTTACTTATGCGGCCCTGTGCCGATGATGAATGCCGTTGAAGAACAGCTATCTAGTATAGGTATAGACAAAAGTTTAATTGTAAAAGAAGAATTCTAATATAAAATATGAGCTCAAATATTTATAATACCCAAAAAACACTTAATGTAAATGGTAAGAAGTTGACATATTACAGCCTTAAAGAGCTTCAGAAGCAAGGTTTTGAAATAGAGAAATTACCATTTTCAATTCGTATTCTTTTGGAAAACGCACTTCGTAATTACGACGATTTTGCCGTTACCAAAGAAAATATCGACACGCTACTAAACTGGAAACCTGAAGGAGTTGATAAAGACATTCCATACAAACCAGCGCGTGTTTTAATGCAAGACTTTACCGGTGTGCCCGCCGTTGTGGATATTGCGGCACTCAGAGCCGAAGTGGCACGAAAAGGTAAAGATCCCGAGGGTATTAACCCTTCCATACCTGTTGACTTGGTAGTGGATCACTCCGTACAAGTGGACTCGTTTGGTTCAGTTGAATCGTATCTCAGAAACATTCAGGAAGAATATAAAAGAAATACCGAGAGATATCAGTTTCTAAAATGGGCTCAAAATTCATTTGATAACTTTAGCGTGGTGCCTCCAGGAATGGGCATTTGCCACCAGGTAAACCTCGAATATCTGTCGAAAGGCGTTATTGAGCGCGATGGGCAGGCATTCCCCGATACTTTGGTGGGTACAGACAGCCACACGCCTATGGTTAATGGTATAGGTGTTGTAGGTTGGGGCGTGGGCGGTATCGAAGCAGAGGCCGCTATTTTAGGCCAGCCCATTTACTTTATTATGCCGGAAGTAATCGGCCTTAAATTGACCGGTAAACTGCCCGTGGGCGCAACTGCAACCGACTTGGTACTTACTATTGCAAACGTGCTCAGAAAAGTGGGCGTGGTTGGCAAATTTGTTGAAGTATTTGGCGATGGTCTGGATAATCTGAGTGTACCAGACAGAGCCACCATCGGTAATATGTCGCCTGAATTTGGTTGTACTATTACCTACTTCCCCATTGACGACAAAACTTTGGATTATATGCGCAAGAGCAACCGATCTGAAGAGCAACTCAATCTGGTGGAAACCTATTGTAAAGAAAATATGCTTTGGCGTGAAAATGGCAGCGAAATTCAATACACACAAATCGTTGAATTAGACCTTGCCACGATTGAGCCAACTGTAGCCGGACCAAAACGTCCACAGGACAAAATCCTGCTTAAAGATTTTAAAGGTAAATTTATCGAGCTGTTGGGCGATAATTACGACAGAAAGTATATCGAACAACAGGATAGAGAAATCCAAAAATCCATCGGTAGATTTATGAACGAAGGTGGCAGCACCTCCGGTACAACTGTTGCGCAAGACACCGTTGTGGATATCCATCCGGACGATAAAGATATGCGTTCCATTTGGATTACCAGAGGTCAGGAACAATTTATGTTATCCGATGGAGCCGTTGCCATTGCAGCAATTACCTCATGTACCAATACCTCGAATCCGTTTGTAATGATTGGTGCAGGATTGGTTGCCAGAAACGCACGTCGAAAAGGAATTGACGTGAAACCCTGGGTTAAAACTTCGTTTGCTCCGGGCTCTAAAGTGGTAACCGATTATCTGGAAAAAGCCGACCTGATGAAAGATTTGGAAGCTTTGCAATTCCACTTGGTAGGTTACGGATGTACTTCGTGTATTGGTAACTCGGGGCCATTGCCACCGGATATCGACAAAGCTGTGGATACCTACGATATGGTTGTTACTTCGGTACTATCCGGTAACAGAAACTTCGAAGCGCGTATTCACCCTAAAGTGAAAATGAACTTCTTGATGTCGCCAATGCTTGTAGTTGCGTACGCCATTGCAGGTAGAGTGGATATCGACTTGTTGAACGATCCAATCAGCTACGACCCAAACCAACAACCAGTATATCTAAGCGATATCTGGCCTTCGGATGATGAGATTACAAAAATAATGAACGAAGTGGTAACTCAAGAAGATTTTGCTAAACAGTACAGCACCATCTTTGACGGTAATGAAACCTGGAGAAACTTGGATGTTCCACAGGATAAACTGTACCACTGGGTCGAAGATTCTACTTATATCAAAGAAATTCCGTTGTTCAAAGGTATTTCTACAGAGCCTGAAGAGCTAAAAGATATAGACGGTGCCAGAGCGCTTCTGGTGCTGGGCGATAGTGTAACAACCGACCACATCTCCCCCGCCGGTATGTTTAGCGAAGATTCTGCTGCCGGACAATACCTGGTAGAACGCGGCGTGCATCCCGAAACATTCAACTCGTACGGCTCGCGCAGAGGTAACGACGAGGTAATGGTGCGTGGTACATTTGCTAACGTACGTATCAAAAATAAATTGGTGAACAGGGAAGGTGGTTTCACAAGATACTTGCCAACCAACGAAGAATTGACCGTGTATGATGCCGCTCAAAAATACAAAGAAACCGATACCCCATTGGTTGTTTTGGCCGGTACCGAGTACGGTAGTGGTTCTTCGAGAGACTGGGCTGCAAAAGGTACATATCTGCTTGGTGTGAAAAGCGTACTTGCTACCAGCTACGAAAGAATTCACAGAAGTAACCTCGTTGGTTTGGGTGTTTTACCGCTCGAATTCAAGAAAGGCGAAACTGCCGAAAGCCTGGGCCTGACCGGAGAAGAAACATTCAGCTTTAAAGGTATAGCCAACGGACTTACACCATTTAAAGAAATAGAAGTTACCGCAACCAACAGCAAAGGCGAAGAAACAAAATTCAACGCAGTTGCCCGTCTGGATTCAAATATTGAAGTAGAGTACTACAAAAATGGTGGGATTCTACAATACGTACTGCGTCAGTATTTGAAAAACGATAACTAATAAATAGTAAGACGTTTTAAAATTATAAAGCCCAAATTTTAATTTTGGGCTTTTTTATTTGCTATTTTTTAAGCAAAAACTGTAATCATTATATTTTTCAATCTTATTTATAATTAAAATGTTAAAAGCAGCAATACATACATCAAAAGGAATTATAAACCTTGAGCTATTTGAAGATAAAGCACCCAAAACCGTTGCTAATTTTGTCAATTTGGCAAAAAGGGGCTTTTATAACAACCTGAACTTCCATCGTGTTATAAACGATTTTATGATTCAGGGCGGATGTCCTAACGGTGATGGTCGTGGTGGCCCGGGTTATAGCTTCGAAGACGAGTTCGATGCAACGTTAAGGCACGATGCACCAGGCGTACTATCTATGGCTAATGCGGGGCCCAATACAAATGGCAGTCAGTTTTTTATTACCCATACCGAAACCCCTTGGTTGGATGGAAAACACGCCGTTTTTGGCAAAGTAGTATCCGATGAGGATATGGATGTGGTAAATGCCATAGCACGGGGCGATGACCTTAAATCCATTGAAATAGAAGGTGATTTTCAAGCGCTGCTGGATTCCGTAAAAGAGGTTGCTCTCTGGAACGACCGTTTAGATGAGCTCTTAGGGTAAAATCACCCCGTTTTATCGAAACTTTTATCAACCCTTTTTCGTAAAATCCAGTACGGAAAAGGGTTTTTCATTAATTAACGGATACAATCATGAAAAAAGATACTACAGTTGCCAAGGCCGAGTTCAATCCTCGCTTAAAAACATATCTGACGATTTACTTACTGCTTACCATGGTGCTTACCATAATATTTATACCATTATTGCCCATTGGCTTAATCCTTTTGCCAATTTATGCCAATAAATATTATAAACGTTTGCATTGTGTACTAAACGAGCGAACACTTACCTTTCAAAAAGGCTATATTTTTCATGTAGAAAAAACCATTCCTTTGGATAAAATTCAGGATTTAACTTTTAAAGAAGGGCCATTGCTGAGGTTTTTTGGCCTGAGTATGCTAAAAGTTGAAACGGCCGGCGGCTCCTATACCGAAACTTCCGACCTTTCACTATTGGGCATTGTTGACCCGGTAGCTTTCAAAGAAAAAGTATTGGAGCAACGCGACAACGTGACCGATTTGAAACATCACAGCTCAACATCCGCAAACAACGACACCCTTGATGTTTTGGTTGATATCAAAAACACTCTAAATAAAATAGAGCAGCATCTGAATAAATAAAAGGTCGGTCAGCAACTTTTTTGATATATAACACATAGGCTAAAAAAATGCCTATGTGTTTATATTTAATGGTTTTATTATTTAAATCTAGCCGGCAGTTTGGGCTTTTTTGTATTCGCGCCGTTTTGCAATCAATTTTCTATTGAACCAGTACATTAACAGCGTGGCAACCAGAAATTGGAAAAACACGGTTGCTACGGAATAGGTACTTAACGGATGATACCAAGTATCGGGCGCAAAGTTGACGGCACTTTGGTAAATCCACCATATCAAAAGCGTAATGGCCTCTACCGGTACTACGTATTTCATCAAAATTTCCCAAAATCGTGGGAGCTGGAATACACTGTCGTTGGCATTTACTATTTCGGTTCTGAATTTATGGGCACCAAATTTAATAACGGCATAAGACACAAAAGCACCTGATACAACTAATCCCACGCTCCAAACAAAATCCTGATTTTCGAAAATAGTCAGGTTTGAGGCCGAAGGCACGCCCAATAGAAATCCAACGCTGCCAATCATTAAGGTAGCTTTTTTTCTGGAAATACCGGCATCTACAAAAACCCTTACCGCCAATTCTATCATCGATATCAAAGAACTGAATGCGGCGAACGTCAAGCCAAGAAAAAACAAAATAGAAAAAATGCCTCCTCCCGTCATGCCAGCAAAAAGCTGGGGAAGCCACATAAAGGTCAGACCGGTGGAAGCAGGTCCCGAATCTTTCATTACATCCACTATTTGGGAAATGCTCATTTCTGCACCCAAAGATCCAAATACCGTTGAGAATATAATGATGGCCGCCACCAACGAAATTATATTATTGCCCACTCCCGCCTGAAAAGCAGAAACGGTAATATCGTCTTGCATGCGCATATATGCCGCGTAGGTCATAATGAGCCCCCAGGCAGCTCCGGTATCCCACGCATTTTGGGTGAGCGCATCCAGCCATAGTCCGGGATTCTTTAAATCTGCCCAATTAGCAGTGAATAGATACTTTATACCCTCGCCACTGCCCGATAGAGAAACGGATTTAACCAAAGAAATTACAAGGATAAAAAGCAATGTAGGAATTAAAATCTTATTTGCCCTTTCAATAGATTTTACCCCTTTAATAACCACCAATCCACCAAAAAACATAGCGAGAAAATGGGTAAATACCGGCCAATTTGAGCCTTGGAAAGTATCCCACACTAGCTTAGATTGTTCCACCGAATTAGGCAAATTACTTGAAACAGATTCCCACAAATAATAAATACACCACCCAGTAACCACGCTGTAATAAAACATTATGGCAGTAGCAACAAAGCCGATAAAACCTCCCATCCAGCCCTTTTTTTCGCCAATTAATTTAGAAATCGAAACGATAACTCCTGCCCGTCCATTTCTGCCAATGCCATACTCGGCTATAATTAAGGGAATGGACCACATAAACAAAAATAGAACCCAAACTACCAGAAAGGCGCCCGCTCCCGTTTCTCCCCCATTTTGAGCAACTATTCTGGGAAACCTCCAGATGTTACCGGTTCCAATTGCGATACCCAAAACACTGAGTATCAGCCCCAACTTTGTTGAGAAACGTTCTTTTGTAGAGTCCATATTCGTTTTTGATTATTTTATGTAATAATTTACAGCGATTTTAGTTGAATCCTTCACTATCTTGTCAAATTATAGATTGTTTTATTTTGAAACCAGTTCGGCTATGCATATAATTGCAGTTTTAAATAATGCGTAAAATATAATTATTCAAATATTTTAACAGAAATTATAAATAATGTTTTCAAACCATAAAAATACTAATAAATATTTAGCACTATTTGTATTCTTTGTTGCACTGCTTACCTATACTTTAACCCTAGCACCGACTGCCAGTTTTTGGGATTCGGGCGAGTTTATTGCCGTTGCACATGGATTACAGGTCAACCACCCTCCGGGAGCGCCTCTCTATTCTTTAATTGGGCGTATTTTCTCCATGTTTATGCCATCTCAATATGTGGCAGTAAGCATAAACTTTGTGAGCGCACTGTCATCGGCGCTTAGCGTAATGTTGTTATACCTGATTATTGTACGCTTGGTTAGAGAGTTTAAAGGCAGTTTGGATAATTTTAGCAAGATGGATAAAATCGGTATGTATGGCGGCGCTATAGTGGGCGCTTTGACCTTTACTTTTACTGATACCTTTTGGTTTAACGCCGTTGAAGCCGAAGTATATGCCGTTTCCATATTTTTTACGGCCATTGTGGTATGGCTGGCGCTGAAATGGTCGGAAAAACATGATGAGCCTTATAATGAGAAATGGCTTGTTTTAATTGCATATATGTTTGGTTTGGCCATTGGAGTTCACCTTTTAAATGTTTTGGCCATATTTTTCGTGGCACTGATTGTATATTTCAAAAAAAACGACTTTACGTTGTTCACTTTCGGGGTTATGGGTATTCTGGCAGTTTTATCGTTCTTCCTGATTTATCCTTTCACTATACAGACCATCCCTGATTTAGCCTCAAAAGCCAAAGATTTTTCATTTGGATTGATTGGGCCTATGGCGTTTTTTGTCCTGATTTTTGCATTGGTAATATTTGGAATATGGTACACGCACGTTAAAAAGTACAGATTGGCCAATATCGTTATTCTCAGCTATCTGATGATATTAATCGGCTACTCTTCCTATTCGGTAATTATGATTCGTTCCATTGCCGACCCACCGATAGACGAGAACGACCCCGAAACCATTGAAGATTTTGTTAAATATCTGAAACGTGAGCAATACGGTCAAACGCCGCTATTGAAGGGCAAAACTTACGATAATCTTACCGGACAAATCAGCGAAACGAAAGAATCGTTTTTCCCTAGAAGATATTCGCGCGAACCAGAGCATTTGGAAGGATATGCCGGATACAATAGCGATTGGCACTTTTTTTGGGATTACCAGATTAATCACATGTACACGCGTTATCTGTTTTGGAATTACGTGGGGCGGGTTTCGGATATACAGCATACGGGTTGGCAATCGGGTTTTTCTGCGGCCAAATACCCAAATAATATGGCCAGCAATGCCTATTTCTACATACCGTTTATTCTCGGAATTTTTGGCCTGATTTATCACTTTGTTTCCGATTGGCGGCGGGCCTTTGCCGTTTTCATACTATTTATTGTAACCGGAATTGCCATTGTTATATTCCTTAACCAAACACCGTATGAACCCCGGGAACGGGATTATGCCTATGTAGGCTCATATTTTGCTTTTGCTATTTGGATTGGGCTAGGCGTTACAGGCCTTGTGGATTTGATAAAATCTTACCTTAAAGAACAAACCAATATTGCCTATGCCGTTGTAGCACTGTGCCTGATGGGTTCTCCTCTGTTAATGGCTTCACAAAACTGGGATGACCACGATCGGAGTTCACGCTATGTTGCAACCGATTATGCAAAAAACCTGCTCAATTCTGTAGCACCGCATTCAATTTTATTTACCAATGGCGATAATGACACCTTCCCGCTTTGGTATGCACAAGAAGTAGAAAAAGTGCGAACAGATGTTAGAATTGTGAATTTAAGCTTACTGAACACCAATTGGTACATCAAACAAATTAAAAATCAATGGTCGCACGAGGCTCCCCCCGTCCCCATTTCCTTAAGTGAAGAGGAAATTGATTTTATGACTTCGGGTTTATCGGCCTGGCAGCCCACTACCGTAAAAATACCGGTGGATAAAGAGTTTTTAGACCAAGCATTTTTAAACGATGCTAATTATAAAAAGGCACTAGGACTTAATCCTGATGATATTGAATTTAAAATTCTGGAAGCGGGGATGGATTTCGAAATGCCGCTAGATTCGCTGGATAACGAGTTAGCGTGGTTCTACAAAGGCCGGTTGTTCGGAAACGACCAGGAAGGCAATGAAATACGCTACCTACGCACCCAAGACAGAGTGATATTAGATATATTACAAACCAATAATTGGGTACGCCCCATTTATTATGCTAATACTGTTTCGAGGGCTGGTCAACTCGACCTACAACCCTATTTTAGGGTAGAAGGAAAGACTTATCGTATTGTTCCAAAAAGAATTGAGCACGATGGCTCCGGATACATAGATACCAAAATACATACCGACCGACTGCGCAAGTTTGAATATAGAAATTGGAACAAACCGGGCATTTATTTTGATGAAAATATCAGAAGAATGCTGGGCAATTACAGATACAGTTTCTTGCAACTGGCGGAAGAGTTTATATATGCAAACCAACCCGACAGTGCTGCACACTGGCTAAAAGTAGGAGAAGAGAATATTCCATTCCGAAAAGACGATGGTGTGGGAACGGTTAAAATGCTTTATGCTATACGCTACGCACACGTAAATGAAAACGAAAGAGCTTTAAATCTGTTAAATGAATCGATAGATGAGTTGGAAAATAATTTGACAGACACGGTTAATGCTTATTTTGCCGAGCAGAACAAATTGACCATATTAAACGATAAATTTGAGAAAGCGCGTAGAAATGTAAACCTGAAAAAACAGAATCAACTCAGGCAAGAAATGAACCGGGTTTATGATAAAGCACAAGATATTGGCCGTAACGAAGTTATGAACTACCGCCAATCTTTAGTTTTAGCACAATATATTTATTTTATTACCGGCGAGACCGAAAAGGCTATGGGGTTGGCAAATAATATAAACACCTTATTTATCAATACTCCATTCCCTGAAATACCGGAAAGCGAGGAAGAAAGCAGGCAAACAATTTCCGCTTACGGATTATAATTCAGGTTTTTATTTATAGTTAATTGTGGGTATCGTATATTACCCACAGTTAATATTCATATTATGATTCATCAATTTACCAAAGACAATATTGAAACCATAGCCAAGGTGTTGGATTGCACGCCTAAACCATTGGGAAACGATGTATTTAGGTTTGAACTGCGAGCCGAACAGGCGCGTCTGGCACTAGAAGTACACCTGGGGCTGGAAGTACAGGGAAAAAAGATGAATATGGTTTCGGTATATGCATACAATACGGTTTTACAGCTCCATAATTGCACCGCATTTGTAGCCAGCGACATACTGAATCAAGTTACGTTTTTTGGAAGAAATGGAGACAATACCACCGGTCTGGTTGTTGATAAATCGGCCAGTTGCAGTATGTACGCCAACGTAGATGAATCGGTTATAACGGGTGACTTTACCAAACTGCCGGAAGATTTAATGATGTGCGGCATATCATTATCGCTAACGGAAAATATGGACGACGACTTTACATTTTAACAAATCCATTGTGCAAAATATCAATAAAATCCAGATTTATAATCAAACCGATATTGCACTACCCTTCGATGTAGATGAAATAAAAAATCTGGTTTCCGTTATTGAACAAAATCAGAACTGTAATTTCGAATTTATAGAAATAAACTACGTTGATGAAGAGGAAATCCGTCAGATAAATAAAGAATTTCTCCAACACGATTACGTTACCGATATCATTACCTTTAGATACGATGAGCCCAACGATATCAACGCTATAGAATGCAGTCTGGCTTGCTGCGCACCAAGAATTTTAGAACAGGCAAAGGAATTCAACCAAAACGAAAAAACGGAATTCATAAGAATTATTATACACGGGCTGTTACATTTATTGGGGTACGACGACGCCACAGAAAACGAAAAAAAGAAAATGACCGAAATGGAAGATTATTTTCTTTCAAAAACATAAATCAGATATTATCCTTTATAAAACAATTATTTAATTCAACATAAATATGCAATATTTAAAATATCTCACCTTTTCGCTCCTCTTATTTGCAGCCTGTTCAACTACGGATAAATTGGTAGAAACCGTATCGGAAGAAACCATTGTGCATACCGACACCGATGAAATGTATAGGGTCGAAGCTTCAAAAGATTGGCATCACGAAGCATTTTCAAATTCGGGTTATTATGGTATTGGTACCAACCTGGCATATTCGGAACTGCTGGCCGGCAAATCACCTCAAAAAAAGGTAGTGGTTGCCGTAATCGACTCCGGCACCGACATATATCATGAAGATTTAACGGACGTAATCTGGAAAAACCCAAATGAAATTGAAGGCAATAGCATTGATGATGACGGAAATGGGTATATAGATGATATTTATGGCTGGAACTTTATTGGCGGTGAAAATGGCACCCACATGAATAAAGATACCTACGAAGTAACACGTATTTATAAAGAGTTATTAACAAAATACGCCGACATGGACAGCGCTGATGTAGAAGTAGATGAGGATTATGAACTTTTTAAGAGAGTAACAGACGTTTATTCGGCAAAAAGCATCGAAGCTAAAATGGGGTTGGAACAATTCACACAAATCAGCGAGATGTTTACCTGGGCCAAAGCGATGGTGGGTGTGAGTTCGATGGACTCATTAGAAGTAGAAATGGTCGAAATACACGATGAAGACTCCACCGAAATGCAACAGGCTAAAGGAATGCTGGCTTACTATTTCAGTTTGGGCGTTAAAGATGAAGACGTAGATGAAGCACTAGAATATTATTCGGATCAGGTAAATTATGGCTATAATCTGGATTTTGACGAACGCTATATTGTAGGTGACGATTATTCAGATTTAACCAACAAAATTTATGGCAATAACGATGTTAAAGGCCCATCCAGCGACCACGGCACACACGTTGCCGGTATAATTGGCGCCGACAGAACCAATGATTTTGGAATTAAAGGGGTTGCCGATTATGTAGAATTAATGATACTGAGAACCGTGCCCGATGGCGATGAAAGAGATAAAGATATAGCCAATGCTGTGTTTTATGCCGTTGATAATGGCGCGAATGTTATCAATATGAGTTTTGGCAAGAATTTTACGACCGAAAAAGAATATGTGGATTCAGCATTCAAATATGCCGACGAAAAAGGCGTATTGGTGATACACAGTGCCGGTAACGATGGCGAAAATATTGACAGCGTTTTAAGCTATCCGAATAAATTTTTTGCAGACGGTACTATAGCCAATAGTTTTATAACAGTTGGCGCTTCGTCTTGGACGGCAAAAGAAGATTCAAGTCTGGCGGCATTTTTCAGCAATTACGGTCAATCTGTAGATTTATTTGCACCCGGCGTAGATGTATATTCCACTTATCCTGAAAATAAATATATGGCCAATAGCGGAACCAGTATGGCGGGTCCGGTAGTGGCTGGGGCAGCGGCGCTGGTTATGTCGTACTACCCGGATTTTACGGCTTCCGAGATAAAAGATATCTTGCTCGAATCGGTTACCAGGGTGGATAATATGGTATTTAAACCCGGCAGTGATGAAGTAGTTCCATTTTCTTCATTATCTTCTACAGGTGGAATAGTAAACGTTTACGAAGCATTAAAGTTGGCCGAGGAACGCTCAAAAAACAAATAAAAACAGTGTAATTTAAAATTGGAAAAGGATTTTGATGCTTTTGTTATAGGTGCCGGCCCAAATGGTCTTGCAACTGCTATTAATTTAGCGCAAAATGGTCTTAAAGTTAAGATTATTGAAGCTAAAGATACCATTGGCGGCGGTACTCGCACAAAGGAATTGACAGAATCCGGCTTTTTGCACGATGTTTGTTCTGCCGTGCATCCAACTGCGGTGTCTTCTCCGTTTTTTAATAGCCTGCCGCTTACCAAATTTGGGTTGGAATGGATTTATCCCGATTTTCAAATTGCACATCCCCTGGCAGACGGAGAGGCCGTTGTTATCGAAAAAAACTTCGAAAATACCTTGGCACGGTTGGGCAAAGATGCAAAATACTACCGGCAACTGTTTGGCAAATTTATAGAATACTGGCCTACCCTCTCCGAGGACGTGTTCGGTAATTTACGAATACCAAAACACCCCCTGCAACTAATGCAGTTTGGTTGGTTCGGTATGTTTTCGGCCAAGCATCTTTCCAATGCGATATTTAAAACAGAGGCCTTAAAAACCTATTTTGCCGGACTGGCGGCACACAGCATTTTACCTCTAAATAAGATGTTCACCGCTACGTTCGGGCTCATGCTCGGCATTACTGCACATACTGTGGGCTGGCCCATTGCCAAAGGCGGTTCGCATTCCATTACAAAAGCGCTGGCAGATTATTTTGTGTCGCTGGGGGGCGTTATTGAAACAGGCAGATATGTAACAAACATTAATGAGTTTGCCGAAGATAAACCCATTATTTTCGATCTAACTCCTCATCAAATAGTGAAAATTGCGGGGAACAGAATTCCCAACTCACTGCAAACCAGTCTTAAAAAGTACAAATACGGTCCCGGAGTGTTTAAAATCGATTATGCGTTATCGGAGCCGGTTCCATGGGCAAATGAAAAGGCTCGCAGAGCGGGAACCATCCACTTGGGAGGCAGTTTTGGTGAAATTGCGGCATCGGAAAAAGCGATGTGGTCGGGTAAACATTCCGAAAAACCTTATGTGCTCATATCCCAACCCAGCTTATTTGACAATACCAGAGCTCCTGAGGGAAAGCATACCCTTTGGGCATATTGCCATGTACCAAAAGGCAGCAGTGTGGATATGACGGAAGCTATCGAAAATCAGATTGAAACTTATGCTCCCGGATTTAAAGATACCATAATTGCCAAAGCAACCATGAATACCGTCGATTTTGAGAATTACAATGCCAATTATATCGGCGGGGATATTAACGGAGGCGCACAATTTGCAAAACAGCTTTTTGCCAGGCCCATACTTAAATGGGATTCTTACAAAATGGGCAATTCCGGTATTTACATATGTTCTTCATCAACACCGCCGGGCGGCGGTGTTCATGGTATGTGCGGTTATAATGCCTCTTTAAGTGTGCTGAAAAACGAATTTGGTATAAATAACGGCTAAACTACTTCTCTTGCTCAAAATCCTCGCGGTGATTATCGGGATCCAGAAACCTCAAGGTGTTCCAACGGTACATGCCGCTGTCGTGCCCGTCGGACCAAACAATTTTGAGTGCGTGATTACCCACCTGCGAAACATCCATAATATGAATGGGTATAGGATTCTCGTCAAAGAAAGCTTCGGGCTCAAATTCGCCCATGGTAGAGTGTCCGCCACGGCAAACGGCACATGGACAGTTGATTCTAAGTCCTCTTAATGGGTAGATAGATACTTTGCCATCCGACCATTTTATTTCCAAAGTTTGCTCGGCATTGCTAATTTCAATACCATCAGGATAAATTTCCATATTAAATTTTACTTATCTAAATAATCTTTTGAAATTAAGAAATGATTTGGACTATTATCACAGTAATTCTGTTCTTTTTGCCCGGTATTTATATCGGTTACAAAAAATATTTTTATCTGGAGCAGCTCTCCATACGTTTGCTTTTAAAATTGGCCGTTGGTGCCGTATTTATACTCTTTATACTCAGGTTGCTGCATAATTTCGGATATTTCCCCGAAGCCATTGCCGGTACTTTTATGGCTGTTTTTTATGGCCTGTTGGCCGGCTTCTTTCTGGGCACCTCATACCGTCAATACCGTAATAAATCCAAATTCGGTAAAATTATCTATTACAATAAAAGTTTCTCTGCCGATGCCTTGCCAAATTTAATCGCCTTAGTGCTGATTATAGCGGGAATTGTAAGAACTTCCATTTTTACGGAAGCTGCCATTACCCCAATCCGCATTACATCGGGACTCTCACTCATAAGTCTCGGGGTTTTTGGCCTTTCCATGCATATTATACCCGAGTTCCGTGCCGGGGGATTTATTTTATTGGACAGAACTATTCAATGGGACAGCCTGCTGAGCTATAAATGGGTGGGTGAAGAGGTAATGGAACTGGAATTCGAATACCATGAGGTTCTAAAAGTATATCATACCGTAATTCCGGCCGACGATCGTCCCAAAGTGGATGCTATTTTAAGCGATATATTGATTCAAAAGCTAAAAAAAGAAAAGGACGAAGGGGTAGAAAACGAAAGTAATCCGGAATAAAATTCAAATAAAATCGTGCCGTTTAGACCACAACAAAATTTTGTATTTAACGGTATCATAAAACATGCCGGCCAATAGCAGCGCAGCCTGCACCGAATATATTTGGAATCCTATTTGTGTATATAGATAACCGCTTAATATTCCACCGATTACAAAATAAATTATTATTCTGAAACGCAGTTTGATGGTTCTGATTAACTGAGCTTTATTTTCTTTGGTTTTATAGAAAAATAGCTGTGATATTTCTATTCCCAAATCCGTAAACAGGCCTGAAAGATGTGTAGTTCTCACAATTGCATTAGATATTATTGTTACCAAAGCATTTTGTAAACCCATGGCAAACAATAATATAAAAGCTAATAAATCGGCATTATAGTTCATAATTTCCTGCCCTATAATAGCAACAGTAAATAAAATCATAACTTCGATAAATGCCGGTACCATATAAATAAACCGCTCGTTGATTTTGGCTGTAATCTCGATAAATACGTTGGATACGAACGAACCCAAAAAGAATGATATAACGTAAAAGAGAAAAATCAGGCTTTCGTACCAATTAAAATTCAGTGTGCCATGCGCAAAAAACACCACATTACCCGTGGCATTTATAACTAATCTTTGGATAGCCAAAAACCCAACCACCCCCACTCCGCCCGCTACAAAAGACAGCAACGATGCAATTTTCTTATTATGTGTGTATGTACGAACCTTTGCCCTTCTTCTAAACATTTGGCAATACTAAAAACGATTTTAATTTATTTGACGATTGAACCAATTATATGGTTATCTTACAATGTGTAGTTTTATGCAGCTTGAAAGGTAAGCTTTTTATAAATATGTATTTTATCCAATTGGATTTTCAAGTTCAATAAAAACCCCAACTAATAATATAAATAAAAATAATCATGGCTTCGTTCGATATTGTCAGTGAAATTAATAAACAGGAAGTGGATAATGCGGTTAATAATACTGCAAAAGAAATTGAGAACAGGTACGACTTCAGAGGCTTACACACCGAATTGACCTATCATAACAAAGAAAATCGTATCCATATAGTTGCGGCAGAAAGTATGAAGATGAAAGCTATTAAGGAAATGCTGCTAAAAAACTTTGTCAAGCGTGGAATTAGCACTAAAGTTGCCGAATTTGGCATCGAAGAAGGCACTTCACAGGGATACCTTAAAATGGATGTTATTTTAAAAGAAGGAATCGACCGGGAAACAGCGAAAAAGATAGTCAAGGAGATAAAAAATCTTAAATTAAAAGTGCAGCCCCAGATTCAAGACAGTCAGGTACGGGTTACCGGCAAAAAAATAGACGAATTACAGGCAGTCAT
Organism: uncultured Balneolaceae bacterium; assembly: GCA_964615135.1. Lineage (GTDB taxonomy): Bacteria > Bacteroidota > Rhodothermia > Balneolales > Balneolaceae > Balneola. Next base: position 46,670 of record CAZTOG010000001.1, on the reverse strand, counting down.
CCAACATCTCAAATCCAACGACTTTAATGTACCCCTGCAATTTACCAATATGAAATAGGTGTTGGTTATTTAGATATTTGTTAATAGTTGAGTGGTAATTGGTGTTTTCGGCAAGAGTGTGTGTTATATTGTACACTAAAGAGCTACGTCGATTTCGATATATAAAAACCCTTCCGCGTATTCAGTGTGTTCCGTGCTTAAAGAATAGGCAACTACAGAATACACTGAATACGCAGAAAGTTAGAAATTCGGAATTATAGTTTTATCTATATTATCTCGGGCACCCTGACCACCCCGCCCGCTCGCGGGCACCCCTCCATAGAGGGGAATTTTACACTCCTATCGCTGAAAAAGATTGACTGTTATCTATTGTATTCCGTGGTTAAAAAAGAGGAACCACTGAATACACGGAATACATAGAAGAAGAGAAATTCGAAATTAAAGTTTTATCTATATTATTTCGAGTATCCTGACCATCCCGCCTGCAAGCAGGCACCCCTCCATAGAGGGGAATTTTACACTCCTATCGCTGAAAAAGATTGACTGTTATCTATTGTATTCCGTGGTTAAAAAAGAGGAACCACTGAATACACGGAATACACAAAAGAAGAGAAATTCGAAATTATAGTTTTATCTATATTATCTCGGGTATCCTGGCCACCCCGCCTGCAAGCAGGCACCCCTTCCGCCGGTCGGCGGAGAAATTATTAATAGTTAAATAGTTGATTTGATATTAGTTAATGGGTGGTTTACTATCGATAATTTACAATAATTCTGTCCCCCCTTTTCAGAATTAGGAATTTTCTACTACTATTACTGAAAAGGGTTAGCTATTATCTAGTGTATTCCGTGGTTAAATAAAATAGAATCCACAAAATCTGATGGATATGAATTTTTGGGTTTTATGGTTAATCTGAATTACTGTTTATACATTTCACAAGCCATACAACAACTTGTACCTCAAAGTCCTTTTATATAAATTGTCATTATAATCGAAAATAATTTTGTTGTAATGGAAACAAAAGAATTAAAGAATAAACATTCGGAAAATAGTTTCACTTCTGCTCAAAGCATTACCGAAAAAGAATTTAAAAAAGGGATTGATGAAGCTGAAAAAGGTCCCTTTGATACCGTTCAAGAATCAATGACAAAGTTTGAATTGTGGTTGAAGAAGAGAAAAAACAAGTAACTGTATCTAGGCAATTTACAGAAGATTTAAAATCGGTATATGAATATGGAGAAGAGTTATTTGGCGAAGCAGCAGCCAAAAGTTTTGTAGCCGAAATTTACGGTAAAGTTTGGAGCCTCGATCAAACTTGGCTACATCATCCAGAATGTAGACATCTAGCTACAAAAGATCAGCAATATCGCAATATTATTTTGGGCAGCTATCTTGTTATTTATAGAATTAAGCAATATAACATTTTGGTTTTAAGGATTTTACACGGCCATTCAAGTATAACAAAGATCAAAGAATCGCGTAAAATCAAATAAGTTTGTTAAATGGTCCGTTTTTAAAAATAAAACTTCTGCGTATTCGGTGTGTTCCGTGCTTAAATAATGGTTAACCACAGAATACACTGAATACACGGAAAGATAGAAATTCGGAATTATAGGCTTATCTATATTATCTCGGGCACCCTGACCACCCCGCCCGCTCGCGGGCACCCCTCCATAGAGGGGAATTTTACACTCCTATCGCTGAAAAAGATTGACTGTTATCTATTATATTCCGTGGTTAAAAAAGAGGAACCACTGAATACACGGAATACACTGAAAGGGAGATGGCCGGAATTAGTTGCACGAAACAAAACTTCCGCGTATTCAGTGTTTTCCGTGGTTAAAAAAATTAAACCATGTGATACACTAAGGATAGAAACTCGAAATAATAGTTCCATATTATCTCGAGTATCCTGACCACCCCGCCTGCAAGCAGGTACCCCTTCCGTCGGTCGGTGGAGAAATTATTAATAGTTAAATAGTTGATTTGATATTAGTTAATAGGTGGTTTACTATCGATAATTTACAATAATTCTGTCCCCCCCCCTTTTCAGAATTAGGAATTTCACACTCCTATCGCTGAAAAAGATTGACAGACTTTGGATAACACCTTGGGTAAATAAACAAATATTGCCTTAATATATAAGCGCATTATTTGGTAACTTTCCCCTCAATTAAAATTTTCAACTAAAACAAGATAAAGTTTTGCCAAAAGTTAAAAACGGAGACACCGTAAAAGTACATTATACCGGGCAGTTAAAGGATGGAACGGTATTCGACACATCAGTACAAAGAGATCCCTTAGAATTTACCCTGGGCCAAGGGCAATTGATTCCGGGTTTTGAAAATGCCGTGGTTGGTATGGAAATCGGCGATGTAACTACCGCCAATATACCCAGCGCTGAAGCATACGGCGAGGTTAATCCCGATATGATTTTAGAAGTGGGCAACGAGAACTTACCGGAAGGAATGGTTCCTGAATTGGGAATGCAACTTCAACTCAGTCAACCCGATGGACAACCGCTAACCGTAGTTGTATCCGAAATAAACGAGAGTTCCATAAAAATCGATGCCAACCACCCGCTGGCAGGCAAAGATTTGATTTTCAATATTGAACTTGTAGAAATACTATAGTTTATAAAGATTATAACCCCGTTTTGATTCAATCCAAATCGGGGTTATCTCCTCTCATCTTCATTAATTGCATTAATCGTCATATAAGCAAAAATGGCAGATTTCTCCATCAAATCTCGTATTTCCATAACCTGCCCAAAAGGCATCACGCCGTACCTTAAACAAGAGCTCATCGATTTGGGGTATAATATACTCGGCGAGCGGCTCGCCGGCATCGAAATTGAAGGCACGTTGGAAGATTGCATGCGGTTAAATCTGGCCTTGAGATGTGCGCACCGTGTCCACTATCAGCTGAAAAGTTTTGAATGCACCAATGCCGATGAATTATACAAGCAATTAAAAACCGTTCCGTGGGAAGATTATGTGCACAAACACGGCTATGTAAGCGTTACATCGTTCATCAATAATCGAAGTATCAATAACACGCATTTTGCAAATCTGAAGATAAAAGATGCCATTGTTGACAGAATTCGTGAAAAAACGGGCTCAAGACCAAATTCGGGACCCGATTTATCCAAAAATGTAGTATTTCTATTCTGGAAAGGTCGTGAAGCCACCATTTATTTAGATACGTCGGGAGAATCCATTTCCAGACGCGGTTATAAAGTGGATAATCACACCGCTTCTATTCAAGAAACCCTGGCATCGGCCATAATATTGGCCGGTAAGTGGAAAAAAGGACAACATTTTATCAATCCCATGTGCGGCAGTGGTACGTTGGCCATAGAAGCGGCACTGATGGCAACCCAAAAAGCGCCCGGACTTCTTCGGCCTAATTTCGCCATCAAACACATTCCGGGATTTGACGTAAATAAGTGGAACCAAATCCGTTCTTTTATTAAATCGAATGCTCAAAAATCTTTTGAAGGTAAAATCATAGCCACAGATATCGATCCCAAAGCCATCGCTGCTGCCCGAAAGAATGCACGTACAGCCGGTGTTGACCATCTTATTGAATTTGAGTGCGTAGATTATAGGGACACTGAAATTCCCGATGGCGAAGGCGTTGTTGTTTTCAATCCACCATATGGCGAAAGGCTGGGCGCCAATAAAGATTTAGAAAATTTATATACCGAAATGGGCGATTTTCTAAAACAAAAGTGCAGCGGAAAATGGGGCTACATATTTACCGGAAATTTTGGACTGGCCAAACATATAGGTTTAAGATCCAGCCAACGAATTGAACTTTATAACTCTACTATTGAATGTAGATTACTGGAATTTGAGCTGTACTAGCTGTAATTCCACCAGTTTTTCAATCTTTTATATCAAAACCGCTATTATTCGGATAATTTATTAGATTATGATTATCTAAAGCATATATTTATGCCTACAACCTAAATTTATTATGCCTTCCATGAAATACATATCCTTATTTATTCTAGCATTTGCTTTTATTTTCAATGCCTGCGAAACTACGCAAGAATCAACATTTGATAAACTGAATTTGGAAGAAATTACCATTTCAGAATTACATAAAAATTACAAAGATGGAAATTATACGGCACGTCAAGTAGTAGAAGCGTATTTGGAAAGAATTGACAAATATGACAAAAACGGGCCTAAAATAAATTCGATTATCACGTTGAATCCAGATGCATTGGCCATTGCCGACTCTCTGGATGAAGCCCTGCAAAACGGCGAAAAACTTAAACCACTGCACGGGGTAACTGTAGTACTGAAAGATAATATTGATACCAAAGACAAAATGCCTAATACGGCAGGTTCAGTGGTAATGCAAAACTCAATGCCGTTGCAAGACAGCTACGTTGTAAAAAAATTACGCGAAAATGGCGCCATAATATTGGGAAAAGCAAATTTGAGCGAATGGGCAAACTTTCATAGCGATGTTTCTTCCAGCGGATGGAGCGCTGTAGGCGGACAGACCAGAAATCCGTACGATATAACGCGAAGTCCGTGCGGCTCCAGTTCGGGCTCCGGTGCTGCGGTTTCTGCCAATTTCTCTATGCTGACCGTAGGTACAGAAACCAACGGCTCTATCGTCTGTCCGGCTTCACTTAATGGTATCGTCGGTATTAAACCAACGGTTGGGCTTCTCAGCCGCTCTGGAATCATTCCCATTGCCGAAACTATGGACACTCCCGGGCCGCTGGCACAAAATGTAGAAGATGCCGCTATAATGCTCGGCGCAATGACCGGTATAGACGAAAGGGACGAACGCACCAAAAGCAGCGCGCCATACACTAAAACAGATTATACCGAATACCTGGTAAAAGGCGCTTTAAAAGGCAAACGATTGGGGCTTTATATGCCGTCAATGGGTATTAACCATCGTGTTGATTCGCTGATGCACCAAACTTTAGATTTACTGAAAAAACAAGGCGCGGAAATCATAGAAATCGACAGAATTGTAAGCTCAAATATTGGCAGAGACTCTTATGAAGTAATGCTATACGAATTTAAAGCCGGAATAAACAGCTATTTGAAGAGTTTAGGAGAAAACGCTCCTGCCAAGAATCTGGAAGAAGTGGTCAACAAAACACTTAAAAGCAAAGTAGAAATGCAATTTGACCACAACATCATGGTAAAAGCATTAGAAAAAGGCGATTTATCGGATAAAGAATATCAAACCGCACTTACCAACATGCTAAAAGCGAGCAGAGAAAATGGCATGGATAAGGTGATGGAGGATTACGAATTGGATGCATTTATAGGTATCAGTGGTGGTCCGGCCTGGAAAATAGATCATTTAAATGGCGATAATTTCAATATTTCTTCCAGCTCACCCGCAGCCAGAGCGGGCTACCCTGCCATCTCTGTTCCGATGGGCTTTATAGATGGATTGCCTGTGGGGATTACATTTTTTGGCAAAGCCTGGAACGAGCCCGAATTAATTAAAATGGCTTATTCTTTCGAGCAAGAAACCCTGGTGCGTAAACCACCAAAGTTTAAATCGAACGATTTTTAAGTCCAATTTTAATACCATAATTCTAAATTATTTTATATTTTTAAATGCTTTAAAAATTGAGAGTTCCCAAAACAAAAATCTTCAAAATTAACACTACCTAATTCAGTGCACAAACACCAGATAAGTTGCAGTAAAATTAAATTTGATAAAATATCCACAAAACAAAGCACCGTATTCGGGATTACCATCCGGGTTGTCCTGTTTATTTTAATTTCTACCATAAGTTTATACGCCAAGCCACAAACCGAGCCGGCACGCATTCATCCACCTAAAGAATCAAATGGCATAAGCATACCTTTCGTATTTGGCGGCGGCACCCCTTTTACCCAAACGCTTAATATCAATAACGAGGATTTGTCAGTTTCTGCAGGCGGTGGGCTCTCATTCGGCACCGGATTGTACTATGCGCTGGCCAATAACATTAAATTTGGTGGTACTTTCCACTATCAAGCCAGCGAAGTGAAAAATGGAAACAATACCGGCAGCGTGTCTTTTAAAAGACTTATTTTAACACCCGAAATGAAATTTCCAATTAAATTAAATGATAATTCATACCTCAATATCGGCGGAGGTTATGGTTTCTATTTTAATGGTGAACTCCAGATTAAAGAAGCCGGTGTTTCAAAAATTTCGGGACAGGCCAACTACAACCCGGAAAACGGGGTACACCTGCTGACCGAATACGAGGAAAAATTCAACGACGGCTCCCTTTCCATCGGTATGAAGTATTATAATGTGAAATATTCCCAAAAAACGGGCGATTTTAATCTAAATGAATTGTTCGGTAATGGTTTGGATCTGTATATTACCTATTCTTTGCAACTCAACTAAACCGCCATGTATCGTATCCTAGCAACTTTTATTCTATTTGCGGTGGCTGTTCCGGCTATTATTGCGCAGGACAAACCGGCATATTTACTATATAATAATAATGCCAACGCCGTAAGTTACGCAGAAATGATAGAAGACCTGGCAACAGCCGACATGGTGTTTTTTGGCGAGCATCACGACAACCCCATTGCGCATTGGCTGCAATTGGAGGTGAGCAAAAGCCTGTATGAAGTCAAAGGCGACAGCCTGTTTTTGGGAGCGGAGATGTTTGAAAGTGGCAATCAATTGGTTATTGATGAATATTTGGGTGGTTTTTATGAGCACGATAAATTTACGCCCGAAATAACCCAGCTTTGGAACAACTATAAAACGGATTACCGGCCTCTGCTGGATTTTGCCAAAGACAACAACCTCCGATTTATAGCCACCAATATCCCTCGTAGATATGCTTCTATGATCTACAAAAAAGGCCTTGAAAGCCTTGAGGAATTAAGTGAAGAAGCTAAAAAACTGATCAGCCCGGATATAGTGGGGCTGTTCGACCCGGAAGTGAAAGCTTATGCAGAAATGGCGGAACACATGGGCGGACACGTTCCAGATAATATGTTGAATATTCAAGCTTCGCAGGCATCAAAAGATGCAACCATGGCTCATTTTTCACTTCAAAATTATAATGAAGGCGATTTATTGCTTCATTTTCAGGGTTCTTATCATTCCGACAACCGCCAAGGCATTATTTGGTGGATTGAGCAGTTAAATCCAGACTTAAATATCAAATCGATAACTACAACCACCATGAAAGAATGGGAAGAAATGTCGGAGGAGGAAAAAAATACCGTTGCCGATTATATTATTGTGGTTGCCGATACGATGACATCCACTTTTTAGGTTTACCAACATCCGGCTTGGAACATAACCACCTCTTCTTGTGTTCTATTATTAAAATTTAAAATGGAGTGCATACATGCCCGAAAAATCAATTAACAGATGGGATACCCGATACAGCCAACAAGAATATGTATATGGCACGGAGCCCAATAATTATTTGGCTGAAAATCTTGCAAATTACAAGCCGGGCACCATACTTTTTCCGGCAGACGGAGAAGGCAGAAATTCGGTTTATGCCGCCAAATTGGGTTGGGATGCCCATGCTTTCGATACCAGCACCGAGGGCAGAAAAAAAGCGCTGAAATTGGCCGAAGAAAATAACGTAAATATTGATTACCGAATAGGATATTTGCCCGAACTGGATTATAAAAAGGAACAATTTGATGCCATTTCTTTGATTTATGCCCATTTTCACCAAGATATAAGATCCGGGTACCACAAAATATTGAACGGGTTATTAAAACCAGGCGGTATTATCATATTTGAAGGCTTCAGCAAAAAGAATTTGGAATACCGCAAGAAAAATCCAAGAATCGGCGGACCGCCCGTATATGATACCTTATTCTCGTTGCAGGAAATAAAAAACGATTTTAACAATTTTGAGGTTCTGGAACTGGTCGAAACCGAAGTCGAGCTTAAAGAAGGGGAATATCATGTTGGCAAGGGTTCGGTAATACGATTTTTGGGCGTTAAAAAGCATTAGTTATATTTATTAATACATTGAAGGCCAATAGTTTATTAAAATCATATTCACGTAGAATTGGGGTACTTATAAAATGGTCCGTTTCCCGATTTCATCCATCGTATTTTGCGCTGGTCATGGCTACGGGTATCGTATCCATTGCCGCTTCTTTATTGGATTATAGTGCTTTGGCTAAGATGCTTTTCAGGATTAATAAGGCTGCCTATTTAATTTTATGGCTGATTTATCTGGTTCGGTTATTTAGATACACCTCCTTTTTTATGCGCGATTTGGTAAACCATTTTAAAAGTCCGGGTTTTTTATCTATTGTAGCGGGCACTGCCGTTCTGGGCAACCAATACGTATTATTCGAGGGCAACCATTTTATAGCCGCTATTTTATATGCAATCGGATTGATACTGTGGGTGGTATTGATTTACTTGTTTTTTGTGGCCATCACCATAAAATCGAGAAAACCCGTACTTAACAAGGGCTTAAACGGTACGTGGTTGCTTATTGTGGTTTCCACACAATCGTTATCCATTTTGGGCGTGCAGCTTCACGATTATCTCAGCCTCTCCAACGAACTGATAGTTTTCTTTTCTTTGGCGTTGTTTTTAGTGGGCTGCCTGTTTTATGTGATTATTATAACGCTCATTTTTTACCGACTGACCTTTTTTATAGTCAAAGCCGAGGAATTTGCGCCACCGTATTGGATAAGCATGGGCGCGGTTGCCATTACTACCCTTGCCGGTTCTATATTGATTTTAAACACCACACACATTGATTTTATACAGCCGCTATATCCCTTTTTAAAAGGCCTGACCCTCCTGTTCTGGGCTTTTGGCACTTGGTGGATACCCTTGATTATAATTCTCGGTATTTGGCGGCATTTATATAAGAAAATACCTTTTGTCTATCATCCGCAATATTGGGGAATGGTGTTCCCCTTGGGCATGTACACGGTTTGTACGTATAGATTGGCGCAGGTTATGAATCTCGATTTTATTTACAGCATTTCGTCTTCATTCATTTATCTTGCCGTACTGGCATGGGTCGCCACTTCTATAGGTCTTCTGTATAAAATTTTGAATGGTTTTTATTTGGCCATTCCAAAAAAACACAGAACAGTCAAATAATCTAACCTCATACCACCTGGTTTCAGATGTTAAATAATGGTACCATCGGGAATAATGGTTCCCTTTTCGATAATTACTATACCGTCTTTAACCGTATGGTATTGATATTTTCCATCCTGTTTTTGTGAACCTCCCACTATGCTTACGTCGTTACCAATGCGTGCATTTTTGTCGATGATAGCGTTACTTATAAACGAGCGCTGCCCTATCCCCATTGCCGGGTAATCGGGCGTGGAATTTTCTATTTCTATCCTGCTTTCAAAATAATCGTTACCCATTATGATGGAGTGCTCTACCGTTGTACCCTTTCCAATTCTGGAACGGATTCCAATAACGGAGCGTACTATTCTGCTGGCTTCAATTATACAGCCTTCGGCCATTAGCGCATATTCCAGGTTGGTTCCCATAATTTTGGAAGCAGGAAGCAATCTAGCTCTGGTGTATATAAAACTTTCGTTGTCGTATAGGTTAAATTCGGGTACAACATCCGTTAATTCGATATTTGCCTCAAAGAAAGAGCGAATGGTTCCTATATCCGTCCAATAACCGCCAAATTCAAAGCTAGACACGCTCAAACCCTTGTTTATGGACTTAGGAATTATTTCCTTGCCAAAGTCGGTAGAATCGGGATTATCATCAAATAATTGTTTTAAAACGCCACGGTTAAAAACATATATGCCCATAGAAGCCAAATAATGTTTTCCCTGACTTTTATACGGTTCAGGAACATCACATTTCCAATCCGGCAATACATCTGCATCGGGTTTTTCAATAAAACTTTCTATCAGGCCGGCCGAGTTAGTTTTCATAATTCCGAAACCTGTTGCATCCTGAGCCGTTACCGGTATGGTAGCAATGGTAATATCGGCTTTTCTCTCGGTATGTCGGTTTATTAAATCTCTGAAATCTATTTGATACAGTTGGTCACCTGAGAGAATAAGCACATATTCGTACTCATGGTTCTCCATGTGGTGCAATGATTTACGCACGGCATCTGCGGTGCCCTGGAACCACTCATTATGGTCGGTAGTTTGCTCGGCCGCCAATATATCTACAAAACCACTACTAAATACATCAAAGTTATAGGTGTTTTTTATATGCCGGTTTAACGAGGCCGAATTGAACTGTGTGAGAACATATATTTTTCTGATATCTGAGTTCAAACAGTTCGAAATGGGTATATCTACTAAGCGATATTTACCACCTATGGGAACGGCCGGTTTTGATCTGGCGTCGGTTAGTGGTGAGAGCCGGGTTCCTCTCCCTCCACCCAGTATAATGGCAATGGTTTTACTCTTCATGGTACTACATTTTAAGTAAGGGATTTATATAACTTAATATATTCATTTGCGGAATTATTCCAAGAGAAATCCAATTTCATGATGGAAGAAATTACGTGCGCTAGTTTTTTCTTATTATTAAACAGTTTTATGGCTCTTTCAATTGCATTTTTTGCGGCAGAAATAGTAAAATCATCAAATCTAATGCCATAACCGTCTTTTTCTGATATATCTTTTACGGTATCTTTCAGTCCGCCTACGGTTCTTACTATGGGAATAGTGCCATAGCGCATGGCAAACATTTGATTCAGTCCGCATGGTTCTACCCTGGATGGCATAAATATAAAATCTGCTCCGGCGTAAATTTGGTGCGCCAACTGTTCATTATATTGTAAAGTGGCATCAAAAAAGCCAAAATGTTTGTGGTTCATTTGCCCGAAGCGTTTGTGAAGTTCCGGGTCTCCGGTTCCCAAAAGGACAAAATTAACTCTATCATTTTTTTCTAATATATTTGCATATAAATCGGGCAATAAATCTGCCCCTTTTTCCTTTACCAATCGTCCAATAAAAGCTATCAACGGCAAATTGGGGTTAAAATCATATTTTTCGCACAATGCTTCCTTATTTTTCTGCATGCCCGACCTTCTGTTCCGAAATGAATAATTATGCTCCAGGTATTTGTCAGTGCTTGGATTCCAAACATCGGTATCTATTCCATTTATAATTCCTTTCGATTTTCCGGCCTCATGCGCAAATAGGGCTTCCAATCCGTTGCTGTTAGAAGCCAATTCCTGCATGTAATTCTCTGACACCGTGGTAATTTTCCACGCACATTTTATACCACTTGCCAGCGCATTAATTTCGTTGTTCCATTCCAACAAACCAAAATCCTGCATATTAAAAGCCGGTAGTAATCTGTACTTTTCTTTGGGATACCACCCCTGATATTCGGCATTATGAACGGTCAATACGGTAGGAACATGAGCTATATTTTTATACCTAAAGCATTTGGTTAACATAAAGGGTACCAATCCGGTATGGTGATCATGGCAATGAATGATTTGAGGCTTTTCGGCCAGGGAATTCACCCATTCTAGTGCGGCAATCTGGAAGGCTATGAAACGCTCTGCCTCATCAAGATACGGGGTTTTGTGCACAGGGTCTGCGTAAATTCCGGGGCGGTCGAAATAACCCGGTATATCCACCACGTACAAAGGAAAACCCAATACTCCCTCTTTCAGCTTTTGAATACTAAATGGAATTTGATTGCTTCCCAAAAACAGTTCGCTTTCATAGACGGTATCAAATTCCTGTGAAGTGATCCAGGAGTTATAATATTTTGGCATCAATACTTCACAGTTAAAACCCTTTTTGTTTAAATATATGGGTAATGATCCCACAACATCGGCCAAACCACCTACTTTTGCCGCCGGATAGCATTCGGCGCTTATGTGAAGTACGTGCATAAATCCAATTCCTTATTTTTAAATTACAATATCAGCTTAATTATACATTCTATCTTCTTGCTGGAATATATAATTAAGAAATATGAATTGTTTAAGTAATAAAAGAAAATGGAACGGCGGAAATTGTCCTATCTCAACTTTTGAACTTTAAACCAACAATGGAACCAATCAACGTAACCAGAAAAAAGATGCGCCAAAATGTTATTTCTTCTTTAAACACAAATATTCCCACTAAAAGAGTGCCTACAGCCCCTATTCCCGCGAAAACAGCATAAGCCGTTCCCATAGGTATTTCTTTGGCGGCAATAATCAGAAACAGCATACTTAATGCCAGGGAGACCAAAAAAGCGCCGTACCAGATATAAACCAACCACCCTGTTGCGCCTTCTGCCTTGACCAGGCTGGATGTAAAACCGACCTCAAAAAGACCGGCCAAAATCAATAAAAACCAGTGCATGCTATTGAATTTAAAATAATTTTGTTCGTTAATTTAAATGGTAATCAAACGCCATTTAACAGACAATTAAACGATATTAAAACGGGTATTAATACTCTGTTTTATCTTCTTTTTCTGCCCAGCTGTCGAATGCTTTTTGGGTTATGTCCCTTCCAAACTGCTCAAATGGGATGCTACGCTCTTCGTAAGGCAGTGGAATTTCTTTATAGATAAATTCATCATCAAACCCTATCGCTGCTGCATCCGATTGAGAACTACCGTAATACACCTTATCGGGGCGTGCCCAGTAAATGGCGCCCAAGCACATGGGGCATGGCTCGCAGGAGGTATAAATTACACAACCCTCCAGCTGAAATGTATTTAAATTCTTACAGGCATCGCGTATGGCCAGCACTTCCGCATGGGCGGTTGGGTCGTTTGTTGAAGTTACTTTATTGTTCGATTTACCTACAATCTTGCCATCTTTAACCACTACACAACCAAAAGGACCTCCTTCGTTGTTGTTCATCCCCTCTATTGCCGCTTTTAGCGCTTCGCTCATAAACTTTTCATTCTCAGCCATACTACATAATCAATTAAATTCCGATTGAGTACTAAGATACAAAATTTGATGTTTACAACAGAAAAAATGTAACAGAAATCTATATTTTGCGTATAAATTTATTATTATATCACGTATTAAATTTTCCAGGTTGAGTTTATCATAATATTCAGCTCAACCGTTTATAACTAATTGCTTTTTTATGCCAGTAATAGTAGTTGACCAAATCAGTAAAACTTTCGGAAAAAATAAAGCGGTCGATAATGTTTCATTCGAGGTGCGAAAAGGCCGCATATTTGGTTTATTGGGGCCAAATGGTGCCGGTAAAACAACCGCCATAAGAATGATAAACGATATTATTGCACCCGATTCCGGCACCATAACCATTAACGACATCAAAGCGGGCGCCTATACCCAAAAACTGTTGGGATATTTGCCCGAAGAACGCGGACTTTATAAAAAAATGAAAGTCGGTGAGCAGCTTTTATACTTTGCAGAGTTAAAAGGAATGCGCAAAAAGGACGCACAAAATGCAATCAGTTACTGGCTGGAAAGATTCGAAGCCAAAGACTGGTTTAAAAAAGAAGTGGGAGAATTGTCCAAGGGGATGTCCCAAAAAATACAATTTATAGCCACTATTGCTCACGACCCCGATATTTATATATTTGACGAACCATTCAGTGGTCTGGACCCTATAAACAGCGAAATGCTGAAAGAAATTATTCTGGAATTGAAAGACAAAGGCAAAACCATTCTATTTTCCACGCACAGGATGGAGCAGGTAGAGCAAATGTGTGATGATATCTGTCTTTTTAACAAAGGTAAGGCCGTTTTAAAAGGTGATTTACGCGAAATTAAATCATCTTTCGGTAATAATACCATTTTATTGGAATTTGAAGGGAACAGTGCTTTTTTGGATCAATTGGAAGATGTTAGAATCAACAACCGATCCAATAATTTTGCAGAAATACGAGTTTTAAACAACCAGAATATGCAGGATATCTTAAAACTGGCCATGCAGCATGTAGTAATTCATAAATTTGAGCGTGTGGAGCCGTCTTTGCAGGAAATATTTATCTCAACGGTTGGAGAAGACAACATTAAAAACGCGGAGGAATTAGCATGAGTTTTTCGAAAATATTTTTGGTTTTAAAAAGAGAATATATAACTCGCGTACGCAGTAAATCTTTTATTTTATCTACCATACTCACGCCTTTAATGTTGGTTGCTTTTGGCGCATTGATGGTTTGGATAACCATGGCAGATGGCAGCAGTTCGGAAAAACAAATCGGAATTGTGGACCAGACTGAGTTATTGGTTGAAAAATTAGTGGAGTTAAATCCAAAAAGATATTTAGATTTATCAGATTTGGATGTGGACTCAGTGAAAAACAGTGTACTGGCAAAAAACCTGGATGCTTATATTGTTTTGGATGAAAGTCATATTGAAAACAATGCACCTATAGAATTGGTTTATGGCGGCAGTGGTGGTTTGGCGTTGTCTTCCAGCGTAGCCGGCGATGTACGAAGTGCTGTACAAGAAGAACGCCTGAAAAGAGCCAATATAACCGACGAAATACGAAATATCTTTGAAACGCGCCCCCCTTTGGTGACCAAAAAATTGACCGATACCGGTCAAGCGGAAAGCGATCGGGCCGGATTTATGTCTATTGTTGGTTTTGTACTGGGTTTGCTGATTTTTATCGGGCTTTTTGGCTACGGTTCCATTCTGATGCGCAGTGTAATTGAGGAAAAAACCAGTAGAATTGTTGAAATTATAACGTCTTCCATAAAACCAATGGAGTTATTAGTGGGCAAGGTTTTGGGAGTTTGTTTACTTGGATTCACTCAATTTGCCATATGGATGATTATGTATGTGGGCATTTCGTTAGCGGCGTTACCCATTGCAAGTTTATTCATGCAAGAGAGTATTAATTCACTTACGAGCAACGACGAAGTATCCATGGCTATGAACGAAGCGGGTTTTGACTTAGAAATGCTGGGTTCTTTTACGTTAGATCCAATGCTGATAGTGTATTTCTTCCTCTTCTTTTTACTGGGCTTTTTTATGTATGCAGCGTTGTTTGCCGCGGTTGGTTCTGCCGCCGATTCAGAGCAAGATACCCAGCAGTTTATGCCTATTCTGATGCTACCTATTTTTGCGGGTTATTTCCTCAATACCAAAGTTATGATGGATCCGGATACGCCCTTAGCAGTGTTTGCATCTTTGTTTCCGCTTACCTCTCCTATTAATATGATTACGCGAATTGCAGTTACCGATGTGCCTTTCTGGGAAATATTGGTAAGTCTAATCGGACTTCTCATATCCTTTTTCGGAATAATGTGGATAAGCGCTAAAATATACCGTGTTGGAATTTTAATGTACGGCAAAAAAGCCACTTGGGGCGATCTGGCAAAATGGGTCAGGCAGAAATAGGCTAACTGCTTCGGTTAGTAGTTGTGAGAGTATGTGCGTAGTACCAAAAAAAAAGGGAAATCGTCAGATTTCCCTTTCAACAACACATAACAATGAAACACAACAATACTATGAAAAAAACATCAATAGCTGATACTAATCATCATACTTTTGTGTGGCACAATTTAATCAAATTTTAGCGCATTATCAATAAATTGCTTTGCATCTTTGCGTAGTTTTACTAAAGAGGGCTTGTGCAAAAACATCTACCGGCTATCCCAATGTTATTAGAATAATTAATTAGCCGTGCAGCAATAAATCGGCATAATTTTTATTTAGCGCAAAAAATAATCCCGATAAAGTATTTTACCGGGATTTAAATTTGGGTTTTGAATACTTACGCCCGTGCTAAATCATCTTTTTCGTATTCATGGTCGTCCACTATAAATGTAAACAATCCGGCAACCACCAATGCCACTCCCCCAACTATTAGAGCGTAAATGGCTTCACCGCCAAAGAAGTTTTTTACGATAAATCATTAAAACTCTAGGCTAAATTACAATTTCTTATACAATAACTAAAAGTGGCACCGAATAATGTTCAAATAATCTTAACTTGAACTTTGTTAAGAAAAACTATAACTATATTTAAATCTCAAACAAAAAAAACCCGGCTTCATCACCAGCAAAAAGGCTGGGAGAGGAACGACCGGGACTACGGTAGTAATATAACACTTTTATGGATAAAGACTCAATTATTGGAAGGATAATATCATGGGAGAGATTTGAACCTTATTTAGATTTTCACTCTAACGATACCTCTAAGGCTAAAGCCCACTATAAAAGCAATATTTTTATGACTGAATCTTTTTATCCATTATTGGCAATACTAGAAGTGGGCTTAAGAAATGCCGTGAATAATCAATTGATAAAATATTTTTAACGATGATAAATGGTATAGTAAAAGTGAATTTATTAAAATTGCCGCACGTTTTCAGATAGATAAGATATCACAGGCTCGGACAAATATTTATTTAAAAAAACAAGATGTTACCCCTGGTAGAATCATTTCGGGATTACCCTTTGGTTTTTGGACCTCTTTATTTGACAATAGATTTGAAATGAGCCTCTGGAAAAATCTCAGATTAGCTTTTCCAAATTGCCCAAAAAAAATACGAAAACGCAAAACTATGAGTACTAAATTTAATGCGATTAGAAAGTTAAGAAATAGAATTTTTCATCATGAAGCTATTGCGTGGAATTTGGACGTTGTAAACTCGTACAAAAAAGAAATAATTCAAGGTATTGAATGGTTGCACATCGATTTATCAGAATGGATAAAAGAGTTTAATCATATAGATGATGTAATTGCGAAACACAAAAGCACGATTGAGTAACAAACACTACGAATCTAAGCTTTTATTTTTGTTTAATATAAAAACGATTATTTTCATTTAAAAGCAACCTTCACTAGCGAGTGGGGCAGTGTCCCAAAAAGTGTGTTATATTTTATTTAATAATAACGAAATATCTAGGTATATACTTTTTAAAATAGATTTTAGTGCGGTTTTTTTATGGCCCTGAGGCAGTAAATCTATATGAATATTTTGATGTGGTAAAAAAAAATCCCGATAAAGTATTTTACCGGGATTTAAATTTGGGTTTTGAATACTTACGTCCGCGCCAAATCATCTTTTTCGTATTCATGGTCGTCCACTATAAATGTAAACAATCCGGCAACCACCAATGCCACTCCCCCAACTATTAGAGCATAAATCGCTTCACCGCCAAAGAAGTTTTTTACGATAAATCCTAGCAGACTTGCTGCGACGAGTTGCGGAATAACGATGAAGAAATTGAATATTCCCATATACACTCCCATTTTATGCGATGGCAATGCACCGGTAAGCATGGCATAAGGCATTGCTAATATACTCGCCCACGCCAAACCGATTCCCACCATAGGTATCAAAAGCATGGTTGGATTTTGCAAAAAGTATATGGAAACAAAACTGACACCACCAATAGCCAAACAAATGGCATGTACCATTTTACGGGACATAAATTTGGCCATTACAGGCAATAAAAACGCCACTACTGCCGCCACCCCATTATAAACTGCAAAGCTTACGCCTACCCAATCTGCTCCTTCGTTATACAGTGCCGAGGTGGTATCGTGTGTGCCATAAATATGAGCTGTTACTGCCGGTGTGGTATAAATCCACATCGCAAATAATGCAAACCAGGTAAAAAACTGAACCACTGCCAATTGAAGCATGGTTTTTGGCATCATCAACATATCGTTCATAATTTCTACCAAACCCATACTGGTATTACCTTTGGATTGAATGGCAGCAGCAATTATCATTATAAGTCCAAAAACTAAAGTACCGCCTCCCAATAGGTATAATTGAGGGTCGTAACCTCCGTTATATACCCAAAAGGTTAAAATAGCACCTACAATTATGGATATTGCTCCAAATTTATTCTGCTTTGAGGCCAGAAATTTAAAATCATAATCCGATGCCGTTTTTTTGGCATCCTCATCCAGGCCCAGTGCAATTTTTTCGGCTTCTTCAAAAGCTTCCAACTCCTCCGGCGAATATTCTTTGGTGCGTACAACGGTCCATATAACGGCCAGTATAAATACGGCACCACCCAAATAAAACGAGAACTTGACTGAATCGGGTATTACGCCTTCCGGTGCAGTGTTCGATATTCCCAGCCAATTGGTAAGCATCCACGGAAGCATAGAGGCCACTACCGAACCCGTTCCGATGAAGAAACTTTGCATAGCAAAACCAGCCGTCCTTTGGTCGTTGGGCAACATATCACCCACAAAGGCTCTAAATGGCTCCATAGATACGTTTATAGATGCATCCATAATCCATAACATACCGGCTGCCACCCAAAGCATGGGCGAATTGGGCATTATCACCAACGATAAGGAAGCCAATATGGCACCAACCAGGAAATATGGCCGCCTGCGCCCGAGTCTGTTCCAAGTTTTATCGCTGAAATACCCGATAATAGGCTGTACGATAAGTCCGGTAAGCGGTGCGGCTACCCATAAAATGGGAATGTTTTCAACTTCGGCACCCAGGGTTTCAAAAATACGGCTTACGTTTGCATTCTGAAGGGCAAAACCGAACTGTATTCCCAAAAATCCGAAACTCATATTCCAGATTTGCCAGAAACCCAGTCTTGGTTTTAAAGCAGGTTGTGTACTCATATCCGTTGTAGTTAGTTATTGTATTATTTAACGAAAATAAACCATTGGTTTGCACCAAAACTGATGTTATCGCCATCAATCAGCGAATAATCAGAATTATATGCGGTATGGTTTTCGGTAATGCCCAACTTCGATAGTTTTCTGGTTTTATATTCGTCGTTGAAGTTGAGTATTACTATTACTTCATTATCGTCTTTTACTCTTTTGTATGCGTAGAGTTCTTCCGTAGCTTCCAAAAATTCCAGACTGCCGCCATATTCACCGTTCCAGAGTGCTTTTTCGCTCGATTTCAGCCCCAGCAGCATTTTATAGAAATCCTGGTATTTGTATTCTTTCCAGTCGATAGGATCTTTCTCGAAAAATTCCAGTTGTTTGTCCAACCCCGATTCCTGCCCGTTATAAATTAAAGGCATTCCCGGAACAGTGGCTGAAAGTACTGCGAAATTATGGAAATTATCGCCAAACATACCATAATCGGTGCCGGTCCATGAGTTTTCGTCGTGATTGGAGGTAAAGTACATTCTATAACCCGATTCAGGATATTTTTTGGCATCTTCGGCAAATAGCGAATCGACTGCTGTAATTTTACGGTTCCCTTTGGCAATTTCGCGGATGATATGCGCATATTCCCAGGCATAATTCATCTGAAATGCTTCAATCAACAACTCAGGTTCGCCATCTTCTGCCAGCATAAATACGGGTTTTATTTCATCCAAAGCGGCTTTCGCATCTTTCCAAAAATCAGTCGGAACCATGCCGGCCACATCACATCGGTAACCGTCAATATCAAATTCACGCACCCAGTATTCCAAAGCATCTATCATTGCAGCGCGCATATCTTCGCTTTCGTAATCCAGTTGAATAACGTCCGACCAATCTGTGCCGTGCGGAGGTGTGAATTCGCCTTCATCATTCAACTCGAACCAATCTTTGTTTTCCGTCCATGGATTGTCCCATGCGGTATGATTTGCCACCCAGTCGATTATAACTTTCAGTCCCAAATCGTGGGCTTCGTCCACAAATCTTTTAAAATCTTCCTTGGTTCCGTATTCAGGGTGTATTTCTTTATAATCCTGCACAGAATATGGGCTTCCCAGTGTGCCTTTTTTGTTATCCACTCCAATGGGGTGTATGGGCATTAACCAAACAATTTTGATGCCCATATCTTTTATGCGCGGCAAGTCTTTACGCACGGCATCCAAGGTCCCTTCTTCGGAATATTGGCGAATATTGATCTCATAAATACTCGCATCTTTTGTCCATTCCAACTGCTCTACTTTGCTTACAACTTTGTTGGTATCCGTTGTTTCGCAAGCTGTCAACCCAAAAACTATTGACAGCAGGAAAATATATTTTGTAATTTTTTTGTACATGTTCATTTATAAAGTTAGTATTTCAAAAGAGTTTGACGGTATTGTTATTTCTATACTTCCGTTATTTATTTTAAAATGGTTGCCAAATTGTGCCTTTAACTTTTCGGGATTGATATCGCCCGGAATATTCAACGTAAAAGTCTCGGTATCATCGCTTTTGTTAAGAGCTACGACTACATAATTGTCGAAATATTTTCTGGAGTAGGCCAATTGGTTGTATTCCTGCATCAGGAATTTAAAATCGCCGTATAAAAGCGCCATATTAGAATTTCTGAGATTGGAAAGTTTCGAGAATAATTCCCGGGTGTTTAGTTCGTCTTCATCCAGGCCGGACTCGTCAAAAATCATCCAGCGGCGATTATCGGGGTCGTTGGCACCGGGCGAGCCGTATTCATCGCCCGTATAGGTAACCGGAATGCCCGGAATGGTTAAATTGAAGGCGTGCAGCATGGCCAATCTGTTATAGGCAAAGGCTTGAGGTTTCCCGATTTCGCGCGTCCAGCCGGCTAATTTAGAATCTTCATCCCAAGCCACTTCACCACTGGTAAGGCTCACAAATCGGGGTTTGTCGTGATTACCCGAGATAATACCCATGGTATTATGGTAACCGAAATAGTTAAAGCTTTCTTGCAGTTGATCTGCCAGAGATTTGAACGAAAAATTTTGCCCAAACGCATTTAAACTGGCATCGTACATATTAAAATCGAACTGGCTATCCAACATTCCCGAATTGATATAGCTGGCTACCAATTCGCGGCTGCCGTAGGTCTCCCCTATTTGGAATACCTCTTTGCCTTGTTTGGTTATAATCTGCTCTTTAATTTTTCTAGTAAGCGTACGCCAAAATTCCAATTGAATATGCTTGGTTGCATCGTGGCGGAAACCATCCAATTCGTATTCTTTTATCCAAAATAGCGCGGAATCGGTCATGGTTTCTATAACTTCCGGTCTGGAAAAATCCAGCGAAGGCATAAAAATATCAAACCAGGTAGTCAGGCGTTGTTCGTCCCATAACTCGGTATTCATTCGGCCATCGGGCAGATACAAGTCCGTTGCCCAATCTTTGTTATTTTGGTAAACGGGATGCAGTTCGTGCACGTGGTTGGCCACATAATCGAGCAAAACGCTCATGCCATTTTCGTGGGCTACGCTCAATAATTCCTTAAATTCATCTTCGGTTCCAAATCTATCATCTATTTTGGATGACGAAATAGGCCAGTAGCCATGATAGCCCGAAAATTTACTGGTTACTCCGCCCTTATCCCATAGCCCGTAAGCGCCATCGGGATTTTGTGAGATTGGAGATATCCACAGTGCATTGACCCCGATCTTTTTAAAGTAGCCATCTTTTATTGCCCGGGTAATACCGGCCAAATCGCCACCGAAATAATCTACTTGCGGCAAAACTTCGGGGTCGTTTAATTTTCTGGTATTTGCCGGATTTCCGTCCTTAAATCTATCTACCAGGATAAAATACATATTCCAGCTATGCGCATCTGTTCGCGACAGTTCTTTGGAATCATGCACTACTTTATTTCCACTTAAAGGAATCAAAATATCGTTTGAAACGCCATTTTCGTTATAGGCCCACGCTCTTATAAACGATTTATCGGTGCTTTTGGCCGCACTTGGAATGGTAAAGCTAATCTGATTACCTTCTTTTGCTACATCCAGGCTGTAATTTTGCCAGAGCACAATTACATCCTCTGCAAATTGAGATTCAAGCGTTATTTTGATTCCTTGATTGGTTCTCGTTTCCAAACGTGGTAGTTTTTCCGAATCGGCAGCGCCTACTTCAAGCAAATTATTGTAGCCCCCCATTCCGTTGGATACCGTTACCGGGTTGTCCGGGTCTTTCATCTCTTTGCCATCCACTACATAAAGATACTGGTACAGTCCTTTATTTATTAAAACGGTAGTTTCCCAAACTCCATTTATTTTTTTGAGGGGAGTCGCGCTTGCGTTCCAGCTGTTCATCTCCCCTTTTATCTGTACTTTTTTATAATTCTTGTCTTGCAGTGAAAATTTAACTTCTTCCAAATCCGTATTTTTAATGAGCAAATCGTATTTGGTTTCATTTTCATAAAAAGACACCATGCCGAGATTGGTATTCATGGGACCGCCGATGACCAGTCCGGTTTTATCGGCACTCCAGTCCAAATCAAGCCCCGAATTGCTGGTTATAGAATCTAATTTTTCGGGGTTCATGAAGTAGTCCAGCAAATTAACCTGAGTGGTATCAAAGCTAAGTGTTATCGGACTGCCTAGCCCTATAATTTGCGTACCCGGTTTAATAGCGTTGTTATCTGTGCAACTAAAACCAAGTATGCTAAATAATACCACATACAGTAAGGAATATTTTCCCGACATTTTCATAGTGTTTTTTATTTAATTAGCGCCATTTTTTGGGTGTAAACATTGCCACCTGCGGTATATCTGGCCAGGTAGATTCCACTTCCCAAATGGGAAGCGTCGAAAGTGACGTTATATGTGCCGGCAGCTTTGTTTTCGTTAACCAACTCGGCAACTTTTCTACCCAGCACATCAAACACCTCCAATTTGACCATTCCCGCTTTGGCCACATCAAATTTCAGATTTGTTGTGGGGTTAAATGGATTTGGATAGTTTTGTTCCAGTTTAAACTGTGTTGGATGGTCTGCAAGATTCTCCATTTCGTTTGAAACGAGTATCCCCGGCAGATCAAACTTTCGTGAGGTGAATACTTTGAACTCTCCAGGTTGGAGCGTAATATTCTCATCCACCGAGTTTACAACGTATTCTGTATTTGCCATATAGTCATACCAAGTGCCTGTTTTGCTGAATCCTGCAAATGCGGTAATGGTTTCAACGCCAAAGTTGCCCACTATTACAATATGTGCATCTTCGTGCTCTAGCAGAATGCGTTTATTTGGATTTGAGTGCAGTTCTTGGTAGAAATTACTGGGTTCGGTAAATGCCGGTGTGCTGTGGCGAAGGTTCAATAAAGCGCTCCATGTTTTATAAAGATTTTGCCTTGCGGTATTGCTTGGTGATGTCCAATAATCCCAACGTATGGGTTTATTACCTGTTCTGGTGGGCGCCGAAGCCGGACAATCGTTTGAATCGTTCAGGCATTGCTCGCCATTATCGCCATATCCGTATCCCAATTCACCAAACTGCCATATCATTTTTGGTCCGGGCAGCGTAAGGAAGAAAGCGCCGGCCAATTCCTGCCTTTGTAGGGCAGTTTCAAGGTTTTTAATGTCATAATTACCTTTTGAATTGCCATATTTAATATTTTTCATCATGAGCCATTGCTCGTCGTGACTTTCCATATAGCCAACCAGGTGGCGGTTGTTATATCCTCGTGTTTCCGACAAAACACTGTTAAGATTTGAGCCATAGCCCATAGTGGCCTCGTTGTACTGTTGGTTGGCGTTGCCCCAAAGCATCATACCATAATTGGCAAGTACTTTTTCCTCGCTGTTATCGGCAAAATGCTCCAAAATAATGTAGGCGTCGCTATCAACCGACCAAATGTAATCCGAATAATCCTTCCAAATATCTATTCTGGATTGGTCATACTCTCCCCAAGCGCCCACATTATCAGGATTATTTTTTTGGGTAAATCCTTTGGATAAATCGAATCTGAAACCGTCCATATTAAATTCGGTCAACCAGTATTCGGCTACCCGGTTTCTGTAGTATCGGGTTGCTTCGCTCTCGTGGTTGAAATCGTAACCCACGTTAAAGGGGTGTGTTGCATTTACGTTCAGGTACGGGTTATCCGGCGTTGGTTTACCATAGTTGCCTTCGTTCCACAGGCGTACCAATGGCGATTGCCCAAATGCGTGGTTCAGTACCACATCCAAAATTACTGCAATACCTCTTTTATGAGCTTCGTCAACGAATCTTTTTAAATCTTCCTGTGGACCATAATATTTGTCTGCCGCAATATGGAAAGCCGGATTATATCCCCAACTTTCGTTTCCTTCGTATTCGTTAATAGGCAGCAATTCGATGGCATTGATACCCAGGTTTTCCAGGTAATCCAGCGTATCGATAAGAGTGGCGTAGTCGTGATTTTCTACAAAATCGCGTATCAACAGTTCATAAATAATCAAATGCTCTTTGTTTGGGCGCACATAATCTGTTGCTTCCCATACAAATTCGGGCGCGCCGGGCTGTATTACCCCTACCGCAAACGATTCGCCTTCCGCAGGATAGGGTTTTAAGTTAGGATAGGTTTCTTCGCTGATGTATCTATCATCAGGATGCAGAACCAGTTCCGAATAAGGGTCGGCAATGCGTATTTCATTGTCCACTAAATATTGAAAAGCATACTCTTCGCCTGCCGTTAAGCCATTAACCTGCGTCCAGAACCAAACTTTATCGGATGCAAGGGAATCTTTTTTCATCAGATAATCAGCCGATGGTGTCCAGTCGTTAAAATCGCCCACGAGGTACACAAAATTTTTACCGGGCGCAAAAAGTGAGAATTCAGCCGAATTATTTCCCAACGTAATACCATCCCTCAGGTTGGCAGGTCTGCTTACAAAATCTCCGTTGCCATCTTTAACCGTTAAATGCGTATAGGCTGTGTCTTTTAAAGCGCCGGCTTCGGCAATTAATTTAAACAGGTAGTCTCCGGCGACATCGGCTTCAAAATTATAGCTTATCGATTCTGCTTCTTCTGTTTGTATAACCTGCTCGTTTAAATATAAAGTTAAATTTGGTGTTCCCCCGGTGTAATTACCTAAGGCCAAAATTTCTTGAGTATCTCCTTTATTCAAAATCAGGCCATCCTTTGCAGGTTTTTCAAATTTTGCATTTAATGAGCCTTCAACCAAATCAATAAATATATCCTGGTTGCCTGCTTCTTTTCCTTCGGCAACAATTTGGCCGTTTTTGACCCCTTTAAATACTATGGCTACTTGTAAAACTTGCTCATTGGCATCGGTTACGTTAAAAAATTCGCGGATGGTCGGTGAATATTTGAATTGCCATTTATTATCTCCCAATTTGGTCGCTTTTGCTTGCGGGTCGTTTGTTTCCCAATCAAATATAACATACTTCCAGTCGGATGGCTGGGTGCTTTTATCGGTAATAACTCCGGTGTGCAGGTAAACGTCCCCGTCGAAATCTTCCAAGCCTTTATTGCCTTCGGTTGCATCGTAAATTATGGTAAGTTCGTCATTTTCTGTAGCAAAAGATGGTTCAAAAGTTATAATTTGTGCGTTTAAAATCGGTGTAATCAAGAGTGCCGTTAGCAGTGCCAATAAACCTTTAAATTTTGTAGAATTAAAATGCATTTTTTCAGTATTTACTTTTTTCTGTTGAGTTTCTGATAATTATTTCGGGATTATATATTGTTTGGGAAATCTCCATTTTAGGGTTGTCCAGTCTGTTTAAAAGCGTTTGCGTTGCAAAGTATCCCATATCCCGCATGGGCTGGCGAATAGTGGATAAATTCAGGTATTTTGAAATTTCTATATCGTCGTAGCCAATAATGGGGATGTATTTATTCAGATCGAGCATTGCTTTTTTGGCTCCGATGGCCTGAATATCCGATGAGCAAAAGCAGGCCTCTACTTCCGGCAGTTCGTTCAAGATTCTATACATGGTTTCATAGCCGCCACGCTCTGTAAAACCATCTCTGTTTTGAATATCCCCACGTACAACAAGGTTATCGTCGTATGGGATTCCGGCTTCTTTTAAAGCTTTTTTATACCCTTCCTTTCTATCTAATATAGGCTTGGAAGTTTCCAGTGCCGACAACATGGCAATTTTTTTAAAGCCTTTATCGGCCAAATATTTTGTTGCTTTGTAAGCTCCTTCGATATTGTCGCTGCTCACGGCATCGAAATATTTGTTGTATTCGTCTATTAATACTACCGGTGCATCGTATTTTCTGAGTTTGGCCCAATCTTCATCCTTTAGGTGGATAGATATTAACAAATAGCCATCGGCCATCCTTTTCTTTAAAATATGCTCCACCTGTATAAAGTAATTGACGTCCGATTTTACGTTATATATGGTTAAATCGTATTCACTGTCAATCAGGTTTTCCTGTATCCCGCTCAAAACTTCCATAAAGAAGTAGTTTGAGATAATGGGTACGATAACCATGATGTTATTTGTTTTTTTGCTCGCCAAACCTTGAGCATAAGCTTGCGGGTGGTATCCAAATTTATCGGCAACAGCCAACACTCTGGCACGTGTTTTTTCCGACACATAAGCGTTGCCGCTAAATACTCTGGATACCGTAGCTATGCTAACTCCGGCTTTTTCGGCTATATCGTATATTGTAGATGCCAATAGTAATTAATTAGTTAATTTAAGAACACGGGCGCCGGTCAAAGCACCCATGATTACTTATTAGAGAGAAATCTTTAAATTATTTGATTAGGGTCATTCGTTTTTGTGACACGAAATCTCCTGCTTCTATGCGGTACAGATAAATACCCGAAGCTAAATTAGCTGCATCGAATGCAACTATGTGCGAACCTGCATTATATCTGGTGTTATTTACCAGAGTTGCCACTTTTTGTCCCAATACGTTGTAAACACTCAAATTAACTTGTGCAGCGTTGGCCAAATTAAATCTAATGTTAGTAGTTGGGTTAAATGGATTTGGATAATTTTGATCCAAAGTAAATGTGTTTGCAGTTTCGGTGTATTCTTCAACAGAAGTAGATGAACCGTAATTTGGCGGCATTTCCCAAGGTAAATCTTTTGCCACCCACTCCAGTGTTGGGAACTGGAATGTTGAAGGCCAGCTAACTTCCAGGTTGTCGTTTATCTGTGGTTGGATGTACTGATAGTAACGGCGACCCGCTTCTGTTCCAACACCATTTTGGATTAGATATCCGTCTTCTGCCGTAGGTTGGCCGTAAGCAATACGGAATCCGATACTGTTAAGTGTTGGAAGTTGTAAATCCAGATCCAAAGTATAAACACCATCACCATCCTCGTCGGTAAAGCGTACTCTATCTCTTTGGGCTTCGGTTAACGAATTAAATTGCGAGCCGTCATCGCCGGCTACGGTCAATCCGTTTGTTAAAGCAAAGAAAGGCGTATCAACGAATAGGAATACAGAATCAACTGCGGGATTAAATGGCGTTTCGTGATCTAATGCGGGATTCATATCCACACTAAATGTTATTGTGATAGCACCGCCATCTACGTTGGTGTCGGTCAATAGTGCTTTGTCTTCTATACCGTTGTAGTATTCTGTTCTGGTAGGTTGCACTTCTTCGTCAAGTAGTTCAAAAGAGCGGTTACCGCCACCGGTTACACCCGGCTCTTCCCAACCCGAGCCATCGGCCGAAATACCTGCCAAGAAGTTTTCACTTTCTTCATCGTCTCGCGATTCGTGCCACTTAACAAAGTATTTATACTCAATTGCGGAGCCAACGGTTGAGCTATGCTCAATACCTGTTTTTGAGAATGTACCGGTAAACGAGTTGAATGTCAGTAAATCATCTTCACCCCATCCGTTAAAGCTTCCTTTTACGAATACTTCGTCCATAGAGCTATCGAAATAGCCCAATCCTTCCAATATTCCAACACTAACTTCAAAGCCCAGTTTTGTTTCCAAAACTTCTCCCTGAATAGGTGGAGTATCAGAGAAATCTACCATGTGCAGGGTTGTGTCGGCCATGGCTGACAATGTAAACGGACGGTCGGATGTGCTTTCGTAGCCACCGTCGCCGGTGTCGTTGTTCAGATAGAATTTATAGTTGAATGGCATATTATTCGAAAGCTCATCTACGTCGAAATAAACGATTTTAGAATAAATCAGATTATCGCCGGAGCTGTCTTCAGCATCCAATTCTACGGTACCGTCATCCCATGATAATGGCGTAACACCACCACGCACGGAAACGGTATGCTCGTCCGGATCGAAATTGCCCAATTGTTCTTGAGCACCAACGTTTACTCTGAATAATACACCTACAGTGCCTTCTTCCGCATCAAAAATAGATTCGGTACGGTCGAAATACTGTACTTCTGTTCTGTATTCGCCGGAAGCATCTGCGGGTAGTTCAAAGTTTCTATTGTCGATGGATTCCCAACCGCCACCTAATGGAGTGCCGTTTTCGGTTCCTACCCAGAATTTATATTCGAATGAATCACCCGGATTCATTTCAAAATTAAACTCCCAATAGTCGCCGCCTACGTTTTGCCCAACCACACCGGAGTCATCACCCCAGGTTACGTTGGCGTTGGCGTAATCACCGCGTAATTGCAAGTAGTGGTGCGATTTTACGGTATCCGGATATGTAGCTGTGTTCAGTACAAACGTTACTGAAACAGGGCCATCACTTGCTCCGTCCTGTGCATATCCATCAGAAATACCCAAGTTGGAGAAGTCGTTCAAATCTTTCACTATCCACTCGGAATCATCGGCATTGTCGTGATCAAACATATCGTTTGGTACACTGGCATTGAGCAGCACGTAAACGCCACCCGGTGCGATGGATGCGCCTTCCTTAAAATCGTGGAAGTTGGTCCAATCACCGCTATGTGTTTGAGCTATCTGATAGTTTGCTAAATAAACAGTCGAATCTGTATTATTCACTATCTCCAGCGCGCGGTTGTTGCTTGTGCCCTCAATATATTCCGAAAAGAATAGGTTTGAAGGCTCGTCTATATATACGTCTTGTGCAAATGCGTTAAATGATACCATCGAAATGATGCCTATCATAAACACGCCCATTGCCCTTGCCGCAATATTGACTAGTTTGTTTTTGTTGTAATTGTAGGTCATTTTTACTCCTATTTTAACTATTGTTAAAAGAAAATTTGTAAGCCCATTTTATTAATGTCGCTTAGATACCTATATCCGTGATAGGTATAATTAAATCCAATACTTATTCGGTCGTCAAATCTATATTTGACCCCGATACCCGCATTGAATTTTTCGGTCTTGTTGTCTTGGCCTATATAGGGTACTCCGCCCCTTAATAGCACAAGGTCGTTTAAGAGCGATATCTCGCCTCCCAAACTTACGCTTTTCACGTTGTTGGTGGGGTCGTTGCCATCAACGTTGATGGTTGCTCTCATAGTTTCGTTGTTAATTGCATCCCACGATAATCCTACGCGCAACATCAGCGGTAAATCGTAGGTGTTTGTGGCCAATTTTGCGTCCGGTTCATAGTTACCGTTCGATGTTCTGTCCAAATCGGCGCGCACTATCAAATCGTTTCCATCCAATTGCATTTTAGAACCCACGTTGGTAACGCTTACTCCAAAGCGTACGCCATAAAATGGAGTGTCGTACATGGTTCCAACATCAAAGGCTATACCCGATGCTGAAGTATTGGCTATTTTCTCATAAATAACCTTAAATGTACCACCAATGGTAAATTTCGGAATCAAATATTGCGCATACGAGCCGCCAAAGGATACCGAATAAGCGCCGAATGTCCGGCCGGTATAACCCTGAGCCTCGGCCGTAGTTTCTTTAAATTGGCCATAATTCATAGCTAAAACATGCACGCCGGCAACACCATGTTTGGTGGGTACGGCCACACCAACATAGCTGTGGGTCATGTCAAGCATCCAATCGGTAAATTCTACCATTACTTCATTCTTTTTAATATCTGCCAATCCTGCCGGATTCAACACCATTGCCGAGGGGTCGTTTACGGAAGCTGTAAAAGCCGACATGGCCGACGAACGTGCTCCAATGGGCATCTTCAAAAACTCAGAAGCAGTTGTTCCAATTTTCGATAATTGGGCGTTCGCTTTTGTTGGGCCAAATATAAATGGAACTAAAACAAGTATGTATATAAATTTCTTCATCTTCTCAATTATTTAATAACTGCAAACTTTCCTACTTTTTCGCCTAGACCGGGAGCCGTAACCTGATACAAATATATACCGTACGATATCTCCAGGTTATCTTCTGTCAACATATTCCAGATATATGTTCCACCGTTCGCCCCCACCAATCTATCGGGGGTAATTTCTATTTCGCGGATTAGTACACCCGATACCGTAAATATGCGAAGTGTTCCTTTTTGTGGCAGACCGGTAAAATGCAATTCCCTGTTCTGTTGGCGGTTGGTGCTGGTTATCGCTGCTTCATATATATTTGATACTATATACGGGTTCGGAATAACCATAATATCATCCATGGCCACTTTCGCCGAATCCTCATCAATTCGGGGTATATTGCTTTCATCCATTCGGAATTGATAGCGGTCGTTTTCGGAGAATGGCTTGGTTGTGAATATCTTCAGAGTATCGCCGGCTGCCGGGGTGCGGGTTATCAGCTCTCCACCCGATCTGACTGCGCGCAGCTCAATTTGATAAGTAAATGCATCCTCTTGTTCCCTATAATCTTCAATAAAGAACAGCATATCGGAACAAGAACCAAGGTTGCTTGTTACGGCGCTCAGTACACCAACCTCCGGAGCTTCGTAACCGCCGGGTTTATTAGCACCGGTGGGATCACAGGCTGCTTTTCTTGCCATCGGTGCAAATGGCGCACCAGCAGCGTTCATATCCAAAAAGGCAAATTTAATCTCTTCACCTGTATAGGTATTTACCACCTTAAAATTTGTATCCATATCCATTATATTCACAAAAGCGTTGGGCGAAACCTCAACATTGGCTTCCGTTGATTTACCAAAACCTACGTGGTCGCCAATTATAATGTCGTAATCCGATACTTTTGGTTTACCCGAACTATTTACCACAAATGAAAAACCGGGTAAATCATCTGCGTTTCCAGAGAACCAACCTGAGCGTTCGACATCCAGTTCCAGTCTTTCAATATTTTCCAGGGTAATAGCAAAACCATCCACAATGGGGTTATTTTCGCCGTTAAAATTGGTGGATTGTGCAATTAACGTATCATTTCTACCCTCAGATATATTTCTTAAAGTGAAATTCTTGGTTCTCAGCGTGTCTTGATTGGCGCCACCCGATACCAACGTATCCTCAAAAGTAACTTCATACAGGTTTTCGGGTTTCAGGGCGGATGGATCTATAACATCCACGGTTACTTTACCACCGGCAGAACCGGATACCAGCTGTGCATTTGGATTATCGGGTGCTATATAACCCGCCGCCGATTTGGCCGGACGAACCTCTACCACGTTTTGACCCAAAGTTACGCTACCATCCGGGTTTTTTGATATTTGAATGGGCGATTCGGAAGGCGCAATACCTGCCGATTCCAAGCCATAGTCGAATGCGGTAACGGCGTAATAGTATTTTCGTCCATTTACTACTTCGTCATCTACAAATACGCGTTGGATTCCCGAATCAGTGCCTAAATCAAATTGCACTCCATTTATAGGCACCGGATGTAAGCCAAATTTACCATCCTCTTTATCGAAAATTGCAAGGGGTTTGAACAACATTGGTGTTCCGTAAGCATCGGTAATGGTCAGCGCATCTTCAAAAGCTGTTTCGGTAGAACGATATACTTTATAGCCTTCGAAATCATAACCATCGCCGGTTACGCGGTCTATATATCGGTCAAAACTATTTTCAGAGGAATCGTCCCAATACAGAGTAATTTTCCCATCGGAAGGCACAGCTGTAACAATTGGCGGTGTGGGTGCAATGGCAAACTGGTAATCCGAATCGTAGGCAATGGTTGCCTGATCGAGGTTACGATTGGTTTGTGCACGGTCGCCGGCTGCGGTCGGACTGTTGGTTGCTGCTGCAGTTACGGCCACTGCAAAACGCTGTGAAGATCTTTTTGGCAACGGGAAAAGTCCTGACGATACAAATACGTCCGAGTCGGAACTTACACTTTCTTTAAAATCGCCGGGAGTTAAATATGTTCTCCAGATATCCGAATCCAAATCGGCCTGAATAGAGTTGATCGGGAAAATGGTTACGCGGGTTACCCCTATCATATCCGTTTCACTTACGTCTGTTTTATCGATGTTCGGCTCGCCCGGGAATGCTGTTCCCGCCCCCGATGTGGGTTTACCGTCGCCTTGTCCAAAGCTATACGAATCGCGGTCGCCTTCGATACCCACATCATCATATAATTCTTCCCAATCCCTATCATTATCAAAGAAATCATCCCTTGCCTCATCAATCATCGGCGCACTGGTATGATAGTTTTGGAATCTGCCATCATAATATTCTTCCACCAATTCTTTAAAATCAGCATCGGTAGTCATTCGATCTCTAATCAATCTATTTGGAACAATCAACCCATTTTGAATGGTGTCGCCCGGTGCAAAATATAAATAGTTGATATATCTAACGGGCCTTTCAACAGAAACGCCGCCAATAAATGTAGATTTTGTCAGATGGTTGGGTTTGTTTTCGTCAATTAACCCGTTAAAGTCGTTATCCAGGCCATCCATGTGTACACCAAACATGGGGTCGGATGTGGGGAACAGGTCTTCTCTTGCCACAAAACTGCCGGTATAATTATACGTTATACCCTGACTTTTAAACGGAGTACCATCGTGAATTTTAACCACACGGCTATAATCGTCTTGTATGAGAACAATTTTATCGCCAATATTTATTACTCTATCCTGAAAATCTTCCGGTTTAAATATAGGTACAATAGAATCGCGCAGGGTTTCGTAAGGATAAAAACCGCCACCGGCAATACTTAAATCGTACCATAAATCGGCATTATCAGGATTGTAAACACTTTGTCTTCCGGGCTCCAAATTCATCGAGGCATTATACTCATCGCTATCCCCATCATTATCTATACCATCTATGGAGTTGCCCGGGGTTTCCAGGAATTTAATTCCCATTTCTCCCACTTTTGTACCTTGAAACTCGGCTCCACCACTATCGCGGTTTGTATCGGTCAGATAGGCTATGGATCTGATGTTATCAAAAATCGGTAAGTTAGTTGGTCCACCCCCTGCAACCTGGTCGGCTATCCACAAACCAAATGCCATTCTGGGGTAATCGTGGCTGGAATCGTTATAAATCTCGAAAATATTGAAGTGGGTGGCATTTACCAGCGTTTGCGACCAAGCCAAAATACGGGTGTCCAAAATAACGGCCAAACCGCCTCTTTCCGTATCGGTAGAGTCGGCAAAAAAGGCACTGTTTACATATTTGGTATAGGTATCGTCGCCCGCTTTATAGTAAAACTCAACGTCGGCATTAAATTGGTCGCGGCCAAAAAATCCGTTCCACGAGCCGGCCCAACCATCGCCGCCTTCGCGCAGTTTATCGGGCCAAACATCCGGCCAGGTATTGCCCAGTACCGAGCCCGGACCCCGGTCGCTCCTGGCTATTTCGCTGTTATCATCGCGTACATAACCTACTATGGGGTTTAACGAATAATTAGTTCGTCCGTCCCTGCTGGTTTTGAAACTGGCCGTATTTACCATTTCCAGTAAACTTCCCGGTGTACGCGCATCCGGCACTTGGGTACCGTACATCAAACTCATAAAATACATGTACTCACGGTTGGTATTTTTGGGGAATTCAAACAGCAGTTCGTCTAAACTTTGGCTATTACGGCGGCCGGAATGCCCGGTGTTATGATAGGTTGCACGTAACTGGTTACCGTCCATATTGGATGTTTTACGGCGGTCGAACGAAGACCGTTCGCTACTTTGGGCAAATAATACACCCGAAAATAATGCCAGTACGGTAAATGTTAAAAGGGTTTTAAAATTCATGGATTCTCGAATCATAGTTTTTAAAATGATAATTGAAGACCAATTTGAACTCTTCTGGGTTCAGCATAAAAAGACGGATTGGAATAATATCCGGGGTCGGCGGTCTGACTTATGCTTATTGGAAGCGGTGCGGTGGCCAGGCCCGAATCGGAATAAACCGAGTTTACAATCTTAGAGTCTAAAAGGTTGTATATATTCATAAATAATTGCAGTCTGGTATTGCCGGGTAAATTAAAGTCTTTATATGCGTTAATATCTAGTGTAAAGCGCGCTGGCAGACGTGCTGTATTTCTTAAATCGCGGGTTGAAGCGACCTCCCCCACCAATACGCCCGGTATATTTGTGGCCGGTGTGTATGGCGTGCCCGTACTGAAACGAGCCAATAAATTCGCTCCCCAATTATTGCCGGAATAAAACATAGAACCATTGATAATATGTTGCCTATCCCAATCCAATGGCTGTTCTAGCTTGGTCAAAGCCGATTCCTGATTCGTCGAGTCGATTTTGGAGCCTTGTGCCATAATTGCAAAGAACTCGGCATTGGGATCGGAGTTACTACCTTCTACACTACCAAAAGTATAATCCAGTCCAAAATTAAACTTTCTGCTTACATATTGGTTAAATGCGAAAGTTAAACCTACCGATCTGGAATAATCGCGGTTGAAATACAGACCGTACGTTATGGATGGCGCACCGGTAACCTGCGGACGGCTGGAAACATAATCTCGTGTATCTTTGTAGAAACCTGTAATTTCTATGGCCGTTCCTTCTGCTACCTCCTG
The DNA here is from genome assembly GCA_964615135.1 of uncultured Balneolaceae bacterium. Classification (GTDB taxonomy): domain Bacteria; phylum Bacteroidota; class Rhodothermia; order Balneolales; family Balneolaceae; genus Balneola. The sequence continues at coordinate 12,406 of CAZTOG010000001.1, read as the reverse complement.
TTTTATGCCCAGTTCGTATTGCGTAGAACGTTCGGGTTTTAAGTCAGGATTACCATACAAGCCCTGGTTGCCTCCGGTTTGTGACAGCAAAATTTGGCTGTTGGTATATAATAAATTATACGACGGTATCTGGAAGAAATATCCATACGAAAAGTAAATAACACCATTTTCGTTAATGGGATAAGCAACCCCCAGGCGTGGGCTAAATTGATACTTCGCACTGGCTTTTTTCCACCAATACTCGGCGCGCTCTTTGCTGGTTATATCGGGTTCGTTAGGGTCTTGTTGCCCGTTTTTGTTAACATCATGGTATTGGTTTACCTGTTTGGTCGGGAAATCGATATCCGGGTCTTCCGGGTCGGACGGAACCTTGGTATTTGGGTCGAAATAGTCGAACCTTAGCCCGATATTGATAATAAGTTGGTCGTACTCAATTTTATCCTGCAAATATGCACTTATATTACGGGGCGTTTTGGTGTATTTTTGGTAGCCCGGTGTATTTAATTTCGGATAACCCAGCTCAACATAAGGGATTAAATCCTGCGGAGTGCCCGGTGGTAAAGTAATATCGGAACCGTCTTCCAGCGGAACCAGCGATATGCTCTCGAAACCCACTTTATCCAGCTGCAAATTGACACCTGCTTTTATAAAATGATGGTCGTTCAGCTGGCTGGATAACTCACCTTTGAAAATATAAGTATCGGTATAGCGGAAAAACCGGTCCGAATGAGTGCCATAGCGGCTAAACTCGCCACCGCCCGGAATAACCAAATCATATTTTGATATATTTTCTGAGTTGAAATATCGTGGATCCCAAGGATCGTCGTATAAATAGTTTTCTTGCTGGTTATACCTGTTAGCCACGTTCAAAGTAATAAAGGTTCTGCTCGAAGGAGTAATGGTACCTTTTAAATTCAGAGAATAATTTTGGCTGTAGTTAGTGGGTCTTCCCAGCGGTACAAATTTATTGTTATGGTCGTAGCCTTTGCCGGTTTCCTGCCCATACGAGCCAATTAAATTCAATTTAAACGCATTAAATGGCCTGAATTCCAAATTACCTTGAAAACTACGGCTCTTATACTGGTTCATGTTTACGAGAGAGCTGTCGCGGAGGCCACTATCGCGGATAATTAACCTATCTCGGCCCCTTACCACCGTGGTATCTATAGAGTACCATGGCTTGCTCAAATCTATACGCTCGTTATAAAGCGTGCGGTAGGCGGCCAAATCGGCACCCAGTTCCAAAGTATCGGCAAAAGCACCGTGCGGTGAATAAGCATTTCGTCCCGTTAGATAGCCTTTATTTTCAAATTGGCGCGCGGTGGCAAAAAATGTCAACTTATCTTTAACAATGGGCCCCGATAATGATGCCGTTATATTATTCATTCGGGTAAAATCGCTTGGTGACGAAATGGTGATACCATCGTATAAATGACTTTTATTTGTAGCAATATATCCGCCCGACCATGCGCTGGCCGAACCTTCAAATTTGTTGCTTCCGGCTTTGGTAACCACGTTAATAATACCCGAAAGTGCCTGTCCGTGCTCGGCGTTGAACGAGCCCGAAATGACTTGAAGTTCCTGCACTGATTCGTTTTCAATACGCACCCCGCGCGAACGGTCATAGTCGTCGGTTACGCGGATACCGTCCACCACATAAGAAACTTCCGAAGTTCTGCCCCCACGAATATGAATGCCGCCTTGGTTATCCACGTTTACCCCGGCCTGTAGTTGCACCACATCTGTTATTTCCTGTACGGGCAGGCGCTCTATTTCGGCGCTGCTTACGCGTGCTTCAGAGCTGGTAATGTCTTTAATTACCGTTCTGCGTTCAGCAACCACCACTATTTCTTCTCCCTCAAATGCTTCCAGTTGAAGAACAAAATCCTGTTCGGTGGTCAGGTCGGTTCTAACTATAACTTCTTGCACTACGGCAGTAGCATATCCGATATAACGTGCTTCCAATATATAGATACCCGGTTGCACGTTCAACATCAAGTATTCGCCGTCAAAATCGGCCACGGCACCTTGCGTTGTTCCCTGAATTCCAACCGTTGCGCCAATAAGAGGTTCGCCATCGGTATCGGTAATTTTGCCCGTTATTTTACCCGATTGGGCAAACACGGTTGCAGGAACTATTAATAATAATGTAATCAGGTATATTTTTTTAAGAGTATTCATGCACCATTATCAAATTTGAATGGTTAAGTTTTTTAACTTTAAAGTATCTACCACCGCATTATGTTGTTTTTTAACATTTTCGATAGTGGATGCCCTTAAATCATTTAGCTTTTTATCCGTCAAGAAGCGGTCAACCTCCTCTTTGGCTTCTTCAAAAACCCGAGGTGCGGCCTCTTCTCTGCCCAGGCACTTATATATTTGATATTTGCCCGTTTCGTTATGGATTATTTTGGAAATATCGCCCACTTCTAAGGCTGCCAATTTGGTTCCTGTAAATCCATAATTCTTAATATTCTCAAATCCCAAAACTCCCTCCGTCATCACATCCTCAAAATTTGTGGAGTGCTTTTTTACCAATTCCGTGAACGATGCGCCTTTTTCCAATAATTCGTACAGCAATTCTTCCGCCAGTTCCTCCGAATCTACCTCCAAACGCGCTACATTTATATATAGGGGGTTATAAAAGCGCTCTCTGTTTTTTGCAAAGGTTTCGCGCAATTCCATTTCTGTGTTTTGAATGGTATTTCTTAAATAATTGGTGCCCGCATCCGACAAATAATTCAAAAAAGTTTCGCGAATAGAGGCTTTTACCGTTTCCTGCGTGTGTAAACCGACGGCCATGGCTTCCTCCACCATAAATGCGCGATAGGCGTTCCCTATAATAAAATTTTTAAACGAATCCTTGTCCTCTATCGAAAAGATAGCCGCTTCTGTAGATATTAAAAATTCAGCTACAAAATCGTTTTTGGTGAAGTTGTGGCTTTCGGTTTGGACCAATATTTCCTCCCCCCTTAAGCTCTCCAAAAACTCCGGCTCCTTTGCGATGGCCTGTGCATAATTCGGATTCAGATTATCCCATAAATTATCTAAAACCTCTTCATCAAACCGAAGTTCATCCATAAAATCGTTCAGCAGCTCGCGGGTTTTCAGCTCTTGTTTTTTGCCCAATACATAACTTTCTATCTGCGGCTTTCTGTTTACCAATTCATACTCTGTTAATATGGGTTTGGTGTAGCGGTCGGTCAGTTTTATGATGCTGTAGCCCTGTGCAGTTTGTACCGGATTCGATATCTCCCCGACTTTAAGCGAAAAAGCGGCGTTTTCAAAAGCAATGTCCATTTCATCGGTTGTAAACAGGCCCACATCTCCCCCATTTTGTGCCAAATATGGATTTTTGAAAACTTCTTGGGCCAAATCCTCAAATTTTTCACCCGCTTGCAGCCTGTTGTGTAATTTTTGAGCCTCTTCTAAAGTAGGTGCGTATAAATGCGAGGCTCTTAAAGTTGAATTGAACCGTATAAAATAATCCGAAATTTCTTTGTCGCTTACTTCTATATCGGCCAGCTGAACTTGTTCTTGATACTCTTCCGTCAAAACACGCGCTTTTATCTGTTCTTTTCTGATATCGGCCTGCCGTGTTTTATCCAGTTCTTTGTCTTGGGCAAAGGTAGCCATTACATAGGTGCTGAATGTGTTGTCCAAAATAATGCGTTTGGTGGTTTCGTCGGGCGTAAGAACCTGGCCGGTACGGTAATAAACTTCTTTAAACCTATTCAAAAAGTGTGCATCCGTGACCTTTAAGTCGTTAATTTGAGCAAGTGCGTCATTATCGATTTTTGTCGATTTACTGCATGCAAATGTAACGGCCAAAACCACTCCGGCGGTGAGCAGGAATAAAAGGGGCAGTATTTTAGATTGTTTTATAAACAATATTACTCGCTTTTTATTTGTGGACACTGAAAGTTAATGAAAGCGCTTACAGATTTCAAAATTTTTTACGATTTTTTTTATGCGGTAAAAAAGGGCTTAAAATGGGCTAATTAAACGTTTTTTGTTTGTTTTACATTCTATTTTGCAAATGAAAGCGTTTTACATTTTATAAAACATCCTCTTTTTGTGCTAATAGTAGTTTACCCTTATTTACCTTATGAATAGGTACTCCCGGTCCACTTCCTGCATAAACCGCCAATCCATCTCGTCTAAGGTATATACCAAATGATAAAACCGATGCTCGGTATCTTCTACCACGTAGTGCAGATGGCGGGTAAGCATGGTATTTTCTGCGTGAGAAGTTTCTATTTTGCCAACCTGTATGGAAGTGTGCTTGCCTTTCAAAAATCTATAAGGTTGCAGCCGGTCTATTAAAGGCATATCGGTTGGGGTACGCCGGGTAACCAGCCTTTCATCAATAATTTCGAAACGCAGTGGAATCATCCGATGGGCATAAGAAGGCAAATATTTATGCCTTTTAACGTGTACTAGTACTCTATCTACGAGCATTCCCGGTTTTCCGTTCAATTTCCATACCAGTTCTTCATGGTCGAATTCCAGCTCAAAAATACGCCCAGCTTTTGTTTCAACGGTGTAAAAGGAACGCCTTGTACCTCCTTTTTCTTTGCTGTGGCACGAGCGTATTTTTTCCAATTGATGAGTATATGCTCGTCGCCATGCCGGCTTTTTTAGTCGATAGTATCTACAAAAAAATACCAGGGTTTCTACAATCGGATATTTATTCATGCTTTTTATTCTTGCTCGTTTTAATATATACACATATTTTATACATATACATTATAAGGATAATATTTATGCTAAAAAACGAGTATGCCAAAAAATATTAACAAATATCACCCCGAGCATGATGTGCATCGGATAACACTTTATAACACGGTTTACCCCGAACATCAGCACCGAAGTAAAAGGAAGCGCCTGTATATGCATTTCGATTTTGCGTGTTTTTATGCGCAGGTAGAGCAGCTCCGAAAAAAATTATACGGGCTGCCGGTTATTATTGGCGGATGGCGTAAAAAAGACGGTACGGTAAAAGGCATTGTGGCCACCTCTTCGTACGAGGCGCGCGCCTTTGGTATTAAAACAGGGATGAGCGCTATGGAGGCACACCAGCTTTGTCCTTATATATGTATGATTCAAGTAGATTACGCCACTTATACCGCAATATCGAAGCAGGTACATCATATTTTCAAAACTTTTTCGCATCGCGTAGAGCGTTATTCTATGGATGAATATTTTATGGATATCAGCTTTTTATTAGGGAAGTCTGATAAAGAAATCCTTGCTTTTGCCAAGCGTTTACAGGCTGCCATTTTTGATGCCACACACCTTTATGGTGCCGTGGGTGTTGCCCGTTCCAAAACCTATGCTAAATTGGCCAGTAGTTTGAATAAACCCAAAGGAATTACCACCATTTTGAGCGATGAAGACGAACGTGCCTATATCTATCCCCTGCCCCTGAACGAGGTTTGGGGCGTAGGCCGCAAACGTTATATACATATCCGGGCGGAGGGGTATAAAACCATTGGCGATGTAGCCGATTTTGGCAACGAAAATACGTTTATACGACTATTCGGCAATAATTTTGGACGCATGCTTTTCCAAACCATTACGGGCAAGGATCAGGCGCGTATTTTGGAGGAAAATGATAATTATACTCCCAAATGGGGCGTCAGTTATGGACATACATTTTCGGAAGGCTCCTCCGATTTGGAACGCATACAGGGCGAATTTGCCATAGCCATAGAGCAAGTGTGCTACCGTTTGCGGGCGTATGGCATCCGGGCCAATTCTTTTTCGGGGCTGTACGGATTTAACAAAATCGACAAGCCGGGCATTAACTTTAAATTTACGATGGGCGGATTCACCAACTCCGATAAAGTGATTTTTGATGCTTGTATGGAACGCATTCTGCCCGATTTAAAAAGATACTGTGAAGCGGGTATCCAGATTCGGAATATCATCATTGGCACCAAAGAAATAGACAAAACAGGTCAGCTCGACATGTTTTTTAAGCACAATCCTGACGAAATGAGTCGTCTGGAAGCCATAGACCGCATCAACAATGCTTACGGTAAAAGAACGGTTACCCACGCCCATACCTTATTAAGGGTTCAGGGCAATACGCATTTTCTGGAAAGAAGTTGAGTTGATTGATAGCTATTAGTTAAACTGTTGATTTGTTATTGGTTATTAGGGACTGGAGATTGGGGGATTGGAAATTAGTTAATTAGTTGATCGGTTGAATGGTTTTTTCCTCGTTCCGATTCGCCGGTGGCGCGGATTCGGAATGCATCCGGGAACCTCTGGTTCCAGTTTCCACTCCATAGCCCACAGCTCCGCTGGTTGATGCCCATTCGGACTTACGTTTTATAATGTACCTCGGAGCCACCCCGGTTTATGCGCATGCGCAAAACCTGCCCTATCCCATAAGTAGGAGAGGGAATATTCTCAACAATATTTTTTATTATAATCTTGATTTCTTGATTTATCCAAGATCCTGTTCAATCCGCCAGCAGAGCGGATTGTAAACTCCTTGCCAACTCGTTAACCCCAGTTTCACTGGGGCTACGGTTGTTGAAGTCCATCTGGACTTCTGGTATTGTGCACAGAATGTTGTTCGGTTAACAATTTAATTTTCTTGGCACAAACTAATATTTTGTGGCGCAGGAATACCATTTGAAAATAAGGGCACTTGCCGGCACAATATCTCAACAATTAATCGAAACGTTGCGTAATCGCCACAAAAAAGATGCCGAATGGCATCCAACAACCGTAGCCATAGGTTAATCAGCCACCGGCTGATACGACCCATGGATAACGGATAGTCAAAAAAACAAACCGGCGGGACTGGAAATGCTTTGCGAAGTCGAAAATTATTGCCGCCGGAAGTTCGAGATAGTTTATTAGAAGATTCGTTGATTGATTATTAGTAGAAAAGAATCAAAAACCGGCCTTGGAATTATGAGCGTTAAGAATCGGACAAATGCAGCGTTAAGAAAGAAATCATACCGCTGAGGGGTCTGAATTCACCACGAAATGCGAAGGAGCATTGATTTCTTTTAGCGAAATGAAGACCGATTTAGCGAATATTTCCTAGCCTTGACCTTTTGCTTCGTTTTGGGTCAAGCCAAAATGAAGAGCCCTGTGGCAACTGCGATTTTGGCGAATGGATGAAACGTTCATTTATATATTAATTGGCTAGTATCATAAATGAAGTCCATTCACACCACTGGTAGAAATGATGAGTAATTCGTTACATTCTGGTGGCATTTCGGCTCGGCTCAATGCCCTCATTTTGGCTCAGCTCTATACTCATCCAATCAATAATTCCGTTACATTCCGGTGGGGAATGTATTTGGGGTGCTAACCAATGCCCAGCCCCACCGGTTTGTTTTTTTTTGCACCCCCAGCTCTGCTGGGGGCTACGGTTGTTGAAGTCCGTTCGGACTTCCGGCTTTGTGGTTTAAATACAATTTAGCTAACAAACTAGTTTCTTGCCACAAACCATGCTTTGTGGCGCAGTTATATTATTTGAAAATATGAGCACTAGCCGACACATTTTTTTTAATAAAAAATCAAAACAACGCGAACCAGCCACAAAAAAGCTCTGCATATCTGTGCGGAGCCTTTTTGGTTATGGGATTTTAAGTTATTTTTGAGTTTTAACCCTTTCGGTTGCGCAGCTTTTTCCATGCGTACGCGCCGCCGGCAGCGGCCAGTAGCGTCAGGCCGCCGTCAATAGGTGCTTGCCCCGGCGCATCGGGCAACCACGGGGGAAGTTCCGGGCCTTGAGCCATAGCTAAAGACGCTACCAACAATACCAAGCTAACGGCTAAAACGGTTGTTATAAATATTCTCATCGCTTTGTTCTCCTTTATATTATTTGATCAGCATCATCTGCTTGGTAAGGGTCTGCCCGCCGGATTTCAGGCGGTAGAAATACATGCCGCTGGCCGCCGTGCCCGCATTCCATCGCACGCTGTGCACGCCCGCCGTTTGGGTGGTATTGACCAGTTCAGCTATCTTCTGGCCCATGACATTATAAAGGGTCAGCGTTACCGGACCGGCCTTTGCCAGGGAGTACTTAATGGTAGTGGCCGGATTAAACGGGTTCGGGTAGTTCTGCTCGAGTGCAAACACGGCCGGCTTTTCCATCACTTCGCTGGCCGTGGGCGTGTCGCCGGCGATTATGCTAATAGTAATACCGCTTTCCTCCGCTATCTTGGCGCGAGTGGGCGTGGGCGATGCCGGCACAATTGCGCTCATGGGCGCACTGGTGGCCACGGCTTTCTGCTTCGGGTTCAGCACAAACGTGTAATTTTCCGCTTCGCGCAGATTTATGCGCTCGTCCGTGTTATAGTTGTTCACAAATACACCCCAGTTTTCGGGTAGATTTTTGAAGTCGGCCGCCCGTAGCGTAACCTTGCCCGATTGCGGCGCATAACCATTTTCGCTCATCTTAAGCGCGTTGATGGAAAGCGGATATTCCGCCTCGTCCTCAAAATCCAGCGGCAAGTTGTTGATGGAAAGTGCCTCGCCGCCCACCGTGCTGCTCATGCTAAGGTGGTTGTGATAATCCAACGGCTCGAGTTTGAGCGCATCGCGCCCGTCCCGCTCCAGCGCGCCGTCGGCGGTAAAGGTAAAGAAAATACGGTCGCTCATGCCGTCCATTTCGGCCAATATTTTGAAGGAACCCGATTGGGTGCGCGCTTTTTCCGGGTTCTGGCCAGGCTTTGTTCGTGATGAGGGAGTAATTTCCAGAGAATGCTCTTGGACCTGATTATTGTTTTGGACCCAAAAACCCTGGAAAGCGCCGATTACCCCGCCCTCCAAATCACCGCCTGCACCGTTCCATTCCAGGTAACTGGCTTTATCTTCCACCAGTCCCTCATACACATAAACCGAGCTGTGCATACCGTTTTTGGTAATATTGTCCCAATAGATAGGGGCATCGTAAGGGTTGCCCAACAGCGACCAGCCATCGTCCGCCAGACTGAGCTGCGGTGTAAATGTATCGCCTTCATCGTTGAGGTTTTCCGGATTGATTTTTAAACGCTTGGGAAATTTGCCTTCGGTTTCATGGTCGTTGCTTTCGAACAGATAGGCTATAAATCCACTGCCCGGGGTGATAGTGGTTTCCAGATCTGCCAGGGGCACAAAACCGTCGCAATATTCTTCCCCCCCTTCCTCGCCGCCGCAATAGGAAGGATCCACACCGTGTTCAAAGGTAAACACGTTGGGCTCGGCGCTTTCATCGGAGTAACGACCGCCCTCCATGCCCTGAGTCCAGATCTGGTTGGTAAAATACTTGTAGGTGTCGGTGCTGGGCGAGGATACCATTTGCCAGCCCGGCTGGCTGCCCACTTCGTGCCGCACCGGACAGGTGCCCCATAACGGGTAGTTCCAATCGTCCAATTTGCCTTTAAAAATAAACGCACCATTAAAATTACTATAAATTGATACATTCTGCACGCACCAACCGCTAAGGTCTTGGTTGAAGTCGGAGGCGGCGTTAAACATATTTGACATACCGGTAACCTTCCCTACATCCCAGCCACCAATATCGCGGTTAAAGCGATTGGCTCCGGAAAACATATAGGACATATCGGTAACATTGCCTACATCCCAATAACTAATATCTTGATTAAAGGCCTGTGCCGTGGCAAACATAAAGGACATATTGGTAACATTACCCACATCCCAATAACCAATATCTTGATTAAAGGCCTGTGCCATGGCAAACATATAGAACATATCGGTAACATTGCTCACGTCCCAGTTGCCAATATCTTGGTTAAAATCAGTGTTATTCGTGAACAGGCTGTCCATATCGGTCACCATTGAGGTATTTAAAACAGTCAAATCGGCACCCTCCATCACCGCATCGCGAAGCATATCTTCGTTTACAACGGTATATCGTTTCCCGTTCAGTTTAAATTTCTTGCCTAAAAATTGTCCGGTATAAATTACAGTAACACCATTATCGGCAATTTTAAATTTGGGTGGTGGGCAAGTGCCCCATATCGGCGTAAAAATGTCGTTCCCGGGCTCGGTCAAAGGGCCACCGGTCATAAAAGAGGCAGGCTCGCTGCCAATATTTTCAACGCACCAACCGCTTAAATCATGATAATATATTTCCGTCCCGTCAAACATTTGAAACATAGAGCTAACGTTGCCTACATCCCAATCGCCCACGTCATGGTTAAACAAGGGGGCGTTCCGGAACATGGACGACATGGAGGTTACCTTGCCCACGTCCCAGTCGCCAATAAACTGATTGAAAGAAGTGGCATCCCAGAACATGCCGAACATATTGGTAACATTGCCCGTATCCCAATTGCCGATATCTTGATTGAAGGCAGTAGCAGATTTAAACATATTGTTCATATCTTCTACTTTACCCACATCCCAATATCCTATATCCCGGTTAAAGGAAGAGGCTCCGGAAAACATTTCGCCCATATCGGTAACCCTGCGTGTATCCCAGCTGCTTATATCTTCGTTAAATTCAGGTAAATCCTTGAACAAACCGCTCATATCGGTAACAAACGAAGTAACCAATAAAGAGAGATCGGCACCCGCTGCCAGGCTATCTTGGAATATTTCATTGTTAACTATGGTATAATAATCTCCAAATAGTTTAAGTCTTTGCCCTTCTGCGGTTCCGCCCAGATAAGTTATGGTAACCCTATTGTCGGCCAGGCGAAGCCTTCGCTCAGGACAGGTGCCCCAAACAGGTAAATCAGCACTGGTCATTGCAGTACCATAATTAAAATCAGCTATAGGTGCTATATTTTTAACACACCAGTAACTTAAATCCTGGCTGAAGGAAACCGCATTATAAAACATAGCATACATATTAGTAACATTATCTACCTCCCAATCACTAATATCTTGGTTAAATGCTCTGGCTTCCGAGAACATATAACTCATATCAGTAACATTTCTTACATCCCATCTGCTTATATCACTATTGAATACTCCAGCCCCTTCAAACATACTGCGCATATCCGTAACATTGCTTACATCCCAGTAGCTGAGATCTTCATATACATTTGTTTCATAAAATGTGTTAGTCATAATGGTGACATTACTTACGTCCCAGTGACTAATTTTATTCCATTCATAATCCATGAGTATTGGCATATCGTAAAGATTTGACATCACTGTAATATGCGAAGTACACGCTTTGTATGCTGCTTTCTCCCTGTTTATCATGGTAAATAATGCTCGTAGATCGGCAACCGCGATAAAGGTCTTGTCAACTCCATTAATATTAACTACACCGCTAGAGCCTGGAGTGGCATTTTCGCATTTTACGGTTACGCCGTTATCGGCCAAATAGAAATTATTTTGTGCCCATGCCGTACCGGAGAATATTACAAGCATCATTATAGTTGAGCCAAGCATTGGTAGTATCGCTTTTTTCATAATCAAACCAATAGTTTTATATTAGTGTTAAGAGCTTGGACACACTCAATATTTACAATGGGATATGCTGCACCCCTACCCCTTGATAATACATTTAAGTGTGCACTATCTTAAATGTGGTTAAATATTTGTTATATATCAATAGTATGGATTAATTTATTTTAGGATATGGTTGGATAGGGGTTTAGTTGATTAGGGATTAGTTGATTAGTAGATTAGTTGACTTGTTATTAGGGACTAGAGATTGAGGGATTTCGGATTAGGTTAATGAGCATTATTTATTTGTTATTACTTATTTTATAGTCTTTTTTTTAAAATAAAGTTATCCTCAGCAAATGCGAGGGTCTGGAGTGGTATAAACATCCGGGTTTTTGATAGAAGTATGCGTTTTATAATGTACCTCGGGACCACCCCGGTTTATGCGCTGGGCACAAAACCTGCCCCTCCATTGGGGGGAATTATTTTCTTATTCCTGAAAAAGATTTACAGTATTATTGTAAATAAATATTAGAACAACTATTTATTAAAAAATCACTTAAATAACTATTCAGCACTGGATTAATTCCCTTCCGGTAGAGGGGTGCCCGCTCGCGGGCAGGGTGGTCTCGCACGAGTTTTAAAACCGAGAATTAAACTTATTTCTTACCCATATCTCTGCTCAAACTAATGGGTAACGAATGGATGAGAACCACAAAAAAAGGCTCTGCATATCAGTGCAAAGCCTCTTTAAGTGTGGATTTTGGAATATTCTTTAAAAATATGAATGATTAGAACCGCTACATTCAAATAATAAATCTAAACTTCGCACATTCGCTACAAAAAAGGATACCGGTTGGCATCCAACAACCGTAGTCACAGAGACTATCAACCAAACGGCGGATAACAGCCGATTGTTTATTTTAAATAATAACAAAATGATAACATAGGTTTTAAAAAACCTTACCTATAAAAAAAAGCCTCACCAAAAAATGGTAAGGCTTTATCGTGCTCCCCGGGCTGGATT